>NZ_JBVJGQ010000001.1:0-633386 GCF_055587245.1 Micromonospora sp. NPDC047756
GGGGGGGGGGGGGGGGGGGGGGGGGGGGGGGGGGGGGGGGGGGGGGGGGGGGGGTTGGGGGGGGGGGGGGGGGGGGGGGGGGGGGGGGGGGGGGGGGGGCCCCCCCCCCCCCCCCGGGGGGGGGGGGGGGGGCGCGCCCCCCCCCCCCGACGGCTGTGCGGCCCCGATCCGATTGCGGAGCGACGGGCCACCCGGGACCATGACCGCCGTGACCAACGAGCAGGCCGATGTCCGGGCCGCCTTCGAGCGCCGAATCGACGCCCTGCGAGGCCGTCGGTTGCTCGCCGTCGACTACTGGGACCTGCACACCAGCGGCCCCGACCCGGACTGGGACTACGGCGACTGGCACCGCGCCGTCCTGGGGGTCGAGCTGGCCACCGTAGCCGGCCCGGTGACGATCACCTGGGACGCGACGTTCCACCCGTACGGCGTCGACGTGTTCCTGGAGCCCATCGCCCGCCACCTCGATGAGGACGAGTCGCAGCGGGCCGGGCCGGCAGCCGATTCGCGCTGGGACGCCTTCCTGGGCCAACCGATCCGGGCCGCGACGATCCGGTGGGACACGCTCACGTTCGGGCCCGCCACGCGGTGGGACGGCGAAGTGGTCGCCCCGCCGCGTGACGTGCGCCTTCCGACCGCCCTCCGGCTGGACTTCGACGCGGGGCCGGTGTGGTTCGTCGCCGGCATGCCACGGTTTCCCCAGGTGGACGACGTGTTGATCCCGGGCGACGAGATCCTGATCGTCTTCACCGCCGCGAAGATGAGGGCGATGGGGTACGCCGACCCGACCTTCGCCACCTGAGTGACCGTCGTTCGGCCACCTTCGGAGGTGTCCGGGCATTCCCGTTCGGCCCTGTGATCGAAATCCGTTGCCGAGCCCGACGAGAACTCGATAACGTGGCCGTACACGTGAAAGGAGGTGGTCCAGACTTGTATAGCAATCGGACTCGTGAGGTGGCTGTCAGCTAGCCGCTGTCCTCGACAGTGATCGGCCTGCCGCAAGGCGGGCACAAGCACCATCGTCGAGACCGTGTGGCAGCGGTGCGGCGAATCCACGACAGCCACCCGACCCCCGGGGTGCCGGCCAAGTCCAGCCGGCCCGCGCACATGCGCGGAGCGCCCCGGGGGTCGCTCCATATCCGCGGGAGTGGCCATGTCCATGCGCGAGCTGGTGGTGCTGGGGACGGCCAGCCAGGCGCCGACCCGTCAGCGCAACCACAACGGGTACGTGTTGCGCTGGGACGACGAGGTGATCCTCTTCGACCCGGGTGAGGGCAGCCAGCGCCAACTCCTGCACACCACCGTCACCGCCACCGACCTGACCCGGATCTGCGTCACCCACTTCCACGGGGACCACTGCCTGGGCCTGCCCGGCACCATCCAGCGGCTCTCCCTGGACCGGGTGCCGCACCCGGTCGCTGTGCACTTCCCCGCCGGCGGCGCCGAATACTTCGCCCGGCTGCGGCACGCGACCTCCTTCTACGAGACCGCCGAGCTGCGGGTCGAGCCCATCGAGGCGGACGGGCAGCGGATCGACCTGCGCTGCGGCACGCTGGAGGCACGCCGGCTACGGCACCCCATCGAGACGTACGGGTACCGGCTGGTCGAGCCGGACGGGCACCGGATGCTGCCGGAGAAGCTGACCGCGTACGGCATCGCTGGGCCGGCCGTCGGCGAGCTGATCCGCGTCGGGCACCTGGACCTCGACGGACGCCGCGTCACCCGGGCCGATGTGGGCGTGCCCCGGCCGGGGCAGCGGTTCGCGTTCGTGATGGACACCGGCCTCTGCGACGGGGTGTACGCCCTCGCCGAGCACGCCGACCTGCTGGTCATCGAGTCGACGTTCCTGGAGTCGGAGGCCGCGCTCGCCGCCGAGGTCGGCCACCTGACCGCGGCGCAGGCCGCCCGGGTGGCGACCGAATCCGGGGTACGCCGGCTCGTGCTCACCCACTTCTCCCAGCGCTATCCCGACCCGCGCCGGTTCCACGACGAGGCGCGCGCGCACTTCGACGGCGAACTGATCATCGCCGAGGATCTGACCACGGTGCAGGTTCCGCCCCGCCGGGTAGCCTCGGCCGGGTGACCGTCACGCTCCGCCCCGCGACCGAAGGTGACCTGATGGCGGTGGGTGCCCTGCACCAGCGCTCCCGGGTCGCCGCGTACTCCGCCTTCGTACCGGCCGAGGCGCTGGCCGAACCCACACCGGAGGCGATGGGGCGGTACTGGGTCGAGCGGTGGATCTGGGAGCGGGACACCCACCGGATGACGGTGGCCGAACGGGCCGGGGCGCTGGTCGGGTTCAGCCACCTGGGCCCCGACGACGAGGACGACCCCGCCACCGGGCTGCTCAACGCGATCCATCTCGACCCGGCCGAGCAGGGCCGCGGCGTCGGTCGCACCCTGATGGTGGACGCCCTGGACGCCATGCGGACGCAGGGTTGGCGGCGTGCCGTGCTCTGGGTGCTGCGGGACAACGCCCACGCCCGCTCCTTCTACGAACGCGGCGGCTGGACCCCCACCGGCGCCGAGCGCGAAGAACACATAGGCACCGCCCCAACCCCCCAAATCCGCTACACCCGCCCCCTCTAAACCCCCCGCCCTCGCCCGCGCCCTCAAGCCCGCGCCGATCTTGCACTTTCTGTCGGGACAAAACCTGACAAGAAGCGCGTTCGGGCGACAGTAAGTGCAAGATCGACGGGGCGAGGGGGCGGGGCGGGGGCGGGGTTGGGGGGTTAGTGGGCTCCTAGGTGGGCCAGGAGGTCTTGGCGGGTCAGGACGCCCTTGGGCTTGCCGTCGACCAGGACCAGCGCGGCGTCGGACTTCTCCAACATGCCCACCGCCTCGCTCACCGGCTGACCACCGCCGATCATCGGCAGCGGGTCGCCCATGTGCCGCTCGATCGTGTCGTGCAGGTGGGCCTGGCCGGTGAACAGCGCGTCGAGCAGGTCCCGCTCGGCGATCGAGCCGGCGACCTCACCGGTCACCACGGGCGGCTCGGCCTTGAGCACCGGCAGCTGCGAGACGCCGTACTCGCGCATGTAGTCGATCGCGTCGCGGACGGTCTCGGTCGGGTGCACGTGCACCAGCTCGGGCAGGCCGCCCGGCTTGCTGTCCAGCGCGTCGGCCACCGTCGGCTCCGCGCCGGAGTTGTCGAGGAAGCCGTACCGGGCCATCCACGAGTCGTTGAAGATCTTGGAGAGGTAACCGCGACCACCGTCGGGGAGCAGCACCACCACGACGTCGTCCGGCCCGGCCCGACGGGCGACCTCCAGGGCGGCGACCACCGCCATGCCGCACGAACCGCCGACCAGCAGCCCCTCCTCGCGGGCCAGCCGCCGGGTCATCTCGAAGGACGCCTTGTCGGAGACCTCCACGATCTCGTCGGCGACACCCCGGTCGTACGTCTCCGGCCAGAAGTCCTCGCCGACGCCCTCCACGAGGTACGGACGACCGGTGCCACCGGAGTAGACCGAGCCCTCCGGGTCGGCCCCGACGACGCGCACCCGACCCTCGGACGCCTCCTTGAGGTACCGGCCGATGCCGGAGATGGTGCCGCCGGTGCCGACGCCGGCCACGAAGTGGGTGAGTTCGCCGTCGGTCTGCTTCCACAGCTCCGGACCGGTCGTCTCGTAGTGCGAGCGCGGGTTGGCCGGGTTGCTGTACTGGTTGGGCTTCCAGGCGCCGGGGATCTCCCGGGTCAGCCGGTCCGAGACGTTGTAGTACGAGCGCGGGTCCTCCGGCGCGACGGCGGTCGGGCAGACCACCACCTCCGCGCCGTACGCGCGAAGCACGTCCTGCTTGTCCTGGCTGACCTTGTCGGGGCAGACGAAGACGCACCGGTAACCCTTGAGCTGGGCCACCAGGGCCAACCCGACACCCGTGTTGCCGCTGGTCGGCTCGACGATGGTGCCACCGGGCTTGAGCAGGCCGGCGGCCTCGGCGTCCTCCACCATCCGCAGCGCGATCCGGTCCTTCACCGAGCCGCCCGGGTTGACGTACTCCACCTTGGCCAGCACGGTGGCCTGGATGCCCTCGGTGACGTTACGCAGACGCACCAGCGGGGTGTTTCCGATCATGTCGACGACGTTGTCGTAGTACTGCACGGTGTGCCCTTCGTTGCGGCGCCGGCGGTGGGCGGCCGGAAGACGATTGCTCACCGCCCAGCGTACGTGTCGTCAGGGCACCAACCCCCCGGGGATGACCGAGCTGCGGCGGGCCTCCCACTCGAGGAACCGGTCGGTCTCGGCGAGCACGCTGCCAGCCAACCAGGTGACCATCACCGCGTCGTCGGCCAGCCCGAAGATCGCCAGCGGGATCTCCGGGAGCAGGTCGATCGGCGAGACGATGTACGCCGTCGCCGCGGTCATCAGGGCCAGCCGAAGGCCGCCGTCGTACTCCCCCTTGGTGGTGGCCCTGATCATCCGGGGCAGCGCCGCCAACCGCGTGCCGATCGACGGCCCGTTGCGCGCCCCGGCCGCCAGGGCCCGCGCCAGGGCCGTGAACGCCGCGCTGCGCTTCAGTGTCTTACCCATCGTCGCGCTCCTCTCCGCCGGATCAGCGTGGCGGGTCGGCGCAAGTCGGCCGGCCTCCGCAACCCTGGTACCCCGTCGCGTCGGTTTCCAGGCACCCCGGTGCCGTCACGACGACAGCGGTGTGTCGGGCCAGCGCGATAATGTCGAGATATGGGGGTGGCAGGTTTCGTCGTACCCGATGAGCGCTGGCGGCAGGCCAGGCGCGTCGCCCTGCTGGCGGCCATCGGGACGGGCGCCACAGCGGCGGCCGTGGTGGCGACCGGTGGGGTGCTGGTCGGCCAGGCCCGCCAGGCGCGACGGACCATCCCGATGGCCGAGGCACCGCCGCCCCGCTGCGACGGGATGTACGGCGCGAAGTTTCCCGGCCCGGCGCTCACCATGGTCGTGCTCGGTGACTCGTCGGCGGCCGGCTACGGGGTGCACCGCCGTCGTGAGACGCCCGGGGCGCTGCTGGCCACCGGTCTGTCCCGTCGACTGCACCGGCCGGTGCAGCTGCACCGCTTCGCGGTGGTCGGCGCCATCTCGGCGGCGCTGCGCCACCAGGTGGAGGCGGCGCTGGAGTGCCGACCCGACATCGCGGTGATCCTCATCGGTGGCAACGACATCACCAACCGCACCCCGCGCGGCCTGGCGGTGCGCTACCTGGTCGAGGCGGTGCACACCCTGCGTGACGCGGGGTGTGAGGTGGTCGTCGGCACCTGCCCCGATCTGGGCGCGATCCGCCCGATCCAGCCTCCTCTGCGCTGGCTGGCGCACCGCTGGAGCCGCCAGCTCGCGGCCGCCCAGACGGTGGCCGTGGTCGAGGCGGGCGGGTGGACGGTCTCCCTCGGTGACCTGCTCGGCCCCCGGTTCGCGGCCGAGCCGACCCGGATGTTCGCCTGGGACCGGTTCCATCCCTCCGCCGAGGGGTACGCGATGGCCGCCGCGGCGCTCCTGCCGACGATGCTCTCCGCCCTCGGCGCGACCCCGGAACGACGGGTCACACCGACGCTCGGGGAGGGCGTACGGTCGCTGCCGAGGGCCGCGCAGGAGGCGGCCCGGCACGCCGGCACGGAGGTCAGCGGCGTCCAGGTGCGAGGCCGCGATCGGGGGCCGGCCGGCCGGTGGGCGCAGCTGCGCCGACGGGCGTTCTTCGGTGTCGGCGCGGTGCCGCAGCACGGGTCCGCCTCGGACACCTCGACAGTGGAGGGACTGGCATGAACGAGCGCAGCGCGCGGAGCGTGACCTCCGGCCTCGCCGGCCGACTGGGTCGGGCGGCGGCGATCTCGCTGTTCGCCGGCACTGTCGGGGGCGCCGCCGTCCTCGCAGGCGAGGCGTTCATCGCCCGGCACCGACGCTACGCCGAGCCGGAGTTCGGCCTTGCCCTGCGCGCCACGATCGGCCGGGCGGGCGCTGCCCCGCTGCGGCTGGTGTTGCTGGGCGACTCGTCGGCACTGGGCGTCGGTGTCGACCGTCTGGAGGACACCATCGGCGGGCAGTTGGCCAACCTGCTGGCCGAGGGCCCGGCCGGCCGCCGGGTGCACCTGTCCAGCGTCGGCGTCTCCGGGTCCCGCTCGACGGACCTCGCCACCCAGGTGGCCCGGGCCCTGCTCGGCGAGCGGCCCGACGTGGCGTTGATCCTGATCGGCGCGAACGACGCCACCGGGCTGCGCCGGCCCTCCGACGCGGCGGCCTATCTCGGCGCCGCGGTGCACCGCCTGCGCGAGGCGCGCGTCGAGGTGGTCGTGGGCACCTGCCCCGACCTCGGGGCGGTGCGTGCCATCGCGCCTCCGCTGCGCCAGGTGGTCGGCTGGTCCGGGCGTCGGGTGGCCCGTGCCCAGACCACTGCCGTGCTGGAGGCGGGCGGCTCGGTGGTCGACCTGGCCACCGAGACCGGGCCGGTGTTCCGGGCCGACGCCGGGACGCTCTGCCAGGACGGCTTCCACCCCTCCGCCGACGGCTACCGGGTGTGGGCGCACGCGCTGCTGCCCGCCATCGTCGCCGCGGCGGCGGCCACGACCCGGCGCTAGCCGGGGTGACATTTCCCGCCGCGCCGGCTTCTTCCGCGCCATGTTACCGGCGGTTAACGTTGGTCCATGCCGATTGAGTCGTCCCGCGACGCCGTCATCGTCGCCACCGCCCGCTCCCCCATCGGTCGGGCGCACAAGGGTTCTCTGCGCGACGTCCGCTCCGACGACCTCGCCGCGACCATCGTCCAGGCCGCGCTGGACAAGATCCCCGCCCTCGATCCGACCACGATCGACGATCTCTACCTCGGGTGCGGCCTGCCCGGCGGAGAGCAGGGCTTCAACATGGCCCGGGTGGTGTCCACCCTCCTCGGTCTGGACACTGTGCCCGGCGCCACGCTGACCCGCTACTGCGCCTCCTCGTTGCAGACCACCCGGATGGCGATGCACGCCATCCGGGCCGGCGAGGGCGACGTGTTCGTCTCCGCCGGGGTGGAGATGGTTTCCCGCTACGCCCGGGGCAGCTCCGACGGGCTGCCGCCCGAGGCGCAGGCCCTGGTCGGCGGCCGCTGGGAGAACCCCCGCTTCGGGACGGCCGCGCAGCGCTCGAAGCGCCGCGCGCAGGGCGACGCCGAGGTGTGGACCGACCCGCGTGAGGCCGGCGAGGTGCCCGACATCTACCTGTCCATGGGGCAGACCGCGGAGAACCTGGCCCAGGTGTACGACGTCACCCGCGCCGACATGGACGAGTTCGGCGTACGCAGCCAGAACCTCGCCGAGAAGGCGATCACCGACGGTTTCTGGGCCCGGGAGATCACCCCGGTCACCACGCCGGACGGCACAGTGGTGAGCACCGACGACGGGCCCCGGGCCGGCGTGACCCTCGACGCGGTCGGCGGGCTGAAGCCGGTGTTCCGCCCGGACGGTCGGATCACCGCCGGCAACTGCTGCCCGCTCAACGACGGCGCTGCCGCGGTGGTGGTGATGAGCGCCCAGCGGGCCGAGGAACTCGGGCTCACCCCGTTGGCCCGGATCGTGTCGACCGGCGTGACCGCCCTGTCGCCGGAGATCATGGGACTCGGACCGGTCGAGGCGTCCCGGCAGGCGCTGCGCCGAGCCGGCATGACCATCGACGACGTCGACCTCGTCGAGATCAACGAGGCGTTCGCCGCGCAGGTCATCCCCTCCTACCGCGAGCTGGGCATTCCGGAGGAGAAGCTGAACGTGATGGGTGGGGCCATCGCGGTCGGCCACCCGTTCGGCATGACCGGTGCCCGGATCACCGGCACCCTGCTCAACGCACTGGAGTGGCACGACAAGACCATCGGTCTGGAGACCATGTGCGTGGGCGGTGGCCAGGGCATGGCCATGGTGCTGGAACGGCTCAGCTGAGCTGCCCTCAGAGCGCGCTGCGGGTCGCCGTCACCTCGGCGGCGGCCCGGGCCAGCGCCTCGGGCCCCGGGTGGGCGGCCAGCAGGTCCGCCGTGACCACCCGCAGCTGATCGGGCAGGGCCAGGTCGTTGTCGAGCCGGGGCACCACCCGACGGGGCTGCCCCTCGGCGTCGGCGGCCAGGTTGGCGACCTCCTGCACCAGGCGGTGCACCAGGTCGGCGCGGGACACGTTGCCGGCGGTCGCGACCGCCGCCCACCGGGGCTGCTGCCAGTGCGCGATCTGACGGACCAGCAACTGCACGGCCTTGTCCAACTCCGCTGCGCTCATCGCCGCCGAGTCTACGGCCGACACCGTCCGTGTCCGGGTCGGGCCGGTCAGCGGCGCAGATAACTGAGCAGCCGCAGCAACTGCCAGTAGAGGAAGACCAACCCGGTGAGCAGGCCGAACGCGCTCAGCCACGCGTACCGACGGGCCCGGCCGTCGCGCACCGAACGCTCGACGAGGTCGAAGTCGAGAATGAAACTGAACGCCCCGGCGATGATGGCCACCGCCGAGAAGGCGTACGGCAGCCAGCCGACCTGCCCGCTGACGCTGTAGACCGCCAGGCCCGACCGCCCGGTGATCAGGTACGACACCAGGTTGACCACGCTCAGCACGGCGATACCGAGCAGGGTGCCGATCACCAGGCGGGCCAGGCGGGGCGTCGCCCGGATCACTCTGGCCCGGTAGAGCACCGCCATGCCGAGGAAGACACCGAAGGTGCCGGCCACCGCCTGCACCACGATGCCCGGATAGACCTGCTCGAAGGTACGGCTCGCCACCCCCAGCAGCAGCCCCTGCAGGATGGCGTAGCCGACGATCGGCACCGGGTTGGTGATCCCCCGCAACGAGATGACCAGGACCAGCGCGATCGAGGCGAGCGCGCTGCCGGCCAGCGCCGCGCCCAGCCACACCGCGTCGGGGATCACCGCCCAGGACACCGCCGCGGCCACGCCGGTCACCAGCAGCAACCCGACGGTACGGACCACCACGTCGTCGACGGTCATCGGCTCGACGTCCCGGGCGCCGAGCACCCGAGCCTCCACCCGGCCGGTTTCGTCCAGCCGGTTGAGCACCGGGTTGTTGCTGCGCACCGCCGCCTCCTTCGCCCACGTACCCCCAGGGCATGTGTCAAAGGCCCCGCTCGGCCGAGGCTTTGACACCTGCCCTCGCAGTCACTCTGCCCCGGGCGGACCGGCGGCGGCGGGCAAACGGCGCGGACGACGGCGCCCGCCCCCACCGGAGTGGGGACGGGCGCCGGTCGGCAGTGCGGACGAGGTCAGTCGTCGCCCTGGAAGTAGCTCAGCAGGCGCAGGATCTCGATGTAGAGCCAGACCAGGCTGACCAGGATGCCGAAGGCGGCCGTCCAGGAGTAGCGCTGGGGCAGGCCCATCCGGACGCCGTCCTCGATCTCCTTGAAGCTGAGCACGAAGCTCAGCGAGGCGACCACGATGCAGACCAGGCTGAAGCCGATGGCCAGCGGGCTGCCGTCACGCAGACCGGTGTTGACGCCGAACAGCGCCAGCACCAGGTTGATCATCATGACCGCGAAGAGGCCGACCATCACGGCGATCATGCCCTTGACGAAGGCCGGGGTGGCCCGGATGACCTTCGCCCGGTAGAGCATCGCCATCAGGAAGAAGATGCCGAAGCTGGCCGCGGCGGCCTGGAGCACGATGCCGTCGTAGGCCGTCTCGAACGCCTTGCTGACCATGCCGACGAAAACACCCTCGACGACCGCGTACGCGATCACGAGCGCCGGGTTGGCCATCCGGGAGAACGAAATGATCAAGCCGAGCACCAGACCGACGACTGCCGCGCCGATCCAGGCGGTACCGACCAGTGCGTCGGGCACGAGCACCCAGGCGGCCGCGGCGGTGATGCCGAGGATGCCGAGCAGAGCGACCGTCTTGACGACCACGTCGTCGAGGGTCATCGGCGCCACGGTGGGTGGCGCGGCCGGGTAGTCGGCCTGGGACGGGTACTGCTGGGGAATGCCGGGCTGTCCGTACGGCCCGGCCGGGGCGTACCCGGCGGAGCGCTCCCGCTCGGCCGCTTGGCCGAGCCGGGCGAGCACCGGGTTCGAGGTCTTCACTGTCTGGCCTCCCTCAGGGGGTCGTTTGCACGTGAACGTGCCCTCCAAGAGTAAACGGCAGAGCCAAGTCCTGGAGATCACGGATGAGAATGTGTGAGTCGACCGGTGCCCGGGGCGGGGGTCGAACCCGCACGCCTTTCGGCAGCCGCTTTTAAGGCGGCCGTGTCTGCCTTTCCACCACCCGGGCGAGTGGCACCGGCGCGCCGACACGCCTGGTGCAGTGTCACCGTAGCCGGTCTACGGCGACCCGGCGTACCCCGACGGCCTGGCCACATTAGGGTCGATGCCGTGAGCAGCGCAGCCCCCACGGCCCCCGACGCCGCCCCTGAGCAGGCATTCCGCCTCGCCGATCGGGCCAATCGCCGACCCCGGGCCACCCGGCTGCTGGCCGCCGTCCGCCGCCATCGGGCGGATTTGCTGGCCGCTGTGATCTTCGCGGTGCTGGCCGGCTGGCTCACCCACGGGCTGTGGCCCGACCCGGGCGGGCGCATCCTGGCGCTCAACCCGGAGGACCAGGCCCTCTACGAGTGGTTCCTGGCGGTGGACGCCCGCGCGCTGCTCGGCGACTTCGACCTGCTCACCGACCGGCTCAACGCTCCCGATGGTGTGAACCTGATGGCCAACACCACCGTGATCGCCCTCGGCGTCGTCTTCTCGCCGGTCACCCTGCTGCTCGGCGCGCCGGTCACCTTCGCGCTGCTCGCCGCCGGCAACCTGGCCGGCACCGCACTCGCCTGGTACCTGCTGTTCCACCGGACGCTGCGCGTCCGCCGGCTGGCCGCCGCACTCGGCGGCGGGCTGTGCGGATTCGGACCCGGCATGGTGTCGCAGACGAACAGCCACCTGCACATGACCGCCCAGTGGCTGGTGCCGGTGATCGTCTGGCTGGTGGTCCGACTGTTGCGGGCGGCCGACCCGGGGCCCGGCATCCCTAACGAAGCCGGCAGTGTCCGAGCCGCCGGGCCGGACCGCCGGCGACTGTTCACCTCGGCCGCGGGGCTGGCCGGCGCGGTCAGCGCGCAGGTCTTCATCGGCGAGGAAGTGCTCTTCCTCGCCGCGATCACGCTGCTGGCGATGGCGATCAGCTACGCCGTGGCGGACCGGGACCTGGCCCGCCGGGCGCTTCCCGGGTTCGCCGGCGGGTTGGCGATCGCCGCCGGGCTCGCCCTGCTGGTGCTCGGCTATCCGCTGTGGTTCCAGTTCGCCGGGCCGCAGGGAGTCGCCAACGGGATGTTCACCCCCGCCTACTTCTCCGCCGACCTGAGCAGTTGGTGGGCGCTGTCCCCACTGTCGGTGGCCGGCAGCGACGAATCCGCCCGGCTGACCACCGGGCCCGCCGAGTACAACACGTTCCTCGGCTGGCCACTGCTGCTGGTCGCCGCGGTGAGCGCGATCTGGGCAGGGCGGCGCCGGCTGGTCTTCGCCTGCGTCGTGGCGGGCCTGGTGATGGGGGCGCTCTCGCTCGGCCCGGAGGTGGTGCTCGGCGGTACCAAGACGGCGATCCCCGGCCCGTACGCCCTGATCGGAGGGCTGCCGTTGGTGGACGGGGCGTTGCCGATGCGGTTCGCGCTGGCGTTGCTGCCGCTCGTCGCGACGCTGCTGGCGCTCGCGGTGGACCGGGCCCTGCGCAGCTCCGGCCGGGCGCGGCGGCTGGTGCCGCTGGCCGTCGGCGCGGCGCTGCTGCCGATCTTCCCGACCCCCCTGCCGACCGCCGGACGACCCGCCGTGCCGGAATTCGTCACCGGCGGCCACTGGCGGCAGTGCGTACCGCCGGGCGGGGTGCTGGTCCCGGTGCCACTGCCCACCCCGAAGGAGCCCTGGCCGATGCGCTGGGCGACCGCCGCCGACGCCGGTTTCGGGCTGCCGGAAGGCTTCTTCATCGGCCCCTACGGGAGGGGCGGCGGCGCGGCGATGGGCACCTTCAAGCAGCCCACCTCCGCGCTCCTGGCGGATGTCGCCCGCCGCGGTGACCAACCGGCCATCGGCGACGAGCAGCGCCGCCAAGCCGTCCGCGACGCGGACTTCTGGGGCGCCTCCTGCGTCGCGCTCACCGACGAAACCCCGCACGCGGACGCCCTACGGAAAACCCTGGAGAGCCTCTACGGCCCGCCCACCCGCATCGCCGACGCCTGGACGTGGCGGGTCTAGACCAACCAAAACCCCGTCGATCTTGCACTTACTGTGGGGACAAGACGCGCCAAAAGGCGCATCAAGGCATCCGAAAGTGCAAGATCGACGGGGTGTGGTTGGGACGGACCGCGGCTAGACGCGGGGCGCGCCGACCGGCTGGGAGGCCTCGACGAACTCCTCGCGCGGGTCGTGCAGCTGGCCCAGGGCGACCACCTCGCGCTTGAGGAAGAACGCCAACGACCAGTCCACCACCACGCGGACCTTCCGGTTGAACGACGGGATCCGGCTCATGTGGTACGTCCGGTGCATCACCCAGGCCGGCCAACCGGTCATCTTGATCCCGTACACCTGGGCCACGCCCTTGTGCAGGCCGAGGCTCGCCACACTGCCGACGTGCTTGTGCTTGTAGTTCACCGGCTCGCGACCCCGGATCACGGCCGCGATGTTGTCGGCCATCCGGGCGGCCTGACGCACCGCGTGCTGCGCGCTCGGCGAGCAGAAGTTGCCCGGCTCCTTGGTCAGGTCCGGCACGGCGGCGCAGTCCCCGGCGCTCCAGGCGCCCTCGAGCACCTGATCACCGTCGACCACCTGGAGCGTGGGCAGGCAGGTGATCCGTCGACGGTCGTCGCGCGGGAAGTCGGTCGAGTCCAGCATCGGCGACGGCTTCACGCCGGCGGTCCAGACGATGGTGTCGGAGCGGAAGCTGTCACCGTCGGAGAGCTTCACCACCCCGTCGACGCAGGACTCCAGGCGGGTGTCCAGCCGGATGTCCATGTTGCGCTTCATCAACTGCTGCACGGTGTACGCGCCCATGTCCCGGTCGACCTCGGGCAGCACCCGCTGGGTGGCCTCGACCAGGACCCAGCGGACCTCGTCCTGCTTGAGCTCCGGGTAGTACCGCAGGGCGTCGCGAGCCATGTCCTCCATCTCGGCGAGCGCCTCGATGCCGGCGTACCCACCGCCGACGAAGGTGAAGGTCAGCGCCGAACGGCGGACGTCCGGATCCGGCGTGGCGGCCGCCACGTCGAGCCGATCCAGCACGTGGTTACGCAGGTAGATCGCCTCGCCGATGGTCTTGAACCCGATGCCCTGTTCGTGCAGACCAGGGATCGGCAGGGTGCGGGAGACCGAACCCGGGGCCACGATCACGTGGTCGTAGGTGATCTCCCGGGCCGGGCCGCTGATCGGCTGCACGGTGGCCACCTTGCGGTCGTGCTCGATCCGCGTGACCGTGCCGGCCACCATCTTGCACCGGCGCAACTCCCGTCGCAGCGGCACCACGGAGTGCCGCGGGGAGATGTTGCCCGCCGCCGCCTCGGGCAGGAACGGCTGATAGGTCATGTGGGGTTGGGGGTCAACCACCATGACCTCAGCCTCACGGGAGCTGAGCTTCTTCGACAGGCGCAGCGCCGCGTACAGACCGACGTGCCCGGCACCAACCACAAGGATCCGCTTCGGATTCACGTTGTCTATCTTTCCCCGGCCGGCTCAGGTAATCCCGCTCGCGGCCCCCATCTGTGACGGAGCACAACCCATGTGACCTGCGTAACCCTCAGATCGCAGTGGTCACCGACGCCGCAACAGCCAGCCCAGCAACACTGCCGTCCCCACCGCCACCAGCAGCCCCAGCACTGTCACCCACTGGTGCCCGGCACCCCCACCCGTCCCCGTCGCCTGCAACAACAGCACGCCGAGCACAGCGGAACCCAACAGCACGGCCGACGACCGCACCAACCACCGGGTGATCAACTCGGGGTCCACCATCGCGTCGTAGGGCAACAACGCGGCCAGCGCGCAGAGGGTGTGACCCAGGTAGAGCAGGGCCGCGACGGCGAGCAGCCGCCAGAGGGCGACCGGACGGCCGTACCCGTCGGTGGCGAGCAGCCAGCCGGCCACCGTGACCAACGCCGTGAAGGTCATCCAGACCTTGCGCGGCCCGAACGCGGGCAACAGGGCGGCCACCGCCAGGAAGAAGATCGGCCGGCCGGAAAGCACCTCCGCGGGAAACGCCAGCGCGAACCCGGCAAACACGATGACGAAGATCCCCGCCCGCACCAGCAGCGGGGCCACGCTGACGCGAGCAACGGCGTACTGCGCCGCCCGCAACCGCTCCACCAGAGCGCTCACCGCACCCGCCTTCCGTTCGCGACTGCGGGGCTCGCAAGCTCACTCCTCGCGCTCACCGCACCCGCCTTCTGTTCGCGACTGCGGGGCTCGCAAGCTCACTCCTCGCGCTCACCGGCCACCCACCCTCGGGGCCGTCGCCAACCTGGCCACGTCCCGCAACACCTGGTCCAGGCTGCCGGCACCGGCCCAGCGCACCACCGGTACGCCGTGCTCCCGGAGCTGCCCGATCATGGTCTCCCGGTCCAGGCGCCACAGCCGGTACGCCACCTCGGCCCAACCCCGGTCCTTCGGCGACGCCAGGTCGGTCGGCAACGTGTCGACCGCCACCACGAACCGCCCACCACGGGCCAACCGGGCGAGCATCTGCGCCGACCGTTCGTCCAGCAGCGGGGTGAGTACCACCACCAACGCGTCCGAGGAGAGCAACTGCGGGCCGAAGACCTGGTCGTACGGTTCGTGTGCGGACGCGTGGACCCGGACGTCGAGCAACCACTCCAGGACGGTCAGGTACTGCCGCCGCCCGGCGGCCGGCCGGAGCCGGCGGGCGGACGGCCCGTACTCCAGCAGCGAGACCCGGTCACCACGGTGCAGGTAGTGCTCGGCGATCGCGGCGGTGGCCCGGACCGTGGTGTCCAACACCGAGGCGGCACCGTCAGCCCCACCGGAGCGGCCCGCCTCGGCGAGCACGTCGAGCAGCACCACCACCTCCGCGTCCCGGTCGGAGAGGGTGGCGGCCACGTGCAGCTGCCGGGCCCGCAACGAGACCCGCCAGTCGACCCGGCGCAGCCGGTCACCGGGAGCGAAGACGCGTACGCCGGCGAGTTCGCCGCCCTCTCCCGGTCGGCGAGAGTGGTGCGCCCCGACCAGACCGGCGGCGCGGGGCATCGCCTCGACCGCCTCGAACGGCTCGGTACGGGGGTACACCCGCACCCGTACCGGCTCGGTGATCACCGCCCGGGAGACCAGCAGACCCCCGGCCGTGGCGACCCGCGCGCCGGCGGGGCCGACCGGGTGCCGACCCCAGCGCAGGGCCTTGCCGGCCAGCTCCAGGTCCACCGCCGCGCCACTCGGCACCGACGTCACGAACGGTCGGTCCGCGACGGATCGGCGCCTGCCGTCGCCCGGCGCCGTCGCGGCGGTTCCCAGGGCGGCGCTCGGCTCCCCGTCGTCGGCGGCCTCGTCGCGGGCGAAGCCGGCCCGGTCGATCCGCAGCCACTGCGACACGCGGGTACGCGTCACCACCAGGTCGTAGTCGACGGTGTCCGGGTTGCCGACGCTCACCGCCGCGGCCACGTCACCGCCCTCGACAAGCGGCCCACCATCACCCTGAGTGATCCACACCTGCGGCAGCGCGGTGGGGCGTCGACGCAGCGCGTACGCGGTGCCCAACGCGAACGGGGCGGCGAGCACGATGAGGTCCACCCGGCCCAGCAGCACCCCGGCCACCAGCAGCAGGCCGGCGAGCAGCACCGCGCGACCGAGCGCCGGGGTGGGTGCCCAGCCGGCAGCCGGTTCCGCCTCGGTGGCCGTCGGCACTGTCGGTCCGGTCATCAGTGCCGGGGCCCGCCGGCGGCGTAGCTGGGCAGCGCGCCACTGGCCGGGGCGGGAGTCGCCTCCAGCACCTCGCCCACCACGAACGCCGGGTCGACCCGGCGCAACCACATCTCCGGGCGCAGGGTGATCCGGTGGGCCAGGGCGGGGGCCGCCACCGACTTGACGTCCTCCGGCACCACGTAGTCCCGTCCGCCGAACACCGCGCGGACCCGGGCCAGCAGCAGCAGCGCCAGCGAACCACGAGGTGAGGCGCCGACCAGCACCGACGGGTGCTCCCGGGTGGCCGCGGTGAGCGACACGATGTAGCGGCCGATGGAGTCCTCCACGACCACGTCCTCCAGGGCGGCCTGCATGGCCCGCAGCGTCGCCGCGTCGACCACCGCCTTGATGTCCGCCTCCTCCCGGCGGCGGCTCATCCGGCGGCGCAGCACCTCCCACTCCTCCTCGTGCTGCGGGTAACCGAACGAGACCCGCAGCAGGAACCGGTCCAGCTGCGCCTCCGGCAGCGGGTAGGTGCCCTCGTACTCGATGGGGTTGGCGGTGGCCAGCACGTGGAACGGCTCGTCGAGCTTGTAGGTCACACCCTCGACCGACACCTGCTTCTCCTGCATCGCCTCCAGCAGCGCGGACTGGGTCTTCGGCGGCGTCCGGTTGATCTCGTCGGCGAGGAGCAGGTTGGTGAAGACCGGGCCGGCCCGGAAGGTGAAGTCACCGTTGCGCTGGTCGTACAGGAAGGAGCCGGTGACGTCCGCGGGGAGCAGGTCGGGAGTGAACTGCAACCGGCGGAAGTCCAACCCGAGAGCCTGGGCGAACGAGCGGGCGGTGAGTGTCTTGCCGAGCCCTGGCAGGTCCTCCAGGAGCACGTGCCCGCCCGCGAGGATGCCGGCGAGGACCAGCTCCAACGCGTCCCGCTTGCCGACCACGACGGTGCCGACCGCGTCCAGGACCGCCCGAGCCAGGTGCCCGACCTCGGCGGGGGCAATGCTCCGGTCCACGTCGTTCATCAGATGCTCTCCAGTTCGGCGACGATCACCGCGAGGTCGCGCGGCGACGGGGTGCGGCGAGGCGGGGTCTCCAGGAACGTCCACAGGCGGTCACCCAGCAGGACGCGGGCGCGGGCGGGATCCGACTCACGGGTGACGCCGTGTTTCAGCCGCATCCGCTCGTCGGCCAGTTCACCGATGCGGGGTAGGACCACCTCGGTGAAACGCTCGGTTCGGTTCGAGGACCAGTCCAGGGGCCGTTCCCACTGGTTGACGGCGCCTCGCAGCGCGTCCCGGGCGTCCCAGTTGTAGCTGCCGTCCTCCTCGCCCGCGCCGGCCCGGCGGGCCGGCGGCGGCGGGGGTGGCGGCGCGAGCAGGGCGGTGACCCGGCGGACCGCCAGCACGGCGAGCACCCCGGCGACCAGTACCGGAAGCGAGACCTGAAGGCCCACCGCGCGGAGGCCGACCAGCAGGACCGCGACCACCGCGGCGGCCCACGCGAGCGAACGCAGCACCGGACGCCACCGGGACGGGCGCGCCTGCGGACCGACCGGCGCGGCCTCCTCCTCGAACGCGAGCAGATCGTCGATGCTGGTGCTGCTCATGAGGTCACCGCCGCGGTGAGCTCTCCGCGCAGCCGACCGAGCGCGGCGCGGGCCTGGTCCCGGGTGCGTTCGCCGACCGGGTGGGTGGCGTAGCGGGCCTCCCGGTAGACGTGCGCGAACTCGGCCAGCACGTCGGTGCTGGCGATGGCCGGCACGCCCGCCGCCGGGTCGCCCTGCAACAGTCGGCTGACCAGGTCGGTGGGAGTGTCCCCGGCGAGCCTCGGCACACCGGCTGCGGCGGCGGTCTCCTCCAGGCGCACCCAGCAGGCGATCACCGCCACCCGGGGGTCGGTGTCCCGGTCGTCGAGCTCCACCAGACCGGCGTCGAGGGCGGCGACCACCTCACGGGCGGTGCCCTCGGCGGTACGGCGGGCCCGCTGCGCCGGTAGTGCCCGGGTGGTGCGGCGCAGCGCTCCCCGGATCAGGACCCAGCTGAGGTAGCCGAGCGCGGCGAGGATGGCCAACCCGAGCAGGACCACAGCCACGGTGCCGACCCACTGCGGGATGTGCGCCTGGGTGGCCTCGCCGGCGTCGCGGGGCTCGATCGGGATGGACGGCGACGGCTCGGCGGTCGGATACTCGGGAACCCAGGGCACGTTGTCCGCGGCCGGCGGAATGCGACTGGCCCCGATCGACGAGTGGGCGGACGCCAGCGCGGCACCGGCGAGCAGGGCGGCGACCGCGCCGATCGGCCACCACCGGCGGAACAGGCCGAGCACCGGCCGCAACACACCTGGCTCGGCGGGCGGTACCGGTGTGGGCGGGCGTGTTCCGTCTGTCATCGCCACCACCCCACGCGTCGCCTCAGTCCACTCCGGCCAGCTGTTTGGCCTGGCCGAAGACATCGTCCAACATCTCTGGTGTCAACCGCCCGGTGAAAGTGTTCTGCTGACTGACGTGGTAACAGCCGAGCAAGTCCGGAGCGTTCGTGCCGGACCAGTGTGCCCCATGACCGAACGCCGGTCGCGGGCTGGGCGGGCGCTGCCCGTACACCGCGCGGAGCACCGGCCACCACGCGGCCCAGGCGAACGCGCCCAGCGCGACCACGACCCGCAGCGTGGGCCGGATCAACGTGACCTCGCGGTGCAGCCACGGCGCGCAGGTGTCCCGTTCCGGTGGGGTCGGCTTGTTGTCCGGAGGCGCACACCGGACGGCCGAGAAGATCCGCAGGTCGCGCACTGTGAGCCCGTCGTCGGCGGCGACGCTGGTCGGCTGGTTGGCCAGCCCGGCCCGGTGCAGCGCGGCGAACAGCACGTCGCCCGAGCGGTCACCGGTGAAGATCCGGCCGGTGCGGTTGCCACCGTGCGCGGCGGGCGCCAGCCCGAGGATGGCGATCCGGGCGTCAGCGGTGCCGAAGCCCGGCACCGGTCGACCCCAGTACTCCTGGTCGCGGAAGGCGGCCCGGCGGGTGCTGGCGACCTCCTCCCGCCACCGCACCAGCCGCGGGCAGGCGAAGCAGTCGCTCACCGCCGCGTCGAGGTCGGCCAGGTCGGTCGCCCGCGCTGCGCGGGCGACCACCTGTGCGGGGGTACGCGTCTCAGCCAAGCTTGGCCCGGAAGAGTTCCAGGGTGCGGGCCCAGGCGCTGGCAGCGGCGCGCTGGTCGAACGCCTCCGGCCGGTCGTCGTTGAAGAAGGCGTGCGAGGTGCCCGGGTAGTCGTAGAGGTGGCAGTCGCCGCCGGCCTCCTCGATGGCCCGCCGGGCAATCTGTACGCCCTCGGTGGCCGAGGTGCCGTCCTCTTCGGAGCAGTGGATGACAGCCGCCTTGCCGGCGTAGTCGGCCCAGTCGGGACGCATCGACTCCCACGGAAGCACGGGATAGAAACCGGCGGTCGCGACGATCCGCTCGGAGATGGTGGCCGACCAGAGAGCCAGGCTGCCACCAGCGCAGAAGCCCACGGCACCGACCTTACCGGTGACCTCGGGCCGCCCGGCGAGATAGTCGGCCGCTCCGGCGATGTCCTTCGCCGCCTCGTCCATGCGCATCCCCAGCAGGAGCCGCTGCGCCTCGTCCGGCTCACTGGTCGTCTCACCGTGGTAGAAGTCCGGGGCGAGGGCGACGAAACCGGCCTCGGCGAACCGGTCCGCCACCGACCGGATGTGCGGGACCAGACCCCACCATTCCTGAATGACGATGACGGCGGGGCTGGCCGTGCCGCTGGCGGGTATCGCGAGATACCCCTCGCTCGCGCCCCCGTTGCTGCGGTAGCTCACCATTTCGCCCATGGGCCGTCCTCCTAGCGGTCAGTCATCGTTGGCTGGTCGCCCAGTGGTCCTACGTGCCGGTAGCCTGCCACGCCACGCGGCCCTCCGGAAGACGCCGGAACAGTGGCATTCACCTCCTGTTCGCCCCCCGGTGACTCCGGGTACGCCGACGGCTGCTCGCCCCCGGTGACCGGGTACGCCGACGGCGGCGAGGTCCGCCCCCGCCGCCGTCGATGCCGAGCTGCCGCTGTCGTCAGACCTTCTTGGTCAGGCAGAGCACGTAGCCCGTCTTGCCCGGCTCGATGCTGGAGAAGATGTACCCCTCCTCGCCCTCCTTGAAGAACTGGGTGCAGGTGGTGTCGGCCTTCGCCTGCGCCTCGCTCTGGCCGTCCACCCGACCGACCACGTTGTACGCCGCGTCGGTGGAGGTGCACGCCACGACCTTGGCGCCGTCGACCTCCTCCTGCTCGGTGCCGGTGACCTCGGGCAGCTCGGCGATGCAGTCGCCGGTCTTGGCGTCCGCCGTCGCGTCCTTGTTGAAGAAGTCGCCGATCGCCGAGGCGACACCGAACTTCAGGCCGGCGATGACGACGACGGCGAGGATCGCGCCGACGATGCCGAGGACCTTCTTCCCACCGGACTTCTCCGCCTTCGGCTCCGACGCCTGCGACATCTCGGCGGCCTGCGACATCTCGGCGGCCTGCGACATCTCGGCCGCCGGCGTACCGGCCGGCTGCGGCGTCTCGGCGGCCTGGGGCGTCGCGGCCACTTCGGGCGTCCCGGCAACAGGCGGCGTCGCGGTCGCTTCGGGCGTCCCGGCCGCTGGCGGCGTCGCGGCGGCTTCGGGCGTTCCGGCGGCCGGGTCCGGCTCGACCGACCGCTGCTGGGGCACGGCAGGCTGCGGCGCGGCCGCTTGCGGCGTCTCGACGGCCGGCTCAGGATGTGCGGCGTCGGGCGCGGGGGGCGGTGCGACCTGCTCTGGCACGGGGGTTCCTTCCGAGGGGTTGATGAGCAGACGACACCGTAACGATCATTGATTTCCGGTGCCGTCCCGCTCGCCTCGTCCGTTCAGCCATTTCCCAGCATCACCCGCATGATCCAGTTCACACCGTGGTTCAGCTCGTCGGGGTGGGGGTTGGCGTTCCGCTCGACGGCACGCCGGTGGCCGTACCGGCCGGCAGCGGTGTCCCGATCTGTCCGGGTGCGCCGCCCGGCTCCGGCGTGCCGCCGGGCTCCGGTGCGCTGGTCGGGTCCGGCGTGCTGGTCGGGTCCACCGTGCCGCTCGGGTCCGGTGTGCTTGTCGGTGACCCGGCCGGGAGAGGCGCGCCCGGCGCACGTGGCACGAAGGGCGCCTGCTCCGGGCAGTACGGGTACGCCCGCAGTACCTGCTTGGCATAGGCGTCTTCGGAGCAGTCCGGGTAGCCGAGCCGGATCGGATTGCCGTTCTGGTCGAAGAGCCGGGCGTTCTCCACCAGGCGGCCCTCGCTGTCGTAGACGAAGACGTCCCGGACCCGGTCGTACGGGCTGTCGACCGAGGTCTGGTCGTAGCCGTAGTCGCCGTAGCGCATCCGATCCTCGGCCTGCACCAGAGCGGCGAGCGCGAAGACCACGAGCACTGCGCTGCCGACCTGAACGGCGGAGCGCGGCCAGCGGGTCAGCTGGGCCGAGCTACGACCGATCCAGATGGAGCCGAGGACGAAACCGATCAGCATGATCAGGCCGGCCAGCAGCTCGCCGCCGAACCTCGGCAGCAGCCCGAATTCGCCACCGGTGGTGATCACGGTGACCAGCATCGCCGCCAGATAGCCGCGCAGCACCCACCAGGCCGGGCGCAACAGTCGGAGGAAGTCGCTGGCCGTCGCGTACCCCAGGGGTGGGCCGAGCCGGGTGTCGACGGTGCGCAGCCGGCCGCGGACCCGGGCCATCGCGCTCGCCACCCGCTGGTCGAGGTTGCGCCCGCTGCCCGGTGCCGCGCCCGCTGCGGCGCGCAGCTCGGCGGCGTACGTCTCGGGCTCACCCAACCGCTCGACCAGGGTGCCCTCGGACTCGGCGGCGACCTCGGTGAGGTGGTCGGCGAGATCCTCGGTCAACTCGTCGCGCTGCCCGGGCGGCAGGTCGGCCAGAGCGGCCCGGACCCGCGCCACATAGTCGATGATCTCCTGCTCCGCGACGGTCATGCCGCCAACCCCCGATCGTCGAGCAAGGTGTCCATTGTGGTGGCGAACGAGCGCCAGAGCTTGCCGGAGCGGGTCAGCTGGTCACGCCCCGCCGCGTTGAGTGAGTAGTACTTGCGGTGCGGGCCGGATTCGCTCGGCACGACGTAGGTGGTGAGCAGGCCGGCGGCGAAGAGGCGGCGCAGCGTCCCGTAGACCGAGGCGTCACCGACCTCTTCCAGGCCGGCCTCGCGCAGCCGGCGCAGGATGTCGTAGCCGTAACCGTCCTCCTCCCGGAGCACGGCCAGGACGGCCAGATCGAGCACGCCCTTCAACAACTGTGTGGTGTCCACGCATTGCACACTAGTACGCAATGCGTAGTAGCGTCAACGAGATGGCTCCGACACGCCGGGGCGTGCCGAATGTTGATCAACTCGGTTTTCAGAAAGTCGGGCTGTTCGAGGCGCTCGGAGACCGCGGATTCAATGAAGACGAGTCGATCGAGATCGCTAGCGCCGCGTGGTCGGCTGGAGGCTCCAGGCGATGCCGTCCAGGATGTCGTGCTCCGAGGCGACCACCGACGGCATCGCGGCCCGCTCCATGATCACGCGTAGCACGAGCGCACCGGCGCCGATCACGTCGGCGCGGCCGGGGTGCATCACCGGGTTCGCCAACCGCTGCGCACGGGTCTGACCCAGCAGCTCCGCGGTCACCCGGGCGACCTCCTCGTACGACACCCGGGCGTGGTGGATGCGCTCCGGGTCGTACTCCCGCAGGCCCTGCGCGAGCGCGACCACCGTGGTGACCGACCCGGCGAGGCCGACCAGGGTGGCCGCCTCGCGACCGGGCACCTCGGCGAGCGCCCGGTCCACCACCGCGGCGATGTCGGCCTGCGCTGCCGCGACCTGCTCGGGCGTGGGCGGGTCAGCGGGCAGGTGCCGCTCGGTCATCCGGACGCAGCCGATGTCCACCGAGATCGCCGAGCGCACCCCGGCGGCCCGGTCGCCGACCACGAACTCGGTGGAACCACCACCGATGTCGACGACCAGGAACGGCTCCTTCGCGTCGGCGGGCAGCCCGCGCACCGCACCGGTGAACGACAGCCGGGCCTCCTCGTCGCCGCTGACCACCTCGGGCGCGACACCGAGAGTGGCCCGCACCATCTCGGTGAAGTCGGCGGCGTTGTCGGCGTCGCGGGAGGCCGAGGTGGCACACATCCGCACCCGCTGCGCGCCCAGCTTCTCGATGTCCGCGGCGTACGACGCCAACGCCACCCTGGTCCGCTCGATCGCCTCCGGCGCCAGTCGGCCGGTGCGGTCCACGCCCTGCCCCAGCCGGACGATCTCCATCCGCCGGGTCAGGTCGACCAGCGGTGCCTGCGGCCCGGCGGAGGCGTCGGGCAGGTCGGCGACCAGCAGTCGGATCGAGTTGGTTCCGCAGTCGATGGCCGCCACACGCGTCGTCACGGCAGCAACCTTACGGCAGGACGGGCGGCCACCCGGCGGCTTGGTTGGCGGTGGGCCACGACTCGCCGAGGTCGCCCGGCGGGCCCCGCAACAACGCCACCCCGAGCGAGGTCAGGTGATGTCGGACGGCCCCGCCCTCGCGCTCGCTGGTCACCAGACCGGCGGTGCGCAGCGCACGGGCGTGTTCCGAGGCCGAGGAGAGACTGATCCCGACCGCCTGGGACAACACGGTGGTGGTCAGACCCCCGTCGGTCGCCAGTCGGCGCAGCACCAGCGCCCGGGTGACGCCGAGCAACCGACCGAGGGCATCGTCGTCGACAGGGGCCCCGCGTGTGGGCACGACCACCGGGTAGACGAGCAGGATCGGGTAGCCCTCCTCGACAAGCACCCGGGGCCGCGGCCCGGCCAACGGTGAGGGCAGCAGGATGATCCCGTGGCCGGTGCCGGGGAGGTCGCCGTCCCACCACGTCCGCACCTCCAGCACCGGCTCCCGCCACCGGATCCCCGGGTGCAGACCGGCGAAGAGGCTGGCCAGACCGTGCTGCGCCAGCCGCTGGCTGGCGGACGTCACCTGCTGACGGTACGCGGACACCAGCTCGGCCCAGTGCGGTTCGAGCACCGCGTCGAACCAGGTCCGCACGGCCCCGCCGAACAGGTCCAGCACCTCCGGGTCGGCCGCCGCGAACCGCCGCCGCAACGGGCTGGGCGACGTGTCCGCGTACGCCAGGGTGACCTCGTCGCGGACCCGCCGCGCCGGGGTGGCCCGGATCGCCTCCAGCCCGGCCTCCACCGACTCCAGGCCGTCGAACGGAGTGACGAAGTCCGGTAGACGTCCCCGGTCGGGCAGCAGATGCCGCAGGATCGCGGTGGCAGCCTGGGCGGCAGCCGTGCCCTCGGCCACCGCCACCCGCTCGGCCAGGGTCGGGGCCATCGCCGCGACGGTGGGATCGCGCAACCACTGACCGGCCAGCAGCGCGATCCCGACCGGATGCAGCCGATCGGCGAACCGCACCCGGCACAGGTCGGCCGACCCGAGCTGGAGGCGAAGCATGGCAACAGCCTGCCTGCCTTCGGCCAGGACCGAAAGGGTTGATCCGCGGTCGAGCGAACTCCAGTGTGGACGGCGAGGTCGACGGGGGGTGGCCGGCGTGCGGCGAGCACTGGTGGTGTTAACGGGGCTCTGCCTGATGATCGTCGCCGCAGCTTGTGGTGAGCGGGGGCAACCCTCGTCGGCCCCACCAGCCTCACCGTCCGCGTCGAGCGAGCGACCGGCGGCCGGCGACCACCACCTCACCCTGCGGCACGACGGACGCGACCGCACCTACCTGCTGCACGCGCCACCGGGGTACGACCCGGGCAGACCCTCCGCGCTGGTCATCGCGCTGCACTTCTATCCCGGCCTTGGATCGTCGATGCGGGAGTTGGCGGGCCTGGACGCCCGAGCCGACAAGGACAACGTGCTGGTCGCCTACCCCGACGGGCAGGGCGGCGGCTTCAACGCGCTGATCTGCTGCGGAAGCGAGGACGACGTCGGCTTCCTCAAGGCCCTCACCGATCATCTGGTGCAGACCTGGCACGCGGACCCGAACCGGGTGTTCCTCACCGGCATCTCGAACGGCGGCGACATGAGCTTCCGGGCGGCGGTGGAGAGCACTGGCATGTTCGCCGCGATCGGGGTGGTCAGCGGTGGATACAGCGGAAACGTGACCACCGCCGACAGTTACGTGCCGAAGAGCCCGGTCTCCGTGATCACTTTCATCGGCGGCCAGGACCGCTACGCCTCGATCTTCCAGGCCGGCATGCAGACCTGGCAGCAGAGGCTCCAGTGCCGGCCGAGCCCGAAGGCGTCCGGTGTGCCGGGGGTGACGCACACGGTGGCGGGCTGCGCGGACGGCAGCGAGGTCAGCGTCTACACGATCGCCGGTATGGGTCACAGTTGGCCGGGAGCGACATCGGGCCAACTCGCCGCATCCTCCGCGGGGCTGTCCGCCACCGACCTGATGTGGGAGTTCTTCGCCGCCCACCCCCGCACGGCCTGACCTACAGACGCAGCAGCATCCGGGTGTTGCCCAGCGTGTTCGGCTTGACCCGCTCCAGGTCCAGGAACTCCGCGACACCCTCGTCGTACGAGCGCAGCAACTGCTCGTAGACCGGCTGCGGCACCGGAGCGCCGTCGATCTCGCGGAAACCGAACGAGCCGAAGAACCGGTTCTCGAAGGTGAGCACGAAGATCCGCGCCACACCCAGCTCGCGGGCCGCGTCGATCAGCTCTCCGACCAGTCGGTGGCCGATGCGCCGGCCCCGGCAGGACGGGTCGACGGCCACCGTACGGATCTCGGCCAGGTCCTCCCACATGACGTGCAGCGCGCCGCAGCCCACCACCACGTCGTCCTCGGCGCGGACCGCTACTCGAAACTCCTGCACCTGCTCGTAGAGGGTGACGGTGGCCTTGCTCAGCAGCCGCCGGTCGTCGGTGTAGGTGTCGACGAGTCGTCGGATGCCCCGCACGTCCCCGGTGCGGGCCCGCCGTACCGTGATCTGATCCGCGGCCTGCGTGCTCATTCGGCTGCCGGCACGTCCACGCACGGCCCCGCCGACCACCAGGGGTCGACCAGCTCCAACGTCTCGTCGCCGAACGGGTTCACCCCGGGGCCGGCGCCCAACGCGTGACCCAGGTGCACGTGCAGGCACTTCACCCGGCCCGGCATCCCACCGGCCGAGATGCCGGCGATCTCCGGAACCTCGCCGATCGCCTCCCGGCGGGTGAGGTAGTCCTCGTGCGCCGCGCGGTAGTGGGCGGCCAACTCCGGATCCGTCGTCAGCCGGTCCGCCATCTCCTTCATCAGCCCCGCCGACTCCAGTCGGCTGCACGCGGCGGTGGCCCGGGGGCAGGTCAGGTAGTAGAGCGTCGGAAACGGGGTGCCGTCAGCGAGGCGGGGGGTCGTCTCCACCACGTCGGGCAGGCCGCACGGGCACCGGTGGGCCACCGCGCGGGTGCCCCGGGGCGTCCGGCCGAGCTGCGCGGCCACCGCGGCCAGGTCGGCCTCGGTGGCCGGCTCACGCTGCGGCAGAGGTACGGAATCCGCAGCCGGCTCCGACGGTGGTACGACAGTCACGGTGCCCATCTCTCCTGGTGTGCTGGTCGGTGGATCACTGGCCCGGCTGCTGGCTGTCCGCCGCCCGCACGCTCGACCAGAGCGTGTCGTACCAGGTCACCGGCCCGGCTGGTGGGGCCGAACCGGCCGACTTCCCGGCATCCCGGGCCGCGCCCTCCGGGTCGTGCAGGACCACCATTATCTTTTCGCCCGGCTCGCCCATGAAGAACCGCTCCCGAGCCTGCGTCTTGATGTACTCGTCGTCGTTCCAGTTGGCCGCCTCGGCGGCGAGCTTGGCGATCTCGCGCTCCTGCACCGCCTGGGCGGCCTCCATCCGCTCGATGTCGGCCTGCTGGTCGAGGTAGACCCGGACCGGATAGGTGTAGGCCAGCGCGAGCGCGATCAGGACCGCGAACAGCACCGTGGCCCGACCGGTGAAGCGACGGGGGTGGGGTGCGGCGAGGCGCTTCACCGAACCGGCGGCAGCGGTACGCCGAGCGGCGGCGGGACGATTCGCGGAGCGCACCCCTTCGGCGCCACGGGCAGCACCCGGCGCGCGACCGGCCGCGCGCGGCTCGGCGCGTACGCCGGCCTCCCGGACCGATCCCCGCGTGGCCCGCCCACCGCCCGGCCGGCCGGACTGACCCGGCCGGCGGGCGGGACGCTGACCACCCGGTGTGCGGCGCTGCTGCATCGTCACACCCCTCCCCCGAGGCTTCGTGCGTCTCAGGCCGAACGGTAGCGCGGGAACGCGCCGGCGCCCGCGTAGCGCGCCGCGTCGGCCAGCTCCTCCTCGATCCGGAGCAGTTGGTTGTACTTGGCGACGCGGTCCGAGCGGGCCGGGGCGCCGGTCTTGATCTGGCCGCAGCCGGTGGCCACTGCCAGGTCGGCGATGGTGGTGTCCTCGGTCTCACCGGAGCGGTGGCTCATCATGCACTTGAAGCCGGCCCGGTGCGCCAGGTCCACCGCGTCCAGGGTCTCGGTCAGCGAGCCGATCTGGTTGACCTTGACCAGGACCGCGTTCGCGGACTTCTCCGCGATGCCCCGGGCGATGCGCTGCGGGTTGGTGACGAACAGGTCGTCACCGACGATCTGCACCCGGTCGCCGATCGAGGCGGTCAGCGTCTGCCAGCCGCTCCAGTCGTCCTCGGCCAGCGGGTCCTCGATCGACACGATCGGGTACTCGTCGGCCAGCTTGGTGTAGTAGGTGCTCATGTCCTCGGCGGACTTCGCGGCACCCTCGAAGGTGTAGGCGCCGTTGTCGAAGAACTCGGTGGCCGCCACGTCGAGCGCGAACACGATGTCGCTGCCGAGCCGGTAGCCGGCCTTCTCGACCGCCTCGGCGATCAGGTCCAGAGCCGCCGCGTTGGTCGGCAGGTTCGGCGCGAAGCCACCCTCGTCACCGAGGCCCGTCGACAGGCCCTTCTTCTTCAGCACCGACTTCAGCGCGTGGTAGACCTCCGCGCCCGAGCGCAGCGCCTCCCGGAAGGTGGGCGCGCCGATCGGCGCGATCATGAACTCCTGGATGTCGACGTTCGAGTCGGCGTGCGCGCCACCGTTGAGGATGTTCATCATCGGCACGGGCAGGAGGTGCGCGTTCGGGCCGCCCAGGTAGCGGAAGAGGCTCAGCTCGGCGCTGCCGGCAGCGGCCTTCGCCACCGCCAGGGAGACCCCCAGGATGGCGTTCGCGCCCAGCTCCGACTTGCTGTCGGTGCCGTCGATGTCGAGCATCTTCTGGTCGATCAGCCGCTGCTCGCTGGCCTCGTACCCGATGATCTGGTCGACGATCTTGTCTTCGACGTTGGAGACCGCCTTCTCCACGCCCTTGCCCTGGTAGCGGTCGGCGTCACCGTCGCGCAGCTCGATCGCCTCGAACGCGCCGGTGGAGGCGCCGGACGGCACCGCGGCGCGAGCCACCGTGCCGTCGTCCAGGCCGACCTCGACCTCGACCGTGGGGTTGCCCCGCGAGTCGAGAATCTCCCGGGCGACGATTCCCTCGATGGTTGCCACTGAGTCGCTCCTCGTTGTTGTGATCCGGTCCGTGGGTGGGCCGCGACGGTGCGGCTGAGGCAGGTGTTGAACGCAGCGTATCGGGCCACGGGAAACGGCACGGCGTCGCCCGCGCACCCGAGTCGCCCCGCACTGACGGACATTCCCGGATTTCCGGGCGTCAACCGGCAACGGGTTTGCGCTGCGCGGACCGAATCCACCAGGCTGGTCGCCATGCCCGCCGCCTCGACCACCCTCCGCATGCTCGCCGTGTCGGTCATCGCGTCGCTCACGGTCACCGGCTGTCAGACATTCGAGGACGCCGGAGTCGCCATGGGCCGCTCGGAACTCGTCAACGACCTCGCCGCCCGGCTCGATCGGGCGCTGGAGTTGACCTACTCGGCCGACTACCAGTTGCCCGGTGGCCAACGCGCCGCGATCGTGCAGGCGCAGGACCCGGCGCGATCCACGTACACCTATCCGGGAGGGCAACTCACCGTCACCCCGGAGGCCATCACCCGGTGCACGACGACCGGGGCCCGCCCGCAGTGCACGCTGATCACCCCGCCCACCCCCGGCAGCAAGCCCACCGTGACGCTGTTCGGCGAGGCCAACCAGCAGGGCCTCGTCACGCCGCCGGTGGTGGTCGGGCTGCTCACCGCCGCCGCGCTCGACCCCCAGGCGGTCATCAAGCAGAGCGACACCACGGTCGCCGGGCACCACGCCGCCTGCGTCGCGGTGCAGAGCTCGTCGTCCGGCGACTTCACCGCCTGCGTGACCACCGAGGGCGTGCTCGGCAGCTTCACCGGGCCGGTCGACGGCAAGCCGATGGAGCTGGCGATGAGCAACTACTCCGCGGCCGTCGACGAGAGCGCGTTCGAACCACCCACCGGCGCCGATGTCGTCGACCGCCGCCCCGGCGGCTCGTGACCGATCCACCGGCCGGGCCCACCACCGTCGCGCCGCCCGGCAGGTTCCTCCCCACCACCCCCACCGACCTTCCCGGCCGGGCGCGCGGCTGGGCGTCACTCGCCGCCGAGGTGCCGGAGCCGCACGCCACGCTCGCCGGCCGGGCGCTGGCGGTGCTGACCTGGCGGCGTACCCACCGGTGGTGCGGCGCCTGCCGAGCGGAGCTAGACGACCGACCCGGCGAGACCGCCCGGCAGTGCCCCGATTGCGGCCTGTACGTGCCGATGCAGCTCTCCGCCGCCGTACTGGTGGCGATCACCCGACCCGGGCCGCCCGGGCACGCTGACGAGCTGCTGCTGGTCCGGCACGCCACCGGCCCGACCGGACTGTGGGCGCTGGTGGCCGGCTTCGTCGAGGCCGGCGGGAGCTGACCGGGGCTCAGTGGTTCGGCCTGGATGCGCTGCCGGCGCAACTGCCGCCCGCGTACTCCATCTCGCGCTGGTTGGATCGACGCGACGGTGACCGCCGGGCGGCGCTGAAACCCGCGCGGCCCGGCGCTTCTCCTCAGAGACCGAGCAGGGTACGCAGGTGGCGCGGGGGCGGGCAGTCATGGGCGAGCATGGCGTCGTGCCAGTCGCGGACCGACACCCCGTCCGGGCGGGCGGCGGCGATCTCGGCCACCTCGCTGTACCCGACGAAGTAGGTGGAGAGCTGGGTGGAGGTCAGTTGGGCGCGCCGCCACTTGCCGGCCGCCTCGCCCTCCTCCTGGAAGCCACGCCCGGTCATCAACGCCATCGCGTCGGCCTCCGGCAGGTCCTCGGCGTGCACCAACTGGTCGAGCAACGCGTTGATGGTCATCCGCAGCTGCATCTTGAGCTGCTGCAACCGCACCGGCAGACCGCCGAAGCCGAGCCCCGTCATCATCTCCTCCGCGTAGACCGCCCAGCCCTCGATGAACGGGCCGGACTCGGCCAACGCGCGGACCCGGGTGCCGCCGACGTAACGGCGGGCGTGGGCGAGCTGGAGGAAGTGACCCGGCATCGCCTCGTGCACCGTCAGGTTGCGGATCATGTGGTCGTTGTACTCGCGGTAGAACGACTCGACCCGCTGCGCCGGCCAGTCCGACGGGGTGGGCGCGATGCAGTAGAAGGTCGGCACGACGGCGGTCTCCAGCGGGCCGGGCGCGTCGCAGTACGCCACCGCGACCCCCCTGGCGAACTCCGGCATCTCCTGGATGACGCACCGGTCGTCGACCACTGTGACCAGGTCGTGTGCGCGGACGAAGTCGGTCGCCTCGTCCAGGGTGACCCCGGCCAGCTCGACGATCGTCGCGTCGTTCGGGTGCTCGGCGGCCAGCAGGTCCAACGCCCGACGTACCGTCGCGTCGTCGGCCGGGCCACCGACCAGCTCGACGGCGGCCTCGCGGATCTCCGCGGTGACCCGGTCCAGGTTGGCCCAGGCGCGGCGCTGGATCTCGGCGGCGCCCAACTCGGTGTCGAGGGTGTGCCAGAGCCGGGCCTCCCAGCGGCGTCGGCCCAGTCGCGGGTCACGGCCGGGGCCGGCGTCGGCGGCCAGACCGGTGCGCAGCCAGGCGACGAACTCGTCCAGCGCGGCGATCGCGGCGGTGGCCGCCGGCTCGACCCGGTCGAGGTGGCCCGGTGCCTGGGCGAGCAACGCCGGCAGCTCGTCGCGGATCAGCGCGGCCGTGCCGGTGAACTGCCCCACCGCCGTTTCGGCATGGATGCGCGGCATGTCCCGCAGCGTCGCGCGGGCGCTGGCGAGGGAGTCCGGTACGGCGGCGAGCCGGCCGGCAAGGTGGGTCAGCCGCACGTCCGCGGGGGCGTACGGGCGGGCCAGCAGCGGGTGCAGCAGCGGGCCGGGGTTGTGCCGCAGCGGATCCCACTCGTGCGAGCGGATCTCGGTCAGCTCGAACAGCTCCCGGTCCACGAATGAGCTGAGCAGGGCGTGGTCGACCTGTTCGTCGACGTCGAGCGAGTCCGGGTCCAGCTCGGACAGTGCGTTGGCCGCGTCGAAGAGCATCGCCCGATCGGCAGCCAACCCGTCGGCGGACAGATCCGGCAGCCGGTCGTCGAAGCGGTGGTCACCCGCGGCGGTGGCAACCCCCGGCCGCGACTCCAGTAGCGCCTCGACAACCCGCTCAGCCAGCACCCCGAACGCTTCCACCGCACCACCCTACCGACCGCCCCACCCTCCACCAGCTGTTACGTCGATCATGAAGTTATTGCCGTCGACATCGGCGTGTCGCGGCAACAACTTCATGATCAACGCGGGTCAGAGGGCTCGGGGGTGGGGGGTTCGACTTGGCGGATGGCCTCTGCGTAGGCCAGGGTGGCGCGGCGGAGGGCCGCTTCCGGATCGATGCCCGCCTCCCGGGCGGCGGCGACCGTGGCCAGCAGGCTCGCGCCCAACCTTGCTTCGGCGTCCACCTGGGTGTCTGCCAACGCCGGTGGAACCTTGATGCCCCTGCGGGCGGCGCGCTCCAGGATTTGGGCGGCCAGGGCCAGGGCGGGCTGGCTCAGAGCCACACCGTCCAACACCGAGTGCCGTGCCTTCTCCGCGCGCTTGATCCGCTCCCAGTTCTCGGTGATCTCCTCCAGGGTGCCCACCTCGGCACCGGCGAAGACGTGCGGATTACGCCGGATCATCTTGTCGACCAGACCACCGGCCACGTCGTCGATGGTCCACCGCTCGTCCTCGGGCAACTCCTCGGCGAGCCGTGCGTGCAGCACCACCTGCAACAAGACGTCGCCCAACTCCTCGCGCAGCGCGTCGGTGTCGTCGGCGCTGATGGCGTCGTACGCCTCGTAGCTCTCCTCCAGCAGGTAACCGGCGAGGCTCCGGTGCGTCTGCGCCCGCTTCCACGGGTCACCACCCGGAGAGGCCAGTCGATCCAGCACGGCCACCGCGTCGAGCAGCCGGGCACCCGGCGGATCCCACGAGCCGTACATCAACTCCATCTCGGCCAACCCCGGCTGCCGGGCCAGCCGCAGACCCAACTCGCGGGCCAGCGCCTCGTCACCCGCCGGACCGGCCAGCCACACCACGGTGCCGTGCGTCGCCACCGCGTCCAGCAACGGCTGCGTCGCCGGGCCGTCCACCACTGTGACCTCGGCGCCCGCCTGGCGAACGGCCGTGGTCAACTCGCTGTCCGCGCCGGCCAACACCGGGTACTGGCGTACGACGTCCCAGGCCGCAGCCGTCAGCAGGCCGGCGGGCAACCGGGGTGAGGTGACCAGGAGGACGATCCGTGCCGTCATGCTCAGCTGGCCGTGCCCTCGGCCTCCGGCGCCCCGGTCGCCTCCGGGGTGGAAATGTCGGTGACCGCGTCGGAGCCCGGCTCACCCAGCGGCACACTCACCGCGGGCGCGTCGCCGGAGAAGCTGAGCAGCGGGAACTCGAGCGGACGGTAGCGAGGGCTGACAGTGACGTCGTAACGACCGGCCGCCTCGGCCAGGATCCTCTTGGTCGCCAGCGCGCCGCGCAGCTGCTCACCGTCGAGCTGCTGGGCGGCGGCCTCATCGGTCACCTCGGCGGGGATCTTGCCGGCCGCACGACCGGCAGCGATCACGTCGGCGATCTCCTCCTTGGTCGGCTCGACCGGCTCGGCCGGCAACCCCGACAGGCAGGTGAAGAGCTTCGCCACCTCCCGCACGTGCCCGGTCTCCGGGTCGAGGCCGAGCTGCTGGGCGGCCTGGTCGGGTGCCACCTGCCCGCGCGGCTGGTAGTTCTTCTCGGCGGAGAGCTTCTCGCACACCTTGGTCAGCACCATGGTCCGAACCACGTCGGCCACCTTGGGCAGGGTCGGTTGCGCCGCCCCGGGCTGCCCACTGGCGGAGGACTCCGGCGTCGGGTTCTTCGTCCGCAGGTCCTTCATCGCGGTGGAGACCTGAACGTCGGTGATGCGCTGGTCACCGATGTAAGCGGCGATACCAGGCTCAGCACGGCAACCGGAGAGGGCGACGAGGCCGAGCGCCACAGTGGCGACGGCGGCAAGACGGCGAGCACGCATAGCCGTCACTCTCTCACGCCGTCACCCGGGGTTGTGACACCCCCCACCTTCGCTCATGCCACGACCAGGGACGGCGTCGACGCGCTGACCGCCCCTGGTCGAGAGCACACCGCCGGCTCAGGCGCTCGCGGCCACGGCGAGTGGGGCGGGCGCACCGAGCACATCGGAGAGAAGTTGCGCGCACCACTGGAGCAGCGCCTGGTCACGCAGCGGCTCGCCACCGATCCGACGGGTGGTCGGTCGGGGCACGCTGACCTGGTCGGTGGCCTGCTTGTAGACGGCATCCGGGTGGTAGCGCTTGAGCCGCAACTGCTTCGAGTCCGGTAGGGGCAGCGGGCCGAACCGTACGTGCTTGCCCTGCATGGACACGTCGGTCAGGCCGTAGCGGCGGGCCAGCAGACGGAACCGGGCCACCTCCACGAGGTTCTGCACCGGGGCCGGCGGCTCGCCGTACCGGTCGGTCATCTCGGCGATCACCTCGCCCAGCCGCTCCTCGTCGCGCGCCTCGGCGAGCTTGCGGTACATCTCCAGACGCAGCCGCTCCACACTCACGTAGTCGTGTGGCAGGTGCGCGTCGACCGGCAGGTCGATCTTGACGTCGGTCTCCTCCTCGGGCCGCTCGCCCTTGAACGCGGAGACCGCCTCGCCGACCATCCGCACGTACAGGTCGAAGCCGACGCCCTCGATGTGCCCGGACTGCTCGCCACCGAGCAGGTTGCCGGCGCCCCGGATCTCCAGGTCCTTCATCGCCACGTACATGCCAGCGCCCAACTCGGTGTGCTGGGCGATGGTCGCCAACCGCTCGTGGGCGTGCTCGGTGAGCGGCTTCTCCGGCGGGTAGAGGAAGTAGGCGTACGCCCGCTCCCGGCCCCGGCCGACCCGGCCCCTGATCTGGTGCAGCTGGGCCAGGCCGAGCAGGTCGGCCCGCTCCACGATCAGCGTGTTGGCGTTCGGGATGTCGATGCCCGACTCGACGATCGTGGTGCAGACCAGGACGTCGAACTCCTTCTCCCAGAAGCCGACCATGACCTTCTCCAGGGCTTCCTCGCTCATCTGGCCGTGCGCCACCGCCACCCGCGCCTCGGGCACCAGCTCCCGCAGCCGCCGTGCCGCGCGGTCGATCGACTCGACCCGGTTGTGCAGGTAGAAGACCTGCCCGTCGCGGAGCAGCTCACGGTGGATGGACGCGGCCACCTGCCGGTCGTCCTGCGCGCCGACGAAGGTGAGCACCGGGTGCCGCTCCTCCGGCGGGGTGGCGATGGTGGACATCTCCCGGATGCCGGTGATCGCCATCTCCAGGGTGCGCGGGATCGGGGTGGCCGACATGCTGAGCACGTCGACCGACGCGCGCAGCGTCTTCAGGTGCTCCTTGTGCTCGACACCGAAGCGCTGCTCCTCGTCGACGATCACCAGGCCCAGCTGCTTGAAGCGGGTCGCCGTCTGCAACAGCCGGTGCGTACCGATGACGATGTCGACGGTGCCGTCGCCGACCATCTCCAGCGTGCGCTCGGTCTCCTTCGCCGTCTGGAACCGGGACAGCTGCCGGATCTGGACCGGGAACTGGCTCATCCGCTCGGCGAACGTGTTGTAGTGCTGCTGCACCAGCAGGGTGGTCGGCACCAGCACCGCCACCTGCTTGCCGTCCTGCACCGCCTTGAACGCCGCCCGGACCGCGATCTCGGTCTTGCCGTAGCCGACGTCACCGCAGATCAGCCGGTCCATCGGGACGGTCTGCTCCATGTCCCGCTTGACCTCGTCGATCGCGGCGAGCTGGTCCGGCGTCTCCTGCCAGGGGAAGGCGTCCTCCAGCTCCCGCTGCCACGGGGTGTCCGGGCCGAACGAGTGCCCCTTGGACGCCTTGCGGGCGGCGTAGAGCTGGATGAGCTGCGCGGCGATCTCCCGGACCGCCTTGCGGGCGCGGGCCTTGGACTTCTGCCAGTCCGAGCCGCCCATCTTGTGCAGGGTCGGCTGCTCGCCGCCCACGTAACGGGAGAGCTGGTCGAGCTGGTCGGTCGGGACGAACAACCGGTCGCCGGGCTGGCCCCGCTTGCTGGCCGCGTACTCGATGACGAGGTATTCCCGGCTGGCACCGTTGACGGTGCGCTGCACCAGCTCGACGTAGCGGCCGATGCCGTGCTGCTCGTGCACCACGTGGTCGCCGGTCTTCAACTCCAACGGGTCGATGGTGTTGCGCCGCCGGCTCGGCATCTTGCGCATGTCCCGCGTCGAGGTGCCCCGACCGCCGGTCACGTCGTTGCCGGTGAGCAGCACGAAGCGGGACGCCTCGTCGACGAACCCGCTGCTCAGCGCACCGCAGGTGACCACCAGCTCGCCGGGGACGGGCGCGGTCGGCACCTCCTCGGTCAACCGGGCGCCCAGGCCGGCGTCGCGCAGCACCTCCACCGCCCGCTGGGCGGGCCCGTGCCCCTCGAAGACCAGCGCGATCGACCAACCCTCGCCGGCCCAGCGCTTCAGGTCCTCCACCACCCGCGAGGTCTCGCCGTGATAGAGCGGCGCCGGTTGGGCGGCCAGGGTCACCGCGATGGCGTCGTCCGGGGTGACGGCGGCCTCTTCCGGCGCGTCCTCCCAGGGCTGCCTCGTCTCGGCGGTCTCCCCCTCCACCAATCCGAACGGGGACAGCGTCCACCACGGCTGACCGAGCTTGCCCGCTGCGGCGCGTACCTCGCCGAGGGTGCGGAAGGCGGCGGCGCCGACGTCCACCGGGGCCTGGCCGCCGACCGCGGCGGCGGCCCAGCTGGCCTGCAAGAACTCCTCCGATGTACGCACCAGGTCGTGCGCCCGGGTGCGGATCCGCTCCGGGTCGCAGAGCAGGACGTGGGTGCCGGCCGGCATGGCGTCCAGCAGCAGCTCCAGCGAGTCGGGGCCGACCAGCACCGGGGCCAGCGACTCCATCCCCTCCACCGGGATGCCCTCGGCCAGCTTGTCGAGGATCTCGGCCAGCTCGGGGTGCTGCTCGGCGAGCGCGGCGGCCCGGTCGCGGACGGCCGGGGTGAGCAGCAGCTCACGGCAGGGCGGTGCCCAGAGCAGCGGCACCTGCTCGATGGTCCGCTGGTCGGCGACGGCGAAGGTGCGGATCTCCTCCACCTCGTCGCCCCAGAACTCGACCCGGGACGGGTGCTCGTCGGTGGGCGGGAAGACGTCGAGGATGCCGCCGCGCACCGCGAACTCGCCGCGCTTGGTGACCAGGTCGACCCGGGCGTACGCCATGTCGATCAGCCGGCGGGCGACCTCTTCCAGATCCGCCTCCTCACCGGCGGCGAGCTGCACCGGCTCCAGATCGCCGAGCCCCTTCAGCTGCGGCTGGAGCAGCGAACGGACCGGGGCCACGACCACTCGCAGGGGCCCGGTGCCGCCGTGCGCGTCGGTCGCCTCCGGGTGCGCCAACCGGCGCAGCACGGCCAGCCGCCGGCCGACCGTGTCGGAGCGGGGGGACAACCGCTCGTGCGGCAGCGTCTCCCAGGAGGGGAAGACGACCACCTGCTCGGCCGGCAGCAACCCGCCCAGCGCGGCGGCCAGGTCGTCGGCCTCCCGGGTGGTGGCGGTCACGGCCAGCACCGGTCGCCCGGCGCCGTCGTTGTCCGCGGCGACCGCCGCGACGGCGAACGGGCGCAGTGCCGCCGGAGCGGTGATGTCGAGGCCGTCGACCTGGGCGGCACCGGAGCGCGCCAGGTCACGCGCCCGGGCCAGCCCGGGGTCGGCCAGGGCGGCGGTGAACAGACCGGTGAGCAAGGGAAATCCTTCCCGGGGAGTCGACGCACACGACGGCGGCCCCTCGTCCAGCCGGACGGGGGGGCGCGACAACAAGCCTAGCTCCGTCGACCGACAGCCACCCTCTTCCGCCGAGGTCCGACGCCACCACGGCGCGTCGCCCCCGCGCCCCGCGCCCCGCGCCCCGCGCCCCGCGCCCCGCGCCCAAGATCGTGCTCGAACCAGGATGTAGTGGCATCGGCGACGCGCCGTAACCACTACATCCTGGATGTTGTGCGATCTTGGGTCCGAGTGGGCCGCCGATCGGCCTTCTTCGCGCCAAGATCCGCTCAACTTCGGGGAACATGCGGGGTCACAGCACGTCGAGGCAGCACTTTCCCTGCAATTGAGCGGATCTTCACGGACCCGGCCGGGCCGGGCCCGGCCTTCACGGACCCGGCCGGACCGGCTCGCGGATGCCGCCCCGCCGGACACCCGGCCCGGAGATCCCGCCGGGCCGCGGACCCGGTGACCTGCCGTCGTGTCTCGCGGATCTTGACGCTCGCCGGCCGGCGTGGTCGGGTTTCGGGATGGGTGAGCAGTGGCGGGCACAGTTCGACGCGGAGGTGAACTTCGCCAACGGCGGCGGGCTACGTACCGAGGGGTTCCGGCTCGACATTCCTGGTCGGGAGATCACCGACGACGACCTGGCGGCGTTGTTCGTCCGGCACCTCGGGCTGCTGATGGTCGCCGACGTACGGATCAGCGCCAAGACGGTCATCGAGGAGCCGCACAAGGGCGGCCGGGGTGTCGCGGTCGACGAATCGGGCACCGAACGCCGGCTGGTCGAGCTGAGCCACGTGATCCGCGACGGGATGACCACCCTGCCCGGATGGCCGGCCCCCCGGATCACCGACTGGCTGACCTTCGCGGCTTCCCGCGAGCGGTACGCCCCGGGCACCGAGTTCCACGTGGCCCGAATCGAGATGATCGCCAACACCGGCACGTACCTGGACACGCCCGCCCACCGCTGGGCCGGCCGGGACGACCTGACCGCTGTGTCGCTGGACCGTCTCGCCGACCTGCCGGGGGTGGTGGTCCGGGTTCCGGCCGGCGTTCGCGCGGTGGACCGGCTGATGCTGGCCCCGTACGAGGTGAGTAGCCGGGCGGTGTTGCTGCACACCGGGTGGGACGCGCACTTCGGCACCGAACGGTACGGCGCTCCGGAAGCGCCGTACCTGACCGGCGACGCCGCCCAGGCGCTTGTCGACGCCGGTGCGGCCCTGGTCGGCATCGACTCGATCAACATCGACGACATGAGCCCGACGGCCGCTGGCGTACGCCCCGCGCACAGCGCGCTGCTCGCCGCCGGGATCCCGATCGTGGAGCACCTGACCGGCCTGGACGCCTTGCCGCCGACCGGCTTCCGGTTCACCGCGGCCCCGCCGATGGTGGCCGGCATGGGCACCTTCCCGGTCCGCGCCTTCGCCGTCGTCAATCCTGACACCACCCGCGACGCCTGACACGACCCGTGACGCCGCACACCACCCGGGACGCCCGACATCACCCGCGACGCCTGCCCCAGGGCCAACGGCGGTCGCCACCGGTCGCCGGGGCGACGGGCTGGATCCGCCCTGCGGTCCGCAAAACGGATCATAGGCTGACAACGTGGACAAGGAATCGCACGGCACAGCTCGCGACTGGGCTCCGCGCAGCATCGGACTGCTCCTCGGCACCCTCGTACTGGCCACGACGTTCATCGCGGCCTACGTCGGCGCGTTGCACCAGCCGACGCCCCGCGACCTGCCGATCGGCGTCGTCTCCGGCGACCAACGCGCCCAGGCGACGCTCGACGCCGTGCGCGCCCAGACCACCATCCTCGAACCCATCGGGTACGACGACCCGGCCGCCGCCGAGCACGCACTGCTCAGCCGCGCGGTGTACGCCGTACTCAGCACCGGAGCCGACAACGGCCTGCTCCTCACCGTGGCGAGCGCCTCCGGCCCCTCCGCCACCAGCGCGATCAAGGAGGTCCTCGGCACCGCCACCACCCGTGCCGGCAGCCCGCTCCAGATCGTCGACAAGGTGCCGGTCACCCCGGCCGACCCGCGCGGGGTGGTGCCCTTCTACCTGAACGTCGGGTACGTCCTCGGCGGTTATCTCGCCTCGACGGTGCTCGGGATATCCGCCGGCACCACCCCCCGTACGGCGCGACGAGCCGGACTGCGGATCGCCGCCCTGGCGGTCTACAGCGTGCTGCTCGGCATCGCCGGCGCGGTGGTGGTCGGACCCGTCCTGGACATCTGGCACGGCGACGTCCCCACGATCGCCGCCATCGGCGCGCTGGCCGTCTTCGCCGCTGCCATGTTCGCCAGCGCCGTTCAGGGCTGGCTCGGCGTCGCGGGCACCGCGCTGGTCATCCTGCTGTTGGTGGTGCTCGGCAACCCGGGTTCCGGTGGCATCTACGCGCCCGAGCTCCTGCCCGGCGTGCTGCGCGGCATGCACCGCTGGAACATCCCCGGGCTCGCCAACGACCTGACCAAGGCCGCCGTGTACTTCGACTGGCGGTCGGCCGGCTGGCCGGCTTCCGCCCTCGGGATCTGGGCGGTGCTCGGCGGGCTCGGACTGGTCAGCGCGAGCCTGGTCCGGGGTCGCCGGTCCGCCCCCTCCGACCCTGCGACGACCCGCTCGGGCCCCTCGGCGGACCGGAACGGTGTTTGAGATCACCCCGGAAAACAGCCTTCCCCGGGCAGTGGATCACCAGGGGGCCCTCCAGACATCCGCTCCGCGCGGATACCATCCAGTAAGTCGGACAGCGCTGTCCTTCGTACCCACGTAAGGGAGCGCATCGTGACCGACCAGCACGACCACGACGGCCCGGACGCCGCACTGCGCGCCGACATTCGCCGACTCGGCACCCTGCTCGGCCAGACCCTGGCCCGCCAGGAGGGTCGCCCGCTGCTCGACCTCGTCGAGGAGATCCGCGCCCAGGTCCGCTCCGACGCCCCGGCGGCCGCCCAGCGCCTCGGCGGGCTCGACGTGACCACCGGCACCAAGCTGGCTCGCGCCTTCTCCACCTACTTCCACCTGGCGAACATCACCGAGCAGGTGCACCGGGCACGGGATCTGCGCCGCCGCCGCGCCGTGCAGGGCGGTTGGCTGGACCAGGCCGCCAAGATGATCGCCGAGCGCGGGGTGCCGGCCGAGGAGATCGCCAACGCGGCTCGCCGGCTGGCGGTGCGACCGGTCTTCACCGCGCACCCGACCGAGGCGGCTCGACGCTCGATCCTGTCCAAGTTGCGGGCGATCGCCGACGAGTTGGACACCGAGACCGCCAACGCGATCCTCTACGGCGCCAGCGACGAGGGCCCGGCCAACCGCCGGCTGGCCGAGTTGTTGGACCTGATGTGGCAGACCGACGAGCTGCGGCTCGACCGGCCGGACCCGACCGACGAGGCCCGCAACGCCATCTACTACCTGCGCGACCTGTACGCCGAGGCCGCCCCGCAGGTGCTCGACGACCTGGCCGACACCTTGCGCACGCTCGGCGTGGAGACCTCACCGACGGCCCGGCCGCTGAGCTTCGGCACCTGGATCGGCGGCGACCGCGACGGCAACCCGTTCGTCACGCCGGCGGTCACCCGCGAGGTGCTGACCATCCAGCACGAGCACGGCATCGCCGCCACCGAGAAGGCGATGGACCACCTGATCAACGAGGTCTCGGTGTCCCGCCGACTGCGCGGAGTTTCCCTGGACCTCTCCGCCAGCCTCGCCGCCGACCTGGACGCGCTGCCCGAGGTGGCACAGCGCTTCCGCCGGGTCAACGCGGAGGAGCCGTACCGGCTCAAGGCGCGCTGCGTGAAGGCGAAGCTCGCCAACACCCGGCTGCGGTTGCGCCAGGGCACCGCACACGTACCGGGCCGGGACTACCGGGGCTCGGCCGAGCTGATCGCCGACCTGGACCTGCTGCGCGCCTCGCTGGCCCGCAACTCCGGGCAGCTCACCGCGGTCGGCCGGCTGGCCTCCACCATCCGTACGGTCTCCGCGTTCGGCCTGCACCTGGCCACCATGGATGTCCGGGAGCACGCCGAGGCGCACCACGCGGTGCTGGCGCAGCTCTACGAGGCGGTCGGTGAGGTCTCCGACTACCCGGCGCTGACCCGGCTGGAGCGCACCAAGCTGCTGGCCGACGAGCTGACCGGTCGCCGTCCGTTGTCGACGCTGGACACGTCGCTGTCCGAGCCGGCCCGCAAGACGTTCGACGTGTTCGGCACCATCCGGGAGGCACAGGACCGGTTCGGCACCGAGGTGATCGAGTCGTACATCATCTCGATGACCCTCGGTGTCGACGACGTGCTGGCCGCGGTGGTGCTGGCGCGCGAGGCCGGCCTGGTGGACGTACACAGCGGGCGGGCCCGGGTCGGGTTCGTGCCGCTCCTGGAGACCCCGGCCGAGCTGAACGCCGGCGGCGAACTCCTCGACGAGCTGTTGTCGCTGCCCGCGTACCGGGCGCTGGTCAGGGCCCGGGGCGACGTGCAGGAGGTCATGCTCGGCTACTCCGACTCGAACAAGGAAGCCGGGATCACCACCAGCCAGTGGTCGATCCACCGGGCGCAGCGCGCGCTGCGCGACGTGGCCGCCCGACACGGCGTGCACCTGCGGCTCTTCCACGGCCGGGGCGGCACTGTCGGGCGCGGCGGCGGGCCGACGCACGAGGCGATCCTGGCGCAGCCGTACGGCACCATGGACGGTGCCATCAAGGTGACCGAGCAGGGCGAGGTGATCTCCGACAAGTACACCCTGCCCTCGCTGGCCCGGGAGAACCTGGAGCTCACCCTCGCCGCTGTGCTCCAGGCGACCCTGCTGCACACCGCACCCCGGCAGCCGGCCGAGATGTTGGAGCGCTGGGACGCCACCATGGACGTGGTCTCCGAGTCGGCGTTCCGGTCCTACCGGTCGCTCGTCGAGGACCCGGACCTGCCCGCGTACTTCTGGGCGTCCACCCCGACCGAACTGCTCGGCGCGCTGAACATCGGCTCCCGGCCGGCGAAGCGCCCGAACACCGGCGCCGGGCTGTCCGGGCTGCGGGCCATCCCGTGGGTGTTCGGCTGGACGCAGACCCGGCAGATCGTGCCGGGCTGGTTCGGCGTCGGTTCCGGGTTGGCCGCCGCCCGCGAGGCCGGTCTGGCGGACGTGCTGGCCGAGATGCACCGCAACTGGCACTTCTTCCGCACGTTCCTGTCGAACGTCGAGATGATGTTGACCAAGACCGACCTGAGCATCGCCCGCCGGTACGTCGAGACGCTGGTGCCGAAGAAGCTGCACCCGATCTTCGAGCAGATCGAGCAGGAGTACGAGCTGACCAAGCGGGAGGTGCTGGCGGTGACCGCCTCACCGGCTCTGTTGGAGAACTCACCGGTGCTCCAGCGCACCCTGGCCGTCCGCGACACCTACCTGGAGCCGCTGCACCATCTCCAGGTGGCGCTGCTGCGGCAGTACCGGGAGTCGGGTGCCGCCGGGCGGGCGGTCGCCACCGCACCGGGCGGCCGACGCGCGCCGAGCGACGGCACCGCCCTGGAACGCGCGCTGCTCACCACCGTGAACGGCATCGCGGCCGGAATGCGCAACACCGGCTGATCAACGGGTACGAGTGCGGGTTCCGAGGCCCGGGCCTCGGGGCCCTGGCCTCGCCGATCATGGAGTTTGTGGTGCTTCGCGAAGGCCGCCAACAGGGGCTGATCGGCCACCACAACTCCATGATCGACCCGATTGGGCGGGGTCAGAAGTCGCCGCCCCCGAAGTCACCGCCGCCGAAGCCGCCGCCGCCGAAATCACCGCCGCCGAAGTCACCGCCGGCGTAGTCGCCGCCGCCGAAGTCGCCGCCCTGGTCACCGCCGCCGAAGTCCCCGCCCTGGTCTCCGCCCTGGTCGACGCCGTCGCCGAAGCCCTCCTGGTAGCCGGCGTCGTAGCCGTACCCGGGGTCGGCGAACGCGGGTGAGAAGAGCGCGTCGGCGATCAGGATGCCGCCGAGCACACCGGCGCCGGCACCCAGCGCCGTCTTCCACCAGGGCGTCGAATACCAGCCGGCGGGCACCGGTCGACCCTGATAACGCCCACCCGGGTAGTAGTAGGGCGTTTCCCGACCAGGCTGCGGCCCGGCCCGGAAGGTCTGCCCCTGCACGTCGACCTCACGCTCCTTGGTGAGCTGCCCCGCACCACGGGCGGCGGCCAGGGTCGGCACCTCGGGGCCCGGATCGATGCCCAGCGCGGTGCGCGCCGCCCGGATGTACGCCAGACCCTCCAGCGCGGTCTCCCGGGCCAGCCCGAACTGGTGCGGGGTGGTCGCCTGTTCCAGCTGGGAGCCCGCCGCGTTGTACCGCTCACCGGCGTCGGCGAGCGCCTGGCGTACCGCCGGGTCGTCACCGTGCAGGTTCATCAGCTGGCCGCCGAGGCGCTCGTACCACCGCTGCGCCTCCGCACGGGCGTCGCCGAGCTCGGTGCGCCGACGGGCACCGGCCTGGGCGCGGACGAGGGCGGCGGCACCCAGCGCGCCGACCAGCACAACGGCGAGGCAGAGCACAAGTTCCATGTCATCGAACGTACCCCCGGGTCGCACGTCGTATCCGTCTGGCAAGCTCCGGTGATGGACGTCTCGACGCTGCTTGTGGTGATCGTGTGCCTCGGCGCCGGCGGGGCGGTGGGCTGGCTCGCGGCCCGGTCCCGGTCGGCCGCCGACATCGCCCGGCTGGATGCCACCCTGGCCGCCACCCGGGAGGGCGAGGGTCGGCTGGAGCAGTCCATGCGGGCGTTGAGCTACGAGGCCACCGCACAGTCCCAGGAGGCGGTAGCCCGGGCCGTCGCGCCGCTGCACGACACCCTGCGCCGCTACGAGCAGCGGGTGGCCGAGCTGGAGCACGACCGCGTCGACGCGTACGCCGAGCTGCGGGAGCAGGTCCGCTCGATGAGCACGGTCTCCGGTGAGCTGCGCACCGAGACCAAGCAGTTGGTGGCGGCGCTGCGCGCACCGCAGGTGCGGGGCCGCTGGGGCGAGCACCAGTTGCGCCGGATCGTCGAGGCCGCCGGGATGCTGGAGCACTGCGACTTCTCCGAGCAGGTCACCGCCACCACCGACCAGCAGGTCGTCCGACCGGATCTGGTGGTTCGCCTGCACGGTGGTCGATCGGTGGTGGTGGACGCCAAGGCCCCGTTCGACGCGTACCTGACAGCCATGGAGGCCCGCGACGAGCGCGGCCGGGACACTCACCTCGACGCGCACGCGCGGCACCTTCGGGGGCACGTCGACGCCCTGGCCGCCAAGTCGTACTGGTCGGCGTTCGACAACTCACCCGAGTTCGTGGTGCTGTTCGTCCCGGCCGACCCGTTCCTCGACGTCGCGCTCCAGCGGGACCCGTCGCTGCTGGAGCACGCCTTCGCCCGCAACGTGGTGCTCGCCACGCCGGCCACTCTGGTCGCGCTGCTCCGTACCGTGGCCTACTCCTGGCGGCAGGAGGCACTGGCCCGCAACGCGCTCGCCGTGCACACTCTCGCCCGGGAGCTGTACGGCCGGCTCTCCACCCTCGGCGACCACGTGGGCAAGCTCGGGTCCTCACTGGCCGGTGCGGTGACCGCCTACAACCGGGCGGTCGGCTCGCTGGAGGCCCGGGTGCTGGTCAGCGCCCGCAAGCTCGCCGAGTTGGGCGTCTCGGACGACGAGTTGGCCACCCCGGCCCAGGTCGAGTTGACGCCCCGGCAACCGCAGGCACCCGAGCTGGCCGATCCGGCCGGTGACGAGGTCTCGAACCGCTCGCCAATCATGTGACAGTGCGTATACCCGCATGTCACGAACTGGTCACAAGGGACTGACCAGTAGTGACAGTGCTCGCCGCTACCCCGAAAGATTCTGCTCACCCGAGCGCCCTTCTCAGAAGGGCCCTGTTCTCTGGAGGTAAAGAGAACGTGAGCAGACTCCGAAATGTGAGCCGGCGCACCTCAGCCGCGCTCTTCGCGTCGGCCCTGGCGGCCAGCGCCATGACGACGATGGGTGGTGCCGCCACCGCGGCCGCCGCCCCCGCCACCACACCGGACGCTTCCCCGGCCACCGCCGCCGAGACGCTGGGCGCGCACGACGCCAAACTGCTCAGTGAGGCCCGCGCCAAGAAGGCTCCGACCGTCACGTTGATCGTCGCCACCGAGAAGGGTGAGGCGGGGGACGTCGCCGACAGCCTCACCAAGCTCGGCGGCACCGTCAGCCAGCGGCAGGACCGGGTCGGCTTCGTGCTGGCCAAGGTGCCGACCGACCGGGTCCTCAAGGCGGCGCGGCTGCCCGGCGTCTCGGCCGTCGACCTGGACGAGGTCATCCAACTGCCGGACCCGGCCCCGGAGCGCACCGCCACCGGCACCGCCGGCGCGCGGCAGGCCGCGGTCGCGGCGCCGGGCGAGACCACCCCGGCCGACAACCCCTACATGCCGACGAACGAGACCGGCGCGGTGGCGTTCACCGCGGCCCACCCCGAGTGGGACGGCCGGGGCGTCACGATCGGCATCATGGACTCCGGTGTGGACCTGGCCCACCCGGCGTTGCAGCAGACCACCACCGGCGAGCGCAAGATCGTCGACTGGGTCACCGCGACCGATCCGCTGGAGGACGGCTCGTGGCGGCGGATGCAGGCCGAGGTCACCGGCCCGTCGTTCACCATTGCCGGCGGGACCTGGACGGCACCGGCCGGCTCGTACCGGTTCAACCTGTTCAGCGAGTCGGTCACCACCGCGAGCGACGCCCGGGGCGACGTCAACCGCGACGGCGACACGACCGACACCTGGGGTGTGCTCTTCGACCCGGCCACCAACAACATCCGGGTGGACGCCAACCAGAACCTCAACTTCACCGACGACCCGATCATGCGGCCGTACAAGGAGAAGTACGACATCGGCTACTTCGGTACCGACAACCCGGCGACCCCGGTCGCCGAGCGGCAGCCCTTCGTCGTCGAGTTCCGCAAGAACGTGAACACCACGCCGATCGGCCTGCCGGGCGCCTACGACTACGTCAACATCGGCATCGTCGAGAGCACCCACGGCACCCACGTCGCCGGCATCACCGCCGCCAACGACATGCTCGGCAACGGCGCCTTCGACGGTGCCGCGCCGGGCGCCAAGCTGGTCTCCGCCCGTGCCTGCTCCTGGGGCGGCGGCTGCAGCGCGGCGGCCCTCACCACCGGCATGATCGATCTGGTGGCCAACCGTGGCGTCGACATCGTCAACATGTCGATCGGCGGCCTCCCGGGCCTGAACGACGGCAACAACGCGCGGGCGAACCTCTACAACGAACTGATCGAGACGTACGGCGTGCAGTTGGTCATCTCGGCCGGCAACTCCGGCCCGGGTCTCAACACCGTCGGCGACCCGTCGGTGGCCAGCAACGTGATCAGCGTTGCCGCCAACATCAGCAAGGACACCTGGCTGGCCAACTACGGCTCGGTCGTGAAGAAGAAGAACGCCCTGTTCAACTTCTCCTCCCGTGGCCCGCGCGAGGACGGTGGCTTCAAGCCGAACATCGCCGCCCCCGGCTCGGCCATCTCCACCGCACCGACCTGGCAGCTCGGAGCCCCGGTCGCCGAGGCCGGTTACGCGCTGCCTCCGGGCTACGCGATGCTCAACGGCACCTCGATGGCGTCTCCGCAGACCGCCGGTGCCGGCGCGTTGCTGCTCTCGGCGGCCAAGGCCACCGACCGGGGCGTCAGCCCGGCGGCACTGCGGCGGGCGTTGTTCAGCTCCGCCAAGCCGATCGCGGACGTGCCGACGTACGCGCAGGGCTACGGCATGGTCCACGTTCCGGGTGCCTGGCAGCTGCTGCGCCAGGGCGTCGAAACCCGGTCGTACGTCTCCGACGCGCCGGTCTGCAGCCCCCTGTCGGAGCAGCTGACCATCTGGAACGGCGTGAAGTTCGTGCCGAACCCGGGTCGGGGCACCGGCGTCTACAACCGCTGCACCTCGTCAGAGGGCGGCCACAAGGTCGGCCAGAGCAAGACCTACCCGGTCAAGCTCACCCGCACCAGCGGTCCGGCCGGCACCATCAAGCACGATGTCACGCTCCAGGGCAACGACGGCACGTTCAAGGCGCCGAAGACCGTCGCGCTGCCGCTCAACAAGACCGTCACCGTCAACGTGACCGCCAAGCCGACCGCCGAGGGCGCGCACGGCGCGATCATGCGAATCGACGACCCGGCCACCAACGTGGTCGACTTCGAGGTGTCCACCGTGGTGGTGGCCTCGAACGACGTGAAGAAGCCCACCTTCTCGTACGCGAACGAGGGCTCGGTCGACCGCAACGGCTTCACGTCGTACTTCGTCACGGTGCCGGAGGGCGCCAAGGCACTCCAGGTGAACCTCTCCGGGATCGCCACCGGTTCGCAGACCCGGTTCATCGCGATCAACCCGTTGGGTGTGCCGGTGGAGGCCACCACCAGCACCGTCTGCTACACCAACTTCTCCGACGTCAACGTCTGCAAGCCGCAGGAGCGTGACTACCAGAACCCGCTTCCCGGGGTCTGGGAGATCGAGGTGGAGTCGCGGCGGACGTCCCCGGCGCTGAACAACCCGTTCAAGCTCCAGGTGCGGGTGCAGGGCCTGACGGTCGAGCCGGCGCTGGTCGAGCTGCCCAGTGTCGAGGCCGCCGAGCCGACCCCGGTGAGCTGGAAGGTCACCAACGCCTTCGGTCCGGTCTCGGTCAGCGGCCGCAGCGGCGCGTTGACCGGTGTGCGGACCGAGCGTCCGACCATCACCGAGGGCGGTCCCAACCAGGAGTGGACCGTCGAGATCCCGGCGGGTACGTCGACGTTCACCGCCCGGATCGGCAACCCCGCCAACGCGGGCGCCGACCTGGACCTGTTCGTCTACCGGGGTACCACCGAGGTCGGCCGGGCCGCGGACGGTGACTCGGAGGAGGCGGTCACGCTGACCAACCCGCCCGCTGGCACCTACCGCGTCGTGGTGGAGCCGTACGGGGTCGACGGGCCCGGCACCAGCACCGCCTACGACTACTACGACGCGTTCGCGTCCGCGTCGCTGGGCACGATCACCGCTCCGGCCGTCGCGGTGCCGCTGATGCACGGTGAGTCGGCCACCATCACCGGCACGGTGACCGCGGTGGCCGTCCCGGCCGACGGTCGTCAGCTCTCCGGTGAACTGGCGATCGTCACCAGCGAGGGTGCGATCGTGGGTCGCGGCACCGTGTCCATCGGTGCGGTGAACTGATCCGTTCGTAACACCGGCAGGAGCCCGCCCCCACGTCCGGGGGCGGGCTCCCGCATGTCGGGGTGGAGAGGGTCAGGACCGGTGGGCTGCCGTCACGACGAACGGGGTGCCCTGCTGGCAGGTGGTCATCATGCCGGGCTCCACGCGACCGGTGACCTCGACCCGGGCGCCCGGCGTCAGTACCTCTCGCGGGCCGCCGAGCAGCAGGTAACCGTCGAGCAGCACGCAGCCGGGCTCCACACCGCCCTGCACGGTGCCGCTCAGGGTGGTGGCCCCGACGCCCGGGGGCGTGCTCGGGCCGCCCGGTTTCGGAGTTTTCAGACCGGGCGGCACGCTCCGGGTGCCGGTCTCCGGCGAGGGCGTCGGGTCGGGCGTGGGCTGGCTGGTCACCGGCTGTGCTCCCGTCGGTGTCGGGGTGGGGGTGCCGCCCCCGACACCCTGGCCGCCGCAGGCGCTCAGCGCCACGCAGACGGCCAGCGCGGGGACGGCGAGCCGAAGAGTCCTCATGCCGAATCTGACGTACGCCGACCCGAGTTCGTTCCCGTGCTTCAGCCGCGCCCCGCGGCGGCCTTCATGTCCCGCCTCAGCTCCTGCGGAAGCGAGAACGTGAGCCGCTCGTTGGCGGTGGTGATCTCCTCGACGTCGGTGAAGCCGCGGGCGGCGAGGTGGACCAGCACCTCCTGGACCAGGTCGTCCGGGACGCTCGCGCCCGAGGTCAGGCCAACCGTGGTGGCCCCCTCCAGCCAGGCGTCGTCGATCTCGTGCGCGAAGTCGACCAGGTGACCGGCGCGCGCGCCGGCGTCCACGGCGACCTCGACCAGGCGAACCGAGTTGGAGGAGTTCGTCGAGCCGACCACGATCATCACGTCACAGTCGGCGGCGATCTCCTTGACCACGTGCTGCCGGTTGGAGGTGGCGTAGCAGATGTCGTCGCTGGGCGGGGACTGCAACAGCGGCAGCCGCTGCTTGAGGCGGGCCACCGTCTCCAGCGTCTCGTCGACCGAGAGCGTGGTCTGGGAGAGCCAGACCACCTTCTCCGGGTCACGTACGGTGATCTTGTCGGCGTCGTCCGGGCCGTCCACCAGTTGGATGTGCGCGGGGGCCTCGCCGGCGGTGCCGATGACCTCCTCGTGCCCCTCGTGGCCGATGAGGAGGATGTCGTAGTCCTCGGCCGCGAACCGCCGCGCCTCGTGGTGCACCTTGGTGACCAGCGGACAGGTCGCGTCGATCGCCTTCAGCGAACGCGCCTTGGCCTGCTCGTGGACCTCCGGCGCCACACCGTGCGCGGAGAAGATGACGGTGGCGCCCTCCGGCACCTCCTCGTTCTCCTCGACGAAGATGGCGCCCTGGGCCTCCAGGGTCCGCACCACGTGCTTGTTGTGCACGATCTGCTTGCGCACGTAGATCGGTGCGCCGTAGAGCTTCAGCGCCTCCTCCACGGTCTGCACGGCGCGGTCGACACCCGCGCAGTAGCCGCGGGGCTTGGCCAGGAGCACGCGCTTGCCGGTCCGGTGAGTCGCCTGAGCCTCAGTCACCCCCCCATCGTACGTGCCACCCCACCACCCGCCACCGGCCCGCGCCCCACCCCCTCTTGCGTTGATCATGAAGTTGTTGCTGCGACACGCCGGCACGGAGGGCAACAACCTCATGATCGACGGGCCAGGCCGGGGAGGTCCGTAGGGTGGGCGGGTGAGCGAGGGTGGGCGGGTGGGAAGCGGCAGCGGGGGCAGCGGGGGCGGCGGGGCTAGCAGCGCCGAGGAGCCTTGGCCGGTACGGGTGGTCAGCCAGAAGGTGGGGGCCTGGATCGCCAAGCTGGGCTGGGTGTGGGTGGACGGGCAGGTGGCGCAGATCAGTCGCCGCCCGGGGGCCAGCACGGTCTTCCTCACCCTGCGTGACCCATCGGCCGACCTGAGCCTGACCGTCACCACCAACCGGGACGTCCTGGACTCCGGCGCGCCGGAGCTACGCGAGGGCGCCCGTGTGGTGTTGCACGCCAAGCCCGAGTTCTACGCCGCCCGGGGCACGCTGAGCCTGCGGGCCGACGAGATTCGTCAGGTGGGGCTCGGGGAGCTGCTGGCCCGACTGGAGAAGCTCAAGAAGCTGCTCGCCGCCGAAGGGCTCTTCGACCGCGCCCGCAAGCGTCGGCTGCCGTTCCTGCCCGGCCGGATCGGGCTCATCACCGGCCGCGCGTCGGCGGCGGAGCGGGACGTGCTGACAAATGCCCGGCGGCGCTGGCCGGCCGTGGAGTTCCGCACTGTCAACGTGGCCGTGCAGGGTCCGTCCGCGGTGCCACAGATCGTCGACGCGCTGAAGGTGCTGGACGCCGACCCGAGCATCGACGTGATCATCATCGCCCGGGGTGGCGGCGGCATCGAGGATTTGCTGCCCTTCTCCGACGAGGCGCTCTGTCGCGCGGTGTTCGGCTGTCGTACGCCGGTGGTCAGCGCGATCGGCCACGAGACGGACGCGCCCTTGATCGACTACGTCGCCGACGTCCGTGCCTCCACCCCGACCGACGCGGCGAAGCGGGTCGTCCCCGACCTCACCGAGGAGGTACGCCTCATCGGACAGGCCCGGCACCGCCTGGAACGGGCGGTGCGCAACCTCATCGACCGGGAGACGCACCGGCTGGACGGGCTGCGTTCCCGACCGGTGCTGGCCCGACCCCAGGTGATGGTGGAGCACCGGGCGACCGAGCTGACCGCGTTGCGCCAGCGGGCCAGCCGTTGCCTTGAGCACCGGCTCTCGGCCGCCGAGGACGACCTGCGGCACACCCTCGCCCGACTCCGCGCCCTCTCCCCCGCCGCCACCCTGGACCGGGGGTACGCGATAGTGCAGCGCGCGGACGGCCACGTGGTCCGCGCGGCGGCCGAGGTCGGTAAGGGCGACCCGCTGCGGGTACGACTGGCCGAGGGCGAGCTGGCCGCCACCGTCGACGGCTGAGTGGCGACGCGGCGCGGTGGGGAGTGGTGTGCTGAGATGAACGCGATGACTGACGACACGAAGGCCGGGCCGGACGAGCGGCTCAGTTACGAGCAGGCCCGCGCGGAGCTGGCCTCGGTTGTGGAGCGGCTGGAGGCCGGCGGCACGTCCCTGGAGGAGTCGCTGGCCCTCTGGGAGCGCGGCGAGGCGCTGGCGGTGATCTGTCAACGCTGGCTGGATGGCGCGCGGGCGCGGATCGACGCCGCCCGGCAGGAACCCGCCTCCTGACCGACCGCCGGTGGGGCGGCCGGAGCCGCCCCACCTCGGCACGTCAGTTGAACAGGCTGTACAGCTCGGCCGGCGCCTCGACGACCTGGTCCGCCGGCGGCTTCTGCGCGGCGGTGGCGGCACCGTAGTCGGAGTACGTCATCTTGATCTCCTGGGCGGCGGTCTGCCCGGCGGCCGGCATCTGCAGCACCAGCTCGCTGAGCCGGCCCTGCGGGTCGACCTTCGCGGTGAACGGGACGGTCTTCGCCTGGGTGCCCAGCGCGGCGATCGTGGCGGCGTTCAAGGAGCCCGCCTCGGCGGCCTTGGTGACGTCGATGGTGCCGGCGTACGCGCCGGTGCCGGTGCTGCGGACCTCGGTGATGCCCTGGGTGAGCACCGCGCTGCCGGCCGGGTCGACCTTCTCGAAGTCGAAGCCGAGGCTGCGGTTGCCCTTGATCCGGGTCTGGTCGAGGTGCTGGTACTTGCCGAGATTGAGCTGCTTGATGGCGGGCAGGCTGTTGGCGGTGGGGCCGCTCAGCTCCAGCTTGACCCAGCTGTCCGGCTTGAAGTGGATCACGTCGAGCTTCATCGCCAGGTCGGACGAGGGACCACCGATCGCGATCTTCATCGCCGCGCTCTGGCTCGGCTGGTGCACGAGCCCTTCCGCCGTCGACCCGGCGCCGGCCAGGGTGAACCGGAAGTTCCCGTTGCTGATCTCCTTGGTGGAGTCGAGCAGCGCCTGCTTGGCGTCGCCCGCGACCGGGGCACCGGACGGGCTCGCCGTGCCGGACGCGCTCACCGTCGGGGACGGGGTCGATCCGGCGGTGCCGGTTCCGCTGGCGCAGGCGGCCAGTGCGGGCGTGATCAGGGCGGCGGCTACCAGGCCGGCGCCGAGTCGTCGAACAGTCATACGTGTCTCCCAAGGGGGTCACCCGACGACCTGGACGGCGCCGGACACTCCGGCGACGCAGCAGCACCGTCGGCTGCGTCGCGCGATCCGGGCCGAGCAGCGCGCCCGGATCACCCCCTCCTTGTTCCCTGTCGACGCGTCGGACAATCACCCTTCGGGCCGGTTGCCCAGATTCAGCCCCGGCGGGGCCGCCCCACCGGGTCCGGTCAGCGCAGTGAGCCGGCCAGTTCGCGGAGTTCGTTGTCCCGGGCGTCGCCGACGACGATCACCGTGCGGGTCGGCTCCAGCAGGACCAGCGCCTGCTGGTTCCCCCGGGCCGTGTAGAGCTGCCACGCGCGCCCGGCCAGCTCGGTGGGGCCCTGCGGCTGACCCTGACTGGTCAGCTCGGCGGGGAGCAGACGGTCCGCCGGGACGCTGCTCTGCAGCAGTTGGACGCCCCGCCCCTCCGGCGTGAGGTACCCGAGCCGCAGGTTCGCACCGCCCTCGACGGTCTGGTAGCGGGCGCTGACCGTCTTCCAGTCGGCGCCGAGACCCTGTGGCTGGCTCACCGGGAAGACGTTCGCCGAACGTGCCTGCTCGATGGCGGGCGCAGGATCGACGGTGGTGGCCTGGTCGCCGCCGAGGAATCCCCGGTAGAACGCCAGGAGCAGCGCGATCGGGACGAGCAGCACCAGCAGCGAGATCGCCATGTCCTTCGGCGACCGCTCGGACTTGCCGGACACCGCCGTCGGCGGTGGGGTCGGGTCGGTCGCGGCGGGCTCACCACCGCGGCCGGCGGGGACGTCGGCCGGCGGCTGGCCGTCGGGCGGCGTGCTGTCGGCGGGTACGCGGTCGGCAGGCTGTGCGGGTTCCACCCCGTTATCTTCGCAGCCGCCCGACCGGCGGTATCCAGGCCATCACCGCCCCGCGCCGACGCCCGGTCGGCCATCGTGTGAGGATCAGCGACAAAGCCGGCAGTGGGGGCCTCCCCGTCGCCGGTCGTCCCCGCACCGTCGCGAGGAGGAGTAGCCGTCATGACGAACACCAGGACGCGGATCCCGCAGGATCTCGACCGAAACCTTGCCCTCGACCTGGTCCGGGTCACCGAGGCCGCGGCGATGGCCGCCGGCCGGTGGGTCGGTCGGGGCGACAAGGAGGGCGGCGACGGGGCCGCTGTCGACGCGATGCGCAAGCTGATCAACTCGATCCAGATGCGCGGTGTGGTGGTGATCGGCGAGGGCGAGAAGGACAACGCCCCGATGCTCTTCAACGGTGAACACGTCGGCGACGGCACAGGCCCGGAGGTGGACGTCGCCGTCGACCCTGTGGACGGCACCACCCTGATGAGCAAGGGGATGCCGAACGCGGTGGCGGTGCTCGCCGTCTCCGAGCGCGGTGCGATGTTCGACCCCAGCGCCGTGTTCTACATGGAGAAGCTCGCGGTCGGGCCGGCGTACGCCGACGTGATCGACATCAACGCCGGTGTCGCCGAGAACCTGCGCCGGATCGCCAAGGTCAAGGGCACCGACGTCTCCGAGGTGACCGTCTGTGTGCTGGACCGCACACGCCACGACGACCTGGTGACGCAGATCCGCCGGGCCGGGGCGGGGATCCGGTTCATCTCCGACGGCGACATCGCGGGCACCATCGCGGCGGCCCGGGGCGAGTCGGACGTCGACGTGCTGATGGGCATCGGCGGCACCCCGGAGGGCATCATCTCCGCGTGCGCGCTGAAGTGCATGGGCGGTGCCATGCAGGCCAAGCTCTGGCCGCGCGACGAGCCGGAACGGGAGAAGGCGATCGCCGCCGGGCACGACCTGGACCGGGTGCTGGGCACCGATGATCTGGTCACCGGCGACAACTGCTTCTTCGTGGCGACCGGGGTCACCTCGGGCGACCTGCTGCGCGGGGTGCGTTACCGGGCGGGCGGCGCGTACACCCAGTCGATCGTGATGCGCTCGAAGAGCGGCACCATCCGGGTGATCGACTCGTACCACCGGTTGGAGAAGTTGGCGCTCTACTCCGCCGTCGACTTCGACGGTCGTCCGCTGGCCGAGCAGGAGTGACGTCCACCGACACGGCGACCCCGCAGACCCTGTCGGCCGCCCGCCGGATCACCGGCGTCGCGCTGGCGTCGGCCTCCGGGGTCGCCGTGGCGGTGCAGTCGCGCATCAACGGCGAGCTGGGGGTACGCCTCGACGACGGTTTCGCCGCCGCGGTCGTCTCGTTCGGCGTCGGTCTGCTGGTGCTGCTGGTGCTGGTGCCCGCGACCCCCGGTGGTCGGCGAGGTCTGGTCGCGACGCGTCGGGCCCTGCGGACCGGCACGCTGCGACCCTGGCAGTGCCTCGGCGGGATGTGCGGGGCCTTCCTGGTGGCCACCCAGGGCCTGACCATCGGCACGTTGGGCGTGGCGGTGTTCACCGTGGCGGTGGTCGCCGGCCAGACCGGCAGCAGCCTCGCCGTGGACCGGGCCGGGATCGGGCCGACCGGCCGGCAGCCGGTCACCCGGCAGCGGCTGGCCGGGGCGGTGCTCACCGTGCTGGCGGTCGGCCTGGCGGTCGGCGACCGTCTTGGCGACCTTGGCGCGCTGGCGCTGGCCCTGCTACCACTGCTGGCCGGGGTGGGTATCGCCTGGCAGCAGGCCGTCAATGGCCGGGTCCGGGCGGCGGCCGACAGTGCGCTGACCGCCACGCTCGTGAACTTCGCCGTCGGCACCACCACCCTGCTCGTCGCGTTCGCGATCGACATCGCCGTACGCGGCCTGCCCGGCGGTCAGTTTCCGTCCGAGCCGTGGCTCTACCTGGGCGGCCCGATCGGCATCGTGTTCATCGCGATCGCCGCCGCGATCGTGCGCTTCACGGGTGTGCTGCTGCTCGGCCTGGCCACCATCGCCGGTCAGATCGTGGGCGCGGTCCTACTGGACCTGATCCTCCCCACGGCGGCCTCGCACCCGGGTGTGAACACCCTGCTCGGGGCCGCGCTGACCATGGTGGCAGTGCTGATCGCCGCCCTGGCGCCGCCCGCCCCCCGCCGCTGACCGGCCGCCCGCCGGAGGGATCACTGCGGCGGGTAGGGCGGATCAGGCACCGTCGGCGGGCGCGCGGGGTAGGGCGCAGGCGGATAGGGCCCGTGCGGCGGATAGGGCGCATAGTGCGGGCGCGGCGGGTACCGGCGTTCGAAACCCCGGGCCGGGTCGACCAGCTTCGCGATCCGGACGGCCAGCAGCACGCCCGGCACTGTGGCCAGCAGGGCGAGCGCCACCGCGAACCGGGTGCGCGCCGGGATGCCGTACAGCCAACCGACGAGCGGCAGCCCGGACAGGAACGCGGTGAGCAGAAACCCGGTGAGGGCCCACCTGGTCCACTGCCGCAGGACGCCCTCATAGCGGGCGCGGAGAAGCAGAGCCAGCGCGGCCAGGACGCCCACTGCCAGAACGAGCAGCAGGGCCATGAACGTCCGGGTGTCGTCGTCGCGATTCCAGGCGGCAGCCAACACGATCCCCACGACCAGCAATGACACGCTGCCGGCGAAACCCCACCAGCGCGGACCGCCACCGCGCCGGATCGCCAGGTGACCGGCGAGCACGGTGACCGCGCAGCCGAGGGTCACCGCGAGCGCGACGGCGAGCAGCAGATCCGTCTGGCGATCGCCGGGGCCACCGCCGTCCAGCGGGGGCGGCTCCTCCCACACCGGGAACGTGGAGAACCGCTGCTCCAGGAAGCCGTCCCGTCGCCACAAGCCATCTGAATTCCGGCGCAGGATGCCGTCCCGGCCGTTGGCGACCAGCACCTCGTGGCCGCCGCCGACCACGGGATAGACGATCAGATCGCGGGAGGCGAAGTGCTCGCTGACGTCACCCGGGTCGTAGGATCGGCGAGCCAGTTCCTCGCGGCGCGCGTCCGACACCTCCCAGGCCACCCGCCAGGTGACGCCGGCGTCGTCACTCTGCTCCACCCGCAGCTGACCGGCGACCGCCCGGTAACACCGCTGAGGCTCGGTCGGCACGCACGCCTGTCGTTGCCCGACGGCCTGGCGGGACAACCGCCCCTCCTCGGCGGGCTCGGCGGGCCGCCAACTGGCTCCCCCGTGCTCACCCACCCACCACTCGCCGTCCGCGGCTCCGGTCGGCCAGTCCTGGTTGCTGCCACCCTCGCCGAACGACACTGCCGGCTGGTCGTCGAGCATCGCGGTGCCCACCGCGTACGGCCAGTAGGCGGGGCTGGTCGCTGCCACCGCCAGCACCGCCGGTGGCAGCACCACCAGCAACCGGACCAGTCGGGCGGTCCGTCGGCGTACCGGGCGGCGACGTGATCGCGTCCAACTCCACCAGGACAGGCCCAGCGCCGGCAGGGTGAGCAGGTCGGTCCAGTCGGCCCGGACCAGCGACGGCCCGGCCACCACGGTCCAGGCCGAGGAGGCGAGTTCGGCGGCGTACCCACTGGATTTGACGACCGCGAACCCGGCGCCCACCGCGACCAGGCCGGCCAGCGCGGCGGCCCGGGACGGCAGCTGTGGCACTAGGAGAGTCAGCAGCACCGCGACAAGCGGTGGTGCCAGCACCAAGCCGGCGACGTCGCTGAGTTTGCCGGTCACCGGGCCAGGGACGGCCACCTTCAGCACATGGTCGTTGACCAGCAGCAGGACCAGCGCGACCAGGGTTACGGGGTGGCAGAGCCAGGACAGCGTGGTGGGCGCGCCGTCCCGCGGTGTCTCGGAACCCGTCATCGTCTCAGGATCCGGTCGAGCAGTCTCGATCCGGACTCGGGTCGGTCTGGGTCCGATACCGACGCTCAGCCGGCGTCGGAGGAGTGCCCGGGGAAGAGGTGTGCGCTCGGGTCGATGGCCACTGCCGCGTTGTTGACGGCCGTCGCCGCCTCACCGAAGCCGGTGGCGATCAGCCGGACCTTGCCCGGATATTCGGTGATGTCGCCCGCCGCGAAGACCCGGGGCAGGTTGGTGGCCATCGCGCTGTCGACCAGGATGTGCCGGCGGTCCAGCCGGAGCCCCCACTCGGCGAGCGGGCCCAGGTCGGCGGTGAAGCCGAGGGCGGCCACCACGACGTCCACCGGCAGCGTCTCGGTCGCGCCGCCGCGCACCGTCACCTCGGCGCCGGTCACCTCGCCGTCCCCGAGCAGCCTGGTGACCTCGGCGTTGACCACCACCCGCACCGGCAGGGAGAGCACCCTGGCGACGGTCGAGGCGTGGGCCCGGAACTTCTCCCGGCGGTGCACCAGGGTCACCGACCGGGCCAACGGTTGCAGGGCCAGCGCCCAGTCGAACGCGGAGTCGCCGCCACCGACGATCAGCACGTCCCGATCGGTCAGCTCGGTCGGCTCGGTCACGAAGTAGAGGATCCCCGAGCCGGGGGCGCCGTCGGCGCACGGCAACGGCCGGGGGCTAAAGCTGCCGAGCCCGCCGGTGACCACGACCGCGCCGCAGGCGAGCTGCTCGCCACCGGCCAGCCCGAGCACCGGTCGGCCGTCGGCGTACGCGAGCTTCTCCGCCCGGGTGCCGAGCAGGTACTGCGGGCCGAACGGTGCCGCCTGGGCCACCAGGTTGGCCACCAGGTCGCGACCCTTGACGGCGGGGAAGCCGGCGACGTCGAGGATCAGCTTCTCCGGGTACATGGCGGTGACCTGGCCGCCCGGCTCGGGCAACGCGTCGATCACCGCCACCGACAGCCCCCGGAACCCGGCGTAGTACGCGGCGAAGAGGCCGGCCGGACCGGCCCCGATCACGGCGATATCGACCTCGCGCATGACGTACCGTCGCTTTCCGCTCACGGATCAACGCTTGCTGATCTCGACCGTAAGCGGGCGGCGACGGTCGGGCAAGCACGTCCCAGAGGCGCGCCGGAGAATCGCCTCAGGGCAGGCTGAGCGTGGAGCCCGAGTAGTCCGGGCCGTCCAGTGCGGGTCGCCGTCGACGGAACAGGATCGCCGCCACCACCCCGCCGAGCAGGCCGAACAGGTGCCCCTGCCAGGAGATCCGCTCGTCGGTGGGGAGGATGCCGACCAGCTGCCAGCCGTAGAGCAGACCGACCAGGAGGAAAACCGCGAAGTTCCACCAGCTGCGCTCGACGATGCCTCGGGTGAGCAGGATGCCCAGGTAACCGAAGATGACTCCGCTGGCGCCGACCACCACCGAGTTGGGTGAGCCGGTGAACCACACGCCGAGGCCGCTGACCAGGATGATGACCAGCGTCGACCAGAGGAACCGGCGGGCGCCGGCGGCGAGGACGAAGGTGCCCAGCAGGATCAGCGGAATGCTGTTGCTGTAGAGGTGGTCGAAGCCGTGGTGCAGGAACGGCGAGAAGAAGACCCCGTCCAGACCGTCGATGCGCTGCGGAATGATGCCGGCGGTGGCGTCCAGGCCGAACGCGAGCCCCTGGTCGACGGCCTCGATGAGGAAGAGGAACGGGACCACCGCGCACATGGCGACGAACGCCCGGCCGAGCGAGGCGTAGAACGCCTCGGTGCCGAACCGGAACGGGTCGCCGCTTGGCGGGTGCAGGCTCACCTGACAACTGCTATCAGCAAAAGCGGCCGACCGCCACTCACGTTCCGTCCGAGTACGCGCGAAGGCGGGGCGGGTGGAGAGCCACCCGCCCCGCCTTCGAGAGCCGTCAGTAGTGGTTGTTGTTCTGGAAGTAGGTCCAGGCGCCGCAGGGCGTCTTGTACCTGCCCTTGATGTAGCCCAGCCCCCAGATGATCTGCGTGGCCGGGTTGGTGCGCCAGTCGGACGCGACCGAGCCCATCTTGCTGCCCGGCAGGGACTGCGGGATGCCGTACGCGCCGGACGAGGAGTTGTTGGCCTTGTGGTTCCAGCCGCTCTCCTTGGTCCAGAGCTTCTCCAGGCAGGGGAACTCCGCGATGCCGAAGCCCTTGTCGATCATCAGGGCACAGCCGATCTTGCGGTTGCCGCTGTATTCCGCGCAGGAGGCCGGGATGGGCCCGTCGTACGGCTTGGCGGGCGCGTTCGCCGCCTCGCGCTCGCGCTTACGGGACGCCGCGGCGGCCTCGGCCTTGCGGGCCCGCTCGGCGGCTTCCTTGGCGGCCTGCTTCGCCCGCAGCTTGGCCTGGTACTCGGCGGCCCGCTGCTTGGAGAGCTGCACCTGGTGGGCGGCCTGCCGCTCGCGCTGGTACGCGAGGTCGGCCCGGTCGACCTCGAGACTGACCTGCTCGGTCAGACCCTGTTGCTGGGTTTCCCGGTCTTCGCCCAGGTAGAAGCCACCGGCAACGCCCACGGAGAGCAGCGCGACAGCAGCCGTACGGGCGCCCAACCGGCTCCACAGCCGACTCACGAAGTGGTCCCTTCGTCGGGAGCAAGGACGCGGCGCGGCGCAGACCACAGGTGGACCGTCAGCCGTGCCACGAGCGCCCCGACCGGTTGCCGGTCGCGCCGACGCACCGACCTTCGCCGATGTCGTCCGCCTCGCGGCGTTCGATCAGCAACGATTCCGGTGGTGCGTGGACGCTCGTGGGACACGATTGCGCACAGTGAGGCGGATGGGAAACCAACCAGACGGTTTGTGATCTGCGCCACACCAAAAATGCGGACATAAGCCCGCAAAATACCCGTTAGATCGGGATGTCCTCCAGAAGGTCCGTGACCATCGCGGCGATCGGAGATCGCTCCGAACGGCTGAGGGTGACGTGCGCGAAGAGCGGATGACCCTTGAGCGCTTCGATGACAGCCGTCACCCCGTCGTGCCGGCCGACCCGCAGATTGTCCCGCTGGGCCACGTCGTGGGTGAGCACCACCCGGGAGCCCTGCCCGATCCGGGAGAGCACCGTCAGCAGCACCCCGCGCTCCAGCGACTGGGCCTCGTCCACGATGACGTAGGCGTCGTGCAGGCTGCGCCCGCGGATGTGGGTCAGCGGCAGCACCTCCAGGATGCCCCGGGAGGTGACCTCCTCCAGCACGTTCTCGTGCACCACCGCGCCGAGCGTGTCGAAGACCGCCTGGGCCCACGGCGACATCTTCTCCGACTCCGAGCCCGGCAGGTAGCCCAACTCCTGGCCACCCACGGCGTAGAGCGGGCGGAACACGATCACCTTCTTGTGCCGGCGGCGCTCCATCACCGCCTCCAGCCCGGCGCAGAGCGCCAGCGCCGACTTGCCGGTGCCGGCCCGGCCACCCAGTGAGACGATCCCGATCGACTCGTCCAACAGCAGGTCGAGGGCGACCCGCTGCTCGGCCGAGCGGCCGTGCAGCCCGAACGCCTCCCGGTCGCCCCGAACCAGTCGCACCGACTTGTCCGGCAGCACCCGACCGAGCGCGGAACCGCGCCCCGAGTGCAGCACCAGACCGGTGTGGCAGGGCAGCCCGGCCGCCTCGTCGAGGTCGAGCGTCTCGCCGGCGTACAACTGGCCGATCTGCTCCTCGCTCAACTCCATCTCCGACATGCCGGTCCAGGTCGGGTCGCTGGCCTGGCCATGGCGGTACTCGTCGGCGCGCAGTCCGACCGAGGCCGCCTTGACCCGCAACGGCATGTCCTTGCTGACCAGGGTCACCTCCCGCCCTTCGGCGGCGAGATTGAGCGCGACGGAGAGAATCCGGGCGTCATTGCTCTCGTTGCGGAAACCGGGCGGCAGAACACCGTCGTCGGTGTGGTTGAGCTCCACCCGCAGGGTGCCGCCGACGTCGTTGGCGGGCACCGGGCGGTCGAGCCGGCCGTGCCGAACCCGCAGGTCGTCGAGCATCCGCAGCGACTGTCGGGCGAACCAGCCCAGCTCCGGATGGTGCCGCTTTCCCTCCAACTCGGTGATCACCACCAGGGGCAGCACCACTTCGTGCTCCGCGAACCGGTGGAACGCCGCCGGATCGGAGAGCAGCACCGACGTGTCCAGGACAAAGGCCTGGCCCGCTGGTCGTGGCTCCTTGGGGTCGGCCGGCGCGGCGGCCGCCGAACGGCGGCTCCTGGTGGCTCGGCGGGGCGTGGCAGTCGCGGCCGGGGTCTGGTCGGCACCGGCGATGGTACGGCGAGTCGTCACAGGCCTGCTCCGACGGATGGGCACCCGCCACCCGTGTTCCGCCTCCTCCGGTGCCCGGGGACACGGGGTCGGATGCGGAACCCCATGCGCGAGGTCGCAGATCCGGGCGGACCGGCTGGCTCGGGAGAACCCCGTGCCATGCCTAGACGCTAGCCCCGCCGGACCTTCCCGGCTAGGGGCCGAACGTGGATCTCCCGAGACACGCTCGTGAACAGCGCTGCGTCGACGCCAGAACCAGCCGAAAGGCGCTGTCGCGCACGCGGCGGACCCGGCCGGGATGCATGCCCCCTGCGCGCATCCCGGCCGGTGGGGCCACCGTCACCGGTCTGACGTGGCCCCGACGGTGCGTGTCCGCCGCGGACGACGCACCGCGCTCGTGGCGCCGGTCGGCGGGGCAGGCCCGCCGACCGACCTCAACCGGTACGTCGGACGAGCGTGCCGGTCGGGTGCCGCCCGGTGATCGGGGCGGCCGGCGCGCTGAACGACGAGCCGGTGTACGTGGTGCCGGGGCGTTCGACAGCACCGGCGGTGCGGACCACGCCCGCGGGCGAGACCGACAGGGCCGAGGCGATCGCCGCCTGGGCGTCCCGACGACGCCGGTTCCAGGCGCCCCGATCCCCGTCGAAGTAGCCCTGCCGGTAACCGAAGCGGTAGCCGATGCGGTAGCTGAGCTGCCCGTGCAGCCGACCGGCCGCGTAACTGGTGGCACCGAGCACCAGGACGAGGAACACCGCGAGAAACGGGCTCATCGGGCAGCTCCGGCCCAGCCGGGACGCCAGGTCATCGCTCCTCCGGCTCGATGGTGGTGGGGTCGGCGACGAGCAGCCGGTCCAAGTCGTCGGTGCTGACCTCCTCGACCAGCTCGACGCTGATCCGGCAGCCGTCCAGCACGACTTCGGCCATTGAGGACCGGCGGATCTCGCCGCCGGCGTCGTAGACCCGGACGCTGAGCTCCGGACAGCCGAGATGGGTACGCCAGGCGTTCCACTCGGCACGGTCACCGACGCTCAGCGACAGGTAGCGGCAGCCTCGGGCCAGATAGAGGCGCCACGGGGCGGTCAGCCCTGCGGCGACCCCCTCGGCGATCAGCCCGAAGGCCTGGGCGCGGGTGGCGAGCTCGGTCACCACGACCCCCTGGCACCGGGGGCGTGACGCATGCGAGCACCAATCGTCTCATGCACGTGACACACCGTAGATTGTCCCATGGGCGTGACAGTATCAGCTTTTCGTCCCCTTACGTTTGCCACTACGTTCATCTATTCTGCCCGCGTGACACCCCTCAACAGTGGCACTGACTCGTTTACCGGAAATCCGAAGCATCCGTCACGTCTGCGTGACAGTGGCGAGCCGGGGCGCGCACCCGCAGTCGGCTGGCCGTACCGTCACGGAGTGACCGAGACGGCCAATGCGCGGAAGATCGCCTTCGCCACCTTCGTCAGGCGGGCCCTGGACGAGGCACGGGCGACCCGAGCCTGGAGCGGCACCGAGGTGTCCCGGCGCACCGGCGTCTCCCGGCAGACCATCAACCGTTGGGTCCGCGGCGACTGGGCCAGCGACCCGGAAGCCGAACGGGTGGTCGCCTTCTGCGAGGGCCTGGGGTTGAACCCGGCCGCAGCCTTCGCCGCACTCGGCTGGGACCGCGCCGCGGCCGGCCCCCGCACCGGCCAGGCCGCCCCTCCGATGGACCCCGACGTGGAGGCGCTGCTGCGGCGTCTGGTCGATCCGCAGGTGTCGGACGCGGAGAAGTTCCACATCCGGGAAACCATCAGATACCTCGCATACCGCCCAACGCTGCCGGTCGATGTCCGAAAAAGGGGCAATCAGGCAGGCTAGTTCCTCAGATAGCGAAAGAACGCCTGGTCGGGTTCATTCGTTTGCCTCCGGGGCTGGAACGGGCACGCTAGCGTCCCTATTCGTACTGCTTGGGCTCGTCATCGGCGGGGGGACGGGACAAGGCCGAACCCAGCCCTGCGGGACAGAAGGAGGGGTCTGTCCATGACCCTGAAGTGGTTGGCAGTCGTGGTCGCAACGGTGTCGGTGACACTGTGGGCGACCGGCAACACGGTGACCCTCGCGGTCGACGGCGGGCAGCTGCCGCTGCTCGTCAACCTCTTTGCGCTCATCACCGCCGGCACCGCGGTCGTCCTGGCCGTCGTCGCCGAGCTGCACGAGCGTCTGAACAACCGAATCAGCGCACTCACCGAGTTCCTGGTGGCACGGCTCAACGAGATCGACAACCACACCGGCGATCGCAACACCGGGTTCGTGGAGGGCTACCTGTTGAGCCACGGCCAGGAGGCCGCGGTGGTGCCGTTCGGCCGGCGCGGACGAGGAGCCGCCGAACGCTGACCGCGTACCGCTGAATGGGTCCGCTCGGCCAGGAATGAGCCTGGATCGCCGGGGTACGCTGACGCGCGTGCCGCCGTTGAATCTGGGCAATCAGCAGCCGAGGACCCCGTTGAACGCCGACCAGGCCTGGCGAACAACCGCCAGCCGGGCGGCCGGGACCGTGCTCTTCTTCGACTTCGACGGCACGCTCGCGCCCGTCGACGACGATCCGACCGCGGTACGCCCGGCACCCAAGGCGTTGGCCGCGATCGAGGCGCTCGCCCCGGTCGTGCAGCGCGTCGCGATCGTTTCCGCCCGGCCCGTCGAGTTCCTTCGGGATCAGCTCGGCGGGCTCGCCGGCGTGGACCTCTACGGCCTCTACGGGCTGGAGCACAGTCACTCCGGCGGCGACACGGTCACCGAACCGGCCGCGCTGCCCTGGGTGCCGACAATGGCGGAGCTGGCCGACCTGGCTCGGGCGGAACTGCCACCCGGCACGCTGGTGGAGTACAAGCGGCTCTCGGTCGCGCTGCACTGGCGTACCGCCCCGCAGCTCGGCCCGACGGTGCAGCAGTGGGGGCAGGCGCAGGCCGACCGTCTGGGGTTGCGCTCGCAGGCCGGGCGGATGGTGCTGGAGCTCAAGCCGCCTGTCGACCGGGACAAGGGCATGGTGATCGGCGAGGCGATCAAGGGTGCCACCGGCGCCTGGTACTTCGGCGACGATGTCTCCGACATCAAGGCGTTCGCCGCGCTGCGCGCTCGCGCCACCGCCGACCCGGACTTTCTCGGCGTCTGCGTGGCGGTGGCCAACCCGGAGACCGGTCACGAGGTGGCCAACGCCGCCGACCTGACCATCGAGTCGCCGGCCGCCCTGGGTGACTTCCTCACCCGGGCGCTGACCCACCTGTCCTGACCGACCTGACCCCAGCGGCGGCCGACGGCGTCGCCGCCGGGTCAGGCGCCGTAGCGGCGTTGCCTGGTGGCGTACGAGCGCAGGGCCCGCAGGAAATCGATGTGCCGGAAATCGGGCCAGTTGAGCTCGCAGAAGTAGAACTCCGAGTGCGCGGACTGCCAGAGCATGAAACCGGACAACCGCTGCTCACCGCTGGTACGGATGACCAGGTCCGGGTCGGGCTGGCCGCGGGTGTAGAGGTGCTCGGAGATGTGCTCGACGTCCAGCACCTCGGCCAGCTCCTCGATCGTGCCTCCGGTGGCGGCGTGCTCCAGCAGCAGCGAACGGACCGCGTCGGTGATCTCCCGACGGCCGCCGTAACCCACCGCGATGTTGACCTCCGCGCCACCGGTGCGCTCGCGGGTGCGCTCCTCGGCGCCCTTGAGCGCCGCCGCAGTCTGCGCCGGCAGCAGGTCGAGCGCTCCGACGATGCGCAGTCGCCAGGGGTTGCCCTCCTCGGAGAGCTCCACCACCAGGTCCTCAATGATCTTGAGGAGCGGGTCCAGCTCGGCGGCCGGACGGCGCAGATTGTCGGTGGCCAGCAGGTAGAGAGTCACGTGCCCGACGCCGGCCTGGTCACACCAGCCGAGGACATGCTTGATCTTCGCCGCGCCGACCCGGTGCCCGTCGTTCGGGTCGACGAAGCCCATCTCCCTCGCCCATCGGCGGTTGCCGTCGCACATCACCCCGACATGCCGGGGCACCGGCTTACCCGCGAGCTTCGCCGTGAGCCGGCGCTCGTACACGGAGTAGATAAGGTTCCGCAGCGTCATCACCTTGCAGCGTAGCGACCCTCGCGCCAGTTCACTGCCTCGGAGCCCCATCCCCTCCGCGCAGACCGACACCGATCAGCGCGAGCGTACGAGCGGTGAGGCGTCCGTCACCCAGCCCCAACTCGACCACGTCGTAGAACACCCGGTCGTCCCGACGGGCGGCCCGGACCGCCGCGTCCACCACCCGACGCCGCCGGGCCAACCAGGCCGCCACCGAACTGTGCCGCAGGTGGGTGCCGAGGCGGCGACGCAACCCGTCGGCGTAGCGACCGGCCGCGCCATCGGGCGACCGGGCCGCCGCCGAACCGGCGAGCGCGCCGGAGAGCAACGCGTAGAAGATCCCCTCCCCCGTGAACGGATTGATCAGTGACAGGGCGTCCCCGGCCAGCAGGGTGCGCCCACGCCCCGGCGACGGGCGGTGGGTGGAGAGCGGCAGGTGATGCGCGCGCAACGCGGTCACGGTCGCCAGATCGGTGCCGGGCAGCAGCGCGGCCAGCCGGTCCAGCAGGTACGCGCGGCTCAACGGCTCACCGCGCAGGACCTCCCCGTACCCGACGTTCGCCCGTCCGTCACCGATCGGAAACGACCAGGCGTACGCCGGCCAACGCGCCTTCGAGGTGACGATGAGCTGCTCGGACGGGCCGGGCAGCGCCGGGGCGTAACCCCGGATGGCCAGCGCGAGGTGTCGGTCGGGGTTCTGCGGATGACCGAGCGCCCGGCGTACCACCGAACCGGCACCGTCCGCGCCGATCACCACCCGGCCGGACACCTGCCCGTCGAGCACCACCCGGTCCGCGCGCGGTTCGACCTGGCGCACCGTGTGCCGGCGCAGCTGCGCACCGGCGGCCACCGCGGCCGCCACCAGCCGCGCGTCGAAAACCTCCCGAGGCACGGTGTACGCGGGGCGGGGCAGCGCCCGAGCCACCGCACCGCCACCCGGCGAGACCATGCGCAACGCCGGCAGCGGCGCGTACCCCGCCACCGCCTCGGTCACCCCCAGCTCGGCGAGTACGTCCACCGAGTGCGCGGCGATCCCGTCACCACACGCCTTGTCCCGGGGAAAGTCGGCCCGGTCCAGCAGCAGCACGCTGGCGCCGGCCCGGCGAGCCGTCAGCGCGGCTGCCGCCCCGGCCGGCCCCGCCCCCACCACCACCACGTCGAACTCGTCGCTCACCACGAGCCTCCCTCCAGCCGGACCGCCTCGCGGCCACTCCCGCCGGGCGACCCGGTCGGCCGGCCGCCGCGACATCTCCACAGCTCGCCCCGACGTCGACACTGTGACCGACGCCACCCGCCATCCTGCCCCCTGCCCGCCCGCGAAGACCGCTCCCGCACCGGGCGGCCAATCCCACCTACCCCACCTTTGCTCTGCACCCGCGGATGCGACGGTTACCGTCCGCGACTGTCGCCTATCGGGGTGCAGAGCAAAGGACGGTGCAGGAGCAGACGAGGGGATGGGCAGGTGCTGGGCTGCGGTCGACCGCCGGGTCGGCACCCGGCGGCGACGTCGGTGCGAGGCTCCGCCGCGGTCAAGGTCGGGGTTCAGGTCCGGCGTCGTCGGAGGCGCGAGCGGCGCGGCGCAGGCCGTACAGGGTCAACCCTGCCGCCGCCACCAGAGGGGCGCCGTCGCGGATCAGGCCGTCCACGCCGAGCAGCCACCAGCACAGCGGCAGATCCACGGCGAGTACGGCAACAGTGACGACGACCAGCAGCCCACGCGCCCAGTCCTTGCCCCGCATCAGGAACGCTGTGCAGAACAGCACCGCGTAGCTGGCCGTGATGCCCGCACCGAACCAGAACAGCACCGCCGGCACCGCGGTCAGTCGACCATCCAAAAGGGAGCCCCCGGCGACCAGGGCCGGCACCAGCATCAAGGGGCTGTAGGTGAAGGCCGCCACCCGGCTGGTCAACAACCAGGCACTGGCCTGTGGTCGGCGTGGCGGGGTCTCCCGCCAGGAGATGCCGTCGGAGTCGATGACGAGGCGTGGACGGTGCCGGACCAGATGCGCGGCCAACGCCGACGAGCGGTAGAGCAGCCAGACCACCACGACGCAGAGCGCCGTGAGAATGGCGAAGCCGAGCAGGCCGGGCAGCGGCGGCACGCCCTGCCGGGGCACGATGAGCCGGCCGACCGCGAAGATGGTGGTGACCGCGAGGATCAGCCCGAACGGGCGGGCCGCCGTGCGACCGCGTCGCACGTGCCCGATCAGCAGCAGGAAGCCGAACGAGCGCAGCATGGCCCAGCCGGTCCGTACGGCGAGCCCGAAGCCCTGCTCCGGGGCGTACCACCAGTTGAGCAACTCGACCACGACGGTGGCCGCCGCCGTCGTCCCCAGCAGGATGGTGAGCACCCGGACGGCGGACGGCCGCCGGACCTCTGTCTCGGCGGCCGTCCTCATGAAATCCGATGTTGCCCGCGAAGGGCCTCGTTCACACCTACCGCTGCGGTTGTGCGGCGTCCAGGCGGGCGCGCAGCGCGTCCAACTCGGCCCAGAGCACGCCGGGCAGCTTGTCACCGAACTTCTCGAACCACTCGGTGATCATCGGCAGCTCGTTGCGCCACTCGTCCGGGTCGACCTTGAGCGCGATCCGAACATCCTCCGGGGTCATGTCCAGGCCCTCGACGTCCAGGGCGTCGGGCGCGGGGACCATGCCGACCGGCGTCTCGACCGCGTCGGCAGTGCCCTCGATCCGCTCGACGACCCACTTGAGCACCCGGGAGTTCTCGCCGAAGCCCGGCCAGAGGAACGAGCCGTCCGGGTCCTTACGGAACCAGTTGACGTAGTAGATCTTCGGCAGCTTCGCCTCGTCGCCGTCGGCGCCCTTGCCCATCTCGATCCAGTGCCGGAAGTAGTCGCCGGCGTGGTAGCCGATGAACGGCAGCATCGCCATCGGGTCCCGCCGGACCACGCCGACGGCGCCGGACGCGGCGGCGGTGGTCTCCGAGGAGAGCGTGGCGCCCATGTAGACGCCGTGCACCCAGTCGCGGGCCTCGGTCACCAGCGGGACGGTGTCCTTGCGGCGTCCACCGAAGAGGATCGCGTCGATCGGCACGCCGTTCGGGTCGAAGTACTCGTCGGCGAGGATCGGGCACTGCGTGATCGGGGTGCAGAACCGGCTGTTCGCGTGGGAGGACAGGCTGTCGCTCTCCGGCGTCCAGTCGTTGCCCTTCCAGTCGATCAGGTGTGCCGGCGGCTCGCCCATGCCCTCCCACCAGACGTCGCCGTCATCGGTGAGGCCGACGTTGGTGAAGACCGAGTTGCCCCGGTCCAGCGTGCGCATGGCGTTGGCGTTGGTCTTCCAGTCGGTGCCGGGCGCGACGCCGAACAGGCCGTACTCGGGGTTGACGGCGTAGAGGCGGCCGTCCGGGCCGAACCGCATCCAGGCGATGTCGTCGCCGATGGTCTCGACCTTCCAGCCGGGAATCGTCGGCTCCACCATGGCGAGGTTGGTCTTGCCGCAGGCGGACGGGAACGCGCCGGCGATGTGGTGGACCTTGCCCTCCGGCGAGGTGATCTTGAGGATCAGCATGTGCTCGGCGAGCCAGCCCTCGTCCCGGCCCATCACGCTGGCGATGCGCAACGAGTAGCACTTCTTGCCCAGCAGCGAGTTGCCGCCGTAACCCGAGCCGTACGACCAGATCTCCCGGCTCTCCGGGAAGTGCGAGATGTACTTGGTGTCGTTGCACGGCCAGGCGACGTCCTGCTGGCCGGGGGCGAGCGGGGCGCCGATCGAGTGCAGCGCGTGCACGAAGTCCGCGTCGTCGCCCATCGCCTCCAGGACCCGGGTGCCCATCCGCGTCATGATGCGCATCGAGGCGACCACGTACGGGCTGTCGGTGATCTCGACACCGAACATCGGGGACTCGGCCTCGACCGGCCCCATGACGAACGGGATGACGTACATGGTGCGACCGCGCATGGAGCCCCGGTACAAATCCGTCATCGTCCGCTTCATCTCGGCCGGCGCCATCCAGTTGTTGGTGGGGCCGGCGTCCGCCTCGTCGACGGAGCAGATGTAGGTGCGTTCCTCGACCCGGGCGACGTCCGTCGGGTCGGTGCGCGCGTAGAACGAGTTGGGCTTCTTCTCCGGGTTGAGCCGGACCAGCGTGCCGGCCTCGACCAGCTCGTCGGTGAGGCGGCGCCACTCCTCGTCGGACCCGTCCACCCAGACGACACGGTCGGGGGTGGTCAGTTCCGCGACCTCACGGACCCAGGCGAGCAGTTTCGGATGGGACGTCGGGGCCTGATCGATACCCCGCACAACAGCCGGAGCAACCATGACACATCTCCTTGTGGTCGACGCTGACCGATCTATGGGATGCACGAGACTCAGCGGCGCGATGCGTCGCCTTCGTGGAAACCTGGGATTGGCCTCAGCGTAAACCGGGCAGCCTTCCGAGTCATTGGGACAGGTTGTGAAGAACTGCACAAGCTACGGCCTCGCTGCGGCATCACGATCTGATACCCGCTTTCCCGCGCAGTTTCACGCAAATCTTGTTGTGCACCCCGGCGGACGCTTGTTGCGGTCGGGCCGTGGACCTGCCCCGCCGACCGTTGCGGTGATTCCCGTTCCGGGGCGACTCAGTCCTCCCAGTTGGCTACGCTCTGTGCAGTGGTCACGCACACGGCGCTGGGCCCCTGCGGGAGACCACGCCCGCTTGCCGTTGCTACCCCTCTGACTGGGCGGCAGCCGGTAGGCTCCCCCCGTGGCCGCCACGATGACCGGGGAACAACCGGGTCCCCGGCAGACCCGAAGGGGTCTCGTCGGCTTACTCCTCGACCGCTTCGGTCACCTCATCCGCGAGATGGGCAAGTTCGCCACCGTGGGTGGTTTCGCGTTCCTCGTCGACTTCGCGCTCTTCAACTACCTGACGAGCAGGCACGGCGTCGAAGAGTTGACGGCGAAGACGATCTCCACGGTGATCGCGGCGTCCGTCGCCTTCGTGGGCAACCGCTTCTGGACGTGGCGGCACCGTCAGCGCAACAACGCGGCCCGCGAGTACGCGCTCTTCTTCTTCTTCAACGCGGTCGGTCTCGGCATCACGGTGGCCTGCCTCGCGCTCAGCCGCTACGGGCTCGGGGCCATCTGGCCGGACGTGTTCCAGACGCGCCTGGCGGACAATCTCGCCAGCTACATCGTCGGCACGGGATTCGCCACGCTGTTTCGATTCTGGTCGTACCGGCGGTTCGTCTTCGTCGAAGCGGGAACCCCGACCCTTCCGCAGGTGAATCCCGACCGCGACCCCGGGGCGTGACCTGCCGCCCACCTCGTTCGGCCGGTGATCGCCGGCCGCACCGACTGCCCTAAGGTGTTTCGCATGCGTCTTGTCCGCCTGCTGCCTGAGCGCTGGCAGAAGTTCATCCACGAGGCGCTCAAGTTCGGCATCGTCGGCGGCATCAACACCGTCATCAATTACGCGGTGTTCAATGCCCTTGCACTGACCGTTTTCGTCAATGGTCAGTTGAAGGCGACAGTGATCGCGACGATCGTCGCCACCATCACGTCGTACCTCATGAATCGGCACTGGACGTACCGCGATCGTCCGAAATCGGCGCTTCGCCGCGAATATCTGCTTTTCTTCCTCTTCAACGGCGCTGGCCTGCTCATTGAGCTGGGGGCTGTGGCGGCGGCGAAGTACGGTCTCGGCGTACACGGCCTGCTGGCACTGAATCTGGCCAAGACCGTCGGCGTCCTGCTGGCCACGCTGTTCCGCTTCTGGTCATACCGCACGTTCGTCTTCCAACCCGTCGCGCCGGCCGAGGACGAGCCCGCGAAGCCCGACTCCACCTGGCACAGCATTCCGCGCGACGAGTGGGACACCATGGCGGAGATGGACCCGGTCGCCGAGCTGGCGGAATCGGTGTCCGAGCTGGAGGAGGCGGAGTCCGCGAAACGCCTCGACCCACCAGCCGGCGCACCGACTCAGGGTCGGCTCCCTCGGCTGAGCGTCAGCCCCGCCGTCGACCTGGACGCGGAACTCGCCGCGGAGCTGCACGTCGGCACCCGTCGCGCGCCCCGCCGGTGACGACACCCGACGCCCGCTCCGGCACGGGGCGACCGGCCGAGCTGTTCTTCGAGGATCTCGTCCCGGGGCTCACCGTCGACCTCGGCGTGGTCACCGTGGACGCCGACGAGATGGTCGCCTTCGCCCGCCGCTTCGACCCGCAGTGGTACCACGTCGACCCCGACCTGGCCGCGGCGAGCTCACACGGTGGTCTGATCGCCAGCGGCTTCTACACGGTCAGCCTCTTCATGCGCGCGTACGTCGACCACCTGCTGTCCCGGGCCGCCGCGGACGCCTCCCCCGGCCTGGAGGAGCTGCGGTGGCTCGCCCCGGTGCGGGCCGGCGACCGGCTCGCGGTCCGGGTCGACGTGATGGGCGCCCGGCCGTCGACGGCCCGCCCCGGGCTCGGCACCGTCAGCCTCACCGGCACCATGCTGCGCCTCGGCCCGGACGACCGGCCCGAGCAGGAGGTGCTGCGGACCCGCTTCCGTGGCTGGTTCGCCGTGCGACCGGTCGACGCCGACCCCGCCGAAGCCACCGCAGCCGCTCCGACCGACGCCGACCAGCCCGGAGCCGACCAGCCTGACAGCGACCCGACCGCGGCAGACGCGTCCACCGTGGGGTCGTCCCAGACCGACCCGCCGAAGAGCAGCGGCCCACCCGACTGACTGACCCGCCCCCGACGGTGTGCCGGGGACGGGTCTCCACCGGCCCGGATCAGGTCGTGGTGTCGCGCAGCGGCTTGCCGTCCTGCATGTCGGCGAGCATGTCGCGCATCTCGCCATCGCCCAGCGAGTGCTTGTCGTGCTGTGCCTCGACCAGCTCGTACAGGGTGGTCTGCACCTTCCCGACGTCCGGCACGTCGGCGAGCACCGACTGGCCGCGCTCACCGGCCGACTCGATGGTGAGCGTTCCGCAGCCAAGCAGACGCTCGACGAAACGCTGGTTCATCGAGTGGTCGTTGACCCGGGCGAGCGGGAGGTCCCGCCGATCCCGGGAGAGCACACCCTGCTGAAGCAGGACCCGCTCGTTCGTGAACAGGTAGTGGGTGGTCCGCCAGACCAGGAACGGCCACAGGCCGAGCCAGAGAACCGCGACCAGGGCGATCGCCCCGATCACGGCCAGCGCGATCGAACCGCCGCCGCTCTGGGGCAACAGGAGCACGCCGACCACCACCGCGGCGATGGCCAGCACCAGCACCGCGATCGGCCGGATCAACGCCTTCCAGTGCGGATGCAGGTGCAGCACGACGTGCTCGTCCTCGGTGAGCACGTCCTCGGGAAACGCCACGGGAACCTCCAACGCGATTTTCTGGACGCGCAGACGGTAAACCCCGCAAGCCCCACCACAACATCCGCCGCGCGGGCCCACTCGGCTCTACGTGATCTTGCCCGTCCTCAGCGGAGGTGCAGGACGTCGCCGGCGGCCAGGGTTCGGGCGCCGGTCGACGTGGTGACCATCAGTTGGCCGTCCGGGTCCACCCCGGTGGCGGTGCCGGTCAGGGAGTCCCCGTCGGGGAGCAGGACGCGCACCTCGCGCCCGATCGTCGCGCAGGCCGCCAGGTAGGCGTCGCGCAGGCCGCTGGCCACCGCGTCGCCGCCCGCCGAACGCCAACGGTCGTACCAGTCGGCGACCGCCCGCAGCAGCGCCCGCAGCAGCGGGTCCCGGTCGGTGGCCACCGCGCCGGCCAACTGGAGCGAGGTGGCCGGCAGCCCGGTCGGATTGACCGGCAACTCGTCGGCGCGCAACGTCACGTTGAGCCCGATGCCCAGCACGATGGCCGGCGGTTGGTCCGGCGCCCGTCCCGGGACCGCCTCGGCCAGCACGCCCGCGCACTTCGCGTCGTCGATCAGCAGGTCGTTCGGCCACTTCAGGGTGGCTTCCAGCTCGGCCAGCCGGGCCACCGCCTCCACCAGCGCCACCCCGGCCAGCAACGGCAGCCACCCGTACCCGGTGGGTGTCGCCGGCAGCCAGCCGCGGTCCGGCACGGCCTCGCCGGGCCGCAGGAGGACGCTCGTCGCGATGCCGGCCCGCGCCGGCGACTGCCAGACCCGCCCGCGCCGGCCGCGCCCCGCGGTCTGCCGCTCGGCGACCACGACCAGGCCCTCGGGCTCGTCGGCCCGGGCGGCCTCGGCCACGTCGGCGTTGGTGGAGCCGGTCTCGGCACGCAGCTCCAAGCGGGCCCAGGGCCCGTTCGGCGCGGTCAACGCGCGGCGCAGCCGGGCCGCCGACAGCGGCGGCCGGTCCAGATCGGTGTACGGGGAGCCCGACATTCCGCCAGCCTACGGCGGTGCTCCGGTCGACACTGAGGCGTACTGCACAGCGGCACCCACCTGAACCATCGTTATATTCCCTGGGTGACTACCGAGACCGGGACCAACATGCACAGCACCGCGGGCAAGCTGGCGGACCTGGAGCGCCGGGTCGACGAGGCGGTGCACGCCGGGTCGGCCCGCGCCGTGGAGAAGCAGCACGCGCGCGGCAAGAAGACCGCCCGCGAGCGGATCGAGATGCTGCTCGACGAGGGCTCCTTCGTCGAACTCGACGAACTGGCCCGGCACCGGTCCACGGCCTTCGGGTTGGAGCGGAACCGCCCGTACGGCGACGGCGTGGTCACCGGCTACGGCACGGTGGACGGCCGGCAGGTGTGCGTCTTCGCGCAGGACTTCACGGTCTTCGGTGGCTCGCTCGGCGAGGTCTTCGGCGAAAAGATCGTCAAGGTGATGGACCTGGCCATGAAGATCGGCTGCCCGGTGGTCGGCATCAACGACTCCGGCGGCGCGCGCATCCAGGAGGGCGTCGTCTCGCTCGGCCTCTACGGCGAGATCTTCTTCCGCAACGTGCGGGCCTCCGGCGTCATCCCGCAGATCTCACTGGTGATGGGGCCCTGTGCCGGTGGCGCCGTCTACTCCCCGGCGGTCACCGACTTCACCGTGATGGTCGACCAGACCTCGCACATGTTCATCACCGGCCCCGACGTGATCAAGACCGTGACGGGCGAGGACGTCGGCATGGAGGAGCTGGGCGGCGCGCGTACGCACAACACCCGCAGCGGCAACGCGCACTACCTCGCCAGCGACGAGGAGGACGCGGTCGACTACGTCAAGGCGCTGCTGTCGTACCTGCCGTCGAACAACCTCGACGAGCCGGTCGTCGTCGAGGCCCCCGCCGAGCTGGCGGTCAGCGACGAGGACCGGGAGTTGGACACCCTGATCCCGGACTCGGCCAACCAGCCGTACGACATGCACACCGTCCTCGAACACGTCCTCGACGACGGGGAGTTCCTGGAGGTCCAGCCGCTCTACGCGCAGAACATCGTGGTCGGCTACGGCCGGGTCGAGGGGCGGCCGGTCGGTGTGGTGGCCAATCAGCCGATGCACTTCGCCGGCACCCTGGACATCGCCGCCTCGGAGAAGGCCGCCCGGTTCGTCCGCACCTGCGACGCGTTCAACATTCCGGTGCTGACCTTCGTGGACGTGCCCGGCTTCCTGCCCGGCACCGGTCAGGAGTGGGACGGCATCATCCGCCGCGGCGCGAAGCTCATCTACGCGTACGCCGAGGCGACCGTCCCGAAGGTCACCGTGATCACCCGCAAGGCGTACGGCGGGGCGTACGACGTGATGGGCTCCAAGCACCTCGGCGCGGACCTGAACTTCGCCTGGCCGACCGCGCAGATCGCGGTGATGGGCGCGCAGGGGGCGGTGAACATCCTCTACCGCTCCGAGCTGGCCGGGGCCGAGGACCCGGCGGCCGTCCGGGCCGAGAAGATCGCCGAGTACGAGGACACCCTGGCCAACCCGTACGTGGCCGCCGAGCGTGGATACGTCGATTCGGTGATCGCTCCGCACGAGACCCGCACCCAGATCGTCCGGGCGCTGCGCGTCCTGCGGACCAAGCGGGAAACCCTGCCGCCCAAGAAGCACGGCAACATCCCGCTCTGAGGCTGGTCGATCCACGCGACGTCAGGACAAGTGCCGCCTCCGGGCGGCGGGCGACAAACCCCGAGGTGGCGCGGATCGACAGTGGTCAGCAGGCGGGGTTGGCGGCGACGCACATCCGGCGGGCGGCGACCTCCGCCAATCGGGGCACGTCCACCTCGGTGCCCGTCTCTCGCAGAGTGAGCACGGTGATCAGGTCGCCCACCCGGACCACGGCGGTGGTGGTCGGCCGAGGTGGCGCGGCGATGGGTTTGCCCGTCTTCTGGTTGACGGGCTGCGAACCGGTGTGCCGCAGCAGCGCAGCCCCGTCACCGGCGAAGTCCCGCTGGATCACCGCCCAGCGGTGCGTCGCCGACCCGATGCCTGTTCCGCCCTGCACCTTGATTTCGCCGACGCTGGTCCATTCGGCACACGGTGCGACCAGGTCGTCCATGGTGGCGAGAAGCCGGATGGCCGCGTCCGGAGGCAGCCGGTAGAGATCCTGCGTGACCAGACCATCGGATTTTGCCGCGTCGCGCTTCGGCACCAGGGTCTGCGAACGGGACAGGATCGAATGCAGCCAGCCATTCGATCGCCCCTGACTCGTCCGGCAGGCGGCGAGCTGGTAATCCAGCAGGACCGGCTCGCCCAGGCCCGACTGGCTGAGCTGCACGTCGACCTGCTGCGGCAGGTCGGCCGGCTGCAACAGGGCGTCGGTGCTGATCTCGTGCCGGGTCGGCGAGGCGGAGGGCGCGGCGGCCGGCGGGACCGGCGGCGCGGACTTCCTCGGGGCGGCGACCGCCACTGCGGAGACCCCGGCGAGAGCCAGCGCGACGGTGGCCACCACGATCCTGCGCTGGCTGCGACGGCGGGCCCGGGAGCGGATCTCCTCCGGGCCGAGCCAGCGCACGTCCTGCAGGTCCCGCTGGATCTGTTCGACGAGGGTCGGGTCGTCACGCATCGGTAGCCTCCTCCAGGTCAGAGACGGCGAGCAGGCCGGCGAGCGCGGTACGCCCCCGGGAGAGACGGGCCTTGACGGTGCCCACCGGGGCCGCGGTCTCCCGCGCGACCTCGGCGACCGGCATGCCCACCAGGTAGTACAGGGCGATGGCGACGCGTTGCTCCTCGGGCAGTCGACGCAGCGCGGCGACCACCGCGACGGTGTCGGTGCCCGGCCCGGGAACGGTCTCGGTGGCCCCGTGCCGCAGGTAGGCGCGGGCTCGGCTCCGCAGGCTGCGCCACCGGCTGACGGCGATCCGGCTGGCCACCACCCGCACCCACGCCTCCGGGTCGTCGTACCCGCTGATCGCCGACCAGCGCTGCCACGCCCGGACGTACGCCTCCTGCACGGCGTCCTGCGCCTCACCCCGATCGCCGGTGAGGGCGTAGACGAACCCGAGGAGCCGTTGCCGACTCCCCCGGTAGAACTCGTCGAACCCGTCGACGTCCGGCACCCGATACCTCCCCGTGTCGGTCGCTGGGAACACGCACCGGCGAGGGGCGTTGGTTGCCCGGTCAGGCGATCGACTTTTCCAGCTCGTCGAGCGGGAACGCGCCGGCCCCGATCCGCTCCCGGACCGCCCGGCGTACGGCCCGCTGCACCGCGGCATTCACCGGCGTCGGCACCCCGTGCAACCGGCCGAGCAGCGCGATCTCACCGTTGAGGTGGTCGACCTCGGTCGAGCCGGTGCCCCGGGCCAGGCTCTGCCAGGTCGAGCCGCCGGAGCGGGCCTCGCCGTCGACCGGGCGCTGCCCGACCAGGTCGCCGCGTTCGGCCTTCTCCTCCTGCGGGGAGGTGTGCGTGATGCCGGCGGCGGCGAGCGCGGCGACGCCCTCGGCGCGTACCCGCTCGACCAGCGCGTCCGGGACGTCCCGGCCGAGCAACGCCTGCAGGCCGTTACCGAGGTTGCTGAGCAGCTTGCCGTACTTCCAGCGCAGCACGTCGGTGCGGACCGGGGCGACGAAACCGGCGGCGGTCAGGTCGGCGGCGACAGCCCGGTCGGTGTCGTCGGCGCCTGCGGGGTACCGCCCGATGTGGAGCATCCCGGGATGCGGGTGACCGTTGGCGACCACCACTCCCGGATCCAGGTGGGTGGCCGGCAGCCAGACGCAGACCGGATGCACGTCGGCGAAGAGGCGCAGCGCGGCCCGCTCGTTGGCCACCCCGTTCTGCGCGATCACCAGCGGCAGCCGTTCGCCCGCCGTGCCACCGCCGACCACGGGAGCGTCCACCCAGGCGGCCAACGCGTCGGCGGTGTCCTGTGACTTGACGGTGAGGATCAGCACGGTGTCGGCCGGCAGCGGCTGGTCGGTGGGCCGGTCCACCGCCGCGAGCCGGGCGGTGACCTCACCCTCGGGCTGCCGCAGGGTCAGACCCCGCGCTCGGATCGCCTCCAGGTGCGCACCGCGGGCCACCACCGTCACGTCCCGGTCGGCCTGGGCCAGCCGTACGCCGATGGTCCCGCCGACCGCGCCCGCGCCGATGATCAGGTATCGCATCGCCCCATTCTGCCCGGATCGACCGGAGCGAGGCGGCTAGGGCGACGTGGGGAGGAACGGCCCGGCGAGCAGGAGCGCTCCGGCGATCAGCGCCGCCACGTTGACCAGGAAGAAGAAGCCCACCCAGAAGAGCGGCGGGAACGGGGTGAGCCCGGCGAGCTGATCGGCGTCGGAGGCGGGCATCCGGCCCCGCGAGCGCAGCCGTTGCAGCTCGACCACCGGTCGCACCCCACCGAGCAGCAGGAACCACACCCCGGTGTACGCGAACGCGGCCTGGACCTGCGGCGTCGCGTACCAGGAGACGGCGAACACCAGTGCGCCGGTGACCAGCAGCGACACCACACCGAAGGCGTTGCGGATCATGACGAGCATGGCCAGCAGAAGCGCCACGGCCACCCAGAGCAGCAGGGTGATCCGGTTACCACCGAGCAGCCACGCCCCGGCCAGCCCGACCAGCGGCGGTGCGACGTACCCGGCGAGCAGAGTGAGGATCATGCCCGGCCCGGTGGGGCGGCCCGCGGAGAGCGTCAGCCCGGACGTGTCCGAGTGCAGTCGGATGCCGCGCAGCTTGCGGCCGGTCAGCAGGGCGACCAGGGCATGCCCGCCCTCGTGCGCGATGGTGATGGCGTTACGCGCGATCCGCCACGGCAGCCGGGTGGAGACCACCACCAGCGCGACGGCCCCGGTGATCAGCACCAGCAGCGCGGGCGGGTCCGGCTGCGCGCCGAACAGTGTGTCCCACTTCTCGCCCAGTCCGTCGATCGACATCATGGGGCGCGAGCCTACCGGCGGCGTTCCGTGTCGCTCCCGAGGCACCGGCTCGTATCCTGTGAGACTGATCGGGTGGCGAGCGAAGCGGGAGGTGACCGTCGGTGAGCACTGCCCCCCTGGAGCCGCACGTCGGCCTGTGGACCGAAGCCGACTATTTCGCCCTGGGCGAGACGCCTGACCGGATCGAACTGCTCGACGGGAGCCTGTTGGTGAGCCCTGCCCCGAGCCGACGGCACCAGCCGGTGTCGCGTCGGCTGGCGAACAGCATCGAGGCTGCAGCAGAGCCTCGGGGGTTCCTGGTCTATGACGCGATCAACGTCCGGCTCGGCGTCGACCGGATCGTGATCCCGGATCTCGTCGTCACCGATGCCGACGACGACGGCACTTATCTCGACTCCGACCGGGTGTCTCTCGTCGGGGAGGTCGTCTCACCGGGGAACGCAGCCGCTGACCGTCTGCTCAAGATGCAGCTCTACGCCATCGCGAGAATCCCCTGGTATCTGCTCGTCGAGCAGGACGGGGACGCCCACTCGTTGCGACTGTTCCGGCTCGACGGCGAGCACTACGTCGAGGACCAGGTGGCCAAGCCCGGCGAGACGCTGAGCGTCGTCGAGCCGTTCCGCTGGCAGCTCGACCCGGCCACACTGCGCTGATCCGTTCCGCCTCGTCCAGGGGTCCTGCACGCCCAGTCGTTGAAGCTTTTATTCAGCCGCACTTGCGATCTAGGGCACTTACCTCCAAAGATGGATGTCGATAGAGCGACGTCCTTGGAGGCACTCATGGCCCGTACCTCGTCATCGCTGCGCCGCACGCTCGCGGCCGGCCTCACCGTCCTCGCCACCGCGGCGGCGGCTCTGGTCGCGACCGCCGGACCGGCGGCCGCCGCCACCACACCCGGTGTCGACGTGTCCCGCTACCAGGGCAGCATCAACTGGACCAGCGTCCGCAACGCCGGCATCGAGTTCGCCTTCATCAAGGCGACCGAGGGCACCAGCTACAAGGACCCGAACTTCAACGCCAACTACGTCAACTCGTACAACGCCGGGGTGATCCGCGGGGCGTACCACTTCGCCCGCCCGAACATCTCCGCCGGCTCCACCCAGGCCAACTACCTGGCCTCCAACGGCGGCGCCTGGTCCGCGGACAGCCGCACCCTGCCGGCCGCGCTGGACATCGAGGCCAACCCGTACAGCGGCGGCTACTGCTACGGGCTCAGCACCACCGGGATGCGCAACTGGGTGCAGGACTTCCTGAACACCTACCGCTCCCGCACCGGGCGGTACGCGGTCATCTACACCACCACGAGCTGGTGGAACCAGTGCACCGGCAGCTGGACCGGCCCGTGGGCGAACCACCCGCTCTGGCTGGCCCGCTGGTCGAGCACCCCCGGCGCCCTGCCGGCCGGGGCTTCGGTGTGGAGCTTCTGGCAGTACACCAGCACCGGCGCGGTCTCCGGGATCAGCGGCAACGTGGACCGCAACTACTGGAACGGCGACCGGAGCCGCCTGATCGCGTTGGCCAACAACACCTGACCGGGCCGTTGGCGGCAGCGGGATCGACGATCACCATCATGGTCGACAATCGGTCCGGCTGCCGCCACACCACCGGGTACGGGTCAAGCCCGCCGCCGGCTCAGGGCCGGCACCACAGCATCCTCACCAGCCAGCGCGCCCCTGCGGGTCAACCGCCAGGCAGCAACACCAAGGCCGGTGACGATCACGACGCCGAGCAGTGCGACGAGCACCGAAACCCCAGCGCTGACCAGCAGCAGGATCGCATCGCCAAGCGCCACGAGCATCCACAGTGCCAGCCGGGGCCGAGTGTCCCTCCGTCGGTAACCCATGTCGTGCCTCCCTTCCGTCGTCGAAGGTCAATTACCCACGACGGCGGAAGGTCATGCGAAGGAGTTTCAGTCCCTACGGTCGGGCACGAAACCCTTGGCGATCCGGTCGAAGTTCGGCAGGTTGGCCTGCCAGTCCTTCTCCGCGATCTCCCACCGCAGCGCGTAACCACGGTTGCTGGCCGTCACGAACCCTCGGTTACGGACGTGGATCCGCTGCCCGTCCCGGGTTTCCAGCCACTCCCAGTCCCCACAGGTCTTCCAGAAGTTGCAGGGCTTGATGCTGAGGTACTGGTAGTTGTTGACGCGGCTGGCGCGGTTCGGTTCCTGCTCCCTCCAGTCCGCCACCGCGTCCTTCGCCGGGTTGGGGGTCCACTGCACGAGCAGCTCACCCGGCCCGTTGGACTGGTCGAAGACGACAGTGACGCTGTCGACCTCGCGACGCACCCAACCATCGGGGATCGGCAAGGAGAAGCCGGCCGGGTCCCGGTGCAGCTTCCAGCCCGCCGGCAGCGCGTTCGGGTCGACGGAGGGGGTGGCCGACGCCGACGGGCTCGGAGCACCCGTCGTCGGTGACGGTGGCGGTGCTGCCGCAGCGGAGGTCGGCGCGGCACCCGAGGTCGCGCCGGCACCGGTCGGGTTGGCCTGCGGAGTCTTGTCGTCGTCCTTGGTCAGCATCGGCACGACCACCACGAGGCCGATCAGCAGGAGCGCGACCACCGCCCCGATCAGCAGGTTGCGTCGGGTGTTGTCCGGCTTCGTGCCATCCGAGAGCGGCACCGCAGCGCGGCCGGCCGGACTCACCGGCGGCATGAGCGACGTCGGCGTGGTCGGCTTGCGCTGCTCCGGAGCCACCGGCGGACCGTCGACAACCGTCGGCTCGTCGTCGACGTTCGTCGTACCGTCGACGCTCGTGTCGGGCGCGGCCGCGACCTTCGTCGTCGGCTCGGCCTCCACCGGGTCGGCAGCGGTCGGGCGGTCGATCGTGGCGGTCGGCTCGGCAGGCGCCGCGGTCGGCTTGGCCGGCACCACAGCGGTCGGGTCCGCGGCCGCGCCCGAGGAGACGACCGCCGTCGGCGTGGCATCGGCGGCGGGGGTCGCGGCAGCAGCGGAAGTCGCGGCAGCGGCAGAGGTGGCGGCGGAAGTGGTCGCGGCGGCGGGCGGCGGGGACACCGGCCGGTCGACACTCTCGGCCGGTCGCGGAGCCGGCACCAGCGGCGGTCGCGGCTCGCGCGGACCGTTCGGCCCAGGCCGGCGTACGCCGTCGAGCAGGGAGATGCCGCGCGACCGCTTGCCCCCGGCGCGGCGCAGCAACCGCTCCGCCACCTCGGCGGTGATCCGCTCGTTCGGGTCCTTGCGCAGCAGCCCGTTGAGGACGGCCTTGAGCGGACCGGCGTTCTTCGGCGGCGGAATCGGTTCGGTGGCCAACGCGGCCAGGGTGCCGATCGCCGACGGTCGGGCATACGGCGACTTGCCCTCGACCGCCGCGTAGAGCGTCGCGCCCAGCGACCACAGGTCGGCCTCCGGCCCGGCGGTGCCGTCCCGGGCCCGCTCCGGCGAGATGTACGCGGGCGAACCGAGCACCATGCCGGTGCGGGTCACGTTGGGGTCACCGGGGATCGTGGCGAGACCGAAATCGGTCAGCACCACCCGGCCGTCCTCGCCGAGCAACACGTTGCCGGGCTTCACGTCGCGGTGCATGACGCCCGCCTTGTGCGCGGCGCTGAGCGCACCCAGCACGCCCAGGCCGATCTCCACCGTGCGGGCCACCGAAACGGGGCCGTCCTCGGCGAGAGTGTCCTGCAACGACTTGGACGCCACGTACTCCATGACGATCCACGGATCGCCGTCGGTCCGCAGCACGTCGAAGATGCGGACGACATTGGCATGGTTGAGCCGGGCGATGGCCCGCGCCTCCCGCAACGAGCGCTCCCGCATCTCGCGGCGCTCCTCGTCGGTGAGACCGGGTGGCGGCACCAACTCCTTGATGGCGACGTCCCGGTGCAGCACCTCGTCGCGCGCCTTCCACACCCGGCCCATGCCGCCCTGGCCGAGCGGCGACAGGAGCCGGTATCGGTCAGCGACGAGTTGGGGAAGCGCGTTCGACATCGGTGAGACGGTACCCGGACCCGCTGACGCTCACACCGCCGGCACGCCACTGTGCGCTTCGGGTAACTTCGCGCCGCGTACCCTGGCGGCATGTCTGCCGAAGAGCCGCTGTTCCGGGTCGTCCGCGGCGTGCCCACCGCCGAGGAGTTGGCCGCTCTGGTGGGGGCGATCATCGTCCGAACCCGTCCGGCCGCCGCCCCCGTCCCGGCGACCGCGTCCGCCTGGGCGCGCAGCGGCCGACCCGGCGGCTCACGCGGGTGGCGTGCCGCCGGCCTGCCCCGCTGACCCGAGACCTGCCGTACGGGGGCTGCCAGGGTGGCGATGAGCCGTTAATCTCACTCAGGGAAACGGTGCCGTTACGGGTAGGGAGGATCCATGATCCCCGAAGAGGACCGGCCAGCACCCTGGCTACGCGGTTACGGCGGCATCGAAGCCGACATCAGCCAGCTCAGAGAGTTCGCCGACCGGCTCGCCGCCGAGGTCGAGAGCAACTACGCGCCGCACCTGTCGTACATCGCCGAAGACATGTCCGCGAAGCTGCCCAACCCGTGTGACGCCTTCATCGAGCTGGTCACCTTCCTGCACGCCCACCACGAGACGCAGCAGGCCACCGCCGACATGGTGTACGCCGTCCGCGGCGCCACCGGCCACCTCGCCGCCGCCGCCGATCAGGTCGCCACCCGCTACGCCGACAGTGACGCCTTCACCGCCGCCCGGGTCGTCGACGTGCAACGAGCCCTCGCCAACCCGGCCAGCGTCCTCCCTGGCGGCCCGACGCCAACCCTGACCGACCCGACCAGCGCCGACGCCGAAGGGCCGGTGGTCCTGCCGTGATCGAACGGGGCACCGGCCGCACCTCCGGCCTCACCGACTGGCACCTCATGGACGTCAACAGCATGTGGGCCTGCCTCCAGGACCACGACACCGCCAACCACTGGAAACAGGTCGCCGGCTGGCGCAAGGTCTGCGACCTGGCGCAAACCCACCTCGGCCGCCTCCAGCAGTACCGACGCGGACTCGCCGCGGCATGGCCCCCCGAAACCAGCGCCGCCTCCCGCACGTACCTCGCCGAACTCGACGAACTCATCGACAAGGTGCAGCGCACCCACGACGCCGCCGCCGCGAACTACACAGCGCTCTCCGCCGCAACCCAGGCCATCGGCACCACCCGCGCCGCACTTCACAAGATCTATGAGGAGTACGCGACCAAGTTCCAGCAGAAGCAGGCGTACGAGTCGATGGTCGCCGACCCGAAAGCGGTGATGGGCAACCGGGTGACCGAACCGCCTGTCGCTGATGGGGACCTGGAACGGCTGAACGTGCAGGCCCGCTCCATGATGTTCAACCTGAGCGGCGAACTCCAACAAGCCCAAGCAACCCTCCAAAAACCACCCCCGCCACCACGTCGACCCGGCCATCAGCCAAACGATCCTGACGTTTATGACATGAGCGCGCAGAGTCCCTTGATTCCCCCGGTCGTCGCCGTGCCGATACCGCCAGCAGCCCCGCCGTCGACAACTCCGACAACAACTTCCGCAGGACCTACGCCTGCCTTGACTCCACCGGGCGTCGGGCCCGTACTGGGTGGGGTGGGTGCGCCTTTAACCCCGAGCATGCCGAACCCAAGTCCAGCTGGATTGACCAGCCCTCCGTCAACCTCCCCCGGCGCTCCCATAGGCCCGCCGCCTGGCATCTCAGTGCGACCGGTTGGTGAATCGGCCCTTCAACCGCCGGCAGGGTCAATTGGCAGGCCGCAGGCTCGAGCTGAAAACCCTACCCATCGATCGATGCCCCCGGTTTCCAACAAAGCCATGCCGCCGGGAGGCATCATCGGCGGTCCGCCATCGATCGGTTTGGGCCAGCCTGGGGCAGGGCCGAACTCAGCCCGCCGCGTCAACCCGATTGGCGGCGTGATTGGGGGTGGGGGTGCGGGCACTGCTCCCAGCGGAGGAGCCGGTTCTCGACCTGGCGCGGGTCGCAGCCTTTCAGCAGCACAAAGCATCCCACCGATCGGTGGTGGCCCCGGCCTGACGAGTTCCAGTTATATGCAGTCGAATCCTGCGCGGCCGAGCGCGCGTAGACAGACTGATAACAGCTCGCACCATTGGGATCCCGATAACCCGTGGGAGACTGACAAGGGGGTGACTCCGGTAGTCCGGCCACCCAACGACGACGGTCCCATTGATCCAGGTCCGGCTATAGGCTTCTCGCGGTAATGCTACTCATCACCCGAGCCATTCTGGCCACAATGGTCCTGTCAATCGCGGGCCTCGGGGCGGCCGCGCAGGATCGGCCGCATTCGGTGCGCGGTACGACAGGGCCCGACCAAGCCGAGCGCATTCGAGACGACCAGTGGCACCTTCGCTTCCTAAACATATCCCGAGCGCAGGCGGTCAGCCAAGGCGACGGAGTTATTGTCGCGGTTCCGGACACGGGCGTCGATCGTCACCCTGACCTGAAGGAGAATCTACTCAAGGGCACCGACACGGTGGCGGGTGGCTCGGGAGACGGCCAGCAGGACTCGAACAGTCACGGCACGAGCATGGCAGGGCTAATTGCGGCGCATGGTAGCGGCCCAAGTTCAGGCGCGCTCGGCATTGCACCTAAGTCAAAAATTCTCCCGATAAAGGCGTCAAGCGCGGATAATTTCGGTGAAGCCGATGATCTCGCAGCAGCCGTAGAATATGCGAGGGCTAACAGTGCCCAGGTCATCAGCATTTCAAGCGGAGGTGCATCGACACCGCGCCTTGTCCGGGCGATCAAATCGGCCCTCGCAGCAAACATCGTAGTTGTGGCATCAGTGGGTAACTTACCTCACAGCACAACTGCGTATCCGGCCAGCGAAGAGGGTGTTATCGCGGTCGGGGGCGTTGATCGCGCTGGACGACACGCTGCCATTTCGGTCACCGGCCCGAACATCGATGTGGTCGCTCCTGCCGTTGACATCTACAGCACCAGTTACGGCGGGAAATACTCCAAGGGAACTGGCACATCGAGCGCGACGGCGATCGTTGCGGGTGCGGCTGCGTTGATCAGATCCAAGTACCCGTACCTGCCGGCCCGGGAGGTGGCGCATCGGCTCACGGCTACCGCCGTCGACAAGGGCCCCCCTGGGCGTGACGACGAGTACGGCTACGGAGTGATCGATCTTGTTGCGGCGCTGACGGCAGACGTACCGCCGCTTGGGTTTGAATCGGTGAGCGCCCCGCCCGGCGCTGGCCCGATCACGACGGCTGGTGCGCAGCCGGGTGATGAGAGCGATGGCGCGACCGCGCGGGGGCTGGCCACTCTCGGGGTGCTCGTGGCTGCCGGCGTCGGATGGGCCGTGATGGCGCGGCGGCGTCGTCGTGGTGATGATCCGCCACCCAGAATCAGTCGCTGAACGATCGGCGAAGCGGTGATCCACTCGGCTTGCAGGAAGTCGCGGTGTTCGGGGTGATGGGATGGCGCGGTTTCCTGTAGGTCGAGTGGATCAAGGGGGCGGGCCACCCGGCGGCGGGGTGTGGGTCCTGGTGGGGTGTTGGGCGGTAACGTCGGGGTGGTGTCTGAGACTTTGCCGCTCCGCCTCGTGCTCGCATCGGCGAGCCCTGCCCGTCGTAAGTTGCTCCAGGCTGCCGGCGTCGAGCCGGAGGTGCTGGTCAGTGGGGTGGACGAGTCCCTGGTGGTGACCGAACGGGCCGAGGAGTTGTGCCTGGAGTTGGCTCGCCTGAAGGCTCAGGCGGTGCTGACCCGGCTCAATTCAGCCGCCGATCAGCGGACGTTGGTGATCGGCTGCGACTCGGTGCTCGCCTTCGACGGTGAGATCCTCGGCAAGCCGACGGATGCCGCGGACGCGACCCGGCGGTGGCTGCGGATGCGGGGCCGCAGCGGTGTTCTCCACAGCGGGCACTGCCTGGTCGACGTGGTTGCGGGCCGGCGCGCGGAGGCGGTGGCGTCGACAACCGTCCACTTCGCTGACATCAGTGACGACGAGATCGCCGCGTACGTGGCCACCGGCGAGCCGCTGGCGGTGGCCGGCGCGTTCACGATCGACGGGCTGGGTGGGCCGTTCGTGGAACGGATCGAGGGTGACCCGGGGACGGTGGTCGGGCTGTCGATGCCGCTGCTGCGCCGGCTCCTCGCCGAGCTGGATCTGCGGATCACCGACCTGTGGACGACTGTCGCGCCGGGCGGCCAAATGGTCGAGCCGCTCGGTAACGTCCGGTCATGACCATCAAGTCGATCCCGCTCACCAACGAGCTGCACGCCTATCTGGTCGCACACGGCTCCCCGCCGGACGAGATCATCCGTGACCTGGCCGAGGAGACCCGGTCGGTGCTGCCCGAGCACGCCACCATGCAGGTGGCTCCGGAGCAGGCCGCGTTCCTGACGTTCCTCACCCGGCTACTCGGCGTGCGCCAGGCCGTCGAGGTCGGCACGTTCACCGGGCTCTCGTCGCTGGCGATCGCCCGCGGGTTGCCCGAGGGTGGGCGATTGACCTGCTTCGACATCTCCGAGGAGTTCACCGGCATCGCCCGGCGCTACTGGGCGCGGGCCGGCGTGCAGGATCTGATCGACCTGCGCATCGGCCCGGCCGCTGACGGGCTGCGGGAGTTGCCGCACGAGCGGCACCTGGACTTCGCGTTCATCGACGCGGACAAGACCGGCTACCCGATCTACTGGGCCGAGTTGGTGCCCCGGATGCGTCCGGGTGGGGTGATCGCCGTCGACAACGTCCTGCGTGGCGGGCGGGTCATCGCCCCGCGGGACGCCGCCGACCGGGCCATCGCCGCGTTCAACGATGAGGTTGTCGCGGACGTACGGGTGGACCCGGTGATGCTGGCGATCGCGGACGGCCTGACCCTGGCCCGGGTCCGCTGACCGTCGGCAACCGCCGAACACGGATGGTGAGGTGCCCCCACCAGGGGACACCTCACCATCGAGGAGCAGCGAGAGCCTGCGTCAGCGGACGCTGCGGGCGAACTGGCGGGCAGCCCAGTAGACGCCCAGCGCGGCGAGGACAGCGGTGATGGTGAGGCCCTGCCAGACCTTGTCGCTGCCCAGGTCACCGGCGAACAGCGCCCGGGTGCCGTCGACCGCCCAGGAGAACGGGTTCCAGTTGGCGATGCCCTGCAACCAGCCAGGCGCGAAGGTCAGCGGCAGCAGGATGCCGGAGAGCAGCAGCACCGGCTGCGCCACCGTGTTCATCAGCGGGGCCAGCGCGTCCTCACTCTTGACCTTGAGGGCGACACCGTAGGAGACGGCCGAGGTCATGAGGGCGATCAGGGCGAGCATCAGGTACGCCAGCAGCAGGTCCCCGAGGAACACCCGCAGGTCGAAGATGAGCGCCAGGAGCGTGATGATGACGGCCTGCACCAGGAGCGAGACCACGTCGCGCAGCGAGCGGCCGAGCAGCAGGGCGAGCCGACTGATCGGGGTGACCCGGGAGCGTTCGATGACGCCGGCTCGCAGCTCGGCGATCAGGCCGAAGCCCTGGAACAGGCCGCCGAAGATGGCCAGGAGCACCAGCAGACCCGGTACGAAGATCTTGTAGGCGGCCGCCTGGGTGGGCGCGTTCAGTGCCGGCTTGAGCAGCGGGGCGAAGAGCAGCAGGTACATGACCGGCTGGAACACGCCGACGAACACCCAGACCGGGTTGCGTAGTAGGAGCTGGATCTGGCGCTGGAAGATCAGCCACGAGTCACGGGCGAATTTCATGAGAGTCGTCTCCGGTGGTCAGGACTCGCGCAGCGAGCGGCCGGTCTTGGTGAGGAAGACGTCGTCCAGGCTGGGTCGGTGCAGCTCGATCGAGCGCAACTCCAGCCCGGCGTGGTCGAGTCGGCGCAGCACCTGCGGGATGGCGGTGGCGCCCTCGTCGACGTAGAGGCGCAGGCCGCCCTCGTCGACCGTCTCCAGCTTGTTGACGTACGGCTCGCCGTCGAGCGTCTGGGCGGCCTGCGGGGTGGCGGTCAGGTCGAGACCGACCAGCACCACGTCGCCGGAGATCTCCCGCTTCAGCTCGGCGGGGGTGCCCTCGGCCACCACCTCGCCGTTGTCCATGATCGCGATCCGGTCGCAGAGCGCGTCGGCCTCGTCCAGGTAGTGGGTGGTGATGAAGACGGTCATCCCGTCGGCGCGGAGCCGGCGGATCTCGTCCCACATGTGTGCGCGGCTCTGCGGGTCGAGGCCGGTGGTCGGCTCGTCCAGGAAGACGATCTTCGGCTCGTGGATGATGCCGAGGGCGATCTCCACGCGGCGACGCTGGCCGCCGGAGTAGGTCTTGCACTTGCGGTCGGCGTATTCGGTGAGCTGGAAGGCGTCGAGGGCGCGGGCGGCACGCCGCTGCGCTTCGGCCTTGCTGATGCCGTACATCCGGGCGTGCAGCACCAGCTCTTCGCGGGCGGTGGACTCGTCCCAGGTGCTGCCGCCCTGCGGGACGTACCCGATGCGGCGGCGCACCTCGGCGGGGTCCTTGCGCAGGTCGGCGCCCGCGATGGTGGCCTCACCGCCGTCCGGCTCGATCAGCGTGGCGAGCATCCGCAGCGTGGTGGTCTTGCCGGCGCCGTTCGGGCCGAGGAAGCCGAAGATCTCACCCTTGGCAACGTCAAGATCGACGCCCCGCACGGCGTCCACCGTCTTCGTCTCTCGACCCGCGCGGGAGCGGAACGACTTCCGCAGCCCCCTGGTCTCGATCATCTCTGCTCCTGGTCGTTCGGGCCGGTCGGGCCGGCCGTCGAGTGGGTCGACGCCGGACGGCGCAATCCCCCGCTGTGCCGTCGGTAGGCTAACGCGATATAGCTTTTCTAGTCAACGTTGATTATTGCGCGTCGGTGCCGGGCGACTCCGCGCCGTCCTTCCACCCCGTCCAACCCTGCGCTCCGTCCAGCTCAGCAGGCAGGTACGACACTCCGGAATCGATCCGCTCCGCGATCCGCTCGCACCAGGTCATCTCCGCCTCCGCGCGCGCCGACCACAGTTCGAACATCCAGGCCACGTGCACCGGCTTGCGGTTGCGCACCCAGTCCGACTCCAGCGAGGCGCGCATCGAGTCGACGCCCGCGCGCAGCAGGTTGGCCCGGTTACGCAGGGCGGCAGCCGCCTCGGCGCGCGGCATGGCCGGCAGGAAGGAGAAGGCGGCCACGAACGGGTCGACCGGCTCGCTGATGGTCCACCAGGAGTTGCGCAGCAGCGTCTCGAACTCGTCCTCCCCCTTGACTGTCACCTCGTACGTGGTCCGCGCCGGACGGGCGCCCACCTGCTCGGTCGCGACGGCGCGGAGCAGCCCCTCCTCGGTGAGCTTGCGCAGGGCGTGATAGATCGATCCGGGTTGCACGTTCGCCCACTTGTCGGCGCTCCAGCTCAGCAGCTCACGGCGCACGTCGTAGCCGTGCACGGGCTGCATCCACCGCACCAGACCGAGAATCATCATCCGAGTCGAAGACACCCGACAAGCGTAATAGCCAAGTTTGACTAAACCGTGGCGGGTGCAGTGCGCCATCCCACACTGAGCGATCGTTAGGGTCGCTGTGGGCGGCCGATACACTCCCCGTCAGTAACCTGCCCGGGAGGAGCCACGAAGGTGCGCAAGGTACTCATCGCCAACCGCGGCGAGATCGCCGTCCGGGTGATCCGCGCGTGCCGCGACGCCGGCCTGGGCAGCGTTGCCGTGTACGCGGACTCCGACCGCGACGCCCTGCACGCCACTCTCGCGGACGAGGCGTACGCGCTGGGCGGGGACAGCGCGACCGAGACCTACCTGCGCATCGACAAGCTGCTCGACGTCGCCGCTCGCGCCGGTGCCGACGCCGTACACCCGGGTTATGGCTTCCTCAGTGAGAACGCCGACTTCGCCCAGGCCGTCACCGACGCCGGGCTGACCTGGATCGGCCCCACCCCGCAGGCGATCCGCGACCTGGGCGACAAGGTCACCGCCCGGCACATCGCCCAGCGGGCCGGCGCACCGCTGGTCCCCGGCACCCCCGACCCGGTGGCCAGCCCGGACGAGGTGATGGCCTTCGCCGTCGACCACGGCCTGCCGGTCGCCATCAAGGCCGCCTTCGGTGGTGGCGGGCGCGGCCTCAAGGTCGCCCGCACGATGGAGGAGATCCCGCAGCTGTTCGAGTCGGCAACCCGGGAGGCGGTCGCGGCGTTCGGTCGGGGCGAGTGCTTCGTCGAGCGGTACCTCGACCAGCCCCGGCACGTCGAGGCGCAGGTCCTCGCCGACCAGCACGGCAACGTGATCGTGGTGGGCACCCGGGACTGCTCGTTGCAGCGGCGGCACCAGAAGCTCGTCGAGGAGGCGCCCGCGCCGTTCCTCACCGAAGCCCAGCGCGCGCAGATCCACGACAGCGCCAAGGCGATCTGCCGCGAAGCCGGCTACCACGGCGCCGGCACCGTGGAATACCTGGTCGGCGTCGACGGCACCATCTCCTTCCTGGAGGTCAACACCCGGCTCCAGGTCGAGCACCCGGTCACCGAGGAGACCGCCGGCATCGACCTGGTCCGCGAACAGTTCCGGATCGCCGACGGCGAGAAGCTGCGGATCACCGAGGACCCGACGCCGCGCGGGCACGCGATCGAGTTCCGGATCAACGGCGAGGACCCGGGCCGTAACTTCCTCCCCGCGCCCGGCACGGTCACCGCGCTGCGCCTGCCCAGCGGGCCGGGTGTGCGGGTCGACACCGGCATCTCGGCCGGCGACGTGATCGGCGGCAACTTCGACTCCCTGCTCGCCAAGGTGATCATCGTCGGTGAGACGCGGACCGAGGCGCTGGAGCGCGCCCGCCGCGCGCTGGACGAGATGGTCCTCGACGGGATGGCCACCGCGCTGCCGTTCCACCGGCTCGTCGTGCGGGACGAGGCGTTCACCGCCGAGCCCTTCAGCGTGCACACCCGGTGGATCGAGACCGAGTTCCACAACACGGTGCCGCCGTTCAGCGCCGCCGCCGGCACCGCCGAGGCGCCGGCCAAGCGCGACACCGTCGTGGTCGAGGTGGGCGGCAAGCGCATCGAGGTCAGCCTCCCCGCCGGCTTCGGCGGGAGTACGACCACCGCGGCACCCGCCGCTCGCAAGCCGACCCGGCGCGGTGGCGGTGCCAAGGCCGGTGCCCCGGTCGGCGGCGACTCGCTCACCTCGCCGATGCAGGGCACCATCGTCAAGATCGCGGTGGCGGACGGCGACACGGTGGCCGAGGGTGACCTGGTCGTGGTGCTGGAGGCGATGAAGATGGAGCAGCCGCTGCACGCGCACAAGGCGGGTACGGTCAGCGGCCTCAACGCCGAGGTCGGTGCCGTGATCACCGCCGGTGCTCCCATCTGCACCATCGCCTGAGCCGTCCGGCGGACGATCAGCGCAGGGTTTCGGCGGCGACCTCGCGGACGGCGACGGTCAGGGAGTTCAGCACGTCCGACTCCAGCCGCCAGTGCTGCCAGTACAGCGGAACGTCGAGGTGTCGGCCCGGCGCGAGGTCGACACAGCGACCCGCGGTCAGGTCGGCCTGGGCGATCTGTTCCGGCACCAGACCCCAACCCAACCCGAGCCGGATCGCCTCGCTGAACGCCGGCACCGACGGTACGTAGTTCACCGGCGGGTCGAGCGGTCGACCGACCACCGCCCGGATGAACCGATGCTGCACCCGGTCCTTCCGGTCGAAGACCAACAACGGAGTGCTCGCCAGCGCGGCGGCGGTGAGTCCGCCGGGGAAGTGCGACGCCGCGAATTCCGCTGTGGCCAACGCGCGGTAGCGCACGGCCCCGAGTCGCAGCACGCGGCAGCCCTGCACGGCCTCCCGCTGGGCGGTGACCGCCGCCGTCACCGAGCCGTCGCGCAGCAGCTCGGCGGTGTGGTCCTGATCGTCCTGCCGCAGGTCGAACGAGAGCCCGGCCCGCTGCGGCAACCGGGCCAGCGCGGCGGGGAACCATGTGGCCAGGGAGTCCGCGTTGACCACCACGGCGACCCGGATCCGGCCACCGCCGGCCAGCGGGCCGCGGGCATCGGCGAGGGCCTCCCGTTCGAGCAGCGCGAGCTGGCCGGCCAGGCGCAGCAGCGGGCGGCCGGCGTCGGTTGCCACGCACGGACGGGCACGGCGGACCAGCACCTGACCGACGGTCTCCTCCAGCGCCTTGATCCGTTGGCTCACCGCCGACGGCGTGACGTGCAGCAGCCGGGCCGCCGCGTCGAAGCTGCCCTCCGCCACCACCGCCGCGAGTGTCCGAAGCTGCGCCGAGTCGAGACCATCCATTAGCTGAGCTTAAGATGCCTGAGAATCTTTAGTTGGACTGGTGGCCGTCGACGGTCCTAGCGTCGACTCCGTGCTCACCTCCGCCCTCGCCGGCTTCTCGGTCTCCATCGCGCTCATCGTCGCCATCGGCGCCCAGAACGCCTTCGTCCTGCGTCAGGGCCTGCGACGCGAGCACGTCGTACCCGTGGTGCTGACCTGCGCCGCCTCGGACGCGCTGCTGATCATGGCGGGAGTGGCCGGGGTCGGCTCGCTGGTGACCGGTCGACCGGGCCTGCTGACGGCGATCCGGTGGGGCGGAGCGGCCTTCCTGCTCTGCTACGCGGGACTCGCCGCCCGCCGCGCCCTGCGTCCCGGCACCCTACTGCCCACCGAACGGCCGCCGGCCACGTTGGGGGCGACCCTGCTGGCCTGTGCCGCCTTCACCTACCTGAACCCGCACGTCTACCTGGACACCGTGCTGCTCCTCGGCAGCGTGGCCCAGCAACATCCGCACCGGTGGGTCTTCGGCACCGGCGCCGTTCTGGCCAGCGTGGTCTGGTTCACCGCGCTCGGCGTCGGCGCGCAGCGCCTCGCGCCGCTGCTCGCCCGCGCCGTCGCTTGGCGGGTGCTGGACGCGCTCATCGCCGTCGTCATGGCCGGGCTCGCCGTGACACTCCTGCTGGGCTGACCGGTTTCTACCCGGACTGACCGTGGCACTCCTGCTGGGCTGACCGGTTTCTACCCGGACTGACCGTGGCACTTCTGCCAGGCTGACCGATCCGTACCCGGGCTCGCCGGGGCACCTCTGCCGGGCTGCCGGGCTCCTCCGGCGAGCAGTGGCGCGCCAGCAGGACCGACGGCAATGCGAGTGTTTTCCGCGACCACCGGCGGTGGAACGGGCCACCAGCGGGAATGATTGTCGGGTGCGGTTCCTTCACGGCGCGGCTCCCGCGCACGACCTGACCTATACCGACGTCTTCATGGCGCCGGCCCGCTCCGACCTGGGCTCCCGACTCGACGTCGACCTCTCCACCGGCGACGGCACCGGCACCACGATTCCCTTGGTGGTGTCGAACATGACCGCGGTCGCCGGACGGCGGATGGCCGAGACGGTCGCCCGCCGGGGTGCCATCACGGTGATCCCGCAGGACATTCCGATCGAGGTGGTGGCGAACGTCGTCGCCTGGGTCAAGCAGCGCCACCTGGTCTACGACACCCCCATCACGCTGGGCCCGACCGAGACCGTGGGCGACGCCATCCACCTGCTGCCCAAGCGCTCGCACGGAGCGGTGATCGTCGTCGACGACGCCGGCCGGCCGATGGGCGTGGTCACCGAGGCGGACACCACTGGCGTGGACCGCTTCGCGCAACTGCGTCACGTGATGTCCACCGAGCTGCACACCGTCCCGGCGGACGCGGATCCTCGTACCGGTTTCGATCTGCTCTCCGCAGGCCGTCGCCGACTCGCCCCGGTGGTGGACGCCGAAGGTCGGCTGGTCGGGGTGCTGACCCGACAGGGCGCGTTGCGCGCCACGCTCTACACACCGGCGGTGGACGACCGGGGCCGGCTGCGGATCGCGGCGGCCGTCGGGATCAACGGGGACGTGACCGGCAAGGCGGCGGCGCTGCTGGAGGCGGGGGTGGACACGTTGGTCGTGGACACCGCGCACGGCCATCAGGCACGGATGATCTCGGCACTTCAGGCGGTCCGGAAGCTGGACCCGGGGGTGCCGGTGGCGGCCGGCAACGTGGTCACCGCCGAGGGCGTACGCGACCTGGTGGAGGCGGGGGCGGACATCATCAAGGTCGGCGTCGGCCCGGGGGCGATGTGCACCACCCGGATGATGACCGGCGTGGGTCGACCACAGTTCTCCGCCGTGCTCGACTGCGCGGCCGCCGCCCGCCAACTGGGCCGGCACGTGTGGGCCGACGGCGGGGTGCGGCACCCCCGGGACGTGGCGCTGGCGCTCGCCGCCGGCGCGTCGAACGTGATGATCGGCTCCTGGTTCGCCGGCACCTACGAGTCCCCCGGTGACCTCTACACCGAGCCGGACGGCCGGCGGTACAAGGAGAGCTTCGGAATGGCCTCGGCTCGGGCGGTCAGCGCCCGGACCGCCGACGACAGCCCGTACGACCGGGCCCGCAAGGCGGTGTTCGAGGAGGGCATCTCCTCGGCCCGGATGCACCTGGACCCGGCCCGCCCCGGTGTCGAGGACCTGATCGACGAGATCATCGCCGGGGTACGCAGCGCGTTCACGTACGCCGGCGCACGGGACCTGACCCAGTTCCACGAGCGGGCCATCGTCGGCGTGCAGAGTGCCGCCGGCTTCACCGAAGGAATGCCTCTCCCCACGAGTTGGTAAGACACCCTCCAGCGCGTCGATCATGGAGTTGTGGTGCCCCGCAGAAGGGGCAGTGAGGGGCGGACTGCCCACCACAACTCCATGATCGACGCGTTTCTGCCCGCGCGCCGCGATCAGCTCGGTGTCGGCGGGCCGGGTCGGGCCGTCTGCGGCAAATTCGTTTGGCCCCTGACTATCAGGGGGCTAACCTGCTAGCCGTGGAACTCGTGACCCTCCAGGACGTGCCGCTCGGCCGGCTGTTGGTGGTGGCCGGGCACCTGGTCGGGCAGCGGTGGAACCGCTACCTCGCCGAGGAGCACGGCCTCACCCAGGCCGGCATGATCACCCTGATGACGCTCGCCCGACACGGCGAGTTGCCGCACCGGGCGGTCGCCGAGAAGGGGTTCGTCCGCCCGGCGACCCTCACCGGCATCGTCGACACGCTGGAGCGCGACGGTCTGGTCGAGCGGCAACGCGACGACAACGACCGGCGCAGCATCCGACTCGCCATCACCCCCGCCGGGCGGGACCGGGTGGCCGCGCTCGACGCGCTCATGCACTCCGGACGGCCCCTCACCTCGGTCGACGCCGACCCGGCGAAGGCCCAGGTGATCCGGGAGTTCCTGCTTGAGGTCATCGGCAGCGGAGACGACCCGCGGATGACCGGACGCCCTACCGAAACGAAGGACCCGGCGTGCTGATCCGACTCCTGCGCGGCCAACTGCGCACCTATCAGAGACCGTTGCTGGCGGTCGTGCTGCTCCAGTTCGTGGGCACCATGGCCTCGCTCTACCTGCCCAGCCTCAACGCGGACATCATCGACCAGGGTGTGGCCCGGGGCGACACCGACTACATCGTGCGCACCGGCGGCTGGATGCTGCTGGTCAGCCTGATCCAGATCGTCTGCTCCATCGCGGCTGTCTACCTGGGCGCCCGGGTCGCGATGGGCTTCGGCCGGGACGTACGCGCCGAACTGTTCGGGCACGTCAACCGCTTCTCCGCCCGCGAGGTGGCCCGGTTCGGGGCACCGTCGCTGATCACCCGCAACACCAACGACGTGCAGCAGGTGCAGATGCTCGTGCTGATGAGCTGCACGATGCTCGTCGCCGCGCCGATCATGAGCGTCGGCGGTGTGTTCATGGCGTTGCGTGAGGACGTCGGGCTCTCCTGGCTGCTGCTGGTCAGCGTGCCGGTGCTGGCCATCGCCCTGGGCGCGATCATCCGTCGGATGGTGCCGGGCTTCCGGCTGATGCAGACCCGCATCGACACGGTCAACCGGGTGCTGCGCGAGCAGATCACCGGCATCCGGGTGGTCCGTGCGTTCGTCCGAGAGCCGTACGAGACGGACCGCTTCGGCGTCGCCAACGCCGACCTGACCGCGACCGCGCTACGTACCGGTCGGTTGCTGGCGTTGATCTTCCCGGTGGTCATGCTGGTGCTGAACGTCTCCAGCGTGGCCGTGCTCTGGTTCGGCGCGCAGCGGGTGGACGCCGGCGCGATCCAGGTCGGGGCGCTCACCGCGTTCCTCCAGTACCTGATGCAGATCCTGATGGCGGTCATGATGGCCACCTTCATGCTGATGATGGTGCCGAGGGCGGCGGTCTGCGCCGAGCGGATCGTCGAGGTGCTGGACACCGACTCCTCGGTGGTCCCGGCCACCGTGCCGGTCACCGAGCTGCCCTGCCGGGCCGAGTTGGAGCTGCGCGGGGTGCGCTTCCAGTACCCGGGGGCGGTGGAGCCGGTGCTGCGCGACATCTCCTTCCGGGCGACCCCGGGCACCACCACGGCGATCATCGGCAGCACCGGAGCGGGCAAGACGACGCTGCTGTCCCTGATCCCCCGCCTGGTCGACGTCACCGACGGCGCGGTGCTGGTCGACGGGGTGGACGTGCGGGAGTTGGCACCGGACGAGCTGTGGCGCCGCATCGGCCTGGTGCCGCAGCGGCCGTACCTGTTCACCGGAACGGTCGCCAGCAACCTGCGCTACGGCAACCCGGACGCCACCGACGAGGAGCTGTGGTCGGCGCTGGAGATCGCCCAGGCCCGGGACTTCGTGGCCCAGATGCCCGGCGGGTTGGACGCCCCGGTCGCGCAGGGCGGCACCACCGTCTCCGGTGGGCAACGGCAGCGCCTGGCCATCGCCCGCGCCCTGGTCCGGCAACCGGAGATCTACCTCTTCGACGACTCGTTCTCCGCGCTCGACCTGGGCACCGACGCGCGGCTGCGAGCGGCCCTGCGGCCGGTCACCGCGCAGGCGGCGGTGGTGATCGTCGCCCAGCGGGTCTCCACGATCATCGACGCCGATCAGATCATCGTTCTCGAGAACGGAGGGGTCGTCGGAGTGGGACGACACGGGGAGTTGTTGGACACCTGCCCGACGTACGCCGAGATCGTGGCCTCGCAGCAGACCACGGAGGTGGCGGCATGACCGAGCGCGACGAGCCGCGCACCGCGGCCGTACCCAGTCAGAAGCCGGCCGGCGACCCGCCAACGCCGGGAGGCGACGGGCAGCAGGCCGGCGGCGACGCGCGGACGCCGAAGCGGCTGCCACCGGGCCGTCCGGGCGGCGGCCCGGGATGGATGAGCGCCGGAATGCCCGCCGAGAAGTCGATGAACTTCGGCCCGTCGGCCCGGCGGTTGCTCGGCCGGCTGCGCTCGCACCGACTGCACCTGGCCGCGATCATCACCCTCGCCGTGGTGAGCGTCGGGTTCAGCGTGGCCGGGCCGAAGATCCTCGGCCACGCCACCGACCTGATCTTCACTGGGGTGATCGGCCGGCAACTGCCCGCCGGCACCACCGCCGACCAGGCCGTCGCGGCGGCCCGGGCCAGCGGCAACGACAGCTTCGCCGACATGCTGGCCAGGATGGACGTGCTGCCCGGGGTGGGCATCGACTTCCACGCACTGAGTCGGGTGCTGCTGCTGGCGCTCGGGCTCTACCTGGCGGCGAGTCTGCTGTCCTGGTGGCAGGGTTGGCTGCTCAACGGGGTGGTCCAGCGCACCGTGCTGCGGCTGCGCGCCGAGGTGGAAGAGAAGCTCAACCGGCTGCCGCTGCCCTACTTCGACAGGCAGCCGCGCGGTGAGCTGCTCAGCCGGGTCACCAACGACATCGACAACATCTCCACCAGCCTCCAGCAGACCCTCAGCCAGCTGCTCACCTCGCTGCTGACCGTCGTCGGCGTGCTGGCCGTGATGTTCTGGATCTCGCCGGTGCTGGCCCTGGTGGCCCTGGTCGCGGTGCCGCTGTCGGTGCTGGTGACCCAGCGCATCGCCAAGCGCTCGCAGAAGCAGTTCATCGCCCAGTGGACGCACACCGGCGAGTTGAACGGCCAGATCGAGGAGGCGTACACCGGCCATGAGCTGGTGAAGGTCTTCGGCCGGCAGCGCGAGGTCGAGGCCGCGTTCCACGCGAAGAACGAGGAGTTGTTCCGGGCCAGCTTCGGGGCGCAGTTCATCTCCGGGATCATCATGCCGTCGATGATGTTCATCGGAAACCTGAGCTACGTGGCGATCGCCGTCGTCGGTGGGCTGCGGGTCGCCTCCGGCACGATGAGCCTCGGTGACGTGCAGGCGTTCATCCAGTACTCCCGCCAGTTCACCCAGCCGCTCACCCAACTCGCCTCGATGGCCAACCTGCTCCAGTCCGGGGTGGCGTCGGCCGAGCGGGTCTTCGCGGTGCTCGACGCGGACGAGCAGACCCCCGACCCGGTCGCGCCGGCCCGGGTCACCGACCCGCACGGTCGGGTCGAGTTCGAGCACGTCTCGTTCCGCTACGAGCCGGACAAGCCGCTGATCGACGACCTTTCGCTGGTCGCCGAGCCCGGCCACACGGTGGCCATCGTCGGCCCGACCGGCGCCGGCAAGACCACCCTGGTCAACCTGGTGATGCGGTTCTACGAGCTGGACGCGGGCCGGATCACGCTCGACGGGGTGGACATCACCACGATGCGCCGCGACGACCTGCGCGGCCGGATCGGCATGGTGCTCCAGGACACCTGGCTGTTCGGCGGCACCATCCGGGACAACATCGCCTACGGGCGGCCGGACGCCACCGAGGAGGAGATCCTCGCCGCCGCCCGGGCCACCTTCGTGGACCGGTTCGTGCGCAGCCTTCCCGACGGTTACGACACCGTCATCGACGAGGAGGGCAGCAACGTCAGCGCCGGCGAGAAGCAGCTCATCACCATCGCGCGGGCGTTCCTCGCCGAGCCGTCGCTGCTGATCCTCGACGAGGCCACCAGCTCGGTGGACACCCGTACCGAGGTGCTGCTGCAACGGGCGATGGCCGCGCTGCGCTCGGACCGGACCAGCTTCGTCATCGCGCACCGGCTGTCCACCATCCGCGACGCCGACCTGATCCTGATGATGGAGGACGGCCGGATCGTCGAGCAGGGCACCCACGAGCAGTTGCTGGCCGTCCAGGGCGCGTACCACCGGCTCTACCGCTCACAGTTCACCGGCGCTGTGGTCGACGAGGAACCGGCCGCCCAACCGGCATCGGTCTGAGGTCGGGCGGCCGTGCGCGCGAGACGATCGGTGGGCGGGTCAGTCCGGTGGCAGCAGGTCGCTGGCGCGGGCGTCGACCTGCCCACGGATCAGGGCGAGAGCCGCGTCGGCGGGCATCGGAGCCAGGGCGCGGCCGCCGCGCAGACGCAACGCGAGGTGCCCGTCGGCCACCTCCCGGGCCCCCAGCACCCCGAGGTACGGGACGCGGCGGCGAGCCGCGTCCCGTACCCGGGCGCCCAGCGAGCCAGCGGCGTCGACCTCGACCCGCAGGCCGGCGTCGCGAGCCCGCCGGGCCAGGTCGGCCGCCGCGCCGGCCTGGCCGTCGTCGACGGGCAGCAGCACCAACTGGACGGGCGCGTACCAGGCGGGAAAGGCCCCCTCGTGCACCTCGATGAGGTACGCGAACAGCCGCTCCATGCTGCCGACCAGACTGCGGTGCACCATCACCGGGCGACGCCGGCTGCCGTCCGAGTCGGTGTACGACAGGTCGAACCGTTCCGGCTTGTCGAAGTCCAGTTGAACGGTGGAGATGGTCGACTCCCGGCCGGCGGCGTCGACGATCTGGATGTCGATCTTCGGACCGTAGAAGGCAGCCTCCCCCGGTGCCTCGACGTACTCCATCCCGGCCAGCGCCTCCCGGAGCAACTCCTCCGCGCGGGCCCACTGGGCGTCGTCGCCGACGTACTTCCCGCCCGGCCCGCGCAGCGACAGCCGGAACCCGGCCGGCCGGACACCGAGCGCGGCGTGCGCGGCACGGATCAGTCCGAGGATCTCGACGACCTCCGCGCCGACCTGCTCGGGCGCGCAGAAGGTGTGCGCGTCGTTGAGCGAGATGGCACGTACCCGGGACAGTCCGCCGAGCACACCGGATCGCTCCGCGCGGTACATCCCGCCCAGTTCCGCGATCCGCAACGGCAACTCCCGGTAGGAACGGCCCCGCGCCCGGAAGACCAGCGCGTGGTGCGGGCAGAGCGCCGGCCGGAGCACGAACTCGTCGTCGGCGCTCAGCCGCATCGGCGGGAACATGTCGTCGGCGAAGTAGCCGAGATGGCCGGAGAGTTCGAAGAGTTCCCGCTTGCCCAGCGGCGGCGAGTAGACGTGCTGGTGGCCGGAGCGGCGCTCCAACTCCCGGACGTACTCCTCGACGGCGTGCCGGGCGGCGGCACCGGCCGGCAACCAGATCGGCAGGCCGGCGCCGGCCAGTGGGTCGGAGACGAAGAGGTCCAGCTCACGGCCGAGCCTACGGTGGTCGATCATGTCGGGCTCCTGGATCGGGTACGACCCGGAGGCGACCTGAGCTCCGTTCGGCGCGCTGCCCTCGGGGCGGATCGCCCCGGGGCCTGGTCGACTGTGGTTACGTCAGAGCGGCGCGCCGGGGACACCCGGCGTCGTGATCATCACTACCGCGCTGCGCATGGGGCGACCGTACCCGCGCGACGATCGGGGGCGCACCCGGATTTCGCGGCGGAGGGGTGGGCCGCCGGCGCGGGACCCGCCGGCGGCCCTGGCGGCCGAATCGTCAGGAACGGGGGACCCGACGGGCGTGGCCGCGCCGACAACGGTACGCCGACGAACGGCGTTCCGCCGCCCGCCTCAAATGGGTGCAACGCCCTCCGAAAGCGTCACCCGGCACCGATCGGGCTCGTTGTAGCTGGGTGGCTCAGTCGTGTCGACGGTCACGACGGGCCGGGGCCGTCCACGGTGACGCCGGACACGGCGTCAGGCTCAAGACACCCAATCGGCCGCATTCGGCGAGGTGGCAGGCGTGCCCGAACTTCTGACTGACGTCGCGTCGCCGACGTGGGCTTACCTGGTGCTGCTCGCGCTGCTGATCGCGGACGCCTTCGTGCCGGTGATCCCCACCCAGATCGTCATGATCACCAGTGGTGCGCTCACCGTCTACGGCGGGCTCAGCCTGCCGGTCACCATCGCCGTCGGCGCGCTCGGCGTGTTCGCCGGCGACCTGGCCTGCTACCTGCTGGGCCGCAGCGCACCGGATCGGCGGCCACCCCGGCACGCCGAACTGAGCCGCGCCCGCCGGGTGGCCAGCCGAGTCACCCAGGGGCTGCGACAACCCGGGCCGCTGGTCATCCTGCTCTGCCGGTTCGTGCCCGGCGGGCGGATGGCGGCCTGCTTCTCGGCCGGGCGCAGCCGCTACCCGTACCGCCTGTTCGTCATCTACGAGGCCGTCGCGGCCTTGGGCTGGGCCACCTACGGAGCGCTCGTCGGGCACCTGGGCGGCACCGCGCTGACCGAGTCGGCCTGGCGGCTGGCCATCATCGCCACCGCCGCGGCCGCCGGCTTCGCCGCCGCGGGATGGGCGATGACAGTGGTCAGCGCCCGCCACGCCCGAGCCGCCGCCGCGGTAGCTGCGGTCAAAGTCCCCATCGACTGAGAGTTTCGACCCCAGCCTCCGCGATCTTGCCCTTACTGTCCCGGCAATCAGGGCCTAACACGCATACGGACAACCGAAAACGCAAGATCGCCGCAGGGTTGCCGGAAGGCCTCTAGGGGTGGTCCCGGGGGCTATTTCGGTGGCTGTCCCGGATTCGGCTGGGGTGGGTACGGCGACAGGCTGAGAGACATGCCTGTTACCCGGAGTACCGGCCTGCTGGCCCTGGGCGGGATCGCCCTGGCGACGCTGCTGGCAGTGATCGGCCACCTCGAAGTCAACGACGACCTCAACCCGTGGGCGTTGACCATCAGCGACTTCGCGGTCTCCGACCGCGGCGGCGTCATCGACGTCGCCATGGTGGTGCTCGCGCTCGCCACAGTGGCGTTGCTGTACGGGCTGCGCCGCGCCAGCCCACCCCGATCGCGCTCCGGTCGAACGGCAGAGCTGCTGCTCGGCGCATGGGTGGGTGGGCTGCTGCTGGCCGCCGTGGTGCCGACGAACGAGCCGGGCACCGCCATGACCACCGCCGCCTACCTGCACCGGTACGCGTCGGTGATCGCCTTCCTGGCGTTGCCGGTGGCCGGTTGGTTGCTCGCCCGCCGACCCGACCTGACGCCCGCCGCCCGGACGCTACGCGCCCTGGTCCTGTTGAGCCTGGCCCTGGCGGCGGCGATGATCTGGTCCGCCTACCCCGGCGACCGGATGCTCATCGGCCTGGCCGAACGCCTCCTGATCCTCGCCGAGGTGGCGGTCCTGGTGACGGTGGCGACGAGCCTGACCCGGCCCGCACGCGGTCGGGTCACTCCAACTCGTGCAGCATGAGCTGACGGGCCGCCTCGGTGATGGAGCCGGACAGGCTCGGGTAGATGGTGATGGTCTGGGCCAGCTCGTTGACAGTGAGGTTGTTCTCGACCGCCATCGTGATGGGCAGGATCAGCTCGCTGGCCTTCGGCGCGACCACCACACCGCCGATCACCTGACCGCTGGCGGGACGGCAGAACAGCTTCACGAAACCGTCGGAGAGGTCGTCCATCTTGGCCCGGGCGTTGCCGGACAACGGCAGCATCACCTGCCGGGCCGGCACCTTGCCCGCGTCGACCTCGTCCTGCGAGACGCCCACGGTGGCCAGCTCGGGGTCGGTGAAGACGTTCGCCGCGACGGTACGCAGCCGCAGCGGGCGGACCGCCTCACCGAGCGCGTGCCACATGGCGATCCGGCCCTGCATGGCGGCGACACTCGCCAGCAACAACACACCAGTGCAGTCGCCGGCGGCGTAGATCCCGGGCACGTTGGTCCGGGAAGCCCGGTCGACGGTCAGGTAACCGCCCCGGCCCAGCTCCACCCCGTACTCGGTCAGCCCCAGGTTCGCGGTGTTCGGGATCGAACCGACGGTGATCAGCGCGTGTGAGCCGGTCACCTTGCGGCCGTCGGAGAGCTCCACCTCGACGCCGTCGGCGGTACGCCGGACCGCGTCGGCCCGGGAGTTGTTGAGGATCTCCATGCCCCGGTTGCGGAACACCCGCTCGATGGCGGAGGCGGCGTCGGCGTCCTCGTGCGGCATCACCCGGTCCCGGCTGGAGACCAGGGTCACCTCGACGCCCATCGCCAGGTACGCGCTGGCGAACTCCGCGCCGGTCACACCGGAACCGACCACGATCAGGTGCTCGGGCAGCTCCGGCAGGTCGTACACCTGTCGCCAGGTCAGGATGCGCTCACCGTCCGGTACGGCGGTGGGCAGCTGACGGGGCGTCGAGCCGGTGGCCACCAGCACGGTGGACGCGTCGATCGAGTATTCCTCCGCGCCGTCGGCGGGGGTGACGACGACCCGGTGGGTGTGCCCGAGGGAGTCCTCGCCGAGCCGGGCGGTGCCGGCCACGAAGGTGACCCCCGCCTTCAGCAGCTTGGCGTGGATGTCCGCGGACTGCGCCAGGGCCAGCCGCTTGACCCGCTCGTGCACCGCGCGCGCGTCGACGGTGACCGCCTCCAGGCCGTCCGAGTGCACCCCGAACTCCTCGGTGTCGCGGTAGCCGGTGACCACCCCCGAGCTGGCGATGAAGGTCTTCGACGGTACGCAGTCGGAGAGCACGCAGGCACCGCCCGCACCGTCGGCCTCCACCACTGTGACATCGGCGTCCAGCTGGGCGGCGACCAGTGCCGCCTCGTACCCGGCCGGCCCTCCGCCGATGATCACGATCCGGCTCACAGCGTTCGCCCTTCGTTGATGCTCACAGTGACTTTCTTCTCCCGAGCGCATTCGACACGCACTGTCGTATTCTCCCCCACCCGTCGGCCGGGCTATCGTCATCGCCGTGCGTCATCACGCCGCCTACGGCTCAAATCTCGATCCCGCCCGGATGCGCGCCTACTGTCCGCATTCGCCGATGGTCGGCACCGGCTGGCTGGAGGGCTGGCGGCTGACCTTCGCCGGGGCGGACGTGATCGGCTGGGAGGGTGCGGTGAGCACCCTCGTCGAGTCTCCCGGCGACCGGGTCTTCGTGGCGCTCTACGACATCCACCCGTACGACGCGGGCCAGCTCGACGAGATCGAGGGGGTGACCGCCGGGACGTACCGCAAGCTGCACGTCCGGGTCTCCACCCTCGACGGCGACGTGACCGCGTGGATCTACGTCTTCAACGGGTACGAGGGTGGCCTGCCGACCTCCTGGTACCTGTCGGAGATCGCGAACGCCGCCGAGAAGGCGGGCGCCCCGGACGACTACGTCACCGAGCTGCGGGCCCGCCCCACCGGCACCGCCTCGGCGTAGCAGCGCGTATCGCACGCCTCCAGTGTGCTACCGCTGTCGACCGGAGCCCCGGTCGGGGAGGACCGGGGTCGTCAATCACACACCGGCCGCCGGGACGGAAAGTTCGTACATGTCGGTCCACTGGGTCTCGCGCAGGCCCACCGACCGGTACAGCGACAGCGGGGCGGTCGGGTTGGTCAGGTCGACGCCCAGGCCGACTGCGCGCCGCCCCTTCTCGGCGTAGCGGGCGAAGGCGCGGCGCAGCAACGCCGCACCCACACCCCGGCGACGGTACGCGGACCGCACCGACAGACTCTTCACCCAGCCCGATTGCTGGTCGAGCGCCTGGTCCGAGGACTGCAACGCGCCGACCGGCACCCCGTCCACCTCGGCGACGAACCACTCGTCCCAGGCGGTCAGATCGCCGATCCGGGCCCGCCACCGCTCGTACGACAGCGGCTCGTGGTCCGGGGTGTCGCCGAAGGCGGCCTCGTAGATCCGGTGGAACTCCACCAGATCGGTCTCGTCGTCCGGGCGGACCGGCCGCACCGTCACGGCCGACGGCCCAGTCGGCTCGTCGGGCAGGTCGTCCAGCGGTCGGCTCATCCGGACGTACCGCTTGACGAGGGTGAACCCGAGCCCGCGCAGGGCGTGTTCCCAGTCACGTTCCGGCGCGAAGACCGCGCAGCGGACGGTGAGTGACGGCAGCCCTCGCTCGGCGGCCCGCTCGGCGACGCGGTCCAGTTGGCGCAGCAGCAGCGGCGCGCGGACGGTGGCAGCCCGTACCGGATCGACGTAGACCTCCACGAACTCCCGGCCCACCCCGGTCGGGTTGTCCACCGTCGCCCAGCCGACAACGGTGTCGTCGGGGTCGATGGCCAGCCAGGAGTCCCGGGTCGGGTCGAAGTGGGGGGCGGTCAGCGACGCGGCCACGTCCTCGGCGTCGAAGTCGGGATGACCGATGGCGAAGGTGTCGGCGGCGTGCACCACCGCGAGGATCGCCGGCACGTCGTCGAGGGTGGGTCGGCGCGTCGTCCAACCAGCGGGAAGGGTCACGGCAGGACATCCTGGCAGCCGATTCGCTGCGGCGCCGCCCATTTTTCGGCGGACGGGAGACTCAGCCGAGGTCGACCCGGGTGCGGTGCAGCAACTCCACCAACTCCGCGCCGTCGGCGGGCCCGAGGGCCGTGAACGCCGGCGCGGCCAGTCGGTTGGTCACCGCCTCCGCCCAGAGCCGGCGGCGCACCAACGGCCCGATCGGCGGGTACGGCGGCGGCCAGCCACAGGCCACCGCCCCGGCCTCGCCCTCCGGCCCGGACAGCACGGCCTCCAGCGGGGTCATCCCGGCCGCGCGTACCGCCAGCAGATAGGCGCCGGTGAAGTGTTCCCGGAGCAGCCGCAGCCCGGCGGCGCTGCGAGCCCCGGGTGAGAGATCCGGAAGCGGCATGGCCCGCCACGCGGCGAAGAGCGGCATCCCACTGGCCTCCGCCGCCACCACCGCCCGCTCGACGAGCGCCGACAGGCGCTCGGTGCCGGGCAGCGGGCCGAGCTGCTGCGCCCCCCACCGGCAGCATTCGGCGAGGCTCGCGGCGGCCACCTCGAACGGCGGCACGACCCGGGTGGCGGCGTCCCAGCCGTCGGCTACCGCGTCCGGGGCGATGAACCCGAGGGCGGCGGCGGCCGTCTCGGCCCGCACACCGCCGAGCGCTCCGGCCCGGCCGCTGATGTAGAAGGCCCAGCCGGAGATGCCGAGCAGTCGGGCCCGGCGCAACGTGGTCGGGTCCCGACTGAAGGCGTCGCCCAGGTCGAGCACGACGGGCTTACTGGCGGCGGCGACCTGCTCCGGGGTCACCGCGCCGCCCCGCTCGGGCAACCCGGCCCGGCGACCACGCCCCGACCCGGGGCCACTCGCCGTGTACGGCCCGCACACTCGTCGTCGTCCATCGATGCTCAGTCTGCCGCGCCACCGCCCGCGTCCGCATCCCCCTCTTCGGCCGCCAGTGCCTCAAGGGCCGCCTCGACCTCACCGGCGCGCCGCCGGGCCACCGTCACCGCCCGCTCGGCGGCACGCCGCGCGAGCCTGCCCCGGCTGAGGTCCTGCTCGGCGACCGCGCGCCGCCGCTCCAGCTCGGCCAACTCGACCTCAAGTCGATCGAGTACGGCCACACCGTCGCGCTCCTGCCCGGTCGCCTCGGTCAGCTCGGTCTCGGCCCGCTCCTGATCGGCCTGGGCCTTCGCCAACTCCCGGTCCAGGGCGCGGCGCTGCCGGGCCCGCTCGGCTCGGGCCGCCCGCTGTGCGGCCCGTTCGGCCTGCTCGGCACGCTCGGCCGCCCGGTCCGTACCGGATGACGCCTCGGGACGGCCCCGTTGGGGGCCGGGTCGGCGGGCCGGGCGTTCCTCCTGGTGCTCCTCGTCATCGTCGGTGACCAGTCGCAGTTGCGGCCGGGGCACCTCGCCGAAGCCGGCGTAGCTGGCCGCCCGCAGCAGGCGACCCGCCCGCACCTGCTCGGCGACCTCGACGTCGGAGAACGCCGCGTTCAGCGTCGCCTCCACCTCGGCCAGGGGCAGCCGGCTCGCCGGTGGCGCGTCCGGCTCGGCCGCGGCGAGCTTGCGAACCTCGGCGACCAGGGCGCCGACCACCGCCCGGCGTTGCGCTGACAGCTCCCGCAGTCGGGGCCCCCGCAACTCCCGCTGGGCGACTCGCAGGGCGTCGGCGAGCTGCACCAGGTCGGCGACCAGCTCCGGGCGTCCGATGGCCAGCAGGTTCACCAACCAGGCGGCCACCGTCGGGCGACGCAGCCGGGCCAGTTGCCGGGCGGTGGCCGGGTCGCCGGCCCGGCGGGCCTCGGCCACAGCGGCGTCCCGGGCGGCCACGAACCGGTCCGGTGGGGTGCGGTAGAGCTGCTGCACCAGCTCCGCGGAGAGGCCGGGCATCGGGTCAGACGTCCACCCGGCTACCGGGCTCCAGTCGCTGGTACTCGGTGCCGGACAGCGCTGTGTACTGCCGGTCGAGCACGCCCAGCCCGTTGTCGTTGAGCAACGCGTCGTGCAGGGCGTACGCGCGCCGCGGCGCGACCGCGCGGATGAAGTCGACCACCTCGGAGAACTTCGACCAGGGGGCGTGGATCGGCGCGAAGAGCGTGTCGACGGGGGTCTCGTCGGGCACGACCAGGGAGTCGCCCGGGTGGTAGACCACGTCGTTGATCAGGTAACCGAGGTTGTCGATCACCGGGATGTCGGGGTGGATCACGGCGTGCCGCCCCCCGTACGCGCGCACCGCGACCCCGGCGGCGGTGAACGACTCGCCGACGCTGACCGGGCGCAATACGTCGGCCGCGTCGCCCAGGGCTTCGCCGAGCGAGGCGGGCCCGTGGATCGGGAACGGCTGTCGGTCGAGTTGGAGGCGCACCGCTGCCAGATCGAGGTGGTCGGGGTGTTCGTGGGTGATCAGCACCGCGTCCGCACCGTCCAGCGCCGCCGCTGCGTCACTGAAAACCCCGGGATCGACGACGAGCACTCCCCCGTCGTGTTCCACCCGAAGGCAGGAGTGGGCGTACTTGGTGAGCCGCATCGTGACTCCTCGATTATCGAATCGTGACGTCCTCAGCGCAGTCTGCCGGAACCAGCCGGCGTGCGCGTCGCGTCCGAGCTATCGCCAGACCGGTTGACGACGATGGGAGCGGGGATGGACGGACAGGCGGGACGACGCCGCGGTGCGCTGCTGGCGGCGACAGCACTGGCAGCGGCCCTGGCGCTGACGGGGTGCGGTGCCGGCGACAGCGGGTCGCAGGACACCGCGGGTACGGCGGCCGAGGCGCCAGCCGCCAAGGGCGGCGAGATGAACCGGGACGCCGCCGCAGGCGCACCTGAGGGGGCCGGCGCGGGCGCACCCGACCTTCGGGTCGACCAGCGGGCGATCATCTACACCGGAAAGATGCGGGTGCAGGTGGACGATGTGGACTCTGCCGCCCGCGAGGCCACCGCCGTGGCCGGTCGGGCCGGCGGCTTCGTCGGCGGCGACCAGCGGCACAGCGCCGACGCCGACGCGGTGGCGGAGTTGGAGTTGCGGGTGCCGGCGGGGAAGTTCACCGGAGTGGTGGAGGAGATCGCCAAGCTCGGTCGGCAGCAGAGCCGGGAGATCAACACTCAGGACGTCACCGAGGAGACGGTCGACCTGGAGGCCCGGATCACCAGTCAGCGGGCCCGGGTGGAGAGCGCCCGCCGGTTGCTGTCCCGAGCCACCTCGATCACCGACCTGGTGTCACTGGAGAACGAGTTGGGTCGACGGGAGGCCGACCTGGCCTCGCTGGAGGCCAAGAAGCGACGCCTGGCCGACCTGACCGCCCTCTCCACGATCACCGTGTCGCTGGCCGGGCCGGCGGCGAAGGACACCGAGGAGAAGGCCGAGACCGGCTTCCTGGTCGGGCTCAGGGGCGGCTGGAAGGCGTTCGTCGTCTCGATGACCGTCCTGCTCACGGTGCTGGGCGCACTGCTGCCGTGGCTGGTGGCGCTTGGCGTACCGCTGGTGGCGCTGTTGGTGGTGCTGCGCCGACGGCGCAAGCCCCCGGCTCCGGTCGCGCCGGTCAGCGCGCCGCCGCCAGTGCCCGCAACGCGGTCTGCACCATGACGCGGACGCCGACGGCGATGGACCGCTCGTCCACGTCGAAGCTCGCCCGGTGCAGGTCGACGTTGGGGCCGGTGCGACCCACGCCGAGCCGGGCGAGGGCACCGGGGACGTACTCCAGGTACCAGGAGAAGTCCTCGCCGCCCATGCTCTGCGGTGTCTCGGCGATCCCGTCCGGCCCGAGGGCGGCGGCGGTGGCGGCGGTCAGCACCTGGATGGCACGGGCGTCGTTGCACACCGGCGGCCGGCCGCGCAGGTATTCGAGGTCGACGGTGGCACCGGTCGGCGCGATCACGTCCCGCACCACCTGAGCAACTATCTTGGGGGCCTTCTCCCAGGTGTCGCGGTCCATCACCCGCAGGGTGCCGGACGCGCTCGCCTCGGACGGGATGACGTTGTAGCGGGTGCCGGCCGAGGCGTGGCCGAAGACCAGCAGCAGGCCGCTGTTGGCCGGCACCCGGCGACTGACCAGGGCCGGCACCTCGGTGATGAGCCGACCGAGCGCGTCGACCATGTCGACGGTCAGGTGCGGGCGGGCGGTGTGCCCACCCGGGCCGGAGAGTCGGACGGTCACGTTGTCGGCGGCCGCGGTGATCGGGCCGACCCGCAGGCCGACCTGGCCCACCGGGAGGTTCGGGTCGCAGTGCAGCGCGAAGATCTGCACCACGTCGTCCAGGCCGCCGGCCTCGATGACCTCCAGCGAACCGCAGGGCAGGATCTCCTCGGCCGGCTGGAAGATGAGCCGGACCCGACCGTCCAGCTCACCGAGGTCGGCGAGCTGGGCCAGCAGCATGCCGACGCCGAGCAGGATCGAGGTGTGCACGTCGTGCCCGCAGGCGTGGCAGACGCCCTCCACGGTCGACCGGTACGGGACGTCCTTGGGGTCGTCCAGCGGCAGCGCGTCGATGTCGGCGCGCAGCGCCACGACCGGGCCGTCCGGCCGACCGTCGACGTCGCAGATCACGCCGTTGCCCTTGGGCAGCAGGCGCGGGCTCAGCCCGGCCAGCGACAGCTCCCGGGCGATCAGCGCGGCCGTCTCGAACTCGTTGCCGGAAAGCTCAGGGTGCGAGTGGAGGTGACGGCGCGTAGCGATCAGCCCCGGCACCCGGAGCGCGAGAAGGTGGTCCAACTCGCGGGGCAGGGGCTCGGATCCCGGTGGCGTCTCCGGCCAGGACGACGCCAGCTGGCCACTCGTGGGCAGCGTCAACGCACTCGTCACGTCGAATTCTCGATCACTAGGAATGGATGGATCATCGGGGACAGCAGACAGCCTAGACCTCCGACGGTGACGCTGCGCAACCTCGTTACGGTAATGATCGGACCGCGCAGAGTCACGTATGCCCTGCTGGGGCCGCTCGTCAAGGTGTGGGACAGCAGGTAGATCACGGTCGAATGCCGTCATCAGCCCCTCACCTCCTACAACGCGTAACCGATCGCGGGGGTCCCGAATCGCGGTCGACAGTCGGAGACCCGTTGCCAAATTGTCGCATTAGTCGGGGTGATGAACTGACACTCCGACAATTAGCCGACCACACAGCGCAACGAGCCGGATAAGGACGCTCACACGCACCCACCCGCCGTGGGCGCACAGGGTGTGCGTCCCGGCTCAACCGACCGGATACCCGCTGAGAGCGCCGGACACACCGCGCCCCGGGGCCGCAGTCGCCGCGCGCCCCGGGGCCGCAGTCGCGGCTCAGAATCGGTCGGTGGGCCGGTACAACCCCCACACCTCACGCAACGTCCCGCAGACCTCACCCACCGTCGCCCGCGCCCGCAGCGCCTCCTTCATCGGGTACAAAACGTTCTCCGTACCCTCGGCGGCGGCCCGAAGATCGGCGAGCGCCCGCGCGACGGCGTCGGCGTCCCGCTCGGAGCGCAACCGGGCCAGCCGGTCGGCCTGGGCCGCCTCGATCGTCGGGTCGACCCGCAGCGGCTCGTACGGCTCCTCCTCGTCCACCGTGAACCGGTTGAGCCCGACCACCACCCGTTCGCCCGAGTCGATCTCCTGGGCGATCCGGTACGCGGACTGCTCGATCTCCCGCTTCTGGAACCCGGCCTCGATCGCGTCCACCGCCGAGCCGTGGTCGGTGACCCGCTCCATCAACTCGACGGCGGCGGCCTCGATCTCGGCGGTCATCGCCTCCACCACGTACGACCCGGCGAACGGGTCGACGGTGGAGGTCAGGTCCGTCTCGTAGGCCAGCACCTGCTGGGTACGCAGCGCCAGCCGGGCCGCCTTCTCGGTGGGCAGCGCGATCGCCTCGTCGAAGCTGTTGGTGTGCAGCGACTGGGTGCCTCCGAGCACCGCGCCCAGGCCCTGCACCGCCACCCGAACGAGGTTCACCTCCGGTTGCTGGGCGGTGAGCTGCACGCCTGCCGTCTGGGTGTGGAACCGCAGCATCATCGACTTCGGATCCTTGGCGCCGAAGTCGTCACGCATCAGCCGAGCCCAGATCCGCCGGGCGGCGCGGAACTTCGCCACCTCCTCCAGCAGCGTGGTGCGGGCCACGAAGAAGAACGACAGCCGCGGCGCGAAGTCGTCGACGGCGAGCCCGGCGGCCAGCGCCGCCCGCACGTACTCCACCCCGTTGGCCAGCGTGAACGCGATCTCCTGCGCGGGTGTCGCGCCGGCCTCCGCCATGTGGTAGCCGGAGATGGAGATGGTGTTCCACTTCGGCACCTCGCTGCGGCAGTACGCGAACGTGTCGGCCACCAGGCGCAGCGACGGCTTCGGCGGGAAGATGTACGTCCCCCGGGCGATGTACTCCTTGAGGATGTCGTTCTGGATGGTGCCGTTCAGCGCGGTGCCCGGCACCCCGTTCTCCTCGGCGACGAGTTGGTAGAGCAGCAGCAGCACCGAACCGGGCGCGTTGATGGTCATCGAGGTGGACACCTTGTCCAGTGGGATGTCGGCGAAGAGCAGCCGCATGTCCTCGATGGAGTCGATCGCGACACCCACCTTGCCGACCTCGCCGTGCGCGATCGGCTCGTCCGAGTCGTACCCCATCTGGGTCGGCAGGTCGAAGGCGACCGAGAGGCCCATCGTGCCGGCCCGCAACAACTGGTGGTACCGCGCGTTGGACTCGGTGGCGGTGCCGAAGCCGGCGTACTGGCGCATCGTCCACGGGCGGGAGGTGTACATGGTGGGGTAGACACCCCGGGTGTACGGAAACTCGCCCGGGCTGCCGAGCCGGGAGTCCAGGTCCTCCGGAAGGTCGGCCTCCGTGTAGACGCCGTTGATCGGGAAACCGGACTCGCTTGACCGCCGTTGGTTCATCCCCGGATGGTAGGACGCCTGGCCATGTCGTCGGGTGAGGGATACCGCACAGCGCGTCCCGACCGGTCGACACCAGGTGAACGACAGGGCACGTTCTGTCGACTTCGACAAACGTCCGCCGCGTCGGCTTTCGCATCCGGCGTCGGAACCAGCAAGATAGGGGGGTTGTGTCCCAGCCCCCCTCGATTTCCCCCGGTGGCTTTTCTGTGACTCAGATCCCGACGTGGAGCGGCGGACCAGTCAGTCCCCCCAACGGACGAGCGGCGCCCGGCACCACCATTGGTGACCGGTACTCGCTGCGATCCTCGGTGGGCAACGGCGGCATGGGCACGGTGTGGCGCGCCACAGACACCCTGCTGCGCCGTGACGTGGCGGTGAAGGAGGTCGTCCTGCCCCCGGGGCTGGCCCCCAGCGACCGCGACGCGATGTACGAACGCACCCTGCGCGAGGCCCGCGCCGCCGCCGCCATCCAGCACCCGGCCGTGGTGCAGGTGTACGACGTGGTCACCGAGGCGGGCCGGCCGTGGATCGTGATGGAGCTGCTGGACGCCCGCAGCCTCGCCGACATGGTGATCGAGGACGGGCCGGTCGCGCCCCGGGCCGTCGCCAAGATCGGCATCGCGCTGCTCGGCGCGTTGGAGGTCGCGCACGCGATCGGCGTGCTGCACCGCGACGTGAAACCCGCCAACGTGCTGATCTGCACCGACGGGCGCTGCGTGCTGACCGACTTCGGGGTCGCCCGGATGCCCACCGACGTGCAGCTCACCACCCCGGGCATGGTGCTCGGCTCGCCGCACTTCATCTCGCCCGAGCGGGCCATGGGCCAGGAGTTCGGCCCACCGAGTGACCTCTTCTCGCTGGGTGTGACGCTCTATACGGCTGTCGAGGGGCGGCCCCCGTTCGACAAGGGCGACCCGATCGAGACCATGCACGCCGTGGTGGAGGACCCGCCCGCGCCCCCGCAGCGCAGCGGCCCGCTGACCCGGGTGCTGATGGGTCTGCTCGAGAAGGACCCGGCGCGCCGACTCGACGTGCACACCTCCCGGGCCATGCTGCGCGAGCTGCTCGCCGGGCCGCTGGGCAGCACGGCGACGGCGGTGCACTCGGTCACCGACCCGTACGCCGTGGTGCCGGTGCAGCAGCGCCCGGTCCCCGTCCTCCCGCCGGCCCAGCCGGAGCCGAAGCCGGACAGCCAGATCGGTGGCAAGGCGATGCTGGCCCCGGGCGAGTCCCTGACCGACCGGCTGGCCTCGCTGCGCCGGGGCGAACGCCCGCCGGCGGCAGCTCGCCCGGCCGACACCGCCGGGGGTCTCGACGAGACCAGCGCCGACGCGTTGGCCGGTCCGCTGCACACGCCGACCGGCGCGATGCCGACCACGGGCCGACCGGCGGCCGGGCGCACCTACGGCGGCAACGCGGACGCCACCCAGCGGGTGGACGCCGGCGGGCACCCCGACGCCACCCAGCGGGTCAGCTACGGCAGCCCGGCCGACGCCACCCAGCAGGTCGGGTACGGCGGCGCGGCACCGGAGGCCACCCAGCGCGTCGGCGGCACCTACGGCGGCGGCAACCAGTGGTCGGTGCCGGGCACCGGCCAGCCCTGGGCGACCACACCCGCCGCTTCGGGCGGCAGCGCGCTGGACAAGGTCCGGGCCACCGGTGGTCAGCTCGTCACCACGGTCAAGGCTTGGCCGCGCAAGGTGCAGCTCGCCGCGGCCGGCGGTCTGGTCGTCGTGCTGCTGGTCACCGCGGTGGCGCTCTCCGGCGGCGACGAAGCCCCACCGAGCACCCCGGCCGCGCAGCCCACCACGTCCGCCCCGGCGGCCCCCACCGTCGAGATGCAGGAGCACTCGGCCCGCGGGATTCAGGTCATGGTGCCCAAGGGCTGGAAGAAGGCCACCGGCGGCTCGTACACCGACTACATCGACCCGGCCGACAGCGGCCGCAAGGTCCGCATCATCACCGAGAAGTGGACCAGCAGCTCCACCCGGTGGGCCGAGACGGCCGAGAACGGCCTCAAGACCCGGAGCACCTCCTGCGTCAAGCCGTACAACCAGATCTCCTCCACCGAGACCGAACTGGCCAGCAAGCCGGCAGCCGAATTCGAGTACACCTGCGGCGCGGGTGACACGATGCGGCACGGCGTCTGGCGGGGCGTCGCGCAGGACGGCAAGGCGTACTCGTTCTACCTCACCGCCACGGACGCCAAGTTCGCGGAGAGCAAGGCGATCTTCGACGAGATGGCACGGACGTTCCAGCTCACCGGGAACGGCTGAGCCGGAGGGAAGCCACAGGGGTGATCCGTCGCCGTGCTATCAAGGGGCATGGCGGCGGACAGCACTGACATCGACGACATTCGTGACCAAGCCCGGCGTTGGCTGGCCGACGACCCCGACCCGGCCAGCCGGGACGAGCTGACGGCGGTGCTCGACGGTCTCCCGGCGAGCGGCCCGGAGCTGGCCGACCGGTTCGCCGGCCCGTTGACCTTCGGCACGGCGGGCCTGCGCGGCCCGCTGCGCGCCGGCCCGAACGGGATGAACCTCGCCGTTGTCACCCAGGCCGCTGCCGGCCTGGTGACCTGGCTCGCGGCCCAGGGTGGCACCGGTCCGCTGGTGATCGGGTACGACGCCCGGCACGGCTCCCGGCAGTTCGCCGAGCGCACGGCGCAGGTGGCGACCGGCGCGGGCCGCCCGGCGCTGTTGCTGCCCCGCCCGCTGCCCACCCCGGTGCTGGCGTACGCCGTGCGGCACCTCGGCGGTGTCGCCGGCGTGATGGTCACGGCCAGCCACAACCCGCCGCAGGACAACGGCTACAAGGTCTACCTCGGGGCGGAGCTGGGCGGCGAGTTGGGCGCCGGCGCGCAGATCGTGCCACCCGCCGACGCCGGCATCGAGGCCGCCATCCGAGCGGTCGGGCCGCTGACCCAGGTGCCGTTGGGCGGCCCCGGCCAGGTGCTCGGCGACGATCTGGTCGCCTCGTACGTCGAACGGGCCACCGTGGTGATCGACCCGGACGGGCCACGGGACCTGACGGTGGCGTACACCCCGCTGCACGGGGTCGGCGCGGCGGTGCTCACCGCCGCCTTCGCCAGCGCTGGTTTCCCCACTCCCGGGGTGGTGCCCGACCAGGCCGAACCGGACCCGGCGTTCCCCACCGTGTCGTTCCCCAACCCCGAGGAGCCGGGCGCTGTGGACCGGCTGATCGCCCTGGCCGACTCCACCGGCGCGGACCTCGCCATCGCCAACGACCCGGACGCCGACCGTTGCGCGGTGGTCGTCCGGGACCGCGACGGCTGGCGGATGCTGCGCGGCGACGAGGTGGGCGTCCTGCTCGCCGATCACCTGATGCGCCGGGGGGTGACCGGGCTCTACGCCACCACCATCGTGTCGTCGTCACTGCTGCGGGCCATGTGCGCGGCCCGAGGGCTGCCCTACGACGAGACGCTGACCGGCTTCAAGTGGATCGTGCGGGCCGGCGGAGGAAGCGCGCCGCTGGTCTTCGGCTACGAGGAGGCGCTCGGCTACTGCGTCGCCCCGGAACACGTCCGGGACAAGGACGGCATCACCGCCGCGCTGACCGTGGCCGAGTTGGCCGCCGGCCTGAAGACGCAGGGTCGCACGCTGACCGACCGGCTGGACGAGCTGGCTGCCGAGTTCGGCGTACACCACACGGACCAGCTCTCCGCCCGGGTGGACGACCTGCGGATCATCGCCGACGCGATGGCCCGGATCCGGGCGGCCACCCCGGCCACCCTGCTCGGGCAACCGGTGGACAGCGTCCGGGACCTGCTACCCGAGTCGGACGTGGTGATCCTGCGGACCGCGATGACCCGGGTGGTGATCCGCCCGTCCGGGACCGAGCCGAAGCTCAAGGCGTACCTCGAGGTGGTGGAGCCGGTCACGGATGGCGACGTCCCGGCGGCCCGCAGCCGGGCGGCGCAGGCGGTCGTCGGGCTGCGGGCCGAGGTCGGCGCCGCGCTCGGCATCTGACGCCGCGCAGGACCCATCCACCCGGAACGTTCCCTTTGCTCTGCACCCGCGGATGCGCCATGCGGCGTTCGCCGTCCGGCACGTTCCCTTTGCTCTGCACCCGCGGATGCGCCGTGGGCCGTGGGCCGTGCGTGAAGGTGCCGTGGGACGTGGGCCATCTGCCGTGCGACGTGGGCCATGTGCCGTACACCATCGGGGGGCCGGCCTGCGGCGGACGCCGAGCGCCGGCCGCTCGTGGTGCATCAACGGGTGCAGAGCAAAGGGTGGCAGGGGCGTGCTGGGTCCGACCGTCAGGCGCGCTTGCCGAGGGCCTGGTCGACGGCCTTGGCCAGGGCGGCGACGACCAGGCCCACCGACGGGCGGACCACCGAGTCGTCGGTGCTCACCTCACCGGAGAACCCGGCGCCGGTGGCGATCTCCGTCAGCCGGCGGCGGGCGTCGGCGGCGGCCTCGCCGCTCACCCCGAGCGCGGACTCCATTCGGAGCACCACCACCAGGGTGGCCAGCGCGGCGGTCCGCTCGTCCGGGGCTGCCGCGCCGGTCAGCGCCTCGGCCAGCCGCTGCCGGGTCTCCGCCTCGACGGAGGTGTCCACGACCGGGTAACGGTGCACGTGGATGAAGCCCAGCTCGGTCTCGTCGACGTCCCGGACGACGCCCTGCCGGCACAGGTCGGCGAGGATCCGGTCGCGCAGGCCGTGCCGGAGACGCTGGACCCAGGACGCCGGGCTGTGTGGGGTGTCGGCGGCGATCCGGCTGAGGACATCGTCGCTGAACGGCTCGCCGGTCGGCGTCGGGTCGATCACCGCCAGCGACCCGTCGGCGTACGCGATCCGGCCGGTCAGGGCCAGCTCGACCAGCACCGCGGCGGCCATGCCCAGGTCCAGGCTGATCCGTGGCATCGTCGCCTTGCCGGTCGTGTCGTCGTAGGCGAGGAGCAGCAACTCCTCGGCGAGCGCAACACCAGTCATGGCCGGAGACGGTAGCGGGTCCGCGCACCCCGCGCACGGACCCCGCCGGACCCGGCACCGACCGGGTCTGGCATCAGAAGCGGGGCATGCCACCGAACTGTCGGTCGCCGGCGTCGCCGAGGCCGGGAACGATGAACATGTGGTCGTTGAGCCCCTCGTCGATCGAGGCCGTGACCAGGCGCAACGGCAGGCCGGAGCGCTCCAGCCGGTCGATGCCGACCGGGGCGGCGAGCACGCAGAGCACTGTGATGTCAGTGCAGCCTCGGTCGGCCAGCAGCTGGCAGCAGTGCTCCAGCGAACCGCCGGTGGCCAGCATCGGGTCGAGCACCAGCACCGGCAGCCCGGCCAGGTCGCGTGGCAGTGACTCCATGTACGCGCGGGGCTCGTAGGTCGCCTCGTCGCGGGCCAGGCCCACGAAACCCATCGAGGACTCGGGCAGCAGACCCAGCGCGGCGTCCGCCATGCCCAGCCCGGCGCGCAGCACCGGGACCAGCAGCGGCGGGTTGGCCAGCCGGGTGCCCTCGGTGCCGGTGACCGGCGTCTGCACCGGGTACCGCTCGACGGGGAAGGAGCGCGCCGCCTCGTACACCAGCATGGTGGTCAGTTCGTGCAGCGCCGCCCGGAACGTCGAGGAATCGGTGCGCGCGTCCCGCATGGCGGTCAACCTGGACTGGGCCAGCGGGTGGTCAATGACGTGTACGTCCACGATCGCTCAACCTACCGGTCCGTACCGCGCGACGGTGCGGGTGCGGTCGGACCAGGGACGCCGCTCACGTCCGGACGGCGGCGAGCGCTCGTGAGCAAGATCACTCGGCGGTCCGGTGCGTAGACTTCCCAGCATGACGGCGACAACGACGTCGGCCCGGTCGGAGCTCTCCGAGCTGGGACGATCCGAGACCGCTCTGCGGACCTTCCTGCACGGCCTGCCCGGCGTGGACCAGGTCGGCGCGGAGCAGCGGGCGGCACAGCTCGGCACCCGCTCCATCAAGACCACCGCCAAGGCCCAGGCGATCGACCTGGCGATCCGGATGGTCGACCTGACCACCCTGGAGGGGGCGGACACCCCGGGCAAGGTACGCGCGCTCGCCGCGAAGGCCCTGCGCCCGGACCCGGCCGACCCGTCCTGCCCGCACGTCGGCGCGGTCTGCGTCTACCCGGCGATGGTCCCCCACGTGGCCGAGGTGCTGCGCGGCTCGGCCGTGCACCTGGCCAGCGTGGCGACCGCGTTCCCCTCGGGTCAGGCACCGCTGGAGATCAAGCTGGCCGACACCCGGGCCGCCGTCGCGGCCGGTGCCGACGAGATCGACATGGTGATCAACCGGGGTGCGTTCCTGGCCGGGCGATACAAGGAGGTCTACGACGAGATCGTGGCCACCAAGGATGCCTGCGGGGACGCCCATCTCAAGGTGATCCTGGAGACCGGCGAACTGGCCACCTACGACAACGTCCGGCGGGCCTCCTGGTTGGCCATGCTGGCCGGCGGCGACTTCATCAAGACCTCCACCGGCAAGGTCCCGATCGCGGCGACGATGCCGGTGAGCCTGGTGATGCTGGAAGCGGTGCGCGACTTCCGCGAAGCGACCGGGCGGCAGGTGGGCGTGAAGCCCGCCGGTGGCATCAAGACCACCAAGGACGCGATCAAGTACCTGGTGATGGTCAACGAGACCGTCGGCCCGGACTGGCTCGACCCGGACTGGTTCCGCTTCGGCGCGTCCAGCCTGCTCAACGACCTGCTGATGCAGCGCACCAAGCTGACGACCGGCACCTACTCCGGTCCCGACTACTTCACCCTGGACTGATAGCCGATGTTCGAATACGCCCCCGCCCCCGAGTCCCGCTCGGTGGTGGACCTCAAACCCTCGTACGGGCTGTTCATCGACGGTGAGTTCGTCGACCCGACCGACGGAGGCAGCTTCAAGTCGATTAACCCCGCCTCCGAGGAGGTGCTGGCCGAGGTCGCCGAGGCCGGTGCCCAGGACGTGGAACGCGCGGTGCGCGCCGCCCGCAAGGCGTACGACAAGGTCTGGGGCCCGATGCCGGGCCGGGACCGGGCGAAGTACCTGTACCGGATCGCCCGGCTCATCCAGGAGCGCTCCCGCGAGCTGGCCGTGCTGGAGTCGCTGGACAACGGCAAGCCGATTCGCGAGTCCCGCGATGTCGACCTGCCGCTGGTCGCCGCGCACTTCTTCTACTACGCGGGCTGGGCCGACAAGCTGCCGTACGCCGGCTTCGGTGCGAATCCGCAGCCCATGGGCGTGGCCGCGCAGGTCATCCCGTGGAACTTCCCGCTGCTCATGCTGGCCTGGAAGATCGCCCCGGCGCTGGCCGCCGGCAACACGGTGGTGCTGAAGCCGGCCGAGACCACCCCGCTGACCGCGCTGCTCTTCGCCGAGATCTGCCAGCAGGCCGAGCTGCCGGCCGGTGTGGTCAACATCCTCACCGGCGCCGGCGAGACCGGCCGCGCGCTGGTCGAACACCCCGGCGTGGACAAGGTCGCCTTCACCGGCTCCACCGACGTGGGCCGGGCCATCGCCCGATCCGTCGCCGGCACCCGCAAGAAGCTCACCCTCGAGCTGGGCGGCAAGGCCGCCAACATCGTCTTCGACGACGCCCCCATCGACCAGGCCGTCGAGGGCATCGTCAACGGCATCTTCTTCAACCAGGGGCACGTCTGCTGCGCCGGCTCCCGACTGCTGGTTCAGGAGAACGTGGCCGACCGGGTGCTGGAGTCGCTGAAGCGGCGGATGGCCCAGCTCCGGGTCGGTGACCCACTGGACAAGAACACCGATGTCGGCGCGATCAACTCGGCCGCCCAGCTGGAGCGGATCCGCGAGCTGTCCGACGCCGGCTCCGCCGAGGGCGCCGAGCGCTGGTCGCCGCCGTGCGAGCTGCCCGACCGCGGCTTCTGGTTCGCGCCGACCATCTTCACCGGCGTCACCCAGGCACACCGCATCGCCCGGGAGGAGATCTTCGGCCCGGTGCTGTCCGTGCTGACCTTCCGCAGCCCGGCCGAGGCCGTGGAGAAGGCCAACAACACGCCGTACGGGCTGTCGGCCGGGATCTGGACCGACAAGGGCTCCCGCATCCTGTGGATGGCCGACCGGCTGCGCGCCGGCGTGGTCTGGGCCAACACCTTCAACAAGTTCGACCCCACCTCGCCGTTCGGTGGTTACAAGGAGTCGGGCTACGGTCGCGAGGGCGGCCGGCACGGGCTGGAGGGCTACCTCAATGTCTGAGCGGGTCGCGGTACGCAAGACGTACAAGCTCTTCATCGGCGGGAAGTTCCCGCGCAGCGAGTCGGGACGGTCGTATCTCGTGCAGTCCTCGAATGTGTCACTGGCCTCCCGCAAGGACGCCCGGGACGCGGTGGTCGCCGCCCGCGCCGCCGTCAAGGGGTGGGCCGGCGCGACCGCGTACAACCGGGGTCAGATCCTCTACCGGGCCGCCGAGATGCTGGAGGGCCGCCGCGAACAGTTCGTCGCCCTGGGCATCCCCGGCGACGAGGTGGACGCCGCTGTCGACCGCTGGGTCTGGTACGCCGGCTGGGCCGACAAGCTCGCCCAGGTGTACGGCGGCGCCAACCCGGTCGCCGGCCCGTACTTCAACATCTCCGCGCCCGAGCCGACCGGCGTGGTCGCGGTGGTCGCCCCGGAGCGTCCGGCGCTGCTCGGCCTGGTCAGCGTGATCGCTCCGGCGATCGTCACCGGCAACACGGTGGTGGTGGCGGCGTCCCCGAGCGAGCCGCTGGCGGCCGTGACGCTGGCCGAGGTGCTGGCCACCTCCGACCTGCCCGGCGGTGTGGTCAACATCCTCACCGGCGCGATCACCGAAACCGCGCCGACGCTGGCCGCGCACATGGACGTCAACGCGATCGACCTGACCGGGGTCACCGACGCCGCGCTCGCCACCGACCTGGAGGTCAGGGCGGCGGAGAACCTCAAGCGGGTGCTCCGGCCGGCCCCGGCCGACCACGACTGGACCGGTGACCCGGGGGTGGCGCCGATGACCGCGCTGCTGGAGACGAAGACGGTGTGGCATCCCAAGGGGGTGTGATCGTCTCTCTTCGTTCTTGTGGTTTTCCGGTTGCGGTTTTCCGGGGGGAGCCCGCCCACTCCGGGCGGTCAGGCTTGATCCCTGCGTGGGCGGGCTCCCCCCGGAAAACCTGACGTGGGCCGGGTTCGTCGGGGTGGGTCAGCTTGGGGGTTCTGCCTCGGGTCGGGTTGCCGGTCGGCGGGGCGTCGGCTGACCCCGTCGGGCGGTTCCACCCCGCACCGCCCCGCCCCGCTCGGGTCCGCCCGCCCCGCGCACCCCGCCCGGGTCCGCAGCGCACGGCCCCGCCCGGGTCCGCTGGCGTGCTGATCCGGGTTCGCTGGCGGCGGCCGGTCAGATCCACGGCAACTTCAGGGGTGTTGCTGCCTCCAGCGTTTCGGAGGCAGCAACACCCCTGTTCTTGTCCTGCGCTTGTCCTGTCCCGCCGATCTCACCCTGGCGATCATGAGGCTGGCGGGGGCTTTGGTCTCTTTCGGCCCGGTCAATCTCATGATCGCTGGTGGTGAGGGTGGGTGGGTTGGTTGCCGGTGGGTTGGTGCTGGGTGGGGACGGGCCGGTGGGGGCGGGCGGATGGGGACGGGCGGGTGGGGGTCTACTACCGGGGGTAGGATTGGTTCGTGACTCGGTTGGGCGATCTTGAGCGTGCGGTGATGGACGTGCTGTGGGACGTGGTTCCCGGCACGTCGGACGGGGTGACCGTGCGCGAGGTGGCCGACGCGCTCGACGGCCGTGAGCTGGCGTACACGACTGTGATGACAGTGCTGGACCGGCTCGCCGGCAAGGGCATGGTGCAACGGGAGCGGGAGGGTCGGGCCTGGCGGTATCGTCCGGCGGCCAGCCGCGAGGCGCACATCGCTCAACTCATGCTCGACGCCCTCGACCTGGGTGGCAGCCGGGACGCCGCGCTGGTGCGCTTCGCCCGCTCGGTGACCGGCACCGAGGCCGAAGTGCTGCGGGCGGCCCTGGGCAACGAAGCCGGCCTGACCGGGCCGGGCTCCACCGGCGGTGACGCGGGCAGGGACGACGCCCTGACCGACCGGGTGGACAGGCCGGCGGGCCGGCGAGCCGCCGGCGAGACAGCGGAGCGGTAGGGCGCGCGCCATGGCCTACGCCGTGCACTTCGCCGCCACGATGCTGGCCTGCTATCTGACCGCCCAGGTGTTGGCCCGTTCCACCTGGACGTGGCGCAGCCCGCGGGTGGCGATCATCTGCTGGCAGGCCGTCGGGCTGGCGTTGGGCCTCTCGGCGATGGGTCTACCGATGGCGCTCGGGTTGAGCGCGTACGACCGGTCGACCGGTAGCGCACTGCTCGCCCTGGCCGACGACCTCGCCCACGGCGCCCTGCCGATCGGGGTGGGCACGTTCCACCTGGCCGGCGTCGGTGTGGGCTTCGGCATCGGAGCGGTGCTGGTCACGACGACGGTTCGCAGCATCCACGGCACCGTACGCGCCCAGCGTCGCCACCGGGACCTGCTCTCCCTGGTCGCCCGGAACGACCCGGCCGCCCCGGGCGCGCTGGTGTTGGATCATCCGAGCGCCGCCGCGTACTGCCTGCCGGGCGTGAAGCCGCAGGTGGTGATCAGCGCCGGCACCCTGAGCCTGTTGGACCGCGCCGAGCTGGCCGCAGTCCTCAGTCACGAGCGTGCGCACGCCCACGAGCGGCACGACCTGGTGCTGCTGCCGTTCACCGCGCTGTGCCGGGCGCTGCCGTGGTTCGGCTGGGTGCGCGACGCGCACGAGCGGGTCGCCCTGCTGGTCGAGATGCGCGCCGACGACAAGGCCCGCGAGCTGCACGCCGAGGCGCCGCTGGCGGGTGCGCTGCGCCGGTTCGCCGCCGCCGGGCACCGGATCACCCCGGCCGGCGCGCTGGGCATGGGCGACCGGGATCTCGACGTACGGGTGCAGCGCCTGCTGGTCAGTGACCGGCCGCCCCGAGTGCTCGGCGCCACCGCCCTGGCGGTCGCCACCACGCTGGTCGCCCTCCCGGTCACCCTCTTCCTGAGCTGACGCCACCGGGCACACCCAAGACGGCAAGACACGGCGGAGGGCAGGCACGCACCCGTGCCCCGCGCCCGCCCGCCCCCGCCTGCGCCCGCGCCTGCGCCCGCGCCTGCGCCTGCGCCTGCGCCTGCGCCGATCTTGCAGTTTCGGTCGTCGAAAAGCGTTGAATGCCCCTTATGCCGGGACAGCAAATGCAAGATCGCGACTCCATCAAGTCGATCATGGAGTGGTGGTGCCTGTTTTAGGTTTGTAAGACGCTTTTATACCCACCACAACTCCATGATCGATGAGGCAGGCCGGGCCGAGGCAGGCCAGACCGAGGAGGAGCTGGCGCGGGCGGGACCGGGCCTCGACGGACCTAGGCAGGACTGGCGCGAGCGGACGGGGCGGGCTTCGACGGGTCGGGGTGGGGTGGGACAGGCCGGCGCGGGCGGGCGGAGCGGGCTTCGACCCGTCGGGGTGGGGTGGGACAGGCCGGCGCGGGCGGGCGGGGCGGGCTTCGACCCGTCGAGGTGGGGTGCGAGAGGCCGGCGCGGGCGGGCGGGGCGGGCTTCGACCCGTCGAGGTGGGGTGCGAGAGGCCGGCGCGGGCGGGAGGGGTGCCTCGACGGGGCGGGGCGGGGCGGACGGGCCAGTCGCCGGATGCGGCGACTTGAGGGTCGGGGCCGAGCGCGACCCCCTTAGCACTACATAACGTAGTAGCATTTTCTACGACGGGACGTAGTAGATCCTACGTGTAGGCAAACTACGTGTAGGGTGGCTACGATAAGGGAGCCAACGCTATGGAGGGTTGGTCATGGACACCCTGCTCCTCGCCCGCCTGCAGTTCGCCACCACCACCTCGATCCACTTCCTGTTCGTGGTGGTCACGCTCGGGCTGGTCACCCTGCTCGTCGGCATGCAGACCGCCTGGGTGATCACCGGCAACCCGAAGTGGGAGCGGCTGACCCGCTACTGGGGCCAGCTCTACGTGATCAACTATGTGCTCGGCATCGCCACCGGCATCGTGATGGAGTTCCAGTTCGGGCTGAACTGGAGCGGCCTGTCGCGCTACGTCGGCAACGTGTTCGGCGCACCTCTGGCCATCGAGACGCTGGTGGCGTTCTTCCTGGAGTCCACCTTCCTCGGAATGTGGATCTTCGGCTGGCACCGGCTCGGCAGGGGCGTCCATCTCGCGCTGCTCTGGGGGGTGGCGATCACCGCGTACGCCTCGGCGTTCTGGATCATGGTGGCCAACTCGTGGCTGCAGAACCCGGTCGGCTACGAGGTCCGCGACGGAATCGCCCACCTCACCGACTTCGGCGCGCTGCTCGGCAACCCCAGCCTCGGCATGGCCTTCGGGCACGTGGTCTCGGCGGCGGTGCTGGTCGGCGGGATGCTGATGGCGGCGGTCAGCGCTTGGCACCTGATCCGGCGTACCCCGGACTTCGCGTTCTTCCGCACCTCGCTGCGGGTCGGCCTGGTCACCGCGGCACTGGCCGTCACGATGGTGCAGGGCTTCGGGTTCGCCCAGTTCGGCCCGGTGGGCTCGGTGCAGCCGACCAAGTTCGGCGGCGACAGCCCGGAGAGCCAGGCGCTGATCGCGGAGTGGACCACGCGGTTCGGCCCCGGCGACTACACCCCGCCGGTGCTGGCCAGCGTCGGGTTGGGCTTCATGATCCTGATCGGCTTCACCCTCGGCTGCCTGTGGTTGCTGCTGCCCCTGCTCTTCCGGGACTGGGTCATCCGACTGCGCTTCCCGCTCTGGCTGCTCCTGCTCGCCCTGCCGCTGCCGTTCATCGCGGTGATCCTCGGCTGGATCTCCCGGGAGGTCGGCCGTCAACCCTGGGTGGCGTACGGGCTGCTCCCCACCGAGCAGGCCGTCTCCCCGGTCAGCGCCCCGCTGATGCTCACCTCGCTGATCGGGTTCAGCCTGCTGCTGGGCACCCTCGCCGTCACCAACTGGGTGCTGCTGGCCCGGCACGCCCGACGCGGCGCGGCCGACCCGGCGCTCGGCCGCCCACCGGCACCGCCCAGCGAGCCGGCCCACCCCGAACCCGCCCTGCTGTAGAGGAGAAGACAGTGGACCTCGCCTGGTACGCCCTGCTCGGCTTCTTCTTCGCCAGCTACCTGGTGCTCGCCGGCTACGACTACGGCGTCGGGCTGCTGCTCGCCCGCGGTGTCGGTCCGGCCGGGCGCCGGGAGGCGCTCACCGCGCTCGGCCCCTTCTTCCTCGGCAACGAGGTCTGGCTGGTGGCGGCCATGGGCATTCTGTTCGGCGCGTTCCCCCTCCTGGAGGGCGAGCTGCTGGCCGGCTGCTATCCGGCCGTCGCGGGCGCCCTGGTCGGCGTCATCCTGGTCACCGTCGGGGTGCAGTTGCGCAGCCGGCCCGGTGACGAGCGGGTCCGCGCCCGTTGGGACCGCGTGGTGGTGATCGGCAGCGCCCTCGCCGCGCTGGGTTGGGGTGTGCTGCTGGCCGCCCTGTTGCAGGGCGTACCCCTGAAGGCCGACGGGCACGTCGCCGGGGTGACACACCTGGCCACCCCGTTCGCGGCCGCCGCCGGTCTGGCCATGGTCACCCTGGTCGCGGTGCACGGGGCGACCTTCCTCACCCTGCGACTGTCGGCGGAGGCCGCCGCCGTGGTCGGCCGTACGGCCCGCCGGCTGGTGCCGGTGGCGCTCACCGCGGTCGCCCTGGCCACCGTCGTGGGCCTGCTCTCCGCCCGGGTACGTGACGCAGTGCAGCGGCCGGCGGTGGCCGTACTCCTGCCCGTGCTGCTCGTGGCGGCGTTGCTGGCGGCCCGCGCGGCGCTGGCCCGGCGGCGGCCGGGGTGGGCTCTGGTCGCCACCGGCACGGCCCTGGCGCTGCCGGTGCTGCTGGTCGGAGCAGCTCTCTGGCCCTACGTGCTGGTGTCCACGATCGATCCGGACGCCTCGCTGCTGGTGGCTGACGCGGCCGCCAGCGCGCCGACTCTGCGGCTGCTGGGCTGGGTGGCGCTGCCGCTACTTCCGGCCCTACTAGGCTTCCAGGCGATGTGCTGGTGGGTTTTTCGAGGACGGACCGACGGTAGGGCACCGGTGTACTGGTGAGACGCCGTCCGTTCGACCCGCGTCTGCTGCGCCGGGTCCCTGCGGCCCGGGGCGATCTTGCCGTGCTCGCGCTCCTGGGGGTGCTGGCCGCCGGGTTGATCGTGGCGCAGGCCACCGCGCTCGCGTCGCTGCTGGCCACCGCGATCGACGGTCGACTGGATCGACCGGCGCTGGCCGGCTTCGTGGTCGCGGTCGCCGCCCGCTCGGCCCTGGTCTGGGCGCAGGGCACGGTTTCGGCCCGGGTCGCCGCCACGGTCAAGGCCACGCTGCGGGCCGACCTGCTCGGCGCGGTGGGCCGGCACGGGCCCGGCTGGGTGGCCGGGCAGCGGGCCGGTGAGATCGCCACCCTGGCCGGGCGTGGGTTGGACGCGCTGGACGCGTACTTCACCGGGTACCTGCCGCAACTGGTGCTCAGCGTGACGGTGCCCCTCGCGGTGCTGGCCCGGGTCGTCTTCGCCGACTGGAGTTCGGCGGTGATCATCGCGCTGACCCTGCCGCTGATCCCGGTCTTCGGCGCGCTGCTCGGCTGGCAGGCGCAGGCCGCCACCGAGCGGCAGTGGCGGCGCCTCGCGCTGCTCGGCGGGCACTTCCTGGACATGGTCGCCGGGCTGCCCACGCTGCGCGCGTTCGGGCGGGCCCGGGCGCAGACCGACGTGGTGCGCCGGATGGCCGACGGGCACCGCGTCGCCACCATGAAGACACTGCGGATCGCGTTCCTCTCCGCGCTGGTCCTCGAACTGGTCGCCACCCTCTCGGTGGCGCTGGTCGCGGTGCCGGTCGGCATCCGGTTGCTCGGCGGCGGGCTGGCCCTGCAGACCGCGCTGCTGGTGCTGCTCCTGACCCCGGAGGCGTACCTGCCGCTGCGGGCCGCCGGCAGCCGCTTCCACGCCAGCATGGAGGGGCTGGCCGCGCTGGACGAGGCGTTGACCGTCTCCGCCGCACCTACCGCGCCCCGGGCCGCCGAGGGCGCCTCCGTGCCGGACGCGCGGGCCGAGATCCGGTTCGAGGGGGTGACGGTGGCGTACGAGCGGACCACGGCGCTGCGCGACGTGACCCTGACCATCCGACCCGGCGAGCGGATCGCCATCATCGGGCCCAGCGGCGCCGGCAAGAGCACCCTGCTCGGCCTGCTGCTGGGTTTCGTGGCACCGACCAGCGGCCGGATCACCGTGGACGGGGTCGACCTCGCCACCGCCGACCCGGACGCCTGGCGTCGGCAGCTCGCCTGGGTGCCGCAGCGGGCGCACCTCTTCGCCGCCTCGCTGGCCGACAACATCCGCCTCGGCGCGCCGGACACCCCGGCCGACGTGCTCACCACCGCGGTGCACGACGCCGCCCTGGACGACGTGGTGGCCGGTCTGCCCGACGGTCTGGACACCCTGCTCGGCGAACGCGGTCACGGGCTGTCCAGTGGTCAGCGGCAGCGGGTGGCACTGGCCCGGGCGTTCCTGCGCTCCGTCCCGGTGGTGCTGCTCGACGAACCCACCGCCCGACTCGACACGGCGGCCGAGGCGGTGGTGCTCGACGCCACCCGTCGCCTGGTCGCCGGGCGGACGGCGCTGCTCGTCGCACACCGTCCCGCGTTGCTGGCCGACGCCGACCGGATCCTGCGCGTCGAGGACGGCCGGGTCACCGAGTTGACGCCCGAGCCGACCGGAAGGGCCACTCGATGAACGCGGCACCCGTGCCGGGCCCGGCAGACGGGGTCACCGACCCGGCGCCGCCTGGGCGGGCCGCCACCGACGCCGCACCGCGCGGGCGGGCCGCCGCCGAGCGGACGGTGCTGCGACTGGCCCGGCCGTACCTGGGCCGCCTGGTCGGCGCGGGGCTGCTGGCGGCCGCCACCGAGTTCGCCGGCCTGGCCCTGATGGCCACCGCCACCTGGCTGCTGATGAGCGCCGCCGGTCAGCCTCCGCTGGACCGCCTCACCGTGGCGATCGTCGCGGTCCGGGCGCTGGCGATCAGCCGTGGCGTGTTCCGCTACACCGAACGACTCGCCGGGCACGACGCGGTGCTCCGCATGATCACCGACGTCCGGGCCCGGGTCTTCGCCACCCTGGCGGCCCGCCGTGGCACGGCGCACCGCTCGGGGGACGTGCTGAGCCGCCTGGTCTCCGACGTGGAGGCCGTCCAGGACCTGCTGCTGCGGGTGCTGGTGCCCGCCTCGGCGGCGGCCCTGGTCGGTGTGTCGGCGGTCGCCGTGGCGGCGCTGATCTCACCACCGGCCGCCGGGGCGCTCGCCGTCGGGCTGCTGGTCGCCGGGGTGGCGCTGCCCGCGTTGGCCACCGCGGTCACCCGCCGCAGCGCGGCCGAGGTGGCCCCCCTGCGGGGCGCGCTGGCCACCGATGCGATCGACCTCACCCACGGTGCCGCCGACCTGGCCGCGTTCGGGGCGACCGACGTCGCGTTGCGCGCCGCCGAGCAGCGCGCCCACCGGCTGGCCCGGCTGGAACGTCGGCTGGCCGCCACCGGGTTCGCCGTGGACGCGGCCGGCGTGCTGGTCGCCGGCGTGACCGCCGCGGCGGTGGTGCTGGTCGCGCTCGCCGCCGACGTGCGGGGGGTGCTGGTGGGCGTCCTGGCCGTCGGCACCCTGGCCGCCGTCGAGGTGACGCTGGCGTTGGTGGCGGCGGCCCGGCAGTGGACGCAACTGCGGCCCGGCCTGACCCGGGTGGCGGACCTGCTCGACGCCGACCCGCCGACCGCTCCGACGGCGACCGGCGCGACGGACCTGACCGGCCCGCACGACCTGCGCTTCGTCGACGTGACAGTGCGGTACCGGGCCGGTGGGGCGCCCGCCCTGGACAGGGTCAGCCTGGACCTGCCGGCCGGACGCCGGATCGCGGTCGTCGGCCCGAGCGGCGCCGGCAAGAGCACACTGGCCGCCGTGCTGACCGGCGCCGTCCGGCCCGCGTCCGGCCGGGTCACCCTGAACGGTCAAGATCTTTCGGCGTACGCCGAGGAAGCGCTGCCGCGCGCTGTCGGCGGGCTGCTGGCCGAGGCGTACGTCTTTCATGCCACGGTGCGGGAGAACCTGCTGCTCGGGCGGGCCGCAGCGGGCGAGGAGGAGCTGACCGCTGCCACCGCCGCCGCTGGCCTGCTGGACTGGGTCCGCGCCCAGCCGGCGGGCTGGGACACGCTGGTCGGCGAGGAGGGCGGGCAGCTCTCCGGCGGGCAGCGGCAGCGGCTGGCGCTCGCCCGGGCACTGCTCGCCGCGCCGCCGGTGCTGGTGCTCGACGAGCCCACCGAAGGTCTGGACCCGGCCGCCGCGGACGCGGTGCTCGCGTCCGCCCTCGCCGCCAGCCCCGCCGGGCACTCGGTGCTGCTGATCAGCCACCGGCTCAGCGGGCTGGCCGAGCTGGACGAGATAGTGGTCCTGGACGGCGGTCGGGTGATCCAGCGCGGTCGGCACGCCGAGTTGGTGGCGGCCCCGGGCTGGTACCGGGACCAGTGGCTGCTCCAGGCCGCGGCCGAACGGGGTTACCTGGCGCTCGCCCCCTGACCCGCCTCCGGGGCGGACCAGGGTTCTCCCCGACGTCGACCGGCCGGAGTCCGTGGCAGGGTGGTGCCATGTTGCGCGGTGAGGACGTGATGGTCGACGAGCACCTGCGGGAGCTGGCCGCCCGGTTGCAGGGGCCGGCGCGACTCAAGTCCGACCTGCTGACCGAGGCCCGGCACGGGTTGCTGGACGCCGTCGAGGCGTACCGCGAGAGCGGGGTGCCACCCACCGAGGCGCAGCGCCGGGCGGTGGCCGAGTTCGGCTCCCCGGCGCAGGTGCTCCCGTCCTGGCAGGCCGAGCTGGCGGTGGGCGCCCTGCGTGGCCTCTCCCTGCGGATGCTGGCGATCGCCGGGGTGGGGGTGGCCGCCGGTGATCTGACCTGGCGGGGGTCGAGCTGGAGTGGTGGCCCTCGCCCGCCAGCCGGTTATCTGCTGCTCTCCAACTCGGTCGACTGGATCTGGTTGAGCGCGCTGGTGCTCTCGGCGGCCGGCCTGCTGGTGGTCTGGGCGAGCGCGCGGGCGCCCCGGCCGGGCCTGGCTCTGGCCCAGCGTGCCGTGGGCACCGGCCTGACCGGTGTCCTGATCCTCGGCGTAGTGGCCGGCAGCGCCCTGTTCACCTGGTCGCTCAACCTCTGGGACGCGGCGTTGCACTGGCCCCCGATGATCATCGGGGTGTTCTTGGTGGGCGGCGCCTACTTCTCACTCACCCGCGCGGCGCGGGGCTGGCTGCTGGCCACCACCCGCTGACCACCGGCCGGCGGGAGCGGGCCCGGCCGGAGTGGGCGTCAGCCGGGTCGCGTCAGGCCCGGGTGGGTGGGGTGCCGGGATCGAGGAACCGGCCGACTGTCAGTTGGAACTCACGCCAACCGGCCCGTTCCCCGGCCAGCGCCCGCCGGCCGGAGTCGGTGAGTTGGTACGTCCGCCGTTCCCGGCCGCTGACAGTGCTCCAGGTGCTCGCCACGTGACCGGCGCGTTCCAGGCGACGCAGCGCCGGATAGATGGTGCCGGTGGGCAGATCCAGACTGCCGTCACTGCGGGCGCGCAACGCCTCGATGATCGCGTAGCCGTGCAGCGCGCCCTGTTCGAGCACGGCGAGCAGCAGAGCATCGAGATGGCCGTGCAGCGCCTGGGCCTTCATGCGTAGCTACGCTACTTGTCGAACCGTCACTTCGCCAGCGACGACGACCAGCAGGTCGAACCCGTGCGCCGACCGGCGACCGGGGTGCGGGCATCGGTCACCCCGGGCCGCCGACTAGGGTATGTGCCCAGAGTCACTCGCCGGTCAGAGACCCCGGTGGGTGGGCAACCCGAAGCACACGGAGGTCAGCGTGGCCCGCCAGTCGCCCCAACGGCCCGACGCCGACGAGCCCGAGCTCGACGACACCACCGGCGCGGCCGAGCCAGACGAGGTCGAGACCGACCGCCCGTCGGCGTCGATCGACCGCTCACTCTGGGACGAGCTGCGCATCGACCCAGTGGAGATCGCCCTGCCCGCCGGTACCGGCTTCACGCTCCGGGCGTACCGACCGGCCAGCTCGCTGACTCCGACCGACGTGACCGAGCGCGACCAGGACGACCCGTTCCTCGCCCGCCGTCAGGCGATCGAAGAGGAGGACGAGGACGACGAGACCGTCGTCATCCTCGACGAGGAGCTGGCCCAGGAGTTCGCCGACGAGGACGACGAGTCGACGCGCCGCCGGGACGGCGCCGCCACCGACACCGAGACCGACGACGAGTCGGACGAGGGCGTCACGGACGAGGCGGACGACGAGGAGGTGCCGGTCTTCCTCAGCAACCAGGGCAAGCTGCTGCTGTTCAAGACCCCCGAGTCGCTTGTCAGTTTCATCCGATCCGGTGCGCCCAACGATCTGTCCCAACTGGACAGCTGGAATGAATTGTCCGAACGGGTGGAGCCGGCAGATATCGCTCCGCTGGACGAGGACACCTACGAGCTCGACCTGGTCGTGGAGAACCTGCGCGGCGGTCACGACACGTGGGATTCGACCCTGCTGATCGAGGCAGGCGAGGCCGCGCGTGACCTCTCGTACGCATTGCGGCTGCCTGCGGTACTCGACATGCTCTCCGCCGGTTCCAGTCTCGACGACCTGGACGAGGCTCTGCGCGGCACCGCCAACGGTGGGATCGGCGCGTTCATGGCTCGGCGACGGCTGAAGAAGATCGGGGCGCAGACCGCAAGTTTGGGTTGGCGCACCATTGTCGGCAAGATCTCTGCGGTGGTGGACTGGCGCGACTGACCCGTACCGGGGAGCATCAGTTGCTGGCAGAGGAAAGACCTGTCCCGGGAGGAGGACGACGCCGTGGCGCTCGTGCGCGTTTACTGCGGTCTGGCCTCGGCGGATCCGGCTGACCGACCGGCCTCCGCCGGTTCGACGCTGACGTCCGCTGTGGTCGACGACGCAGGCCGTCTGCTGCATGTCTGCGAGATCAGCGATGACGCCGCTGGCTACGCCCAGCTCGTCGCGCTGCTCGTGGAGCGGTCGGGCGGGCCGAGCGGTGCGGCCATCGCCGCCGACAGCGACGACCACACGGTCACGTCGCTGCTGAGCGCGGCGGGGCGACCCCTGGCGATCGCTGACGACGACTCGGTGGACGACTTCGCCGAACGGTTCGCCGACGACGACTCCCTTGAGGAGATGCAGTCGCCTCCGGCCGAACGACGCGCGGTCGGCCTCGCCCGCGCGTTGCAGGCGGGGGCGCTCTCCGCCGTCACCCTGCCGGCGCCCCGGGACCTCGCCGGATACAAGCAGGTGCTCTCCGCGCACGCCGCGCTGGCCAGTGGCCGGCACTCCGCCGCCGTGGCGCTACGCGAGGTTCTGCGTGAGCTCTACCCGGCGGCCCTGCGCGCCTACCCCGACCCGGCCGAGCCGGTCTCTCTGGCCGTGCTGGACGCGCTGCCCGAGCCGGGAATGCTCGGCGGCACCGTGGCCCGGGGCCGCGAGGTGTCGGTCGCGGCGGATGCCATCGCCGCGCACCTCGCCGCGGACGGCGTCGCCGACGCCGAGGAGATCAACGAGGCGGTCACCGCCCTGCGGGTCGCCATCTCCGAGACACCCCGACGGGCCGCGGTCAACCGGGCGCTCACGTCCGCGGTGGCCGAGACGGTCCGTCAGGCCGTCGCCTCCGTACGGGCCTGCGACGCCGGGTGTGAGGCGTTGGTCAGCGCGCTCAGCTCGCGGGTCAGCACGCCGGCCCAGGCACCCGGCCGCCGGGCCGCCGCCCGCCGCGGCGAGTCCGTCGGCGAGTTGACCGGTCTGGCCGGCACCACCGGGTTGACCGGCCTCGCCGGCACCAACGCCGGGTTGCGGTCGGTCCGGTCCGCTCCGCCCGCCGCCGACCCGGCGCCCGCTGTCGGGCGTCGCAGCCGTCCCGAGCCGGTCCCCGGCAACGCGCCGTTGGCGTCGCCCCGCCCGCTCGGGCCGCCGCCGGTCGCACCCGCGCCGGTCACGCCGCCGCCGGTCGCACCCGCGCCGATGACTCCGGCGGCGATGGCTGGTCCGCCGCCGTCCACGCTGCCCAGTCGCAGCGAGCCGCTTCCGAGCCGGATCGACGGCCCGACCAACCGGCCCGTCTCCGCACCGCCGCCTCCGCCGCCCGGGATCACCCCGATCGCGCCGGCGCAGCGGGGCATGGTGCCGCCGGCCGAGGCCGGTGAGCCGTTCCGGCCGACGCTGACCACCGCGGCCATCAACAGCGCGCGGGCCGAGCGGCAGCGCACGGTCATTCCGCCCCGCCCCAAGACCAACGGGGAGCCTCGGCCGAGCCACCTGCAACGCCCGGTCGACGAGCCACCTACCGGCGGGTTCAGCGCCACCGACCTCAGCATTCCGGTGCCGACGCCCCGACCGGGGCAGGAGACCGCAGCGCCCGGCTCCCGTGCGAACTGGCCGCTGGTCAACAACCCGGAGGACCCGTCCGACAGCTCACCGAACAACCCGGTGGCCTACTCGTACGGCGGCAGCCGCGGTGTCGACGCCCCGACCGACCCGGGTCGGGCCGACGGTCGGGTCACCCCGCCGTGGTTGGCGGACGACCTGCCGCCGGAGCCGCCGATGTTGCGGCTGGTGGAGCCGCCGCCGCTGGCCGACCGGGCGCTGCGCGAGGGGCTCAATCCTCCCGCGGACCAGCACCTGGAGACGCCGCCGTTGCGCCTGGTCGACCGCGAGCAGGCCGCTCGCAACGGTCGGGCGGCCGCTCGCACCGAGCGCGCGGTCGAGCACCGGCCGCCGCCTCCGGTCGAGCACCGGCCCCCGCCCATGGAGCACCGGCCGCCGCCGGTCGCCGACGAGGGCGACGGCGATCTGCTGATCTTCGCGCAGGCCAAGTCGGCCTGGTTCGTCGGGCAGGCCGAGGAGTCCGACCTGGACTGGTCGACCACCGCCGACACCGGCTGGCAGGCCGCGGAGCAGGCTGCCCGCCCGGCGGTGGGTGCCGAGACCAACGCCGGGCTGCCGAAGCGCGTGCCGCAGGCCAACCTGGTGCCGGGTTCGCCGCTGCGCGAGGAGCGCCCTTTGCGCATAGTGCGTGATGCGGCAAGCCTCGCGGAGAACACGACCGGCTACTTCCGTGGCTGGCGTCGCGGCCAGGAGATCGGCGGTTTCGCAGTGGGCGGTCGGCCCGGTCGCGAGGCGGCCGGCGGTTGGGACTTCAGCCGCGACCACGGCGACCGCGACGACGACCGGGAGTACGAGTACCGCTCGGCGGGCTACCAGTCCTGACCTGACCCTTCACCCACGCGCGAAACGCCCCCAGCCGGCCGCTGGGGGCGTTTCCGTGTCAGCAGGACGATCCCCTCGGGCACGCAGAAGCCGCCTCGCGAGGACCGTGGGTGGCCTGCCGCCCCAGGAGAGGGGCCGGCGGCTTCCAGGATCGTCAGGAGGCGGCTCGGCGGCGCGCTGGCTCGTCCGAGCGACGAGCCAGCGCGGCGACACTCACCGGGGCGGCTGGCAGCGCCCGACGGCGGCCGGAGCCACCACCGGGGCGTGCGGCGTCCCGGATCAGGCCGGGGCGACGGCGCGCGTACGGCGCATCGTCAGCACGTACTCGACCAGCGAGATCAGCACGTGCTTCGTCGACTCCCGGTTACGGGCGTCACACGCCACCACCGGCACGTCGCTCGAGATCGCCAAGGCGTCCCGGACGTCCTGCGGGTCGTGGTACTGCATCCCGTCGAAGCAGTTGATCGCCACCAGGTACGGCAGGCGTCGGTGCTCGAAGAAGTCGATCGCCGCGAAGCAGTCGGCCAGCCGGCGGGTGTCCACCAGCACGACCGCACCGATCGCGCCCCGCACCAGTTCGTCCCACATGAACCAGAAACGGGTCTGACCCGGCGTACCGAACAGGTACAGGATCAGGTCACGGTCGATCGAAATCCGGCCGAAGTCCATGGCCACCGTGGTCGTCGTCTTGCCCGGCACCTGCCGGGTGTCGTCGACGCCCACGCCAGCGGAGGTCATGATGGCCTCGGTGGTCAGCGGCGTAATCTCCGAGACCGAGCCGACCAGCGTCGTCTTACCGACGCCGAATCCACCGGCGATAACGATCTTCGCCGACGTCACGCGGCCGCCCGGGTTCGGCGGGCGGTGCGACATGTCAGAGCCTGCGAAGTCCACTCAGCACCCTCTCCAGCAGTTCAGTGCCCACCGCGTCGTCGGAGTCGTCCAAAATGGTCGGCTCGTGGACCGCGACCAGGCCGTCCGTCGCCATGTCGGCGATGAGCACCCGGGCCACACCGAGCGGGAGCTGCATCCGCGCCGCGATCTCCGCGAGCGACTGCACGCGACCGTCACACAGCGCGGCGATGTACTGGTGTTCGCGGCCCTGGCCGCCGTTGCCATTGGCAGCGGCCCGACCGCGCACCGTCGTCTCGACGAGCGCCTCCAGCGCGATGTCGAGCCGGGGACGGGTGCGACCACGGGTCACGGCGTATGGACGGACCAACGCTCCGGTTGGTTCGTCACGATCGGCCATCTCGCCGCTCACCTCCTTCGCACCCGTTACCGGCTCCCACCGGTGAAACCCGTCGTTGTCGTTGTTGACGTCGTGCCGACCTCACGATCGGCGAGACGTCAGCCCAGCATGCCCGCAGCCGCACGCGGCTGCGGGGTCAGCGCGTCGCCCACCCGGTCGACCAGCAGCGCCATCTCGTAGCCGACCTGACCCACGTCGGAGCTGCGGGCGGCCAGCACGGCGAAGGACGAGCCGTCGGAGATGGACATCAGGAACAGGAAGCCATTGTCCATCTCCACGACGGTCTGCAACACCGCGCCTCCCTCGAAGCAGCGTGCTGCCCCCTGGGTCAGGCTGACCAAACCCGACGAGATCGCGGCGAGCTGATCTGCCCGGTCGCGCGGCAGATCCCGTGACGACGCGAGGAGTAGGCCGTCGGCCGATACGGCGACCGCATGCGCGACGCCGGGCACCCGGTCGGCGAAGTTGGCCAGCAGCCAACCAAGATCCTGCGTAGTTGTCATCCTTCTTGCTCCTTCTGCCCGCTCCCGGCCACCGGGCCTGAGCCAGACTGCGAGGATTGCCCTCCCGGAGTCGCCTCCGGGCTGGTCGGGTTGTCCGAGGTGCTACGCCCTCGCTGCACGCCCCGGTGGTAGGCGGAGAGCAGGCCACGAACCGCCTCCGGGGAGCGCCGCTGGACCGAGGTGGTGGGCTTCTCCACCGCACCAGGTACCAGCTGCGCCATCGGCTTGCGCTTCGGCAGACCGGTCGTGGTGGTCTCGCTCACCGGCGCCGCGCCGGCCGCCGCGGAGGCAGCACGCCAGCCGTCGTCGGCGGCGGTCTGCCAGCCGTTGCTCTGCGGTTGGGGCCGGCGGTTCGGCAGGCTCTCGGCGAGGCTGGGGCGGGTGCCCTCGTTCGCTGTGGAGCCGTTGTCCCGCGGCGCTCCTCCGGCCGTCGGAGTGTCTGCCATCGGTGTGTTACCTGTCGTCCCGGGTGGTGTCTTGTGGACTGCCCGACCGGTGGCCTCGACCGCGGCGAACTGCTGGGTCGCGGAGTCGCCGTTCGTCGCCGGCTCGGCGCCGGCCGCGGTCTCCTCGGAGCCCGGGCGACGGGTACGGAACCAGGCCGACTCGAGCTCCCGGAAGATCGGCAGCTCCATCGTCTCATCCGCGTACCGCTGACGGTTCTGCGCCTGCGGCTGCTGCGGCGTCGGCCGAGTCTGCGGAGCAGCCGGAGCCGGAGCGGGGGCCGGCGCTGCCGCCGGGGTCGGCGCCGGTGCCGGAGGCTGGGCTGCGGCCGGCTGCTCGCCGGGTCGCGGCACCCTCGGCAGCTCCGTCGTCATGTCCAGCGCGGCGGCGAGCCGCTCGGGCACCGGCGGGGTGGCGGTGTCCCGGTCGCTTCCCGGCACCGGCGGCCAGGCCGGCGGCGCCGGGGCGTTGGGGGCCTGCGCGGGCGGCGCGGACCGGGGCGCGAAGCCGCTGAACGACTGGCTGGAGGCCGGCGGCGCCGAGTACGGCTGGTTCGCGTACGGCTGGCCGGACGCCGGCGAGGCCGAGACGGGCGACGCGGACACCGGCGGACCGGCGTACGGCTGCCCGGAGGCCGGAGCGGCGGACACCGGCGCGCCGCCGTACGGCGCACCCGAGTAGGGCTGCCCGGAGTACGGCTGGCCGGAGGCCGGCGAGGCGGAGACCGGGGCACCGGAGTAGGGCTGCGCGGAGACCGGCGGCGCGGAGTACGGGTGCGCCTCGGGGCTGCTCGGCAACTGACGCGGAATGGACGGCTGCTGGTCGTTGGTCGGGGTCTCGTCCCCGGCCCGACGCTGCGGCAGCGGGTCGTTGCCGTGACCGTTGGTCGGCCGGGGGGTGAACCCGTCGCCGCCGTTGACGCCGTTCGTCCCGGCCGCGCCGGTCAGGTCGGACCAGGCCGGCATCGACCGGTACGCGCCGCCGTTGGCGGGGGTGCCGGCGCCGTTGCGCGTCGCGGGGTCGAACGGGCGACCGCCCAGGGTGACCTGGTTGCCGGACTCGCTCGGGCGAGGGCCGTTGCCCAGGGCGGGCAGCGCGCCGAAGACCGGGGCGGGCCCACCGGACTGCGGGCCACCGAACTGCGGGGCACCGGACTGCGGGCCACCGAACTGCGGGGCACCGGACTGCGGGCCACCGAACTGGGGCGCACCGGCCGCCGGCAGCGCCGGAGGTTGCTGCACCCGACCGGAGAGCGCCCGGGGCACCAGCACCGAGGTGGGCAGGGTCACGTCGGCGACGGTGCCGCGGTCGTTGCCGGGTCGCAGCTCGACCCGCACCCCGTGCCGGGACGCCAGCCGGGCGACCACGACCAGGCCCATCATCCGGGACACGGCCACGTCCACCTGCGGCGGCGTCGCGAGCCGCTCGTTGAGATCGTGCAACTGCTCGGCGCTGATGCCGATGCCGCGGTCCTCGACGTACAGCGAGGAGCGGTCACCGACCCGGCGGGCCTCGACCATGACCTGCGAGTCGGGCGGGGAGAACGCGGTGGCGTTGTCGAACAGCTCCGCGACGAGGTGCACCAGGTCGTTGACCGCGTGCGCGGCGACCTCGATGTCACGGTCGATGACGCCGAACTCGATCCGGGTGTAGTGCTCGACCTCGGACTGCGCGGCGCGCAGCACGTCGATGAGAGCGGCCGGCTCACGCTGCACACGGGTGGAGTCGGCACCGGCGAGCACCAGCAGGTTCTCGTCGTTGCGGCGCATCCGGGTGGCCAGGTGGTCGAGCTGGAACAGCTCGGCCAGCCGGTCCGGGTCCTCCTCGCCGCGCTCCAACCGGTCGAGGTGACCGATGAGGCGGTCGACCAGGATCTGGGAACGACGGGCCAGGTTGACGAACATGGTCGCGACGGAGGCACGCAGCGCCGCCTGCTCGGCGGCCGTGCGGACGGCTTCCAGGTGGACGGCGTTGAACGCCTCGGTCACCTGGCCGAACTCGTCCTTGCTGCGCACCGGCAGCGGTTCGGCGATCTGGTTGGCCAGCTGCACCGGCGAGAGCTGCCCGACGACCTGCGGGTCGCGCAGACGGGCCACCGCCTGCGGCAGACCGTACTGGGCGACGGAGAGCGCACCCTGCCGCAGCTCACGCAGGGAGCGGGCCATCGAGCGGGCCACCAGGTAGGCGAAGAGGATGGCCAGCAGCAGCATGCTGAGCAGCAGGCCGGTCTCCAGGAAGACCTGGCGCTGGACGTCCGAGCGGAGCGCGTCGGCCTGGTCGACCACCTCGCTGTCGAGCTTGATCTCGACGGTGCGGATCAGCCTGGAGTTGGCCGTCATGGCGGCTTCCCACTGGTCCGGGCCGAACGGCGCACCGCGCATGTCGCCGGTGGTGTTGCCGTCGATCCAGCCGGTGTAGTTCTGTGCCTGCCGACGGTCGCCGCCCGCGACCGTCTGGTCGTGGAACTTGGCGTCGTCCGGGGTGGCGACGGCCTTGAAGCTCTGCAGGGCCTGCTGCTGGCCGGTGTCGCTGGCGATGTAGTCCCGACGCAGCGCCGAGGTCAGGCGCTGACCGCCCTTCACACCCAGCGCGCGGTGCACCACGACCCGGCGTACGGCGAGGAACTCCTTCTCCCGGGAGATCGCCGCGGCGGCGCGCATCCGGTCGCTCAGCTGGTTGTCACCGGCGAGCTGCGTGGACGAGTCGCGGATGGCCAGGAGGTCGCTGATCAGCCCCTCGTACGCCTGCACGGTCTCGGTGAGCGCGAGCTTGCCGTTGAACACCTGGCTGCGGACGCCCGCCAGGTCCTGAAGGTTCTGGTCGATGCTGTCGAGCAGACCTTCCAGGCTGCTCGGCAGGTCCTCGACCTCGGCCCGCTGCTGCCGGTAGGGGGCCGCTGCCTGGTCCACCCGGGAGTTCACCCGGTTGTAGGCCTCCTGGTACTGCGCCGTCGGCTGCGTCCCGTCGGCGGCCAGCAGCAGCACGGCGGCGGTCCGCTCGTCCTGGAGTGTGTCGACCAGGTCACCGGAATAGCTCGACAGATTCGCCAGGTCGCCAGCTCGGTTGGCATTGTTGAGCGTCTCCACGTGGTCGATGAGACCACTGGTGCCCACCACGACCGTGGCGATGGTCGGCACGATCATGATGAGACCGAGCTTGGACCAGATCGGCATGTCCCGGAGCCGGCTGGCCGGCCGGCGCAGCCGCGACAGGAAGGAGCCCGCCGTCTTTGGCCGTTTGCTCACGTCACCGCCCTCGCGATTACAGCTTGAACGCGTTGCCCCGGGCAACGCCCAGCGACCGACCCGGCGGGTCGGACCCCCGAGATTCCATCACGCCGGTCGACAAGAAGAAAGCCCAGGTTGTCCCAGACCGAAGGTGTGATGAGATGTTGATGCGATTTGATAGCAGTCTGTCTGGCCGGAGTAACTGAAGGTAATGGAACATCCGCACCGAGTTGTCCTACTGGCCGGCCCATCGGGGTCCGGAAAGTCGTACATAGCGCAGCAAACCGGCTTACCGGTGCTGTGCTTGGACGACTTCTACAAAGACGGCGATGACCCTACGTTGCCGAGACGAAACGGCCAGGTGGATTGGGAATCGCCGCACTCCTGGGACGCCCTCAGTGCGGTGGAAATCATTGCCCAACTTGCCCGTGAGGGCCGAGCCGATGTGCCGGTTTATGCGATCGGCGCAGATCGACGGGTGGCCACCCGGCCATTTGATGTCGCCGGATCGCCACTTTTCGTGGCCGAAGGGATCTTCGCCGCCGAGATCGTCGAGGAGTGCCGTCGCCGCGGCCTGCTCGCCGGGGCGTACGCGCTGCGACGCCCGCGCGGGGCCACCTTCCTCCGCCGACTCGCCCGCGACCTGTCCGAACAGCGCAAGGCGCCCCGGGTGCTTATTCGGCGCGGGGTGACGCTGCTGCGGGCCGAGCCCGCCGTGCTGCGCCGGCAGATGGGCCTCGGCGCGGAGGCGGCCCGGGCCCGGGAGGTGCTGCGCCGGGTGGCCGGACTGCTCGCCGGCCACCCGCATGGCTGAGCTCAGGCCAGCAACTTCGCGTACGCCGGCTTGATCACGTCATCGATGATCCGCAGCCGCTCGTCGAACGGGATGAAGGCGCTCTTCATCGCGTTGATGGTGAACCACTGCAACTCCTTCCAGCCGTAGCCGAACGTCTCCACCAGCAGCGACATCTCCCGCGACATCGAGGTGCCGCTCATCAACCGGTTGTCGGTGTTGACGGTGGCCCGGAAGCGCAGGTCCCGCAGCAGCCCGATCGGGTGGTCCGCGATCGAGGCCACCGCGCCGGTCTGCACGTTCGACGAGGGGCACAGCTCCAGGGGGATCCGCTTGTCCCGGACGTACGCGGCGAGCCGGCCGAGTGAGCCGTCGGGGGCGATGTCGTCGACGATCCGCACCCCGTGGCCGAGCCGGTCCGCCCCGCACCACTGGATCGCCTGCCAGATCGACGGCAGGCCGAACGCCTCGCCGGCGTGGATGGTGAAGTGGAAGTTCTCCCGTTGCAGGTACTCGAAGGCGTCCAGGTGCCGGGTGGGCGGAAAGCCCGCCTCGGCGCCGGCGATGTCGAAGCCGACCACCCCGGCATCCCGGTGCCGCACGGCCAGCTCGGCGATCTCCTGGGAACGGGCGGCGTGGCGCATCGCGGTGAGCAGGGTGCCCACCCGGATGGTGAGGCCCGCCTCCACCGCCTGGGCGGTGCCCTCGGCGAAACCGGCCAGCACCGCCTCGACGACCTCGTCCAGGCTGAGGTCCCGTTCCAGGTGCTGCTCCGGGGCGAAACGCACCTCGGCGTAGACCACGCCGTCGGCGGCCAGGTCCAGGGCGCACTCGCGGGCCACCCGACGCAACGCGGGCGCGGTCTGCATGACGGCCACGGTGTGCGCGAACGTCTCGAGGTAGCGCTCCAGGGAGCCGGAGTCCGCCGCGTCCGCGAACCAGCGTCCGAGCCCCTCCGGGTCGGTGGTGGGCAGCTCGTGGCCCACCTCGGCGGCCAGGTCGACGATCGTCGCCGGCCTCAGCCCACCGTCGAGGTGGTCGTGCAGCAGCGCCTTAGGGACCTTGACGATGTCCTCGTACCGGATAGTTGCGACCATGCTCAGACCCTAGTCAGCGGCCTGGGCGGACCGGTACGGGACCGGCCGGCGTCACGGCCGCCAGCCGTACACCCGGTGCACGTCGAGTCGGATCACCAGCCGGCCGTCGGCGACCATGGCGGCCCGGTAGTCCGCCCAGTCCGGATGGTCTCCGCGAATCCGGCGGTAGACCTCGACGAGTTCGTCGACTGTCTCGTCGGTGGTGGCCAGGGCCCGCTCGCTGAGCGTCACGGCCCCCTCCGCGACCGCGTACGCGCCGCCGTCCGGCGTGGTGACGTGAAAGCTGGCCCGGGGATCGCGGCGCAGGTTGCGGACCTTCGCCCGGTCGCCGGTGGTGGAGCAGCGCAGCAACCCCGGCTCGGCCAGGTAGTCGAGGTTGGACAACTGGGGCCGCCCGTCCCGGCGCACCGTGACGAGCACTCCGCGCCCCCGCTGGCCGAACAGCTCCCACAGCCGGTCAGCGGCGGCCGCCGCCGGCACCCCAGGCCGCTGGGGAGAATTGGTTGACATGTCATCGAAACTAGAGGCAGATCGATGACATGTCAACGAAAGAGTTAGACTCGACGGATGGACACACCCCGGTGGCTGGACGAACGGGAGGACCGCGCCTGGCGCGGCTACCGCCGGATGCGTCGACTGCTCGACCTGGAACTGGCCCGGGAGCTGACCCAGGACGCCGGCCTCTCCGAAGCCGACTACGACGTGCTGTCCGACCTCTCCGAGACACCGCAGGGGCGACTGCGCCTGCGGGAGCTGGCGGACCGGATGCTCTGGTCGCGCAGCCGGCTCTCCCACCACCTGACCCGGATGCAACAGCGCGGCCTGGTCACCCGCGAGGAGTGCGCCGATGACGCCCGGGGCTCGGTCGTCGTCCTCACCCCCGCCGGGCGGCAGGCCATCGAGTCCGCCGCCCCCGGTCACGTGGCCGCCGTCCGCCGGCACCTGATCGACCTGCTCACCCCCGCCGAGGTCGACGCCCTCGGCGCGCTCACCCACCGGGTGGTCGACGCCCTCGGCGGGCGGGCGCCCCGGCCACGGCACGAGGCGGAGGTCTGAGGTGGACTCCCGCATCCTCGACCGGCTGCGCTGCCCGGTCTGTGGCGAACCGCTCGCGCCGGCCACCGACACGAGGGCGCTGCGCTGCCCACGCCGGCACAGCTTCGACATCGCGCGCCAGGGCTACGTCAACCTGCTCACCGGTCGGGCCCCGCACGTCGGTGACACCCCCGACATGGTCGCGGCCCGCGCGGACTTCCAGGCCGCCGGGCACTACGACGTCATCTCGAGCGCCCTCGCCGCCGCTGCGACGGACGCTGTCGGCCGTCTCGCCGGAGCGCCGCTGGAATCCACGCCAGCAGCGGCACAACAGCCTGGCTTCGGGGCGTACCCCCTGGTGGTGGACGCCGGCGCCGGCACCGGCCGCTACCTCGGCGCGGTGCTGGCGGCGCTGCCGGACGCCGTGGGGCTGGCCCTGGACGTCTCCAAGCCGGCGCTGCGCCGCGCGGCCCGCGCGCACCCCCGGGCCGCCGCCGCGCTCGCCGACACCTGGCAGCGACTGCCGCTCGCGGACGCCTCGACCGCCGTGCTGCTGAACGTCTTCGCCCCGCGCAACGGCCCGGAGTTCCACCGGGTGCTACACCCGGCCGGCACGTTGCTGGTGGTCACGCCCGACACCGACCACCTCGCCGAGCTGGTGGACACCCTCGACCTGCTGCGGGTGGACCCGGACAAGGCCGACCGGGTGGCGGCCAGCCTGGGCGGGCATTTCACGCCGGTCCGCTCGGCGGTGCACCGGGCCGGGTTGGCACTGACCCGGCCCGAGGTCGCCACAGTGGTCGGCATGGGCCCCAGCGCCTGGCACACCGACGCGGCCGCGCTCACCACCCGACTGGCCGCGCTGCCCGAACCGGTCCGGGTCACGGTGGCGGTCCGGCTCGACGTCCTGCGACCTCGCTGACCTCAGGTGGAGAGGTCGACCTCTTCCCAGCCGGGCGGCTCGTCGTGGTACGGCCCGCGCAGGATCACCGCCCACTCCAACGCCCAACGCCGCTGCCCGATCGCGTTCGCGTCGACCAGGCCCGGTGCCCGCCGGCCGCCCCGCTCGGTCTCCAGGTACGCCCAGTCCAGGCAGTAGTGCAGGTCGAGCAGGGCTGCCGCGTCGGCCGGGTGCTGCGGCGCCGTGAGGATCCGGGAGCGCCAGTGTGCGAAGGTCTCCCCGTCGACGATGTGCGGCATCCGTTCGACCAGCCGCTCGTCGACGGCCAGCGTCGGGTCGAGCTGCTTGCTCAGCCCGAGCACCCAGGCCAGCGCGAAGAGCGCGTCGTGGTGCAGCACGAACGACCGGTGGTCACCCTTGCCGCCCATCACGAACTGCCACTCCGGCGGGGTGACCATGTCGACCAGGTGCGAGCCGAGCAGCCAGCTCATCGCGGCCTGCGGGGGCATCCCGAAACAGCGCGCCAGGATCAGGTGCAGCACCGCGATCCGCGCCTCGATCTCCACGGTCGGGCGCAGGTCGATCTGGTCACCCGGCTCCCAGACGAGGGGAAACTGGGCCGGCGGCAACGGCAGGCCGAGCCGGGACAGCTCGTCCAGGCTCGCCTCGCGCACCTCACGTGGGTCGGGGGCAGCAACGGTCACGGCGGATCTTCCTGTCTGCTCGCGCCGGCGCAAGGCCGGTTGTCCCCCCTTGGCCTGCGACAATAGCGCTCCCACGGGACCGGCACCATGCCCGGGCGAGGGCCGGGTCGATCAGCCGACGCGTTCGATGACCAACGACGTCGCCGCCGGGGCCGTCGACCCGATCCGAACCGCGTTCGCGGCCTCGGTCAGCGCGGCCGGAATCCGCGTCGCGTCGTCGGCACGCAGCTCGTAGAGCGGGTCACCGGCCCGCACCTCGTCACCCGGCCGCTTGTGCAACACCACACCGGCCGGCACGCTGACCGGGTCCTCCTTGCGCGCCCGGCCCGCGCCGAGCCGCCACGCCGCAACCCCCATGGCGTACGCGTCGACGGCCGCGACGTACCCGTCGCGCTCCGCGCGTACCACCTCCACCTCGGCCGCCGCCGGCATCGGCGCGTCCGGGTCGCCGCCCTGCGCCCGGATCATCGCCCGCCAGGAGTCCATGGCCCGGCCGTCGCGCAGCGCCGCGGCCGGATCGGCGTCCGGCAGACCTGCGGCGTCGAGCATCTCCCGGGCCAGCGCGAGGGTCAGCTCCACCACGTCGGCCGGTCCCCCACCGGCCAGCACCTCGACCGACTCGGTCACCTCGACCGCGTTGCCGATCGCCAGGCCGAGCGGGGTGGACATGTCGGTGAGCAGGGCGACCGTCCGCACCCCGTGCGCACCGCCCAGCTCGACCATGGTGCGCGCCAACTCGCGGGCCTGGTCGACGGACTTCATGAAGGCGCCCGAGCCGACCTTGACGTCGAGCACCAGCGCCCCGGTGCCCTCGGCGATCTTCTTGCTCATGATCGAGCTGGCGATCAGCGGGATCGCCTCCACGGTGCCGGTCACGTCGCGCAACGCGTACAGCTTGCGGTCAGCGGGGGCGAGCCCGGCGCCGGCCGCGCAGATCACCGCACCGACCTCGTCCAGCTGGGCGATGAACTCGTCGTTGCTCACCGTGGCCCGCCAGCCCGGAATGGACTCCAACTTGTCCAGCGTGCCGCCGGTGTGCCCGAGACCCCGGCCGCTCAGCTGCGGCACGGCCGCGCCGCACGCCGCCACCAGCGGGGTGAGCGGCAGAGTGATCTTGTCACCGACGCCGCCGGTGGAGTGCTTGTCGACCGTCGGCCGACGCACCGCCGACAGGTCCAACCGCTCGCCGCTCGCGATCATCGCGGCGGTCCACCGAGCGATCTCCGGCCCGGTCATGCCGTTGAGCAGGATCGCCATCGCCAGCGCGGACATCTGCTCGTCGGCGACAACCCCCCGGGTGTACGCGTCGACCACCCAGTCGATCTGCGCGTCCGACAGCACACCGCCGTCCCGCTTCACCCGAATAACGTCAACAGCAGCAAAACTCATCAGAAGATCTTCCCTAGTCTGTTGCAGATCCCGACCCACGGCCCGTGACCACGTCAGGGCCGGGGGCCGACCGTGCCCGGCGGAGGGATCAAGCCTGACCGCCCGGAGCCGGGCACGGTCGGCCCCCGGCCCTCAACCGCACCAACCCAGCTCAACCCCAGCGAACAGGGATCTCCGCAGGCGGCTCACCCTCACCGGCCCAGAAGATCGTGCCGGTCGCGTCGACCACCACCACCCGCGGTGTCCGGGCCAGACCCCAGGTGATCGCCTCGGCCGGGTCGTCCCAGCTCGGCGCCTCCTCCAGCACCCCGGTCTCGGCGCCCGCGTCGTCGCCGGCCGACCGCTCCCAGTACGCCGTCCAGACCTGCTGGCCGGCGGACATGTCCGGGTGTACGAAGACCGTGCCGCGCCCGCGCCAGGCGGCCAGTCGCTCCGGAACCACCGGCACCGGTGTCTCACCGACGACGGCTTCCAGGTCCTCCACGCCGAAGGCGTGCGGCAGCAACTCGGCCATCCGCAGCGGGTTGCCCTTGGTCTCGATCAGGCACTCCGGGCCGCCGTGTTCCCAGAGCAGCTGCCGACACCGACCGCACGGCATCAGCGGCTCACCGGTCGCGTCGACGCAGGAGAGCGCGACGAGTCGACCGCCACCGGTGGCGTGCAGGCTGGACACCACCCCGCACTCGGCGCAGAGTGTCACCCCGTACGCGGCGTTCTCCACGTTGCAACCCACCACCACGCGGCCGTCGTCGACAAGCGCGGCCGCGCCGACCGGGAACGTCGAGTACGGCGCGTACGCGTGCCGCATCGCGTCGGTGGCGGCGGCGCGCAACCGCGCCCAGTCAATGTCGCTCATGCCGCCATTCTGCCCAGGTAGCCCAGGTCAGAAGCGGGCAGGGGTCCAGGGCGCCATCCAGCCGACACGCCGACCAACGCACCGCAGCGCGTTGATCAGGTGATGAGAAGTAGGCCATGGACGGCCGTGGCACCTACTTCTCATCACCTGATCATGGTGGCGCATCGCCGGGGGTCAGCCCTTGATGTACGGCTTGCCGTCGGCGGCTGGCGCCCGGACCCGACCGACCAGCCCGGCGACCGCCAGGATGGTCGCCAGGTAGGGCAGCATGGCCAGGAACTGGCTGGGGATCGAGCTGCTGATCGCGCCCAGGTACGTGGCGAGCTGGTCGGCGAACCCGAAGAAGAGCGCGGCGAGCAGCGCGCCGGTCGGGTTCCACCGGCCGAAGATCAGCGCGGCCAGGGCGATGAAGCCCTTACCGCCGATCATGTTCTTGGTGAACGAGTAGAGCGCCAGCGTGTAGGACGCGCCACCGATGCCGGCGACCACGCCGGCCAGCAGCACGTTGCGGTAACGCACCCGCAGCACCTTGACGCCGAGCGTGTCGGCGGCGATCGGGTGCTCGCCGACCGAGCGGGTCCGCAGCCCCCACCGGGTGCGGAACAACCCGATGTGGATCACCAGCACCAGGAGCAGCCCGAGGTAGAGGAAGATGTTGCCGCGGAACAACGCCGGACCGAGCACCGGGATGTCCTTCAGCAGCGGGATCTCCCAGTTGCTGAACCGGGGCGCGCTGTTGTACTTCGCGGCGTCGGTCTGCATCAGCCGCTCGTACAGGAAGCCGGTGACGCCGACGGCCAGCAGGTTCAGCACGATGCCCATGACGACCTGGTCGACCAGGTAGCGGATGGCGAAGACGGCCAGCAGCAGCGAGATGAACGCGCCGCCGATGGCTGCGGCGACCAGGCCCACCCACACGCTGCCGGAGATGCTGCCGAACAGGGCCCCGCTGAACGCGCCCATCAGCAGTTGACCCTCGATGGCCACGTTGACCACGCCGGACCGCTCACAGAGCACCCCGGCGAGCGCGCCGAAGATCAGCGGCAGGGCCAGAATGAACGTACCCCGGATGATGTTGACCAGCGGCATGAAGTTCTGCCCGGTCGGCGCGGCGCTGACCTGCCAGCAGAGGAACGACAGCACGAAGGCGACCAACCCGACGCCGAGCACGGGTAGGAACCAGCGCTTCGGCACCCCGGCCAGCAGCGCCGCGCCGGCGGCGATCGTGATGATCCCGAAGAGGATCGCCCCGATCGTGCCGTTGATCTCCAGTGCGGCACCGGCGGCGTCGTCGCTGAGGGTGAACCGGGCCTGTTGGTCGGTGGCGAGCGCGCCGAAGAGCACCGCGGCCAGCAGGCCGAGCGCCAGCAGCGTGAGACCGACCTTCCGGCTGCGGGTCCAGAAGCCCTCGTCGACCGGGGCGACCGCGATGTCGGGGACAGCCATGGTGGACATGAGTTACCAGCCCTTCGCCAGGCTCGTCTGCAACCGGGCGGCGCGCGCGGCCCGGAGCTGGAAGATCGCCTTCACCAGGGCCGGTGCGGCGATGAAGATGACGATCAGCGCCTGGAGCACGGTCACCAGCTCCAACGAGATCCCGGAGTACGACTGCATCCGGTTACCACCGGCCTGGAGCGCGCCGAACAGCAGCGCGGCCAGCAGCACCCCCCAGGGCTTCACCCGCCCGAGCAGCGCCACCAGGATGCCGTCGAAGCCGATCTGCGCGACCACCAGCGGAGTCAACGCGCTGGCGGTCGAGCCGAGCACCATGTTCGAGCCGCCGAGGCCGGCCAGGATTCCGGCGAAAACCATGATCAGGATGTACGTCCGGGTGACGCTGATGCCCGCGGTCCGGGCGGCGTCCGGGTTGGCGCCGACCGCGCGCAGCTCGAAACCGAGCGTCGAGCGGTTGAGCAGCCAGGCGACGGCCCAGGTGGCCAGCACGGCGAGCAGGATGCCGGCGTGCACCCGCAGGTTGTCGCCGAGCAGTCGGGGCAGCTGGGCGGAGGTGTCCACCGCCTTGCTGATCGCGTCGGCACGGCTCGGGTCCTGCACGCCGTTCTGCACGATCAACCAGGTGAGGAAGTACGTGGCGACGTAGTTGAGCATGATCGTGTTGATCACCTCGTGCGCGCCGGCACGGGCCTTGAGGATGCCGGGGATGAAGCCCCAGATCGCTCCACCCAGCGCGCCGGCCAGCACCGCCACCAGCAGGTGCAGGCCGGGCGGCAGCGGCAGCAGGAAGCCGGCCAGCGCCGCCATGATCACACCGATGATGGCCTGGCCCTGGGCGCCGATGTTGAACAGGCCGCCCCGGAAGGCCAGCGCCACCGACAGGCCGGTGAAGACCAGCGGCGCCGCGTAGGTCAGCGTCTCCGAGATCGGCGCGAGCACCGCCTGCCACCCGTTGGCGCCGTCCAACCAGCCGGAGAACGCCTCGGGATCGAAGATCGAGCCCTTGAACAGGTTCGCGTACGCCTCGCTGACGAGTGTCCAGCTGGAGTTGATCGCGTCGGACGGGCGGGAGGTGATGTACGAGTAGGTGGAGAGCACGTCGGGATCAGAGATGATCATCAGCACCGCGCCGACCACGATCGCCAGCACCAAAGACAACAGGGTCACCGTGAAGGTGTTGGCCGCCCAGAGGTTGTCCAGGAACAACCGGCCCAGGCTCGGCTTCGGCTCCGGGCCCGACTCCGCCACCGAGCGGTCCGGCTGGGTGGCCACCTCGGTGCGTTCGGTGTTGCCGAGCGCGTTCTGCGCGGCCTGCGCCTCGCTCGCCGGCTCCTTGTCCGGCGAGCCGGACTGCGGGTTGGAAGGGTTGGTCATGCCGTCACTCCGCTTCGCTGCCTGACGTCATGACGCACCTGGCGCTCGCTCATGCCTTGTCCTCGCTCGCGGAACCCGCGTCGCTCGCCGGGCTCCCGTCTGCCGCTTCGGGCTCACCGTCGGCGGGTGCCGCGACGGCTTCGTGGGCCGCGTCCGGGCTGATGCCGGCCATCAGCAGGCCGATCTCCTCACGAGCGGTGTCCGGGCCGACGATGCCGATGATCCGGCCGCGGTACATCACCGCGATCCGGTCGGCCAACCCGATCACCTCGTCGAGCTCGCTGGAGACCACCAGAACGGCGGTGCCCACGTCGCGTTCGTGGATGATCTGGCTGTGGATGAACTCGATCGACCCGACGTCGACGCCACGGGTCGGCTGGGCGGCGATGAAGAGCTTCAGCGGCCGGGACAGCTCCCGGGCCACGATCACCTTCTGTTGGTTGCCGCCGGAGAGGGTGCCCACCGCCGCCTCGGCCGACGAGGTACGGACGTCGAACTGCTCGATCCGCTCCTTCGCCGAGGCGGCGATCGCGTCCGGCTTCAGCGCGAGCCCGGCACCGAACGGCGCCCGGTCGTAGATGTCCAGCACCAAGTTCTCCGCGACGCTGAACTCCTTGATCAGACCGTCCACGCTGCGGTCCTCAGGTACGTAACCGACGCCCGCCCGGAGCACCCTCTTGGGCTTCCAGCCGTTGATCTGGTCGCCGGCCAGGCTGATCGTGCCGGCGAGCACCGGGCGCAGGCCCATGATCGCCTCGATCAGCTCGGTCTGCCCGTTGCCCTGTACGCCCGCCACGCCGAGAACCTCGCCCGCGCGTACGGTCAGGTCGACGCCGTCGACCGCGCGGATCTGCCGGTCGTCGTCGACGACCAGCCCGGCCACCTCCAGCACCGGTTCGCCCGGCGTGGCCGGGGTCTTGTCCACGGTGAGCCGGACGTTGCGCCCGACCATCAACGCGGCCAACTCGTCCCGGCTGGCCTCCGGTGAGGCGGTGCCGACGGTCTTGCCGCGCCGGATCACGGTGATCCGGTCGGCGATGGCCTTGACCTCGCCAAGCTTGTGGGTGATGAAGACGATCGACTTGCCGGCCGCCTTGAGCGACCGCATGACCGTCAGCAACTCCTCGGTCTCCTGAGGGGTGAGCACCGCTGTCGGCTCGTCCAGGATGAGCAGGTCGACGTCGCGAGTCAGCGCCTTGACGATCTCGACGCGTTGCTGGATACCGACCGGCAGGTCCTCGATCACCGCGTCCGGGTCGACCCGCAGGTTGTAGCGCTCGGACACCTCGGTGACCTCGCGCCGGGCCCGCCGCCGGTCCAGGAAGCCGGCGATGCCACCTTTGATCTGCTCGGCGCCGAGCATGATGTTCTCGGTGACGGTGAAGACCGGCACCAGCATGAAGTGCTGGTGCACCATGCCGATCCCGGCCCCGATCGCGTCGGACGGGCCCCTCAGCTTCAGCGGCTTGCCGTCGACCAGGATCTCGCCCTCGTCGGGCTGATAGAGCCCGTAGAGCACGTTCATCAGGGTCGACTTGCCCGCGCCGTTCTCGCCGAGGAGGGCGTGAATCTCTCCAGGCTCCACCGTCAGGTCGATGTGATCGTTGGCGACCAGATCACCGAACCGCTTGGTGATGCCGCGCAGTTCGAGTCTCAGCGCAACCTCCTGGAGTGCGAGCGATGGTGCAGCCTAGCTGCCGTCGTACCGGCCGGACCGGACCGGCCGCCGTGGTGCGCGATCGGCCGCTCCGACCCCGCGGGGTAACCGCAGGGCCGAAGCGGCCGATCGGGTCGTACCTGTCCCCCGCCGGCCCCCCGATGATCTCATCGGAGCGGCCGGCCGGTTGTCACTTGGTCGGCTGGGCCTTCGAGGTGACGGTGATGGTGCCGGCGGCGATGTCCGCCTTGATCTTGTCGACCTCGGCCTTCAGCTCGGCCGGAACCTTGCTGTCGAAGTCGTGGTACGGAGCGATCGAGACCCCGGTGTTGGCCAGGGTGCCGACGAAGCCCGGCTTGGCCTCCAGCTTCTCCCCACCGGCGGCCTTGACCACGGCCTCCTTGACGGCCTCCGGGATGTTCTTGACCACGGTGGTCAGGATCGCGGAGCAGTCCGGGGTGCTCTCGCAGCCGTCGACGTCCACCCAGATGGTGCTGTACTTGCCACCCGACGCCTTGGCCGCGGCGGTGGTGCCGAGGCCGGAGCCGCCGGCGACCGGCATGATGATGTCCGCGCCCTGGGCGACCAGCGCGTCGGAGACCTTCTTGCCCTCGTCCTGCTTGTCGAAGGCGTTGGAGAAGGAGCCCTTCTGGGTCTCCTTGTTCCAGCCCAGGGCCTGGACGTTCTTGCCCTTGGTGGTGTTGAAGTACTTCACACCGTCGACGAAACCGTCCATGAAGATGGTCACCGGCGGGATCGGAACCGCACCGTAGGTGCCGACCTTGCCGCTCTTGGTCATCCCGGCGGCCAGGTAGCCGGCTTGGAACGCGGCCTGGGCGGTGTCGAACTGCATCGGGTAGACGTTGGCGTCACCCGGGTTGGCGTCGACGATGCCGAACTGCTGGTTCGGGTTCGCCTTGGCGATCTTCGAGGTGGCGTCGCCCATCAGGCCACCGACCGCCAGGATGAAGTCGCACTTCTGGTTGACGAACTGCGTCAGGTTCGGCTCGTAGTCGGCCTCGGCCTTCGACGCGACGTACTTGATGTCGATGTTGTCGTTGGCGGCCTTGGCCTCCTGCAGACCCTTCCAGGCCGAGGCGTTGAACGACTTGTCGTCGATGCCGCCAACGTCGGTCACCATGCAGGCGCTGAACTTCTTGGCGCCACTGCCGGCGTTGTTGTCATCCTTGGGCGCCTCGCCACAAGCGGCGGCGGAGAGCGCCAGCCCACCCACCGCGAAGATCGAGGCGATCCGCATCCCACGCACCGAGCGCAAGACGTCTCCTTCCCATTGCTCACCGCGCCTTGTGCGGTGGCAGCCCATCAGCCGGCCTGCGGGTGTGCCGCCGGCTGTCCCACGTTACGGACGGGAGCGTACGCCCGCGCCCACCCACCGGCCGACAATCGTGCACGACTGATGAGCGCCTGTTACCCGGGTGTAACCCTTGCGTGGGGCACGTCACTCTTCGTGCTGGTAACCGTGCGCCGCAGCGTCCGCAACGTCCGTTTTCAGGAGGCCCTTTCCCCCCTCGGACGTTACCGCCAAAAGACCGCGACCGCCGCGTTGACCAGGGTCAGACCGACGATCGCGAGGAAGTGGCCGCGGTTGACCACGTCCCGCTTCCGCGAGAAGAAGACCATGACGAAGATCAGCAACGCGATCACCAACTTCGTCACAAGTTTCGCCGGGCTCGGCTCGTCGTCGCCGCCACCGCGCAGCGGCGCGGATAGGCCCAACCCGGTCAACAACTGGATCACCGCGCCCCACAGCATGGCCGGGTTGATCCGCAGCCGACCGCTGGCGTACTGGGCGATCGAGCCACCGAGCAGCAGGGCGAACCCGATCAGATGGACGTAGAGAAGGATGAGTCTGAGAGCTTCCACGCTCGCCATACTCCCCCATGAACGACGGATCGTAGTAGAGGGAATCGCCCGCGAACGCGGATCAGTCGATCAACCGGCCGCCGCAACGCCGCCCACTCTCGTCGCGGGGACGTAAGCAAGGCGTTGCAAGTAATGGAAGAGCTTGCAGGCGTACCCCGCAAGAACTTGCCGGTGGGCTACAGTGCCGCCATGCGCGCTCGACTGTCCGACATCGCCCAGCAGGCCGAAGTCAGCGAGGCCACGGTGTCGCGGGTGCTCAACGACCGCCCCGGCGTGGCCCCGGAGACCCGGCAGGCCGTGCTCACCGCCCTCGACGTGCTCGGGTACGAGCGGCCGGCCCGGCTGCGCAAGCGCAGCGCCGGTCTCGTCGGCCTGGTGGTGCCGGAGCTGGACAACCCGATCTTCCCCGCCTTCGCCCAGGTCATCGAGTCCACACTGGCGCAGAGTGGATTCACGCCGGTGCTCTGCACCCAGACCGCCGGCGGCGTGACCGAGGACGAGTACGTGGAGATGCTGCTGGACAGGCAGGTCTCCGGCATCGTCTTCGTCTCCGGGCTGCACGCCGACACGGCCGCGAACCACGACCGCTACCGGGCGCTGCTCACCCGGCCGATGCCGGTCGTGATGATCAACGGGTACGTGCCCGGCATCGGCGCGCCCTTCGTCTCCTGCGACGACCGGGAGGCGGCCGAACTGGCAGTTGCCCACCTGGTCGCGCTCGGGCACCGACGGATCGGCCTGATCACCGGCCCGGACCGGTTCGTCCCGGTGCAGCGCAAGGTGGCCGCCTGGCGTTCCGCGATGACCCGGCTGGCCGGCGTCGCCGAAGCCGACCTGGGCCCGCTGGCCGAGCTGTCACTGTTCGGGGTGGAGGGTGGCGAGGCGGCGGCCGGCCGCCTGTTGGACCGCGGCGTCACCGGTGTGGTCTGCGGCTCCGACCTGATGGCGCTCGGCGCGATCCGGGCCGCCCGTCAACGCGGCCTCGACGTGCCCGGCGGCCTCTCCGTGGTCGGCTACGACGACTCCCCGCTGATGGCCTTCACCGACCCGCCGCTGACCACCATGCGGCAACCGGTCACCGCGATGGCGGTGGCCGCCGTCCGCGCCCTGGTGGACGAGATCAACGGGCACGGCGCCCCGCACTCGGAGTACCTGTTCCGCCCGGAGTTGGTGGTGCGCGGCTCCACCGCTGTCGCACCGAGTTCCGCCCGCTTGTCTTACGCAAGATCTGCTTGACTCTTGCAACGGCGGGCCGGCATATTGCTCGAATGATCAGCACCGCCAGCCCGCCGCAGACCACCGACGCCGACTGGTGGCGCTCCGCGGTCGTTTACCAGGTGTACGTCCGCAGCTTCGCCGACAGCGACGGTGACGGCATTGGCGACCTCCAGGGCATCCGGCAGCGCCTGCCGTACCTGCGCGACCTCGGGGTGGACGCGCTGTGGCTGACCCCCTTCTACACCTCGCCGATGATCGACGGCGGGTACGACGTGGCCGACTACCGGAACGTCGACCCGATGTTCGGCACACTCGCCGACTTCGACGAGATGATCGATGACGCGCACGCCCACGGCCTTCGGATCATCGTCGACCTGGTACCCAACCACACCTCCAGCGCGCACCACTGGTTCAGCGCGGCGCTCGCCGCCGGCGCCGGCTCATCGGAGCGGGCCCGCTACCTCTTCGCCGACGGTCAGGGCACGCACGGCGAGTTGCCCCCGAACGACTGGGAGAGCGTCTTCGGTGGCCCTGCCTGGACCCGGATCGCTGACGGCCAGTGGTATCTGCACCTGTTCGACAGCTCGCAGCCGGATTTGAACTGGCGTCACCCGGAGGTTCGCGCCGAGTTCGAGGACGTGCTGCGGTTCTGGCTGGACCGGGGCGTCGACGGATTCCGCGTCGACGTGGCGCACGGCATGATCAAGGCCGAGGGGCTGCCGGACGTCGGCTTCAGCACGGCGACCACCGGCCAGCGGCAGGTCGAACTGCTCGGTAAGGGCCGGCTGCCGTACTTCGACCAGGACGAGGTGCACGAGATCTACCGGGCCTGGCGGCCCATCCTGGACAGCTACCCGGGCGGTCGAATGGCGGTCGCCGAGGCGTGGGCCGAGACGCCACAGCGCCTGGCCCGCTACATCGGCCCGGACGAGTTGCACCAGGCGTTCAGCTTCGACTTCCTCGACGCCACCTGGTCGGCCGAGTCGTTCCGCAAGGTGATCGACACCGCGTTGGCCGAGGCGACCGTCGTCGGAGCGCCCACCACGTGGGTGCTGTCCAACCACGACAAGCAGCGCCACGTCACCCGGTACGGCGACGGCGTCGAAGGGCTGCGCCGAGCCCGGGCCGCCAGCCTGCTGATGCTCGCCCTGCCTGGCTGCGCCTACCTCTACCAGGGCGAGGAACTGGGCCTGCCGGAGGTCCTCGACCTCCCCGACGAGCTGCGCCAGGATCCGGCGTTCCTGCGCACCGGCGAGAGCCGTGACGGCTGCCGGGTGCCCATCCCGTGGAACGGCGAGCTGGCTCCGTACGGCTTCGGGCCGGCCGGTAGTGCGCTGAGCTGGCTACCCGCGCCGGCGCTCTGGCGGGCGCTGTCCGTCACGGCGCAGACCGACCTGCCTGGCTCGACCCTGGAGCTGTACCGGACCGCGCTGCGGATCCGCCACGTTCATCCCGCGCTCGCCCTCGACGCCGACGGGGTCACCTGGCGGAAGAGCGAGCCGGGCGTGCTGGCCTTCTCCCGCTCCGCCGGCGCGACCGAGCTGACCTGCGTCGTCAACATGAGCGGCGCGCCGGTCCTGATCGACGGGTACGGTCAGCCGCTCGTCGCCAGCAACGAACTCACCGAACAGGGCTCCGGCCGGCTGCTGCCAATTGACGCGGCAGTCTGGTTGGAACGGCGCTGAACGGGTAACTCGTTCTCGACCTGGTCGTTCGTCGTGCCCCGCGCCGGCGGGCGACTGGGCTACCGGCCCCTTGTGGTGGGGGGTGAGGTGCCACCGGCGCCGCGCGGAGTCCACTCCGCGTGGCGCCGGTGTCCGTGCACACCGACCCAGGTCGTCACTTCGCGGTGAGCAGCGCCGCGATCCGGGTGAAACCGGCACGCACCTCGGCCTCGTCCGGCGCTTCGACGGGCTCACCGTGGCCGGCCTCGTCGGCTGCCGCGTCCAACTCCTCGTCGATCACGTCCTCGAAGTCGCCGTACAGGTCGGCCCCCTCCACCTGCCGGGCCTCGTCCTCGGCGGCGACCTGCGCGGCGGCGATCTCGCTGCGGATCTCGTCGGGGGACAGCGCCGGCAGCAGCGGCTCCACCACGGCCATCAACTGCTCCTCGGCCACCACCGCCTCGGCCAGGGCCAACGCGTGCGGTCGCTCGTACGGCCCGCAGACCACCGGCTCCCACTCGTCGAGATCACCGAGCGGACCGAAGGTGATGATCCACGGCAGGCCGAGGAGCGGCGAGTCCGCCGGCAGGTCCAGTGTCATGAGTGCGCCCACCGGCTCATCATGGTCCGCGAACGCGAGCGGCGGCGCGGTTCTGCTCAGTTATCGCCCGTCCGACGGTCCATCGGCAGCCGGTCAGCCGGGGCGGACCGCGTCCAGGGCGGCGCGGACCAGGGCGAGCGCGGTGGCCGGTGGCACGCCGAGCCGGCCCGCCTCGGCCGCGTAGCCGGCCGCCGCCCGCTGCAACCGGTCGACGGCGTCGTCCCGCCCGGGAGCGACGAAGGTGCCGTTGCGCCCCCGGGTCTCCAACAGCCCGGCCGCCTCCAACTCCCGGTAGGCGCGGGCCACCGTGTTCGCGGCCAACCGCAGGTCGGCCGCGAGCTGCCGGACGGTGGGCAGCCGGCTGCCCACCGGCAACCGGCCGTCGCCGATCAGCTCGGCGAGCTGCACGCGCACCTGCTCGTACGGGGGCACCGACGAGTCCGGGTCGACCGAGATCAGCACCTGCACGCCTTCCGTCATCAGCCCGCACCGCCCGGCGTACCGGGGTCGATGCCCTCGTCGACATCCTTCGGCGGGGCGGGGGTCTCCGCCAGGTCCACCACCCGGCCGGTGGTGCTGGTCGCCAGGAGGGCCGCGCCGAACAGCACCAACTGGTTGAGCAGGTAGAGGTACAGCAGCAGACCGACGGCGCCGGCCACCACGGTGTACGCCGGGTTCCGCTCGGTCCGCACCACGTAGTACCGGCCGACGGTGTTCAGCAGCGTGATGCCGACAGCGACGAGCAACACCACCGGGCGCAGCCGGGACCGGCTCATCCGCAGCCGGGGCACGGCGAGCAGCAACGCGGTGGCGAGCACGGTGTTGACCAGCACGCTGAGCACCGCGCTGATGGTGGTCAGACCCACCGAGCCGGTGCTGCGCAGCAGGAACCGCAGCAGCGACTCCAACGCGTCCACCGCCGCGACCGAGACGCCGAGCAGCACGAAGACGCCGATCATCACGCCCAAGTCGACGAGCCGCCGCACCACCAGATTGCCCGGCTGCTGGTTGAGCTGGTACATCAGCCGCTGCGAGGATCGGATGGCCTCGACCCAACCGATCCCGGTGAAGACCAGGATGACCAGGCCGACCACACCGACGGTGCCGCTGGAGTTGGCGATCTGCTCGGCGTCCAGGAACGGCAGATTCTCCTTGAGGAAGTCGGCCGCAGCCGCGCTGACCTCGTCGTTGTCCTCCAGGATCGCACCGAAGACGGAGAACGCGACCAGGGCCAGGGCGAACACGGCGAAGAAGCCGTAGTAGGCGATCGCGGCGGCCAACCGACCGGCCAGCACCTCGCCGTACAGCACCCCGGCCCGCCACACATGATCGAAGAGCCCCGACCGGTGGCGCGCGGCGCTCACCCAGCGGTCGATGCCCGTCTCGATCCGGCCGATCACGTTCACGCGGTCATCCTCGCCGATCTCCCACCGCTGTAGTGGCAACCGGCTCCCGATGCTCGCCGGCCGGCGCGTCGCTGCTTCAGGTGCTGACGGCTCGGTTGCCGGCGTTTCAGGTGCCGAGGCAGAAGTCGCGACGCGGCTGCCACCTGGCCTGCCCGCTGTGCGAGAAGAGGGTGAACCCGTCGACCTCGAACATGGCGGAGAAGTCGGCCAGATCCTCGTACACCCGGTCCAGGGCCTCCGGCGCCACGTCCTGAGCCACCGTGACGTGCGGATGGTAGGGGAAGCGGAGTTCGCGGTGCAGGCCCGGCGCCGCGGCGATGGCCGCGGCCAGCAGCTCGCACTCGCTGATCCCGGCGGCCACCGCGACGAACACCACCTGGGTGACCGGACGGAACGTGCCGGTGCCCCGCAGGTGCAGGGTGAACGGCAGGTGCGCGGCGGCGACGGCGGCCAGGTGCCGCTCGACCGCCGGCAGGTTGGCCGTCCGGATCTCGGTGGGCCCGAGCAACGTCACGTGCGCGGGCACCGCCAGCGGATCACCGGCCTCGACCCGCCGCCGGGTGAGCAGGGCACCCCACGGCTCGGGGATGTCCACGGCGATGCCGATCTGGATGGTGTCGCCGGTCGGCGGCACCCCGCCACTGCGATCCACGCTTCGCGCCGCCCCTCCGAGCACCGAGCCGTCCACCTGTACCGCGGAGCTACTCGCCGCGCACGGGCGGGAAGAACCCGACCCGCTCGTACGCGGACCGCAGGGTCGCCGCGGCCACGGTGCGGGCCTTCTCCGCGCCGGCGGCCAGCAGCTTGTCCAACTGCGCCGGGTCGTCGAGGTAGGCGCGGGTGCGCTCCTGGATCGGCCGGACGAAGTCCGTCACCACCTCGGCCAGCTCCTTCTTCAGATCGCCGTAGCCACGGCCCGCGTAGGCGGCCACCAGCTCGTCGATGCCGCGGCCGCTGAGCGCCGAGTAGATGGTCAGCAGGTTGGACACACCCGGCTTGGTCTCGGTGTCGAAGACGATCTCCCGACCGGTGTCGGTCACCGCCGAACGGATCTTCTTCGCGGACCGGGCCGGGTCGTCGAGCAGGTCGATGATGCCGGCTGGCGAGGACGACGACTTCGACATCTTCGCGGTCGGGTCCTGCAGGTCGGTGATCTTGGCAGTGTCCTTGACGATGTGCGGCGCGGGCACCGTGAAGGTCGCGCCGAACAGCGAGTTGAAGCGCTGGGCCAGATCCCGGGAGAGTTCCAGGTGCTGGCGCTGGTCCTCGCCGACCGGGACCGCGTTGGCCTGGTAGAGCAGGATGTCGGCGGCCTGGAGCACCGGATAGGTGAACAGCCCGACGCTGGCCCGCTCGTTGCCCTGCTTCTGCGACTTGTCCTTGAACTGGGTCATCCGGCTGGCCTCGCCGAAGCCGGTGATGCAGCCGAGCACCCAGGCCAGCTGCGGGTGCTCGGGCACCTGCGACTGGACGAACAGCGTGCTGCGTTCCGGGTCGAGCCCGACCGCGAAGAGCTGGGCCGCGGCCACCCGGGTCCGCTGGCGCAGCAGCGCCGGATCGTGACCCGCGGTGATGGCGTGCAGGTCCACGACGCAGTAGAACGCGTCGTGGGTGTCCTGTAGCGCCACCCAGTGCCGCACCGCGCCGAGATAGTTGCCGAGGTGGAACGAGTCGGCTGTCGGCTGGATGCCGGAGAAGACGCGGGGCCGGGCGGGAACGTCGGACATGGCGATAATTCTGTCAGCAAGCAACCCGGTCCGTCATGACGGGCCGGCGGGTCGGCTCCGGCCCGCCGGTGCCGGGGCGCTGACCTCGCGTGGTTCGCCAGCGCCGACCCGGCGCGTCGGCCCGACCGATACCCGGCGGTGCTGCCCCGTCACCGCCTCCCGGGTCGGCTCGGGGCCGCCCGCCGGGGCCGACGTGACGTCGTACTCGCGGCGCTTGCCGGCGCTCTGCTCTCGGCGCTGATCGGTGGTGCGGGCGGCGGAAACGGCGAGTCGGGCCACCCGGCGGCCGTCCAACGTGAGCACCCGCAGCAGCCAGCCGGCCGGCAGCTCGGCCGGATCGGGTGCGCCGACCTCGGCGGGCGCAGCCGGCACCGGCACCTCGTCGCCGGTCACCGGGAGCCGGCCCAGCGCGGCCATGACGAACCCGCCCACCGTCTCGTACGGTCCGGCGGGCAGGGCCACCCCGGTCCGCTCGGCGAAGTCAGCGAGGTTGAGGCGACCGTCCACCACGGCCGGCAGGCCGGCACGCTCCGGGTCCGGGGTGGCGTCGTACTCGTCGTGGATCTCGCCGATCAACTCCTCGATGAGGTCCTCCAGGGTGACGATCCCGGCCGTGCCGCCGTACTCGTCGACCACCACAGCGAGGTGCTTGCCCTCTCGGCGCATCTCGGTCAGCGCGGCGAGCACCCGTTTGCTGCTCGGCAGCCGCTTCACCTCCCGGGCCAACTCGCCGACGGTGACGCACGGGTCGGCGTCCGGGCGCAGCAGTACGTCACGAAGGTGCACGAAGCCGACCACGTCGTCGTGCGTGCCGTCGGTGACCGGGTAACGGGTGTGCGTCTCGGCGCGGACCAGTCGGGCGGCTTCGACGATGGTCATCCGTGCCGGGAGGAAGACCACCTCGGTGCGCGGCATCATCACCTCGCGGATCAGACTGGCACCGGCCACCAGGACCTCGTCGATGATCCGCCGCTCGTCCGGGTCGAGCACGGTGTTCGCCGCGACAAGGTCCCGCAGGTCGGCCTCGGAGATGTGCTCCCGGCCGGCCGTCGGACCGGTCCCGAGTAGATCGGTGACGAGCCGGGTGGCACCGTCCGCGGCGCGAACCAGCACCCGGGCGACGGCCCGGGCGAGCGGGCCAGGGTCGCGGCGGGGGTGTGCCCGCGCGTGTCGCCGGAGCCCGGTACGGGCCGCTTCCCGCATGACAGAGATGGTAGACACCGTGGGCCCACCGCACCGGCGATCACGCGGAGCGGCGGAGAGATGTTCGGCTCTGTTTAATCATGAAAGATTATGATGGAATGGGGTTGGCGGTGGCGACGGCGAGAGTGCCGACCACCGCCCTAGTGTGATCACCGGAAGGCCACGTCCCGGGCGGGCCAGGCAGGAGGCAACGACGTGAAACTGCTCGTCACCGGGGGCGCCGGCTTCATCGGGAGCGTGGTGACCCGGATGCTGCTCGACGCGGGTCACCAGGTGGTCATCCTGGACGACCTGCGCACCGGCCACCGCGAGGCCCTCGCCCCGGACGCCACCCACGTGGAGGCGTCCATCCACGACGCCGCCCAGGTCATCACCGCGGACGCCGGTTTCGACGGGGTGCTGCACTTCGCCGCCCTGATCGCCGCCGGCGAGTCGATGGTCAAGCCGGAGCTGTACTGGCAGAACAACACCATCGGCACGCTCGCCCTGATCGACGCGGTCCGGGCCGCCGGGGTGCCCCGGATGGTCTTCTCCTCCACCGCCGCCGTCTACGGCAACCCCACCGAACTGCCCATCACCGAGAACGCGGTCAAGGCACCCACCAACACGTACGGCGCCACCAAACTCGCCGTCGACATGGCACTCACCTCCGAGGCGATCGCGCACGGGCTGGCCGCCGTGTCGCTGCGCTACTTCAACGTGGCCGGCGCCCACCTCGACGGCGACATCACCCTCGGCGAGCGGCACGACCCGGAGACGCACCTGATCCCGATCGCACTGGACGTCGCCGCCGGCCGGCGGGAGAAGCTCCAGCTCTTCGGGGACGACTACCCCACAGTGGACGGCACCTGCGTCCGCGACTACATCCACGTCGCCGACCTGGCCCGCGCGCATCTGCTGGCGCTGGACGCGGCCACCGGCGGTCAGCACCGGATCTACAACCTGGGCAACGGCAACGGCTTCACCAACCGTCAGGTCGTCGACGTGGTCCGCGAGGTCACCGGGCACCAACTGCCCGTCGAGGTCGCGCCGCGCCGCGAGGGCGACCCGGCCGAGTTGGTCGCATCCTCCGCACTGGCCCGCGACGAGCTGGGCTGGGTGCCGCAGAAGCCGACCCTGCACGACATGGTCGGGGATGCCTGGGCGTTCTACCGCACGCACATCCTGGGCCAGTCATGACCCACCCGAGCAGTGATGTCGCCGAGCGGGCCGCAGCCGGCTTCTCCGCGCAGTTCGGTGCCGAGGCCACCGGCCGCTGGGCCGCCCCGGGGCGGGTCAACCTGATCGGTGAGCACACCGACTACAACGAAGGCTTCGTGCTGCCCTTCGCCCTGCCGATGCGCACCGTCGTCGCCGCCGACCGGCAGGACGGCGAGCACTGGACGGTCTGGTCCGAACTCTCCGGCGAGTCGATCACCTTCGGCGCGGACGACGTAGCCGAGCCGGGTCGCGTCGCCGGCTGGGGCGCGTACGTCGCGGGTGTGGTCTGGGCGCTTCGCGAGGCCGGTCACCCGGTGCCCGGCGCCCGGCTGGCGATCGCCTCCGACGTGCCGCTGGGCGCCGGGCTCTCCTCCTCGGCCGCGCTGGAGTCGGCAGTGCTGGCCGCCCTGCTCGACCTCGGCGAGCTGAAGCTCGCCCCGGAACTGCAACCCCGACTGGCCCAGCGGGCGGAGAACGTCTACGTGGGTGCGCCGACCGGCATCATGGACCAGTCAGCGGCGATCCGCTGCCGCGCCGGGCACGCCCTCTTCCTCGACTGTCGGGACGAGTCGGTCGAGCACATCCCGTTCGACCTCGACGCCGACGGGCTGGCTGTGCTGGTCATCGACAGCCGCGCCCCGCACCGCCACGCCGACGGGGAGTACGCGGCCCGCCGTCGCTCCTGCGAGGCCGGGGCCGACGCGCTCGGCGTCACCGCGCTGCGGGACGTGAGCATCGACCAGCTCGACGCCGCGCTGGCCCGGCTCGACGACGAGGAGACCCGGCGACGGGTCCGGCACGTGGTGACCGAGGACCAGCGCGTACTGGACACGGTGGCGTTGCTCCGCGCCGCCCGGGTCCGCGACATCGGCCCGCTGCTGACCGCCTCCCACGTCTCGATGCGCGACGACTTCGAGATCACCGTGCCGGAGATCGACACCGCGGTCGAGGCAGCGTTGGCCGCCGGCGCGCTGGGCGCCCGGATGACCGGCGGCGGCTTCGGCGGCTGCGTGCTGGCCCTCATCGAGGTCGACAGTGCCGACGCGGTGACCGCTGCCGTGTCCGACGCGTACGCCCAACGGGGTTTCACCGCCCCCGACACCGCAACGGTCCTCCCCTCCCCCGGCGCCACCCGCCTGCCCTAACCCCCACCCACCCACCCCGGGCCGGCGGTGATCAAGAGGTTTGCGTCAGTTCCAGGCCGAATCCTGACGCAAAGCTCTTGATCACCCGCCTCGGGCGGGGGTGGGGTGGGGTGGGGTGGGGTTAGCTGGCTTCGACGATCATGGCGGCGCCCACCGTGCGGTTGGTCGCCTCGTCGATGATGACGAAGCCGCCGGTGGTGCGGTTACGGCGGTACTCGTCGGCCAGCAGCGGCACCGTCGTACGCAGTCGTACCCGGCCGATCTCGTTGAGCCGCAGTTCGTCGGCGGACTCGTCGCGGTGCAGGGAGTTGATGTCCAGCCGGTAGTGCAGCCCGCGCACGATCGCCCGTGCCGACCGGGTGGTGTGCTTGATCGCGTACCGGCCGCGGACCCGTAGCGGGGCCGTCTCGTCCATCCAGCAGACCATCGCCTCGATGTCCTGGGCCACCGCCGGCGCGTTGTTCGGCCGGCAGATCAGGTCACCCCGCGAAATGTCGATCTCGTCGGCCAGTCGTACCGTCACCGACATCGGCGGGAACGCCTCCGCGACCGGCCCGTCGGCGGTCTCCACGGCGGCGATCCGGCTGGTGAAGCCGGAGGGCAGCACCATCACCTCGTCGCCCGGCTTCAGCACGCCGGAGGCGACCTGGCCGGCGTAGCCGCGGTAGTCGGTGACAGTGGTCGACTGCGGACGGATCACGTACTGCACCGGGAACCGGACGTCGACCAGGTTGCGGTCGCTGGCGATGTGCACCCGCTCCAGGTGGTGCAGCAGCGACGGGCCCTCGTACCAGGGCATGTTGTCCGACCGGCTGACGATGTTGTCGCCGCGCAACGCGGAGACCGGCACCACTGTCAGGTCCGGTACGTCGAGCTTCGCCGCGAATGCGGTGAACTCGTCGGCGATCCGCTCGTAGACCTCCTGCGACCAATCGACGAGGTCCATCTTGTTGACACAGAGGACCAGGTGCGGCACCCGCAGCAGGGAGCAGAGGAACGCGTGCCGGCGGGACTGCTCGACGAGGCCCTTACGCGCGTCCACCAGGATCAACGCCAGGTCCGCCGTCGACGCGCCGGTGACCATGTTCCGGGTGTACTGGATGTGGCCCGGGGTGTCGGCGATGATGAACTTGCGCCGGGGGGTGGCGAAGTACCGGTACGCCACGTCGATGGTGATGCCCTGCTCCCGCTCGGCACGCAGACCGTCGGTGAGCAACGCCAGGTTGGTGTATTCGTCGCCGCGGGCCGCGCTGACCGCCTCCACGGCGGCCAACTGGTCGGTGAAGAGCGACTTGGTGTCGTAGAGCAGCCGCCCGATCAGGGTCGACTTCCCGTCGTCCACGCTGCCGGCGGTGGCGAACCGCAGCAGGTCCATCGGCCGGGCCTCCGACCCGGCACCGGCGACAGCCCGCGCGTCCGCGCTCGCGGCGGCCACGATCTCGGTACTCATCAGAAGTAGCCCTCCCGCTTGCGGTCCTCCATGGCGGCCTCGCTGACCCGGTCGTCACCACGGGTGGCGCCGCGCTCGGTGATCCGGGTGGCCGCCACCTCCTCGATGACCTTCTCCACGGTGTCCGCGTCGGAGCGGACCGCGGCGGTGCAGGAGGCGTCGCCGACGGTGCGGTATCGCACCTGTGCCTTGAACCGCTCCTCACCCGCGCGGGGGCGGAAGAACTCGTTGACGGCGTAGAACATGCCGTCCCGCTCGATCACCTCGCGCTCGTGCGCGTAGTAGATCGACGGCAGCGGGATGCGTTCCCGGGCGATGTAGTGCCACACGTCCAGCTCGGTCCAGTTGGACAGCGGGAAGACCCGGATCGACTCGCCCGGATGGTGCCGGCCGTTGTACAGCGACCACAGCTCCGGCCGCTGGTTCTTCGGATCCCACTGACCGAACTCGTCGCGGAAGCTGAACACCCGCTCCTTGGCCCGGGCCTTCTCCTCGTCGCGGCGGGCGCCACCGAACAGCGCGTCGAAGCGGTGCTTCTCGACGGCGTCCAGCAGCACCGGTGTCTGGATCCGGTTGCGCATGCCGTCACCGGACTCCCGGACCATGCCGCTGGCCAGGGCCTCCGGCACGCTCGCCACCACGAGTTGCAACCCCAGCTCGGCGACCCGTTGGTCGCGGTATTCCAGGACCTCGGGGAAGTTGTGCCCGGTGTCGACGTGCATCACCGGGAAGGGGATGTTGGCGGGAGCGAACGCCTTCTGCGCGAGCCGCAGCATGACGATCGAGTCCTTGCCACCGGAGAAGAGCATCACCGGGCGTTCCATCTCGGCGACCACCTCGCGCATCACGAAGATGCTCTCCGCTTCCAGGGCGTCCAGGTGGGAGACCTGGTAGGCCGCGGGGGTGGTCATGACAGCGGCTCGATTCGCTCGCTCATCCGATTTCCAGACCTTTCCGGTCGGGCATGTCAAGAAAGTGCGCTCAGGCTACCCGGAATGTTTCTGCAGCGCTGCAAGCAACCGGGTGGCGAGATCCTTGCGGCAGACCAGGAGGTCGGGCAGCCGCGGATCCGCCTCGTTGTATTTCAGCGCAGAACCGTCGATCCGGGAAGCGTGCAGTCCGGTGGCCGTCGCCACAGCGATCGGTGCCGCCGAGTCCCACTCGTACTGCCCACCTGCGTGGATGTACGCATCCACCTCGCCGGTGACCACTGCGGCGATTTTCGCTCCGGCCGAGCCCATCGGCACCAGGTGCGCCCCGACGTCCTCGGCCAGATCGGTCAGGAAGACCGGCGGCCGGCTCCGGCTCGCGGCCAGGCGGATCTTCCGCTCGCCGGCCGTCGCCGCCTCCACGGTCATCGGCGGGTACGCCGGCGGGTAGTCGGTGCCCAGCACCCGGTGCTGCGCCGGCAACCCCACCGCCCCGGCGACGAGCCCGTGCGGGCTCGGCGCGTTGCGGGCCCAGAGCGCCACGTGCACCGCCCAGTCCGAGCGGCCCTCCTCGGAGAACTCCCGGGTGCCGTCCAACGGGTCGACGATCCACACCCGGTCCGCGTTCAGCCGGGACACCGCTCCGGTGTTGACCTCCGCGGCCCAGGCCAACCGCGACCCCTCGTCCTCCTCGGAGAGCACCGCGTCACCCGGACGCCACTTCGCCAACTCCGTGCGGATCAGGTCGTGCGACACCTTGTCCCCGGCCGACTTGAGCGCACCGGCGTCGGAGAACCCCATCTCCGTACGCAGGTCGAGCAGCGCCTGCCCGGCCCGGGAGGCCAACCATCGGGCGAACGCGCCATCGATCATCGGAGGACTGCTCATCTGTCCGCTCCCGTCGCCTCGCCGCGCTGCCCGCACGGGCCGATCCGCCGCGACTCGCGTCGCCGGTCGCGGCACGCTGAAAGGCGCAGACTACCGGCCCGCCGTTTCCGATTCGGGTACGCCCCGCCCGGCTCAGCCGCCGTGGTAGAGGTTCTGGGTCGGCTCCACGCCCTTGGTGATCACCGACTCCACCATGTCGGCGGCCCGGTCCACCAGGAAATCCAACTCCTTGCGCTCGGCCGCGCCAAAATCCGACAGCACGTAATCCGCCGGATCCTGCCGCCCCGGCGGTCGGCCGACGCCGAACCGCACCCGGGCGTAGTCCTTGGTCCCCAACGACTTCGACATCGAGCGCAGGCCGTTGTGGCCGCCCTCGCCGCCGCCGAACTTGACCCGCACCTGACCGAAGCCGATGTCCAGCTCGTCATGCACCGCGATCACCTGCGCGGCCGGCACCTTGTAGAACTGTGCCAGGGCAGCGACCGGCCCGCCGGACAGGTTCATGTACGTCAGTGGTTTGACCAGCACCAGCTTCGGCCCACCGAACCCCAGCCGCGCCTCGGCCACCTCGGCCACCGCCCGCTTGTGCCGGCCGAAGCGCGCACCCACCCGCCCGGCCAGAAGCTCAGCCACCATGAACCCGACGTTGTGCCGGTTGCCGGCGTACTCCCGGCCCGGGTTGCCCAGGCCGACCACCAGCCACGGCCCCGCCTCGTCTGTCACGACCCGTCCCTTCCGACGTCCACCGCAGCGACTCCCGATATGCCGACAGGCGCCCCCGAACATCCGGGGACGCCTGTCGCACAGTACGAACCGATCAGGCCTCGGTACGCGCCTCGGTCGTCTCGCCACCCTCGGCCGGGGCCTCGTCCGCGCCCTCGGAGCCCTCGGTCGTCTCGCCAACCTCGGCCTCGGCCTCGTCGGTGGCGACCTCGACGTCGGGCAGCGTCGCCTCGAGCTGCTCGGCGGTCGGGGCGGCGGTCACCGACGCGACGGTCAGCTCCGAATCGGCGGCCAGCTCGACGCCGGCCGGCAGCGTGACATCGCCGGCGGTCACCTGGGTGCCCGCCTCCATGCCCTCGATCGACGCCTCGAGGTGGTCCGGAACCTTGGTGGCGTCCGCGGTCACCGACAGGGTGTCGTGGTCGTGCACGATCAGGGTGTCGCGGGCGGCCTCGCCGGTCAGCTGGACCGGGACCTCGACGGTGACCTTCTCGCCCCGGCGGACCAGGATCAGGTCGACGTGGTCGAAGGTGTCGCGGATCGGGTCACGCTGGATCGCCTTCGGCAGCGCCAGCACCTGGGTGCCGTCGGTGATGTCGATCGCGAAGAGCTGGTTGGCACCGCCCTTGCGGATCGCGGCGGCGAACTCCCGCGACGGCAGCGCGATGTGCTTGGGCTTCTCGCCGTGGCCGTACAGCACGGCGGGCACCTTGCCGGCCCGGCGGGTACGGCGGGCACCACCCTTGCCGAACTCGGTACGGGGCTCGGCGCTGATCTTTACCTCGGACACGGGGAAACTCCTGATGCTTTTCGCTGCGGCGGCTTGTCGTCTAACGGTGCTGGGCGAGGGGCTCGCTGGGGCTCATGCGTCATGAACGACTGCCCGGAGCACCGCGTCGATGACGGTGCCTCCGTGCGGCGCTTTTCAGCGGCCCGCCGGGCACCCTCGCCGTGGCAACCGCACCAGTCTACCCGAGCTGTTTCCAGGGTTTCCGGCAGTCCCCGATCACGGCTCAGGGCCGGCGCGTCGGTGGCGCTCCCACCAGCGTGCCGGCCCCGTTTCCACCAGTTTGCCAGCCCCGCCCCCACCGGCGCGCCGAGTGGGGAAACGGGGCTCAGGCTCAGCTCAGGCCACCGAAGAGGGTGGTCACCGAGCCGTCGTCGAAGACCTCGCGGATCGCCCGCGCCAGCAGCGGCGCGATCGACAGCACGGTGAGCTTGTCCAGTTGCTTCTCCGGCGGGAGCGGCAGGGTGTTCGTCACCACGATCTCGCTGATCGAGCCGTTCTTCAGCCGCTCGGTGGCCGGGTCGGACAGCAGCGCGTGGGTGGACGCGACAACGATCTCCGCCGCGCCCGACTCCTTGAGGATGTCCGCGGCCTTGGCGATGGTGCCACCGGTATCGATCATGTCGTCGACGATCAGGCAGACCCGGCCCTCCACCTCGCCGACGACCCGGTTCGCCACGACCTGGTTCGGCTTCATCGGGTCACGGGTCTTGTGGATGAACGCCAGCGGGCACCCGCCCAACCGGTCGGTCCACCGCTCGGCCACCCGCACCCGGCCTGAATCCGGTGCCACCACTGTCATCGGCCGGCCGGCGTACTTGTGCTCCACGTACTCGGCGAGGATGTCCATCGCGAAGAGGTGGTCCACCGGGCCGTCGAAGAAGCCCTGGATCTGCGCGGTGTGCAGGTCGACGGTGAGGATGCGGTTCGCGCCGGCGGTCTTCAGCAGGTCCGCCACCAGGCGGGCCGAGATCGGCTCCCGACCGCGGTGCTTCTTGTCCTGGCGGGCGTACGGGTAGAACGGCAGCACCACGGTGATCCGCTTGGCCGACCCCCGCTTCAGCGCGTCCACCATGATCAGGGTCTCCATGACCCAGGTGTTCACCCCGTGCGTGACGGACTGCACCACGAAGGCGTCCGAACCACGTACCGAGTCCTTGAACCGTACGAAGATCTCGCCGTTGGCGAACTCGTACGCGTCGGCCGGCGTCGGCGCGACGCCGAGCACCTCGCCGATCTCCTTGGCCAACTCCGGAAAGCCACGTCCGGAAAAGAGCATCAGGCTTTTGCGGTTTTCGGCGACGATGCTGCCCATGGGCCCGTCTGCTCCCGTTATGTCGGCGGTACCCGACCCGGTGGTGGTGGGTCGGGGACTATTCGGTTGCAGTATCTCCCGTGCCGGATGCGCCGCCCACCGTCTCGGTCGCCCCGTGGATTGCCTCACTGTGGCTTGCGGCACCAGGCGTACCGGCCACACCCTTCGCGTCGCGGGCCCGCTGCGCCGCCTCCGCCGCGGCAGTGCCGGCGCGCCGCTTGACGACCCAGCCCTCGATGTTGCGCTGGCGCGCCCGGGCGACACCCATCGCCCCGGCCGGCACGTCGTCGACGATCACCGAACCAGCCGCCGTGTACGCCCCGTCGCCCACCTCGACCGGTGCCACGAACATGTTGTCCGCACCGGTCCGCGCGTGGCTGCCGATCACCGTGCGGTGCTTGTTGACGCCGTCGTAGTTCACGAAGACGGACGCGGCGCCGATGTTGGTCTGCTCGCCGATCGTCGCGTCGCCGACGTACGTCAGGTGCGGCACCTTCGCGCCGGCGCCGATCTGCGAGTTCTTCACCTCGACGAACGTGCCGATCTTCGCCTTCTCGGCCAACTGGGCGGCCGGCCGCAGGTACGCGTACGGCCCGACGGTCGCGCCCGCGCCCACCTCGGCGCCGACGGCGTGGCTGCGGATCACCGACGCGGCGGGGCCGACGATCGTGTCGATCAGGGTGACGTCCGGCCCGATCAGCGCGCCCGCGCCGATGACCGTCCCGCCGCGCAACTGGGTGTTCTGGTCGACGACCGCGTCCCGGTCCAGCGCGACCGTCACGTCGATCCAGGTGGTGGCGGGGTCGAGCAGGCTCACCCCGGTGCGCATCCACGCCTCGTTGATCCGGTCGCGCAGCAGCCGACGCAGCGTGGCCAGTTCCACCCGGTCGTTGCAGCCCAACGTCTCGACGTGGTCCACGGCGACGTGCACCGCCACCGGCTCGCCGGCGGAACGAAGCAGACCGAAGACGTCGGTCAGGTACTCCTCGCCCTGGTCGTTGTCGGTGGAGAGCTTGCCCAGCGCCTCGCGCAGCCGCACCGCGTCGAACGCGTAGATACCGGCGTTGATCTCCCGGATCGCGCGCTGCGTCGGGTCGGCGTCGCGCTCCTCGACGATCTGCTCCAGGCGCCCGTCGGCGTCCCGGACGATCCGCCCGAGGCCGGTCGGGTCGGGCACCTCGGCGGCCAGCACCGTGGCCGCCGCGGCGGCCTCCTCGTGCGCGGTCACCAGCGCGCCCACCGTCTCCGGGCGCAGCAGGGGCACGTCACCGTTGATCACCACCACGGTGCCGGGCCCTTCCGGTACGGCCTCCAGCGCGATCCGTACGGCATGTCCGGTGCCGAGCTGCTCGGCCTGGAGCACCGGGGTGGCGTCCGGGGCGATCTCGGACAGGTGCGCCCGCACCTGGTCGGCGCCGTGCCCCACCACGACGACGGTGCGGTCCGCGCCCAACGGGGTGGCGGCGCTCAGCACGTGACCGACAAGCGTCCGGCCGAGCAGGGGGTGCAGCACCTTGGGCAGTGTCGACTTCATCCGCTTGCCCTCACCGGCGGCAAGCACGACGACGGTACGGAGGTGGGGCTGGGGCACGACGTGGCTCCCGTCGGGACGGCGGACACTCTCGCGGCCATGCTAGCCGCGAGGCCCGGCACGTTCCCCTCTTACCCCCACCGGGCCCTAAAACGGACGCAGGTGGGCAGCTCGGCCGCCAGGGTTCGAACCTGAAATACGGGTACCAAAGACCCGGGTGTTGCCAATTACACCACGGCCGATCTGCGACGCGAGCACGTCGCACGAGGGATGGACACCCCGCCGCTACACCTTAGCGCCCCGGCCGTCGGACGCCAGCGCTCATCCCACCGCACGGCGAGCGGTCGATGCCGTGAACCGTTCCAGGGGCGCTCGGTCCGCACCTTGGCCACCCCCTCACCGGATCGACCGGGTTCCCGCCACAGAGCCGTTTGACCTGCGACTTCGAGCGGCTACGCGAAGGCGATTCCAAACTTCCCCGTGCGATCTACTGTCCCGTAAGTTACGGTGACGTAGGCGTAACTTAGTGATCGTCTCCATCCCCCTGCGAGGTCCCATGTCCACTGCTGTTCTCGATCCCAACACCGCCGCCCCCGGCCCCAAACCGCTCACCGACGGCAGCCAGTCCCCTGGCATCCTGGCCGCCCTCTGGGCGTTCGTGGTGATCCCCTTCGTCGCTCTGCTGGTCGCCGTTCCGGTGGCGTGGGGCGGCTGGCTCGGCTGGACCGACGTGATCATCGGACTCGTCTGGTACGTCGTCTCCGGGCTCGGCATCACCGTCGGCTTCCACCGCTACTTCACACACGGCTCGTTCAAGGCCAAGCGGTGGCTGCGGGTGACTCTGGCGGTCGCGGGTTCACTGGCGGTACAGGGCGAGATCATTCAGTGGGTCGCCGACCACCGTCGCCACCACGCGTTCTCCGACCTGGAGGGTGACCCGCACTCGCCGTGGCGCTTCGGCACCAGCTTCTGGGCGTTGACCCGGGGCCTGTTCCACGCACACGTGGGCTGGCTCTTCCGCCGGGAGCTGTCCAACCGGGGGCGTTTCGCACCGGACCTCGTCGCCGACCGGGACATCAGCCGGGTCGACCGGCTCTTCCCCGCGCTGGTGGCCATCTCGCTGCTCGGCCCGGCGCTGATCGGCGGTCTGGTGACCTGGTCCTGGCAGGGCGCGCTGACCGCGTTCTTCTGGGCCGGGCTGGTCCGGATCGGCCTCCTGCACCACGTCACCTGGGCGATCAACTCGGTGTGCCACGTCTACGGCGAGCGTCCGTTCGCGATGCGCCAGGGTGACCGCGCGTCGAACTTCTGGCCGCTGGCGATCCTGTCGTTCGGCGAGAGCTGGCACAACCTGCACCACGCCGACCCGACCAGCGCCCGGCACGGTGTGTTGCGCGGTCAGGTGGACATCTCCGCCCGGGTGATCTGGTTGTTCGAGAAGACCGGCGCGGCGACGCAGGTGCGCTGGCCAAAGCCCGAGCGCCTGGCCGCCAAGCTGGTGAAGCCGGTCGCACCCCGCTGAAACCGGGCGGTGCACGACGAAGCCGCCTGGCAGGATGGCCGGGTGACCGAGCCATGCGGGGGGACCAGGCGGCTCGGCGGACGGGGAGCCGAGCCCGATCCGGGTACGGTCGAACGGCGCGTCAGGGCGGTCGAACCGCCCGACAGTTAGGCGACGACGTGAACGGGCACAGCGGAGGAACCATTCCACGGCAGGGCGTCACCGAGCGCCAGCGAGGCGGCGACATGCCTGAGGTCAGCGACGACACGGCGGCAGCTGTCGGCGGCCGACGGGCGACGCCGACGGCGGCACCGAAAGCCAAAGCTCCCTCCCGGGTCCGCATGTCGGCGGCCCAACGCCGGGAGCAGTTGATCGCGACCGGCCGGCAACTCTTCGCGGAACGCGGTTTCGACGCCACCTCCATCGAGGAGGTGGCGGCCCGCGCCAAGGTCTCCAAGCCGGTGGTGTACGAGCACTTCGGTGGCAAGGAAGGGCTCTACGCGGTGGTGGTGGACCGGGAGGTCCGGGCCCTGCTGGACCGGATCACCACGGCGTTGACCGCCGGGCATCCGCGGGAGCTCCTGGAACAGGCGGCGCTCGCCCTGCTGACCTACATCGAGGAGGAGACCAGCGGTTTCCGGGTGCTGGTCCGCGAGTCGCCGCTGATGTCCGGCACGGCCAACTTCAGCAGCGTCATGAACGACGTGGCGCACCAGGTCGAGCACATCCTGGGCGCCGAGTACAAGAGTCGCGGGTACGACCCGAAGCTCGCCGAACTGTACTCACAGGCGCTGGTCGGCATGGTGGCGTTGACCGGTCGCTGGTGGTTGGAGGTGCGTAAGCCGCGCAAGGAGACGGTGGCGGCTCACCTCGTCAACCTGGCCTGGAACGGGTTGTCGCACCTGGAGGCCAAGCCCACGCTGATCACCGCGCGGCGTAACTGACCCCGATCAGCGGCGGTGCACGTCGGCCACCGGGTGCTTGCGGTGCTCCAACTCCGCCTCGGCGGATTCCGGTGGGCCGACCTTGTCGTAGAGGCCGGTGCCGAGCAGGATCAGGCCGAACAGCATCGACACGATCACTGTCGACATCGAGAAGTTGAGAATGTTCGCCTCGGTCTGCAGCACCGACATCGTCAGGATGCTGGTCACCAGGAACACCACGCCCGCTGTGAGGTTCATGTAGTGGCCGAGGTTGGTACGCCGCGACGCCCCGATGATCAGGACGACCCCGAAGATCACCGAGGCGAGTGAGAAGGCCAGGTTGGTCCGGAGCCCGAGGGCCCAGGTGCTGTTGCGGGCGAAGAGCGGATCCCCGATCGTCTCGGCGACACCCCACACGCCGAAGACCAGGATGTAGACGCCGATCAGCCCGGAGAGGACCCGGTAGAGCGGCCGTGCCGGATGGTTGACCGGAAAATGCGGCATACCCAGACCCCCTGATGTGACCGTTTCAGGAGGATTGTCGCCCAGGCCAGACCCGACTGTCCGAAGAACACCAATGCCGGAAACATCCGCCGATTGGCTGGACCAGGTCAGTTTTCCGCCGGAGCCCGAGCTGCGCAGGGATCAAGCCTGACCGCCCGGAGCAGCTCGGGCTCCGGCGGAAAACCCACGACCGCAACCCAGAAGATCAGAGCACCAGCCGAGCCTTCTGAAACGCCTCCGCCTCATCGTCCGTGCCGACCTTGCCGTACATGCCGACCATGAGCAGCACCAGAGCGGCCGTCATCACCACGATCACCGTGGTGATGCTGAAGTTGAAGATGTTGGCGTCGGTCCGGATGAACGCGAGACCGGCCAGGCTGACCACCATGAGGCCGTACGCCAGCCACTGGTTGATCGCCACGTCGATGTTGCGGCCGAGCGCGGTGCCGACCAGCACGACGACCCCGACCAGCACGCTGAACAGCGAGAAGCCGAGGTTGGTGCCCTGACCGAGAACCCGGGTGTCGTCCTGAGCGAGGATCTCGTTGCCGGTGCTGGCGATGATGCCGAGCACACCGAAGACCACCAGGTACAGACCGGTCAGCCCGCCGATCGCCCGGTAGATCGGCCGCGCGGGGTGGTTGACGGGGGTGTGTGCCATGTCTGTGTCTCCAACGCCGTGGGGTAGGTGTCGCCGACGATTGTCTCGCACGTGGTGGTGTGACGCCGCACACGGGGGCCGGGCCGGCGCGCCCGGCCGGTCAGCTCTCGGGCAGGTCCTCGGCGAGGGTCATCCAGCTCTCCTCGATCCGCTCCCGTTCGGCGCGCAGATCCTTGAGCTGGGTGTCCAACTCGGCGACCCGGGCGTAGTCGGTGGCGTCCGCCGCGAGCTGATCGAGCAGCGTCGTCTCGCGCTGGTCGAGCTTGCTGAGCTGCCGCTCCAGCCGGGTCAGTTCCTTGCGGGCCTGCCGGACCTCGGCGGCGGTCATGCCGCCTGAAGAGGGAGCGCCGGGCGCGGAGGCCGAGGTCGCGCCCGCCCGGGGAGAGCCGGCCCGCTCGGCGGTCCGCGCGAGGTATTCGTCAACACCGCCCGGCAGGTGCACCAGTCGACCGTCGCCGAACATCCCGTACGCCGTGTCGGTGACCCGCTCGATCAGGTAACGGTCGTGGCTGGCCACGATGATCGTGCCGGGCCACGAGTCGAGCAGGTCCTCCAGCGAGGCGAGGGTGTCCGTGTCCAGGTCGTTGGTGGGCTCGTCGAAGAGCAGCACGTTGGGCTCGCCGGCCAGCAGCCGCAGCATCTGCAACCGGCGGCGCTCCCCACCGGAGAGATCACTGACCGGGGTCCAGAGCCGGCGGTCGTCGAAGCCGAACACCTCGGCGAGCTGCGAGGCGGAGACCTCCCGGTCGCCGAGCTGAACCCGGCGGGCGACCTCCTCCACCGCCTCCAGCACCCGCAGGTGTCCGGGCAGCTCGGTGAGCTCCTGGGAGAGGAAGGCGGGCCGCACCGTGGAGCCGGTGCCGAGACGACCGCCGTCGGGGCGGGTGACGCCGGCGAGCATCCGCAGCAGCGTGGTCTTGCCGGCGCCGTTGGCACCGAGGATGGCGATCCGGTCGCCGGGGCCGACGAGCCAGGAGGTGTCGCGCAGGATCTCCTTCGGGCCGGCGTGCAGCTCGACGTTCTCCAGCTCGTACACCTGCTTGCCCAGGCGGGAAACCGCCATCCGCTGCAACGACATGGTGTCGCGCGCCGGCGGCACGTCGGCGATCAACGCGTTCGCGGCGTCGATGCGGAACTGCGGCTTGGAGGTCCGGGCGGGCGGGCCGCGGCGCAGCCAGGCGATCTCCTTGCGGAGCAGGTTCTGCCGGCGGGCCTCGGTGGCGGCGGCCACCCGCTCGCGCTCCGCGCGGGCGAGGGTCCAGGCGGCGAAGCCACCCTCGTAGGCGCGGACGGTCTGGTCGGCGACCTCCCAGGTCGTGGTGCAGACCGCGTCCAGGAACCACCGGTCGTGGGTGACCACGACGAGGGCGCCCTTGCGGCCGACCAGGTGCCGGGCCAGCCAGTCGACCCCGCCGACGTCCAGGTGGTTGGTGGGCTCGTCGAGGATGAGCAGGTCGGAGTCGCGTACGAGCAGCGCGGCGAGCGCCACCCGGCGGCGTTCGCCACCGGACATCGGGCCGACCGGCTGGTCGAGGCCGAGGTGCGCCATGCCGAGGCCGTCGAGGATGGCCCGCACCCCGGAGTCGCCGGCCCACTCGTGCTCGGCGCCCATGCCCTCGGCGAGCCAGGCGGTGCCGAGCACCACGTCCCGGACGGTCGCCTCGGGAGCGAGGGTGAGTTGCTGCGGCAGCCAGAGCACCCGCACGTCACGGCGGTGGGTCACCCGACCGTCGTCGGGCTCCTCCTGCTTGGTGAGCAGCCGCAGCAGGGTGGACTTTCCGGCGCCGTTGAGGCCGACCACGCCGATCCGGTCGGCGTCGTCCAGGCCGAGCGAGACGTCCGTGAGCAGCCGCCCGGCGGCGCCGTACCCCTTGGACACCCGGTCCAGATTGACGATGTTCGCCACGTTCCACCCTTCATGATCAAAGCGCCCCGGTGCCGGCGGGCACCTGGACGCCTCTCCCAAGGGTACGCGGAAGCCTCGAACGCCCGCGCCGCGCGCCGGCAGCTCCGGTGGAACGGGTCGTCAGCCGACGCGGGCCCCGGCTACCGGACCGTGGGCCACCCGCGCCTCCCGGCACACACCTGCGGCGGTCAGCTCAGCGGCGATCCGCTCCGCGTCGGCCGCGGTGGCGGCGAGAAACACGCAGGTCGGGCCGGAGCCGGAGACGATGCCGGTGAGCGCGCCGGCCGCCTCGCCGGCCTTCAGCGTGTCGGCCAGCGCCGGGCGCATGGCCAGCGCGGCGTCCTGGAGGTCGTTGCCGAGCGTACGGGCGAGCACCCTCGGGTCACGCTGGCGCAGCGCGCCCAGCAGCGCGTCGGTGCTGCCCAGCGGGGTGCCGGCGGCACCGGAGTCGCGGAGCCGATCCAGCTCCCGGTAGGCGGCCGGGGTGGAGAGGCCGGCGTCGGCGATCGCCACCACCCAGTGCCAGGAGGTGGCGCGGGCCAGCACGGGGCTGACCGTCTCGCCCCGGCCGGTGCCCAGCGCGGTGCCACCGTAGATCAGGAACGGCACGTCGGAGCCGAGGTCGGCGGCGATGCCCGCCAGCTCGTCGCGGGACAGCCCGGTGCCCCAGAGCGCGTCGCAGGCCACCAGCGTGGCGGCCGCGTCGGCGCTGCCGCCGGCCAACCCACCGGCGAGCGGGATCTGCTTGCGTAGGTGCAACCGGGCGTGCGGCAGCACCCCCGCGTACCCGGCGAGAGCGTGCGCGGCGCGGATCACCAGGTTGGTGTCGTCCAGGGCCAGCTCGCCGGTCCCCTCACCCTCCATGGTCAGGGCGAGGGTGTCACCGCGGCGGGCCGTCAGCTCGTCGTAGATCGAGATCGCGTGGTAGACGGTGTTCAGCTCGTGGTAGCCGTCCCGGCGCAGTGGGCCCACCCCCAGGTGCAGGTTGACCTTCGCGGGCACCCGCACCCGCACCGGGCCGATGGCTCCGCGTCGCTCGTCGTCGTCCGGTCGCCAGGCCTCGGTCACGGGGTGATGTCCCGCACGCGCAGGCGGATGTCGAACGGCTTGGCCACGATCAGCTCCTCAGCGTCCTGGGCGGGCACGGCGTCAGCCTACTTCCCGGCCGGCGTACCGGCCGGAGCCGACGCGGCGATGGCGGCGAACTGCTCGACGGTCAGTGACTCCCCACGGGCACCGGGGTCGACGCCGGCGGCGGTGAGCGCCGCGGCGGCCCGGTCCGCACCACCGGCCCAGCCGGCCAACGCGGCGCGCAGTGTCTTACGCCGCTGCGCGAACGCCGCGTCCACCACGGCGAAGACCCGCTCCCGCGGTACGTCGACGCGGGGCGGCTCGTGGCAGGTGAAGGCGACCAGGCCGGAGTCGACGTTGGGCACCGGCCAGAACACGTTCGGCGGCACCTTGCCGGCGCTCCGGGCCTGGGCGTACCAGGCGAGCTTCACCGACGGGATGCCGTACACCTTGGAACCGGGACCGGCGACGAGCCGGTCGGCGACCTCTTTCTGCACCATCACCAGGCCGTGGCGCAGGGTGGGCAGCACGGCGAGCAGGTGCAGCACGACGGGCACGGCGACGTTGTAGGGCAGGTTCGCCACCAGCGCCGTCGGCGCCGGGTCGGCCAGCTCGGTGGCGGCGACACGCAACGCGTCCGCGCGGTGCACGGTGAGCCGGGCGGCATCGTCCCCGGCGTGCCGGGCGACGGTCTCCGGCAGCGCCCCGGCGAGCACCGGGTCGATCTCCACGGCGTGCACGTGCCCGGCGACCGGCAGCAGCCCCAGGGTCAGCGAGCCGAGCCCGGGGCCCACCTCCAGGGCCACGTCGTCGGGGGTGAGGCCGGCGGCGGTCACGATCCGGCGCACCGTGTTCGGGTCGTGCACGAAGTTCTGGCCCAGCTTCTTGGTGGGCGCGACGCCCAACCGGGCGGCGAGTTCCCGGATCTCCGCCGGACCGAGCAGGCTCACCACGGGCCGAAGGCCCGCTCGCCGGTGGCGGAGATGGCCGCGCACAGCTCGTCCAGGTCGCTGCCGGTGGTCGCGGCGAGCGCGCGGACGGTGAGCGGAATGAGGTACGACGCGTTCGGCCGGCCGCGGTACGGCATCGGGGTGAGGTACGGGGCGTCGGTCTCCACCATCATCTGATCCACCGGGGTGAGCGCGGCGGCCTCGCGTAGCGCCGTCGCGCTGCCGAAGGTGACGGTGCCGGCGAAGCTCAGCAGGTAGCCGCGGCGGACGCACTCGCTGGCGAAGTCGGCGTCGCCGGAGAAGCAGTGCAGCACCACCCGGTCGGGGGCGCCCTCGTCGTCGAGGATGCGCAGCACGTCGGTGTGCGCGTCACGGTCGTGGATGACAAGCGTCTTGTCGTACCGCTTGGCGATGGCGATGTGCGCCCGGAAACTGTGCTCCTGCGCGGCACGCCCCTCGTCGCCGGTCCGGAAGAAGTCCATTCCGGTCTCGCCGATCCCCCGGACCCGGTCGCGGGCGGCGAGTGACTCGATCTCCCGCAACGCCTCGTCGAGGTCGCCGAGCCGGGGTGCCTCGTTGGGGTGCAGCGCCACGGTGGCCAGCACCGCCGGGTACTCGTCGGCGGTGTCCGCGCCCCACCGGGACGAGGCGACGTCCACGCCCACCTGGACCAGCCGGTCCACGCCGACCGTGGTGGCCAACGCGATGGCCACGGCGACCGGGTCGTCGGCCGGCCCGCCGCCGGGCACACCGGCCTCGCTGACCGTGATGTCCAGGTGGGTGTGGCTGTCCAGCACCGCCCGGGGCAACGGCTCGGGGGCGGGCGGAAACTCTCCGGCCCGCCGGGCGGCACGCTCACGGCGGGATTCAGTGGGCTCGCTCATCAGCGACAGCATCACACACCGGGCCTGTCCATCTGCCCGCCACCCGACGTTCACCCCGACTACGCCGCGCGACTCTACGGTCGCTCACGAGCGGACGCGACAGCGTGCGGACCTCATCCCACCGAGCAGCGAGGCGACGGCATGAGCGTCACTCCCCAGGCCGGTGGCAGCGCCGGCGAACGGACCGGACTGAACGTGGCGTTCGGCGGCGGCGTGTACCCGGCGGAGGAGATCGCCCGAGGCGCCGCGTACGAGTTGTTCAGCGCCGACGAGGTGGCCGGCTTCGAGTGGGCGCCCCGCCCGGGAAACGCCCTGCCGTGGCGCCGGTTCGTGCACGTCACCGAGGTGACCGGTGTGCACGGGGCGACGGAGCCGACCGACGAGCCGGAGACGCCGCTGCTGATGCCCGCTCACCGCGAGCGGGGTTGGGCGTACCTGCACCAGCTCAGCCAACAGCCGGCGGCGGCGGGCGACCCGATGTTGACGGCCGCGCGCGCGTCGGCGGTGGTCCGGCGGGGCACCCGGATGGTGAAGGTGCTCTCGGCTCAGCAGGTCGCCGGCTACGTACGGGGCTGGCTGCCGCACGGCTTCTGCTACCGGGAGCACGACGTGGCGCACCTGCGTACGCCGGCGACGACGACGGTGCTGCGGACCGACGGTGACGCCGGCCGGGACGGCTCGGACGTGGCGTACGCCCTGCGCTGGCGCGCGTCCGACCCGGGCGACTACGACGTGCCGGCGGGCCCGGCACACCGCGGCCTGACCGCGCTGGCCGCCCGGGACCGGCTCGGCGCCCCGGTGCTCGGCACCGGCTTCGTGCCCAGCAACGGTCAGCTCATCCCGGAGTTCGTCACCCGGGACTTCGCCGACCTGCCGATGCCGGCGAACGCCGCCCTGATCGCGTACCCGGCGGAGGGGGTGGAGGTGGTGCTCTACACCTACCAGGCCGAGCAGCGCGGGTGGCTGCGGATGGTGGGCCCGCAGTGGCGGCACCTGCTGGCCGCGGTGCCGGGGCTCTCCCCGGACCAGGAGTACGTGCCGAACGCCGACGCCCCCCGCTCGACCCAGCTGGTCGGCACGTACGGCGACAGCGAGTACGAGGCGGTCGCCGACCTGCCCGGTGGGTTCCGGGTGCTGGCGATGACCCGGGCGGCCCGCTACCCGGTCGACGCGGTGGCCCGCCGGCTCCGGTTCGCCCAGTGGCGGGGGGTGCCGTGCCTGGTGCTGCGAGAGGAGGCCGGCTGGCTGCGGCTGCGCCTGCGCTACCCGAACCCGGACAGCGTGGTCACGACCGGCGCACAGTGCCAGGAACGCGGCGTCTACGAGGCCTGGGCGCCGGGCGCCGAGGTGACCGACGACCAGGTGATGGACACCCGGTACCTGATGTGACGACTCCCCCTCCCGGGTCGGGAGAGCGAGCCGTTCGGTCTGGAAACGGGACACCACGACACTTAGATGATCATTAGGGTCGGGGCTTCCGGCGTGCTGCGCGCCGGCGTCTCTCCGGAGGTTTCCCATAGTGTTTCGTCGAAGGCTGTCAGCCGCCGCCGTGGTGGTGGCCGTCGCTGCCGGCGCGCTCGTCGCGCCCAGCCCAGCGCTCGCCTACACCAACACCCAGATCCCGGCGTCGAGCTGGGCCCACACCGATTCCGCCACGCCCACTCGCGCCACCGTCAACGCCCAGACCGACGCGCCCATCGGGCGCTGGCTGGACGCCGAGGGGAAAGCCCACACCTCCCGCTTCTACTTCTCCATCAGCCTGGCCGAGCTGGCCGGTAGGCAGCTGTCCGACGCGGACCTGATCGTGCGGGAGAGGAAGGTCACCGACTGCGGCAAGGCGACCTCGGTCGAGTTGTGGCGTACCGCCGGGTTTGCCAACACCAACTCCTGGAAGAAGCCTCCGGCCGAGCAGGAGAAGCTTGCGACGATGAGCGCCGGCGGCGCCGGAGCCGAGTGTCCCGGTCCGCTCGTCCAGGACCTCACCGGCACCGTCCAGGCCGCCCTCGCGCGGGGGGAGACGCGGCTGCACCTGGAGCTTCGGCTGAACGCGGAAGCCGAGCGGGACGAGCGTCAGGGCCGCTGGCTGTACTACCGGCCCACGCTCAGCGTGCAGCACAACGGGCTGCCGACCATCGGCGACCTCTCCCTCTACCCGAACAAGGGCTGCGGTGACGCCACCCACCCGGTCACCGTCGGAGGCGGCTGGATCACGTTCTCGGCGAAGGCCACCGACCCGGACCCCAACGACTGGGCCGACGTCTACTTCGCGGCCTGGCCGGTGGACCACCCGGACCAGCGCCGCGAGCGGGGCGGCAGCAGCTACGGCGGCGGCCAGGAGCACCGGACCGAGTGGGAGATGTCGAGCTATTCGCACGGCACCGTCCTGGCCTGGACGGCGCGGGCGACGGACGGGGACGGCGACTCCGGGTGGGCTCCCCTCTGCTACGTGCGGGTGGACGGGCAGGCCCCCGCCGTGGCTCCGCAGGTGAGCTCCGCCGAATACCCCGCCAACGGGGCTCCGGGTTCGGGAGGCGTCGGCGTGCCGGGCACGTTCCGCTTCGACGCGGGCGGCGACACCGACGTGACCCGCTACCGCTACGACGACCCCAACCAGGGGACGACCGTCGTGGTCAACGCACCGGCACCGGGCGCCGCCGCAACCTTCAGCTGGACGCCCCAGCGCAGCGGACCGATGACCATGCGCGTGCGGTCGCTGGACGCCGTGGGCAACGCCTCCCCGCCCCGCGAGTACGAGTTCTGGGTACGGCACACCGAGCCCAGCGTGCAGGTCGACGTGGCCGGCACCCATCTGCCCAGCACGCTCACCATGCGCTCCCCCGTCGCCGAGGTGACCTCCTTCGGCTACCGGATCGACAGCGGCGAGGAGGTGCGGGTGCCGGCGGCGGAGGCTGCGTCGACGGCCACTGTCACCTTCACCGAATCCCGCCTGTACCAGCTCGTGGTCTCGGCCTACATCGGTGACACGCTCTCCGGCTCACGGCACCAGTCGGTGTCCGTCAACGACGCGCCGAAGATCGAGTCCGCGGACTTCGCCTGGAATCACAACGGCGTCGTCGGCGTGGGGGGAACGTTCACCTTCCGACCCCGCACCACCGACGTGGTGGCATACCGCTACGCGTTCGAATACGACGAGGAAACGCGAATTGCCGCGGCGGCGGACGGGACGGCGTCGCTGGCGTGGACCCCGCAGGCGCCCGACTACTACCAGCTCCACGTCCGTTCCGAGCGCGCCGACGGAACGATCTCGCAGGACACGAGGTACGAGTTCTCGGTGGTCGACAACAAGCCCACCGTCTACTCCTCGGATATCGACTCCTCGCCGCGTCGGGACGGCCTCGGGCTCCCGATGTCGTTCCATCTCAGCACGTCGATGCCCGACGTGGCGGAGTTCGTCTACCAGTTCGACGGCGAGGCCGAGCGGACGGTGCCGGCGGAGTACGGGTCGGCCCGCGTGACCTGGACCCCGGATCGGGCCGGTGACCGCGAGGTGACGGTCCGGTCCCGGTACACCTCCGGCGAGCTGTCTCCCCCGGCGGTGTGGCCGTTCGCGGTCTGGACCGGGCCGGTCGTCCGTTCGGCCGCCTATGACTCGGGCAGCTCCGACGGGCGGGTGGGCAAGGAGGCCACGTTCACCTTCCAGCCGGCCCTGCCCGGTGTGGTGCGGTACAGCTACCAGCTGAACTGGGGTCAGGAGCGAACCGTCGACGCTGGCGCTGACGGCACGGCCAGCGTGACGTACACCCCGAGCGAATCCGGCTACCAGACGATCGAGGTCACCAGCCACGGCGCGGACGGCACCAGGTCGCAGACCCGGACGTACGAGTTCTCGGTGAAGAGCGACCGGGTGGGCGTGGCCGGTTACTACAGCGACTGGGGCGTCACCGGTGGCATCGGTGTGCCGGGTTCGATGACGTTCTGGACCGACCTGTTCCCGGACGTCGCCGAGTACCGGTACCGACTCAACGACGGCCCCGAGCAGACGGTGGCCGCGGACCCGGACGGCACCGGCACCGGCTTCCTCCTCACCCCGGACCGCAACGGCGCGAACACCCTGTCGGTCCGTCAGCTGCTGCGCGGCGGGGAGCTGTCCCCGGCGACCGAATACCGCTTCAGGGTTGGCACCGCGCCACTGGTCACCTCGGCGGAGTACCCGGCCGGGCAGTGGAGCGGTGGCGCCGGTCAGGCCGGTAACTTCACCTTCAGCGGAGGCACCACCGGCATCGTCGAGTTCGAGTACCAGGTCGGTGAGGACGACGCCCGGGTCGTCCCGGCCGTCGACGGCGCGGCCACGGTCAGCTGGACTCCGCCTTACTGGACCAGCTACACGATGACGGTGCGGGGCCGACTGGCCAACGGCACGTGGACCGACAGTTCGTCCTACAACATCCTCGTGCAGCCGTAACACGGCCCACCCGTACGAAACCGCGGCCCCGGGGTTCACCCGGGGCCGCGGTCCGTTCAGGGCAGGGTGTTCAGTCGGCGAGCCGGGCCAGTTCCTCGTCGACGATCGACGGGTCGAGCTTGCGGAACACCGGCTTCGGCGCGGCCAGCGGTCGGCCCGCCTCGATCGACACCGACTCCCAGCGCGCGCCGACGGTGTAGTCCCCGGTGAGCACCGGGTACGCCGGGCCGCCGTCCAGGTCGTCGACCTGCTCGATCACCGGCATCGGCGCGTGCACGCCGGTGCCCCCGAGCAGCTCGTGCACCTGCTGGGCGGAGTGCGGCAGGAACGGGGTGAGCAGGGTGTTGGCATCGCTGATCACCTGAAGCGCGACGTGCAGGATGGTGCCCATCCGGGGCTTGTCCGCCTCGTCCTTGAGCTTCCAGGGCGCCTGCTCGGAGAGGTACCTGTTCGCCTCGGCGACCACCTTCATGGCCTCACCGATCGCCTGCTTCTGCCGGTGCCGGCCGATCAGGTCGCCGACCGTGTCGAACCCGGCCCGCGCGACGGCGAGCAGCGCCTCGTCGGCCTCGGTGAGCCCGGCCGGGTCGACCGGCGGGATCGTCCCGAAGTTCTTCGCGGCCATCGAGACGCACCGGTTGACCAGGTTGCCCCAACCGGCGACCAACTCGTCGTTGTTGCGGCGCAGGAACTCGGCCCAGGTGAAGTCGGTGTCGTTGCTCTCCGGGCCGGCGGCGGCGATGAAGTAGCGCAGCGCGTCGGCGTCGTAGCGCTCCAGGAAGTCGCGAACGTAGATGACCACCTTGCGGGACGAGGAGAACTTGCGCCCCTCCATGGTCAGGTACTCGCTGGAGACCACCTCGGTGGGCAGGTTGAGCCGACCCAGCTCGCCCGGCTCACCGTCGCGGGAGCCCTCCCCGGAGTAGCCGGAGAGCAGCGCCGGCCAGATCACCGAGTGGAAGACGATGTTGTCCTTGCCCATGAAGTAGTAGGACCGGGCGTCCTTGCCCGCGCCGTCGGCGGACCAGTACTTCCGCCACGCGTCCGGGTCGCCGGAGCGACGGGCCCACTCAATCGAGGCGGACAGGTAGCCGATCACCGCGTCGAACCACACGTAGATCCGCTTGTCCGACCGGTCGCGCCAGCCGTCGAGCGGAATCGGTACGCCCCACTCCAGGTCACGGGTGATCGCCCGGGGCTGGAGGTCGTCGAGCAGGTTGCGGGAGAACCGCAGCACGTTGGGCCGCCACCCCTCGCGGGTGTCCAGCCACTGCCGCAGCACCTCGGCCAGGGCCGGCAGGTCCAGGAAGAAGTGCTCGGTCTCGACGAACTTCGGAGTCTCCCCGTTGATCCGCGACTTCGGGTTGATCAGGTCGATCGGGTCGAGTTGGTTGCCGCAGTTGTCGCACTGGTCACCGCGGGCGCTGTCGTACCCGCAGATCGGGCAGGTGCCCTCGATGTAGCGGTCGGGCAGGGTGCGTCCGGTGGACGGGGAGATCGCGCCCATGGTGGTCTTCGGCACGATGTAGCCGTTGCGGTACATCCCCTCGAACAACTCCTGCACCACCGCGTAGTGGTTGCGGGTGGTGGTGCGGGTGAACAGGTCGTACGAGAGACCGAGGCCGTGCAGGTCCTCGACGATCACCCTGTTGTACCGGTCGGCCAGTTCGCGCGGGGTGACCCCGTCGGCGTCGGCCTGCACCTGGATCGGGGTGCCGTGCTCGTCGGTGCCGGAGACCATGAGCACGTCGTGGCCGGCCATCCGCATGTACCGGGCGAAGACGTCGGAGGGAACGCCGAAACCGGAGACGTGGCCGATGTGGCGGGGGCCGTTGGCGTACGGCCAGGCCACTGCCGCGAGAACGTGACTCATGAGCAGTGAGCCTAGTGACCTGTCCGGGGCGTTCGCGAACCAATAGGGGGTGCCCGACCGGCGGACCGGGCCGGCAACCTCGCCCGTTGGTCCGATTTGTCGTCGACACGCGGCTCACCTGCCCGTTTCACCTCCTGGCGCGGTGTGCAATGAACGTCGTGACGGGCAGAGGAGCGGCGCGGGACCACGAGGACCGTCCCACCGGGTCGGCGGTCGGCGACGACCCGGGGCCCGGGCCCGCCGCGTCCCGGGTCGCCGGGGTCGCGCCGCAGCCCCGGTTCGAGTCCAGCGCCGAGCCGGGTGCGCAGCGGCCCACCCCGGCGGGGAGGTCCGCGGCCCCGGCCCGCCCCGCACCGGCGGCGCCGCCACCCACACCGACTCGTCCGACCCCGGGGGCACCCGTACCCAGCCCGGCCCGGCCCGGCTCGTCGGGCCCGCCGGCCGACTCGGCACCGGCCGGCGCGGAGCCGATCGAGGTGGAGCCGACGACCGGGGCGCCGGTGGACGCGGTGCCGCGTCGGGTGCCGGTCCGGCAGCAGGGCCGCCGGCAGCGCGACCATGGGCCCGACGGCGACCCGCCGGAGGACGACGGTGGCGCCTTCTGGGCGCCGATCGAGCAGGTGCACTGGGACGGCACCCCGGTTCGCACGGACGCGGCACCGGCGCGGTTCCGGGGCTTCCGACTGGCGCGGCGTCGGCCGCCGCACCGCACGCCCCTGCCGCCGGACCCGCTGCCCGGGCTCGCCGCGCTGGTGCTGCTGAGCCTGGTCGCGGCCTTCTTCGCCTGGGTCAGCGCCGGCCCGTTCTGGCTCGCGGTCGGGCACGCCCGGACCGGCACCGTGGTGATCGACAACTGCTCCGGCGACGGGCTCACCCTGCGCTGCCGGGGGACGTTCACGGCCGAGGACGGCCGGTTCATCAGCCATGGTGTCCGGGTCACCGGCGTGCCCGTCGGGGGGAGCACGGCCGGCACCGCGCTGTCGGCACGGATGACCGGCCCGGACAGCGGTACCGCGTACGCGGACGTCGGCGCGGGCCGGCACCTGCGGTGGCTGCCCGGTCTGCTGGTGGTGCTGGCCTGCGCCGCCGGGATCGTCCGGTGGACCGGGTCGGCCCGGCTGCCCGGTCGCCGGCACCGCCGCTGGGCCGTGGCCGCCGCCGTAGCCGGCCCCACACTGATCACCGTCGGGTTCCTGGTCGCCGCGTGGTGACCCGGTCGTCCAGCGAGCCGGACCACCTCGATCAGCTGTGCACGATCGTGTAGACGTCGCGGCGGCGCAGCGCGTACTCGGTGGCGACATCGGTGATGGCGTCCCGGCGAGACCGGCCGGCGGCCTCCCGCTCGGCGACGGCGGCGCGGAGGGTGTCGTCGTCCGGGCGTTCGGCCGCGGTCACCGGGGCTCCGGCCACCACCAGGGTGATCTCTCCACGCGGGTCCCCCTCGGTGGCCCACGTGGCCAGCTCGCCGAGGGGGCGGCGGAGCACCTCCTCGTAGGTCTTGGTGAGTTCGCGGCAGAGCGCGGCCGGCCGGTCCGCCCCGAACGTGTCGGCCAGGTCGGTGAGCGTCGCCGCGATCCGGTGCGGGGCCTCGAAGAAGACCAGGGTGCGCTCCTCGGCGGCGAGGGCCCGCAACCGGGACCGACGGCCACCGGGGGAACGCGGCAGGAAGCCCTCGAAGCAGAACCTGTCGCAGGGCAGCCCGGAGACGGCCAGCGCGGTGGTGACCGCGCTCGGCCCGGGGGCGACGGTGACCGGCGCGCCGACGTCCAACGTGGCACGGACGAGCCGGTAGCCGGGGTCGGAGACGCTGGGCATCCCGCCGTCGGTGACCAGCGCCACCACGTACCCGCCGAGGATGGCCTCGACCAGCTCGGGGGTGCGCCGCTCCTCGTTGCCCTCGAAGTAGGAGACGATCCGACCGCCGACGGTGAGGTCGAGATCGCGGGCCAGCCGGGTGAGCCGTCGGGTGTCCTCGGCGGCGACCACGTCGGCGCTGATCAGCACCTCCCGGAGTCGGGCCGAGGCGTCGGCGGGGTTGCCGAGCGGGGCACCGAGCAGAATCAGGCGCCCAACTTCGGACATTTCACCCACGAATTCGTCTCCTTCACTGCTGGGAATACCGGTATCAGGGACGACGGACGCCACCGGACACCTTGGCAGCCTACGATCGCCGGGTGACGAGTGCGTCGACAGCGCAGACCCCGAGCGCCGATCCGGACAAGATGATCCCGGCGACAGGCGAGCCCAGTGCCACCCAGGAGCCGACGGCACCGAGCGCCGAGGGCGGCGGGGTGGTCGCCGTGGTCCGGCGACGGTTCGCCACCGTCGACACCCAGGTGGACAGGTTCTCCTGGCTGGCCACGGCAGTGGTGGTGGCCATCGCGGCGATCGTGCGCTTCGTCGGGTTGTCCAGCCCGAAGGGCAAGATCTTCGACGAGACGTACTACGCCAAGGACGCCTACGGCCTGATCTCCCGTGGCGTGGAGTGGAACTACCGGGACAACGTCCCGTCGTACGTGGTGCACCCCCCGCTGGGCAAGTGGTTGATCGGCGTCGGCGAGTGGGCCTTCGGCTACCAGGACGCGGATTCGAAGGTCTCCGTTCCCGGTCACCTGATGACCACCGCACCGGAGTTCGGCTGGCGATTCTCGGCCGCGGTGATCGGCACCCTGTCGGTGCTGCTGCTGGTCCGCATCGGTCGGCGGATGTTCCGCTCGACGGTGCTCGGTTGCGCGGCCGGCCTGCTGCTCGCCCTGGACGGCTTCCACCTGGTGCTGTCCCGGGCGGCCCTGCTCGACATCTTCCTGCTCTTCTTCGTGCTGGCGGCGTTCGGCGCGCTGGTCCTCGATCGGGACGCCCGCCGTCGCCGCTGGGCTCGGGCCCTGGACGACGGGCTCGATCCGAGCCAGCCGGGCCGGGCCGGGCGTCCGCCGACCGGTTGGCGCACCTGGCCGTGGTGGCGGCTGGCGGCCGGGGTGCTGATCGGCTGCGCCTGCGCGGTGAAGTGGAGCGCCCTGTACTTCGTGCCGGCCTTCGCTCTGCTGGTGCTCTTCTGGGAGGTCGGCGTCCGCCGCTCGGCGGGGGTCCGTCGGCCCTGGCGGGACACGCTCGTCGACGAGCTGCCCTGGCTGGTGCTCGCCGGCGTGCTGATGGTGGGCACCTACCTCGCCACCTGGTCGGGCTGGCTGCTCACCGACGACGGCTACTACCGGCTCGCGTCGTCGAACCAGTACGCGTCCGACAAGCTGAGCGACCGCCCCGTGATCGGCCCGCTGATCAACCTCTACGAATACCACCGCGCGGCGTACGGCTTCCACGCCCAGCTTGACGACGCGCACAAGTACCAGTCCTGGCCGTGGCAGTGGCTGCTGTTGGGCCGGCCGGTGGCGTTCCACTACGCCGGCGACGGCGTCTGCGGCGCGGCGAGCTGCGCCTCGGAGATTCTGCTGCTCGGCACCCCGCTGCTCTGGTGGTCGTTCCTGCCGGCTCTGGTGGCGCTGGCCTGGCTGGGTGTGGCCCGTCGGGACTGGCGGGCCGGCGCGATCCTGCTCACCGTGGCCGCCGGGCTGCTGCCGTGGTTCTGGTTCGCCCTCGAAGGCCGGACGATGTTCTCGTTCTACGCCGCGCCGGCGGTGCCGTTCCTGGTGCTGGCCGTGGTGTATGTGCTGGGCGCGCTGATCGCGCCGGCCGGGGGTGACGTGGGTACGGTGACGCCGCTGGTGCCCGGTGACCCGAGTTACGAGCGTCGACTGGTGGGCAGCATCGCGGCGGGGGCGTACGTCCTGCTGGTGGCGCTCTGCTTCGCGTACTTCTATCCGATCTTCGTCGGTCGGGTGATTCCGTACTCGGACTGGTTGTCCCGGATGTGGCTCGACGGTCGGTGGATATAAGCATCGACAGGCGGCGCGCCGCACAGCGCGACGGAAGAAGGGCCCGCACGCCGAAGCGTGCGGGCCCTTCTTGACAAAGACGCGCGCCCCGATCGCCTGCCACGGGGGAAGCGGGCGATTGGGGCGCGCATGAAGAGCTTAACCACCGCGCACCACCGGCACAACGGGTCGACTTGGGTCAGATTTCCGACGGAGGCTGGCCGAGCCGACACCTTGCCTCTCACAGTTGACCGAGGGTGACCCGCCATGGACCCTGAGCGCGGGTGCTGCCGATCCGAGCCGAACCCGACGTGGGCGGCGTCGCCGATTCCGCTCGCCCGCACCCAAACGATCATCCAAAGTGGATCTCACTACACTGCGGGTCGTGATCAACTTCAGACGATCGACGGCGGTCCTTCTCGGACTGTTGGCGACCACCGCGCTGGCCGGCCCGGCGCAGGCCGACGAGGAGCCGGTGCCCGAGCCGCCCCGGGTCGAGCTGGTACTCGACGTCAGCGGGTCGATGCGCGCCGCCGACATCGACGGACGCACCCGGATCTCGGTCGCCCAGCAGGCGTTCAACGAGGTGGTCGACGCGCTGCCCGAGGAGACACAGCTCGGCATCCGGGTGCTCGGCGCGACCTACCGCGGCAAGGACAAGAAGGTCGGTTGCCAGGACACCCAGCAGATCGTGCCGGTCGCGCCGGTTGACCGCTCCGCCGCCAAGGCCGCGGTGGCGACACTTCGGCCGACCGGGTTCACTCCGGTCGGCCTGGCGCTGCGCTCGGCCGCGCAGGACCTGGGCGCCGGGGCCACCACCCGGCGGATCGTGCTGATCACCGACGGCGAGGACACCTGCGCGCCGCCGGACCCGTGCGAGGTGGCCCGGGAACTGGCCGCCCAGGGCACCAGCCTGGTCGTCGACACCCTCGGCCTGGCCCCCGACGACAAGGTTCGCCGCCAACTGCTCTGCATCGCCAACGCCACCGGCGGGACCTACACCGCCGCGCAGAGCGCCGAGGAGCTGACCGACCGGATCAAGCAGCTCGTCGAGCGGGCCGGGGACACCCACACCCGGGCCCCGACAGTTGTCGGCGGCACGAGCGCGTGCGACTCGGCGCCCCTGCTCGCCCCCGGCGTCTACGCCGACCGGGAGGCGTTCTCCGAGCATCGCTACTACCGGGTGCCGATCCGCCCCGGGCAGGAGCTGCGGGCCTCGGTGAGCATGGCGTTGGACCGGGCCGTCAACCGGGACTACGGGGTGCTGCTGCGGGCCACCGCTGCCGACGGCCGGGAACTCGTCCGCGGCGCGGACGCCGGCAGCGGGCGGACCGACGTGCTCTCCGCCGGGCTGCGCTGGTCGGCCAGCGCCGATGACGAGGACGCCGCCGAGACCGGGCAGAGCGCCGCGCCGATCATCGAACCCACCACCGTCTGCCTGGTGGTCAGCAACTCGTTCGCCCCGCGTCCCGGCACCGCGGCCACCCCGGGAATGCCGGTGGAGTTGACCATCGACGTGGTCGCCGCCGCACCCGCACCGGACGGACCGGACCTCGGCCGGGGCTGGGTGCTGCTGGCACTGCTCACCATCGCCGGTCTGCTCACCGGTCTGCTGGCCGGCCTGCTCACCCGCTGGTGGGTCGCCACCTGGAGGGAGAACTGATGCGTACCGCACCGTTGCGGCCGATGGCGGCGCTGCTCGCCGCCGGCGTGGCCGCCCTGCTCCCCGCTGCGGCCGCCGCCGCACCAACCCCCTCCCCGGGCGCCACGCCGGTGAACCGTGCCGGCACGTCGTTCCTCACCGCCACCCCGATCACCGCCGGACAGCCGGTACGGGTGGATGCCTCGATCGGCGATCACCTCTACTGGTCGTTCCCGGCGACTGCCGGCCAGGTGCACGAGATCAACGCCACCGTCACCTTCCCCAAGGGACGCAGCGGCGCTTCCACCTGGACGGTGGACGTCTTCGACGGGCTGCGCCGACGCCAGGCGTGCACGGCGGGGGCCCAGACCCCGACAGCGGACGCGAAGGCGTCGAACCTGGTGTTGGGTTGCACGCTGCGCGAGGTGCGGCCGTGGGCGGAGCCCTGGTCGGCCGACCCGCTGCCCGGCACGTACGTCGTCCGACTCTCGGTGATCGATCTGCCGGAGCCGGATCTGGGTGCGCCGATCGACGTCGACCTGCTGGTGGGCACCATCGCCGACCGGGGCGCCTCGGCCGACGACGGCGAGTTGGCCGCCCCGCTGGTGCCGAACACCAAGGCCGGCACGGTGCTCAACGCCGTACCCCCGGTGGACGCGGAGGCCGACGACGAGAGCGGCTCGCTGACGGACTGGTTGCCGGATCTCGGCTCGCGCTGGGTCTGGACCGGCATCGGCGGCGCGCTCGCCGCGGTGGCCGGCGTGTTCGGCTTCGCGCTGACCCGACGCCCTCGACGTCGCTGACACGCTCCTCTGGTGGCCCCGCCCAGCGGCGGGGCCACCAGAGGGTCAGCTACGCCGGGAGCCGCGCGGTAACCAGCCGATGAACCTGTCCTGGAGCGACATCACCGGGGCCGCGCGCAGATCCTCGGTGGCGGCGGCGAGGCAGGAGCCCAGATAGACGCTGAGCATGGCGCGGTCACCCCCGTATTCCGCCAGCAGCCGGGTGCGCTTCGTCGCGCACGGCCACTCGTCACCGCAGGAGCCGCAGCTCCAGCAGGGGGTCTTCGGGGCGTGTTCGTCGGCCCGCACCCCCGGCCGTTCCAGACCATCGGTCATCGCACGTCCTTCCAGATGTCCACGGGACTGGCGGCTGCCGTGCCGGCCAGCATTGATGGTGGTCCCCCCGGAGCCATCAGGGAGAGCGCTGCGCGTCCCTCCGGTGTTACATCTTTGCGGTACCTTCGTCGGTCGTGGGAGTCGGAAATTTGACGGTTAACTCGATGCGTCATTCCTACCGACCAGTAGGTCACCGAAATGCGTGACCTGCTGCCATCGACGGTCGCCGTCGCCGTCGCCGGGCCGGAGGACTGGACGGGCGAATTGCTCCCCGCCGAGCAGGCATGCCTCGGCGAGCGGGCGGTACAGACCCGTCGGCGGGACTTTGTCGCGGGCAGGATTTGCGCCCGCAGAGCAATGCGCGACCTCGGCCTGCCGTCGACCGCCGTGCCGGCTGCCGCCGACCGCGCGCCGGTCTGGCCGGCCGGGATCGTCGGCAGCATCACCCACACCGCCGGCTACTGCGCCGCGGCGGCGGCGCACACCACCGACATCCGGTCCGTCGGCATGGATGCCGAGCAGCACCGCGAGGTCAATCCGGGAGTACGCCGACTCGTGCTGCTGCCCGAGGAGGAGGCCGTCTGCGCCCGGCTGCCCAGCGGCACCTACTGGCCGATCGTGCTGTTCAGCGCGAAGGAGACCGTCTACAAGGTGTGGCATCCGGTCGTCCGCGGCTGGTTGGACTTCCACGACGCCCGCCTCGACATCGATCCGGACGCTGGCACGTTCACCGCCCGGATCGCACCGGCCCGGGTGGACGCGGCGGGGGTCGACGACCCACCGGCATCGATCAGCGGCCGATTCGTGATCGCCGACGGGCTGGTCCGTACCGCCGCCGTACTTCCGGCACGTTGACCTCGCCGGGTTACTCAAAGCAATGAATGGATCACCGATCCACATTGGCGTCTGGTGACCGCTTGAACACCGTCCACGCTGGCCAGACACGTTCTGCGTCCTCGCCGTGGGAAGCCCTCCGGCGGGGCGATCAGTTGCTCCGCCACCCACGGTAACGTCGAAGAGTTCCCGCACCGCACGTACCGAAGCGCCAAGGAGTACGGTGACCCACCCCCAGCCTCGCGTCACGCCGCACGAGCCCCGACAGCCGAACCCGCAGCCGCCGACCCGCCCGTTCGCGGCGACACCGCAGCCGCCGTTCTCGGGGGCTGCGTACCCGGCGGCCGGCGGGAACACGGGCGATGGCGGCGGATACCGGGCACCCGGCGGCTCCGGCTACCCACTCATCGCACCACCACCGGCGCAGACGGACCGCGCCAAGAAGTCCGTCGTTGTCGTCGCGGTCACCGCGGCCGTCCTCACCCTGCTCACCTGCGCCGGCGGCATCGTGGCGGTCGTCATCGGCACCAAGGGCACCTCGACCACGGTGAGCGAGGCACGGGCCACCCCGCCGGCACCGTCGGCGAACGGCGATACCCGCGGGATGTCGCCGGGCGACACCCTGGTCGTCAACCGCGAGACCGGCACCGTCGAGATCACCGTGACGAAGTTCAGCAGCGCCACCAAACCCTGCAAGTCCCACGGACTGAAGCCCGGCGAGGGCATGTACGTGATAGCCGACGTGACGGTGGCCGTCACCAAGGGCACCGCGTCGACGAACCCGCTCTACTTCCAGTGGGTCGCCGCCGACGGCACCAAGACCACCGCGATCGGTGGGGCCTTCTCCGGCTGTGGCAAACCGATGCCGGCCGTCGACGACCTGACCGCCGGCGCCAGAAGCACCGGCAGCGTGGTGTTCGACGTGCACGACACCTCGGGCGCGCTGGAATACCACGACCAGTTCCAGACCGCCGGTTCCTGGAAGCCGTGACGCGTCGACGCGACGTGGGGCCGACCCGTCCGGGCCGGCCCCACGCGGTGGGCGAGTCAGCGAGTCAGCAGCCCGTCCAGCGCACCGGGGTCAGCCGGTCGGCGAGAACGTTGCGGAACCCGACGATGGTGCCCGAGTCGGAGATGGACCGCGCACCGACAACCACCCCGGTGCCGCCGCCCGGCAGGACCCGGGAGGTGGCGCCCCGGGCAACGCGGTCACCACCCACCACGACGCCCTTGGCGTTGACACCGGTCAGGGCCGGCATGTCCTGGTCGAGCACCGTGTGCGAGCCGTTGCGCAGGTCCCACCGCACCCTGGCCGAGGTGGTGCCGCCCAGCCACGCCTGGCCGATCGCCCAACGGCCCGCCGCCTCGCCGGCCGTGCTCCACTCGGCACCCGGGAATGTGAGCGCGTCGATCCTCCCGTTCGGCCGGCGGACCCAGCTGTTCCAGTCCCCGAAGGGTCCGGCGCTACCGACGATGGTCCCGTTGTCGGTGATCCCACCCGCCTGCGCGTCCAGCGGGGCGTCGAGCACCTCCACAGTGCCCGGACGGGCGGCCGGCCAACGCAACGCCACCAGTTGCCCGGGGACGATGTCCGAGCCGTAACCGACGATGTCGCCGGCGTCGTTGATGGCGCTGACGAAGATGCCGGTGGACGGCAGCACCGGCAACTGCTCGAGCTTGCCGTCGCGGTACCTCCACGGCTGCCCGTAACCGCTCTCCGCCGATCCGTTGCCGATCACAACGCCGTCGGCGTTGATGTCGACGGGGGTGTCCGTGCTCTTCGACTCCAGTTCGGTGACCCGCTGCCCGTCCCAGAACAGCAGCAGGTACTGGTTGTCGGTCGCGCCGACCCGCAGCGCGGTGCCCGCGACGTAACGCCCCGTCGGGTCGACCGCGTTCGCGTCGGCCCGATAGGTGTCGGCAGGGTACGGCAACGTGCTGATCTTGCAGGTGCGGGGGGTCGCCCCGCTGGGCGCGGCGGTCGCCGTAGCGGAGACGGCGACCCCGAGAGAGGTGGCCAGCAGACCGGTCGCGGTGGCTGCCAGCATCCGGCGTCGAGTGCTTCGGTTCATCGTTGCTCCCCCGTGTGGGGCCCGGGTGCTCCCAGGCATCTGGTTGATACCTGGCTCCACAGGCGAGCCGGCCGCACGGTTGCGCACTGTCAGCCAAGAGACAGCAGCCGAACAGCCGGAGCTACCGCCGCCCCCATGCCTCGGTGGCGGTGACGACCGGGCGGCCGGTGCGTACCGACTCGTCGACGGCGAGGCTGATCAGGTGGTCCTGGCAGGCTTCGGCCAGCGGGTACGGAGCCGGGCCCTCCTCCCGCGCCCACGCCCCGGCGCGGGCGACGATGTCAGCCACCGCGATGTCGTCGTCGGACATCCCGCTGCCGACGAACGGGTTGCGGTAGACCACGTCGCCGTCGAAGCTGATGTGCTTGAGGTCGAGCCCTTCGAGGTTGAGGTCGAGACCGGTCTGCCGTCGGGTCAGGAACGACTCCACCGGCGTGCTCGGGTCGATCAGGCGGACCACCCGGTCGTCCACCAACTCACCGCGCGAGCCCCGGATCACCAACCGGCGGGTGCGCAGCGGGTTCCACCACTGGTTGTCGGTGAAGTCGTACAACCCCATCCGCCCACCGAAGTCGATGGTCGCGAGGGTGGTGGAGAGCTGCTGCGGGGTGTCGTCGCCGCTCCAGCCGGCCGGCGATAGCGGGTTGGCCAGCGGCGCGACGAAGGCCCGCCCGCTCACCTCGGCGCTCTCGTGACCCACGCCGAGCAGACCCCGGATCAGTGAGACCGCGTGGTACAGGTGGGTCGACGAGATCTGGACCGAGGTCGGCTCACCGAGCACCCCGGCGCGGACCAACGCCAGCCGCGCCGCGTGCCCGGGCATCAGCAGGTACTGCTCGGCGACCTGCACCAGGCCGCTGTCTCCGACGTCGGCCCAGAGCGAGCGCAGACCCGCCAGGTCGGGGGCGGGCGGCGTCTCGGCGAGCACCGGTACGCCGGCCGCGACCAGTTCCCGGGTCGCCTCGGGCGTCACCGACCAGGGCACCGACACGAGGACGAAGTCCGGCCGCTCGTGGGCGAGCATCTCCGCACCGGTACGGAAGGTCGGCACACCCCAGTCGGCCGTCACGGCGGCTCCCCGTGATCCGGTACGCGTCACCACCCCGGTCACCCGGAAACTCTCGGGGAGCAGCCGGGCCAGGCGTAGGAAGAACTCACCTCGCCAGCCGCTGCCGATGATGCCGAACCGGGTCTGGGCCACCGAAGTCATCTGGGCTCCTCACGTAGAGATCCGGATGCTAGCCGCTCTCCTTCGCTACGGTTGCGCTGATGAACACCGAGCCGATGCGGGCCGTACCCGTGCTGGTGCCCGACGCGGGACCGCCGCCCCTGGACTACTACCTGGTCCTACCTCGGCCCGACGACAGCGGCCCGGTCACCACTGTGGATGGGATCGTCGTCGAGGAGTTCACCCGCCACCACGACTTCACCACGACGGGGCTGGACAGCGCCGCCTGGACCCCGGAAACCGGCTGGTGCAGTTCCGCCGCGCTGAGCCGCGCCATGCGCACCGACCCCGAGGTGCTGACGCGGGTGCTCCCCACCTCCCGCCGGGAGGCCGAGGACGTCCACCGCGCGCTCGGTGGCGGGCAACTGCCGGCCGAGGCGGTGCTCCGTACGCACTTCCTCGACCATCAACCGATCGCCACCGCCCCGCCGCTGCGGCTCGGCCCCGCGCAGGCACCGGCCGGGTTTCACGAGCGACGGATGTACCGCGTCCTCTTCGCCAAGGATCTCCGCGCCGAGCAGGTGGCGAGCCTGGCGGACGCCGGCGGGCGGCACGAGTACGGCCGCTGCGAGCGGTCGTCTCGACAGGGGTGCGGACCAGATCACCTAGGACCCGCGACGGTTCGGCGGCAGCCTGGGCTGGGGTCTAGACGTGACAGTCCTGCTGAGCACCGATGTGGCCGAGGCGGTGGGCTCGACCCTGACCGACCTGACGAACGTCTGCACGAGCACGGTCTGATACCGGTGACGACCGAACTCTTCTCCTAGCTGCGCTCCTGGCCGAAATTTTGCGGATGTCGCTCCGCTGCCGACCGCAGGGAGGGGGCGATGGACGTCCATCGCCCCCACCGCGTTCAGGTCTGACTCTGCCTGCTTGGCAGGTCCGGACAATCTCGTGCTCTCAGTCCTTGTCGGCCTCGTCCATCAGGGCCTTGGTGAGGATGCCGCCAGCGCACCCACCCACCGCACCGAGAACCCCACCGAGCGCCGCGGTGGCGGGTCCGCCGGGAGCCCCGCTGACGGCTCCGGTGAGGGCGCCGCCTGCAGCGCCGCCGGCACAAGCCTCCCCGTAGTCGATTGCGAGGCCGGTCGGGTCGACGTAGTTCACCGGGTTGCCGGCGGCGTACGCGTACCGGTTGCCGTTGGCCGGGTCCGCGAGGAAGCTCAGGCTGTCCTGTTGGGTGAAGCGGCCGGTGTTCGGGTCGTACCAGCGCCGACCGAACTTGGTCAGGTCGTCGTGACGGGTGCCGCTGGCAAAACCGATCGCGTTGTCGATGATCTCGTTGTTGCTGCCGACCGTCTTGACCACCTTGCCGTACGGGTCGTAGGTGTAGGAGCCGGACAGCGATCCGTCGTACTTGATGAGGGCGACCACCGAGCCCAGCCCGTCAAACACGTAGAAGTAGTGGTCGAAGGTGTTCCCGGTCTTGCCCCGGAAGCCGAGCGGCGTGCCGAGCTGGTCGCGCTCGACGTAGTGCCGGCCGTAGGTGCCCGGCACTGTGTAGCTCTGCACCACGCTCTGACCGTTCTGGTCGTTGCGGCCGAAGAAGTACTCGTACTCGAACCGGGGCGTGCCCTTCCAGCCCAGCTCGATCTGGTCGGCCCCGTTGTACGCCCAACCGAGCTCGGCGCCACCGGCGGTGAAGCCGCGCATCAGCTGCCCGGCGGTGTTGTACTCGAAGTCGCGCAGCGCCGAACCGCCGAGCTGGTTGCCTGCTCCATCGTGGGAGTAACCGGAGCTGGTGATCTGGTTGCCGGCGTTGTACGTCAGCGTCTGCGTGGTGACGCCGTCCACCTTCTCCGAGGTGCGGTTGCCGTTGCTGTCGTACGCGTAGTCGTAGGTCTTGCCGTCGATGTTGGTGGCCTTGGTGAGCCGGTTGCCCTTGTCGTAGGTGTAGAGGCTGACCGCGCCGGCGCGGTGGTGGTCGGTCTGCCACTGCCGTAGGCCGGTGTCGTCGGCCTTGACGGTCGAGCAGGGCGAGGTGCCGACCCGCTTGGCGTAGCAGTAGGAGACGTCGAAGACGGTGCTGGCCGTGCCGCCCTGCCAGCGCTTGCTGGTGGTCCGGCTGATCCGACCGGACTGGTCGAGGGTGTTGACGGTCTCGGCCACCTTCACCGAGGAGACGGTCAACGTGGTGGAGGTGCGGCGTCCCTCGTCGTCGTAGGTGAAGGTGTAGGTGCCGTTGGCGGCCACCAGCTTGGTGAGCAGGTTGCGGGCGTTGTAGGTGTGGAACGAGCTGCCGCGCTCGTCCTGCTGCTCGATGAGGTTGCCGACCGGGTCGTAGACGTACCAGAGTCCGCCGACGCTGCCGGCCCGCCGGCCGGTGAGCCGGTTCAGCCGGTCGTAGAAGAAGTTCTGGTACGCGTTGCCGTCGATGCGGGCGTAGACGTTGCCGCCGCCGTCGTACTCGTAGGCGACGTCGGGGATGTCCGGGTACGTGATCCGGGTGACCCGGTCGTCCAGGTCGTACTCGTACTCCTGGGTCCGCCCGGTGCCGTCCGTCGCCGTGCGCACCCGGCCGAACTCGTCGTAGCTGAACTGACGACCCCCGAGCGTCGTCCCCGCCGGTGGGGTGATCGAGGCCAACTGCTTGTTGGCGTCGTACTGGTAGGTGGTCCTGTTCGTGCCGTTGCCGGGGTCGGTCGACGAGGCGATCGTGCCGTCGGTGTTGTACTCGACCTTGGCCTCGGCGGCCAGGGCGTCCGTCGTGGCCAACTGGTTGCCCGCGCCGTTGTACGTGTACGACGTGCTGTTGCCCTGGCTGTCCGAGCCGGACGACGGCTGGAAGTTCGCCGTCGGGTTGGTGGGCGTCGCCACGTTCACGTAGGCGAGGGAGGCCTTCGCCCCGGTCGGCGTGACGACCTGGGTCGGCGACAGACCACCGTTCGCCTCGTACGAGGTCGTGGTGGTCGCACCGGTGCCGCTCTGCGTCGACGCCAGGTCCAGGTTCGGGGTGTAGGAGAAGTTGCGGACCTTGCCGTCGGGGTCGACCAGGCTGGTCACCCGCTTGTCGGCGTTGACCGTGTACGTGCTGCGCGGCACCGAGGTGACCGGCTGCGACTGGTTGGTGTTGGCGTCGGCGACGAGCGTCTGGGTGGCCGACGGATACGCCCAACGGATGGTGGCGCCCACCGTCGGGTTCTGCGGCTGGAAGGCCCGGGTCAACGAGGTCACCCGGTGTGCCGAGTCATAGGTGATCGAGGTGGCGTTCCCGAGATTGGAACCCTGGATGCCGCCCGAGATCCTGGTGACCCGCCGCGACGAGTCGTACTCGAAACGGGTGTCCCTTCCGCTGGCGGAGCGGATCTGGGTCAGGTTGCCGTTGCTGGCGTAGCTGTACCTGACGCTGCGGTACTGCCCACCGGCGACGGTCTGCTCGATCGCCGAGAGGTAGCCGTTCGAGCCGTAGAGCACCTTCGCGGTGCGGACGCCCGCAGCGCCTCGGTTGGTGGTCACCGCGGTCAACCGGCCGCTGCCGTCGTAGCTGTAGTCGGTGAGGCCTTCGTTGCGGTCCTGGCTGCGGTCCAGCTGCCCGGCGGAGGTGAAGAAGAGTTGCCGCCCGCTGTCGTGCTCGACCAGCTTCCAGCCGGTGCCGTCGGCGGTGAGCGTCGCCTTGAACTCCTTGGCGGCGGTGTAACCGGACCCGCTCGGGGTGAACCGCCCGATGACGCCGTCGGCCGCGACGTACGTGACCGAGTTGTCGTCCGCCTTGATCAGCCTGACGTCCACCCCGGCCCTCGTACGCCAGCTGTAGCCGAGCGAGCCGGTCGGCACCTCGCTGCCAGTGAGCAGGCTGTTGTACGCCGCGCCCAGCACGAGGCTGTCCGCGATGCCCGGAAGGGCCAGGTCGGTGCTGCGGATGAGCAGGTTTCCCGAGCCGGTGTTGACCTGGGCGGTCAACCGGTCAGTGAGTTGGAACGTGCTGAACGTTCCGTTGCGGACCGGCCCGGTGCCGATCGGGACCGGGATCGGCCCGGCGAGCTGGCTGACCGGAGCGTTCGACGGTCCGAGCGCTCGCTGTTCTGGCGAGCCGGGCGACGCGGGCTGGGACGGCGGGGCCAAGGCGGGCTTCGCCGCCGCCTGCTGCGGCGCGGCGTGCGCTGGCACGACCACCACACCGGACGTGGACACCAGTAGGACACCCAGCGCGACTCCGGTGGCACGTCGTCGGCCACCCGCCCTTGGTAGGAACCTGAGCATGCAACTCCCCCTTGACGATCCTCGAGATAGGAAGGGCTCCGCGGACGCGCTGGTACGCGGCCCATCCGTATGAGCTGCGGTGGTCGGCACAGGTCAAGGACCCAGGCGCATGGCGTCGGCCGTACTCCCCTACCGTCCGATCAGGACCGGGACGACCCGCCGCGAGATCGAGTAGAGCACCGATGATCGCCGTTTGGGACAGATGGGCTGTTCGGGACTGTTCGGGCCCGTTCGGGTCCGTTCGGGACGCGCGGCGCCTGCCGCTACACAAGATCGAAAAAGGCCGCCTCCCATACGGGAGACGGCCTTCTTACCTGGGGTGGAGCTGAGGGGATTTGAACCCCTGACCCCCTCGATGCGAACGAGGTGCGCTACCAGTCTGCGCCACAGCCCCCCGCCGGCGAACCGGCTTCGGTCCCACCCGGCTTACACCGGGCGGGCCGGCAGCAAGGCTAACAGGTCGTCGGCCTCCACCGCGAATCCGCCCCCGGCCCGGCGCTCCGGCCCGCCCGAAGATCGACTCGGGTTCCTGGAAATCGGGGCATCCCGGACGCCGCAACCCCCCGACTTCCAGGAACCCGAGTCGATCAAGCCAGCCAGGCACGGCCCGGACCGAGGCACGGCCGCGGGCCGGGTCAGGCGCCTCGGCCGGCCTCGTAGGGGCGACCACGCAGGCCGCCCGACCGCCGGTACGAGACCGATCCACCGTTGACCGCCGCCGGCAGGTCCCCCGGCCGGTCCAGGCCCATGGCGGCTCGGCGTACCCCTTCGCGTTGGGCGGCGAGGCGGCGCTGCGCCTCCCGGCGGGCCGCGGCCCGGCGGGCCTGCTCCCGGCGCACCTCGGCCTGCCGGGCGGCCAACCAGGCGGCCTCCCGGGCTCGGGCGCGGCGGCGGCGACGCCCGGCCAGGGCCTGACCCCGCAGGTGCACGACGTAGAGGGCCAGGAGCAGGAAGGTGACCCCGAAGCCGACCCAGAAGCCGGGGCTGACGAACAGCACACCGATCAACTCGACGACGTTGAGGAGCAGCAGGGCGGCGAGCACCCGGCGACGCCGGTACACGGCGGGGGTGTGCTGTCGGCGCGGCGGCGGGCGGCGACGGGACCGCTTCGGCGCGGCGGGCACGGCGCGCAGTCGGCCGGAGCGGCGGACGGCCGGCGGCGCGGAGACCGGCGCGCTCAACGCGCCGGTAGTCGCATCCTCACTGAGCGTCACAACCAGTGAGCGCGGAGGATGGACGGGTCGCCGTCCCGGCACAGTGCGGCGCCGTCGGCGGCGCTGGAGCACCCGCGCCGTCGACTGCGCCCGCTCCGCCACCAGCCGCTCGGTGGCGTCGTACCGGCGAACCAACGCCGGGGCCAGGGCGAGCAGGCCGGCGGCGGCGAGGACGGCGAGGAGCACCGAGGTCGGCACCCTCACCCCTCCCGTCACCGAATTCGAAGCAACCGCCACCCGACCGCAGGATCTTCCATCGATCACGCCTGGGCGCGTGGATCGTCCGGCCGGGGAGCGCTTGCCGCAGCTTGCAGTTACTTGAGGTTACGGCGCACCGACCGGGTTGCCACCGCGCCGCGCCGATCCCGTCCGTGGGACGAGTGGGCGAATGTCCGGAAATCCTCCTACCGCGCGTTGGCGCGAACCCGGTGCCAGCGGGCCAGCAGGCCACCCTCGGCGGCGATCTCCTCACTCGTCATCGCGTACCCGATGTGGTCCCGCCACGCGCCGTCGATGTGCATGTAGCGCACGTGGTACGACTCCTCGCGGAAGCCCAACTTCTCCACCACCCGCCGGGAAGGCTGGTTCTCCGGACGGATGTTCACTTCCACCCGGTGCAGCCCGCCCGGGCCGAACGCGTGGTCCACGGCGAGCGCCAGCGCGGTCGGGATGACACCCTGGCCGGCGACCCGGGCGTCCACCCAGTAGCCGACGTAGCCGGAGCAGAGCGCCCGTCGCACGATGCTGCCCACGTTGATGTGCCCGACCAGCCGGTCCCGGTCGGCCTCACGCAGGCAGACCGCGAACGGCATGCCCTCACCCTCGCGGGCCGATCGCCGCTGGTCACGGTGCACCCAGCGGAACGCGGCCGGCGAGTTCATCTCGTCCCAGCCGCCGGGCAGTGACGACTCCCAGGGTGCCAGCCAGGCCCGGTTGGCCCGCCGCACCTCCGACCATGCCGCCGCGTCGGAGCGCCGGTAGGGCCGCAGCAGCACTGGGCCGTCGGCCAGCTCCACCGGCCAGCCCGGTGCCCGCGCGGGTCCGAAGAGACTCACCTGGACAGTCTCCCGCGCGGGACCGTGTCGCGCGCAAGTGGCCTCACCGCGTCGACCGCACAGATCCGACGATCACCCGACGCGGGCCGCGAGCGGGCCGGCCGGGACGTGTCACCGGCGGCGGTCCAGCAGCAGGACATCCACTGTGGAACCGGCTGCGGCCGTGGTGACCCGCTCGCCGAGCACCAGCAGCCCATTGGCCTCGGCCAACCCGGAGAGGGTGAACGGTCCGCCGCTGAGCGGCTGGACCGTGTACCCGCCGCCGCGTCGCTCGGCGACGTGCGCCGGCCGGAACTCGCGCAGCCCGGTCGGCGACGACACGGTCTCCAGCAGGTGTGCCCGCACACTGGGTCGGAACACCGGTTCGGCGCCGGCGAGCAGTTGGATGGCGGGGCGGGCCAACACCTCGAAGCCGATCAACGCGGCACCCGGGTCGCCGGGCAGGCAGACGACCGGCACCTCCTCGGCGCCGACAGTGCCGAACCCGAGCGCGGTGCCGGGGTAGAGCGCCACGTCGGTGAAGGTGACCGGCCCGGCGCGACCGCCCTCACGGCGGGAGAGGATCCGACGCACCATGTCTCCGGGGCCGGTGCCGGTGCCCCCGGTCGTGATGATCAGGTCGGCGCGCAGCGTCTGGTCCTCCAGCAGCCCGCGCAGCCCCTCCGGGTCGTCGTCGCAGATTCCCACCCGGTACGCCAACGCGCCCACCTCGGCCGCCGCGGCGGTCAGCGCGTGCGAGTTCGCGTCCACCACCTGACCGGGCTGACTGCCCCGGCCCACGTCGACGAGTTCGTCACCGGTGGCCACGATGACCACCCGTGGACTGGGCCGCACCACCACGTGCCCGATGCCGGTCGCCGCGAAGACGGCGACCAGGGCCGGGGACACGTAGGTGCCGGCCCGAGCGAGCAACGTGCCGGCGGGCAGCTCCTCACCCGCCCGGCGTACCCCGTACCCCCGTTTGGGGGTACGGAAGATCTCCACGGCGGCCATGCCCTGGTCGGTCCACTCCACCGGGACCACGACGTCAGCGGCGACCGGCAGCGGAGCCCCGGCGGCCACCGAGAAGCACGAGCCGGGGGTGAGCCGGACCGGCCGCCAGCTGGCGGCACCGAGATCGCCGACCACGTTGAGCCGGATGGTGCGACCGCCGCGCGTGCCGGAAGGGGCCGGGACGTAACTCGGCCCCCGGCCCCCTCCCGAGATGTCCTCCCAGCGCGCGGCGTAGCCGTCCACGGCCGCCTGGTCGAAGGCCGGGAAGGCGTGCGGCGCGACGACGTCCTCGGCGAGGACGTTGCCGTGCGCCTGGGTGAGGTCGAGGTCGAGTGGCGGCAGCGCGCGCAACCTGCGCAGCACGCTGCCCAGGTAGTCGGCGAGCGGCGTCAACTCGTTCGCGGCCGCCTCGGCGTCGGCCGTCGCTGTCATGTACCAGATCCGCCTGCCGCGTCGGCCTTGACGAAGTCGGCCAGCCAGGACCGGAACTCGGTGCCCAGGTCCTCGCGTTCGGCGGCGATCTGCACCACCGTCTGGAGGTACCCCAGCGGCATGCCGGTGTCGTAGCGGGTGCCCCGGTAGACGATCGCGTGCACCGGGGTGCCCTCGCTGCGCAGCAGCTCCATCGCGTCGGTCAGCTGGATCTCGCCGCCGCTGCCCGGCTTGGTCCGCCGGATCGCGTCGAAGATCTTGCCCGGCAGCACGTAGCGGCCGAGCACCGCGAGGTTGCTCGGAGCGTCCTCCGGCTGCGGCTTCTCCACCATGCCGGTCACCTTGACGACCTCGCCGATGTCGGTCAGCTCCGACTCGGCCGGCTCGACGGAGGCGATCCCGTACCGCTTGGTCTCGGACGGGTCGACCTCGAAGAAGGCGAGCACCACACCGCCGGTGCGGGCCTGCAACTCCAGCATCGCCGGCAGCAACGGCTCCGACGGCTTGACGAACTCGTCGCCGAGCAGCACCGCGAAGGCGTCGTCGCCGACGTGCGACTCGGCGTACCCGATGGCGTGGCCGAGCCCGAGCTGCTCGGGCTGCCGCACGGTGTAGATCTCGGCCAGCTCGCTGGGCCGACGCACGGCGGCGAGCCGCTCGGCGTCGCCCTTCTCCTCCAACCTGGTCTCCAGGTCCGGGCGACGGTCGAAGTGGTCCACCATCGACGTCTTACCCCGACCGGTGATCAGCAACACGTCACCGATGCCGGCCTGCGTGGCCTCCTCGACGATGTACTGCAACACCGGCCGATCCACCACCGGCAGCAATTCCTTGGGCACCGCCTTGGTGGCCGGCAGGAACCGGGTGGCCAGTCCGGCGGCCGGGATGACGGCCTTGACCGCCAGGGGACGGCCGTTTGCGGCGACCGTCGATGAGGGGTTCGCTGAGTGCTCCGACATGCCGCGAGACTATCGGCCACGGCTCTGCCGCGGCGGGTGTGGCCCAGAAGACGCGCCGCCACCCGACCCCGGCCGGGCCGCGTCCGGGCCGGCCCGCGTGCCGCCCGTCGCGCTTTCCGGCGTGTCGTCGGCCGAATCCGGCCGGGCGTGCGCCGGGCCCGCCACCGATGATTCAGGTACGCCCGCCGCCGGGTCGGACCGGGCGGGCCCGCCCGGCTCCCGGGTGGCCTGCACGGGCTGGCCGGCGCGTGGCAGCCCGTCGGGTGGGCTCGCCGCACACGCGAGCACCGGGATCTCCCGGGTCGGCAGATCCGAGCGAACCTCGCCGACGCGGTACGTGTCGCGGCCCGCCGCCTTGGCCGCGTAGAGGGCGTCGTCGGCGGCCTCCAGCACCTCCCGCCCGGTGCTGCCGTGGTCCGGGAAGACGGCGATGCCCACCGATACGGTCACCAGGACCGGCCCGGCGTACCCCTCGACGGCGATGGGCGTGTCGCGCACCGCCGCGCCGAGCCGCTCGGCCACGATCGCCGCGCCCCGCGCGTCGGTCTCCGGCAGCAGCAGCACGAACTCCTCGCCACCCTGGCGGAAGGCGAGGTCGACCTCCCGGATCTCCCCGCGCACCCGCCTGGCGAACTCGGCCAGCACGGTGTCCCCCGCGGCGTGCCCGTAGGTGTCGTTGACGTCCTTGAACCGGTCCAGGTCCAACGCGAGGACGCTGAGCATCCGCCCGAAGCGGCTGGCCCGTTCCACCTCCCGCCGGATCGACTCGCGCAGGTAGCGGTAGTTCCACAGCCCGGTGAGCGGGTCGGTGAGGGAGAGCCGCTGCGCCTCCTCGTGCACCCGGACGTTGTCCACCGCCACCGCCGCGTGGCCGGCGAAGGTGCGCAGGGTGGCCAGGTCGTCGTCGTCGAACTCGTCGACGCCCAGCCGGTCGTAGAGGGCCAGCACGCCGAGGGCGGCCGCCGCGCCCGCCTCGTCGACCGGCCCCGAGGATCCGCCGAGGGTGGCCGTGGCACCGCCGGGCGGGGCGGCGAACGGAACCGCGACGTAGGTGCGACAGCGTGGCTCACCCGTCGGCGCCCCGGTCGGCTCCGCCCTCCCCCGCTGTGGTTCCCCGGTCGCGGCGACCTCACCGACCACGCCGACGCCGACCGGCACCCGGAGCGTCGGCGACCCGTCCGCCTCCTCCGCCGGCCAGCGCCCGTCCAAACCCTCGGTGCACTGCGCGACGAGCACCCCGCCGGTCTCCACCAGCAGGACGGCACCGGCACGCGCGCCGGTGGCGCCGATGGCACTGCGCAGGATCACCCGCAGGATGCGTTGCAGGTCGTGTGTGCTGGCCAGGGTGTCGCCGAGCACCGCGAGGTGCCCGCGCAGCTGGTCGCGGTTGCTGGTCAACGCCGCGACGTAGGAGCCGGTCTCCCGGGTCATCCGGTTGAAGGCGGCGGCCAGCCGACCCAACTCGTCACGACTGCGCACCGGCACCCGGGCGGTCAGGTCGCCCTGGGCCACCCGGTCGACGGCACCGGCCAGCTCCGCCAGCGGCCGGGTGGTCACCCGGGCCAGTCGCCACGCGGCCAGCACCGCGAGCAGCCCGGCCAGCACGACCACCCCGAGCAGCGTGGCGTGCAACCCCGGTGGCCGTTCACTGGGCACGGAGAGCACCAGCGGCAGCGGCTGCGCGTCGGAGGGCCCGAGCCTGCGCACGTACCGACCCTCGTTGGTCTCGGTGACCTGCTCGCCCCGTACGTCGACGGCGGCGGCCAGCACCGCGTCGCGGACGTCGCGGGACTCGGTCGTGTGGGTGACCCGCGCAGCGCTCGCCCCACTGTCGAGGAGGGTGACCGCCACCCCGGTCACCGCCGCCAGTCGGGCCACGAAGGCCGGGTCGACCAGTTGCGCGGCGGTCACGGTGCCCAGCCGGGCGCCGGCGCGATCGTGCAGGTCGACCTGGGCGGCCAACGCCCGGACCGGGCCGTCCGAGCCTGGGTTCGAGCCCCCGTTCGTGGCCTCGGCCGAGCCGTCGCAGTCCTGCCACGGGGTCGACGGGGCACCGGGCGAGAGGTAGGTGACCTGGCCGGTCACGTCGCTGACCAGCACCGCGGCGGCCAGACCCCGACCGACCAGTTGCGCGGCGGCGACGGCCGGATCGGCGGTGAGCGCCACCGCGTCGGCGGTGGCGCGTAGCTGCTGGCAGAGCGCGTCGACCGAGGTACGAACCGTGGAAGCAGCCACCGCCAGGCGCTCGGTGGAGCGGCTGCGGTCCACCGCCGCGACGGTGGAGGCGACGAAGAGCGCGCCGAGCAGGACGGGCCCGAGCACCACCACGAGGAAGGCTGCCGTCAACCGCCCGCGTAGCGTCACTCGTCCCCCCGGAAGTTCCGCCTCCGTTGCTTGCGATGCTGACACAGTGCAACCGTGGGAGAGGCGTTGCGTCAGGAGTGTTGCGTGCCGGAATTTTCTGATGAAGCGGAAGTGACCCGGGTGGCGAAGCGGAACACCCGCGTCGAGCTGCTCGCTCGCCGCCGGTCGCTGCCCGCTCAGAGCCGGGCAGCCGCCGCCGGGCGCGTGCAGGCCGAGCTGGTCGCCCTGGTACGCCGACTGCGCCCACACCGAATGACGGCGTACGTGCCGGTCGGCTCCGAACCGGGCGGCGGTGACCTGCCCGAGGTGCTGCGGGCGGCGCTCCCGCCGGACGCCGAGTTGCTGCTGCCGGTGCTCCTTGCCGACCTGGATCTGGACTGGGCGGCGTATACCGGGCCCGACGCGTTGATCGCGGCGGGGCGGGGTATCCGAGAACCGCTCGGTGCCCGTCTCGGGGTGGCCGCCGTGGCGCAGGCGGAACTCGTGGTCGTTCCGGCTCTCGCGGTCGACCACCACGGCCGGCGGCTCGGGCGTGGTGGCGGTTCGTACGACCGCGCCCTCGCCCGGGTGCCCGCGACGGCCCTCACCGTGGTGCCGCTGCACGACGGTGAGCTGGTCGAGGCGCTGCCGGCGGAGCCCCACGACCGTCGGGTGCGCGCGGTCGTCACTCCCGCCGACGGGGTGCGTACGCTTGACGGCGGCCCGGGTACGGCGCACGGTGTCGCGCCCCACACGTCTGCTGGACGAACCCGGGGCGAATGACGCACCATTGGCACTCGAATACGTCGAGTGCCAACTGGCTGAGCCCAGATCCGGAGGAGAACGTGCCCACGTACCAGTACGCCTGCACCACGTGCGGTGAGCAGCTCGAGGCGGTGCAGTCCTTCTCTGACGAGCCGCTGACCGAGTGCCCGGCGTGTCAGGGGCGGCTGCGCAAGGTCTTCAACTCGGTCGGCATCGTCTTCAAGGGTTCGGGCTTCTACCGCACCGACTCCCGGGCGTCCGGTTCCGAGACGACCGCCGGCGGCACGACCACCAAGCCGGCGAAGTCCGAGTCGTCCTCGACTGACAGCTCGTCGTCCTCTTCGGGGTCCTCGTCCTCGTCCGGGTCGTCCTCGTCCTCGGGGTCGTCGTCCTCCTCGGGGTCGTCTTCCGGCTCGTCCTCGGGCGCGTCCGGCGGCGGCAAGGCGGCGGCGACCAGCTCCACGTCCTGATCGCGCGTGGCCCGACCCCACCACGGGTCGGGCCTCGATCCACCCGGGTTCCGGGAAGTCGGCCGGTCCCCGTCGCTCTGACCGCCCGCTTTCCCTGATCTCGAGTCGATCACAGCGGTTCTCCTAGCAGATCGCGCCGAGGGGTGCCCGTTTTCCACAGGCCGGGCGGTTGTCCACAGGCGGCGGCCGCGGGTCGGCCGAGGCGGCGGAAACTGCCTAGCCTCCCGTACACGGGTGCCACTGCGGCGCTCGGGGACGGGAGGCGGCAGAGGCGATGGTCGATCCGGATTCCGCGCGGGCGTTGCGCCCGCTGCGCCAGCTCACTCTGCCCGGCGGGCGCACCCTGCTCCGGGCCGGTCTGGTCGCCGCGCTGCTCGGCCTGGCCGCCGCGGTCCTGCACACCCCGACCGGATGCCCTCCGACCGCCGTGCCCTCCGACGCGCCATCGGTGGCGGTCGACCCGACCCGGTAGGCCGACCAAGGTCGGTCGGGCGAGCGCAGCAAGACAGGCGCACCGGCACCCGGTCGAGCACCGGCCACCATCCACCGCAGGTCCGCTGGCGGATCGAGGTCGTCAAGGGTCTGGCCGAGCCTGCGGGGGTCAGTCCCAGTGCGGGGGCCGTTCGGCGAGCAGCCAGTCGTCGTTGCCGCCCGACCGCTCACCCCAACCACGGTCGGTGTCGTCGGTGGTCTGCTCGGGCAGCACCACGAAGTCTTCGCTCAGGTCGACGGCGCGGTCATCGTCTCCCCGCGCGCCGCGCGTGCCAGGGTCCTCGGTGCTCACGAGCGGCAAGACTAGCTCAGCCGACGGCGGCGAACCGGACCGCCGGCACTGGGCACGCCGGCCAGAGCCCGGCCGGACCGCCGGCACTGGGCACGCCGGCCGGAGCCAGCCGGGCCGCCGGCACTGGGCACGCCGGCCCGGAGCCGGCAGAACCGCCGACAGTGGGCACGCCGGCCAGAAGCGACCGCGCTGTCGGCGGCGTTGGTAGCGTCGGACGGCGTGACGACCCCCAGCGGTGGCAGCGACCCGGACGACTACTGGCGACGGCCCGACACCGGTGACGACGCGGTGGCGGACCAACCTCCCGCCGCACCCGCGACCACACCACCGGCCGGGCCGACCAACGCGCAGCAGAACGAGCAGGCCAGCCCGGCATCGACGGGCCAGCCTCCCAACGGGAACGCGGGCCCGCCGCCGCCCGCACCGGCACCGGCAGGAGGCCCCGTCAGCGGGAACGCGGGCCCGCCGCCCGCACCAATCGCGCCGGCGCCGACGGGAGCCGCAACCAGCGGGTACTCCGGCCCGCCGCCGAGCGTGCCGCCGCCGACGGGTTGGCGTCCACCCGTACATCTGCAGCCGGCGCCGCCGCGACGGCTGCCGCCGCAGGACATGGCCGACCTGGACGCGGCCGAGCAGCGGTCGCAGCGGGTCACCTACGGCTTCGGGGCGGCGGCCGGCGTGGTGCTGCTGGTACTGCTCTGCCTGCTCTGCTCACGGGTCATCTTCTGAGGCCCCCGGCGGCAGCGGCGAGCAACAGCTCAGAGCGTGGTGCCCCACACCGTCTCGGCACCGGAGTGCCCGGTCAGGTAGACGTAGATCAGGGCGGCGATGGAGAGCCCCACCGTCGCTACCGCCAGCACGGGGGTGACCAGCGCGGGCAGCTGCGGCACCCGGGGGTGCCCACTGGTCGCCACGAGCAGCAGGATGGCCACGATCCCGAGCGGCACCACGACGCGCAGCAGGATGTCACCGTAGCGGGAGTGCTCGAAGATCTGATCGAGGATCGGCCCCTGGAAGCCCCGGGCCACCAGCGCGTCGGTGAGCGCCTCACCCGACTTGACCGCGACGTAGGCGGTCACCGGCGCGGCCACGGCGAGGAGGCCCAGGGCCCAGTCCAGCCGGTGCCGCCATCGCGGTAGCCCCACGTACGCGATGGCCAGTACCGCCAGCAGCGGCACGAACACGACGACCGCGTGGATTACCAGGACGTGCACCGGTAGACCCAGGATCTCCTCGAACATCGAACCCTCCAGGTGGATCATGGTCAGGGTTGTTCAGCCTATGGTCCGCCGATCGTCCCCAGGCTCTCGACGGATGACACGCGCGCCGCGTCGATCGGGTTCACCCGCTCGGGCCGTACCCCCGATCTTTGCGTGGCTGTGTCGGTGGCCACCCGGAGCGGGCGACGGTTGTCGATGCGGGTCGGGCGTGCTGTCATTGGCCAATGTCCGGTGCCGAGGAGTTGCTGCGGTCGAGGGGCCTGCGTGTCACGCGCCCCCGCCTCGCGGTGCTCGACGTGCTCGCCGACGGCGGCCACCTGGAGGTCGACGAGATCACCCGGCGGGTGCGCGAACGCCTCGACTCGGTCTCCACCCAGGCTGTCTACGACGTGCTGGGCGCGCTGTCCCGGGCCGGGCTGTCCCGCCGGATCGAGCCGGCGGGCAGTCCCGCCCGCTACGAGGCGCGGGTGGGCGACAACCACCACCACGTGGTCTGCCGGGGCTGCGGCGAGATCGCCGACATCGACTGCGCGGTGGGCAGCGCACCGTGCCTGGAGCCGAACAGCGCGCACGGGTTCGAGGTCGACGAGGCCGAGGTGACCTTCTGGGGCCTCTGCCCGGGCTGCCGGGCCCGCCGCTCCGCCGACGTCTGACCACCGGCACCGGCGGCACGTGACCGGCGCGGTCGGCCCGACCGTGGCACTCTTGTGCGGTGGACTCCGATGACCTCGGCCTTTTCGGTCCGGGTTCGGTCACGTGGAAGGTGCACGAGGAGCCGATCCTGATCGTCGCCGGCCTGCGCTCGCTCTACCTCCAGGCGTTGCACCCCCGGGCCATGGCCGGGGTCGCGCAGAACAGCAACTACCGCACCGACGCCTGGGGTCGGCTGGTTCGCACCGCCACCTACGTGGCGACCACCGTCTACGGGACCACCGCCGAGGCGCAGGCCGCCGGGGCCCGGCTGCGTCGCCTGCACGACCGCCTGCGGGCCACCGACACGCTCACCGGTGAGCAGTTCCGGATCGACGAACCGGACCTGCTGCGCTGGGTGCACGTGACCGAGGTCGAGTCGTTCCTCAGCACGGCCCGACGCGCCGGGCTGCCGCTGAGCGACGACGAGGTGGACGGCTACTACACCGAGCAGCGCCGTGCCGCCGCCCTGGTCGGCCTGGACCCGGCCACCGTCCCGGGGACCGCCGCCGAGGTCGCCGACTACTACGAGGGTGTACGGCCACAGTTGCGGATGACCCGGGAGGCCGCCGAGACGGCGGTGTTCCTCACCGCCCCGCCGCTGCCGTGGAAGCTCAGCCTGCCGGTCCGGTTGGGGCTCACGCTGGGCCCGCCGCGCTGGGCGTACCTGGGGATCGCGGGCACCGCGTTCGCGCTGCTGCCGGCCTGGGCACACCGGATGTACGGGGGTATCGGCCTGCCGACCACCGCACTGTCGGCGGACCTGAGCGTGCGGGCGCTGCGGCTCGCCTTCGCCACCGTCCCCCGGCGTTATCTGGAGGGGCCGTTGATCCAGGCGGCCAAGGAGCGGGCCGCGCGCCACGCGGCCGCCACGCCGGCCGGCTGACCTGCCCCTCGGTAGGGGATCACCCGTCGGCGGGCCGGTCCATGGCCGCCCACGGCTCCTTGCCCGGGACCTGCGCGCCCGTCGGGCAGTGCCGTCGGAAGTCGCACCAGCCACAGCGCGGGCCGGGTGCCACCGGGAAAGCCTCGTCCGCGTCGGCGCCGTCGGCGACCGACCGCTCGGCGGCCATGATGTCGCGGGCCGTCTCTTCGGCGCGGGTCAGTTGTCGGGCCAGCGACTCGACCGTGTGGTCGTGGCCGGCGACCGTGCCGGTCGGCAGGTGGTGCAGCTCCACCCGGCGGCACGGCCGACGAAACACCCGCTCGGCGGCGTACGCGTAGAGCGCCAGCGCCTGCGAGCCCCGGGCGTCGTCCGTGTCCAGCCCGGTGCGACCGGTCTTGTAGTCGACGATGACCAGCTCCGGCCCCTCCGGGCCGGGCCGGGAGTCGATCCGGTCGGCACGACCGTTGAACGCCAACACCGCGGTCTTGACCGCCACCACCCGCTCGACGCCGAGCGGGTCGGAATCCGGCTCCAGCGTGTCGACGTACGACTCCAGCCACCCCAGCGCCCGCCGGTAGGCGGCCCGCTCCTGCTCGTCGTCGCGGTAGCCCTCGCGGACCCAGGTGCCCTTGAGTAGCGTGGCCAGCACCTCGGGACGCCTTCGGTCGGCGGGCAGCGCATACCAGTTCTTCAGGGCGGTGTGCACGCTGGCGCCGAGCGAGTTGTGCGCCCACGGCGGGCCCTTGGGCGGGGCGGGCCGGTCGACGTAGGAGTAGCGGTAGCGACGCGGGCAGTCCGCGTACGCGCCGAGCTTGCTGGGGGTGCAGACGAAGAGCCGCTCGGGCATGCCCTCGAAGCCGAGCTGCTCGGCGTCGCCGGCGCGCTGCCGCGGAGCCCGGCCGCCGGCGGCGGGCCGCCCCGCTGATGAGGATCGTCGCACGCCTGCGATCCTGCCATCCGCCCCCGACATCGCGCGCGTGCCGTCAGGTCATGTTGACGTACTGCGTGACGAAGGCGAACACCGCGTCGGCGATGAGCTGCACGGCGATCGCGGCCAGCAGCAGGCCGGCGATCCTGGTCAGAACCTCGATGCCACCGGGTCGCAGGATCTTGACGATGCCGCCGGAGAAACGCAGGACGATCCAGACGGCGAGCATCACGGCGAGGATCGCCACGGCGATGGCGGTGAAGTCCGCCAGCCCGTCGGCCTGCTGGACGAAGAGCATGGTGGCCACGATGGCGCCCGGTCCGGCCAGCAGTGGGGTGCCCAGCGGCACCAGTGCGATGTTCGAGGTGGCGTCCGAGCTGGGGCCGTCGGTCTTGCCGGTGAGCAGTTCCAGTGCGACGAGCACGAGCAGCAGCCCGCCGGCCGCCTGCAACGCCGGGAGGTCGACGTGCAGGTAGTCCAGCAGGGTCTGCCCCGCCACCGCGAACACCACGATGACGCCCAACGCCAGCGTGACGGCCTGCCAGGCGGCCCGGTTGCGGTCACGGGCGGGCAGTGGGCCGGTCAGCGCCAGGAAGATCGGCATCATGCCCGGCGGGTCAGTGATCACCAGCAGGGTCACGAAAACCTCGCCGAACAGCTTCAGATCCACGTGATCAACCTAGCCGCGCGGCGATGGGCGAAATACCCGGATCAACCCGAAGCGACCTCGGTCACCCCGTCGGCGACGATCCGCTCGTACGCCTCGACGCCGGTGCTGAACGCGCCGAGTTGAACGGTCTTGTGGGTACCGTGAAAATCCGAGGAGCCGGTGACGAGCAGGCCCAACTCGGCGGCGAGCCCCCGCACGTGTTCCCGCTCGGCCGGGCTGTGGTCCTCGTGGTCGGCTTCGAGCCCGGCGAGCCCGGCGGCGGCCAGCTCGGCGATCAGCTCGTCGGGCACCACCCGGCCGCGTCGGGTGGCTCGCGGGTGGGCGAAGACCGGCACGCCTCCAGCCGCGCGGACCAGACGAACGGCCCGGAACACGTCGATGTCCTCCTTGGGCAGCCGGTACCGCTCGCCCAGCCAGTCCGGGCCGAACGCCTCCCGGACGCTGCCGACCAGACCGGCGCGGATGAGCGCCTGCGCGATGTGCGGACGCCCTACGGTGCCGCCACCCGCGCCGGCCAGGATGGCCGGCCAGCTCACGTCGATGCCGTCGTCCCGCAGGAGGGCGACGATCCGTTCACCACGCTCCTCCCGGGCGGCCCGGACCCGCGTCAGCTCGGCCACCAGCTCCGGGTGGTCCGGGTCGAACAGGTACGCGAGCAGGTGCAGCGGCACCGCCGGCTGCGGACCGGACCAGCGACACGACAGCTCCGCACCCCGGATCAGGCGCAGACCCGGCGGCAGCGCGGCCACTGCCGGCGCCCAGCCGGCCGTGGTGTCGTGGTCGGTGATCGCCAGCACGTCCAGCCCGGCGTCGGAGGCCGCGCCGACCAGCTCGGCCGGGGTCAGCGTGCCGTCGCTGGCCGTCGAGTGGGCGTGCAGGTCGATCCGGGGGGCGGGGCCGGTACGCGAGGTCACCGCCCGACGTTACCGAGGAAACGGTGAGCCTGGCTCACATGGGCCAGCGGGGTCAGAAGCCCTGCACCAGGATCGGCCGCTCTCCGGCTGGCACACCGGGCACCGCAGCGGGGCTGGCGGGCTTTCCCGCCCGCACCTGACCGACGTCGACCCGGACGAGCTTGCCGTCGCCGTCGAGGTAGGAGGCCTGGGACTTGTCGCTCCAGACGATCGCCCCGGTCATCGGCGGCCCGGCCGGGACGGCTGTCGCATCCGGCCCCAGCCGCAACAGGTCGACCAGCAGGGACCGACCGGCCGAGCTGTTGTTCTCGTTGACCAACAGCCACCGCCCGTCCGGTGAAACCCCGCCGACGCCGTCCTGGCTCAGGTCCGGGCCGCAGCCCGTGCGTACCGGGTCCAGCTGACGTGTCGGGGTGAGGACGGCGAGGCAGGTCCGGTCCGGATCGGTCGTGCTGACCTGACCGACGAGCCGCCCGTCGGGCAGTCGCCCGTAGACGTTGAGGCTCTTGCGGTCGAGGGCGTCGGGCAGCGGCCCGGCACCGGGCCGCCAGAGCGTGTGACCGGCGCTGGCCGGGTCGAGTCGGACCAGCACGCTGTCACCGACGAACCGGACGGGCTCTGCCGCAGCCGGCACCGGGGTGCGCACCGACCCGATGAGTTGGGTGCCGACCACGCCCGCCATCAGGAGATCGTCTCCGTCGCGCCAGGCGACCTGGCTGCTGTCGGGAGCCAGGACGATCGCTCCGGCACCGGCCAACAGCACCTGCACCAGACCGTCGTCCTGCACCACCCACAGGAAGCGCCCGGCGATGCTCGGTGCGCCCACCACCAGCCAACCGTGTCCGCTGGGCAGCGGCTGGACCCGTTCGGCCGGCCCGACGTCGGACAACACCAGCCGCCGCCCGTCGGCGCTGACCAGCGTCTCGCTGACGAGGAGCAGGGTCGACGCCGTGGGCGTGGGGGCGGGGCCGGGAATGCTGGCTGTCGGGACCGGTCGGCTGGTCGGGTCGGGGTCGCCGATAACGACGATGGGTGGGCCGTCCCGCCTGGTCTCGGCACCGAGCTGGGCCATGCCGGCGCTGAGCAGGACCGTGGCGACCGCCGCGAGGGCGAGGCCGGCGGCGGTGCGTCGGCGACGGATCCGGTTCGCGCGACGGATGGCCTGGCCGGCCGGGTCGACGCTCAGCGGGCGGGCAAGGGCGACCCGGTGCGAGAGGGTCTCCCGCACCGCACCTTCCAACTCGTCAGGCCGCACCTGGTAGGAACGCTGCGGGCCGTCCGTCAGGTTGTCGGGTCGGCCGGGGAACTGACTCACTGCTGTTCCCCGGAGCCCGTGCCGACGGGCACGGCCGCCGGGGCGGTGGGCAGGACCACCTGCGGATTGATCACACGCGGTGCAGCGGTGGGGCGGGGCACCCGTCGGCCAGCCTCCCGTCCGGGACGGGGTGAGGCGGCGGCGCCGGCCGCCGGGACTCGCCCGGTCCGGGAGCCCGAGCCCGTCGTCCGGCCGGCGGCGCCGATCGCGCCCGCGGCAGTGTCGGCAGCACCAGACCGGCCGGCGATGCCGGCGGCGGCTGCCAGATCCGGTGCGTCCGCGCCCAGCCGCCGACGCAGCGTGGCGAGCGCCCGGGACGTCTGGCTCTTCACGGTGCCGGGTGAAATGTCGAGCATCGCGGCGGTCTGCGCCTCCGACATGTCCTCGTAGTAGCGCAGCACCAGCACTGCCCGCTGCCGGTTGGGCAACTCCCGGAGATGCCGCCAGAGCAGGTCACGGTCAAGTTGCTGCTCGATCTCGTCGACGCCGGCCCGCTCGGGCAGCACCTCGGTCGGGCGTTCGCCGTGCCAGCGACGCCGCCACCAGCTGGTGGACGTGTTGACCATCACACGCCGGGCGTACGGCTCGACCGCCTCGATCCCGCCGAGCCGCTTCCACGCCAGGTAGGTCTTGGTCAGCGCCGTCTGGAGCAGGTCTTCGGCCGTGGCCCAGTCGCCGGTGAGCAGATAAGCGGTGCGCAGGAGCGCGGCGGAGCGGGCCGCGACGAACTCGCGGAACTGCTCCTCCAACGAGTCCTTGCTCGCCACCGCCCACCTCCGAACCCCTGCCGTCCTGGCAGAGTGCCACGTCAGGGGCGGTCTGGTCCATGACGAAAGGTGCGCACTTGCTCCGATGTTCGGTCGAAAACCTTCACGCCCCGTCGTCGGCCTTGGCTTCGTCGGCCTCCTTGCCGAGCCGCGCCTCGACGGCCTGCGGCTCGTACATCTCCTCGACGACGCGCAGGTAGAGCTCGTTCGGGTTGGGCAGATTCTTGACCTCGCGAAGCGCCTGCTCCTGACCGGCGGACTCCAGCACGAAGGTGCCGTAGTTGAGCGCCCGGCCGGTCGGAGTCTGCTCGTACTTCATGTCGGTGACCCGGACCAGCGGCATCATCGCCACCTTGCGGGTGACGATGCCGTTGACCACCATGACCCGCTTGTTGGTCAGGATGAACCGGTCATACCACCAGTCGGCGACCTTCCACGCCACCCAACCCATCACCGCGAACCACAGCAGCACGGCGATGGTGGTCAACGCGCCGACGTCCTGACCGGCGAGGAACCCGGAGAGATAGCCGAGCACGAAGGTCGCCGCGACGCCGATCAACAGCGGGTTGCTGAGGTGGATCCAGTGCCGCTTCCACTCGCCCCGGTAGCGCTCGGTGGGGAAGAGGTAGCGAGCCACCAGCGAACTGGGTTCGTCTTCCAGCGGCAGCACCCGCCGAGGGGTCGAGCCGGTCGCGTCGGCACGCAACCCGGCCAGCTCGTCCTCGGAGATCTGGGGCGGCTGGTAGCTGGCCTCCGGATCACGGATCCAACCCCGACCGGAACGACCCTGGCCGGCATAGCCGGGCCCGTCGCCATAGCCGACGTCGTCCGAAAGGGACGGACCGTCGGACAGGCCGGGACCGGCCCCGTAGCCCGGGCCGTCATCGGGCCCGATCCGCGGGATCGGCTCGGTGTCGCGCTCGCGGCGTGCCCGGTCGGGGTCGTCCGGGTCGAAGGGTGGACCGGAGGGGCTGCCCATCGGCGGCTAGGCGACGAGGCTGGTGAAGAAGTCGCCGAAACCCTGGGCGATATCCATGATCCCGCCGCCGAGCGACTTGAACACGTCCGCCGCCGAGTTTGGTCGGTAGGCGACGAAGAAGATCAAGAATGCGATTCCGGCCCAGGTGAGGACCTTCTTGACCATGGCGGGCCATCCTCTCGCGCGGCGCCGGGTCCCATTACCGCAGCGGCACCCAGAGTATCAGTGTGGTGTCGTACAGTGAATATCTGCGTCCGTTCTCCGTCAAACCGGGAGACTTGTCAAGGTCTCCCGGGTAGATACGGGGACGGTGCGCCGTACACGAGCTCGGGCGGAGTCCACTCGGTCAGGTCGTGTAGCACGACGTCTTCCGCGAGCAGGTGACCCGCACTCGCCGGCCAGGCTATCGCATGGAGCCACATTCCCCGAGCTTCGCCGGCGTACGCGCTTCGATCCGTTGGAGAATTCACCAACCACAGTGGAGTGGGGTGCCCGCCGACCTTGATCTTCGCCTGTCCGACGTGGTCAGGATGACCCGACCCCGGGTCGGTCAACGCGTCCACCAACTCCGGCCCCGGATCCGGGCCGGCCAGACCGGCGAGCCGGGTGCCCAGGCCGACACCGGGCTCCTCGGCCACGAAGACCAGATCGGCCGGACCACCACCGAGGGGCGCGGGGCCGGCGCAGGCCACCACCGTCGCCCGCACACCCGTGCGGTCGTCCCCGGCGTACGCCACGCCGGTGAGTGTCCAACCGGGCGGCAGCGGCCAGGGGCACCACAGCGGTGTCACCGGTGGATCGCCGGTCGCGGTGATCCGTTCCACCACGCTCGCCACGATGTCCGCTCCGATGTGCTCGGGCACGTGCAGCGGCGGCACCGGGCCGCAGCGCACGCATCTCGAGTCGGTGTTCATCAGATCCGGCGCCCGTACCGGGCCCCCGCATCTCGGACAACTCACCGCGACACTCACATCCCCACCGTCTCCCCGGACCGCCGGCACGTCAAGCCGGAACGTCCGATTCGGCACCGTACGTGGGTCAGTCCGGCGGCGTGCCGGCGTGCGCGCGGATCCAGGCGTGCATGGCGATTCCGCTGGCCACGCCCGCGTTGATCGACCTCGTCGAGCCGTACTGGGCGATGGAGTAGAGCTGGTCGCAGGCGGCGCGGGCGGGCGCGGAGAGGCCGGGGCCCTCCTGGCCGAACAGCAGCACGCAGTCGCGCGGCAGGGTGCCGGTCTCCAGCGGACGCGACCCGGGCAGGTTGTCGATGCCGAACACCGGCAGGCGCCGCTCGGCCGCCCAGGCGACGAACTCCTCGATCGTCTCGTGGTGCCGTACGTGCTGGTACCTGTCGGTCACCATCGCGCCGCGCCGGTTCCACCGCCGCCGTCCGACGATGTGCACCTCGGCGGCGTTGAACGCGTTGGCGTTACGCACCACGGTGCCGATGTTGAAGTCGTGCTGCCAGTTCTCGATCGCGACGTGGAAGCCGTGCCGGTGCCGGTCCAGGTCGGCGACGATCGCCTCGTGCCGCCAGTAGCGGTAGCGGTCGACGACGTTGCGCCGGTCCCCCTCCGCGAGCAGTTGCGGGTCGTAGCGGCTGTCGTCCGGCGGGTCCCCCGGCCAGGGGCCCACGCCCACCTCAAGCTGGTCGTCGGTCACGGTCATCAGAGGGTACGGACCGCGTCGGCGTCGGCCGCGCCGACCTGCCGGTCAGCCCAGGTCGAGGGCGGCACCGAGCCGGTCCAGGAAACGTCGGTCCGCCGGGCTGGCCGATGGGTCCACCCGGCGCGCGCCGGTGCCGGGCACCGCGCGACAGACCCGGGCCGCGACCGACTGCACCCACTGGCGGTACGCGGCCGAGTCGGCGGGGTCGGCCAGCCGGCGGAGGACCCGGCTCGCCGCACGGCAGGCGGCCAGCAGGTCCACCAGGTCGGTGAGCCGCTCGGCGGATTGTGGGGTGCCGTCGTGGCGGGCGTAGATCGTGGCGACCACCGCTCGGACCAGGTCACTGTCGGAGGCTCGGCCCGCGGCCACGGCGTCCAGACCGGCCAGGCCGGCCGTCACTGGACGCTCCGTCCGCCCAGGACCGGGTGCCGCGGCGGCCACGAGAACCCGACCGGGCAGGCTGGTGAGCAGATCCCACTCGACGGCGGAGTAGACAGCAGTGGTCAAGGGCGCGGCTCGGCGGCCGGCAGAGGACGGCTCTCCCGCGACGGAGTGGCTCATCGGAACCTCCGGCGTCAGCATATGCCCAGCGACGGGCACCGGGCCCCTTCCTCGGCAGACCCACGGGGGAAGAAGCCCGGTGTGTTCGTCGACGGTCGAGCCCGCCGCGTCCCGTCAGCGCGGTTCGGGGAAGCTGGGCCGCTCCGGGTCCACGCCGTCGGGCACCGCGGCGGCCGCGTACTCCCGCTTGGGGACCATGACCTTGCGCCGGAAGACGCAGACCATCGTGCCGTCCTGGTTGTAGCCGCGGGTCTCCACCGACACCACACCCCGGTCGGGCTTCGAGCCGGACTCCCGCTTGTCCAGCACCGTGGTCTCGCCGTAGATCGTGTCACCGTGGAAGGTCGGCGCGACGTGCCGCAGCGACTCGACCTCCAGGTTGGCGATCGCCTTGCCACTCACGTCGGGCACCGACATGCCGAGCAGCAGTGAGTAGATGTAGTTGCCGACCACGACGTTGCGCTTGAACTGGCTGGCCGTCGCGGCGTAGTGCGCGTCCATGTGCAGCGGATGGTGGTTCATCGTGAGCAGGCAGAAGAGGTGGTCGTCGTACTCGGTGACGGTCTTGCCCGGCCAGTGCCGGTAGACCGCGCCGACCTCGAACTCCTCGTAGTAGCGACCGAACTGCATGCTGGTCCCTTCGACGGGCGGCGATGAAGTTCGGCACAGCATGCCTTACCGATGGTTAAGGCGACCGGCGGGGCGCGGCGACGGCGGAAATGTCACACCGGTCACACGCCTGGGGGGAGACGCAATGAGCGGCGGGGCCCTCCCCGGCACCCGCCGCCCACGCTCTGATGTGAGGAATTCTGCCCTACGGGTGCGTAGCTTCAACAGAGATCGCGGTCACATTTATCTTTTTGTAACACTACTGTCCGTGACGAAGTGAAGGTTGATCAGCGATCTCCGCAGGCCGGATACCTCCTTGTCAGGGCCCAAGTTACCGATTCGTAGTGCTCAATCGCGCGGATCTCCCTGGAAACGCTCCCATTACCGCAGGTCACGCAAGTGCGTCATGCACTTGCGTTCCGCAGGTCGGGTGTGAACAGATGCCTGTCGATGACCGTCGGCACCCCCCGGCAGCCCCGGGCACGTTTCGTGCCCCACCCCCCGGGAATTCGATACGGTCAGCCCTGGTTCTACGGGACGTAGATAAACCGCGGTGATCGGAGAGTGCAATGGCAACCGTTGAGCTGACCTCGGCGAACTTCGACGAGGTGACCGGCAACGACGGCATCGTCCTGGTCGACTTCTGGGCCGACTGGTGTGGTCCGTGCAAGCGGTTCGCCCCGGTCTACGAGCGCTCCTCGGAGAAGCACCAGAACATCGTCTTCGGCAAGGTCGACACGGAGGCTCAGCAGGAGCTGGGCGCCAAGTTCGACATTCGCTCGATCCCGACGATCATGGCGATCCGCGACGGCGTCATCGTCTTCGCCCAGCCGGGCGCCCTCCCCGAGTCCGCGCTGGAGAACCTGATCGAGCAGGTCGAGGCGCTGGACATGGACGACGTCCGCAAGCAGCTGGCCGAGCACAACCACTGAGTCGACGACACGCGAGGCCGGGCCCGGTGCGGGCCCGGCCTTCGTCGTACCCCGCCGACTCGCATGATCACCTGCCTGGTCAGGCCGAACTGGCCGGCGGAGGGACCCGAGGCCGTCGGTACATCCCGTATCGTCACGACCCGATGGAGAACCTGACCACCCGCGGGCGCGTGACCCGGCTGGGCGCGACCGCACTGGGCCTCGTCCTGCTCGTCGTCGGCACCTTCTGGGGCAGCGACGACGACTTCCCGTTCGGCCCGTTCCGGATGTACTCCACCTCCAACCCGCCGAACGCACCCGCCCCCGACACGCGCGTCGAGGGGGTGAACAGCTCCGGGGCGGTGATCGACCTCGACCAGAACGCGACAGGCATCCGCCGGGCCGAGATCGAGGGTCAGCAGGCCCGGTACGCCGCCGACCCGACGCTGCTCACCGAGGTCGCCGACGCGTACGCCGAACGCCACCCGGATGCCCCCGCGCTGGTCGAGGTCCGCATCGTCATCCGCTGGCACGGCATCCGCGCCGGCCGACCCACCGGCCAGCACACCGACCAGACCGTCGTCCGCTGGCAGGCCACCCGATGAACCGCTGGCTGACCGAGGCCGTTCCCCGGGGCCGGGTGGCCGCCTTCCGCACCCTGATCTACCTGTTCGTCGCCGCCGACCTGGTGATCTTCACCCCCTGGGTACGCACCCGGGTCAGCGTGCCCGGCGACCTGTACCAACCACTCCTGATCGGCCGCCTGCTCCCACTGCCGACGCCGACCGAGACGCTGGTGACGGTGATCTTCTGGGCGTTGCTGCTGCTCGCTCTCCTCGCCGCCACCGGACGAGCGCCCCGGCTGCTCGGCTGGGCGGTCTGCGCGCTGTACCTGGAGTGGATGATCATCGCGATGAGCTACGGGAAGGTCGACCACGACCGCTTCGGGCTGCTCGTCGCACTGGCCGTGCTGCCCACCGCAGGCCGCGCCCGACACGGCGACACCACCCGCACCGAGGCCGGCGGCTGGGCCCTACGCGTCACCCAGATCGCGGTGATCTGCACGTACTTCCTGGCCGCCTTCGCCAAGCTGCGCTTCGGCGGCCTGGACTGGCTGACCGGCTCGGTCCTGGCCCGCGCGATCATCCGGCGCGGCACCGACCTGGCCGACCTCATCGCCCAGGTGCCGTACCTGCTGATCGTCGCCCAGTTCGGCATCGTGGCGTTCGAGCTGCTGAGCCCGGTGGTCTTCTTCCTGCCACCCCGCTGGCGACTCGCCATGGTCGGCTTCTTCTACTCGTTCCACGCGGTCACCATCGCGACCATCACGATCTCGTTCGCGCCGCACCTGGCCGCGATGACCAGCTTCCTGCCGCTGGAGCGGGTACGTCCGCTGGTCTGGGCACGCCGGCTCGTCGGCCGCGACACTCCCGACGACGCTCCTCCAGCCGACGCTCCTCCAGCCGACCCGACGGACGCCGACCCGGTGCCGACCGGCCAGGGCTCGGCAGGCGCCGGCGCGGAGCCGGCGCTCGACGGTCAGGCTCCGGCGCTGGGGCGACCGCTCGGGCCGTAGAGCCGCTCCCGAGCCTCCTGTGGCAGGGAGCAGGCCGCCGTGCCGCCGGGAAGTCGGTGCCGGTTGCGCGCCACCCAGCGGTACAAGGGCCAGGCCGCGACGCGTACCGGAGGAATCCGCAGGCCGGCGCCGGCGACCCGCCAGAGCGGGCCACTCGCGGCCAGCAGCTTCGCGATGGCGTCCGGACCGGCCGCGCGCGAGCCGTCGGCGCCGACCCACTGCACGGCCTCCTCGCACTCGGCCACCGTGAGACCGAGCGCGTCCAGGTCGGCGAACTGCCAGGGCACCACACGTGCGGCGGTGGGGATGCGGCGCTCGATGAACTCCGCACAGCTCGTGCAGAACGCGCAGTCCCCGTCGTAGACGAAGGTCGACGTCTCCATAACGTCCATCCTCCCCTCTCCGACCACCCGGACGCCCACCGGTGTACGGCGGGTCACTTGCGCCCGTCTCGTACGCGTGTTCGAATAGTGGCCATGCGCTGGGACAACCTCACCGCTCCCCCGGTCGAGGGAGACCCCGAGCGGGCAGCGCCAGCGACGCCACCCCTGCCGCTGGCGCTGCCCGGCGCCGTCGCCCGCACCTTCGACACCCCGGAGTTCGCCGGGATGACCTTCTACGAGGTGCAGGCCAAGTCCATCCTCAACCGGGTGCCCGGGCAGTCCCGCGTCCCGTTCGAGTGGACGATCAACCCGTACCGAGGATGCACTCATGCATGTCGCTACTGCCTGGGCGCGGACACCCCGATTCTGATGGCGGACGGCCGCACGAAGCCGATCAGCGAACTTGAGTCGGGTGACCGCATCTACGGGACCGAGCGACGGGGCACCTACCGCCGATACGTGATCACCACTGTCCTCGACAAGTGGTCCACCGTGAAGCCGGCCTACCGGGTCACACTGGAGGACGGAACGACCCTCATCGCCAGCGGAGACCACCGGTTCCTCTCTGACCGTGGCTGGAAGTACGTCACCGGCGCCATGCAAGGCCACGCCCGACGCCCCTACCTGACCACCAACAACCGCCTGATCGGTACCGGTCGGTTCGCCCCTGGGCCCAAGGAGTCACTCGACTACCGCCGGGGCTACCTGTGCGGCATGGTGCGCGGAGACGCGCACCTGGGCACGTTCTCCCACTCGTACGGGACGGTGCACCGGTTCCGGCTGGCGTTGGCCGATGATGAGGCATTGAACCGCAGTGAGCGGTACCTCACCCTCGAAGGGATCAAGACGCAGCGTTTCGCTTTCGCGCAGGTCAGCGCCACGCGACGTGCGATAACCGCCATCCGCACCTCGAAGCAGCGGGACATCGAGACCATCGCTGACCTGATCCGCTGGCCGGTCGAGCCCAGCGACGACTGGCGGCTTGGCTTCCTGGCCGGAATCTTTGACGCCGAGGGCAGTTGCAGCAAAGGCGTCCTGCGCATCAGCAACAGCGGCGACGCCATCCTCGACCAGACGACGGCAGCGCTGCGCCATTTCAGTTTCGCCTGCGTCCGAGAAGACCGCGGCCGACCCAACCGGGTGCGGGAGATCAGGCTGACCGGGGGCCTTGCCGCCCGGCTCCGGTTCTTTCACCTGACCGACCCTGCCATCACTCGGAAGCGGTCGATCGAGGGTGGAGCACTGAAACATCAGGGCGCCCTCAAGGTTGTCGGCATCGAGGCACTCGGGCTGGAGTTGCCGCTCTGGGACATCACCACTGGCACCGGAGACTTCATTGCCAACGGAGTGGTCAGCCACAACTGCTTCGCCCGCAACACGCACACCTATCTCGATCTCGACGCCGGCGCGGACTTCGACCGGAAGGTGATCGTCAAGGTCAACGCCGGCGAGCTGGTCCGGCGGGAGCTGGCCGCGCCGCGCTGGCGGGGCGCGCACGTGGCGATGGGCACCAACGTGGACTGCTACCAGCGGGCCGAGGGTCGTTACCGACTGATGCCGCAGATCATCGGCGCCCTACGCGACTTCGCCAACCCGTTCTCGATCCTCACCAAGGGCACGCTGATCCTGCGCGACCTGCCGCTGCTGCGCGAGGCCGCCGAGGTGACCACGGTAGGCATCTCCTTCTCGGTGGGGTTCGTCGACGAGCACCTCTGGCGCACCGTCGAGCCCGGCACCCCACACCCGCGCCGCCGACTGGACGCCGTCCGGGCGCTCACCGACGCCGGCTTCTCCGTCGGGGTGCTGATGGCCCCGATCCTGCCCGGCCTCAGCGACAGCGACGAGTCGATCGACACCACCGTCTCGGCGATCGCCGCGGCCGGCGCGACGAGCGTGACCGCACTGCCCCTGCACCTGCGCCCCGGCGCCCGGGAGTGGTACGCACGTTGGCTCGCCAGCGAGCACCCGCACCTCGTGCCCCGCTACCGCGAGCTGTACCGGGCCGGCGCGTACGCGCCGCAGGCGTACCAGCGGGAGTTGACCGCTCGGGTGCGGATCGCCGCCCGGCGGCACGGGTTGCACCGCGGGGAGCGGGGCGACAACCGCAACCTGCCCGAGTCGCCGCCACCCTCAGCCGAGCAGCTGACGCTGCTCTGATCGGAGCTACAGTCGGCGGGTGCGTACCGCTCAGCAGATCCTCGCCGAATCCGCCGTGATCGCCGTCGTGGGCGCGTCCCGCGATCCGTTCAAGGCCGCGCACGGCGTGCCGTTGCAGATGCAGCAGTACGGCTGGCGCATCATCCCGGTCAACCCGACGGTCGACGAACTGTTCGGGGAACGGGCCTACAAGACCCTCGCCGACATTCCGCACCCCGTCGACCTGGTGGACGTGTTCCGGCCGGCGGCCGACGCCGTGCAGGTGGTGCGGGACGCAGCGGCGATCGGCGCCCCCGCGGTCTGGCTGCAACTGGGCATCGTCTCGGCCGAGGCCCGGCGTATCGCCGAGGAGGCCGGCATGGACTACGTCGAGGACCGCTGCCTCATCGTCGAACGCGCCGCCGCCAACCTGACCCGCCTACCCTGACCCACCCCGCCCTCGCCCGGCCCTGCCCTCGCGCTGCCCTGCCCTCGCGCTGCCCTGCCCTCGCGCTGCCCTGCCCTGCCCCGCTCTCGCTCCAGCTCTCGTCGATCTTGCACTTACTGTCGCGACAAGACCGGCATAAGGGTCAATAAGGCAACAGCAAGTGCAAGATCGACGGAGGGGCGGGCGGCCAGCCGGCCTGGCCTTGCGTCGATCACGGGCGTGACCCCTGCCTCGCCGTCGATCATGGAGTTGTGGTGCCAGATTCACGGTCTTTTGCCGCATCTGTCCCCCACCACAACTCCATGATCGACGGGGCGGGGCGAGGGGGTCGGGGCCGGGTGGGGCGGGGGCCGCGCGGGGCGGGGCGTGGAGGGTGGGGGCCGCGCGGGGTGGGGCGTGGAGGGTGGGGGCCGTGGAGGGCTGGGTGGGGGTTAGAGCTTGTATTGCTTGAGGAGGCCTCGGGAGATGATGGTCTTCTGGATCTCTGAGGTGCCCTCGCCGATGAGCAGGAACGGGGCCTCCCGCATCAGCCGCTCGATCTCGTACTCCTTGGAGTAGCCGTAGCCGCCGTGGATGCGGAACGCCTCCTGGACGACCTCGGCGCAGTATTCCGAGGCGAGCAGCTTGGCCATCCCGGCCTCCACGTCGTTGCGCTGGCCGGCGTCCTTGAGCCGGGCGGCGTTGACCATGAGGGCGTGCGCGGCCTCGATCTTCGTGCCCATCTCGGCGAGCTTGAAGGCGATCGCCTGGTGCTTGGCGAGCGGCTGGCCGAAGGTCTTGCGCTGCTGGGCGTAGCTCACCGCCAGCTCGAAGGCGCGGATGGAGATGCCGCAGGCGCGGGCGGCCACGTTGACCCGGCCCACCTCGATGCCGTCCATCATCTGGTAGAAGCCACGGCCGACCTGGTCGGCACCGCCGAGGATCGCGGAGTCGGGCACCGTCACGCCGTCGAGCACCATCTCGGTGGTTTCGACGCCCTTGTAGCCCATCTTTTCGATCTTGCCGGGGATGGTGAGGCCGGGGGCGGTCTCGCCGAAGCCGGGCTCCTTCTCCAGCAGGAACGTGCTCATGTTGCCGTAGACGGACTCCGCGCCGGTGTCGGTCTTGACCAGGGTGGCCACCACCGAGGAGTAGGCCCCGTTGGTGAGCCACATCTTCTGCCCGTTGAGCACGTAGCGGTCGCCGTCGCGAACGGCCCGGGACTTGATCGCCGAGACGTCGGAGCCGGTCTCGGGCTCGGACATGGAGAACGCGCCCCGCACCTCGCCGGTGGCCATCTTCGGCAGCAGCCGGGCCTTCTGCTCGGCGGAGCCGTGCTGGGAGATCAGGTACGCCACGATGAAGTGGGTGTTGACGATGCCGGAGATCGACATCCAGCCCCGGGACAACTGCTCCACCACCAGCGCGTAGGTGAGCAGTGATTCGCCGAGGCCGCCGTACTCCGCGTCGATGGTGAGGCCGAACAGCCCCATCTCGCGCATGCCGTCGAGGATGTCGGTGGGGTACTCGTCGGCGTGCTCCAGCCGCTGCGCGTGCGGGATGATCTCCTTGTCGGCGAAGTCCCGAACGGTCTCCAGGATCGACTGTTGCACATCGGTCAGGCCGGGCGTCTGGGCGAGTCTGGCCATCTCAGCCTCCGGGGATCCGCGCACTACTCATGGGTAACTGAACGCTGGGTCAGTATCGGCCCCTCGGGTCGAGCAGGCCAAGGTGACCAGTCCACACAACCGCTGTGAAAAGGTTCACCGCTGCGGGTAGCGTCCGGCAAGAGGGACTTTTCCGGCACCGGCAGGAGGAGGACAGCTGTGAGCTACCCACCGCCGTCGGGGCCACCCGAGGACGAGCCGCCGCCGTCACCCTACGAGCCACCGAAGGACCAGTCGCCGTACGCGCCACCGTCGGCCGGCCAGCCACCGTACGCGCCGCAGCCGGACCAGCCGGCGTACGAGCTGCCAGCGGAACGCTCACCGTACGGGCCGCCGGCGGGCGAACCGTCGCCGTACGGCCACCAGGGCCCCCAGCAGTCGGCGCACTGGAGCCAGCAGCCGCCGTACCCCCCGCAGGGCCCCTACGGCCAGTACGGCCCACCGCCGGCCGGCCCGGGTCGGGGCACGAACGTGCTGGCGATCCTGTCGCTGGTGTTCGCCTTCGTCTTTCCGCCGGCCGGTGCCGTCCTCGGTCACCTGGCCAAGCGGCAGATCCGTACCAGTGGTGAGGAGGGCGACCAGCTCGCGACCTGGGGGCTGATCCTGGGCTACGTCTTCACCGGGCTCACCGTGCTGGCCTGCTGCGGCTGGCTGGCGCTGGTGGCCTTCGGCAACTCCGGCGACAGCAACGGCTACTGACGAACGGGCGGTCAGCGGAAGCGGGCCTCGCGGACGCTGTTGCCGCCGTCCACCACCAGCATCTGCCCGGTGATGTACGAGGCGGCCGGCGAGCAGAGGAAGCTGATCGCCGCGGCGACCTCGTCCGGGGTGCCCGGTCGCCCCACCGGGGTGCCCAACCCCTGCTTGATCTCGGCCATGGTGGATGCCGCGGTGTAGATGGTGCCGGGCGCCACCGCGTTGACGGTCACCCCGTCGGCGATCATCTCCATGGCCAGCGCTCGGGTCAGGCCGACGACCCCGGCCTTCGCCGCGGCGTACGCGGCCTCGGTGGGCAGGGCGTTGACCGGGCCGGCCGTGGCCGCCAGGTTGACGATCCGGCCCCAACCCCGCTCGGCCATCCCCCCGATGAAGGCGCGGCTGCACAGGAACGCGGTGGAGAGGTTGCGGTCGATCTCGCCGCGCCACTCGTCGTAGGTCAGCTGCGCTACCGGCCGCAGCACCCCCTGGCTGGCGCGACTGGCCAGGCCGGCGTTGTTGACCAGCACCTCGACATCGCCCAACTGCTCGGCGACGGCATCAGCCAACGCGCCGACCTCGGACTCGTCGGTCAGGTCGGCGACGAAACCGGTGACTCCCAGCTCGGTCGCCCGCTCGTGGATGCGTCGGGTGGTGGAGACGATGGCCACCCGCGCGCCCAGGTCGGCGAGTCGACGGGCGGTGGCGTACCCGATGCCGTCCGGGCTGCCCGCCCCGGTGACCAGGGCGACCCGCCCGTCGAGGCGCATGGTGACCGGGTCGGTGAGCGCGACCGGCTCGTCGGGGCCGGGGCTGCCCGCCGGGGCGGCGGTCCGGGCGCGCCGGCCCGCGCCCGGGCGGCTGACGTCCCGTCGGGGTCGACTGCCGGAGCGGTCCGCGGCGCGCGCGTCGTATGCCATGTCAGGGATCCTGCCCGTTACGACCGGCCCGAGCAACGCGGCACCCGGAAGCGGGGGCGTCGGGTTTGGGCAGCGCTGGCTACCCTGTCTCCGCACCCCAACCTGACGGAGAGTTCGTATGACCAATCCCCCGCCGCCCGGCAACTGGAGCGATCCCACGTGGTCGGCCCAGCCGTCGAGCCCCGCACCGGATCCGACCCTGGTGGCCGGTCAGCCGGTGCCCGCGCAACCTGGCCCGGTCGACCCCTACGCCCCCGCCCCGTACGCCCCGGACCCGTACGCCCCGGTCGACCCGTACGCCGGCGCGAAGCAGCCGGCGACCCAGCCGATGCCCGGGTATGCGCCGCCCGGATATGCCCAGCCCGGTTATCCGCCGCAGTACCCCGGCTACGGCTACCCGCAGCAGCCGAAGACCAACGGGCTGGCGATCGCGGCGTTCGTGCTGGCCCTGATCGGCTTCACGTCCTGCATCACCGCGCCGATCGGCGCGATCCTCGGGCACGTGGCGCAGAAGCAGATCCGGCAGAGCGGCGAGAGCGGGGCGGGGATGGCGAAGGCCGCCATCATCGTCGGCTGGATCCTCACCGGGTTCCTGGTGCTGATCATCCTCTTCTACGTTGCCGCGATCGTCTACGCGATCGCGACGAGCGACAACAGCAGCGGCAGCTACTGACCGGCGGGCGGGCCGGCCGGCGTACCGGCGATTGTCGGGCCGGATCGGCAGCCGGCGGCGGTCGTCCCGGCCCGGCCGGTCACTGCTCCGGTGGGGTGAACGACGAGGTACGGCTCATCCCGGCGGCCCGGCCCTTCGCGGCGACCACCAGCGCCATCTTGCGGGACGCTTCGTCGATCATCTCGTCGCCGAGCATCACGGCGCCGAGCCGGCCGCCGGCCTCCGAGGTGTAGTGCTCGTACGCGTCGAGGATCAACTCGGCGTGGTCGTAGTCGGCCTGCGCCGGCTGGTAGACCTCGTTGGCGGCGTCGATCTGGCCCGGGTGCAGCACCCACTTGCCGTCGAAGCCCAGCGCGGCCGAGCGCTTGGCCACCTCGCGGAACGCGTCGACGTCGCGGATCTGCAGGAACGGGCCGTCGATGGCCTGCTTGTCGTGCATCCGCGCGGCCATCAGGATCCGCATGAGGATGTAGTGGTACGGGTCGCCCGGGTAGTCCGGGATCAGGCCGCCGACCACCATCGACTTCATGTTGATCGACGCCATGAAGTCGGCGGGGCCGAAGATGATGGTCTCCACGCGCGGCGAGGCGGCGGCGATCGCGTCCACGTTGACCAGACCGGCGGCGTTCTCGATCTGCGCCTCGATGCCGATTCGACCAACCTCCAGGCCGATCGTCTTCTCGATCTGGGTGAGCGTCAGGTCCAGCCACCGCACCTGGTCGGCGGTCTGCACCTTCGGCAGCATGATGCAGTCCAGGTTGGCGCCGGCGCCCTCGACGACCTCGATGACGTCCCGGTAGGTCCACGGGGTGGTCAGGTCGTTGACCCGGACCACCCGGGTCTTGCCTCCCCAGTCGCCCTCGTTGAGGGCGGCCACGATGTTCTTGCGCGCGTCCGGCTTGGCCAGTGGTGCGACGGCGTCCTCCAGGTCGAGGAAGACCTGGTCGGCCGGGAGGCCCTGGGCCTTGCCGAGCATCTTCACGCTGGAGCCCGGCACGGCGAGGCAGGACCTGCGGGGGCGACCGACTGCGGCCATGGATGCGCTCCTTCCAGCGTCCGGCGGGCATGCCGACGCCACCTGACGACGGATCCGGGACCTTAACGATCCCAAAGGGCGTTGTGACGCCACGGTAACCTCGCGCCATGACCGGGGTGAATGGACCTGTGGAAGATCTCACTGGGCGCCGACTGGTGGTGGTGACCGGGGCCAGCTCCGGCATCGGGCTGGCCGCCGCCGTGCAGCTGGCCTGCCGTGGCGACCAGGTGGTGCTGGTCGGGCGGGACCCGGCGCGCCTGCAGGCCGCAGCCGAACGGGTACGGGAGAACTCCGGCGAACGTCCGGAGCTGTTCCGGGCCGACTTCGCCATCCTCGACGACGTACGCCGACTGGCCGAGCGGCTGCGGGCGACGTACGACCGGATCGACGTGCTCGCCAACAACGCCGGCGCGATCGCGTTGCAACCACTGAGAACCGTCGACGGTTTCGAGATGTCGATTCAGGCCAACCACCTGGCCCCGTTCCTGCTGACGAACCTGCTGGCCGACCGGCTGGGCCGGGTCGTGGTGACCGCCTCCGGCGCGCACCGCTTCGGCGCACTCGACCCGGACGACCTGAACAAGTCGCTGCGCGCCTACCGGCCGATGGGCGCGTACGGCACCAGCAAGCAGGCGAACGTCCTGTTCGCCGCCGAGGCGGCCCGGCGCTGGCCGGACGTTGCCTCGTACAGCTTCCACCCCGGTGTGGTCCGGACCCGGTTCGCCAACGACAGCAGGATCGTCGCGTTCGGCATGCGTTTCATGCCGTTCCGCAGCCCGGAGAAGGGCGCCGAGACCCTGGTGTGGTTGGCCAACCAGGAGCGTTCCCGACTGATCAACGGCGGGTACTACGTCGACCGGCGCCCGCGTCGACCGCTCCGGAAGGCGGCCGATCCGCAGCTCGCCGCCCGGCTCTGGGCGGCGAGCGCCAAGGCGGTCGGTCTCGATGACTGACCGGGCCGATGAGCTGACACTCGTCGCGATCGTCGAGTTCGCCGTCGGGGCGGAGGCCGCCGGACGGCGCTACGAGGACGCCGTGCTGGCCCTGCTGGAACGGCACGGCGGCCGGTTGGAACAGCGCCTGCACGGCACCGACGGGCAGACCGAGGTGCACGTGATCCGGTTCGCCGGACGGGCCGGCTACGAGTCGTTCCTCGCCGACCCGGACCGGGCGGCCCTGCGTGCCGCCCTCGGCGAGGCCGCCCCGACCACCCGGGTCATCGAGGTGCACGAGGGTTAGCCGCCGCGCAGGAGTCGGTCTGACCGTCGAGCGCGCCGGCGACGCAGCCACGACAGCACGGGCAGCGCGACCAGGACCGCCAGGACGAACCCCGCCGCGAGCGCCCAGAACGGCGGCGGCCCGTAGTGGGGACGGCCGGATTCGCGTACCGCCCCGTCGATCGCGAGGTCGGCGGCGACCGACAGGTCGGTGATGCCCTCCGGCGTCCGGAAGAGCACCTCCGGCGCGGTCGAGCCCCGACGTAGCACCACGAGTTCCACCGCCTCCGTGCCGACCTCGTGATAGGGCCCCCAGGCGACGTCGTGCTCCTCCGGGCTGTCCACCGCCGCCGGGCCCGGTACGCCGACCAACGCGACCGCCTCGTCCGCCGAGCGCCAGCCGAGCAGTTGCACGAACGAGCGGGAGCGCAGCGGCGGGAACGCCGCGCCGGCCAGCGGGGTGCCGTCGACTGTGGACCGCGGAACCAGCGTCCAGGTGCGTCGGTAGGACGGCACCGGGCAGTCGGTGCAGGTGGACCGGCCGAGGACAGCAACCGAACGGCCGTCCGGCAGCCAGGACCCCGCCCCGGCGAGCCGTCCGCCCGCCAACGGCATCTTCCGGTACGGCTCGGCGACCCGATCCGCGCCCGCGTCGTCCACCCGGGCCAGCCAGACCTCGTCGCGCAACTGGAGGGCGAGGTCGCCGCCGTCCGGCGACAGCGCGGCGGTGCGCCCCGGCGGAACCCAGGTGGTGCCGACCCGCACCCGCAGCACGTCCGCTCCGCGATCCCGGTCGTAGACCCCCACGTACGGGGTGGAGTAGGTGTTCGGGGACGTGAACGTGGTGTCGTCGTCGGCGTAGACCAGGCGTTTCCCGTTGGGCGCGAAGGCGAGTGGATAGCCGTCCGGGCGATCCTTGGTGGTCTTTCCGGACTTCAGATCGAGCAGCGACGTGCCCATCCAGACATACCGGCCGTCCGGGGAGAGCATCGCCTCGAAGCCCGCGACGACCGGGTCGCCGTCCAGCACGCGGTAGCGGTCGTCGTCGGCGGCCACCACAGCCATCCGGGTCTCGAGCCAGTTGGTGCGCACGGCGGGGCCGCCGAAGAGCATCGCCGCGGCACCCGGCGCGGACGCCCGCACCGAGGCGGTCCGAAGCGGCGGGTCGGCGAGTCGGGTGGGCAGGCCCGGGGCGTCGTGCCGGGGGCTGGCGGGCATCGGCAGGGCGACCGGGTGCAGCGCGTACCCGGTGCCCAGGAGCAGGACCAGGACGGCGAGCGCGCCGGCGACGACGGCCCGGCGACGACGGTGCCGGGTCCGCGCCGCGTCGAAGAGCCCTTCCGGTACGCGCGCGGGCGGCACGTCGTCCGCGAGGCGACGCAACGTTTCGGAGAGCCGAGCGGTCACCGGGCCACCTCCTGCGGGTCACGGCCGACAAGTTCGGCCAACTCCGGGGCGAGGACACGGAGCCGGCCGAGGGCGTGGCGGGTCTGACTCTTCACGGTGCCGACCCGGCAGCCGAGCAGTTCCGCCGTCTCCGTCTCGGTGCGGTCCTCGTAGTAGCGCAGCACGAGGACCGCGCGCTGCCGCGCCGTCAGCCGGGCCAGCGCCGCCGACAGCACCAGCCGCAGATCGGTGTCGTCACCCGGCCCGGGGCGTTCCGGCAGCGCCCCGTCCAGCCGCTCCGGTGGGCGGGCCCGCCGCCAGCGCCACCAACTGGCCGCCTGCGTGCAGAGCACCCGGCGCAGGTAGGCGCGCGGGTCGGCGATCCGCTCCCACCGCACCGCGACCCGAGCGAGTGCCACCTGGACCAGGTCCTCGGCATGATGCCGGTCACCGGTCAGCAGGTACGCGAGCCGGGTCAGCCCGGCGGTCTCGGCCCGGACGAAGTCGGCGAAGCCGTCCCGGGTGCGGTCCTCAGTCGTCAACGGATCGCCCTCCTCACCCGGACAGACGCCGGGCGGGCCCGCCGCGGAGGGAACCAGCGTCGGGGTTCCTCACGTCGTGTCGGTCGATCGGTCGGACAGTGGCGTCGGGTCGGCGGGCAGGGCTGTGGGTTCGGCCGCACGGCGGCCGGCGCGGGCACCGCCCAGCACCACCACCGCCACGCCGGCCAGCAGCATCGCCATGCCGAGCAACGCGTACGGGCGGGGCACCTGCCCCAGCCAGGCCCAGCCGAGCAGGGCCGCGCCGGGCGCCTCCAGCAGGATCAGCACGCTCACCGTGGTCGCCGGGATCTTCCGCAGGGCGTAGTTGAACATCGAGTGCCCGAGCAGTTGGGCACCGGCCACCAGGGCCAGGATGGCCAGCCAGGTACGCCCGTCGAAGCCGGTCAGCCGCACGCCGCCGACCAGGCACAGGGCCAGCAGGATCAGCGCGCAGATCCCGTAGCAGATGGTGGTGTAGGTGGTGGTGCTGATGCTGACCCGGGCCCGTTCCCCGAAGGCGGTGTAGACGGCGGCGAACATGGCGCCGATCAGCGCCAGCACGTCACCGAGGACGGCCCGGCCGGAGACGCCGACGTCCACTCCGGTGGCGACCGCCGCGCCGCCGACGGCAACCGCGATGCCGGTCCACACCACCCGGGGCAGCGGACGCCCCTGGGCGCGGGCGATCAGCCCCTGCCAGACCGGCTGGGTGGCGACCAGGGCGGTGGAGGTGGCGACCGAGGTGAGCTGGGCGCTCGGCACCCAGGTCGCGAAGTGCCCGGCGAGGGCGACCCCGGACAGGACGCAGAACAGGCCCTCCCGCCGCCCCGCGCCCACTGTCAGTCTGCGGAACTCGGCGCGGCGTCGGACCAGCGCGAAAGGGCTCAGGACGGCCACCGCGAGCAGGTTGCGCCAGAACGCGATGGCCAGCGCCGGAGCGGCGGCGTACGCGATCAGCGGCGCGGACGACGACACGGCGACCACGGCCAGCCCGACCGCGCCGGTGGTGAGCGGGTCAAACGGCCGGGGTGAAGGTGGGTGCACGGGACGTAATCCTCACACGTATGACGGTCAGCACGGAGAGTCATCACTCCGTTACGATCACGCGGTTCCGCGCCAGCGACCCTCGACCGCCCGGAGGCGCTCTCCCATGCCCAGCTACCAGGCGGTGCTGTTCGATTTCTTCGGCACCCTGACCCGTTCGGTACAACGCGGTGTCGCCCACCTCGGCACCGCCGAGCTGCTCGGATGTCCCACCGAGGTGCTGACCGAGGTGTTGAACCGCACCTACTACGAGCGGGCCAGCGGCCGGCTCGGCGACGCGGAGGCGACACTGCGCTGGGTCTGCGCCCAGGCCGGCGTGGATCCCAGCGACAATGCGGTACGGGCAGCGGTGGCGTCCCGGCACCGGGCGGTCCGCGCCGACACCTGGCTGCGGGCCGACGCGGTTCCGGTGCTGGCGGCGCTGCGTCAACGCGGCCTGCGCACCGGCGTGATCAGCGACTGTACGCACGAACTGCCGGCCTTCCTGCCGCAGCTCGCGATCGCCCCCCTGCTCGACGTACGGGTCTTCTCGGTGCAGGTCGGGCGGTGCAAGCCGGATCCGACGCTCTACCTGACGGCCTGCCAGCGGCTCGGGCTCGCGCCGGGCGACTGCCTCTACGTCGGTGACGGCGGCAGCCAGGAGTTGACCGGCGCCGAGCGGGCCGGGATGACCGCCGTCCGGCTCGCGGCACCGGATCTCGCCACGCACATGGTCTTCAACGCCGACCGGGACTGGCGCGGCCCCACCCTCGGCACCCTGGGCGAGGTGCTCGCCCTCGTCGACGCCGACGCCGCGGTGGCGGGCGTCGGCGGTCGAACGGGCTGATCGACCAATCAGCGGCGGCGGACCCGGTGCAGGCGGAACGGCTTGCGGGTGGCCCGGACCACCGGAGTCGCCCGGGGCGGCTCTGCCTGCGCGTCATCCGGCAACTCCGCGCCGGCCAGCGGCGTACCGGCCGGGGCGAGGCGGTTCACCGCGCATCCGTCGGCGGCCCACCGGGCCACCAGGTCAGCGGTCGGACCGGGCGCGTTGAGGCGCTTCGCCGCCACCAGCGGCGCGGTGACGTCCCACGCCTCGGTGCCCGGCTGCAACCGGCTCACCCGGGCCGGCCAGGTGACGATCCGGCCGCCGTGGTCGCCGCGCAGGGTGACCTGGGCCTCGGTCGCGTCAGCCAGACCCGGTGCGGCCTGCTCGCCCGGCCCACTGACCACCAGCAGCGCGCCCTCCAGCGGGGCGCACCAGAGCGCGAGCGCCGGCCCACCCGCAACGCTGACCCAGGCCACGGCGGCCTTCTTCATCGCCTCGTCGACCAGTGGGGTGCCCCCGGGGGCGGTCTCTTCCGTCACATCCGCATCCTCCCGCATCGGCGCCTCCGCTCAGCCCACGAACGGCGGCACGGCGATCTCGCCACGGGCCACCGGCACCACCTGGCCGGCGACGGTCGCGCCGACCGCCACCCCGTTCGCCGCGGTGACCGTGCAGGTCAACGCGGACGGACGGTTCATCTCCACACCCTGACGGACCGCGTACTCCGACCGACCCTCACCGGGTAGCAGACCGCTCGCGACCAGCCAGACACCGAGGCCGAGAGCCGCCGAACCGGTCGCCGGGTCCTCCGGAACGCCGATCCCCGGCACGAAGACCCGGGCGTGCGCGGTTTGCGCGGCCGCGTCCCAGGAGAAGACGCTGACGTGCGAAACCCCGTACCGCTGCGCCGCCGCCGGGTCCACCCGGGCGCGGGCCACCGACTCCGGACGCACCGGCAGGTACGGGAACTCCAGCCCGCAGCCGGCGACCCGTGGGGCGGGCCCGATGTGGTCCTCGGCGACCAGGCCGGCGATCTCCAGCAACGGCTCCGGGTCCAGCTCGGGCCCGAGCGTCGGAGCACCACCGGTCAGCGTCGCCCCGGACGCCCTCACCTCGATCGGCAGCACACCGGCCCGGCACTCCTGGGTGACCTGCCCCACACCGAACATGCCGCGCCGGCAGGCGGTGACCGCCGCGCCGACGCTGGGGTGCCCGGCGAACGGCAACTCCTCCACCGGGGTGAAGATCCTGGCCCGGTAGGTGACGCCCACCTGGGTCGGCGGCAGCACGAACACCGTCTCGGACAGGTTGAACTCCAACGCGAGCGCCTGCATCTGTTCGGTGGCCAGCGCTTCCGCACCGAACACCACAGCCAGCGGGTTACCGGCGAAGGGGCGGTCGGTGAAGACGTCCACGATCTCGTAGGCCAAGGTCGACATGTTGATAAACACTAGGCGCTTAGGCTGGTGCCCGTGAGTACGCCGACCCGGGTCTACATCGCCCGTCTCGCCGGAGTCGCCGTCTTCGACCCGAACGGTGACCAGGTGGGCCGGGTTCGTGACGCCGTGGCACGGCTGCGGGCGACGAAGCGCCCGCCGGAGGTGGTGGGCCTCGTCGCCGAGATGCCGATGCGTCGCCGGATCTTCCTGTCCATCAACCGGATCACCTCCATCGACGCGGACGCCGTCGTACTCGGCTCCGGCACCCTCAACCTGCGCCGGTTCGAGAAGCGCCCGAACGAGCTGCTGGTGCTCCAGGAACTGCTCGACCGGCGGGTGCAACTCGACCCCGGCGGCCAGCCCGGCGCCGTCGTGGACGTCGCGATGGAGTGCACCCGGGGTGGCGAGTGGTCGCTGACCCGTGTCGCCGTCCGTGAACAGACCGGTCGGCTCAGCCGGCGTGGCCACCTGCACCAGGTCGAGTGGGACCGGGTGCGCGGGCTCAGCGGCATCGCCGACAACCGGGGTACGGCGAACCTGCTGGCCGTCCTGGAGGACATGCGCCCCGCCGACCTGGCGAACGCGTTGCAGGACCTGCCCGACGCGCGCCGCAACGAGGTCGCCGCCGCTTTGAACGACGAGCGACTGGCCGACGTGCTCAGCGAGCTGCCGGAGCACGACCAGGTGGAGATCCTCGCCGCCCTCGACCGGGAGCGGGCCGCCGACGTCCTGGAGGAGATGGACCCGGACGACGCCGCCGACCTGCTCAACGAACTGCCCCCACCCGAGCAGGACGTGCTGCTGGACCTGATGGAGCCGGACGAGGCCGACCCGGTCCGCCAACTGCTCAAGTACACCCCCGGCACGGCGGGCAGTGTGATGACCTCGGAGCCGGTCATCCTGCCGCCGGACGCCACGGTCGCCGAGGCGCTGGCCCGGATCCGGGAGCCACAGCTCTCCCCCGCCGTGGCCGCGCAGGTCTTCGTGACCCGGGCGCCGCAGAACACGCCGACCGGCCGCTACCTGGGCATGGTGCACTTCCAGGCGCTGCTGCGTGAACCCCCGGCCGACCTGCTGGGCAAGGTGGTGGTCAACGACATCGACCCGCTGCGCCCCACCACGCCGCTGCCGGAGATCACCCGCCGGATGGCCACCTACGACCTGGTCGCCATGCCGGTGATCGACCGCAACAACCGGCTGGTCGGTGCGGTGACGGTGGACGACGTGCTGGACCACTCGCTGCCCCGGGACTGGCGGGACCGCGACGCCCTCGTCGCCCCGGGCACCACCGACCCCGCGCTGGACGGCACGGATGGCTGACCAGCGTCGGATGGAACGCCTCGACCAGCCACGCGAGCCCCGGGGCGTCAAGCTGCCCCGGTTTGACGCGGAGGCGTTCGGTCGCTGGTCCGAGGGCATCGCCCGGGGCATGGGCACCGCCAACTTCATCGTCGTCATGACGGTGGTGATCACGATCTGGTTCGTCTGGAACACGTTGGCCCCGGCGAATCTGCGCTTCGACCCGTACACCTTCACGTTCTTGACCCTGGTGCTGTCGTTGCAGGCCAGCTACGCCGCCCCGCTGATCCTGCTGGCCCAGAACCGGCAGGCCGACCGGGACCGGGTGGCCCTGGAGGAGGACCGGCGACGAGCCACCGCGCAGAAGGCGGACACCGAGTATCTGGCCCGGGAGATCGCGGCCCTGCGGATCGCGCTCGGTGAGGTCGCCACCCGCGACTTCCTCCGCTCCGAGCTGGCCCGGTTGGCCGAGGAACTGGACGAGGTGGGGCAACGCCGGCAGCGACTGGAGCGCCGCCAGCAGGAGAAGGACAACCGGCAGGAGCGCCACGGCCCGCGGCCGGCCGACGGCGTCGGCCTGGAAGAACCCCGCGACGACCTGGACGGCGACTTCACCCGCAACGCCCGGCCGGACGGCACCGGCCCGCGCCGGTCGGAGGGTTGACCGGCGGGTCATCGATTGGCTCACACCGCCCCGGGCAGCGGCGGCAACGGATGCCCCGCGACGTAACATTGCGGGCATGTCAGCACCCGTGAGCACCGTCGAGGACGCGATCCAGGCCGCCCTGGCCACCGTCAACGACCCGGAGATCCGCCGGCCCATCACCGAGCTGGGCATGGTCCGCTCCGCCACGATCGGTGCCAGCGGTGTGGTCCGCGTCGAGCTGCTGCTCACCGTCGCCGGCTGCCCGCTGAAGGACAAGCTGCGTACGGACATCACCGCCGCCGTGGCCGCGGTGCCCGGCGTCACCGGCGTTGAGATCGACTTCGGGGTGATGACCCCCGAGCAGCGGCAGTCGTTGCAGTCGCAGCTGCGCGGCGGCGGCGCCACCGAGGAGCCCGTCATCCCGTTCGCCCAGCCCGGCTCGCGCACCCGCGTGTACGCGGTGGCCAGCGGCAAGGGTGGCGTCGGCAAGTCCAGCGTCACCGTCAACCTGGCGGCGGCGCTCGCCGCCCGTGGGCTCTCCGTCGGGGTGGTCGACGCCGACATCTACGGCCACTCGGTGCCGCGGATGCTCGGCACGGAGGCGCGGCCCACCCGCGTCGAAGACATGATCATGCCGCCGCAGTCGCACGGCGTGAAGGTGATCTCCATCGGCATGTTCACGTCCGGCAACGCCGCGGTCGTGTGGCGCGGCCCGATGCTGCACCGGGCGTTGCAGCAGTTCCTGGCCGACGTCTACTGGGGCGACCTGGACGTGCTCCTGCTCGACCTGCCCCCGGGCACCGGTGACGTGGCCATCTCGCTGGCCCAGTTGCTGCCCAACTCGGAGATCCTGATCGTCACCACCCCGCAGACCGCCGCCGCCGAGGTCGCGGAGCGGGCCGGGGCGATCGCCCTGCAGACCCACCAGCGGATGGTCGGCGTCATCGAGAACATGTCCTGGCTGGAGCTGCCGGACGGCTCGCGGATGGAGATCTTCGGCGCTGGCGGTGGTGCGGCGGTGGCCGAGTCGCTGAGCCGGACCATCGGCGCGCAGGTGCCGCTGCTCGGTCAGATCCCCCTGGACACCCGGGTCCGCGAAGCCGGCGACGCCGGCAACCCGATCGTGCTGGCCGAGCCGGAGTCCCCGGCCGCTCAGGCGCTCGGCACGGTCGCCGACCGGCTCGCCCTGCGCCGCGAATCACTGCTCGGCAAGCCACTCGGTCTCAAGCCCGCCGGTCGCTGACCAGCCGCGACACCCGTCAGCCCGTCGACCCCTGTCGGTCGGCGGGCTGAGTCGTGTCGGTGCGAGGTCCGCCAGGCGCTGGCCGAGCGCTGGCCGCCGTGGTCAACTCGGATTTCTGAAAACCGGGGCATCCGGCGCCGATTGACGCGACGACTTCCTGAAAACCGAGTTGATCGAGACAAGCGCGGGTGCCGGGGGCGGGTCGTTCAGGTGGCGTCGTCGTAGCTGACGCGGGGGGCCGGAGCCGGAGCCGAAGGGCTGCTGGTGGCCGTGCTGGCGGGCGAATTCCCGTTCGACCGCAGGTCGGCGGCGTTGGCCACGTCCTTCAGGTCGTTGTGCACGCCGCTGACGTCCGCGCGCAGGTTGTCGTAGACGCCCTGCAACGGCTTGCGGATCGCCGCCTCGTCCTCCTCGCTGAGGAGGTGCTTGCGGATGAACGCCTTCGGGTGCAGGTCTTCCAGCTGAATGTCGGTGCCCAGCTCACGGCTCAGGTCACCGGTGGCGTTGCGGGCCATGTTGCGCAGGTTCCGCACCAACCGCAGGCCGTCGGTGATCACGGCGGGGAGCCGGTCACCGAAGATCAACAGCGCCAGGAGCAGCAGCGCACCGATCTCCCACCAGTTCAGGTTGTCGAGCATCCCGCGGGCCTCCTCTCGGCGTCAGCAGCAAGACTACGCACGGCGGAGGGCTTTCGGGCAAGGGGTGCGCCGCTGTTCACTGCGCTTGGGCGGTGAGTCACTTCGCGTCCGCGGCGAGAGTTACCGAGGTGTTCTGCCGGGCGGAGCCCCGCCGATACTCGACGGTCACGACCGAACCCGGCGCGTACTTGCGGACCAACGCCGTCAGATCCGTCGGCTCGGTCATCGGCCGCCCGTTGATCTTGAGGATCACGTCACCGACCTTGAGCCCCGCGCCGTCCGCGGGGCCGGACGGCTCCACCTCGGCCAGCCGCAGGCCGCCCCCGACGACCCCGGTCGGGCCGTCCGCCCGCGCGCCGATCACCGTACGCCGGGCCTTGCCGGTGCCGATGATGTCCTGGGTCACCCGCTTGGCCTGGTTGATCGGAATGGCGAAGGCGAGCCCGATGTTGCCCGCCTCCTGGCCCTCGGCGACCAGCGACTTGATGGTGGAGTTCACGCCGACCACCCGGCCGGCGCCGTCGACGAGAGGGCCGCCCGAGTTGCCGTGATTGACGGCGGCGTCGGTCTGGATGGCCGCGTAGTAACGCACCGGGCCGCCCGGCTCGCCGGCCTGCATCGTCCGGTCCAGGGCACTCACGATGCCGGCGGTGACCGTGTTGGCCAGCGACAACGGCGAGCCGATGGCGAGCACGGGGTCGCCGACCGCCAGCGCGTCGGAATCGCCGAACTCCACGGGTCGCAACCCGGGACGACTCACCTTGATCACCGCGATGTCCGACTCCGCGTCCTGGCCCACGATGGTCGCCGGCGCGGTGCTGCCGTCGTTGAAGACGACCGAGGCCTTGCCGGTGCCGCCGGCCACCACATGGTCATTGGTGATCACATGGCCGTCGGTGGTGGCGATGAAACCCGAGCCCTCACTGGTCCCGCCGAGGCTGCTCACCCGTACGGTGACCACGCTGGGCAGGACCCGTTCGGCGACCCCGGCCAGCGACTCCGGTTTGCGCTGCGCCAGCGCCGGCACCTCCGCGGGCGCAGCGCCGAGGACCGCGGCACCAGCGCCACCGCGCACCGCGAACGCGTAGCCCAACGCACCGCCGAGGGTGCCGGCCAACAGCGCGGTGATCACGGGAATGAGCAACAGGTGGCGCAGTGTCGGCCGGCCGGGCGCATCGGGGTCGGTGACCGGCTCGGGCTCGGCGCCGGGAGCCACCACGCCGGGCACCACCACAGCGGTCGGGGCCGCCGGGTCGCGCCAGGGGTCGGCGAGCGCGTCCGACCACCAGGCCGACGCATCGGCCGAACCGGGCCCGCCCGAAGCCGGCGCCGGCCAGGCCGGTGCCGGTCCGCCGGACGACGCCGGCCAGCCCGGTGCCGGCCCGCTGCCTGGCGGGGCAAGGGGTGGGCGGTCAGCCCCCGGCATGGTCGGCGGCCCCACCGACGGGGCTCCTGCCCCGGGCGGTCGCGCCGGAGCCGGAGTCTCACCGCCCCGGCGCCAGTCCCAGCCGTCGGTCACGTCGGTGCCTCCCAGTCCGTCCCCGGATCCCGCGCCGCGTCGCCCGGCCACGGGCCGATCCGGTCGCGGCTGACGGGATACCGCCTCCAGGATTGCACGGATGGACGCGGCACAGTCAGCGGTTGCCCCGGTGATCGCTTCCGGCGGAGGCGCGGCTGCGCGCCCCACGACCGTCGCCTCTACGCTCACAGTGCCAACCCGCCCCCGCACCACGCACCGCCCCCGGAGGTGCCCCATCGCCACGGTCGCCGGTTCCGGCAGTTCGACGACACAGGCCCAGCACTTCGCCGAGTCGTACGTCACCGAGGATCTCGTCCTGCGTACCGCCCGCAGCCTGGCCCGGGAGGTCGGCCTCGACGCGGTCACGCCCGGCGCGGGCGCGGCGCTGCGGCTGCTGGCCGCCGCCGGTAACGCCCGTGCGGTGGTGGAGATCGGCACCGGCACCGGGGTCAGCGGTGTCTGGTTGCTGCGCGGCATGCGCGCCGACGGCGTGCTCACCACCATCGACGTGGAGGTGGAGCACCAGCGGATCGCCCGGCGGATCTTCGCCGAGGCCGGTTTCGCGGCCGGGCGTACCCGGATCATCACCGGTCGGGCACTCGACGTGCTGCCCCGGCTCGCCGATGGCGCGTACGACCTGGTATTCGTGGACGCGGAGGCGACCGGCTTCCACGCCTGTGTGGAGGCGGCGCTGCGGCTGTTGCGCCCCGGGGGCGTGCTGGCGCTCAACGGCGTGCTGGCCAGCGACCGGATCGGCGACCCCTCCGCCCGGGACGCGGAGACGGTGACGGTTCGCGAGACGATCAAAGCGGTCCGGGAGTCGGAGCACTGGATCCCCGCGCTTCTTCCGGTCGGGCACGGGCTGCTGGCCGCGGTGAAGTGCTGATTCGCGCCCAGGACGGGTCAGAGCCCGGGTCGCCCCGAGGCTCCGACCCGCGCGCTAGTCGACGTCGGCGAGGACCCTCGCGCTAGTCGACGTCGGCGAGCCAGCGCAGCAACGAGCGGACGCCCCAACCGGTGGCGCCGCGGCTGACCTCGGCCTGGTCCCCGTCGGCCCAGGACGGGGCGGACATGTCCAGGTGCAGCCAGCGGTCTCGTAGTTCACCGGTGAACTCGCGCAGGTAGAGCGCGGCCAGCACCGAGCCGGCACCCTGCGTGGGTGCGCTGTAGAGGTCGGCGATCTCGCTGCCGAGGTATTCCACGTAGTCGGTGTGCAGCGGCATCCGCCACGCCGACTCACCAGCCGCCTCGACCGCCGCCAGCACGCTGGCGGCCAGTTCGTCGTTCTCGCTGTAGAGGGCGGCGGTGCGCTTGCCCAGCGCCACCGAGTTCGCGCCGGTGAGCGTGGCCAGGTCGAGCAGCAGGTCGGGTTTGAGCTGCCGCGCCGCGTACGCCAGCGCGTCGGCGAGGACCAGGCGACCCTCGGCGTCGGAGTTGGTCGTCTCGCTCGTCGTACCGCCGTAGTGCCGGATCACGTCGCCGGGGCGGAACGCCGAGCCGCTGACCATGTTCTCGGCCAGCGGGGCCAACGTGGTGATCCGGACCGGCAGCCGCAGCGCGGCGGCGCCCAGGGTGGCGGCGACGACCGCGGCCGCGCCGGCCATGTCCTTACGCATCAGCTTCATCGACGCCACCGGCTTGATCGAGATGCCGCCGGTGTCGAAGGTGATGCCCTTGCCGATCAGCACCACATGGGTGCGCGCGTCGGCGGGGTGCCAGTCCAGTTCGACCAGCCGCGGTCCGCTGGCGGAGCCACCGCCCACGGCGAGGATCCCGCCGAAGCCCTCGGCGGTCAGCTCGGCCGGGCCCCGGACCCGCAGCCGCAGGTCCGGCAGGTCGGCTGCGGCCGAGGCCACCTGATCGGCGAACCACTGCGGGTTCTTCACCGAGGAGGGGGTGTTGGTCAGGTCCCGGGCGAGATGCGTCATCGCGGCCGTGGTTCGGGCCGTGGCGACGGTGTCCTCGTACCCGGTGGGGTCGTCGAGCAGCAGGTCGACGCCGGTGAGCGCCGGTCGGTCGCCGGCCTCGGTGAGTCGGAACCGGTACGGGGCGAGCAGCAGCCCCTCGGTCAACCCGCGGACCGCGGCCCGGGTCACGTCGGCCGGCAGCGCGATGGTGATATGCGTCTCAGCCGAGGCTGAGCGGGCCAGGGCCGCGCCCGCCGTCCGCCAGGCCGCCTCGTCGCCGTCGCCGATGCCGAGCAGCAGCAGCCGGCCGGGGGTACGCCCGGGGCGCAGCTGGGTGTGGATCTCGCCGGTTCGGCCGGTCAGCCGGGCCGCCGACACCAGCGCGGCCGCCTCGTCAGCCGTGCCGTCCGGGCCCGCCACGGCGGTCGGTACCGGCTCGGCCGAGGTGTCGCCTTCCGCCGTCGGATCGGCGGAGCGGACGGGCAGGACGAGGACGTCGAGCCGGTCGGGCTCGGCGATCAGACGAATGGCGAGCACGCGGAACCGCACCTCCAGGAAAGTGTCGCGGGTCGGCAGCCAACCCGCCTGCCCGCAGCATTGAAGACCCTGAGCCACCGGTGGTTCCGGTGGCTCAGGGTCCACAGAACGTTCCGGGCGGCCGGAGCCGCCCGGAGCACTCCTTACTCAGCCGGCCGCGGCCTTCAGTGCGTCACCGAGCGCGTTGGCCTCGTCGGGAGTCATCTCGACGACGAGCCGGCCACCGCCCTCCAGCGGGACCCGCATGACGATGCCCCGCCCCTCCTTGGTGACTTCCAGCGGACCGTCGCCCGTCCGCGGCTTCATCGCCGCCATGTTGTCTCCCCTCAGACCTACACCAGGGTCGGTGGGTTGCCCCACAGCCACTTCGTCACGACCACCCGCAACGGTCGCGGGGGTGTCAACAAACGATTTTCCCTGATGAACACCGCCGGACCCAAACCGGAGCAGCATTGATGTAACAGCATCTAGCTTATCTTGAGAAGGCCTGTCACAATGTGCGGTCATGCAGGCACGGTCGGCACTCTTCGACCTGTACGGCGACCACCTCCGTCCGAGGGGTGGCCGGGCACCGGTTGCTGCCCTGGTCAAGCTACTGGCGCCGCTGGGAATCGCACCGCCGGCAGTTCGCACCGCCGTCTCCCGGATGGTGCGTCAGGGCTGGCTCGAACCCCTCCGGCTGGTCTCCGGACCCGGATATTCGATCACACCGAAAGCCGCCCGCCGACTCGACGAGGCAGCGGCCCGGATCTACCGGACCGGCCGGGTCACCTGGGACGGCCGGTTCGATCTGCTGGTGTTGGAGGCCCCGGGCTCCCGGCGGGACCGCCAGCGGCTCGCCGCCAACCTGAGCTTCCTCGGCTACGGGACGCTCGACGAGCAGACCTGGGTCGCCACCCGCCCCGCCGAGGACGTCGACCTGCTCCTCGCCGAGACCGGCATCCGGTTCGAGCGGTTCACCGCCTCACACTTCTCCGGCACCCCCGGGGCGATGGGCGTGGTCCGACGCGCCTGGAACCTGGCCGAGATCGGCCGCGCCTACGAGCGGTTCGTCGCCGACCAGCGCCCGCTGCTGGCCGCGGTCACCGTACGCAGCAGCGACGAGGAGGCGTACGCGACGCGGTTCCGCCTCGTGCACGCCTGGCGTACGTTCCTCTTCCAGGATCCGCAGTTGCCCCCGGCGCTGCTGCCCGAGCGGTGGCCCGGCACCGCCGCGGCCAGTTTCTTCGACCGGCACGCAGCCCGCCTGCGTCCGGCCGCCGACCGGTACGTCGAACAGTGCCTCGACGCCGGCAACCGCATCGTCCGACAGAAGGGTCGTTAGACACGTGACCGAGCCGCTGCTGGTCGACCGGACCGATGCCGTCGTCACCCTCACGCTGAACCGGCCGAAAGCGATGAACGCGCTCGACGTGGCGCTCAAGGAGGCGCTGCGCGACGCCCTCGCGGAGCTGGAGACCGACCGGTCTTGCCGCGCGGTCGTCCTGGCCGGGGCGGGCGGGTCGTTCAGCGCCGGGCAGGACCTGCGCGAGCACGTGGCCACCCTGGGCAACTCCGGCAATGATCCGCTGGGCACGGTGCGGGCGCACTACAACCCGATCGCCGCCCGGCTCGCCAACCTGCCCAAGCCGGTGATCGCCGCGGTTCGCGGGATGGCCGCCGGGGCCGGTGCGTCGCTGGCGTTCCTGGCCGACATCCGCATCGGCGGTCCGACCACCAGTTTCCTGATGGCCTTCGCCAAGGTCGGACTCGCCGCCGACACCGGCGCCTCCTGGACGCTGCCCCGACTGGTCGGGCACGCCAAGGCGGTGGAGCTGCTGATGCTGGCCGAGCCGGTCCGCGCCGAGGAGGCCTGCCGGTTGGGCCTGCTCAACCGGTTGACGGACGACGACGAGCAGGTCCTGCCCGTCGCCCAGGAGTTGGCCGCCCGCCTCGCCGCCGGCCCGACCGTCGCGTACGGGGCGATCAAGCGACAGCTCTCCATCGCCGACGCCGGCACCCTCGCCGACGCCCTCGCCGCCGAGGCGCAGGCCCAGTCGATCTGCGGCGCCACCGCCGACCACCGGGCGGCCACTCTCGCCTTCGTCGGAAAGCAGAAACCGGTCTTCGAGGGACGCTGAACGCGATCCGGACGCCGCCCTTACCGTCCTCGAACACGGGCCGCCTAGCGTCGTGGAGCATGAGCGATCGTGAAGCGGTGGCGCATCTGCTGCGCCGGGCCACCTTCGGGCCGACCGCCGACGAGGTGGACGTGGCCGAGCGGGCCGGAACGGCGGCGACGCTGGACCGGCTGCTCTCCCCGCCCGCGACGGACCGGGGAGCGGCGGCCACGCCGGTCCCGACGCTGCCCCCGGATCCGTCCGCCGGGCTGACCAAGGACTCCACCCGCGAGCAACGGCAGCAGGCCAACGCGGAGCGCCGCAGGCAACTCCAGCAGGTCACCGAATGGTGGCTGGACCGGATGGTGACCGCCGAGGACGGGCTGACCGAGAAGTTGCTCTTCTTCTGGCACGGGCACTGGGCGACCAGCGCCCAGAAGGTCAAGTCGGCGCGGCTGATGGTGGGCCAGTTGGAGACGCTGCGCCGGCACGGTCGTGGGCCGCTGGGCCCGCTGGTCGCCGCGATGGTGCGCGACCCCGCCCTGATCGTCTGGCTGGACGGGCAGAAGAACACCCGCAAGGCGCCGAACGAGAACCTGGCCCGCGAGCTGATGGAGCTGTTCACCCTCGGCATCGGCGCCTACGGCGAGGCCGACGTGAAGGCCGGTGCGCGGGCCCTGACCGGTTGGGTGGTCGACCGGCGTACCGGTGTGGCCCGCTTCGAGGCCCGCCGGCACGACAGTGGCGAGAAGACCATCCTCGGGCAGAGCGGCCGGTTCGACGCCGAGACGTACGCCGGCCTGCTGGCCGCCCAACCGGCGGCGGCGACCTTCGTGGCCGGTCGGCTCTGGTTCCGCTACGCGGGCAGCGACACCCCGGCACCGGACGGTCTGGCCGGCGCGGACACCGTCGCGACCCTACGCGCGCTCTTCTCCGCGCCCGCCTTCGCGCAGACCCGGGGCACGCTGGTGAAGCAGCCGGTGGAGTGGTTGGTCGGCGCGCTGCGGCAACTCGGTATCCGACCGTCCGCGCTGCCCGAGCAGCAACGCAGGCAACTGCTGGCCGGGCTGAACGCGCTCGACCAGGTGCCGCTGCGTCCACCCAGCGTGGGCGGTTGGCCGGCCGGGTCCGCCTGGCTGACCACCTCGTCGTTACAGGCCCGGCTGCGGACGGCCGGGGTGCTCGCCGCCGCCACGGCACCGGCGGTGCTGGCCCGGTTGACCGCCGCGCCCACTTCCGGGCGCCCGGACGCGCTGGCCCGACTGCTCGTGGTCGACGGCTGGGGCGCGCGCACCCGCGCCGCTCTCACCCCGCTGGCCGGTGAGCCCCGCAAGTTGCTGGCCGCCGGCCTGGTCAGCCCCGAATACACAGTCAGCTGAGCGGAGGAGTCGACATGGACACCCTGACCCGACGCAGGTTCCTGCTCACCAGTGGGGTGGTCGGCGCTGGCGCGTTGGCCGCCGGGGCCGGCGCGTACAGCCTGCGGGACCTGCTCGACACCAGCGGGGACCGCGACCCGCAGTCCCGCACGCTGGTGCTGGTGACCCTCTACGGCGGCAATGACGGCCTCAACACGGTCATTCCGTACGGCGACCCGGCCTACCGGGCGGCTCGCCCGGAGCTGGCGTACCCGGACGGGGAGGTGCGGCGGTTGGACGACGACTTCGGCCTCAACCCGGCGCTGGCCGGCCTGCACCAGCGCTGGTCCGACGGTGGGCTGGCGATCGTGCGTGGGGTCGGCTACCCGAAGCCGGACCGCAGCCACTTCCGTTCGATGGACATCTGGCACACGGCACAACCGGACCGGCCCGGCAACACCGGCTGGCTGGGGCGGTGGCTGGACGGCACCGGCGGCGACCCCCGGCTGGCGGTCTCCTTCGAGCCGGCGCTGCCGCCGCTGCTGGCCGGGGCGCGGAGCGCCGGTGCGGCAGTGCCGGTGACCGACCGCAAGGCCGCCAAGGGCCTGCCGGCGCAGACGCTGACCGCGTTCGAAGCCGCCGAGCCGGGTGAGTCCGCCGCGCGAGCCCGGGTCGCCGCCTGCTTCGCCGACCTGCGGTCGGTGGACGAGATGATCCGCCAGGTACGCGACTCCGACAACCCGGACACAGCGGACCCGGACGGCGAGCAGGCCCCGGCCACCGCCACCGGCGGGGCGAAGACTCCGCTGGACGCGCAACTGGACCTGGTCGCGCAGTGCGTCGAGGCGGGAGTGTCCACCCGGGTCTTCTCGGTGTCGCTGGGCGGCTTCGACACGCACGCGGACGAGAAGCAGTTGCAGGCGGTGCTGCTGGGTCAGCTGGACCGGGCGTTGACCGGGTTCGCCGACCGGATGAGTCGCACCGAGGCGGGCCGGAAGGTGGTGGTGGCGGTCTACTCCGAGTTCGGCCGTCGGGTACGCGCCAACGCCTCCGACGGCACCGACCACGGCACCGCCTCGGACGTGCTGCTGCTCGGGGCGGGCGTCCGGGGCGGCTGGCACGGCGCACCGCCGAGCCTCACCGACCTCGACGACGGCGACCTGAAATACACGACGGACTTCCGGGACGTCTACGCCACGCTGCTGGAGCGGGTGCTGGACACCGACCCGGGCCCGGTCCTCGCCGACTGGCGGGGACGGGTCGACAAGCTCTTCTAGTCGTCCTCTTCCGGGTCCTGGTTGGCCTGCTCGCCCAGCACGAACGCCTGCATGGCCAGCTCGTCGCCGGCCGGCGAGACGAAGGCGGGCAGCTCACGCGGGCCCAGCTCCTGCACGTAGGACCAGAACAGCCGCACCGCCTCGGCCGGCGTGTCGGCCTCGATCGGCAGGTCGAGGCTGACCAGCCAGGTGCGGCGCGCCGGGGGCGGGCCGAGCTGGTCGGCCAGCGCCCGGAAGGCCGCCGGCTGCACGGCGGTGACCGGCCCGTCGAGCGTCAGCAGGTCGGCCGGCACCGGCTCGTCGAAGGCCCGCCGGGTGTACGCGACCACGAGCGTGCCCGGCTCGACCGGGGACTGCGGGTCGTCCGGGTCCTCGCGGTGGCGTCGTCCCGGCTCGGTGACCCGGCCGAGGGCCACCAGCCGTGGCGGCGCGTCGACCAGCACCGCCACCTGATCGCCCGGCCCTGGCCGGGTGACGTCGGTCAGCCCGGTCAGCTCCAGCGTGTCGTGGTGCACGAGCCGCTCGGCCTCGTACCGTTCGGCGGGCAGCAGCACGGCCCAGGTGCCCGTCCCGTCGGCGTTGCCGGCCGCACCGGTTCGGTGCGCGGTCTCGGTCGTCATGCCTGCCATCTCATCACGCCGGCTGTGGAAGGGTGACGTGACAGCCGACGATGTGATCGTCGACCATCCCGGTGGCCTGCATCAGCGCGTACGCGGTGGTCGGGCCGACGAACCGGAAGCCGCGCTTCTTGAGCGCCTTGGCCATTGCCGTCGACTCCGGGGTGATCGGCGCCAGCTCGGCGAACGAGGCGGGGCGCGTCGGCCGGGGCTCCGGCGCGAAGGACCAGAGCAGCGCGGACAGGCCCTCCGGCAGCTCCAGTGCGGCGCGGGCGTTGGCGACAGCCGCCTCGATCTTGGCCCGGTTGCGGACGATCCCGGCGTCGGCGAGCAGCCGGCTGACGTCGGCGTCGTCGTAGCGGGCGACGGTCGGGATGTGGAAGTCGTCGAAGGCCAGTCGGAACGCCGGACGCTTGCGCAGGATGGTCAGCCAGGACAACCCGGACTGGAACGCCTCCAGCGTCATCCGCTCGTAGAGCGCGTCGTCTCCGCGCAGCGGTCGCCCCCACTCGGTGTCGTGGTAGACGGCGTAGTCGGGGGTGCTCGACCCCCAGGCGCAGCGGGCCAGCCCGTCGGGGCCGATCACCAGGTCAGTCACCCCGTACACGCTAGGGCATCCGTCCGACAGCCCATTGCCACCGGCCGCCCGGCTGCCTATGGTGCTTGTTACCGACCGGTAGGTCGAGGTCACCCAAGGGTGCGCCCCGACCGGTGACGGCGAGCGGAGGCCGCGCGGTGAAGGAGTTCCCGGACGTCATCGCCTGGTCGATCCCGGCCTTCGTGCTTCTCATCGTGTTGGAGCGAATCTCCTACCTGCTGCACCGCGACGACGACGAGGTCGGCTACGGCGGCGCCGACACCGCGACCAGCCTGACGATGGGGCTGGGCAGCATCTTCGCCGACCTGCTCTGGAAGGTGCCGATCGCCGCCGCGTACGCGCTGCTCTACGCGCTCACCCCGCTGCGGGTCGCCGAGCTCTGGTGGACCTGGCCGCTGATCCTGCTCGCGCAGGACTTCTGCTACTACTGGTCGCACCGCGGCCACCACGTGATCCGCATCCTCTGGGCCTCGCACGTGGTGCACCACTCGTCGCAGCGGTTCAACCTCTCCACCGCGCTGCGCCAGCCGTGGACCGGCCTGACCAGTTGGGTGTTCTACATCCCGCTGATCCTGGCCGGCGTCCACCCGGCCGTTGTCGCGTTCTGCGGCTCGGTCAACCTGCTCTACCAGTTCTGGATCCACACCGAGCGGATCGAGAAGATGCCGCGCTGGTACGAGGCGGTGTTCAACACCCCGTCGCACCACCGGGTGCACCACGCGTCGCAGGGCAGCTACCTGGACCGCAACTTCGGCGGCATCCTGATCGTCTGGGACCGGCTCTTCGGGTCGTTTGCGCCGGAAGGGGAACGTTGCGTGTACGGCCTGACCAAGAACGTCGGCAGCTACAACCCGGTCCGGGTGGCCTTCCACGAGTACGCCTCGATCGCCCGGGACCTGCGCGCCGCGGTGACCTGGCGGCACCGGGTCGGGCATCTCTTCCGCGCACCGGGCTGGCAGCCCGCACCGGGCTCCCCGGTCAGGGCAGCCGGCCCTGCTCGACCAGACGGGCAAACCTCTTCAGCGCCTGGGTGAGGCCGAGCTTGGAGCCGGGCCAGAGCACCGGCCACGCCAGTCGGCCGGCCCGACCGCCCGGCAGGTGGAACCACTCGTGCCAGACGACCTGGGTGCGGTTCCGGTCCAGCTGGGTGCAGCGCAGCACCCCCGGGCCGCGCAGCAGCTGACCGTGGTGCACGACGCCGATCTCGTACGGCTCGTCGACCCGCACCACCAGCATCTCGTCGCGCAGCGTCGCCCGGCCGAGCGCGGTCACCGCCTCGATCCGGCTGCCCTCACGGCCATCGCCCTCGACCACCCGGACGCGGGTGAACGGGATCCAGTCGGACTGACGTTCCCAGGCGAGCAGCGCGGCGAACACCCGATCCGCCGGGGCCTCGACGATCACTGTGGCGGTCACCTCTCCCGCGCCGGGTCGGGCCGCCTCGCGAAGATCGTCAGCGCCCTCCGGCTCGGTCACGCCGACTCCGACCGAACCACCGCGTCGTGCTGGTCGGTGCCGGCGGTTCGCGCACGATCGGCCGACTCGTCGTCGGCGGGTGCGGCGGCGGGTGCCACCCCGTCGGAATCCGCCGGGGACGAGCTGGCGGCGGGCAACGGGCCGGGAGTCGTCGAGCCGACCGGGGCCGAACCCGCCTCGCCGGTCAGCGGCACGTCCGTGCCCGACTCCACCGGCTCGGCCGACTCGCCCGCGTCCGCGGGAGTCACCTTGCTGGCGGACTGCTCGCGGGCCTGCCGCAGCACGTCTGCGTCGTCGGTGCGCCCCTCACGCAAGGCGATGACCTCCGACTCCAGTACGCCGATCAGCTCGGACTTGTAACCGATGTCGTAGGCGGCACGGCGCAACGCCTTATCGACCTGGTCCATCCGGTACCCGCGCAACCCGGTGTCGAAACGGACCGCCCCCACGTCGGATTCGCGCAACGGCCGGGTGCCCGGCAACGCCACGGCCTGCGAATCCGGCTCGGCCGGCACCAGGCCGGGATCACGCCCGCTGACCAGCACCGTCACGCCGAATATCACCGCCGCGACTGTCAACGCCACGACCAGGAGGAGCAGAAGCTGACCCATGTACTGATCGTGGCATGGCAGCCGGCCGGGAGCGACCCCGCCACCCGCCTCGATCACGATCGGTGCCGACGCCCGCCCGGGACGATGGGCGGGCGACCGACTAGCGTCGGGACCGGCTGACGCGGCGGCGGCGGCGCGAACTTGCAGGAGGCGGGCATGGCCGGGGCGCTTCGGCTGGGTGGGCACACGTTCGCCCCCGGCGAGCTGGTGGTGATGGCGATCATCAACCGCACGCCGGACTCGTTCTTCGACCGCGGGGCCACCTACGCCGCCGACAGCGCCCTGCGCGCGGTGGAGCGGGCGGTGGACGAGGGCGCGGCCATCATCGACATCGGCGGCGTCAAGGCCGGCCCCGGCGCGGACGTGGACGTCGCCGAGGAGATCCGGCGCACGGTGGACACCATCGCCGCCGTCCGGGCCGCGTTTCCGGACGTGGTGATCTCCATCGACACCTGGCGGGCCGAGGTGGCGACGGAGGCCGTGGCGGCCGGCGCCGACCTCCTCAACGACACCTGGTCGGGCCCCGACCCGGCGTTGGTCCGGGTGGCCGCGCGGACCGGTGCCGGCCTGGTCTGTTCGCACGCCGGCGGGCTGACGCCACGGACCAGGCCGCACCGGGCCGCCTTCCCCGACGTGGTCGCCGACGTGGTCGCGACGGTGACCGGGCTCGCCGAGCGCGCGGTGGCGGCAGGGGTACGCCCCGACGGCATCCTCATCGACCCGGCGCACGACTTCGGGAAGAACACCCGGCACTCTCTGGAGATCACCCGCCGACTGGACGAGCTGACCGCGACCGACTGGCCGGTGCTGGTGGCGCTCTCCAACAAGGACTTCATCGGGGAGACGTTGGGCCTGCCGGTGGCCGAACGGCTGGAGGGGACGCTGGCCACGACGGCCGTCTCGGCCTGGTTGGGTGCCCGGGTGTTCCGGGCGCACCAGGTCGGCCCCACCCGCCGGGTGCTGGACATGGTGGCCTCGATCCGAGGCGACCGCCCGCCCACCGCCACCCGCCGAGGGCTCGCCTGACCGGTCGTCGCCGCGACTGACAGCGAACGGTCCGCGGGACCGACACGATCGCCGGAAGCAGTGGCGCTCAGGTCCAGCGGAGGATGTTCCTACGCCAGGCGTAGAGAATGCCGAGTGCGAGCACGGCCACGAAGACCGCCATCTCCACCACCGTCACCAGACCGAAGCCCGGCCGGTCGAAGACCACCGCCCAGGGGAAGAGGAACACCGCCTCGACCGCGAACAGCACGTAAAGGTAGGCGTACACGTAGTAGCGGATCTGCATCTGCGCCCAGTCGGCACCGACCGGGTCGAGCCCGCACTCGTAGTTGGCCCGCTTGCCGAGCGGGTCGGCCGGACGCGCCGGGCGTAACACCCGGTTGGCCGAGAACGCCGTAACGAAGAAGAGAACGCTGGCGAGCAGCAGGAGCCCGAGCGTCGCGTACGAGCCCAGGTATCCGTTCACAGTCGGCAGCCTACCGTCCGCCCGGACGGGCCGTCCCAAACACGTTACGGATTTGTTTCCAGATGGGACTAGTGCTCCAGGGCAACTGTTACCGAATACTGGACCCTCACCCATGTCACCGGAGGACAGATGGCCCGCGTGAAGGCATCGCCCGGTAACCGGGCGGAGGGGCGGCGTTCCACGCCCCTGCTGGCGACCGCGCTCGCGCTCGGCCTGCTCACGGCGCTCGCCGTGGGGCCGGCCTGGGCCAGCGCGGCCGCACCGGACACGGAGCCGGTGACGACCTCGGCCGAGCCGGTGAACGAGCCGGGAGGCGAGGAGCCGCCGACCACACCGGCGGAGGAGCCCACCCCGACCGAGGACCCGGGCGGTGAACCGGAGCCGACCGCGCCGGCACCCGAGACCTCCGCGCCACCACCGGAGACGACACCACCGGCACCGGTGACCACCGCCCCGGAGATCCCGCCGGCGCCGACCACCACCGCGCCCGCGCCGGGCGGCACCACCCGACCGCCCACCCCGGCTCCCCCGGTGCCGCCGACGGCGCCCCCCGCCCCGCCGACACCGCCGGGGCCGACGGTCCGCCCGCCCGCCCCGGGTTCGGCGCCGCCGCCGCAGAGCCCGCTGGGCGTGCAGGTCACCACCGGCGACGTCAGCCTCACCGAGGAGTACTGGAACACGCCGAGCACGGCGGCCACCCTCCAGGTCACCGTGCACAACACCGGCACTACGACCGAACAGATCCGACTCTCGTACACGCTGCCCGTCGGGCTGACCGACGCCGGCACGAAGGGCTGCGCGGCCGCCGGTGGTGGGACGTACCGGTGCGGTGCCTGGACCGCCCAAGCGGGCGTCCGGTTCAGCACCGTGCTGCGGCTGCGGGTCGCTGGCACGGCGTGGAAGCAGATGCCACTGAGCGGCTCGGTCCAGGTCATCGCGGACGCGCCGGAAGCGGCAGGGGAGGCGACCGACGACCAGGGCTTCGCGGTGCTCTTCCCGGCGGGCCCGCCGGTGCCCGGGATCGCGCTCGCCGCCGACGAGGTGGCCTTCGACATCAGCGGCGGCCCCAGCACCCTCACGCTCCGGCTGGGCAACACCGGCGCGGTGGACGCCGCCGGTCGGGTCGAGGTCGTCCTGCCGGCCGGGGTGACAGTCTCGACCCCACCGCTCGGTTGCGTCGCTGTCGACCCGACGCGTACCCGCTGCGACGCCGGCCTGGTGCTGGCGGGCACGACCGCCGAGGTGCAGCTGCCGGTGGAGGCGACGCCGCAGGCGCAGCGGGAAGCGCCGCTGTCCGGTGCCGTGATCGGGCAACTCGATCCACGCAGCGGCCCGACCCGGCGGGTGCAGATGAGCTTCCGGATCACCGCGGCAGCCGCACTGGCGACGCCGGTGGTCTCCCCACCTGCGCCGACCGGCTCGCAGGGCGTACTCCCCGCCGGTGCCACGAGCGGAGACGGCGGGTTGACCTCGGTTCAGCGCACCGCGTTCATCCTGATCGTGGTCTCCACGCTGCTGGTGGTGCTGGCCCTCACGCTGGCCACGACCTCGCTGCGCCGCCGGTTCGGCGGTCCACCTCCCGAGCCCGCGCCCAACCCCGCCGACCGATCGATCGACGACCCCGGCACCGCGCGACCGGGGTCGTCAGCGCGACCGGGTGGTGATCTGAATTACGGCGGGCGGTGCGTAAGCCCGTAAAGGCGGGCATTTCACATACAGATCCGGTCCCAGTCGGCGGACCTCCGGGGATGGTTAGGGCTCCCTTAGACGTAGGCTCTCAGGAGAGGAACGCCAGCGGCCGGACCAGCCTGGGGCGGTGCGGTGAAGCGTTGCGTCGAGGAGGTTCCGTGGCCGGGCAAGCCCCGCAGTCGCGAACGAAGGTGGCACAGTGACCAAGCAGATCCGTCAACTCGACCGCGTGGTCATCCGGTTCGCCGGTGACTCCGGCGACGGCATGCAGCTGACCGGCGACCGGTTCACCTCGGAGACGGCGCAGCTCGGCAACGACATCTCCACACTGCCAAACTTCCCCGCCGAGATCCGTGCTCCCGCCGGCACCCTGCCCGGCGTGTCGAGCTTCCAGGTGCACTTCGCCGACTACGACATCCTCACCCCGGGCGACGCGCCCAACGTGCTGGTGGCGATGAACCCGGCGGCGCTCAAGGCCAACCTGGCCGATCTGCCGCGCGGCGCGGACATCATCGTCAACACCGACGAGTTCACCAAGCGCAACCTCGCCAAGGTCGGCTACCAGAGCAGCCCGCTGGACGACGACTCGCTGGCCGGTTACGTGGTGCACCCGGTGGCGCTGACCTCGATGACCGTCGGCGCGCTCGCGGCCCACCAGGTGTCCAAGAAGGACGCCGAGCGGTCGAAGAACATGTTCGCGCTCGGCCTGCTCTCCTGGATGTACTCCCGGCCCTACGAGTCGACGCTGCGCTTCCTGGAGCGCAAGTTCGCGGCCCGTCCGGAGCTGGTCGCCGCGAACGTCGCCGCCTTCAAGGCCGGCTGGAACTTCGGCGAGACCACCGAGGACTTCGCGGTCCGCTACGAGGTCAAGCCGGCCAAGATGAAGCCGGGCACCTACCGCAACATCACCGGCAACGCGGCTCTCTCGCTGGGGCTGGTCGCCGCCGGGGTCCGCTCCGGGCTTCCGGTCTTCCTCGGCGCGTACCCGATCACGCCCGCGTCGGACATCCTGCACGAGCTGAGCAAGCACAAGCGCTTCGGCGTTCTCACAGTGCAGGCCGAGGACGAGATCGCCGCCGTCGGCGCTGCCCTGGGCGCCTCCTACGGCGGGTCGCTCGGGGTGACCACCACCAGCGGCCCCGGCGTGGCGCTCAAGAGCGAGACGATCTCGCTCGCGGTGGCGCTGGAGCTGCCGCTGGTGATCGTGGACGTGCAGCGCGCCGGCCCGTCGACCGGCATGCCGACCAAGACCGAACAGGCCGACCTCAACATGGCGCTCTACGGTCGGCACGGCGAGGCGCCGGTCGCGGTGATCGCGCCCCGGTCGCCGTCGGACTGCTTTTTCGCGGCGCTGGAGGCGGCCCGGATCGCGCTCACCTACCGCACCCCGGTGATCCTGCTGTCCGACAACTACGTCGCCAACGGCTCCGAGCCATGGCTGCTGCCCGACGTGGAGTCGCTGCCCGACCTGCGGGTCGAGTTCGCCACCAAGCCCAACGGCGAGGACGGCACCACCTTCCTGCCCTACCTGCGTGACCCGGAGACCCTGGCCCGGCCGTGGGCGATCCCCGGCACCGCGGGCCTGGAGCACCGGATCGGCGGTCTGGAGAAGGCCGACAAGACCGGGGACATCTCCTACGACCCGGCCAACCACGACTTCATGGTGCGCACCCGGGCCGCGCGGATCGAGACCATCGGAGTGCCGGACATCGAGGTGGAGGACCCGGACGGCGACGCCCGGGTGCTGGTCCTCGGTTGGGGCTCGACGTACGGGCCGATCGGCGCGGCGTGCCGCGGGGTCCGCCAGCGTGGCCTCTCCATCGCCCAGGCGCACCTGCGGCACCTGGCGCCGATGCCGGCCAACCTCGGTGAGGTGCTCCGCTCGTACGACAAGGTGGTCATCCCGGAGATGAACCTGGGCCAGCTGGCACACGTCATCCGGGCCCGCTACCTGGTCGACGCGATCAGCTACAACCAGGTCCGCGGCCTGCCGTTCACGGCCGCCGAGCTGGAGACGACGCTGGAAGAGGTGCTGAAGAATGTCTGAGCCCGTCGCCGTCAAGCTCACCGCGAAGGACTTCAAGTCCGACCAGGAGGTGCGCTGGTGCCCCGGCTGCGGTGACTACGCGATCCTGGCAGCGATCCAGCAGTTCATGCCGGAGCTGAACATCCCCCGGGAGCGCACCGTCTTCGTCTCCGGGATCGGCTGCTCGTCCCGCTTCCCGTACTACATGAACACGTACGGGATGCACTCGATCCACGGTCGGGCCCCGGCGATCGCGACCGGCCTGTCGGTGTCCCGGCCGGACCTGTCGGTCTGGGTGGTCACCGGCGACGGCGACGCGCTCTCCATCGGTGGCAACCACCTGATCCACGCGCTGCGTCGCAACGTCAATCTCAAGATCCTGCTGTTCAACAACCGGATCTACGGTCTGACCAAGGGCCAGTATTCTCCGACGTCCGAGGTCGGCAAGGTCACCAAGTCGACACCGGCCGGCTCGGCGGACGCCCCGTTCAACCCGCTCTCGCTCGCCCTCGGGGCGGAGGCCAGCTTCGTCGGCCGCACCATCGACTCGGACCGCAAGCACCTCCAGTCGGTGCTGCGGGCCGCCGCGGAGCACGAGGGCTCGGCCTTCGTGGAGATCTACCAGAACTGCAACATCTTCAACGATGGGGCGTTCGAACAGCTCAAGGACCCGTCGACCCGGGACGACTACCTGATCCGCCTGGAGCACGGGCAGCCGATCACCTTCGGCGCTGCTCGCGAGCCGAACGGCCAGCCCGGCGGCGCGGACGGGCAGTTCTGTGTGGTACACCCGCCGGGTGGCTTCGGCCTGGAGGTCCGGGAGACCAGCTCCGTCCGCCCGGAGGAGATCGTCGTGCACGACGCGACGGTGACCGACCCGGCGTACGCGTTCGCGCTGTCCCGACTGCCCGGCCTGGACCTGCGCAACACCCCGATCGGGGTGTTCCGCTCGGTGGACCGACCGTCCTACGACAGCGTGGTGCAGGCTCAGCTCGCAGCCGCCAAGGCGACTGTCACCGAGACTCCCGAGCAGCAGCTCGCCGGCCTGCTGGGCAGCGGCGACACCTGGACGATCATCTGACCGGTCCACACTGACGAGAGCGGCCGTCCCCGATCCGGGGGGCGGCCGCTCTCTCGTCGTACGGACGATGGCTCAGCGCTGGGCGGAGGCCGGCGTCCAGAGGTTGTCGATCTCCTTCTCGGTGGCCGCGAGACTCGCCTCGTGCAGCGGGATCAGCTCGGCCATCGCCGGCACCGACGGCGCCAGGGTCAGTTCGGTACCGATGAAACGCGGGTCCAGGCCGGTCATCGACAGACCGTGCGGGAGCCACTGCTCGGCGTGGTCCCAGCCATGGCGAGGGGTGCCCTCGCCGTAGCCACCGCCACGGGTGGCCAGCACCACGAACTCGCGGCCGCCGAGCAGGCCCTCCTGGGTCGTCGGGTCGTAGGTGAGACCGGCGACGATCAGGTGGTCGACCCAGGACTTCACGCTGCTGGGCACGCCGTAGTTGTAGAGCGGCAGCCCGAGCAGCACCACGTCGGCCCGCTTGACCTCGTCGACGACCTGCAGGCTGCGCTCCCATGACTCGCGCTGCGCCGGGGTGTGCTGCTCCGGTGGCGTCATCCGGGCGAGGCCGCCCTCCGAGTCCAGGTGCGGCAGCGGCTCCGCGCCCAGGTCCCGGTAGGTCACCGTGCCGTCCGGGTGAGCCGCACGCCATGCGTCGACCGCGCGGGCGGTGAGCCGCCGGCTGACCGACCAGTCACCGCGGATGCTCGAGTCGATATGCAGCAGATGCATTATTCCTCCTCTAGGAATCGTCTGTGAAGCATCAACTATTTATAGCAGGCCGATGTTCCGCAGACTCGGTAGACTGGGTCACATGTCCGCGCAGCCGCTCGATTCCTCCGAGCACCGCTCGGGCGCACTCCTGGACCATCTGGCCCGGCGGATGCGACTGCGGTCGGAGTCGGTGCTGGCGCCGCTGGGACTACGCCCCCGGCATCTGGTCGCGCTCACCGTGCTGCGCGCCGGCGGCGGCACCGGTCAACAGGCGCTCGCCACCATCCTGGAAATGGACAGCACCAACATCGTCGGGCTGCTCAACGATTTGGAGTCAAAGCAGCTGATCGAGCGCCGGCGCTCACCCGAGGACCGTCGCCGACACGTCGTCGAACTCACCGAAGACGGTGCGAAACGCCTCAACGAGGCGGAATGCGCGCTGGCCAGCGCCGAGGACGAGGTGCTGGGCGCGCTGGATCGGACCGAGCGGGAGACGCTCTACGAGCTGCTCAGCCGGGCCTCCACCGGCACGGCGGTCACCTGCACCGAGGCGATCTGCGCCACCGACGACACCTGCTGACGCCGCCTCACCCAGCGGCGGAGCCGTCAGGCGGCGGCAGAGCCGTCACATTGCCGACAGCGCGGCGGGCACACCACGCCAGCGGCCCGAGCGGACGCGCCCGGCCGCCGACGGGGGCGGAGGGTCAGGCGGTGGTCGCCGACTGGGGACGGTCGTCGCGTACGTGCACCAGCATGTCGCCGGTCTCGATCACCGCGCCGGCCCGGTCGGCCAGGGTGACCACCTTGCCCCGCCGCACCAGGGCGATCACCAGCGAGTCCAGCTCGCGCGGCGAGCGACCCACCTCGTCCCGCTCCGCCGAACGCATCGCCAGCGCCATGCCCTGGCCGGGGGTGAGCAGGTCCTCCACCACGTCGATGAGCGGCGGTGCCGAAGTGGAGAGGCCGAGCAGCCGGCCCGCCGTGGCCGAGGAGACGATCACATGGTGTGCGCCGCTCTGCTTGAGCAGCGGGGCGTTCTCCGCCTCCCGGGCCGCCGCGATGATGCGGACCTGACCGGCGGTGAGCTGCCGTACCGTCAGCGCGACCAGCACCGACGCGTCGTCGCTGTCGGTCGCGATGATCACGGCCTTCGCGTTCTTGACGTGCGCCTCGTTCAGCACCGACGAGCGGGTCGCCGAGCCCTCGATCGCCACCAGCCCGGCAGAGGTGGCCTGCCGCAGGGCGGCGGCGCTGCGCTCCACCACCACGATCCGCGAACGGTCCAGACCGTTCTCCATCAGGGCGGAGACAGCGCTACGCCCCTTGGTGCCGTAGCCGCAGATGATGACGTGGTCCTTCACGGCTCTCCTCCACCGCGACAGGCGACGGCCGGTCCGGTACTGCTCGGTCAGAACTTCCAGGGTGGTGCCGACCAGGATGATAAGGAAGATCACCCGGGCCGGGGTGATGAAGAGGACGTTGACCAGCCGGGCCGACGGCGCGGCCGGGGTGATGTCCCCGTAACCGGTGGTCGAGAGCGACACGACCGCGTAGTAGAAGCAGTCGAGGAGGGTGAGACCGTCCTCATTCACATCGCGGTAGCCGTCCCGGCCGAGGTAGACCGCGGCGACCACCGCGAAGACCAGGCCCAGGGCGGCGGCGAGCCGAAGGCTCAGCGCGCTCAGCGGCCCCCGACGCTGCGCGGGAAAATGGATCACCGTCGAACCTGCTCCCCCGCCGTCGCCTGCACGCCCACAACATAGCGGGTACGGCATCGATCGCACGTCCGGGTTGCACACCGGACAACCCGCGCCACTCTCGCACCCGACTACCTGACGACAACGACGAACCGGTGCAGGCCGGCAGACGGAGGGGGCGCGACCCTCGTGACGACAAGCGGCAGACAGCGGGCCGAGGCCGACCACGAATACACCGAGTACGTCAGGTCCCGGATGGCGCAGTGGCGGCGCACCGCCTACCTGATGTGCGGGGACTGGGACCGGGGCGACGACATCCTGCAACGGGTGCTCACCGAGCTGTACCGCTCGTGGGCCCGGGCGCGGCAGGCCGATCACCTGGACGCTCTGGTTCGCACGATGCTGCTGCGGCGACTGATCGACGAGCGGCGGTTGCGGTGGACGCGGGTCCGCCTCGGCACCGCGCTGCCCGACGTGTCCCGGGCCTTCGCCGACCCGACCGACCGGATCACCCTGGTGGGCGCGCTGCGGCAGGTGCCTGCGCGCCAACGGGCGGTGCTGGTGCTGCGTTACTTCGAGGACCTCAGCGTCGAGGAGACCGCCCGAGCCATGGGCTGCTCGACGGGGACGGTGAAGAGCCAGACCGCCAAGGGTCTGGCCACCCTGCGCAGCCTGCTCACCCCCACCCTGACCGGCAACTGAGAGGAGCGACGATGCTTGACGAACGCCAGATCGGCGACCTGATGCTGACCGAGATCGAGTCCGCCGAGCGGCCCTCCGCCGTGCTGGACGTGGACCGGGCGATGACCACCGCGCGGCGGCAGCGCCGCCTCACCCGGGGAGCCGGCGCCGCTCTGCTTGCGGTGGCGCTGACCGTCGGCGGGCTCACCGTCCCCGACCTGCTGACCCCGGACCGCACGCCCGCCGCAGGTCCGGCCGGCCCGGCGCCCGTTTCCGGTGAGACCGGCCTTCCGGCCGCGCTTACCACTGTCGACCCACAGCGGGTGTACGTCCGGTTCGGCTGGCTGCCGGACGGGATGCGCGATCTTCATTACCAGGCCGGGCTGCTGCTCTCCGGTCCCGGTGTGTACCTGAGCGCCACCAACGGCCGCAACGACGACATGCGCCAGTTCGTGGCTGTCGCACTCCTGCCCAGGGGCGTGGAGCCACCGGCACCGCAGCGGGACAGCGCTGAACCCGCGGTGGCCGGTAAGCCCGCCGCCGGGCCACAGCTCAACGGCGGGGACAGCGTCTTCGTCAGCTACTCGGGGGCCGAGAGATCGGAGGCGATCCTGCGCTGGCGGTACGCCCCGGACGGTTGGGCACAGGTTCGGGTGTTCGGTCTGACATCGGACGTGCGGGACGCGGCGGCACGGGTGGCCGGCTCGCTGCGCTTCGGCGACACAGCCGTTCCGATGCCGGCGACCGTGGCGGGCGTGCCCGCCAACCTGCGGTTGATCAACGTCGACGTGTCCGAGTCACTTGACGAGCCCAGGACCTGGTACGCGGGGTGGACCTGGACTCCGAAACCGGCCACCGCCGACCCCGGCCAGCAGCGGGCCCGGACGTTGAGCGTCGGCGTGTCCCGCTATCGCAACGTGACCGACCCCGCCGACCGGGCGTACGTCGACCCGAACACCACCCTGGATGGGCACCCGGCGCGGTTCGGGGGAGAGAACGGCAACGAGTCGCTGACCGTGTACGACGTCAACGGGGCGAACGTGTCGATCGACGACAGCGCCCTGCTCCCGGCCGGTGGCACCCGGGCCCTGTTCCCGGCGGTCACGCTGGTGCCCGAGCCGGCCACCTGGCACACCCACCTGAGCCGGTGAGCGCCCCGGGTCCGCGCCGTCGGAGCGGCGCGGACCCGGACGGGTCGGCCCGGACGGCCGGGGACGGGCATGATGAGGGTGTTCCCGACGACGACCGCGAAAGTGAGGCCGGCATGTCGTTGCTGCGACGAGTCATCGGCGGGGTGCTGCGTCGCCACCGCCAGCGTCAGGGCCGCACACTGCGCGAGGTGGCCGAGTCGGCCGACGTGTCGGTGCCCTACCTGTCGGAGGTGGAGCGGGGCCGCAAGGAGGCCTCGTCCGAGGTGCTCGCGGCGATCTGCCGGGCGCTCGGCATCAGCCTCGCCGACCTGCTCGGGGAGGCCCGCGACGACATGCGCCGGGTCGAACCCCGTCTCCCGGCGGCACCCCGCGCCGCGCTGACCCACCTGGAGCCCGTCGAGGCGGTCCGACGTGAGATCGGCAATGCCACCCTTCTGGTGGGTCCGCTCGGCGGCGGGCTGCCCCTGCAGCGGGTGCCCAAGGCCGGCGAGCCGACCATGCGGGTCGGCGTGGCGGTCTCCGCTGGTGGCTCGCGCCCCGGCCCGCGTACCCCTTGCCTGGCTGGCCGGGAGTCGGCCCCGGTCGGCGGGCGGCGGTTGACCGCCGCGTAGGCCGCGCCGTTCTGCCGTCGGCGGATCTGCCGGCGGCAGAATCCGTGGGCTGGCCGTCGCGACCGCCGGCACGCTGGAGGGGCCGGTCCACCGGGTGGTCCCACCGCCCGCCGGCACGGCGGAAGGCGGCGGCACATGATGGGGTACGGGGTGCAGATGCTCAACGGCGGGCAGCCGACCTTCGGTGACCAGGTGTTCGAGCGGCTGCTGCGGGAGCGGATCGTCTTCCTCGGCACCGAGGTGACGGAGGAGTCGGCCAACCAGATCTGCGCGCAGATCCTGCTGCTGGCCGCCGAGGACGACGACCGGGACATCTACCTCTACATCAACTCGCCGGGCGGTTCGGTGAGCGCGGGGATGGCGGTCTACGACACGATGCGGTACGTCCGCAACGACGTGGCGACGCTGGCGCTCGGCTTCGCCGGCTCGATGGGGCAGTTCCTGCTCTGCGCGGGTGCGGCCGGCAAGCGGTACGCGCTGCCGCACTCGCGGATCATGATGCACCAGCCGTCCGGGGGGATGGGCGGAACCGCCGCCGACATCACCATCCAGGCGGAGAACATGCTGCACGTGAAGCGGACGATGCAGGAGCTCATCGCCCAGCACAGTGGACGTACCCTCGACGAGATCCAGCGCGACTGGGACCGGGACCGGTGGTTCACGGCCGAGCAGGCCCGGGAGTACGGCCTCATCGACCAGGTGGTCACCCGAGCCGAACAGCTGCCGACGCTCTGATCGACGTCTGGTGGCCGGGGAACCCGGGCCGCCGCCCCGGGGCGGGGCGGCGTCTGGCTCACCTACGCCGCCTGAGTCGCCCACCGCCCCGGTCAGGGGCGGCCGTTGATGCTCGCTCGCGCGCTCGGTGCCAGCGGGTTGGTGGCGGTCAGGTCCCGGGGCAGCAGGTCGAAGCCCTGCCAGTGCACGCGCATCGGGCTCTGGTCCTCGTCGCGCGGCAGGTGGTGGAAACCGATCCGAACCCAGAGCACCGGATCGGTGAGCGTCTCGCCGTTCACGTAGTCCACCACGGACCGGGCCGCGCACTCCGGGTCCAGGTTGAACGAGGCGAACTTCTCGCAGGCCCGCGCCTCGGTGACGGTCAGGTCGGGTGCCATCTCGGGCCGGCTCTCGTAGTCGTCGTTCGCACCGGTCACGAGTTGGTAGGAGCGCGGGTGCCCGTCTGCGTTCGGTGCGGCGTCGCTGACGACGCGCCACCACCTGCGGTTCGCGCCGGTCAGCGCCCGTTCGGTGGGAATGGCGGTGCGGGTGGTGGCGAGGATCGCCGAGCGGCGGCCCTGCTGCCCGGTGGGCGCGGTGTCGAACTGCTCGACGCGTTCGCTGCCCAGGCCGGGATCGACCCGCCAGACCGCGTTGTGGTGATGCGCCGCCGCGTGGTCGGAGGCGCCCGGGCCGATCGGCTGGCCGTACCGCGCGGAGGTGTAGTCGGTCGGGGACAGATCACCGGTGGCGCCGAGCCGGGCGGTGAACCGGCCGTCGTCGCCGAACCGGTACTCGGTGACGTACTCGTACCAGCCGACCTTGGAGATGGTCCGCAGCACCAGGTCGATTCCCTGGCGGGAGTAGAGGTAGCCGTCGTCGGCGACCCGTTGCGCCGGGCCGGTGGGCTCGGCGACGACACAGAGGACCTTGCCGCTGTCGTACGCCGCCCGCCGCGACCCGCCGGGGCACTCGCGCTCGGGCAGACGCTGCATCGCGTCGCCGCCGAAGCCGTACGAGGTGATGTCGTTCCACTCGGTGGTCCCGGTGTCGTACGGCACGTTGAGCTGGCCGAGCGTCACCGACTCCAGCACTGTGGTGACCGGGCCGCCGCGGAAGCTCAGCCGGACGTCCTCCAACACCAGCCCGGTCTGCGGGTCGACGTGCCAGCACATCTGCCAGCGGGCGCCGCCGGGCAACGTCTCCCGGACGGTGGCCGCCGGGCCGCAGGCCGACGTGGCGGGTTCCTCGGCGTGGCCGGCGCTGGCACCGGCCAGCCCGGAGGCCAGGATCACCGACAGCGCGGCGGACAGGGCGAGGGCCAGGGTGCGCTTGGTCATCGCGGGGCTCCTCAGGGCAGACGGACGACGGTGCCGGCGGACAGGTCGACGACCAGGTCGGTGAGATCCACGTAGGGCTCACCCGGCCGGTGCAGGAGCAGCAGGACGCAGCGGTGCACCGCGCACGGCTTATCGGTGTAGGTCTGCGCGCCCGGCTCAAGCTCCGCCGCCGACGCCGGTGCGGTGCCGGTGGCCTGCCGGAACCGCTCGCGCATCAGCTCGCCGAGGTCGTGCCGCCAGAGCAGGTCCACCGCCGTCGCCACCTCCCTCGGGGTGGCCGGCGGTTGCATGCCGCTGGCGGCGAACGTGCCGGTGACCCGCCCGGCGGTGAGGTCGACGACGACCTTGACCAGCTTGTCGCCACGGTAGTCATAGGCGAGCACGTCGGCTCGGCGTGCGCTGCCGTCGCCGTCCGCGCGGCGGACGGTCAACAACTCCGGCCCGGCCGCTCCGGTGACGTCGGTGGGCCCAGCCGGCCCAGCGGTCGCCAGCCCGGCCAGTGCCAGCTCGCGGGCCCGGTCGGTCTCGGCCGGGGTGAGCGGGTCCCGCCCGGTGCCGGTGGCCGGCACCGGAACCTCGGGCGGGTCGGTTATCCGGGGGACGACGAGCGCGGCGCCGGGATTCTCCGCGCCGGCCGACGAGCCGAGCACCCAGCCCAGTGACCACATCGCGACCACCGCCGCGACCATGGCCGCGGCTGTTCTCTTCTGCATGTGCCGGCCCCCCGTGAGTGTGCCGGGCCGGCCGGTCGTGACCGGCCGGCCCGGATCGTGCGTGCTACTTGTTACGCGAACGCAGGAACAGGATCACCACGATGGCGACCGCCACGAGGACGAAGAAACCGACCAGCACAGGTGCGGCGACTGGTGACTTCGGTCCGCCAACCACGGCGAGGTTTTCGAGCATGTCCATCTCCGTCCGATGAGGAGGGTGCGGGTCAGAACTTCTGTGTTCCCGAAATGCCCAGCGAACAACCCGCTCCGGTGCTGCCCGGACTGACCGAGGCGCTGTACTCGTCCTCACCGGTCGCCGCGGACTCCTCGACGTTGGCGTTGAACGGCCCGGCGTGACACTGTCCGTACCCGCTGACGCCCTCCTCGACGGTGCCGCCACCGATCTCGCTGTTGAAGCCACCACCGGCGCCGACCCCGATGGTGCCGGTGACGCCCTGGTTGCCCTGGTCGTCGATCTCGTAGTTCAGACCGGCGCAGATGACGTAGCAGACCTCGAAGCCGATGCTGGCCACCACCAGACCCGTCGGGTCCGAGTTGTTGATCGGGTCGGCCCCGGCGAACGCGTAGCGGTTGCCCACCGTCGGGTCGCCGATGGTGTTGAGGCTGTCCTGCTGGGTGAACCGGCCGGTCTCCGGGTCGTACCACCGCTTGCCGAACTTCGTCAGCCCGGTGCTGGCGTGCCGGAGCCCGCCGGCGTAGCCGATCGCAAACGAGTTGACCACCGGCTGGTTGGCAGTGGTGTTCGTGGTGCGGCCGTACGGGTCGTAGGTCCAGTGGCCGGCGTAGGTGCCGTTCTGGTTGGTCAGGCCGACCACCGAACCGTTGCCGTCGATCGTCGGGAAGTAGTGCACCCACTTGCCGGTCTTCTTCTCGGCGACCCGCACACCCACCAGCGCGCCGGTGCCGTCCCGCTCCAGGTAGTGGGTGTCACCGTCGACGGCCTGGTAGTCCTCCAGCGAGGTGCCGCCCTGCGAGCCACGACCCCAGGCGAAGTACATCTGGTCGTTGTCGTCCTCGTCCACCCAGACGGACTCCAGCTCGGACTGGTCGCCGGTCAGGTAGTGGAAGTAGGCGTCCTTGTTGCCACTGGTCCGGTTGCCGATCGTCTGTCCGGCCGCGTTGTAGTCGGTGCTCCGGGTGGCCGAGCCGTTGAGCTGGTTGCCCGCGCCGTCGTACGAGTAGCCGCTGGAGGTGATCTGGTTGGCGGAGTTGAATGTCAGCCGCTGCGTCTCGGTGCCGTTGACCTTGACGGTGGTGCGGTTGCCGTTCGCGTCATAGGTGTAGTCGAACGTACCCGGCGCCAGGTTGGTGGCCTTGGTCAGCCGGTTCGCCTTGTCGTACGTGTAGACCTGCACGACACCACCACGGTGGTGCTCGATCTGCCACTGGCGCAGCGAACTGTCCTGGGTCGTGTCGGTGGTGTTGCACGCGGCGGTGCCGACCCGCTTGCTGTAGCAGTACGAGACGTCGTACGTGACGAACTCCTGGTCGGCGTTGTTCACCCGCTCCCACCGCTTGCTCGTGGTCCGGGTGATGCGGCCCGACTTGTCGTAGGTCAGCTTGGTGTGCGCGGTGGTGGTCGGTCCGGCGTCCTCGACGCTGAGCTTCGTGTCGGTGCGTCGACCCTCCTTGTCGTACTCGAAGGTGTAGGTCGCGCCATCGACCTCCATCTTCTTGAGCAGGTTGCGCTTGTCGTACGAGTAGACGGTGTCGCCCCGGTAGTCGCCGTGCAGCTTGGTCAGGTTGCCGGCCGGGTCGTACGTGTACTGCGTCAGGTAGTAGTCCGGCCCCCGCTGGACGAGTCGGTTGAGCCGGTCGAAGACGAACGTCTCGCTCTTGCCGCGGGTGCGCTCGACCAGGTTGCCGGAGCCGTCGTACTCGTACTCCATCGACTCCGTGTCGTCGGAGTACGTCGTCCGAACGAGGCGGTCGTCGGTGTCGTACTCGTTGGTGGTGACCCGTCCGCCGCCGTCGCTGGCGGTACGCACCCGGCCGAACGCGTCGTAGGTGAACTCCCGCTTGGCCAGGCTGTTGCCGGTGGGCGGGGTGATCGTGATGAGCTGCTTGTCGCTGTTGTACGCGTAGTTCGTCGGGTTGCCGGTGTTCGCCGGGTCGGTGGCGGTCTTCACAGTGCCGTCACTGTTGTAGTCGACCTTGGCCTCGGCCGCCTCGGCGTTCTTGGCCGACATCTTGTTGCCGGCGCCGTTGTACGAGTACGAGCTCTGGTTCTTCTGCGCGTCCCCGCCGCTGGAGGGCTGGTAGCCGGCGGTCGGGTTGGACGACGTGGCCGCGTTGTTGTACGCCGCCGAACTCGACGCGCCGGTCGGCGTGGTGGTGGAGGTCAGCGACTGACCGTTGTTGGCGTCGTACTTGTTGCCGACGCTCTGCCCCATCGCGTCGGTCGAGGTCGCCACGTCGTGGTACGGGGTGTAGGAGCGGCTGCGCTCGTTGCCGTCCGGGTCGACGGCCTTGGTGATCCGCTTGTCACTGTCGGTGGTGTAGGTGGTGTGCGCGACATCCGACACCCGCTTGGTGATGTCGGTGTTCGGGTCGGCCACCTGCACCTCGGTGGATGACGTGTACCCCCACCGGGTGATCGCGAGCCGGCCGTCCGGGTTGTCCACCGACTCGTTCTCCAGCACGCGGACGACCGCGGCGACGCGGTGCAGGCTGTCGTACTCGACCCGGGTCTCGGTGCCCGGCTCCGAGGAGAACCCGGTGCTGATCCGCTTCACCCGCTGGGACGAGTCGTAGGCGAACTTCACCGCGCGCCCGGAGGTGGGCATGATCTGCGTCAGGTTGCCCGCGTTGTTGTACGAGTAGATGACCTGGCGCGAGTTGGAGGCGTCGACCGCCTGCTGGAGTCGCTGGATCCGACCGTTCTTGTACGTCACCACAGCGGTGCGCGCGCCGGTGGCACCCCGGTCGGTGACCACCTTGGTCAGCTCGCCGGAGCTGTTGTACTGGTAGTCGATGACGTTGTCGTTGCGGTCCTCGACCTTGTCGAGCAGCCCGGACGAGGTGAAGTACATGTCGCGTCCACCGCTGTTCTCGGTGAACTTCCAGCCCGAGCCGTCCTGCTTCAGGGTGCCCTTGAACTCCTTGGGCGTGTCGTAGCCGCCGCTGACCGGCGTGAACGTGCCGACCAGCCCGTCCGCTGCCGCGTACGTCACCGAGTTGTCGTCGTTCTTGATGAGCTTGACGTCCGGGCCGGTACGCGACCGCCAGCCGCGCCCGTGTGCGCCGGTCTCGATGTCGCTGCCGACCAGCAGGCTGTTGAACGCCGCACCCAGCACCACGTTGGTGCTGATGCCCGGCAGCACCAGGTCGGTGGTACGCAGGAGGAGGTTGCCGGAGCCGGCGTGGACCTGGAGCACCACCCGGTCGGACAGGTCGAAGGTGGTGAACGTCGCGTTCGTACCGGCACCCGTCCCCTTGGGCACCTCCACCGCGCCGGGGACCATCGCGAGCGTCCCGTTGCTGGGGCCGAGCGCGAGACGGCCGGAGCCCGGCGAGCCGGGCTGCACCGGGGTGGCCTTGGGGGCCTTCTCCGGAGCGGCGAGCGCCGGCCCGGTCACCGGCATGAGAACGGTCGCGGCGGAAACCGCCACGACCGTGAACACTCTGAGAACGCGCACTACCGAACCTCCCCGTAGTCATGGCAAAGCACGGGAAGGCTCCCATCGAGATCACTGGATGGTCTGCCCCGTCGGCGTCGAATGCGCAGCATCCTCCATTGAGGACGATTGCTGTTAGGCAACTAACCGATGTCGTGGTATTAGATCACGTGCGGTGATCGAGCGGGGTGCCGGAGGGCGCGCCTGGAGAAGGCGAAGAGACGCCCACCGAACCGTGATCACGACTCTCGGCTGGAGCGGGCAAGCTCGTCCTCGACGAATGCGGGCTTGGCCAGCGTGACCGCCGGGATGGCCGCCACGAGCGCGACGGCGAGCAGAAACAGCAGCGGCAGGGTCCATCCGCCGCTCACATCGTGCAGCAGCCCGACGAGCAGCGGACCGAGCGCGCCGAGCGCGTACGCGACCCCCTGCGCGAAGCCGCTCAGCGCGACAGTGCCGCGCTGGGTTCGGGTGCAATCGTTGATGAGTACGAGGCTGATCGGGAAGAGGATCGACCCCGAGCCGATGAGCAGCACCCAGAGCAGGGTGAGTGTCGCGGGCGCGAGCAGCAGGCCGAGGTAGCCGAGCACGAAGCTGGCGGCACCGGCGGCGATCAGCCGGCTGACAGCGCCCAGCCGCGCGACGAGCAGGGGCGCTACGAGCGCGATGGGCGCGCTGATGATGCCGGTGACGGCGAGCAGCACTCCGGCCTCGGTCGGCGTCGAGCTGGCGATGTCGCCGAGAATCTCGGGCAGCCACGCGAAACACGCGTAGGTGAGGATCGTGCTGGTCGAGAACAAGACGGTGATCGACAGGGCCACGCGTGAACGCCACAGTCGCGTGACGAGGGTGGTGGGCGCAGACTCGTCGGCGTCGGCGTCCGAGAGTCGCGCGCGGCGCTCCCGCGCGATGATGACGAGCCACGGGACGAGCGCGACCACCGCGGTCACCGCCCATATGCCGAGCGAGAACCGCCATCCGACCTGCTCGGCGACCGGAGCGGCGACCGCGGCGGGCAGGGCTGTGCTCACGCCCAGGATGCAGACGTAGACGGCGGTCAGCAGCGCTACACGGTCGGGGAAGTAGCGCCGCACGATCGGCGGCAGCAGCACATTGCCGATGCCCGTGCCGGCGAGCGCGACGACACTACCGATGAGCAGCACCGCGTAGCCCGGGGCGACTGCGCGCACGAGATGGCCGACGGTCATGAACAGCAGCGCCAGCACGATGCCGCCGGCGAGGCCGATGCCGCGGGCCACGCGCGGCGCGACGAAACCCGATACCGCCAGCAGGATCGGTGGCAACGTGCCGAGCAGCCCGACTCCGATGTTCGATATCGGGATGTCCGCCCGGATGTCGTCGAGGATCGGTGACATCACCGCAACCGTCTGGCGCAGGGTGAGCGCCACAAGCACGATGCCCAGCAACGCGGCCCCGCGCCCCGCCCAAGAGGTAAGGGGTTTGACCGAAGGCATCCCTTACCCTAATGCTTCAGGCGGGATCGTGATCATCACGTTTCGATGAGCGCCCGGCAACGTCGTCGCCGGACCGTCGGTCGTCTACGTCGCGACACCGGTAGGACCTCAGTCGCCGTTTCTCAGCGCTCGCGGCGAGGCGGCTGACCGATCGCGAGGGCTCGGTTGATCAGGCTGGCTCAGTCGTCGCCCGCTGACTTTGCCGGCGCGCACGGCACACCAGAGCCCCTGCCAACTCACGGAGAAGCCGCGGAGGAAGTCGCTTCCTGCGGAAGCGGCGGGGCCACGCGAAGTGCCAGATCATCGAGGTGATCCGCGTTTCGCCTGGTGCCCCCGGCAGGATTCGAACCTGCGACACACGGTTTAGGAAACCGATGCTCTATCCCCTGAGCTACGGGGGCGCGAGGGCACAGTCTAGCGACCTGCGGGTTCACCTGGGGTGGCAGGGAGTAGCCCACGTTCACCCCCGTCACCCGGACCGCCGTTCGCCCAGCCCAGGACCACACGCCGAGCACACGATCCCCGGTTTGCGACCGGCGGTCGGTCGCGGTGACCCGCGTTGGCACCGGTTCACCCGGGTTGGCATCCGCTGGAGAGCACACACCGCGCACATCATGGAAGATCATGACGTGTGCTCCCTCGGCGCGGGACCCGTCGGCCGGGCGCCGGACGGCGGTGTCAGCCCTCGGCCTCACCCCCGCCGAAGGCGAGGCCCGCCGAGTACGTCGGCGCACGCTTGGTTCATGGGGTTGGTGCGCCGGCCTGTGAAGACGACGCACCACCCTGGCGCCTACGGCGACAGCCCCACCAGGTGTCCGCTCATAGCCGATGGGCGGGTGTCGCCAACGGACGTTCACCACCTCCCTGGCTTGATCGGCTTCGGCCGGTGAAATCCGGTGGCCGTCACGCTGAGCAATTCATTTCATGCGTAACACCCCCGAACTCCTTACCTTCATCGGATCGCCAGAGTGATCCAGCCATCGACCCACGCGATTCAGGCACGCCGAGCTTGACAAACCGTCCCTCCTTCGCGCTGACGTCGTCGACACGAAGAGGGAGGTCAACCGGCTTTTACGAGCTTCACCGCAGGTGCCAGGTGAAGAACAGTCTTACTGAACTGGGCACGGTGGTTCGGCCAGAACGGACGTCAACTTTCCGGGTCCATAGCAAGAAGTCGGGCCTGACGGAACATAGAGCGACTGTCGCGCATCAGACATAGATGCATAGCGACCTAATCGCATAGCATGCAAGCTACATTCAGCCCCGGCCTGGAGGCGGTACGCGTGGGCGCAGGGACCGTCGCTAAGCAGTTTTCGGAAGACCCAGGATCAGTCTTTCTTGACGTGATCCGGACCGCGTCCAAGCCGATCAGCGCGCAAGCAATCAAGGCCAGGGTGATTGAGGCAGGTGTCAAGAAGGTAGACGCCGATCACCGCTGGAGGCTTTTCCAACGCGGGGTTAAGTGGCATCCACAGATTACTGCCGTGAACAAGAAGTACGGATGGTCGTCCGAACGGCAGTCTGCTCGGATCTCACTCGACGTGCTGGCTGGTTATCTGCTCAAGAAGTTGCCGCCTTGGGTCGCCCAACATCTGGTGCAGAACGTGGCTGCTGCGCTCGACGCCAGCGGGACGACCGCCTCTGGATGGGACCACGAGTTCGAGGAGGCCAGGCTGGTTGCCGATCTTGCCGTGGCAGTCGAGGTCCTGCAGTCTCGCGGCGACACGATCACAGAAGTCGTGAAGCTCCTCACGGATGAGACGCGGCGCAAGCGGCTGTGGCCGCTCGGCCGGCCCGGCGAGAGTCTCCCATTCGACCCGGACTCCCACGAGGCCGAGTCGGGTGCACCGGACACCGGAGCCGTCGTTCGGGTCGTGCGCTCCGGCTATATCTGGCGCGGAAGGGGTGAACCTATCGTGGCCGCCAAAGCGATCGTGGTCCTTTAGGTCGGGCCGCCATGGCCAGGAAACGCAGCACCAAGAAGCTGGTCAGTGCCCGCGAGCAATCGATCGACGCGTTGTTCAGCACAGAGTCGTTCGCTCTCGACTACTACCAGCGCGAATACGTCTGGGACGAACCGCAGGTCGCGCGGCTGATGAACGATCTCTCCCGAAAGTTTCTCGATCAGTGGAGCGACGAGCACTCACTGGCCGACGTGAAATCGTACGACCCGTACTTCCTCGGCCCATACATTATCTGCACCGCGGACGGGCGGACCTCGCTGGTCGACGGCCAGCAGCGCATCATCACGCTTCTACTACTGTTGATCTATCTGCACCGGCAGGCAGCGGCGACTCCGAAAGCGAGCAGCAGGGCCGGCAAACTCTTGACCTTGATCATGTCCGAACGGTTCGGCAGGCGGACGTTCCGTGTAGACGTCGACGAGTACGGTGCCTGCTTCAACGCTCTGCTGAACGAACGTGGATTCGACGTCGCAACCTCGCGGCCTTCTATCCGCCGCATCTGGCAGGCGTACCAGTACATCGACATCCACTACCCTGCACAGTTGCGCGGCGATGTTCTGGTCATGTTCATCGACTGGCTGCTCTACCGGGTCTCCCTGGTCGTGATGGACGCAGGCGACCGCGACCGGGCAGAGGAGATGTTCCAGTCGATCAACGACTGCGGCGTGCGGCTCTCGCCGATGGACCACCTCAAGCGTTTCCTGCTCAGTGATGCCGAAGCGGATCCACGTGAGATAGAAGGCGCATGGACCACGATGGTGTCGGCTCTGGAAGACGTTGAGAGGGGCGCCGCGTTCGCCTACCTTCGGACCGTCTTCCGGGCAAGGTTTCCTGAGGCCGCACACAAGCCGGGGCCGAGCCTGAACGACGCAACACACGAGTGGGTGCGGGCGCACGAGGCAGAGATCTGGCCCAACCGCAAGAACGGCGACCGGGTCCGCCTTATCACCGAGGTGCTCTACCCCTTCCACACCACATACGCCACTCTGCTGCAAGCACGATTCCGGATCAACCCGCATCTGCGGGCCGTGCGGTACAACACATTCAACGGCATAGCCGAGCAGTTCGACCTCACCCTCGCCGCCCTGCGGTCCGGTGACTCGGAGACGGAGCGGGCGCAGAAGGCCGGCTTGGTGGCCAAATTTCTCGATCTCTTCTACGTGACGCAGACGCTTGGCGACGAACCGGTCGAGCAGCGACACATCGATGAGCTCGTCTCCGCGGTCATGCCTGCCGTACGACTGTCCGAGTCGGTTCAGGAGCTCAGCCGCGCCCTCGGGGAGCACGCCGCAGACTGGCCAGTCCGGCTGCAGCTCATCCCGGACCTGCGCTACGACACCAAACGCAGATTCGTGCACTACGTGTTGACTCGCCTGACCGCATGGGTCGAAATGGGCGCGACCAATGGCGAGGCAGATCCCACCGACCGCTTCCTCCTGCACCGAGACCGTGACCGCAACTTCGAGATCGAACACCTCTTCACCAGCACGGCTTCGAGGTATGCGCACAAGGCACCCGACGCCCGCTACTACGGCTTCCTGCGGAATCGGATTGGGGCGCTCCTGCTCTTGGACGGCCTGGACAACGGTAGCTACGGCGGGATGCTCTTAGAGAAAAAGCTCGCGTCGTACCGGAAGGACACTCTGCTGGCCGGGATGCTCAACCCGGACTTCTTCCAACGAGGCAACGTCCGGCTCCGGAAATTCCTCACCGGCGAAGGCCTGTACGGCATGATCGCTACCTATGACGCAAGCACCCCGCTGGAGCCGTTTATCGAAGCGCGCGGTCGCTTCTACTGCGAGATCGCCAAGAAGATATGGAGCCTGGACGCGCTCGGACTGGCCCCGCTGCCAGCGCCCGGCCCCCTCGGGCCCGGGAAGCGCACTCGCTACGGAGTCCGGTTCCAGGACTTGGTTGAGGCAGGCTTGGTAAGTGTGGGAGACCGGCTCGTCGGCCGCAGACGTGGCGAACTGTACTACGCACGAGTCCGCCCAGGAGGAAGCATCGAGACCGCTTCCGGAGTCGCAAGCGCGCCCACTAAAGCGATGGAGGACGCTGTCGGCGTAGCCAGCAACGGCTGGGCCTTTTGGGAGGTCGAACGAACCAAGGAGCGGCTAGACACAGTCCGGCAGCGCTACCTCGAACAGGTAGGCCGTTAGTGCCTCCCGATACCACGCGGCACCTGCTCGCCAGTTGGCCTAGCCTCGATCCAGGCACCCTCGTCGTCCGCTTGAACTTGGCGGGTGACGTGTGGGTGCCCGACGGCCCGCGACGGGGAATCCGAGCATAGTCCTTGGACTCACTTTGATCCCGTGTGCTCTCTTGTCGCGATCCGGTAGCTACGTGCTTCCGAGGTACTGGATGGTCTGACCGGGCAAATGCACGAGACATCAGGCAGCGCCCCCCACGCCCGCGGCCTTCCGTAGCGCGACAATCAGATTTTCAAGAGCGGTGTTGAATGTGACCAAATATGGGTCGTCGGGTGCCACTTCCGGCTGGCCATGCTCGTCTACTGGGGATTCCTCAAGCGCGTGCCAGCGTAGCGCCGAGTCCGCATCTTGGAACGCATCCCACTTCTTGATGAGGTCGGCCGTGCCGAGCAAGTGGAGTCGACCGCCGATCGTTGCCGCTGTCGTCCAGTCCGGGCTCGCTCGGTTCGTCTCGTACGGATCATCCGGGTCGCCTGACATTTCCATCTGCTGCTTGCGCGCGTAGGTGAACTGCATCGCGTCGGCGTAGACGCTCAGTTGCTGGTCATAACGCCTGGCTTGTGCCGCGTTCCGTGCTGCCAATCGGCCCTGTAGAACTGGGGAAAGGACCCCTACGGTGGTGGTGGCGATGAGTCCGGCGATCGAGACAACGACGGTGGCGTTCACGGCGCTGCAGCCTACCCGGTGATGTGCTGCTGCGGGAACGAGACGCTGGTGCAAACCGAGATGGTCTGGCAGCACCGCGAACTGCAGCCCGAGTCGTTGAGGGGCCAAGATCGGATGCACAGATCTGCCGCCGACCGTGCTTCACCGGATGCAGATCCGAATGGTGTCGGGGCTGCAGGTAGGGCAGATCGTTCGTGGCGGCGGTCCTCCCGGCCGATCGGTCGGTATGGCTGCGGCATCGGTGTCGCGTTGGTCGGCGGCTTCATGGCCGGGAGTGTCAGCCGGGATCCCGGGCGGCGAAACGCCGCTGGCGGTAGAGGCGTCGCGGCCCGGTAGCTACCGAGACGCCGTGGCGTAGGGCAGCGTTTCGGTCGGCGTGGCGGGCGTGGATGCCACTTGCCTGTCAGTTGTCGCCGATGCCCAACAGCGGTACGTCGTAGAGGCTCGCCTCGGGGATACGGCACATGATGGGCGCAGCGACCTCGATGATCAGCATCTCGGTGAGGAACTGGACCGTGGCGGCGAGCAGGTGACTGGTGTGGCCGGCCGCGCTGTGCTCCTTGAGCCCGACGCTGACGTGGATGTGCGGCGCGATTCGGTCGTGGGCGTCGTCGTAGGCGATGGTGCCGCCGCCGAGCGCTTCAACGTCGGTCAGGTGCACCCGGTTCTACTGGTCAGCGGGGCACAATGGCTCAGCTGTCGGTCGCTCGGCCGGGCAGCCGCTCACACTAGCGCCGGTCCGCCCCCGGATCCGGACTCCTGTTTCACGCCCGCCAACAGGCCGACCCAGCCGAAGGTGGTCACGGTCTGGGACTCCACCAGACTCGGGACGGTTCGAGTTGTCGGTAGTAAATCCATTATTGCGAGTTGCGTGAGCACTCGATGCGACATTGTTGATGGCCGGCCGTGGCGGCGCAACGAGCCAGGGTCACGAGGGTCCGACGACAGCCGAATCGCTGGTCTCGTGCGCTGCCGGACTGGTCCGACAAGCGATGCAGGTCGCCCAGGCGTCAGCTTGTCTCCAGATCACTGCGACTTGGAGCGTGTCGTAACACTGACGGCCCTCGGCGACGAGGGCGGAGCCACCGACGTTATGGCTGCAAGGAAATGTCGCTGCGCGCCCGTATCGTGCGACTGTGAGCTTGACCTCGGCCATCTCCGATGACGGGCATGCCGTAACGCGCTGGATGGGTAGTCGGCTGCGGCGCACTCATGCGGTTCGCGCCGCCTATACGGCCACCCTGCCGGTGCGGCGAGTGCAGCGGCCGATCGCAGCGGGGCGGACGGTCGTGCGTTGGGACCTGCTGGGCACGGCAGTCGACTTCCGCATCCGCTGCGCCTTCGTCACACCGCAAGCGCCGCCGTCGGCTGTTGCAGGTGTGGCCCTTGCGGGCCTTCACTGCGGGCCCGCGCTACAACGTGTCGGAGGCGCGCTCGTGGATGCCTTCGAAGACCACCTGCGCCGGACCGCGCCACAGCGACGGGGTTCCGATTGGTTGCTCGACGATGACGCGGAGTTCCGGTTGGACGCGTTCTGCTTTGCCTTGGCCTGGTTCGACCGGGTCTACCGGGATGGCGTGGTCGCACCCGGAACACCGTTGGTCACCGTGGGGAGCAGTGACGGTGTTGAACACCTAGTGGCTAGGGTCCCCGATTACGCGGTCATGGACCTGCAGGTACAGGTCAGACTCGCCGAGAGTGCCCTCGGGCCGCTGCGAGACGCGACGGACGAGGCAGCCTGTCTGGCGGCGCCGACCTTCGCGGGTAGTCCAGACGTGGGCGGTGCGGATGCTGACCTGATAGTCGGTCGCCGCTTGGTCGAGATCAAGTCGATCTCCCGTCCGGAGCTGTTGACTGACAAGGTCATCTGGCAGCTCGCGGGCTATGTGCTCCTCGATTACGACGATGCGTATCACCTCGACGAGGTGGGGTTCTACATGTCTCGAATCGGGTGGCTGGCCACTTGGCCGACCGAGGAGTTCTTCCGACTGTTGGGCTCTCGCGTGCCACTACCGCGTCTGCGGGCCGACTTCGCCAAGGAGTGCCGATCGTTGCCGAGGAGCAGCGCCACTGCCGACGGACACGGTGTGCGTCACGCCTGACGGCCGAAGGTGAATCCTGCTATGTCCGATCATCGGGAGAGGTTGAGGTTGAAATGACCACGCGAGGTGGATCCGATGCGAGCGTGCTCGACCGACGAGCTCGGATCACGTCGGCGTCCGTACGCGCTGCCTACGCCTGGTCGGTGCGGGATCGGGAACGGCGGGCGTTCGAGGAGGTCGCTCGGATGGCCGGTGTGGTGATGTTCGAGCTGGGTCCCGGCAGCGGCCCCGTGACACCACTGGATTTGGTCCGGTGCCTGCGTCGGCCGCTGGGCGAGCTGCTACCTCGGCTCCCCGACGAGGACGGCGGCTGCTACGGCACCGGCGTTGACGAGGTGGTGTTGCTTGGCGACGGCGACGTGTTGGCCGAGGCCGCCTACGACGTCGGCTCGGACTACATCCGGGAGGTAGTCAACGGGCTGGACCCGAGCCAGGACTGGTTGCCCTCGTGGTCGTGGATGCAGGCCAACGACGTCGAGAACGAGCTGTTCGCGAAGCTCGTAGCGGCCGGAGACGAGGCTGCGTACCGGACGGCGAGGCAGTTCGTCGTCGAATGTCCCGCCGACGCGGAGCAGCGGTTGGCGGAGGAGTGCAACGGGCGCCAAGCGGTACGGGTCGCCCGTTATGTGCCGATTGCCGACGGGCAGGCGTACCGCTGTGGCGAGCGCCGCTATTGGTGGCCGTGTCGTGTGTGTGGGTGGCCGCTGGACGTGCAGGGCCGGATCGTGCGCTGCCGGTACCGCTACCACATGGCGACCTACCAGGTCACCGAGCGGCCCAAGGGTGCCGGTCCGAGCCTGATCCGCGTCGACCAGCGTTTACCGGCGGGCGTGGCTCGCAGGTTGCCGGAGCGGCGCGACGCCGAGGGAGCAGTGCAGGTGGAAGAGCCGGTGTGGCGCTTCATCGTGGTGCCTGGGGCAACCGAGCTGCGGCTGGCACGGCTCCTTCGCGACGACGGCGCCGGAGTGGAGTTGTATCCGGGCTGCGACCGCTACGACTTGGACGTCGTCGTGGGCGACCGACGTTGGGACATCGACGTGAAGGAGCACGCCACGGTGGAAAGCCTACTGCGGCACATCCGGACGAACCCACCCGCGGCCCGCTACGTCGTGCTGCCTGACACCCACGCGGGCCAGGCCCACGCGGTACGGGAAGCCCTGCCGAGGTACGCCGTGCTCACGGAGCGGCAGTTGCTGAGCCAGGTCAAAGGGGCGTTGCGGCGTCGGAAGGGGAGTGCGCCGTGAGCCGACCTCGGCGGGAGGAGGGCTTGGACCAGAACACGCTGTCGCTGCTCCGGGCGGCGGTCGGTATGGCTGCGGTGCACTTTCCGCTGGGGGCGGAGGCTGGCACGGTTCTGGTGTCCAGCCGTGATGTGGCGTTCCTGCTTGACGGACACGTCGACGTATGGCCGGCGTGGCGTTCACTCGCCGACGAGGACACGCAGCGGATCGTGCGGCTGTTGCGCCTGCGGCGGGCCGAGTACGCCGACGGCGAGTGGGTACGTCGCGCGCTCCTGCAGGGGCTCGGCCAAGACGCGCTGCCCGGCTGCCGGCTCGTGGCCGACGCCGACGACGGTCTGACCATTGCCTGCGCACCGGGCATGCCGGCACGCGATTTCGCCGACGAAGCGTTGGAAGCACTTGAGCGCCGTAGCAGCGTCGGCCGTGGGAGAACGCAGGTTGCCGGGCCGGGGCGTTACCACACGACGGTTCGCGCCGCGACGAGCGACGGGCGGACGAAGGTGGTGGATCAGCGGTACCTCCTGCCCGTCTATCCCACCACCGAAGTGGAGGAAGACGTTCCCCTCCTGCACACCTCCGCGCCGGCTGGTGAGATCGTCATCGCCCTGCGCGAGCTTGTTGAGCTGGCCGAGAAGATCGATTCCGCCCGCGGTGGTGCCGGCTACCGGGCCAAATGGGTGACCACCCTGGGTCGACGCCTCTGCACTGTCGACGGGATGGTGTCCCTGGATGGCATCCTCGGCCTTCCGGCCGGTGAGACGAGGTTACTCAACGCGCCGACCGGCCTCGGCAAGAGTGTGATCATGGAGGTAATCGCCTGCTGGATGGCTACTCGCGGGTTGGTCGTCACCATCGTGGTGCCAACCAATGCTGACGTCCTCAAGCTTGCTCGGGCAGTGGAGCAGGACCTGGACGCCCTGGGGTTGGATGCGGCGGCCACCGCCCTGATGTCGCCGTCGGCGACTTTCAATGTCGCACGCAAGGTGGTGCGCACGAGACCGGCCTGGGACCCCGACGGTGAGTGGACGATGGACCGGCTCGGCTACGGGTGTGCACTGGCCGCGGCTGCAGAGACCGAGGAGTCGGTCGACGGATGGGCCCCCGGCGAGGAGCCATGCGGCACCCTCCAACCGACGGATGAGGATGCCGGGGTGCGGCGGGGGTGCCCGTGGCGGACCACGTGCGGGAAGTTCCGCCTCGCCCGCGCCGCGGTCGAGGCATCAGTGATCGTGACCAGTCACGCCAACTTCCACATCGGCCGTCTGCACCTTCCGGTGCGCGACGAGCGGGGCCTGACCGACCGGATGACCGTCGAAGAGCTGGTATTCCGCCGCAGTCATCTCGTCGTGATCGACGAGATCGACGCGTTCCAGAACAACGTGGTGTCACAGGCCGCCCGCGGCCTGCTGCTGGACCGCCGTGGAAGTACCAACACCCCGCTGCACGGACTCGAGGACGAGTATGTGCGTGCCGCGGGGCGGATCAACCGCGAGGTCGAGTCCAGCGTCCGCGACATGGTCCACCACTCCAAATTCCTGGCCTCGCTGTACACCGCCGCCCTGTACTTCGGCACGATTGGCGTCGATGGCAACGCTGGCGCGGCGACCGGCAGGTACTGGCTGGTGCCCCGCCGCTGGGACGGCGCCCTGACCGCACAGTTGTACGGATTGGCCGAGCACGAACCGCTGACCCCGGAGATGGTCTCCGGATTCAGGTCCCTCTTTCCCGGCGAGGAGCTTCCGCAGGCTGGTGAGCCGGTGGCATTCGCCGCCGTACGGCAGGTCTTGGGCACCGTGACTGAGGTCGGTAGCGGTGCCACCAGACTGCAGGACAGCCGGGAGCGTCTCGACGAGTTGCTCGCTGAGCCCATCACTGACGAGAAGGCCCGAGCAAAGGCCATCGATCGACTACTGCAACGCGCGATCCTGGATCGGCTGCGCCAGCACCTGCGCCAGTTCGTCTTCGACGCGCCGCATCTGGCCGCCGCTGGTGTGCCCGCCGCCCGGGAAATCGCCGAGACGTTCGGTCCCTACAGCCGGTGGAGGGCACTGCCCAACGGCCCGCTTGGGCGTCTGTTGTTCGCGTTCAGTCAACATGTTGACCCAGGCGGACGACTACCCATCCGACTGAACGCGGCAGCCTTCGGCGGCGACCCCCACATCTATACCACCACCCTCGCCGACATCACCGCGCTGTGCCGGGCCGGGACGCGGAGGGCGGTGCTGGGACTGTCGGCTACGGCGTTCTTTCCGCAGGCACCCCACCATCATGTTCACCTGGAACCGCACTGGTGGGTCACCGACGATGACCCGCGGGGAGTACGGATCCTGCCCGCCTACATCAGAGAGCAGGTCGCGGGTGAGAGCCGGCTGGTCCGGGTATCGGGTACGGAGGGTGCCCGGCGCCAGGAAGCGCTACGTCTCCTCGCGGAACTACTGTGGCGAAGCCGTCTGGAGCAGGAGCTACAACGCCTCGCCGTCGAAGACCCGGACCGTCGCCTCGTGCTGCTCGCCACCACCTCCTACGACGGCGCGCGAGCCGCCGCCGAGGGGCTGCTACGCGCCGGCGTCGATGCTCAGCGCATCTGCCTGGCAGTCCGTCCGCAGGCCACGCCGAACATCGGTGACAACGGCGAGGATCAACCCGACCAGGCCATCTGGCGGGAACTGCCCGCAGACCGGCTTGAGGAGGCCCCCAGCCTCGGCGTGGAAATCCTCATCGCGCCGCTGGCCCGCGTCCAGCGCGGTGTCAACATCATCGGTACCGGCGACCGGTCGGCGCTGGGCTCGATCTGGCTGCTGGTACGTCCGGTACCGATCATTGACGAGCCCACTGAGCTGGTAGCCCACGTCAACGCCCATCCGCTGGCCCCAGACGCCAACGACAAGGCCCTTGCTGGCCTCACACGCCGGCCAGCGGACATCCTTGACGCTCGCAAGCAGGCGGCCGGACACTACTTCGAACAGATCGTCACCAGCCTGCCCTACTTCCGCACAATGCCCCGCGGAGTACAGCTCTCGATCACCGCCGAGATCATGAACGGCATTGTGCAGCTCGTTGGACGCGCCCGCCGTGGCGGCACACCGGCCACGATTTACCTCGCCGACGGCGCGCTGCTAGACCCCTCCAGCGGCCCCACCTTCGGCACTCTGGTTCGTAGGCTGCGCAACCACTGGGACCAGACCGGCCAACTGGCACGGATGCAGCAGCTTTACGGCACGACCCTGACCGAGTTCTTCCGCTACGCCGACGACGAAGCCACACTCCTCACCTGACGGAGGGATACCATGCTCGCCACCCTGGGCTACCGGATCCCAGCGGAGCACGTCGCTGATCTACTCGGACAGGCGACGGTCTACCCGTGGGGTGAGGACTTCTCCACCGCCTGGCAGCGCCTTCCCCGAACTCCGCGCCGGGGCGGCGCGCCCACCACCCCTGCTTACCGGCAATTGCTTACCGGTCTGACCGCCGTGCACGGACGGCCGGTACGCATCATCGACGACTGGCAGCTGTCCGACGATGACAAAGCCGCCGGCATCAAGGGTCTGATCCTCACCACCGAACCGATCGAACCGTTCCACCTCGCCACCTGCCTCAGAACCTTCGAGCGACAGCTCCGCAAGGGAGAGGACCTCGACAGCCTCGCCGCGGCGCTCCCGGGGGCCGACACCAGCCGAGCATTCGGTGACCACATCACCCTCGCTGACTCCGGCACAGCTACGGCTCCCGGCTGGCTGTTCGACTCCGCCACCTGGGCGATCATGAAACGACTCAGCTCGAACAACCTCCGCCTCGACGACAGCGGTCCGCAACTGACGCTCCGGATGGACACCGACGGTTCCTTGCTTGCCTGGGATGACCTCGTCTCCAACGAGTGGAGCACCGAATACGTTGCCTACGCGATGCTCCGGGTCAGCGCACGGATCATCACGCTGCCCCGCGTCCCGGATCTCGCTGTCGTCTTCGACGCCCATCTGTCCCGGATCAACAACCAGTGGCGCGGCTCCAAGAACACCTGGATCGACCGTGACAAGCCTGACCTGCCGATCCTGCGGGTACCTGTCAGGAATGTGCCGCCCACCACCGACGACGGTCGGTGGAGCACCGAGGTCGCCAACCATGCCGCCGTGATCGCTCAGGCGTGCGGCATGGAACGGCTCGATCTCGACCAGGACCTCCCGCCACGTCCACAGCGAGTCCGGCCACTGGTGCCCGGGCCCCGGATCCACCCGGTCGGCAAGGGCCCTGGCGCGCGGGTCATGCTCCGATTGGCCGAGCACATCGCCCGGAGCTGCCCGCAACTGCTGCCGCTCGAGTGGACCAAGAGTGCGGACACCAGGGTCAGGACGCCCCGGCGTCAGGTCCTGACCAACCCCAAGGACAAGGGCACCGAGAAGATCCTGCTGGTGACCCCGGACGTCATCGCAGGCTCCATGTCAGCCGCCGGCTCCGTGCGGCTCCGGTTGCTCTGCCTGTACGCGACCTCCGCAGCACGACACCGCATGGCCATGCAGCTAAGTGCCATCAATCCCGCGGCGGCACCAGCCCTCGACGACCACACCGTCGAGGTCCAGCCCGGTCTCGCCGTCTCTTTTCACCGCGTCCCCGAACTACTTCAACACGGCAGCCACGATCGTTCAGCGCTCGCCGCGAGTGTCGAGGCGATCACCAAGCGAGAGACCGGAACCCTGGTTGCCTGGGCCGAAACCGAGTACGACGCCGCGACCGGCAAAGCAACTGACGACGCCAAATACCCGGTACGCCGTCTGCTAGCGCAACTGGGTATCACCACCCAGTTCCTGGCTACGCCTCCGCCGCCCCCGACCTCTGCCGACGTGCCACGCCAGCGCCAGCGCCAGCGCAAAGCCGACAAACAAGCCACCGCCAAGGTCGACCACCCGGCCATGGCCGCTGCCGCCGATCTGCTGCTACGCAGCGCCGGCATTCTCCACCCAGACCTGACCGGCGACATCCTGCAAAATTTCCTCAACGACACAGTTCACCAGTCGGTGCACCTGGTCGGGCTGCACTCCCGCCTGCAGCACTCCAGCACCGACGGGGTGCCGCCGAAGCTCGTTCTTGCTGCGACCGCCATCCATGCCCAGCAAGACCCACTGCGGCACTGGCCGGTCTGGATGTGGAGTGAGGCCTCGTCACGGTGGGTTCCACAACCTACCGGCATCGCGCACTTCCACGCCCGACCCATCGGCTCCACGCAACTCGGCCGCCGCGGCGCCAAGGGAGTCCAGACACGCCTGCACGTTGAGTCGATGCTCGACGCACTCCCACCAGGTCCCGTAGTGATCATGCTGGATGCCGTGGCATTTCGCTCGATCTACGCTGGCCTGCAAAACCAGCACTTCGGCGTCGGCGCGCTGCCCGCACTCAGCCTCACCGCCCAACGTGACGTGGCGATTGTCCGAACCAACACCAGCCGCGAGGTACCCCGACCGGCTCACCGCTACGGCGGCCGCCAGCCCCGAAATGATCCCCGCCAACCCGCTGCCCCAGACCGCCACGTGTATCGACTCGCCGACAGCAACGTCTGGCTACTTCCCAAGTCCTCAAGGATCTACCGATCGAAGGGCGGCAGCATCGGCGCGCGATACAGTCCCTGGACCCTGCCCGAGGAGATCCGCTTCCTACTCAAGGATGACTGGCACTCCTACACCGGCACCGAGATCGCCGTCGCCCGAAGCGGTGCGTGGAGCGAACAAGAACTCGTCATGCTCACGGCCCGCCTGTGCGACCACACCATCACCTGGGACGACCGCACCCTCGCCCCCATGCCACTGCACCTGGCAACCCGCGTCGACCTCACTCATCCGGACTACAGGTCTGACGACGAGGACTCGGACCGGTAGGCATGTTCGTCTGGTGAGGTTGTGGACATCGCGGTGCGGATCATGCTGGCCGAGTGGTCGGGCAGGGCTTCGTAGCAGGCATGGCCTCCGCTGTCTGGGCTGTTGTGAGGAGGTAGGGGATGCGCCAGGCGCCTTTGCGAATGAACCACCAGCAGGTGATCAAGCCGGCGGTCTCGGCGGCGAGAAGCACTCGGCTGAGATGGGTGACCGCCTGTTGCTCGCGCTCCCGGGCGGTCTGGCCTGGCCGGGGTAGCTGACGTTGACCTGTTTGCCAGGGGGTGTGGTCTGTGACGGCCCGTTCTCCAGGTGAGGAGACAGTCGTCCCAGGCGGTGGCGGTGACGAGGTCGGAGTTATCCGAGCAGGTTCTGCGGCGTCTTCCGGCCCGTGCCGCGTCGCGGGCGAGAGAGGCGGCGCCATGCCGCAGGACGTGCAGCAGGACCGGGTAGGCCGGCGCAGTCGTGGGTGTCGGCTGTATCGCTCGGCGTCGTCTCCTATTCCTTCACAGGACGGTGCGGACTCCATCCGTTCAGGTGTGGGCGTAGATCTTCCGGGCTCGGTTCGATGGTGAAGTCGACGGTTGTGAGCGCGGAGTGGCCGACAGTAGGGTCGATCTCGTCGGCACGGGCGCGCGCCCAGCCCAACCAAGCGGTGAGTTCGCTGTTGCTGGCTGATTGACGGGCGGAGGCGTGTTCGAGGGCGTCGCAGAACGTTCGCATCTCTGCCGCGTTCCGCCACTGTTGCATCGCGGTGTTGACTGTCGTCCTGCGGTGCTCCTCCACGGCGAGGCGGCGGGCTTTTGTGATGGCGTGCTCCCACCTTGTCCTGCGTTCGATGTCACAGCGGCGACGCTCTTCGGCTGCCTGTTGCTCGGCGAGTCTCGCCGCTGTTTGCCGCTCCTTCTCGCGCTGCCGGAAGGCTGCGGAGATCTGCTCCTGCTCTTCGATGGCCTTGATGATGTCGGCGACGATGTGGACGGCCTGCTGTTCCAAGCTCCTGGTCGCGGTGTCGCTCCAGGTGAGGCGCTGGCCGGATTGGGACTTCCTGACTTCGAGCCGGAGGCGGCCGGTGGCTACCTTGTCGAACTCCGGGATGTCTGCCCAGGGACGGAGTCGCTTCGTTCGCCGTTCGTCGGCGGTAAGCAGGTGGGGCACTTGGTCGTACTCTTCGAAGATATCGAGCGACCGCCGCGCGTTGCCGAACTTGAGGAACGGTTTCGGGTTTTTCGTGGTGCGGTCGACACCGACGCGGCACTTGCGGTCCGCCCCGGCATGGTCAAGCGTGTGAAGCAGACCAATCACCCGGGGCATCGATTCCGCTGCTACCTGCAGGGTGGTGGGGTCCTGTTCGAGAGCGCTGTAGTCGACCGGCGGCGGGGTGCGGATGTCGCCTTGGTTGAGCCGTAGCCGGTTCCAGTCGGTGTCGTAGGGATGCGCTGCCGAGTAGAGGCGAATGACGAGGTCGCCGGTGTTGCGGCCAGTGTGCCGGAGATCGTAGCCGACTGGCACAAGTTTGTGCTGCTTAGCGGCATGGACGGCACGCCGATAGCTCGCACGCTTGTCGGTGTCCGGGTCCGACACCACCAAGGTGCCGCCATTGGTCTGGAGCCGCTCGATCAGGGCGGTCGCTTCTTGAATCACGGACGGCCGCGTCGTCGACTGGCGGCCCTTTCCGCCAGAGGCCGGCTGCGTGGAACAGCTTTCCGGAAGGGTGCGGGCCGCCGCGATCGCCGTGCCGGTCACGGCCGGGTACCGGCCGTTGTTTAGGTAGTAGCGGCCCCGCTCGGTCAGGGCGGCGGACCACCGGCCGTCCCGACGCGACACGGTGACCAGACGGCGCCCCTGCAACGCCCTCGCGGTGTGTTTCGCGCCGTCGCCGGGCATGTCGGCGTCGGGACATCCAGCCTCTACCCAGCGCAGCACCTCGACTTGGTGCGATTTCAGCGGGGCGGCGATGTCGACCATCGGCCAGTTATATCAACGACTTCCCCCTCGGCATAGGCTCTCAACATTCTGCAGTCGTCGGCCATCAGTCGACGTCAGAGTCGTACTGCGCACGCGAGCTCTACTGTCTCAGGGCAGGATCGGCATCCGAGGGGCGGTTCAGGTGGCGTTCGATGCATCGCAGTACGTCGTCGGTGACGAATGGGCGTACCGCCTTCGAGACAACGCACCGTCGGAACACGTGCGCATCAAGGCTGTCACACCGAAGAAGCTCACGGCGAGCATCGAGGTGGAGTTCCTCGACAGCGGTCGCCCTGCGCAAACCGTGCCGTCGACTCGGCTGAAAGTCCGCTGGTCGGATGTCGAGGCCTATGATGCCCAACAGGCGGGCTGGCAGCGCATCGACGACTTCGAACTCGACCCCGTCGAACGAAGCGCGGTTTACACCGTCTTCTCTGCCCTCATCCCAGAAGATGTGGCGGAGCTGGACTGGCGTCCGGTCGAGAACGCGACAGTCATCAAGGACCGCACGAGGCTGACGGAAATTCTCCGAGTGCCCGTCGAGGAGGTCCTCGCGAAGGTGCAGTGGTTCACCACCGGTGAAGGCGCAGTTGTCTCGCCCGCCGGCACAGTCATGATCGCGGAGGTCGCCTGCCGCGTTCACTCGCAGAGCATCCTGGAGCATGTGATCGAGGAGGAGGTCGAGGCCCGGCACAAGTGCAAACACGGCGGCCCGCACCCCATCCGCAAGGGCGAATTGTCCAGTCCGGAATGGGAGTATCGGCGGTACCGCAAGCATGTCCGACCCGAGCACGAGCTTCTGCGGCAATGGTGCGGCCACCGCGCGGTCGTCGCCCACGAACGCCTCACGGCCGCTGAGGCGGAGAACCATCGCCTCGACCTACTCGTCGTAGAGCTCATCAAAGCGCTTGACCTTGCTGGTGAAACCGCGCGAGCCGAACAGTTCGCCGAAGAGCACGAACGCGACCGGATCACCCCCTACCTGGCCCGCCCTGTCGTTGACCGCCCACTGCACTGGTCCGAAATGCCCGTACGCGAAGTCCCCGTTTACCGGCGTCGCCGCTGGTAGACCGCCGTCCACCGCAGTCGCTACACGACACCTCAATAGGCCGCTGCGGAGCGAATCCCCAAGGCCCGGCGGAACCTCCTGTCCGGTGCCGTGCCGTGCCGGCCGGGTGACAGGAGGGCCCCAGTGCCGGCGGCGCAGGGCTCGTGCTCGGTGTGGGAAGGTTCCGGGGGCGGGGCACCAGTTGCGGCCGGTTGTGTCGTGGGCGATCTTGCAAGGAGCCCATCACAACGCCACGAGATGAGTTGGTCTGCTCTCACCGGAGGGCGGTGCGTCTGACCAGTTCGGGCTGGCAGATCAGTTCCCGGTCGGGCGGGCCGCGAACTCGGCCCGCCGCTGCGCCTCTGCGGCGGCGATCATCGTCTTCTCCTCGGGCGTGAGGTGGATACGGCACGACTCGATCGGTGTCGGGTAGGTGATCGCGTCGGCCTGGCACGGTCGCCCGGCTCGAGTAGGCCTGCCACAGATCGGTACTCGTTTGCGTTGCTCGCGCCGCAGGGCATGCACCTGCTCGTCGAGCAGTTCGTTCTGCCTGCGGAGCTTCGCAACGGTGTCCCGAAGCTGGCTCATCTCGTGCTGGAGGCGCTGGTACTCCTCGCCGCGGGCGCGACGGACCCGGTGCTTGGACGCTCCGTTGCAGCGTTCGCCCGGTGCGGCGCCGCACTGCGGGCACGGCCAGTCCAAGTCCGGATCCTCGACCGTGACAATGCCCTCAGGCAGCGTGCGGGCTTCGAGACCGCGACCGAGTTCGACGCTGGAGAACACTGTTTCTCCGAAACACACCCGGCGGAATCCGCCTTGCGGGCCGACGACCCACTCGCTGATCGGTCCGTAGACCTCGATGGCCTCCTCGACGGTCAGGAGGTGGGTGTAGGCGATCGGGCCTGAGCCACCGTACAAGGTGCCGGCGACGGGTTCGCCAACCGTCAGCCAGGCGACAGGCTCGCCGCAGTATCCATCCCAGGCCACAGGTCGGCCCTCTCGGCGCAGCCGCGATCCGTCATCTTCCACCACGCCGGAACCCCCTATCCAACGATCAACTCAGATCGCTGACGCAGGAGTCTAGCGCGCAGCGCTTCGCGAGAAGCTCGTCGATAATCCGACGATCTCGCACGTTATGAAGGCGACCGCGCGGGCGCATCAGGGGGTACCCCATCGAGGGATGCTCCTCCTACGCGCTCCTACTGCGGTGACCGCTGCTGGTCCACTCGTACGCACCGTCTGCCGGCCTGCCCGTGCAGCCACATCATCACCTGGGACGACCGCCACGCCGCTCCCATGTCACTGCCTCTGGCAACCCGCGTCGACCTCACCGACCCGACTACAGGGCCGACGGCATGGACGCAGACCAGTAGGAAATGCCTCGCGGCGGTGAACTCGGCCTTGATTCAGTCCAGTCAGGGCGCGCGGCGCGAGAACCGAGTCAGCGTTGTTGTCGGTGCACTAGGCGCGCACGTCGCACGCACGGCTTGAACGACGGGTATGCGAGCATGCTCTTATGGATGCCCTGCCCGGCTCCACGAAGCCACCCGCTTCCGTACAGGGGTTACTGGACCTGCTGGAGAAGGCGGGTGGATCTCTGCAGGTTCTTGATCCGCCCGAGCAGGTGCGGGCGGCGTGGCGTCGACTTATCCACGCGATGCGCTCCGGTGGGAAGGTGCCGAAGGGCTGGCATCTGGTTCACCGGGGCCGTGACGCCGGAGATCTGGTCATCGAGTTACGGCGAGGCCGTCACCCGAGCAAGCACTACCAGCCCAAAGCCCGATCGTCGGCCCCGATCGCCGATTCGCTGGTGAATCCGCACCCGGTCGTTGACGGGTTGCGCGATCAGCCGAACCGCTTGCCGGCCTCTGACGAAAACCGGTCCAGGGCATTGCTGCTCCTGCAATCGATCTGCAAGGACGCGGAGTCGTGGGGGTGGGTCGTCCGCGTCGGCAAGGAGGCGCTGCTGAGCGTGGTCGTGAATGACCAGCCGATCGAGGTGCGGATGCGAGAGGAGAGCGGATCCCGCTGGACGCTGCGCCTCGTGCTGACCGTCACCGACACGGACGGTGGAGTCGCCGAGTGGAAGGACTACGCCCGCAAACGCCTCGAGCACGAGTTGCCCGCCGTCCTGTCAGACCTGCGCCAGCGGGGCCGGCGGCTGCACGACCGCCGGGAGGCGGCCGTGCGGGCGGAGCAGCGGCGACTGCAGCAGGAACGCGACCGGGTGGTCACGTCGCACCGTGACCAGGTCCTGCGGGATCAGGTCGGCGCGTGGCTGCTGGCCGGGGACATCCGCTCCTACTGCGGCGACCTCGTCGCCGCTGGGATGCCGCCCGAGGACCCGTGGCTGTCGTGGGCTCACACCTACGCGGACGGTCTGGATCCGCTGGCCGACCAACCCGGCGTCCCCGACGATCCACCGCCAACAGCGACCGCCCCCCGGCGGCGGCACGACGAGAGAATCAGCCCGCCGCTACCGCAGCGGCCGTGGCATCCAAACCGCCGCTGGTACCACGACTAGAGCCAGTGCCCCGCCGGCAGGTACGACCGTAGGTCGTCGCGCTCGGGTTTCGGGGTTGTCGGCATGCCCTCTCGGTTGAGGCGGGGATCCACCTGGTCGGCGTGCGACAGGATCCATTCCGCCCAGGCCCGCACCTTCTCGGCGCGGGCCGGTCGCAGGTCAGCGGCGACGGCAAGCAGCGCGGCGGCGTAGGCGCGGGCGTCGTCGGCTAACTGCCGCTCACCAATACGCGCCTGGATGGTCGTACGGCGGTGGTCCTCGGTGAATTGGCGCCGGGCCTCGGCTCCACGCCGGTCGCGCTCACGCATGCGCTGCTGCTCGCGGCGCTGCTCGGTCTCGCGACGCTCGATCAGTAGGTCGGCCCACCGTTCGATATGGGTGAACACCTCACCGAGTTGCTTGTGCAGGGGCTTGTCGGGCGTGTCGGTCCAGGTGTCGTAGCCGCGGCGCCGTGCCGGGTGCGTCTCCGTGATCGTCAGCCGCAGTGGCTGGCCGCGCTCGCCGTAGACCTGGATCGGGAACTCGTCTCGGTCGATGCGCAGAACCAGCTGTCCGCTGTCGTAGCGGTCCCGCTGGTTGTGTTGGAACTGCGTCTCGTAGCCGCGGAACTCGGCCTCGGTGATGATGGCCTGCCAGATCTGCCGCATCCGCTGCAACGGCCGGCGCGTGTTCGGCATCAGGTACGGCCGATTCTCGTAGATCATCCGCTCGGGGTGGTCCAACGCCTCGGTCAAGTCCTCCAAGATCTGGTGCGGGCGGCGCACTGTCGAGGGAGCCGGGACGATTCGGCCCAGGAACTCCTGCGTGCGGGGCCGGGGACGCGGCGGAGCAACCCGGGTTGGCTGAACCGGCTGCGGCTTCGCGGGCGCTTCCACGCCGTGTCGGTCGACCTGGACCAGCAGCAGCGACATCGCACCCGGCGACGACGACGTGCGCAGCCGGTGCGGACCTGCTCGTAGGAGCCGCAGCTTGGCTGTCTTCGCCGCGTGCCGCCACGCCTCAAGGGTCGCCTCGTCCAATCCCGTCAACTCGAGCCGGCCGCCCGCAGCACGTACACGGTCGAGAACCAGTTCCGGTGTCACCTCCACGGCCAACTCCTAGCGATCGATCTCGGTGCTCGGGCCAGCGTTCTTGCTGCGTCGATTCTCCCACCGGTTGTGGTTGCGGTGCCGGACCTCAGCCGCAGGCCGCTTGCCGGATCTGGGCTCTTGGACGCTCAGCACCCTTGCGTCTAAGTTCCTCGTTACACCTGCCGGAGAGGATGACCGGCTACGACTTGAGCAGGGATCGCAGGTTCATGACGCCTCTGCCACACCTGCTCGGCGATGCCGCGAGCGACCGAAAGTTGGCCGCCGTCCCAGCACCCTGCTTGGGCGGCCATGGCGACCGTGGCACCTTCGATCTCGTGCTTGGATGTGGGACATGCTCACTCACGAAGCGTTCCTAGAGGCGGAGCTGTTCAGCGCCGCAAGGACGTTGACCAATCATCTGTTCCACTACACGACTGCTGAGGCGGCGATTTTCGGCATCCTGCGCAGCGGGACGCTCCGGTTGTCGCCCTTCGAGTCGACCAACGACCTCTGGGAGTCCCGTCCACTGCACCCGAACCTCAGCTCGCACCGCGACGACCTCGATCCCGGCTCTGGTTTGAAGGTATGGAACGACCTCGACAAAGTGATTCGGAAACACGCGAAGGTCGTCTGTTTGACCCAGGACTGGAGCCTGCCCGACACCGTCGCGAACCGAGATGCCTTTCGGGGGTGGAACCATCTTGCCACTTGGGCGCATTACGGAGCCGGCCACGCGGGAATCTGTCTGCGGTTCGATCGTGACAAGCTGATCGCCGCGTTCAGCCAGGTGGCGGTACCCGACGCGCTTCTTCGCTTCCACGGCCCTGTTGAGTATCGTAGAGCATCGATCGGGGCAGGCCCGCATGGAGTCGACCTCGGGCAGATTCTCGAGTTCGGTCTCGACGCTGTGGCAATCAACTACGCGGACGTGCACCGAGATCAGATCTTCTTCCGCAAGCACGCGGACTGGGCGAACGAGAGCGAGTACCGGCTCGTCCTCGTAGATCAGTCCGTGCTTCCCGTCGAAGTTCCCGTCCGCGCGGCACTGACCGGCGTGTTCCTCGGTGATGCCTTTCCTGACAGCAGGCTTCCCGCCCTGATGGCCACCCTGAAAAAATACCCCGACGTCGAGGTATTGAAGCTTGTCTACCATAACCGTCACCTCGCCTGCATGCCCTTTGATGCGGTGGCCGCCGTTGAAGCGTCGACAGCACCGTCCTTCGCGAACCCCCCACGTCGGTCCGGATCTTTGAGCGAACGGCTGAACGAGCTGAAGGAAAGTGTTCGGTCGGCTGAGGAGGAGCGAGCGCGAGCCGTCACGATCTGCTCACCTCTGCTTGATCAAGTGAAGAGTGCGGTAGGCGAGATCGGCATGGCAATGAGGTCTTGGCCGAACGTCGAGGTCGGCGAGCACACTAGTGTCGCTGCGATACCCGAACACCAACGATCTCGTGCACCAGGCGTCCCCGGCGAGCGCATCCACTTCGAGAGCGGCTACATGTGCGTTGTCGAGAACCTACCGAAGTACACGCACACGCTGGTGGCCGCAGGCGCGATACAGGTACTCGACGACGACCAGGTGAGAGTCCACGCGCTTATCGCCACGGAACGGTGGAAACCCAATGGTAACGAACACGCGGAACACTGGCGTGAGTGCTGCGTAACGCCGCTGGTCGATGCCGCGACGGCGCTCGATTCGGTTCTGGCGAAGCTGCACAGCGCGCTCGAGACCACGAGGCAAGCCTTTGATCGGGGCCGCAGCCTGTAGCGGCCTCTCGGCCGGGTTAGCTGCGAGTCGCTGGCCCGTCAGCGTCGGCCGGCCCGGACTTGTTTGCCAACCCCTGTTGTGTTGTAGCGGAATCGGGCCATCTCGATACTGACTGCGAACCGGCTGGCGATTTCGTCGGGGCCCATTCCTTTCGCAGCGGCCCGGATCAGGAGGGGGCGCGGGAGCAGCAATGTTCCGCCCAAGGCAGTTGCTTGCTCCTCTTCGTCAGGGCGGCACGTCCGGAACGGCACCCCGTCGAACTCGCTGATTTCAGACAAATCATGTTCGAGCAGGATGTGAGAGATCTCGTGTGCGAGGTCGCTGACGATGCGCGCTGGGGGACGTAGTGGGTTCGTGACGATGAACGGACGTCCCTTGATCTCGAAGGTGACGGCGGAGAACGCGAATGCTTGGAGGCGCTCGAGTTCCTCGAGTCTCGCGACGTCCACGAGGGCGGCGGCGCTGACGATCTTCATCTCAAGGTGGTCAGCAACAGCCGCCATGTCGAGCGGGTCGGTGGGGGTGAGGCCGAGTTGGGCTCGCAGCTCGAGCGCGCGCCGCTCTGCGGCGGCCTTGAATCCGCGGGGCAGTGTCACAGTTCCCCTGCCTCCACCTGTCGTTCAAGTTCATCGCGCATGTCGGTCAGGAGGGACGCCAGGCGGTGCGGGACTCCTGGTCTCATTACCGATGCTGCACGCAGATGGCAGGCGATTGCCGTTCGTGGTTGTGGCAGGTCCCGGGCGAGTGTGTTGTACATGTCAGTGAGCACGGACGTGAGCGTCGATGCCGCTTCGGGCGTCAGCCGTGGGTCGGTCCGGAGGTGAGTGACGGCCTCGTCGAGGGGTGTCATCCGTCGCTCGGTCACCGGGTTGAAAAACCTCGCCGCTGGTACCCGCAGCCATGAACAGAGACGTGTGAACGTCGCGAGGTCAGGGTGCGCACCGGCTTCAACCCGCGAGAACGTGCTGAAGCTCACACCAGCATCGGCGGCTGCCTGCCGAATGGACAGCGTTCCGCGGCGTTCCCGCAGCATCCGCCCGAACTCGGCGAGGTCGAGCCGCTCAGTTTCCTGAAGCGGGAGCTCGGCCATCATCGCGTCCTCAAGGTTCGCATACCCCAACCTTAGTGCGGCACTGCCGCTTCGCTGCAACAACCTCTGCTAGGGTGCCACCGAAGTGGTACTGAAGCTTTGATGATGCACGCGGAGGGGTCGTGGCCATCCAGATCACCGCGGTCCGGCTCGAGGGTGGGTCGGACCACGAACACATCACCCACCTGTGGTGGTTGTCCGACTCCACGAACCAGGAGGACAGCAGCACGCGCGAGCAGCTCGTCTCGTCGATCGAGAACCAGGGCGGCAAGGCGTGCACCGAAGACGGCCGGGGCAACCGCGCGCACGTGGCCGTGGTGACCCCGTCGCGCGGGGCGAAGTACCTGCGCACGCATGCCGACGGCGTCTGGACTAACAACCTCCTGTCCCCCTCGCCGCTGACCGTCCGGGCGGTCGCTCGACACCGAACGACACAAGTGCCGTGACGAGCGAGCCAGCCGGCAGAACCACACAGAAACCTGACATCAAGGAGCACAGCGATGACAGCGCCATCCACGCACGCCTCAGCGGAACAGGCCAAGCCTGCGAAGACCATCACCTTCAAGGTCGATGACGAACCGGTCACGACCGCCGAGAAGGACCTGACGCCGAACCAGATCCTCAGCCTGGCCGGGGTCGACCCGGCCTCGGCGTACCTCGTCGAGGTCAAGGGACGGCGCCAGGAGTCGTACGAGGGACGCGGCGACACCCCGATCCGCGTGCACGCGGGCGACACGTTCGTGTCGGTGTCGACTGGCCCGACTCCGACCTCATGACCACGGTGCAGCAGCCGACGGTGGGCGCGGCGGGCTTCCTCGCCGCGCTCGCCGCCACCGGCCACGACGATGTCACCCAACAGGGTGAGCTGGCCGTCTTCACCTACCGCGTCGAAGTAGGCAGACACGCTGGGGAGGAGATCAAGCTGGCACTCGCCATCCCACCCGACTGGCCGGTGTCACCGCCGCCGGGCCCGCACGTCAGCCCTCGGCTGGGGCACCCAGACGGCGCGGTTCACGCATCTCCCCTCGGGGCTGAGTGGGAGTACTGGAGCCGCCCAGCCCAGAACTGGGTGACCGATCGGAGCATGCGCGCCTACCTAAGGCACCTGCGCACGCTCTTCGCCCGGTCGTGACCAGCGGCCCGATTTCGGCCCGGCGGCGCCTGTCGGTGGCCATGACCACGACCGTCGCGACCCGGCTTGCCGAACACCTCATCCGCTCGGACGGCCAAGAGGACCTGTGTTTCTTGACCTGGCGGCCGAGCACCGGCGCAACCCGCACCAGCGCCGTCATCGGGGAGGTGATCTGGCCCGGGCGCGGCGAGCGTCTCCTCCACGGCAACGTCTCGTTCACCTCCGGCTACTTCCTGCGGGCAGCCGCGTTCGCCGCCGAGACCGGCGCCGGGCTGGCACTCGTGCACAGCCACCCCAAGGGCCGTGGTTGGCAGGACCTCAGCGATGACGACCACGCTGCCGAGTCGGGCCACGCGGCCCAAGCAGTCGCCCTCACCGGTCTGCCATTGCTCGGCCTGACCTACGCCGTGAGCGACCAAACCTATAGCGCCCGCATGTGGCATCGAGCGGCCGCCCGGCGCTACGCGCCGCAGTGGGCGGAGAACGTCCGATGCGTCGGCGATCGCATCACAGTCTCGTGGAACAACTCCCTGCGTCCGATCCCCGACCTGCGAGAGCAGCTCACCCGCACCGTTTCCGCGTGGGGACCCGACCTGCAGGCCAGCCTCACGCGGCTGCACGTCGGCATCATCGGCGCGGGCAGCGTGGGCGCCCTCGTCGCCGAAACCCTCGCCCGCACCGGCGTCGAGCGCATCACCCTGCTGGACTTTGACGCCGTCGAGGCGGTCAACCTCGACCGACTCCTACACGCGACCACGCGCGACGTCGAGCTCGCCCGTTCCAAGGTTGAGACCCTCGCCAGGGCGCTACGCCGGTCAGGCACCGCCGGCAACCCGGACATCACCGCACTGGAACTGTCTGTCGTGGAACCCGACGGACTGGCACACGCGCTGGACTGTGACGTGCTGTTCAGCTGCGTCGACCGGCCCTGGCCACGAGCCGTACTCAACCTCGCCGCCTACGCCCACCTCATACCAGTCGTCGACGGCGGCATCCTCATCCGCAGCGACGGCCAGAGGATGCGCGGGGCCGAATGGCGCGCACACATGGCAGCGCCCGGCCGCGCCTGCCTGGAATGCCTGGGACAGTACGATCCGGCCGATGTCTCCCTCGAACGCACCGGCCAACTCGACAATCCGTCCTACATTGCCGGCCTCAACCGCGACCATCCGCTAAGCCACAACGAAAACGTCTTTGCCTTCTCCATGGCCGCCGCCGCCAACGAGGCACTTCAACTGCTCATCGCAGTCATTGCTCCCAACGGCATCGGTGACGTGGGCGCCCACCTGCATCACTTCGCTACCGGGACCCTCGACCGCGATGAAGCAGACTGCAACCCGGGATGCCTCTACAGCGGTGCACTCTTCGGAAGCGCTGATAGTCACGGACTCGTCGTCACCGGCCGGCACTCGATCGCCGAGGCATCCCGGCTCGCTCGCCGACGGGCGGGGCGACGGCTCTCAACGCGGATTGCACGTCGCATCGACGACATACTGTGGAGCAGCGTCTAATCGCAGCTGACCGGGCCTGCCAGCCTGATAGTCGACGGAAAGTTAGCACCGCCTCAAACGGCGGCGGGGGTAGTGCCACCATCCCCTACCCTTCGCTGTCCCGAACCCGCCTGTCCGGCAACTGCGCAACTACAGCCAAGGGCGGAGCAAGCGATGACTTTGCAACTCACTCTTCCTCGGCGAACGGGTCTCTGCCGAGGGCCCTCACCATGACCGCATGAAGATCAACTCTCGCATCGGTCGCGCCCGCTCGCTCTCGTTCTTCAACGGCGGCCAACATCTCCCTGGCTACCGCGCGCGCCTGCGCAATGTCCCCAATGAACGGGGTAGACGAGCCGTCTGGGCGGTTAAGCACCATAGACACCAGCCCCGCCTCGCGGTTGGCTGACAACTGAAGGCTCCCGAGTCCGAGATCGCTCCTCGCGGTCGCCACTTTCATTACGAGCCGATTAGGCACGCCAATGACTGGCTTGAATCCATAATGTTGATAGAAGTCAACTGCCGATTCGATAGCGTCGACGACAATAAGGCGGCCGCCAAATCCGTCAGCAGCGTGTACGATTTTCTCCAGGGCATCCAGCAGGAGTTCACCACCAAGCTTTTGTCCATGCAGCGCCCTGTGCAGGGCTAGCTTGCACAGAAGGTAGCCAGGAACGTCACCCGACCCGCCAGCTTGTTTCTTGGTCAACTCGCCCCGGACGACCACGGTAGGGGTGATCGCGTAGTAGGCCATGACGGCGTTCGCATTAGAAGCTGTCCATACGTACGTCCTGGCAGTGCCGCTAGCCGCAGCACTGCGGGCGTGCCCAATGAGCCAGGTGTTGAGGGATTCGACGCCACAGTCGAATCCCTCAACTTCATGCTCTAACTCTAGAGGCCCGGACAGCCATTCGGTCATTTGCGGCGAAACCTCCGCGGCTTAGAGGCCAGTTCAGCAAGCCTGGTCGGCTGATCCGGCTTGTCCAAGGCGGCCATCATCTCATCGAACTGCTCTGCTGACATGATGGTGCGATCCGCCCGCGCTAGCACTCGGTCCGCTTCAGTACGAGCGGCCTTCAGGACGAACGACGAGACAGACTCGTCACATGTTCGGGCTGCGCGGGTGAGTAGGTCGCTCGTTTCAAGGTCGGTCCGCATCTCGATGCGCTCGGTCTTGGGTGCCATCTCTCATCACCTCTGACAACAGCGTACGGCAGTTGTACGGAAGTTTCCAGGCAGATGCCTCCGGCTGCCTCGTTGCGTCCGCCACTCGTGGCTCCCTGACAGGCCCATCATCATCTCAGGTCAAGCAGCCTCTGAGCTGCGCAGGCGCCCCTGCCTTCTTCGCCCCCTCCGACACTCCTTGCGCGGAGCGTACGGTCGCCTTGATATAGGTGTGGTTTCGCTGGAAGCGCGTCGCCTGGGGGGATTGCCTATCTTTGCCCCCTGCCCCTGCGCCCTGCGCCCCACCCGGTACGGTTAGGCGCGGCAGCGCATTGATCGTCGCTCCACGTGCGCCGGGGCTGGGAGCTGCTCTCTTGGCTGCGATCCCCCGAAGCGCCGCATGCACGCCAGTGGTCTGCGCTACTGGCGCGCAAGACGATCACGGCAGCTTCCCAGTCGTCATCGACCCAGACGCTCGCCCACCAGCGTGTCTGGCCGGCGAATCACACGTCGGCTCGCCGCTAACCTCATCGTCCAGGCCCACCGAACGATCGCCCTGCCCACACTCAGCTATCCCGGCAGCGCCGAAGTTCGGTCGGCGATGAATGGACCGGAGGCCAACGTTCCCCCGCCCTGGAATTCCTGACCGAAGCATGAGTGATCAACTCGATCCGCCGCGGCATCGATCAGCCCGGCCCCAGCTCCAAAGATCCTGCCTTGGGTTACCGGCATGTAGCCCGGTCAGACTGAGGGCGGTGGCGATGACGACGGCGGCGAGGCGAACCTGCGATACCACCGGCGGTGACGCTGGCCGACACCGTAGATCGGGGGCAACCACCAGCAAAAGGATGAACAAGCCGACACGTTGGGCCGCCAGGAGAATGTGTGTTCTGGGCCCTAAATTGGGCACGTGGTCACTGGCTCCCGAACAGGTGTTGGCGCTCGCCCCGCAGAAGTAAAGGCGCCCGTGCGCTGCTCGCACCTACATCTGGACCCCCGTGGGTACCCGATCATCGCGGTCATTCCGCAGGAACCGGGCGAGGAGGACTACGGGGCCTTGTCCGAGCAGCGCAAGCTTGTTCTTGCCGCCTACGACCTGTGCGCGGTGTGCGCCATGCCGTTTCGCGACGAGTTGCGCTGGCAAGTCACGTTCGACGACCAGTTGCAACACATGGGCGAGACCCCCACGTTCAACGAGGCGCCGGTGCACGAGGTGTGCGCGCTCTATGCCGCGCAGGTGTGCCCGTTCGTCTCGTCGCCCCACGCCCGGCTGGGCGACGCACAGCGCAAGGGTCAGCGACGCTGCGAAACGCTTGTGCTGGCCGGCTTCGACAGCACCGCCGCCGTGTACGGCCACGACAGCGAAATTCAGGTTGGCAAGAGCATCCTGATGTTCGACATGGCCGGGCTGCGTCGCACGCACCGCCTTACCGGTGCCGACGACGCCCGCCAGGCGTACGAGACCGCCCTCCGCGACGAGGTCCCTATCCAGCTCGATGACGCCGAGCAGCGCATCGTGGACCTCCTCTGCGCGCCAACGCCGGAGGAGGGCGAGGACTCAGGCGCGGTCATGGCCGGCGCCACATGGTTCATCGGCGCGGCATTCTGCCCACGTATCCGCCAAGTGCAGGCGATGAAGAAGTTCGCCGAGGCCAAGGACGACCTCTACTTCCAACTCGCGGCGAACTTCCTCTTCGAGCCCGACAAGATGGCCGAGTGGGAAGACGCGAGCGACCCCTCTACCGCAGCAGCTGTGTCGTGGTTCCGTACCCGCGAAAGCCTGCCCACCGTCCTGCAGCAGTGGCGAGCCGCTGGCGCACGCCGAGTCCGCGACAGCAGAGGCCGCCGCCCCCGCCTCTCGGACGCGGGCCATTGTTCCTCAGCGCGACGATGCTGCCATCCGTCGACGCCAGGAAGCCGAGTCAGCCCTACGGAAGGGGCGCCGCAAGAAGCGATAAGCTTGCACACGCAGGATCCACAACGCTCCAGCTGATCTTCAGCAAGCGATCACAGCAGGGCCGCACAGCGACCGGCACGCAATGGCAGGAAACAAGGAAGCGCAGGTCATCAGGCTGGGGCCACAGGCGGAGCGTCGGGTTAGGAAACCGATGCTCTATCCCCTGAGCTACGGGGGCGCGAGGGCCCAGTCTAGCGACCTTGGGGTTCACCTGGGGTGGCAGGGAGTGGCCCACGTTCGCCCACGTCACCCGGACCGCCGTTCGCCCAGCCCAGGACTACACGCCGAGCACACGATCCCCGGTTTGCGACCGGCGGTCGGTCGCGGTGACCCGCGTTGGCACCGGTTCACCCGGGTTGGCATCCGCTGGAGGAGTCTCTACGCGAGTTCGCATGGTGCCAGCTCTGCTGATCTTGGTTGTTTGAGCTGGTAGGGGGTCTTGTCGCGGATGCAGGCCCAGAGGACGTTGAGGCGTTGTCTGGACAGGGCGGCGGTGGCTTGGCGGTGGGTCTTCCCCTCGGCTCGTTTCTTGTCGTAGTAGGCGCGTGATCGTGGGCAGTGGGTCAGGGCGGTGAAGCTGGACATGCTGAACACCCGGCGTAGGCCCCGGTGGTAGCGGTTGGGCCGAATCTGGTGGCCCTGTCGGCGGCCGGAGTCCCGGGAGATCGGCGCGAGCCCGGCGTGAGCGGCGAGCGACGCGGCGCTGGGGTAGGTGGTGAGGGTGCCGGCGTGGGCGAGGAACTCGGCGGCGAGGGTGGTGCCGATACCCGGAAGACTCGTAACGATTTCCCCCAACTCGTGGTCGGCGACGATGCCAGCGATGGTTTCCTCGGTGGCGGTGATCCGGTCGTCGACCGCTTCGAGATCGGCGGCCATCTGCGCCATGATCCCGGCCGCGGTGGCCTCTCCGGCGCCGGCGACGGTCTGCGTCCGGGCGGCGGTGAGGACCTTGGCGGCCAGTGTCCTGGCGGCCCGCACGCCGTGCTGGCGTAGATAGTCCAGGATCCGGGCCTCGCCGGCGCGGCGCAGTCCGGCGGGTGTCTGCCACTGCGCGAGGAGCCGGAGCGCGCCCTTGCTGCGCAGGTTGAGCGTTTCTCCAAGGCGGGGCTGATCATGGTCAAGAGGTCTTGGAGGCGGGCGGTGATGCGGACCCGGTCGGCGACCAGGTCGAGGCGGCGGGAGACGAGCAGCTTCAGTTGCTGCTGCACCCCGTCCGCGAGGGTGAGGGCCGGTAGATCGCCACGCATGCGCAGGGTCTGGGCGATGACGTAGGCGTCGTGGGCGTCGGTCTTGCGTTCGCCGTGGAACGCCTCCGCCATCCGCGAGGTGACCGTGCCGCTGACGTAGCGCACGTCCACGCCCCGGTCGAACAGGACCGCCAGCAACAGCGAAGCGGGTCCGCCGCGCAGGTCGACGGCCCAGCGGATCGGCTTACGGCGTTTGCCGAGCCGTCCGGCGATGCCGGAGATGGCCTGCTGGTCGTTGGGGATCTTCTCGGACATCACCACGGTGCCGTCGTCGTCGATAACGCACACGTGGTGGTGGGTCTTGCCGACGTCGACGCCGGCCCACAGGCTGCCCATCGGGGCATCACCCTCTTCGCTCGTACTGGTCAAGGGGCGTGGACCCGCCGCGATTCAGTAGCCACAACTTCGGAAAGGGCGATCGGTCGCAAGTCTCCATCCAGTGCTGATACAGCGGTCGTCAGCGAGGGCCGGGGCGTCCTACTCCAAGCTAGCCATGACATCGGCAGCACACACCCAGACAGTCACCCGACCCTCCGGGTCCACACGGCAAACGACACGGTTCGATGTACGGTTGCCGGTCCCGACGGACACCCGCAGTCCAAGCCGCTGCTATCAGGGGCGTCGCGCCGGAACGCCGAGCTGTCCACGATCTTGCGCGCCTCGGTGATGGTCACCGGGCGGCGAACCATGCCGTCAGGTTTCGAGGCCTGCACGGTTGAGGCGTTCGAGCAGGCTGGGCTTGCGGGCGTGCGCCGCCCGTAGCTCGGCCAGCCGGTGTTGGAACGACGGACTGTCCCCGTCGCGTTCGCTGAGGTCGTGCAGGTCGACGAGGAGTTGAACGGCGGTGTCGTATTCGCGGGGTTTCTTCGTGGCGATGAGTTCGTCGACCCGTTGCCAGGCGGCGGGTTGGTCAACTGCGAGGGTGCCGAGGTGTCGTTGCCGGGCGGCTGCGGCGGACCGCTCCCGGCGGATCCGGTCGCGTTCACGCTGCTCGGCGTCCCGTCGTTCCCGCACGGCGCGCATCTCTGCGGCGGTGGCGAGCAGTTCCCCGGCGGTGCGGGCGACTGCGGGGGTGGGCTTGTCAGTGCGGTGTGCGTCGCGGTAGCGGCGCAGCAGTCGGCTGCGCAGGTGGCTTTCGCCGCCGGTGATCAGGTCGGTCAGGATGGCGTCCTTGTCCGGGGCGGGTAGGCCGACGACCCAGGTGCGTAGTTGCGCGGCGGTCGGTTCGCCGGAGGTGGCCGGCGCCGACCCGGCCGCCGCGGCCGCGATCAGGTCGGGGTCGATGCGCAAGAACTCGGCGATGGCGGTGAGCGGCGCGTCGAGGGTACCCAGTCCGGCGGGGACGGGCGGCTCGGGCTCGTCGTCGGCGATGTCCTCGGACTGTACGCAGCGCAGCCAGGCCAGATAGAGCAGGCGCTGGTCGCCGGCGGCGAGGCCGGCCCGGACCGGGATGATGGAGGTGAGCAGACCGTCGCCGTCGAGGTCCCACTCGTCGGCGCCGTCCTCGTCCTCGTCGTGAAGGTCGATGATGACGAGCTCGCCGGCGGTCCACGTGGACGCGCTGTCACCCTGGCAGTACTGGGCCACCGTGCCGGAGTCGAGCACGTGCTTCGGCAGCCGCAGCATGAGCCGACGGGTGCCCCAGTTCGCCAGGTACAGGTGCGCGTCGAAGTACCGCTCCATCAGCGTGCGCGGGTCGCCCTTGAAGTCGCCCCACTCGTAGGTGTTGACGAAGCTGGTGGCGGTAATGTTGGCCCGGGTCGACAGCGACCGCAGCTCGGCCCGCTCCCGGCCGGTGAGGGGCCGGTCGACGGCGCTGAACTCGTAGTACTGGTACTCGCTCACCGCGCCTACCGTCCGGCCCAGTGGCGGTAGGCGTCGATCCACGCGGCACCTTCCGGCGCCGGGGTGGGTAGCGGCAGGTCGAGAAGGCCGACCCGTTGCCGGTGGCGGCCTCGGGCGCAGACCGCGACGATGCTGTCCGCTGCCAGCTCGATCTCGCCTACGGTGACCTCGACGCCGAGGACGGTGGTGGTGAACGGCACCGCCAGATGCTCCTCGAGCATGGCGAACAGGCCGGTGCGCTCGTCCTCGTGACCGTCCGTGTCGACGGTGGCTTCCCCGATCATCGCCTCCAGCGCGGCGTTGCCCTTCGATGCCATCGGCGGAGGATAGCGGACCGGCGCCGGGGTGTTCGGGGCCCGATGCGCGAGGATGGTCGGCATGGGTTCGGTGGCCGAGTTCGTCGAACTTCGGCGGGAGGTGGAGCGGTTACGGGCGGAGAACGCCCGACTGGGACGCCTGCTGGAGCTGCGCGGTCAGGATACGACTGCGGCGCCGGAGCAGTTGTCCGCGCCGGTTGAGCCGCCGGGGCTGGTCACCATGGCTTCGCCGACTCGGGACAAGCTGGCGTTGTTCGCCGACCGGTTCCGGGCCCGGACCGACGTGTACGCCGTGCGGTGGGACAACGCCCGTACCGGCGCTGCCGGGTGGATGCCCGCGGTCGCCGGCGGTTGGCGTAAGGGTATGGACCGGCGGGGTGCCGCCTACCTGCCCCGCACGACGGAGGTCATGGCGGCGCATCTGGTCGGCGACGTGTTCATGGGCCTGTACCCGCTGATGCCCGGCAACACCTGCCACTTCGTCGTGGCCGACTTCGACGGGCCGACGGCGATGCTCGACGCCCTCGCCTACGCCAAAGCGGCACGAGCCGGCGCGGTGCCTGCCGCGATGGAGATCTCCCAGTCAGGCCGTGGCGCCCACGTGTGGGTCTTCTTCGCCGGCGCTATCCCCGCGGCCACCGCGCGGGCCGTCGGCACCGTCCTTCTGCGTGAGGCGATGGTGCTGCGCGGGTCGATGGACCTCCGCTCGTACGACCGGCTGTTCCCCAACCAGGACGTGCTGCCCGAGGGTGGCTTCGGCAACCTCATCGCCGCACCGCTACAGGGTCGCCGTCGCAAGGACGGACTGACCACCTTCCTCGACCTCGGCAACCTCGAGCCGCACGCCGACCAGTGGGCATTCCTGTCGACGCTGGACCGCCTCAGCCCCGGCGACGCCGAACATGTCGCCCAGCAGGCCAAGCAAGCCGTCAACGGTGCCGATGTCGCCACCATGAGCCGGTCCGCCGCGACTCGGGTCCATCCTCCGCTCCCTGCGGTGGTCCACGCGGAGGCCGGTGCCGGGCTGAGCATCGATGCCAGGCAGCTCACGCCCGCCGCGCTGGCGACGTTCAAGCACGCCGCCGCCATGGCCAACCCGAAATTTTATGAGTTGCAGCGACTCCGCAAGTCCACCTGGGACACCCCGCGCTTCATCCAGGGCTACGACCTGACCCTCGATGACCGCCTGGTCCTCCCGCGGGGCCTGCGGCACTCCATCGCCGCCATCGTCGAGCGCGCCGGATCCCGGCTGGCAGTCACGGACGCACGAAACCCCGGGACCGAGATCGACACCGCGTTCACCGCCGAACTCACCGGCAAGCAGGCCGACGCGGTCGGCGCGCTTCTCGCCCACGACGACGGGATCCTGGTCGCCCCACCGGGCTCCGGCAAGACCGTCATGGCCTGCGCCGTGATCGCCGAACGCAACACCTCCACCCTCGTCCTCGTCGACCGCAAAGCCCTCGCCGACCAGTGGCGCACCCGCATCAAACAGTTCCTCGACATCAAGCCCGGTCAACTCGGCGGCGGCCGACGCAAGCTCACCGGCGCCGTGGACATCGCGCTGCTGCCCTCCCTCGCCCGGCGCGACGACGTCGCCACCCTGACCCAGGAGTACGGACACGTCATCGTCGACGAATGCCACCACCTCGGCGCCGCAGCCTACGAGCACTCGGTCAAACGGATCGCCGCGCAGTTCTGGCTCGGACTCACCGCCACACCCACCCGACGCGACGGCCTCGGCCAACTCGTCACCTGGCAACTCGGACCCGTCCGCCACACCCTGAGCCACGAGGAACAAGGCACCCTCGCAGCCGCGATGCACGCCGACGTCGGACCCCGTCGAGCGCTGTTCATCCACGAGACCACTTTTCAACCCGGCGACGTCGACCTGGATGCGCCCGGCGCACTCGCCGAGGTGCACCGAAGGCTGGCCCTCGACGAGCCCCGCAACACCCAGATCGCCGACGATGTCGCCGCGGCCCTGACCCGCGGTCGCAACTGTCTCGTGCTGACCCGCCGGGTCGTCCAGGTGGAGGCACTCACCGCGCTGCTCGCCGCACGCGGACATCAGGCGCTTGTGCTCCAAGGCGCGATGAGCACCCGCGAACGGCGGGCCATCGTTGACCGGCTCGACGGCGCCAAGGCCGGCGACGGCCTCCTTGTCATCGGCACCACACCGTTCATTGGTGAAGGCTTCGACGCCCCCGCCCTCGACACCCTCTTCCTCGCCGGCCCGATCTCCTACGACGGCCTACTCGTCCAATGCGCCGGCCGCGTTATCCGCGCCGCGCCCGGCAAGGACCTCGCCGAGATCCACGACTACCACGACCCGGCCACACCAATCCTCGCCGCCTCACTCCCGCGCCGCATGCCCGGATACCGGGCACTCGGCTTCACCAGGACATGAGCGCATCCCATCGCGATCATTATGACTGGTCTGCGGCTACAGAGCTACGACGTAAGCCAAGCGTGCTGGGCCTAGCCTGGTAGGCTAACGGCCATGGGCCGGTTCTCCGAGGACGAGCTGCACGGGGTTGTCTCCCGGTACGAGGCGACGCGGGCGCAGGCGTTGACCGAGCGGGATGAGCAACTGCGGGCGTTCCACGCGGCCGGTTGGCGGCCGGTGGATCTGCAGCGGGTTACCGGGTACAGCCGGGAGACGATCCGTCAGGCACTCCGACCGGAAGTCCGGCGGGCGACCAACATCAGCCGGCGCAGGACATCACCCCAGCCGCCAGCGGACTACCGGCCATATGGTGACCGGAAGCCTTATGTGATCGCCGAAAGCCTCGCCGCGCTCCACGGCCCCACCAAGGGCATGGTGACGCTTCCGCGTCACCTCGACTGGTCCGGGCACGCCGAGTACGACCTGAACCGGCCCGCGCGCCTGGCCAGCATGTACAAGGCGGTGCTCACCGAAGCCAGTACGGTCGAGGATCTGAACACCTGGCTCGACGCCGACCTCCTCCGGCGGCTCTGGCCCACTCTCTGGCTGCCGCCCCAGCTTCGCCAGCGTTGGGAAGACGCCTTCCCCGAACTCGCCGCTACCCGCAGCAACGCGGCATAGCGGTGGACCCCTTCCACGAACGCCTCGCCCGGACCGGGCTCGGCGCGGCCCATCGATACGGCTTCGCGCTGGCCGGCGGTTACGCGGTCCAGGCCGCCGGACTCCTGGAGCGACCCAGCGAGGACGTCGACCTGTTCACCGCCTGGGACCGCCGCGACGAATTCACCGCCGCGGTCACCGCCGTCGTGCACGCCTACCGAGACGACGGCCTCACCGTCGAGACCGAGCGCCAGTACGACACCTTCGCCCGACTGGCCGTCACCGACGGCATGCGGATCTCCAAGGTCGAACTCGGCGTGGACTGGCGAGCCAACGAACCGATCCTCATGGCGATCGGACCGGTACTCCACCCCGACGACGCGGTTGCGAACAAGATGAGCGCCCTTTACGGGCGAGCGTTCGCCCGGGACTTCATCGACATCGACGCCACCCTCCGATCCGGCCGCTACACCCCCGACACCCTCCTCGCCCTCGCCCAGCGCGCCGACCGTGGATTCGAACCGCGCATTTTCGCCGACGCTCTCGGACAAGTCACCCAGCTCGATCCCGATGACTTCGCCCAGTACGGCGTCACCGGCCCAGCGCTCGACGACCTCCGAAGCCGATTCGCGGAGTGGCGCCGCGACCTGCTCGACGACAAGGACGGATGACTCGGCTCCCGACTCGCGGCAGCGTTAATTAAGCCTGCACCCGCAGGACCCACAGCGTTTCAGCTGATCTTCGGCAAGCGATCGCAGCGAGCCCACGAAGCGACCGGCACGCAGCGGCAGACAATAGAAAGCCGCAGGTCGTCGACCTGCGGACACCGGCGGACCGTCGGGTTAGGTAACCGATGCTCTATCCCCTGAGCTACGGGGGCGCGAGGGCCTAGTCTAGCGACCCGGACGTCCAGCAGGGGTGGCAGGGAGTGGCCGGTGTTCACCCCGACACCCGGCCCCCCGTCCGCCCAGCTCATGGCCACGGCTCGAGCACACGACCCCGGGTTTGTGACCGGCCAGGACGGTACGTTGGCCAGCCAGCCAGGCGTACGAAGCGACGGGCTGCGCACAGGCGCCTGTCCAACCGAGCGCGACGCCCGAACGGGTCGGCGGCGCGCGAGATTTTTCAAGTCTGCGGTAAGAAACTCTGCGCTCGACGACAAGTACTGGTGTGAGACCACCACCTGGAGGAATGGTGCCGGACGCCGACACGACCGCCGCGGACCACCAACGCCTTACCGACCTGTTTCGACGACACGGCAATGCCATCCACGCCTACGCCAGTGATCGACTGAGCGGGGACGATGCCCAAGATCTCGTGGCTGAGGTCTTCGTCGTGGCCTGGCGGCGGCTAGAAACCATCCGAGTGGGCGATGAACGCCCGTGGCTGTTCGGCGTCGCGCGGCGCCTTCTACTGCAGCAGCACAGGCACCGCGCAGACCAGTCGGCACTGCAGAATCGCCTGAATTCGACTGTCGAGCACGACCCCGGTCCTGGCGGTGGCCCCCTGTGGGAGGGGCGGACCGAGGTCGTGGCGGCCCTGGCGAAGCTGCCGGAAGCCGACCGCGAGGCGTTGCTCCTGCGGTACTGGTACGACCTCAGCGGCGGGGAGTCGGCGAAGGTGCTGGGGTGCAGCGCGGCAACCTTCGCGGTGCGGCTGCATCGGGCGCGTCGCCGGTTCAAGAAACTCTATGAGGCCCGCCCAATAGATACGCACTTGATGCCGGACTCGAGCCTGACGGCGTACATGAGGGGATTGCAGTGAAGCGGCAGGGTAGTGAGACCGAAGAGCTGATCACTCGTGCGCGACCGGTTGCCCGGGTCGACTTCACGACGAGCCCACAGGGAGAGACAATGCTCGCCCGAATCCTGGAAGTGCCTCGGCAGCCGGAGAAGCGCTCGCGGAAGCGGACCTCGATCATCGCGGCGATGGTCGCCGTTGGAGCGATCTTCGCAGGTGGCGCGACGGCAGCGGTTGGTGGCTTCCACGCGCCCGTCGCACCGCCGGAAGCACAGCCGGCCAATGGTGACGCGTTCGTCTGCGGCACGGCGGGCATGCGTCGGATGGGTGAGACCGTAGCTCGGGATGGCGAAAGTCCGGTCGACGCCTGCCGCCGATCCTGGGAACGGATTTTCAGCGACGAGGCACCCGCCCACCTGTACGCCTGCGTCCAGCGCGTCGACCCGAGCCCTTCACCGGGTGGCGTTGAGTCCCCGGCTCCGACGTGGGGCAAGCTCGTCTACGTTCTCGACGGTCAACAGTTCAAGAATGCGCCTGAAACCTGCGGTTCCGTGAAAATGCTTGTCGCTCCGACTGGCAACTGAGATACCGCTGGCCTTCCCGGCATGTTCACCGGGAAGGCCAGCGGAACTTCGCTGTCAGCGATGCCCTATCGGGGGATGATCACGGGTAGTTCGGCTTCCAAGGCGAGGGGACCGAGCCGCAGACGTGAATTCCGTCGATCTTGTCATTCGGGTTTCCGGAGACGCCGTCCTCCCTCGTGTCCAAGGCAAGGTTCGACCGATACTGCTTCGATCCAACGGTCACCATCTTGCTCCAGTTGCCCGAACCGTTGTAGTTGTAGAAGTACGAGGTAGTGCCGGAGGACTGCTGGTTCGTGATCGACGAGATCCTGTCGTTCCAGTAGCCGCCGCCAGAGTAGGCGTAGTTACCCAGGTTCCATTCGCGACCGCAGACGGTGAAAACCAGTTCCTCACCGCCGTACTGCCGGTCGGTGTAGACGCAGACGTAGTAGATGTTACAGGCGGCCAGAGGAACGATCGGCGAGTCAGCCTGCTTGGCGCCATCCTTGACCGGGCTGCGGAATCGCATGATCAGACCGGGGGCCAATTCGACGGTGGTCTGATCGATTTGGCGCGCGCCAGCCGTCCGCGAGACAACGTCGTCGATGCCCTGCTGCAGCTGGGCCTTGGTGGGTGCGACCTTGGCGTTGTTCCAGTCGTAGGCGCCCACGTTCACCTTGTCGGCGGGCGTCGGTGAGGCCTCTGCGCCGGGTGCCGCCGAGGCGGCGATGGGCGACGCGAGGAGTGCGGCAGTCGTCAACAGAGCGGTCAGCCCCGTCCGGACCATGGAAATGCGCACAGTGGAGTCCTTTCACCAAGCATTGTGTGCCAGCATGAGGAATCGCTCATCGGTTGCCACCTCTGCGAGGTGGCCCGAGTTCCTGCGACCGACTGATCGCAGCATGAATCATCACCTGCTGATACGACAGCAGGCGTGGCAGCGTTCTTCTCAGTGACGTTCCGTTGAAACCTCCCCCGTTTCACGGCTGCGCGGGCACGATGGCCGGAAAAGCGGCCACAATCTCGCGTTGACAATTTCTACCACAGGCGAGTCCACTCCGGATGCCCGTTCCAAGCAGGGTCAGAGCAACCCAATGCAACAAATGTCCGATTGAAAGGTGACGATCCGTACCTGCCCCAGCAGAAGGGCCTGACGGCCGACGTTCTACGTCATGGACGGTGAGTGGGTCGCAGCGCCTGGCCTTCACCCTGCCTGCCGAGCTTCTCGCCAGCCGGCCACCTACGCGCCGGTTCGCCGGGCAACGAAGAACCACGACGGTGACGATGAGGCCAGGACGCCGAGGAGAGCCAACTCCATCGGATTGCCGACCTGCATGGCGATGCTGCCCGCGTCGTATCCGGGCAAGGGGTCGACGCCCCCCGCCTCACGGACAGCAACAAGGACATTTACCAGTAGAAATGGGGCGCAACCCTCCGCGCAGCCCGCAATGGATGCCCTGAACAGGCCGTCACCAGACCTCGAAGATCAACACCTAATACAAGATCGCGAGTCCCATCGACGGCAGGTTTTTCCAAATTTCAGGCTTTTGACAGGTAATGATCACTGCGGGTCCCGCCCTGTCCGCGATCGGGATAGCGTCGGCCAACCAAGTCGCGGAACGGGGGCGCCCCGCAATTGGGGGTCGTGCGCTGCATTTCCACGGCACAGATGCACCTCAGGCGTTGAAAGGAAAGCATCTTGTCGCATCGTAGAAGTCTGTCCGAAAGAATGTTGGACGCACTACTGGTCATCGGAGTGGCCGTTACCCTGATCGCCACCGGAGGGTCGGCGCCCGCGCTGGCCTACACCGAGACGGTTCAGGGCACTGGCAATTCCGCTCCGTGGTTCGACTTCGACAAGAATCCATCAAGCGCGTTGAACAGCACGCTCACGGCGTATGTCAGCGTGGGTGGTGTGCGTTATCGCATCAGCCAGCGCGCCGGCAGCGGTAACGGGAGCACCAACGAATGCCTGGCCAACCAGGGGTGGCTGCCCAACGGCTACTACTGGGCAGACGAAAGGGACAGCACCCGCTTCGAGCACATCAACAAGACCTGGGGCAACGAGGTCGTCCGCGGCTGGGTCTGGAACCTCGGATCGAAGAAGTGCTCGGGTTCCACGACCCGCACGGAGCTGTTCATCCACTCACAAGGAACGTCCGGATGGACGAACTCCAACTACTCGTCGAACGGGTGCATCAAGATCAACCAGACCGACCGCAGTCATTTGCACAACCGGTTCAACGCCGCATACGACAAGTCCAACGGCTTCCTCCAAGTAGTCAGCTGAGAGATCGGACCTCTGACATGGACAACTCGAATCGTCGAAACCGTGCACTGCTGTCGGTAGTCGCACTCATCGCGGCCACAATTGGCGCCTCCGTCATCCTTCAACCAGCGGCCCACAGCGAACAGCCCAGTTCGATCCGCGATCAGGTACTCCGCCACGAGCAACTGGTGGCGGACTGCATGAAGGAGCGGGGCTTCGGATACGAGGTGACCGTTCCCGGTGACCTCCTGATCGAGGAGGCACGCGCCGCAGCGGAGGCCGACGGCCGCGACATCAAGGCTGCAGTGAAGCAGGCAGCCGCCGTGCGCGGCACGTCGCCCAGTCCGAACGAGCTGTTGGTGGCCGGGCTGGAGCCACGGCAGCAGCAGGCCTGGGGGGACGCTCTCTGGGGCACGGACGACACCGCCGGTTGCATGGACAGCACGCTGCAAGCCGCCGCCCGGGTCGACGTGGAGGCCGGCCTCCGACGCGCGGAGGCAATCCTCGCCCAAGCGAAGTCCGACCCCACGGTTCGGTCTGCCGAGAGGACGTACGTCGCCTGCATGACGACCCAGGGATACGCCGTCACGTCGGTCGATGGCATTCACGAGTACGTGGGCACGCGCGCCGAGGTGCTCAGCGACGAGGCCGGGCAGAAGCTGACGGACACGGCGTACGCCCGACACGACGCCTGCGTGCGGCCGTACAACCAGACGTTCAACGCCACCCATCTCCGTCTTCTCGGTGGCAAGTGACGCTGTCGCGAGAGCCCGGCTGACCAGGTGATCACACGATCAGCTGACAGCGGCACCGTCCGGTGACGGTCTCGTGGGCGGGGTGGTTGGGCCGGTCGTCGGTCCAACCACCCCGCCGCCGCGCGTGGTGGTGGTCGAAGACCACCGGCGGCTGGCTACGAGTTGGCGGGCCGGGCGGCTCGGCGACGCTCGGTGAGCCGTCGCGCCTTCACCGCGTTGCCGCAGTCGGCCATGCGACACCAGCGGCGGGACCCGTTGCGGGTCTGATCGAGGAACAGCCAGCCGCAGCCGCCTTCGAGCACCGGGCAGCGGCGCACCCGGGTCAGGTCCGCCGCCACCATGAGGCCCAGGGCGGCCTCGGCGAACCGGTCCGGCACCAACATGGCCGGTACCGTTCCGTAGACCAGCCGCACCTGCGACGAGTCGAGCACGAATCTCGCTCGAGCGGCCGCGCCGGACCAGCGCTGATGAAGAGCGACCAGCGCCGCCCCGGCCGCGATGGGGTCACCCGCCGTTTCACCGTCCGCGTCGGTGATCGCCGCCAGCAGCACGAGATGCAGCCCTTCGCGGATGTCGCGCACGGCGGCCAGGCCCGCGTGGCCCGCCGCCGGCTCGTCGCGCCAGGCGCGGTCAACCTGGTCGGCCTCCGCGTCGCTGATCAGGCCAACCTGGAGTGACCAACGCAGCAGGGCCGCGCTGTCGGACAGGAAGTCGTGTGGCGACGTGCCCCCGCGCTCCAGGGTGTTGACCAGATCCAGCGCGGGGTGCCCCCCGACCATCGGTAGCTGGCACACGTCGAGTGGCATGCCAGCAAGGCTACCACCTAAAGCGTTAACGGCGGTTCATGCCTGTCCGGATCGAGAGGTGGCGCTTCACGCTTGACACCATAGATCAGCGCGACCAGAGCGCCGGGAGGCGAAGCATCGAGGGATGCTCGCTCATCTATGCTACCGTCAAAATCCAGTTAGCCGGGATCATTCATTGACGTTCGCGATCTGGGAGGTAGCCGATGGCACCCCACCGACGCGCGGTCTGTGCCCTCGCCGCGTTGTCCGCCGCCACGTTCTGTTACGTCACCACCGAGGTGCTTCCGATCGGGTTGCTCACGCTGATCGCCCCAGACCTGGGACGCTCCAGGTCCGAGGCGGGCCTGCTGGTGACCGGGTACGCCGTGGTGGTCATGATCGTGGCACTCCCGCTGACCCGGGTCACTCGGCGTGTGCCCCGGCGTCCGCTGCTCGCCGGCGCCCTCGGTGTGTTCGCCGCGGCGACGGCGGTGTCGGCCTTCGCAACCTCCTACGAGGTGTTGCTGGCCGCGCGACTGGTGTCCGCCATCACGAACGGTGTCTTCTGGGCTGTGGTGTTCCCGGTAGCGATCTCGATGTTCCCCGCGAACATCCGCGGCCGCATCGTGGCTCGGTTGTCGATCGGTAACGCCCTCGGCCCGGTCCTCGGCGTACCGCTGGGCACCTGGCTGGGCGGGCAGGCCGGGTGGCGGGCCGCCTTCGTCGCGATGGCCATCTTCGGCGTCGTCACCTGCGTCGCGGTCGCCCTGCTCCTGCCGAGCGTCGCACCGCACCAGAGGGCCGGAGACATCGGGCCGATGCCGGACCGGGCACGCTTCGTCGTGCTCCTTCTCGCCACCGTCCTCGCGGTGACCGGCGCCATGGGCGCGTTCACCTACATGACGGTCTTCCTCCTCGACGTCAGCGGCTTCGCCGCAGCATCTCTCGGTCTGTTGCTCTTCGTCCAGGGCTCGTTCGGCGTCGCCGGGACCTGGACGGTCGGCCGTGTCCTGGACCGGTTTCCGCTCGGCGTCGTGCTGGTCCTGCTCGGGCTCCTCACCGCCGCGATGCTCGGCCTCTCTCTGGTTGGCGCGAGCAAGGTGCTGACGATCCCGTTGCTGGCCGTGGCGGGAATGTCGTTCAGCTCGCTGATCGCGGGAATCCAGCACCGCGTCATGCAGGTGGCCCCGTCGACCACCGACATGGCGTCGGCCAGCCTCAGCGTCGCGTTCAACTTCGGCCTCGCGGCCGGCTCGTTGATCGGCGCGGGCCTGCTGGCGACAGCCGGGGTGCGCGTCATCCCGTTGTTCGGTGGCCTGCTGACAGCCGTGGCGATCGCGTTGCTCGCCGGCCACGAGATCTCCCGCGAGAGACTGAGGAGCCACAGCAGTTGGTCGCTGCGGCCGACCCGTGGTCGGGGTGCCGAGAAGCCACCGGCCACCAGCGTGCGGACATAGCTGGCGCGGCGTCCCCTCAGCCACGGCACGAACGCCACCTCAGATGGCGAGAAACGGCCCGGCGCGGAGGGGATCCTCCACGCCGGGCCGCCGCACCGATTCAGATCAGTTGGTCACACAGGCGGCCGACACACCCGGGCCGGTGCCGGTGCCCTGGAAGCCGAAGTTGGTCGACTGCCGGCCGAGGACACGTCCGTTGTAGCTCACGTTGGTGAACCCGACGGATCCGCTGACGCCACTGACCTGCGCGTTCCAGGCGCTGGTGACAGCGCCGTTGGGCAGCGCGACGGTTACCGTCCAGCCGTTGATGTCCGACTGGCCGGCGGTGACCGTCACGCTCGCGGTGAAACCGCCAGCCCACTGGTTGACCGCGATCGACGCGTAGCAGCCGTCACCGGCCGGCGGGGTCGTCGGCGGAGTAGTGGGCGGGGTGGTCGGCGGAGTAGTGGGCGGGGTCGTCGGCGGGGTGGTGGTGGGCGGGTTCGGCGCGCCGTTGGCCAGGCTGAAGGCCAGTTCGGGCTGGAACGAGCCGGCCGTGAAACGGCAGCCGTCCGCCTCTCCCGGCGGCTTCACCCACAGGTACGCGTCGATGTTGCCGTCATTGGTGTTGGTCGTCGGGTACTGCCCGATGCGCCGGTCGGTGTTGTCGTCGCCGCACCAGTCCCCACTGGCACCCCCGTTGCGGCTGGTGTCGATGACCTGGCGCTTGCCCGAGATTCCCATGCCGTTCAGAGCGGAGATGACCGCCCGACCGAAGTTCGCCTCGTTGGAGGTGGAGTTGTAGTTCGAGACGTTGGTGAAGAAGCCGTCGGCGTACTGCACGCCGGCCGCCCGGAGCCGGTTGGCCGTCTCGTTTGCGCTGTTCCAGGTGGAGTGGCCGCCGTCGAGGTACACCTTGGCGTTGGGGTTGCCCGACTTGATGGTCCGGGTGGCCGTCGAGATCGCCGCGTTGCGCGCGTTGATCTCGGCGCTGCTCAGGCAGGTCAGCAGAGCGAGCGAGTCGGTCTCCAGGATGATGATGACGGTCTGGTTGCCCAGTCCCCTGGCGAAGTTCGACACCCACGTCTGGTACTGGTTGAGGTCCGGCGCGCCACCGGCGCTGGCACCGCCGCAGTCCCGGTTGGTGATCTCGTAGACGGCCAGAACCGGGATCTGCTGCGCCGCGTTGGCGGCGCCGATGAACCCGGAGACCTCGGACTGCACGGTCGAGGGGTTGAAGTTGGCGAACCAGCGCGCCTGCGGCTGACTCGCGATCTTGTCCCGGATGACGGCCGTACGCGAGTCGCCCGGGTTGGCGGCGACCCAGCGGACGACGGCCGAACTCGGGTCACGGTAGAGCGCCCCGGACAGCGTGCCGGCGGAGGCGCTGCTGACGGCGAGGCAGACGCCGACGGCGGTGGCGCCCGCGACGGCCGCCACGCTGAAAGCCGCCGATCTGCGGCGGAGCGAGGAGAGGATAGCCACGACGTGTTGCCTCCAGATCACATAGATGTATCTAAGTTCATGGGAGCGTTCCCATGGACGTTAGCGGAGGCGGGCACCGCTGCCAAGATGTGAACGCCCGTCGATGGCTCGGATACCGGTGTTTGTGGCTCGATGTCGGGGTGTCACCACTGGCCGAGAGTCAGGAGCCGTAGATGCTGACCTTCAACTTTTCGCGAATGGCCGCCGCCTGCTCCTCGTCGCGTCCGTTGTAGACGTCCAAAGCCTGGTGCCACACCTTCCACGCGGCGGCCAGGTCACCCACGGCCTCGTAGGTGTCGCCGAGGCGGGCCAACGCGCTCGCCTGGAGCGTCGTCTCACCGACCTGCCCGGACAGGTCGACCGCGCGCCGCCCGCAGGAGAGCGCCTGGGCGTGGTCGCCTCGTTGGTGGTGAACGTGCGCCAGGCTGTCCCACACGTACGCCTCGCCGTGGAGGTCGCCCAGGCGTTGCATGAGAGCAACGGCGCGTCCGCAGTAGTCCAGCGCGCGGGCATGGTCCCCCAGCAGACTGTGATACCACCCGACCGCGTTGAGTGCGCTGGCCTCACCGGATTCGGGGCCCGCGTGCCGATGAAGGTGCAGCATCTGTTCGGCGTGCGCCAGCGCGTCACGGTAGCGCCCCTGACGCTCGGCCAACCAGGCCAGGTTGCTGTGGACCTGCGCCTGCTCACCCCGGTCCCTGATCGCGACGGACAGCTTCAGAGCAGACCCGTGGTGCTGGCGGGCCCGCTCGTAGTGCCCCAGCCGGGTGTGGGCGTTGGCGAGGCCCCGATGACAAAGGGCCTCGGCCCGGCGGTCCTTCAGCCGCTGCGCGGCGACGAGACCCGTGGTCTCGACCGCAGCCCACTCGTGCCACCACCCGTACCGGTTGAGGAAGGTGGTCAGGGTCCAGCCGAGTTGCCATGCGTGCGAGTCGAAGCCGTTCGAGGCCGCCATGTCGACGGCCGTGACGAGTGCCCGCCGTTCGTGCGTGAACCAGGTGAACGCCGCGTCGCTGTCGGTGAGGATCTCCATGGTCACGCCGGGCTGCGGCGCGGCGAGGTCGATCGAGTCACGCCGGTGCGGATAGATCAGGCGATCGGCGACATGGGCGGTGTGCAGGTAGTGGTCGAGCATCCGATGCCGCGCGGCGCGCAGATCGTGCTCGGTCTCGTGGACGGCGACGAGTTCGCGCGCGTATGCGCGGAGGAGATCGTGCAGCGCGTACCGGTCGGTCGAACGTCGCTCGACCATGTGGACGGCTACGAGGTCGGCCAGCAGGCGACTGGTCTGGTCCAGCGGCAGGCCGGCCAGGCTGGCGCAGGTCGAGGCGGCCATCGCCAGGCCGTGATGCAGGCCGAGCAGACGAAACAGTCGGGCGTGTTCCGGGCCGAGAGCGCGGTAGGAGCCGGAGAGAACCGTCCGCAGGTCGGACTGCGGATCGTCTCCGGCAAGAACGTCCAGGCCGCTGCCGCTCCCGAGGCGACTGGCGAGGACCTCGATCGAGAGCTGGGCGTCGGTGGCCGCACGCGCCGCGACGATGGCCAGCGCCAAGGGTAGTCCTGCGCACCGGCGGATGATCTGGTCGACGGCTTCCGCGTCCCGCACGACCCGGGCGACGCCGAGGCGGCGGGTGAGCAACTCGTGCGCCTCCACCTCGGTCAACATGCCGAGCGGCACGGGTTGAGCCCCTTCGTTCACGACGAGTCCGGTGAGCCGGTTTCGACTGGTGACCACGACCAGGCAGGACGGGTTGCCCGGGAGCAGCGGGCGTACCTGTGCCGCATCGCGGGCGTTGTCCAACACCACCAGCACCCGCCGGTCGGCCAGGACGCTGCGGTAGAGACTCGCCTGGGCGTTGAGCCCGGGCGGTATCCGGTCCGGCGGAACGTGCAGCGCTTCCAGGAAGTCTCGGAGGACGTCGGTCGGTTTGAGGGTTTCCGTCCCGTCCGGGCCGAACCCGTCCAGGTTCACAAAGAGCTGTCCGTCGGGGAACCGGTCGCGGACCCGATGTGCCCAACGGACGGCCAGCGAGGTCTTGCCGACACCGGCGTGGCCCACGATGGACAGCACGGCCGGGTACGCCTGGTCGGTGGGATCGGTCGGCAGAGCCGCGTCCAACTCGGCCAGACTGTCAGAACGTCCGACGAACAGGGCCCCTGGCAGAGGGAGTTGAGCCGGGTGAACCCGTGTCGGACCGGCACCGGACGCGATGGCGACGCCCTCGGGACGCGCCGACGGGTCGAGGGCCCGGTCCTGCCGAAGAATCGCCTCGTACCTCTTACGCAGTTCGTCGCCCGGGTCGACGCCCAGCTCGTCGGCGAGCGTGGAAGCGACGCGCTGGTACGCCTCGATCGCCTCGGCCTGCCGCCCGGACTGGTAGAGGCCGGTCATCAGCATGGCCGCGAGCCGCTCACGCAGCGGATGTTTCGCCACCAGATCAGACAGCTCGGCGACCACGGCGGCCCCGCCGCCGACGGTCAACTCGCATTCCAGACACTCTTCGAGAACCGCGAGGCGCATCTCCTCCAACATCGCCGCCTCGCGCTCCAGCACGAGCCCGTTCAGATCCGCGAGCGCGGGACCTCGCCACATCGACACCGCCTGACGCAGCACGACGGCGGCCTTACGCTTGTCATCGAGCGCTACCAGGCGTCGCCCGTCGGACACGGCGTCCTTGAAGCGGGCGAGGTCCAGCTGACTCGCGTCGACCCGAAGCCGGTAGTTGGCGCGCTCACCGGACAGCAGGTGTGCCGCACCGTGGCGATCAAGTGTGCGACGCAGCCGCCAGATGCCGCTGTGGATCTGGTTGCGAGCTGTCGCGGGCGGGTCGCCGCTCCAGGCGATGGCGATCAGGTCCGCGGCGGACACCAGTTGACCGTGGCGGAGGAGCAGACCGGCCAGCAGTCTTCTCTGCCGCTCGCCGCCCAGCTCAACGCGTTGGTCGGCCGCGCGAACCTCAAGCGGCCCGAGCACCATGAAGTCGATCGGCACCGCCACGATGACACACCCCCGTTATGCAGAGCGGCCCGAAGGGTAGTCATCCGGCTTCACTGTGTCAAGATCAAGCTTCGCAGATCGTCGTGAATCGGCCGCGCTGACGCCACCCCGGCCGCACCGTCCGGGAGGGGCCCCGGGCTGGCCCGGTCAGACCCGAGCCAACCCCAGCACCCGGACGTCGACCGCGGCGTCCAGGCCGTAGGAGTCGGCGATGCGGCGCTCGAAAGCGTCGGCATCGACCGCGTATTCCTGCGGGCCCTCCACCTCCAGCACGTGCGCCGCCAGGACGCAGCCCACCTGCGCCGCGCGCTCGATGGGCAGGTCGGCGGCGAGCGCGGCAAAGAAACCGGCCCGGAACCCGTCACCGACGCCGGTCGGATCGACGATGCGACCCACCCGCGCCGCCGGGACCACAAAGTCACCCTCCGGCCCGGTGACGCGTACCCCGTTGGCGCCCAGGGTCACGACCCGCACGCCCACGCGGCGCAGGATGTCGTCCTCGCTCAGCCCGGTCTTCGACTCCAACAGCGCCGCCTCGTACTCGTTCGTCAACAGATAGCGAGCGCCGTCGATCATCGCCTCGATGTCGGCCGCCGGCATCCGGGCCAACTGCTGTGACGGGTCGGCGGCGAAGGGCAGGCCCAGCCGACGGCAGGCTGCGGCACGGTCGAGCATCGTGTCCGGGTTCTCCGCGGCGACGATGACGAGCCCGAGCCCGCCGGCCCGGGCGGCGACGCCGTCGAGGCTGATCCGATCGGGCTCGCCCATCGCGCCGGGATAGAACGAGGCGATCTGGCAGAGGTCGGAGTCGGTGGTGCAGATGAACCGGGCGGTGTGTGCGATGGAGCTGACCTGCACCTCCGAGCAGTCGACCCCGTGCCGCTCCAGCCAGCCGCGGTAGTCGCCGAAGTCACCGCCGACCGCGCCGAGCAACACCGGCCGGTGCCCGAGTTGGGCGAGCCCGAAGGCGATGTTGGCGGCGACCCCGCCGCGCCGGACGACCAGGTCGTCGACGAGGAACGAGAGCGAGACGGTGTCGAGGCTGCCGGCGATGAGTTGCTCGGCGAACCGCCCCGGGAAGCGCATCAGGTGGTCGGTCGCGATCGAGCCGGACACGGCGATCATGCGGACGGGCCCTCTCAGTAGCGGTAGTGGTCGGGTTTGTAGGGCCCTTCGACCGGAACGCCGAGGTAGCCGGCCTGCTCCTTGGTCAGTTCGGTGAGGCGGACGCCCAGCGCGGAGAGATGGAGTCGGGCCACCTTCTCGTCCAGGTGCTTGGGGAGGGTGTGGACACCGATCGGGTACTGGTCGCTCCTGGTGAACAGCTCGATCTGCGCGATGGTCTGGTTGGCGAAGCTGTTCGACATCACGAAGCTCGGATGCCCGGTGGCGTTGCCCAGGTTCAACAAGCGGCCCTCGGACAGCACGATGATCGAGTGGCCGTCCGCGAACCGCCACTCGTCCACCTGCGGCTTCACGGTGATCCGCTCGACATCGTCGCGTTTCGCGAGCCCCGCCATGTCGATCTCGTTGTCGAAGTGGCCGATGTTCCCCACGATCGCCTGGTGCTTCATCCGCGCCATGTGCTCGTTGGTGATGACACTGAAGCAGCCTGTCGCGGTCACGAAGATGTCCGCGGTCTCGACCACGTCGTCGATGGTCGCGACCTGGTAGCCGTCCATCGCCGCCTGGAGGGCGCAGATCGGATCCACCTCGGTCACGATGACCCGCGCACCCTGACCACGCAAACTCTCCGCGCAGCCCTTGCCGACGTCGCCGTAGCCGAACACCACGGCGACCTTCCCGCCGATCAGCACGTCGGTGGCCCGGTTGATCCCGTCGATCAACGAGTGCCGACAGCCGTACTTGTTGTCGAACTTGCTCTTGGTCACCGAGTCGTTCACGTTGATCGCCGGGAAGAGCAGGCTCCCCGCCTGCCGCATCTCGTACAGCCGGTGCACGCCCGTGGTGGTCTCCTCGGTCACCCCCCTGATCCCGGCCGCGATCCGCGTCCAGCGACGGTTGTCCTCACGCAACGACCGCGTCAACACACCGAGGATGACCTCGTACTCCTCGGAGTCCGCGCTCTCCGGCGACGGGACCGCGCCGATCGCCTCGAACTCGGCGCCCTTGTGCACCAGCAGCGTGGCGTCACCACCATCGTCGAGGATCATGTTCGGGCCCTGCCCGTCCGGCCAGAGCAGCGCCTGCTGGGTGCACCACCAGTACTCGTCGAGGGATTCGCCCTTCCAGGCGTAGACCGGGACACCCGCCGGGGCGTCCGGGGTGCCGGTCGGGCCGACCACGATCGCCGCCGCCGCGTGGTCCTGGGTGGAGAAGATGTTGCAGGACGCCCACCTGACCCGTGCGCCGAGCGCCACCAACGTCTCGATCAACACGGCCGTCTGGATCGTCATGTGCAGCGAGCCGGTGATCCGGGCACCCGTCAACGGCTGCCGCGAGGCGAACTCCCTCCGGATCGACATCAGACCGGGCATCTCGTGCTCGGCCAGCTCGATCTCCTTACGCCCGAAGGCCGCCAAGGACAGATCCGCCACCTTGAAATCGCTGAAGTCGAAAGTCATTTCCGCACCTCCCCCACCAGTGTCAAGAACCGATCGAGTTCGGTTCAACCGCGCACTTGCTCGGTGGGGGGAGACTCGACAGGCCCGTCAGCTCAGCAGCGGGGCCCGGAGCCAGTTGGCTCCGGGCCCTGCCTCTGCCGAACTCAGGGGCTGGTGCAGGTGACGTTGCTGGCCGCGGTGGCACCGTTGCCCGTGGCGGTGAAGCCGAAGGTGGTCGATGCGTTCGGGCCGACTGTGCCGTTGTAGGCGGCGTTCCTGACGGTGACACTGCCGGAGGTGCCCGTGTTGACGCCACTCCACAGACTGCTGATGGCCTGCCCGCTGGCCAGGGTCATGCCCACCGTCCAGCCGTTCAGGGGCGTGGTGGAGTTGTTGGCCACTGTTACCTCCACCTGGAAGCCGCCGGGCCAGGTGTTTGTCGTCCGGTAGGTGGCGGCGCAGGTGCCGGGCCCCCCGGTGGGCGGGTCGGTCGGCGGATCGGTCGGCGGGTCCGTCGGCGGGTCGGTCGTCGGCGGGGTGGTCGACGCGAACTGGCTGAAGAACCTCCAGATCTCCCCCGAGGTCCAGGTCCGCGAGTCGTTGGGGCTGCCCGACCCGTCCACCGGGCTCGGGGTGTGGTCCCCGTCGAACGCCGCCCACTGCACCGGGTAGCCGGCCCGGCAACCCGCGTACGCCGTGGTGATGTGGGTGAGGCTGCCACGGCTCGGCTCCCGTGGGCTCTGCGCGGTGCAGCCGTTGTTTCGGACGAACGTGTCGCGCAGTTGCCGACCCTGGGAGATGTTCAGCACGCTGTCGTAGATGCCGTGGATGCCGAAGTAGGCGACCGGCTGGGTGCCCCCGTTGCACCCGCTGAGGTTCGCCCCGGAGATGACGGTGACCGCGCGGATGATCGTGGGCCGGGCGCACGCCACCGCGTAACTCATCGCTCCGCCGTAGCTCCAGCCCAGGGCGAATCGCTGGCTGGTGTCCACGCACAGATCGTTCTCGATCTGCCGGGAGATGTCGTCGAAGAGGGTCAGGTCCCGACCGTTGGTGTTGGCCCAGCCGGCGTTGAGACCCTGCGGGGCGACGAAGATCGCGCTGTTGTTCGACAGCGGTTGGAGCCCGTAGTAACCGGCCGAGGTGACGTTGTTGGCCGAGCCGTTCAACCAGTGGAAGCCGAAGATCAGCCGGTAGGGGCGGTTGCGGTCGTAACCGTCCGGGATCCGCAGGTTGTACGTACGACTCTGTCCGCTGCTCTGAATCGTCCGCGTCCCGCTGGTGAGTGTGGGGGCCTTGCCGCAGCCGGCGGTCGCCGCGAGGGTGCCGTTGGTGGCGGCCACGGCCGTCGCACCGAAGCCGCCGCTCAACGCGCCGCCGGTGGCCGCGAGCACGAGCGCCGCGGCCGCGATGGATGGGAGGAAGAACCTACGTCTCAGCATTGCTGGGGCTCCTTGCCGTTCGACGACCAACCGGGGTCGTCTGGCATCGACGGGGGCCCGGACTGGTCACCGACCGGGAAGGCGGCGGGAGGGGGCGGGGCCCCTCGGCGCGTCTTCGCCGCTGGCTCGGGTGACCGGGAGCGTGCCCTTCACTCCCGGGATGAAAGATAGCATGTTATCGATAACACACCGATCCGATCGAGCCTGCCGGGCTCACGTCCCGAGCGGCCGGGCCGCCCACTCGTCAGCCACTTCACGCAGGTCACCGGTGCGAAAGAGCGGGGGTTCGTGCAGCAGGAAGTCACGGTGGCTGATGTTCCAGGCGTACGCCCCGGCCATGGCGAAGGCCAGCACGTCGCCCACGCCGATCGGCCCCGCGGTGGCCGAGAAGGACAGCACGTCCTTCGGGGTGCAGAGCTGCCCGACCACGGTCACCGGCCCGCCGTCGGTGCGGGGGCCACCGGCACCCGGCCGTGGGTGCACGGTGAACGGCTGCGCGTGTCCCTTCGCCGCCGGAGTCCGTAGGTGGTGCGTCCCACCGGCCACCACCACGAACCACTCGCCGTAGGAACGCTTCACGTCGACGACCTCGGTGAGGTACGCCCCGCAGTATGCGGTGACCGACCGGCCCGGCTCGATGCGCAGCCGCACGCCCGGGTGCCGGTCGAGGACGTCGGCCAGGGCCTGGCCGTAGCCCGCCCAGTCGAACCGCGCGTCCGGGTCGGTGTAGTCGACGGTCATGCCGCCGCCGACGTCGACCTCGGCGGCATCGACCTCGGTCACCGCCCAGTCGACCACGGCGGCGGCGACCGTCGCGGCGAGCGGTGCGTCCACTCCGCTGGCCAGGTGGGCGTGGATTCCGCGTACGTCGATGCCGGCGGGCGGGCGGCGGGCGCACGCCACCGCGTCGGCCGGGTCCATGCCGAACGGGCTGGGTCCACCGCCCATCACCAGGCTCGCGCCCGGCGCTTCGACCGGCAGGTTCACCCGCAGCAGCACCTGGGCCGACCGGCCCGCCGCGGTGGCCAGCGCGCCGAGTCGCGCCAGCTCGCTGGGAGACTCGACGTGGATGCGGTGCACCCCGGCGGCGAGAGCGGCGGCGAGGTCCGCGTCGGTCTTGCCCGGTCCGGCGTACGCGGCGGGCGCCCGTCCGGGCAGCACCTCCGCCAGCCTGCGCAGCTCGCCCCGGCTGGCGGCCTCGAATCCGTCGACGATCGGCGCGAGGGTGCGCAGCACACCGGCATCCGGATTGGCCTTGACCGCGTAGAGCAGCTCGACCGGCCGGGGCAGCGCCGCCCGGATGGCGCGGGCCTCCCCGGCCAGCGCGTCGAGGTCGTGGACGTAGACCGGCCGGCTCATCGTGGCCCACCCATCGGGTTCGGCACCGGCACGAACGGCGCGGCCCGGTCGGCGTCACGCCGCCACCGGACCAGCAGGTTCGCCTTGGCCAGCAACGGTTCCCCGGTCAGCAGCGCGCGCAACTCGGCCGGCTCACCGAGGTCGGCGGTCACCGCCTCGACGACGGCGCGCAGCTCCTGCCACAGCCGCCGTTCGATTCCCGGCCGCGCGTCGGCGAGGGCCCCGCTGATCCCCCCGAGGTGGTTGACGAACAGGCAGTAGACGATCCGGCGGTGAGCGGCCCGGGGACTGGAGCGGACCTGCGCCGGGACGCCGTGCGGCCAGGTGTTCCACCGGTCGGCGTCCAGCTTCACCCCCTCCAGGTCGCGCAGCAGCATCCGTACCGGATGGTGATCCCGGTCGAGCACGACGACCACGTTCTGCAGGTGCGCCTCGTGCACGACGCCGTGGCTGAGCCAGCTGCGCAGCACCGCCGGCACCAGCAGGCCGACGTACGCGCGCCACCACGCCACCGGATCCGATGTCACCAGCGGCGTCGCGGCCAGAGCCGCGGCCAGCACCGGGGTGTCGCCGGGACGCAGGTGCGGACGCAGACCGGCGCGCAGGATCGTCCCGTACGCCTCGTCCGGGCCGGCAACGTCGACAGTGCGGTAGGCGGGCTCGGCCAGCAGCCGCACCCCGTCCGGCAGCGGCACCCGGGCCAGCAGATCGGTCAGCGCCACCGCTCCGGTCAGCTCGTATCGGGCGTTCTTGCGCAGACAGTTGGTGATCCGCACGTGCAGGCTGGTCTTCACGAACAGGTCGGCCCCGGGGGCGTAGAGGGTCCGGACGCTCGCCGTGGGTCGTACCGGCACACCGGCCGCCCCCAGGTCGCGCAGCCCTGGGTGGGTGGGTGGGATCAGCGACAGTTGCCAGGGGTGCACCGGTAGGACGCGGTAACCGCGCGGGGGACGTGGCGGGTCGAGCGCGGTCACCAGCGGATCGAACGGCCCCGCGTCGGCGGTCAGGTCGTCCGGTACGGCCAGCCAGTGCAGCCGGAACGCGGTGCGCAGCTCCGGCGCGTACGCCCGCCAGCTGTCCGGGTCACCGCTGCGCCACTTCGGGGTGGGGTGGTGCGGGTGGCCGAAGACCAGCGACTGCTCGGAGTCGACGTACGCGTCGATGGCGGCCTCACCGGTGGGGGTCGGATCCTTCGCCGGTCGGTCGGCCAGCAGCCGGGCCACGGTCTCCCGACTGGCCCTGACCTGCTCGGCGAACTCCTCGTTGACCAGGCCGGTACGGGTGGTGAGTTCCGCCGCGACCAGGGCGGCGAACCCGTCCGCGTCCAGGTCTTCCCACCGTCCGCCGCCGGTGCCGCGTTGAACCGGGCCGCTGTAGCGGTGCGCGCCGAGCGGCGAGGTTCGCGCGACCTCGCAGCGCACTGTGGTGTCGAGGTGCCGCAGGTGCAGCCGTACTACGCCGTCGACAACGGTCGGGGTGCCGTCCGGCGGGGCCAGCTCGCGCAGCAGGCAGCCGAAGAGGGCGTGGGCGGCGGCCAGGTCGGCGCGCCGACCGGTGTCGCTGGCCGGCCGGGAGCGCAGCTGGGCGCTCGTCATCGTGTCTCCCGGAGGTAGTTCGGGCCGGTGCGCAGGTAGTACTTGTTGATGTCGGCGCAGCCGAGCCGCTGTTTGGGCAGCAGGGTGCCGGCGGTGAGCATCGCCTTGATGGGCAGCCGGGCGGCGTGCAGGACCCGCTCGGTGAAGGTCCGTACCGCCGGTCCGTCGCCCCACCGGTCACGGGCGGCGGCGAGCCGGGGCACCAGCGCCTCGGCGGGTGTCGGCACCGGCAGTCCTCGGGCGGCCAGGGCGACCAGGGGCGCGGCGGCGGCCAGGTGCAGGGTGATGGTGACGAACACGTCGGCCAACTCGTGCGGGTCGCGCGCCCACATCCGGTCGTCGCGCAGGGCGAGCCCGTTCGCGCCGCCGTGTCGGGGGTCGAGCCGGGCGCCGTCGTTGTCCTTGTAGAGCAGGCCGACAGCCCCGTCCGGATGCACCAGCAGGTGGATGTTCTGCGGGTGCGCCTCCAACGCGATGCCGTGGCGCAGCCAGAGAAAGACGTGCCAGTCGAGCAGCAGGTCCAGGTAGGACTCCAGCAGCGCGACAGGCTGGTGCGGGCTGATCCGTTCAAGGACCGTGCCCGCCACCGGGTCGGCGGCGGCGAGGGCGGCGACCGGCACCACCTGGACGCCGGCCAGGTCGCGGGGAAATCGGCGCAGCAGGAAACCTCGGCGCTCGTCGCCGTCGACGTGCGCCCAGGTGCTCTCGTCGGCGTGCCGGATCCGGCCGGCGAAGCCGGGTTCGGCGGTGGCGATCCGGTCGAGCAGCCCGGCGACGGCCGCGCCGTCGGCGAGCGAGCCCGGTTGCAGCGTACGTCGGTTACGCGCGCCGAGACTCGCGGTCGGCAGCGGCAGTTTCAGATGCAGGTACGGGTCCTGGTCGAGCGCCACCGTCCGCATGGAGAGGGTGGGTCGCACCGGGGTCACCGGCAGGTCGACCACCGGGAGCGCGTCGCGGGTCACAGTGATCGGATGCGCTGGCAGCAGCAGCTGATCCGGTCGCGGCGCGCTCGGCCACCACGTTGGCAGCTCGCCCGCGAGTCGGACGTCGTCGGCCGGGGCGGCGTACCAGCGCAGGGCGAACCGTGGGGCGTGCTCCGGGGCGTACCGGATCAGTTCGTCGTCGTTGAGACCGTGCCGGCACCGGTCGGTGGGGTAGACGGGATGGCCGTGGTGGGCGGCGAGCACGTCGTCCAGGAGCGCCGCCGGCAGGCCGGTCGGGGTGGTGGCCCGCGCGGCGGCCACTGCGGTGAGCACCCGCGCGCGGTTGCCGGCGGCGAGGCGTCGGGCCCGCAGGTCGGCGCGGCACTCGACGCCGAAGTCCCGCCAGCCGGCCTCGGCCTCGGCGTTGTCGTACGGGGCGAGCAGCGCCAACAGTCCGTCCAGCGTCTCGGTGCGCTGCGTCTCGCCGGCGCGGGTCACCAGCAGCACCGTCGGCGCGGCACTGCGCAGGGCCTGCTGAAAACCGTCCGCCCGGACCGGAATACGCAGCAGGCCGTCGGAGTGCGGCACCTGCCACCAGCCGGGGCCGTGCGCTCGGCCGGCGCTGCTCAGACCGAGGTGATCCTCGCGCAGCAGGGCGTCGAGCACCCGGGCGATCACCTCCCGCTCACAGTCGTCGCTCACTCGACGATGGTCCACTGGAGGCGCTCGCGGAGGGCGGTCAGCGACTGCCGGACGGTGGCCTCGTCGGGACCGATGCCGTGCAGCACGGCGAGGTAGTCGCGGTTCGTGCCGGTGTGTTCGGCGGTGCGGCCCACCTCGCGCAGCGGACGGCAGCCCAGCCGGACGTCGCCGTGGACGGTGTCGAGGGGGCCCGGTGCGGCGACGAGACGGCCGGACCGGTCCGCGCAGACGTACTCGACCCGGGCGTGGCGGTCGACGGTGCCGGGGAGACCGAGGGCGGCCAGCGGTTCGCCGAGGTGCAGCCGGATGACGTACTCGAACAACGGCACACCGAGCAGGTCGGCGAGGATCAGGTCCATCCGGTCACCGATGAGACGGTAGTTCACCTCGATGAGCCGGACCCGGCCGTCGGAGACGACGTACTCGGTGTGGCAGGCGCCGAAGCCGACCCCGAGGGCGTCGAGCCGCTCCCGTAACCGGGTGCGTGCCTGCTCGGTCGGGGGCGACCAGGCGAGGTTCTGCTCGGTGAAGGTCGGCGGCGGGCCGAGACCGGTGCGCCATCCGCCGATCGAGGCCAGCTCGGTGCCGTCGCCGAGGGTCTCGAAGGTCCGCAGCTCGCCGGCGAGGTACTCCTCGACCACCAGTGCCACGTCCGGCCGCCGGCCACGGATCTCGGCGACCCGGGCGACCAGCTCGGCGTGGTCGGTCACCAGGTAGGCGTCCTCACTGGCCACCCCCTCGCGGGGTTTGACCACCGCCGGGAACATCAGGGTCGGCACGTCCGGCGTGGTGCCGGGGTCGACGGTGACGGTGCGTACCAGATCGAGGCCCGCAGCGGCGATCGCCCGGCGGGCCGCGGCCTTGTCCTTGCAGAGACGGGCGGCGTCCGGGTCCTTGCCGGGCAGACCGAGCTTTCGGGCGGCGATCGCGGTGGCCTCCTGGAGATGGTCGCTGTTGGACAGTAGCGCCACCGGCCGGGCGGGTGCCGCCGCCGCTACCACAGCGGCCGGGTCGCGGACCGCGCAGCGCGCCACCCGCACGTCGGACGGCCATTCGGCGGGCCGGTCGGTCAGTACGGTCGCCGACAGCCCGAGCGACGCCGCCGCCGGGAGCAGCCCGTCCAGGAGCGCGTCGGTGGGGTTGAGCGCGGTCAGGTACAGCTGCATACCGCCTCCGTCGACTACCACGATGTCGCTATTAGGGTAGCCTACCCTTATTAGACGGATTTGTTGCGGTCTGCCCGGTCTAGCAACCCGGCGGCCACCAGACCACCGATCAACACCGCAGCCGCGCCCACCAACTGCCCCGTCTTCAGTGCCGAGGCGAAGGCGACGGTCACCACCTCCCGCTCGGCTCCCCCACGGGCCGCGGCGAGGGCCGCGGGAAACGACCCGGCGCCGGCCAGGGCCGCCGGCAGCAGCGCCGCGAACCGGGCGTTCAGCACGGCACCCAGCACCGCGACGCCGAGGCTGCTGCCGACCTCGGTCATGGTGCCGTCGACTCCCGCGCCCGCGCCGGCCTTCGCCGCCGGGATCGCGCTCATCACCGCCTCGACGATGGCCGGATTGGCCAGTGCGCAGCCGACACCCATGACGAGCAACCCGACCAGCAGCACCCCGTAACCATCGGACGGAAAGACGGTGACCAGCGCCAGACCGGCCGCCAGCAGCGTCATGCCGACGGCGATGGCGAGCGCGAGGCCGAGCCGACGGATCACGCTCGCGACGACACCACTGACGTTGAGCAGCACGATGGACAGCGCGAAGGGCGCCATCCGCAGACCGGCCTCCCAGGCGGGGTAACCCCGGACGAACTGGAGGTGCTGGGTGAGCAGGAACAGCGCGCCGGTGGCGCCGAACGTGATCAGCACGACGCCGGAGATCGCACCGACGAAGCGCCGGTCCCGGAAGAAGCGCATGTCCAGCATCGGGTGCGCGATCCGCCGCTCCCACCGCACGAAGATCCCGAGCAGGAGTACGCCGACGACCGCCGCGCCGATCACCTCGGTCGACGCCCAGCCGCGCTCCGGCCCGGAGATGATGGACCAGACGACAGCGGTCAGACCGGCGGTGGAGAGCACGGCGCCGAGCACGTCGAGTCGGCCGCCGGCCGGCCCGCGGGACTCCGGGACCAGCGCGCGAGCGACGAGCAGGCAGACCAGCACGATCGGCACGTTCATCAGGAAGATCGCGCCCCACGGCAGATGCGCGAGGATGGTGCCGCCGATCGGTGGCCCGACGGCGAAGCCCAACGCGCTGGTGGCGGCCCAGATGCCGATCGCCCGGGACCGCTCGGTGGCGTCGAAGACCTGCATCGCCACCGCGAGCGTCGCGGTGACCAGCAGCGCGCCACCGACGCCCATCCCGGCTCGCGCGGCGATCAACTGCCCGCTGGTGCTGGCCAGACCGGCGGCCAGCGAGCCGACCCCGAACAGGACCAGCCCGACGAGCAGCATTCGACGGCGGCCGTACCGGTCGGCGGCGCTACCGGCGGTGAGCAGCAACCCGGACAGCACCAACGCGTACGCGTTGATCATCCACTGCACCTCGGCGGTGCTGGCGCGCAACTCGGTCGTGAGCGCCGGCACCGCCACGGTCAGCACGGTGTTGTCCAACACCACGACCAGTTGCGCGACGCACAGCACGGCCAGGATGAGCCATCGCTGTGGCAGTCGCGCCGATGTCGCGGTGTCGGTGGCCGGCTGGACCGTGGTCACGCCACCGCCTTGACGCCGTCCACTGCGGGCTGCTCGGAGGGCTGCTCGGCCGCCGGGCCGACGGGGCCGGGCCGGTGCGGGAACCGCCGCTGGTGGACGAGGCCGAGGGCGACGCCGGCGGCCACCAGCACGATGGCCGCGACCGCGACCGCCGGATAGCCGACCCGGTCGGCCGCCGCGAGACCGATGGACGCCGCCACGAACGAGCAGACCAGGCCGAACGACGACAGCACCGTGAAGTCGGTGCCACCGGTGTCGGGTCGGGAGTAGTCCATGTTGACCGTGTAGAGCACGACGTTGGCGATGGTGTAGGCGACCATGAAGCAGCAGAGCGCGGCGACCGTTCCGCCCAGCGGCGCGCGGCCGTTCATCAGCGGCAGGAGCAGCAACGTCGACACCGTCAGCGCCACGCCGCCGATCACGAGCACACCACCGCGCCCGAACCGCCCGATCCCGAGCCCCGCGACCAGGCCCGCCACGATGGCCGGGACGCTGGTCACCACACCGGTGACGACGCCGATCCGACCCAACGACCACCCGGCGTCGACCAGCGCCGGGGTGACCAGGGCGTACGCCATACCCGCGCCGACGTAGACCAGTGGCACCACGCCGAAGGTCCACCACCGGCAGCCCGGCTGGCCGAACACCGACAGCAACGCCCGGTAGGCCGCGCCGACCCGTTCCACCCGATCGGTACGGGGTGGCTCCCGGAACCGCCACACCACCACCAGGCCGACCGCCGTCATCGCGACCAGCAGGCCGATCGCCGGCGCCCAGCCGAACTGGTCGTAGACCAGGACGCAGGCGCCGCCGCCGAGCAGGTTGCCGAGGTAGCTCGCCGCCACCTGGATGCCGTTACCCGTCCCCCGCGCCGAGTCGGCCAGCATCCGGACCGCGACGGCGTCCACGGCGATGTCCTGGGTGGCCGAGAAGAACACGTACGCGGCGCAGATCGCGACGATCGGGCCGAGCGCGTCGGCCGGACTGGCGAAGGGCAGCAACGCCAGCAGCGCGAGCACCAGAGCGGTCTGGAGCACGAGCAGCCAGGAGCGGTAGTGGCCGCGGTGCCGTGAGCCGTACCGGTCGAGGATCGGCGCCCAGAGGAACTTGATGGGCCAGATCAGACCGACGATCTGCAACAGCGCCAACGTGTCCAGCGAGGTGCCGCCGTCGCGCAGGATGGCGGTGAGCCCGACGGTGATGAAGCCGACGCCGAGGTACTGGGTGACGTACAGCGCGGTCAGGGTGCCGAGTCGGCCCTTCATGCCGCTTTCCAGTAACCGAGGGAGGTCAACCGGTCCTTGTCGACGCCCAGCGTCTTGCGGAGGTGTCGGGTGATGCCCCGGGTGGTGGCCGCCTCGCAGGCCACCCAGTAGTGGCCCGCACCGCTGGTCGGCAGGGCCGCGCAGACGGTGTCGACGAGGTGCTGACCCGCGTCGCGCCGCGGCACCCAGGTGACGTCGTGGTGCGTCCGCGCCCGCAGGGCGAGTGCCTTCTCACCCTCGTGGGCGTACTCCAGCCACACCGTCGCCGGGATGTCGGCACCGGCGTCGAGCAGGCTGTTCACCGCGGGCAGCGAGGCCGCGTCACCGACCAGGTAGAGGTGCTCGGGCGCGGGGTCGGGCAGCTCGAAGGCGCTGCCCTGCACGGTCGCGCTGATGGTGTCGCCGATGGTGGCCGTGGTGGCCCAGCGGGCCGCGCAGCCGTCGTGGAGAGCGAATTCGAGGGTGAATCGACCGGTGGCCGGGTCGGGGTCGACCAGCGTGTACGCGCGTTGGTGGGCTCGCCCGTCGTTGTCGAACCACAGCCGGATCCACATCGTGGGGTGCACCCCGCACGCCTCCAGCAGGCCACCCCCGTCCAGGAGGAGTCGCTGGTAGTGCCCGTCGACTGACTCGGTGCCCAGGACGGTCAACTGAAAGTCCCGCCCGCCCATGGCCTTGAGGACCAGGGCCTCCCAGTTCCGTTTCACGCACCCCTCCAGGTAAGGTCATCCTTGGTTAGGGGAGGTTAACCTAAGTTGCGCCCCGGATGGAACAGAGGACAGCGCCCGATGACGTACCAGGAGAAGATCGCCGGTCTCGGTGAGCTGTCGTTGGTGACCGTCGACCCGGACCGGGACGCCGCACTCCTGCACGGTTGGGTGACCATGCCCCGCAACTCCTTCTGGGGCATGGGTTCGCACACCCTCGACGAGGTCCGCGAGATCTATGCCTTTGTGGACAGTCTGCCGACGCACCACGCGTACCTGATCACGGTCGACGGGGAGCCGGTCGGCCTCTTCCAGAGCTATCAGCCCGAGGCGGACCCGGTCGGCGAGCGCTACCCCGTCCAGCCCGGTGACGTGGGGATGCACCTGCTGCTCAGCCCCGACCGACGCCTCGCCCGCAGCCTCACCAACGCGGCGGGCCCGGCCATCGCCCGCTTCCTGTTCCGCGACCCGGCCGCGCAGCGCATCGTGGTGGAGCCGGACGTCCGCAACCACCTCGCCCTGCGCCGGCTGGAGATCGAGGGCTTCACCTTCGACTCCGAGATCGACATGCCGGACAAGCGGGCTCAACTCGCGTTCCTGACCCGCGCCCGGTTCGCGCAGAGGCACCCGACGCCGGCCTGAGCACCGACCGTCAGCCGTTGGCGTTCCAGAAGCCGACGAGGGTCGCTGTCCACCAGGCGAGCTGCGAGATCGTGGCGGCGGCGACACCGGGTAGCAGGGCGGACCAGGGTGGGCGGCCCTGCACCGCCACGAGCCGGTCCCGGACCCGGCCGAGGAACAGCCCGTTGACGCCGACCACCAGCACCGCCAGCAACTTGACCCAGACCAGCCCGGACGACGTGTCCGGTCCGAGGGCGGCCCCGCTGGCGAGCAGACCCACCAGACCCAGCCAGATGAGCAGGTGCGCGCCGCGGGCGGCGGTCAGCACGGTGCCGAGCGGTTCCCGGCGCAGCAGCCAGCGCAGGCTGAACCAGTCCACCGTCAGCACCGCGCCGAAGCCCACCACCAGGCAGGTCAGGTGGCAGAAGAGGGCGACCATCCGCGCACCCGGAGAGAGAGTGACGTGCGGCGCGACCAGGATCGCGATCAGCCACCCGAGGCCGACCGTCAGGACCGAGGCGACGATGGTGGCCCGGCCTGCGGCGCGCCGGTGACCACCGCGCCAGCCGGCAACCGGTGCCGGCGCGACCGCCTCGGGCAGGGGCGCGTTGCGGGTCCGGTGCGTCGCGCGCCGCACCGGGCGGACGGCGTCCGACGCGACGGCACGGTGGGCGGCGGGACGGGACGACCGAAACTGTGGGTGGACGTCGACGTGCAGATCAGACGTTCGCATCGGCCGGACCTCCGGGCCGCATGCTCAGCCGCCCGATGCGGCGGTGGGCGCGCCGGGCCGGTTGTCCAACGCGTTCAGCTCGGCGGCCCGCGCCTGCTGGATCCGGCCGGCGAGCGCCCTCAGCTCCGGGCTGCCCCCGGCGGTCTGCTCGCCCCGGCACAGCACCACGGTCTGCGCGAGGTGCGCCCGGATCAGGCCGGCCGCCCGGGACGACACCTCGGTGTCGGACGCGGCACGCAGCTCGGCGAGGCTGGCCTGGGTGACCATGCCGGGCATCTGATGCCCCTCGTGAATGTTCAGCTCGGGCACGTTGCCCGCGGCCAGGAGCCCCCGCAGGTCCCGCAACTCCGCCTGATGGGCCTTCCGGACCTCGCCGAGCAGGGCCCGCAGGGACGGATCCGCCGGGCGGGTGTCGAGCTGGTCGATCAGCGCGAGCGCGCCCTCGTTCATCGGGATCAGCAGTTGGATGAAGGCGTCGTCGGTGCCGTTGAGCACCACCGGGGCGGTCGGCACCGCGGTGGCCGACGACGCCGCCACCGTCGACGTTTCCGGTGCCGGGTTGGTGCGGCCCCAGCCCTGGCTGAGCCCGACGGCCACCGCCGTGGCGACCAGGGTCGCGGCGACGCCGACCAGCCGCCCGGCCCGTACGCGAAGACCTCGGCGCTGCGCCATGCTCTGCTCGTCCATCCGATCGTCGGCGCTCAACGGGCGGCTTGGAACGCGCGGCCGACCACTGTCGCCTGGGCCCCGTCGCTGAACAGCCCGGACCGATCCTTGTCCGTGGCGGGCAGCCCGAACCAGGCGTAGCGCTGTAGGTAGGGGAGTTGACCGAGCATGGCGGTGGCGGCGGTGAGGAAGGCGGCCTGCTGCTGCTGGCTGGGGAACTGCGAACCGCCCCCGGCGAAGCGGATCAGCGCGAACTCGGTCAGCCAGATCGGCTTCCGGTAGCGCTGGTAGACGGCCTGGAGATACTGCCGGAGTTGGGCCACCGCGGCGGCGGTCGTGAAGTCGGCGCCGAACCAGTGCAGCGTGATGAAGTCCACCCGGTGGCCGCGGGCCTGAGCGCCGGTCATGAACCTGTCCAGCCAACCCTGCGGGTCCGGCGCACCCCAGGCGACCGCCGGGCTGCCCAGTTTGCTGCCCGTCGCCATCAGCTGCGGCCACAGGTCCAACGCCTGCTCGACGGTCATGTTCGCCTGCTCGGGCAGGTCCGGCTCGTTGAAGGTGAGCAGGTACGGCCCGGCGGCCCTGGCCCGCGCGAGTTCTGCGGCGGTGACGTTCTCCGCGCTGCGGATCATCGGCACGAACGTCGCACCGCGCGGCGTGCTGATCCCCGGGTGCTGGGTGCCCCAGGTGTAGTACCAACCGGCCTTGGAGTTCGCCAACGCCTGACTCGCCCCGGCGAAGTTCCACACCCCGACGCCCTTACGGGCCGAGCTGACCGCCGGCGCTACCGGAGCCTTCGACGAGGGGCGTGCGCTCGGCGAGGGCGCGACGCTCGGGGTGTCGACGGCGGTGGGCGCGGCAGACGGCGGCGCAGCCCACGAGGGCGCGGACGGGTCGTCCGGCTGGATCACCACCGCCATGGTGATGGCCAGGACGGCGGCGGCCACCCCGGCGGCGAGGGACGGCACGAGGCCACGGGGCCGGTTCACCGCGAGGTCGACGACGCTCGGGCCGCCGCCCGCGTCGGTGGGCACCGAGCCGGGTGCCGTCGGTGCCGCGGCGGGCGCGGCGGTCGGGCCGGGCGGCGGGACGGCCTGCGCGGCGGCTGCCGGGGCGGCAGCGCTCGGCAGGTGGACGCCGAGATCCGCCGGCAGCGGCAGCAACGGCATGCCGGCGAGCAGTCGGTCGATCGGCAGGAGGGTGGTTCCCAGCCGTCCGCAGAACGCGCAGTCACGGACGTGTCGGGCCAGTCGCTTGCGCCACAGCGAGCTGGGCGTGCCGTCCCACTCGGCGGTCACGGCGCCCAGGTCTGGGCAGCCGGGGCGGGCGCGGAGCGCGCGTACGACGCCCCGGGCGCTCTGGATCTGCTCCTTCATCCGGTGGATCCGCACCGCGACGTGCCCGGGCGACAACCCGAGCGCGTCGGCGACCTCGTTCCGGTCGATCTCGCCGGTCTCCTCCAGCCACCACAGCGAGAGCAGTTCCTGGTCGTCCGGGTCGAGCCAGCGGGTCGCCTCGGCGACCTCGCGTCGTTGGTCGGTCAGGCCGAGCCGGAGGATGGTCATCCCCGCGAAGTCGGAGGCGGGGTCGGGCACGTTGTGGATCGCGTCCAGCCCGGCATCGCGGTTGAGCGCGACACGGCGGCGCGTCTCCCAGTCCCGCACCTGGCGGATGGTGATCGCCACCAGCCAGGACCGGTATGCCGCCGGGTCGTTGAGCGCCGGCAGGTACCGGATCACCCGTACCAACGTCTCCTGGACCACGTCGTCGACGTCGGCGTGGCCGCGCAGCGCACGCCCGACGATGTTGTAGACCAGCGGGAGCGAGGCCGCGACGACGTCGTCGAGCGCGCGCTGGTCGCCCTGCCGGGCCGCGACGACCAACCCGACTTCGGGCAGTGCTCGACCGGCTGACGACATGGGTCTCACTCCTCTGGTGCTCATCCGCGCGGCGCCCACGCTGGTGTGCTGACCGCCCTCAAGATCGGAGACTCGCGGCAGCGGGTGGGATTACAGAATTCCCGGGCGGCCGGTTCGCCACAAGCGAGGCGGTTCCGTCGGCGGCGCATATGTGTCGGCGGCGGCGGGTATGGTGCGGGGTGTCGGTGTCGCCGGGCGCTCGCTCGCCCGCGCAACAGGGCACCAGACTTCGGGCGCCAGCGTGTGCGCCGAAGCGCCACCAGGTCGCACGGCCGACGTTGCCGAGGCCCCGGCGCACCCCTTTCGCTCAGACAGGATTCCTGCATGACATCGAACGACAACCCTCGCCGCGCACTGTTCCTCGCCACGTCGCACGGTGACGTGCTGGACGGACCGGCGGTGACCTTCGACAGCAGCGAGGAGGCCATGCGGCGACTGCGCCACCCGTTCGCGGTGGAGCCCGCCCAGCCGGCCTCGGCTGCTGTCGACGCCCCCGCCCAGCGCGGCTGAGCTGGAGCGCAACCCCTTCTCCGAACGGCCTAGACCTGCCCCGGGTCATACTTTCGGCTAGTAAATAGTCGGACGTTCGGGTAGGGTCACCTCAGCACGTGAACGACATGACGCGGTGGCCAGGCCCGTGATCGTGGCCTTGCGACAGCGCGCTCCTGCCCGCAGGTGCGCCCCGGCGACAAGCCGGTTCGGAGATCCTTCCGGTCGATCCGTTCGACGGGCGAACGCCGGAGGGGGACCACCCATGTCCACCATGGTCGAGAACGCCACACGCACCGCCGCCAACGCCACCAGCATCCGGGTCGGCCGGCGCGACAGCGACCGAAGCCCGGAGGACCTCCTCGCCGCCCTGGCGGCGACCTCGCCGCACGACCCTCAGCGCCCGGCGCTGCGGGAGCGCACCATCGAGGCGTGGCTGCCGCTCGCCCGGCACCTGGCGCGCCGCTACAGCGGACGCGGCGCCCCCGACGACGACCTGGCCCAGACCGCCTCGGTGGGGCTCATCAAGGCCGTCGACAACTTCGACCACAGCCGGGGGATCGACTTCAGCGGGTACGCCATCCCCACCATCATCGGCGAGATCAAGCGATACTTCCGGGATCGCACCTGGGCGGTGCGGGTGCCCCGCCGCCTGCAGGAGCTACGCCTGTCGATCAGCGCCGCCAACGGCGTCCTGACCCAGACCCTCGGTCGCCTGCCCACGGTGGCCGACATCGCCTCCTACCTCGACGTGTCCGAGGAGACCGTCCTGGAAGGGCTGGAGGGCGCACGCGCCTACCGGGCCACGTCGCTGTCCACCCCGATCGGGAGCGACGGCAACCGGGAACTCGGCGACACCCTCGGCGACGACGACCACGAGATCGATCTCGTCGAGATCCGCGTCGCCCTCGGCCCGGCTCTCGCGACGCTGCCGGAACGCGAGCGCCAGATCCTCAGCCTGCGCTTCCACGGCAACCTGACCCAGGCTGAGATCGCCGACCGGATCGGCGTGTCGCAGATGCACGTGTCCCGACTGATCACCCGCGCACTGGCCACGCTCCGTCAGAAGCTCGCCGACGACACCACCACCACCTGAGCCGGCTCACAGTTGGACGACGTGGCCCACCCGGGGCGGCGTACGACCGGCGAGGACGTCGAGCCACGCGTGCTGGAGGGCCGCCGGCCCGGCACCCACCCGAACGTCGAGCCACCGGCTCACGACGGCGGCGAACCGTTGCCACGCCTCGGTGAACCGCTGGTCGAGCCCGTCGCGGCCCCAGTCGTGGCTGCGCTTACGCATCTGCACCGGCGCGAAGAACACCTCCTCGGCGGCGTCGGCGTTCGGCGTCTGGTTGGTGAGCCCGACCGCGATGTCCCGGACGAGCCGGTCGCCGAGACGTCGACGCAGGGCGGCGCGGGTCGAGGGCGCGCCGGACAGGTCGAGGTAGCCGCTCGGGACCACGTCGAGGGCGTCGATGTCGTCGTACGACACGACCTCGTCGTAGCAGCCGAGCGACCGGGTGAACGCCAGGTTGCCCGGTGAGGTGAGACCGACCAGGCGCGGTCCGCGCCGGTGCAGCTCGAATGCGGCGGCGTACGCGGTCTTGCTCGACGCCGACGACACCAGCAGCGCCTCGGCACCGTAGAAGTCGTTGTCGGCGACCTGGTCGGCCAGCATGAACGAGGTGAAGAACAGCGGCCGGAACAGGATCAGCAGGTCCTCCTGGTCGCGCCGGTACGCCGGGTCGCCGGTGGTCGACCGGTACGCGTTGTACGGCGACGGCAGCTCGGCCCGGTGCGGGCTCGCCTCGCGGAACCCGGACGCGTCCACCCGGTCCGGCCGCACGACGAGGTGACCGGCGGGCGGGAGGTAGCCGTAGACCCGTTGCCCCACCTCGACACCGGCCACCGCCGAGGCGACCACCTCGGCGAAGCCCCAGAGCGGCGGCAGACCCCACTGCGGCCCGAGACCGTGGGCCGCCGGTGGGAAGAACTGCCAGTACCGCATCGAGTCGCCGAGCACCGCGTAGGTCACGTTGTTGGCGGTGAGGCCGACGCGGTCCACGCGCAGCAGCGCCTCGCCGTCGGACAGGACGGGGATGGAGCCATCGACGAGCGTGGTCTGCCCGAGGTCGTCACGCGCCACGGCGAAGGTCCATGAGTCAGCCATGAGGTGACGCTAGACAGCCCCGCAATCGGAGACAAGTGCACTGCGAGTGCAAAATCCCACTGCGCGCGAGAGGTCAGGGTCGGAGCGCGGCGAGGTCGCGGAGGTGCGCGAGCGGCAGGTGCGGTGGCCGCCACTCCACGAAGAGGGCCGTGGCGTCGTCCTCGAGCTGGTCGTCCTGGTAGCCGACGACCGCGCGGACCAGGCGACGCATCGTCTCCGGGCTGGGCAGCCCGTCGTTCAGGGCGCGGTTGACGAAGTCGACGAGCCGGTCCAGCCCGAACTGCTCCCCCTGCTCGCTCCGGGCGTCGGTGATGCCGTCGGTGTAGGCGAGGATGCGGTCGCCCGGGTGCAGATCCTCCACGTGCACCCGCGGTCGACGGGGTGACATGTGGCCCAGGCCGAGCGGCAACGCGGTCGGCCCGGGCAGTTCCCGAACGGCCTTGCCGTCGCGCAGCAACATCGCACCGGGATGCCCCGCGTTGATCATGCTGAGCCGGCCGGTCCGGCGGTCCAGCTCGATGAGCAACCCGGTCGCGAAGAAGTTCGGGTGCTCGGCACGTACCCACCGGTCGATGCTGATCGCCGTGTCGACCAGGTCGAGGCCACACCGACGGGCATTGCGGTACGCGCTGACCACCAGCGAGGCCAGGGTGCTCGCCTTGATGCCGTGCCCGCAGGTATCGAAGAGCCCGACGCTGAGCACGTCGTCGTTCAACGCGTAGTCGAAGATGTCGCCGCCGACGTCGTAGCACGGTTCGAGGATGGCGGTGACCACCAGGTCGTCGGTGGCGAAGGTCAGCGGCGGAAGCAGGCCCCACACGATCTCGGCAGCGACCTGCATCGGCATCCGCCGCCGCATCCGCTCGACCACGTCACCGTAGAGCCGGCGGTTCACCAGGATCTGGGCGACGTTGACCGCCACCTCCCAGGCCGGGGCGTCCATCGCCTCGTCGGCGGCGGCCGGCGAGACGACTTCCAGTACGCCCATCCGCTCGCACCCGAGCAGCAGGGGCACCCACAGCCGGTCCGGATTGTCGGGCGCGCGCTGGATGTCGAGGGTGGTGAAGGCCCGGCCGGCGAGCGTCGTCTCGATGGACAACTGATCCCGGTCGGCACCCGCGCCGAGCAGCGGCACGAGGAGGGTCTGCGTGTAGTCGGCCAGATAGATGACGATCTCGCTGGCATCGATCTGGGGCGCCGCCCGGGCAACCAACTGCGACACCTCGTCCGGGCCGCCCCGGGGCGCGTTGAGCTGCAGCCAACGGACCACCTCGCCGATGTCGGCCACGCTCCACCTCCCCCTGTCCTCCCCCGGTAGCAGGAGCACGTAGTGCGAGCGTGAGGCTACCTCGCCCGCCGGGCGCCCGGCGTCCACGAGTGGCCTACGCCCCAGGGCGCGTCGTGACGACCGGGCCGCCTCCGGCCCGAGACGGCAGCGCCCCGGGCGGGGCCGGAGGTCAGGGCTCCAGCACCACCTTGCCGGCCCGGCTGCGGTTCTCGGCGAACACCAGCGCCGCGGAGACCTCGCTGAGCGGGTAGCGGGCGGCGATCTGCGGCACGATCACGCCCTGGCGCAGCAGGTCGAGCACGATGCCGAGGTCGGTACGCAGGCGACGGCGGAACGCGGCGCGCCGGGTGAGCTGGCCGGCCCAGAAGTTGTAGAAGCCGGCGCGGTGGCCGTTGGGCAGCGCGTTCCAGGTGTAGAGGCGGGCCAGCAGCTTCACGAAGACCCACGCGACCGACTGCCCGGTGCCGACGGCGGCGGCGTTGCCGTAGACGACCAACGTGCCGCCGGGGGCGAGCAGGGCGTACGACGTGCGTACGCCCGGGCCGGCGACCGGGTCGAAGACGGCGTCGACCCCGCCCGGCGACAGCTCGCGGACCCGCGCGGCCATGTCCGGGTCGCGGTAGTCGAGCGGTTCGACACCGAGTTCGCGCAGCCCGGCGTGGTGCCGTTCGGCGGCGGTGCCGATGACCCGCAGGCCGAGGTGTCGGCCGAGTTGGACGAGCACACTCCCGACGCCGCCGTTCGCGCCGTGCACGAGGATCGTCTGTCCGGCCGTCAGGTCGGCGTTCCGCAGCATCTGCCAGGCGGTCACCCCGTTGACGACGACGGTCTCGGCCGCAGCAGGGTCCAGACCGGCGGGCACCGGGGCCAGGGCGTCGATGTCGACAAGCGCGTGCGTGGCCCAGGCGCCGGTCTTGGTGACCGCCGCCACCCGGGTGCCGACAAGCGCGTCGTCCCCGCCGGGGCCGACCGCCCGCACCGTGCCGACCAGGTCGTAGCCGGGCACGAACGGAAACTTCGGCTGGCCGGGATAGAGCGCGTGGCGCATCTGCTGCTCGGCGAACGAGATGCCGGTGGCTTCGACCTGGACGAGCGCCTGCCCCCGGGCGGGGACGGGCATCGCGCGTCGGTGCAGCAGGAGGCCGTCAGGCTCCACCACGCCGGGCAGTACCACTTCGGTGATCGTCATGTCGGTGGTCATCCGGTTCTCCTTTGTTTGTAAGTGCGCACTCACACACTTAGCTGGTCAAAAGATTGGGCCGCCGAGGCGGCCCAGCATCGGGGTCGGTCAGGGGTGGCGGATGCCGGCGGTCAGGGCGCGGGCCCAGGGCTCCGGGACCTGCTCCAGGCCGGCCGTCACGATCAGGTGGCACAACTGGCCGTACGCGAAGAACTGCTGCACCTGCGCGTCGCTGGCCCGGGCCCGACTCTGCACGAAGGTCGCGACCCGCCGGTAGCCGGCCCGCACCGCCTCGGCGACCTCCGGGATGTCCGTGACGGCCTGCGCCTGCACCTGGAAGAGCAGCAGGTCGCGATCGGCGATCAGCTCCGCGTAGGCGCCACCCATGGCGTCGAGGACCTCCTCCGGGCTGCCACCCCCGGCGCGCTCCGCGCCCGCCTCGATCGCTTCGGCGATCCGGTCGAAACACGCCCCGGCCGCCGCCACGAACAAGCCGAGCTTGCCGGAGAAGAGTCGGAAGACGTACGCCTCGGAGATGCCGGCGGCGGCGGCCACGGCGGTGACCGGGGTGGCGTGGAAGCCGGCGCGCGCGAACACCGACACCGCGGTGTTCAGGACGGTGACCCGGCGGGCCTCGGCGGTGGATCGCATGTTTGTAAGTGTGCACTCACAAACAACCGTCGTCAAGCCTGTCTCTACGCGCACATGCCTACCCAGGCGGCCCGCAGCGGCCAGGACCGCCGGCTCACTCCAGCGGATAGAGACGGGCCGGGTCGCCGGGTCGAAGGCTGTCCGGCACGTCGTCCGCACTGCTGGCGGCGATCGAGCCGAGCAGCGCCAACGAGCGGGCGGACTCGGTACCGGGCTCGGCGTGGTAGATCACCAGCAGCTGCCCGTCGGCGCCCGCCACGGCGAGCTTGTCGCAGTAGAGGTCCAGGTCGCCCACCTCGGGGTGGTGCAGCCGACTGACGATGCCCTCCCGCCGACGCACCTCGTGGCGCGCCCACAACTGCCGAAAACAGTCACTCTTGAGGGACAACTCCCCCACCAGCGCCGTCAACCGCGGGTCGTCCGTGGCCCCGCCCGAGTCGGCACGCATCTGCCCCACCACGCTCTGCATCGCCTGCCGCCAGTCGCGGAACAGCTCCCGCTCGGCCTCGTCCAGGAACACCGCGCGGAGTCGGTTGGCACCCGGGGCGAGATTCGGCGACAGCGCCCTCGCCATCGGGTTGGAGGCCAGGATGTCCAGGTAGCGATTCTGCACGAAGGCCGGCATGGAGAGCTGCCGCAGCAGGTGCAGGATGCTGGCCGGCACTCGCTCGGCGGCCGGTCGGGCCGCCCGCCGCGACCGCGCCCGGCTCAACCCGATCATGTACGCGGTGGCTTCCGGATCCAGTCGCAACACCCCGGCGAGGGCATCGAGGACCTGCACCGAGGGATGCCGCTCGCGACCCTGCTCCAGTCGGAGGTAGTAGTCGGCGCTGATGCCGGCCAGCATCGCCACCTCCTCGCGCCGCAGCCCCGGCACCCTGCGCAGGCCCACCCCCGGGCCGAGTCCGACATCCTCGGGCCGGGTCTGCTCCCGGCGGGCACGCAGGAAGTCGCCGAGCGGGTTCGTTGCGTCCATGCCACCGACGGTAGATCGCCGGGCGGCCCGGTGACTGGCTGTGTCACTACCAGGAACAGCTCGCCCTGCCGCCCAGGTCACTCGCGGCGGACAGTCGTTGAGGGGTCGGATCCGTTCGGCCCCGGATGTCACCACGACTACCGAGACAAGAGGACGAGATGAGCGAGAACCTTCCCGGCGGTGCCCTCACCCCCGCTGACGGCCTCACCCTGAGCCGGATGGGCTACGGGGCGATGCAGTTGGCCGGCCCGGGTGTCTTCGGCCCGCCCCGCGACCGCGAGCAGGCGCTCGCCGTACTCCGCGAGGCCGTCGACCTGGGCGTCCGACACATCGACACGAGCGACTTCTACGGGCCCGTCGTGGTCAACGAGCTGATCCGCGAGGCGCTCCACCCGTACCCCCAGGGTCTGCATCTGGTCACCAAGGTCGGCGCGCGCCGCGGCGCCGACCGCTCGTGGATCCCGGCTCAGGAGCCGGACGACCTCAAGGCCCAGGTCCGGGAGAACCTCCAGCACCTCGGCCTGGACGTCCTCGACGTGGTCAACCTGCGGGTGGGCGTGGCGGAGGGCACCGGCGACGCGCCGCTCGGTGCGCAGTTCTCCGCCCTGGCGGAGCTGCGGCAGGAGGGCCTGATCCGGCACCTCGGGCTCAGCAACGTGACGCTCGACCAGCTCGACGAGGCCCAGGCCATCGCGCCGGTGGTCACCGTGCAGAACCTCTACAACCTCGCCAACCGCCGGGATGACGCCCTGGTCGACAGGTGCGCGGCGGAGAACATCGCGTTCGCGGCGTTCTTCCCGCTCGGCGGGTTCACGCCGTTGCAGTCCGACACGCTCGACGACGTGGCCGCCCGACTGGGTGCCTCACCGCAGCAGGTCGCCCTCGCCTGGCTGCTTCAGCGTTCTCCCACCACCGTGCTGATCCCCGGCACCTCCAGCCTGGCGCACCTGCGGGAGAACATGGCGGCGGCCGACCTGAAACTGCCGACCGACGTCATCGAGGAACTGGACGCGCTCGGCTCCTAGCGTTCGTGCGGCTCAGTGCTGGTGCGGCCGGTTGCGGATCAGGGTGAGCGCCAGCACCGCGGTGACGAGGAAGACGATGCCGGTGACCCGCAGCCCGGCCTGGACACCGGAGGTCAGTGCCTCCGCGATCGCCGCCCGGACCGGGTCGGGCAGGGGTTGGCTGCCGTTGGCGCCGGAGGCCACCGCCGCTCGCACGGCGGTCCGGGTGGGTTCGTCGATCTGGTGCGCGGCGAGCCGGTCCGGCAGGTCGGCCACCATCGTGGTCGTCAGGAGCGTGCCGAGCAGGGACGAGCCGAGTACCGAGCCGACCTGGCGGGCGGCGTTCACCGCACCGGAGGCCATACCGGCCTGGGCGGGCGCGACGCTGGCCAACGCCGCCGCCGTCGCCGGCGCCACCACCAGTCCGGTGGCCGCGCCGAACAACGCGAACAGCGCCCATCGGTCACCGAACGACGTGGTCGGCCCCTGGTTGGCCAGCGCGAAACTGGCCACCGCACCGAGGACCAGACCGAGGGTCAACGGCGCCTTGAATCCGGTACGGCGGATCGCGCGCCCGGCGCCGAAGGCGACCAGCACGTACGCGCCGAAGAGCACCAGCATTCGCCAACCGGTGTCCAGCGGGCTGAGCGCCTGGGCACGTTCGTGGAAGAGGACCAGCAGGATCGCCACGCCGGTGAAGCCGAACAGCGACACCGCGCCGACGACCATGACGGCGCTGAACGAGGCGGACCGGAACAGCCGCACGTCGAGCATCGGCGCGCTGGTCCGCAGCTCGACCAGCACGAACGCGACAAGCGCGACGACCGCGACGACCCAGGCCGTCGACACCACCGGGTCGGTGTAGCCGACCTTGCCCCCCTGGATCAGCGCGTAGACGGCGGCTGCGATGGCGACGGTACCCAGCAGCAGGCCGGGCACGTCGAGTCGGGCAGCGCTCGGCCGGGACTCGACCACCCCGACGATGGCGACGACGAGGGTGACCAGACCCAGCACGATCGTCGACAGGTAGACGCTGTGCCACTGGTAGTGCCGCAGCAGGAAGCCGGCGATGAGTGGGCCGATCGCGAGGCCGATGCCGGACGCCGCCGACCAGGCGGTGATGACCTCGGTCCGTCGGTGCGGATCGGTGAACGTCGCGCCGAGGATCGCCAGGCTGTTCGGCAGGATCAGCGCCCCGCCGAGGCCGGCGACCAACTGCCCGACGATCACCCACCCGACGGTCGGAGCCTCAGCCACGACCGCTGCGCCGACGATCATCGCGACGACCCCGGCACCGAACATGCGCTTACGGCCAAAGCGGCTGCCCAAGGTGGCCGCGGACAGCACGACGCTCGCCACCATCAAGGTGTACGCGCTGGGGATCCAGACCAGAGTGGTGGGGTCGACCCGCAGGTCCCGCTGGATGGTGGTCAACGCGGAGACGGTCGCGGTGATCTGCAGGAACGTGATCATCGCGCCCAGGCACATGGCGATCAGGGTCACCGGGCGGGAGCCACGCAGGGATGAGCGGGCAGGGGTGGCTGATGCAGGTGGGATCTTCCCGTGCGGGGTCGCTCCGCGCGGGGTCGCTCCGGGCGGGGTCGGGGCCGTGGCGCTGGTGGTCACTGGGATCCTTCAGGCTGATGGTCTGACTTGCGTATGCTGAAGTCAGCGCGATCCAGTGAAGCACCTGGCTAGCATTCATGCAAGTCAGGTAGGCTGGTCGGCATGGAGGACCTACGAGACGATCGCGATTCCTGGACGAGCGAGAACTGCTCGGTAGCCCGGGCGATGGACATCGTGGGCAGCAGATCAACGGTCCTGATCATGCGCGAGGCCCTGCTCGGCACACGCCGCTTCGACGACTTCGTCCGCCGGGTCGGCGTCGGCGAGCCGGCAATGGCCGCCCGCCTCAAGGACATGGTCGCCGCCGAACTGCTCGAACGAATCCCCTACCGGGAGCCAGGGCAGCGCACCCGCCACGAGTACCAACTCACCCGCAAGGGCCGCGACCTCCTGCCCGTCATCACCGCACTGCGCAACTGGGGCGACACCTGGGCCGCCACCGACACCGGGCCGTCCGTCGTCGCCACCCACCACGACTGCGGCGAACCGATCCGCGCGGTGCTCCGCTGCGCCGCCGGCCACGAGATCACCGACGGCGACATCGACATCATCGCCGGCCCAGGCCTCGTCCGGCGCGACTGACCACGGCGCCACGAGCCTGGGCCAACCGGTTAGGGGATCCTCCTTTCGCTGGCCGCGCTTGCCAGCGCCCGTCGCGGCACCTAGGCCCGGCCGACAGCCGCGATCTGGGACGGAACGGCGCAGGGCGCAGCGCGACACGGCGCGGCGCGACACGGCGCGGCGCGGCGCGGCGCGACACGGCGCGGCGCGACACGGCGCGGCGCGACACGGCGCGGCGCGGCGCGACACGGCGCGGCGCGACACGGCACGGCGCGGCGCGGCGCGACACGGCACGGCGCGACACGGCACGGCGCGACACGGCACGGCGCGGCGCGACACGGCGCGGCGCGGCGCGCGGCGCGGCGCGACACGGCACGGCGCGACACGGCGCGGCGCGGCGCGCGGCGCGGCGCGACACGGCGCGGCGCGACACGGCGCGGCGCGACACGGCGCGGCGCACGGCGCGGCGCGGCTCACGGCGCGGCGCGGCTCACGGCGCGGCGCGGCGCACGGCGCGGCGCAGCGCGGCACGACGCGGCGCGGGCGGCGCGGAGGGGCGGAGGGCGCGGGTATGGGCACGGCGTGGCACTACACGGGCACGAGGCGGCATGGGCATGAGGCGGCACGGCACTGCACGGGCACGGCTTTCTCAACTGATCAAGCCTTGTCGGCCTCGGTGGCGGAGCTGCCATGATCAGCATCGAGCCCCGACAACGGATCGATCATGGTCGACTGAAAGTGTCGTACACCTGTTCTAGTGTCGGGTCATGGTCGAGGAGTTGGCGCAGGCAGACGACGCGGTCGCCGCCTGCGTCGACGCCGCTGCCTGGGCCCTTGCGGAACCCGACCTGATCACCGCGCTCGACGCCGCACACCGCCTTCAACAACGTCTCGCCGCCGTCACTCTCGCCCTGATCCGCGAGATCGACGGCCGCGGCACCGCCCGCACCCAAGGAGCCTCCTCCACCGCGGTCTGGCTCCGCGAACGGCTACGACTGACCATCCCCGCTGCCCGCCGCCTCGTCGACCTCGCCACCGCCTTGGACACCAGCAACCCTGGCATCCGACAAGCCCTGGCCGACGGCACCATCACCCTCGACCAGGCCCGGGTCATCGCCGACACCGCCACCACCGTGCACACCACCGCCGGCACCGACGTCGCCGACAAGGCCGTCAGCCTGCTCACCGACTGGGCCGGGCAGTTCGACCCCACCCACCTGCGCAAGCTCGGCACCCGCATCCTCGACCACGTCGCCCCCGACCTCGCCGACGCCGCCGCCCGCGCCGCCCTGGACGCCGAAGCCGCCCGCGCCGCCCGCGACCGCCACCTCACCCTCTCCGAACAGACCGACGGCCGACTTCGGCTCACCGGCACCCTCGACGCCGAAACCGCCGGCCTGCTCCGCGCCGCCATCGACCCACTGACCGCCCCATCCGGACCGGACGACTCCCGGTCCCCCGGTCAACGACGCCACGACGCCCTCGCCGACGTCTGCCGACTCACCCTCCGCACCGGCGAACTACCCGACAGCGGCGGCGACCCCGCCCAAATCGTCGTCACCACCACCTACGACGCGCTCACCCGGCAACTGAGCAGCGGCACCCTCGACACCGGCCTCACCCTCACCCCCGAGGCCGTACGCCGACTCGCCTGCGACGCCACCATCCTGCCCGCCGTCCTCAATGGCACCGGCCAAGTCCTCGACGTCGGCCGACAACGCCGACTCATCACCGGCCCCCTCCGCCGCGCCCTCGTCCTGCGCGACCGCGGCTGCACCTTCCCCGGCTGCGACCGACCACCCCGCTGGTGCGACGCCCACCACATCCACCACTGGACCAACGGCGGCCCCACCAGCCTGACCAACGCCGTACTACTCTGCGGCCACCACCACCGACACCTGCACCACAGCGACTGGGCCGTCCGGCTCGGCAACGACGGGCACCCCGAATTCATCCCACCCGCCTGGCTCGACCCCGAACAACTCCCCCGCCGCAACCACTACCACCGACGCACATAGGAGCAGCCAGCCAACGCCGACCAGCCGGCGGGCGCACGGCCGACCTGCTCGATCAGCCCGACCCCTGAAGCTGGGCCACCAATCCGCCTGCGCTCTCGGGCAAGGCGCAACCGCCGGTGGCTGGATTCTGGATCAGCGGCCCGCTCCGCTTGCTCGACGGAACGCGGGCGCGATTCCGCCTGAACAAGACAGAGGCCAGGCCCCGCCTGCTCGACGGAACGCGGGCGCGGCTCCGCCTGCTCGACAGCGCGGACGAAAGCGGCCCGGCCACCGAACCACCGACCCTGTCGTTTGCTCCGCCTGTTGGTCGGCGGGCCGAGGCTGGCGACGAAGTCGTACAGGAGCAACTGCCCCGAGAACGACCGCGGCCAGACCGACCGGGACCAGACCGACAGAGCCCAGACCGACCGGGGGCCAGGCCGGCCGGGGCCAGGCCGACGGGGACCAGGCCGGCCGTGCTGACGGCGAGGTGGGCGTCGAGGATCGCATCGTGTGCGACCTCGACCGACGGGACCGGCAGGTCCTGGAACCGGGAGAGTCCGCTGCGGTCCGCGCGTACGTCGTTGCGTGGTTCAGGATGCTGCCGTCGCACCAGGTGGACGAGCGTCAGACAAGCCACGTCGCCGACCATCCGGACAGGACAACGAAGCCGGGCGGTCGACGGCGTCGCGCCGGAACACATGGCACAGATCTCTCAGGTCGACGCTTCCAAATGACGCGCAAAGTACCCGTTGTGTTACGAGCTTGTTTCCAAGATGACGGGCAGGTTACGGGTGCTTCTCGATGATCGGTACCGATCCTAGGTTTCGGCCACCGTCATCAGTCGTGGCGGCCGGCACCGAACGTGGAGGCAACGACGTGCCACAACCGAACGCACATCGGACCGGACGGGCCAGGTACGGGGTCAGCATGCTGGCCGCCGTTGCGCTGACCGCGGCCGGCCTGACCAGCCTGCCCGCCAGCGCCACCGCCGCGCCGGCCGACAGTGGGCCGACCGCCCGTTACCTCGTCCAGCTCACCGAGGAGCCGCTGGCCACGTACACCGGCGGGGTTCCCGGGATCGCGGCGACCAAGCCGGCGGACGGGGCCAAGCTGAACCGCACCTCCGGGAACGCCAATGCGTACCGGGATCACCTGCGTCGGCAGCGTAAGTCGGTGCTGGACCACGTCGGCGTGCCAGCCGATCGCACCCGCGTCACCATGGAAACCGCGTTCAACGGCTTCGCCGCCGACCTCACCGGGCCGCAGGCCGCCCGGCTGCGCGCCACAACCGGTGTCCGCGCGGTGTACAAGAGCCAGAAGGTGCACGCCGTCACCTCGCACACCCCCGACTACCTGGGCCTGACCGGCAAGGGCGGGGTGTGGAAGAAGGAGTTCGGCGGAGACTCCCGCGCTGGTGAGGGCGTCATCATCGGGGTCATCGACAGCGGTTACTGGCCGGAGAGCGCGAGCTTCGCGCCGCTGCCCAACCCCCGCCCCGACCAGGCCGTCATCGACGCCAAGTGGAAGGGCACCTGTGACGTCGGCGTCGAAGCGCCGGTCAGCTGCAACAACAAGGTGATCGGGGCACGCTGGTACAACGACAGCGGCATCGCCGATGCCTTTCCGGACGACTACTCCTCGCCGCGCGACCGCAACGGCCACGGCACCCACACCGCCAGCACCGCGGCCGGCATCCACGGCGTGCGGGCCACGTCGGGCACCCAGGACCTGGGCATGATCTCCGGCATGGCGCCGGCCGCACGGTTGGCGATCTACAAGGCTCTGTACGACAACGGTGCGGGCGGCGCGACCGGCACCGACATCGACATCGTGCACGCCATCGACGACGCGGTCGCGGACGGCGTCGACGTGATCAACTACTCGATCGGTGACGACACCGAGCAGTTCGGGGCGGTCGACGCGACGTTCTTCAACGCGGCCGCCGCCGGGGTGTTCGTCGCCGCCGCCGCCGGCAACTCCGGCCCGTTCGCCAACACGGTCGACAACTCGACGCCGTGGCTGACCACGGTGGCCGCGAGCACGACCGACCGGCAGAACACCCGGAAGCTCACCCTCGGCAACGGCACCACGATCGCCGGCGTGGGCATGGGCGAGACCGGCGTCGGGCCGGCCCGACTGGTCTTCGCGAAGGACAGCGCGATCGATCCGGACGGCGCCTACGGTGCCGGTCTTTGCGCCGACGACACGTTGGATCCGGCCAAGGTCAGGGGCGCGATCGTGCTCTGCCTGCGCGGTGAGATCCCGCGTACCGACAAGAGCATCGAGGTGGCACGGGCCGGCGGCGTCGGCATGGTGCTCTACAACGACGAGCTGAACTCCCTCAACGCCGACGTGCAGGCCGTGCCGACGGTGCACATCAACGAGGTCGACCTGGCCACCGTCACGGCGTACGTCGCCAAGGGCAACGCCACGGCGACCATCTCGCCGAGCCGGCTGGAGACGGTGGAGGCGCCCGCTGTCGCCGCGTTCTCCTCGGCGGGCCCGTCCAACCTGAACGCCGGCGAGCTGCTCAAGCCGGACATCAGCGCGCCCGGTCAGGACATCGTCGCCGCGTTCTCGCCGTCCATCGGCGGCAACGACTTCGCCCTGGAGTCGGGCACCTCGATGGCGGCGCCGCACATCGCCGGTATCGCCGCCCTGCTGCTGGCCAAGCACCCCGGCTGGTCGCCGGCGGCGGTCCGCTCGGCGCTGATGACCAGCGCCGTGGACAAGACCGACAAGGGCAACCCCATCAAGATCGGCACGTACGACGCGACTCCGCTGAACTACGGCGCCGGCCAGGTCGAGCCGGGCAGCGCCTTCGACCCGGGCCTGGTCTACGACTCCAACCAGCAGGACTGGATCCAGTACCTGTGCGGGGTTTCCGCCGACCGTGGCGGTGACTACGGGCTCGGCGACCTGGACGGCTGCGACACCGTCGACGCGATCGACACGGCACAGCTCAACTACCCGTCCATCTCGCTGGGCCGGATGGTGGGCAAGCAGACCGTGACCCGGACTGTCACCAACGTCAGCGACAAAACCAGCACCTACACCTCCTCGGTGCAGGCCCCGCCGGGGTACAAGGTCAAGGTCACCCCGAAGAAGCTGCAGATCCGTCCGGGCCACAGCGCCCGCTTCACGGTCGAGGTCACCAACACCGGTGGCGCGTTCGACACCTGGGCCGACGGTTCGCTGACCTGGCGCGACCAGTTCAAGCACGCGGTACGCAGCCCGCTCGTCGTCCACAATTCCGGTCTGGTCGCCCCCGACGCCATTACCGGCAAGGGCACCTTCGGCAGCGTCCGGATCGCCGCCGAGGTGGGCTACAAGGGTCAGCTGGTCTCCCAGCTCTCCGGCCTCACCTCCGGTACCAGCACCGCGGTCACCCTGAAGGGCGATGGACCGAGTTGGGACTGGAGCACGTCGAACAACCTGCCGGTGCCGCTGCCCGCGTCGATCAGCAGGACCACCCTGCACGTCCCGGCCGGCACCCGCAGTCCGGAGATCCACGTCACGTCGGCGCGGCCCACCTGCTCCCACATCGACTGGGACGACGAGGAGGGCGTGATGGAGTGCACCGAGTTCAGCCTCAACGTCTACGACAAGTCCGGGAAGTTCGTCACCGCCACGGCCAGCACCCGGATCGGCGCCAAGGTCACCCTGCCGGACGGTGCCGGTGACTACATCGTGGTCGTCGAGCAGGAGTTCACCGAGAACATCAAGGACGGCGCGAACGCGTACACCGTCACCAGCTACCTGCCGGGCGCGCCGGGCACCTCGACCGGCCGGTTCACCATCGACCCGAAGCAGCGCAGCGTGCAGCCGGGCGCGACGGCGAACCTGACTCTGCGCTGGTTCGGTCTCGCTCCGGGTCAGCGCTACGTCGGCGTGGTGGAGTTCCGCAACGGTGACGGCTCGCTGAAGACCGTGCCCGTCACCATCCAGTCCTGACTGCACCCCCCACCCGGCGGATCGGCGTGTGACCCAGGTCACCGCCGGTCCGCCGGCCCACTGTCGCGCCGGACAGAGGTGATCTGCTCGGCCCACGGTGATCGACAGTGGCGAGGAAAAGACACGGGGCGGCGGGAGCCCGACTCCCGTCCGCCCCGAACGTCTGCGCGGGCCCGTCGAGTTCGTCGGCCGCGCGACGGAGCTGGCGCAGTTACGCCGGCTCGTCGCCACCCCGCCCTGCCTGATCCTGCTCGAGGGCGAGCCTGGAATCGGCAAGAGCCGACTCGTCGCCGAACTGCTGGCCGAACTCCCCGGACGACACCTCGTCGGCGAGTGCGACGACGTGCCCGAGCCCTTTCCGCTCGGCGTGCTGCTGGATGCGATCCGGGGCGGCGCCGACCGACTCGGTCCGCTCAACCCGGTGGCCGGGGCTCTCGCGCCGCTGCTACCCGAACTGGCCGACGTACTGCCGAACGCCCCGCCCCCGTTGACCGACCCGGCGGCCGAGCGGCATCGCCTGCTCCGCGCCGTCGCGGCGGTGCTCGCCGCGCTCAGTCCGGCCACGCTGTTGCTGGAGGATCTGCACTGGGCGGACCCGGCGACCTGCGAGCTCCTCGCCTATCTGAGCACCCGTCCGGTGGAGGGGCTGGCAGTGGTGCTGACCGCGCGTACGGCGACGCCGGGGAGCAGCACGCCGATCCACGACGCCCTGGCGCGCACTCCTCCGTGGAGCGTCACGCGCGTTGCGCTCGGCCCGCTGGACGCCGCCGACGTACACCGGTTGGCGGCCCGCACCCTGCGCCTCGACGATCCGCCGCAGCAGCTGACCACCACCCTGCTCGACCGCACGGCCGGCATCCCGTTCGTGGTCGAGGAGGTGCTGCGCACGCTCGCCGAGCGGGGCGGCGACCCGCTGGCCGACGACAGTGTCCCGTTCGTCCTGCGTGACGTGCTGCTCTGGCGGATGCGTCCGCTCGACGAGGCCACCCGGGAGGTGCTCGGCGCGGCGGCCGTACTGGGGATGACGCCTGACCAGCGCATCCTCGCCTCGGTGCTCAGCCTGGACCGGGTGGCGATCGGAGCCGCGTTGACCGCCGCGCACCGGGCGGGCCTGCTGCACGACGCCGGGGACGGCCTGCGGTTCCGGCACGACCTGGCCCGACAGGTGGTGTACGACCTGGTGCCCCGGGAGAGCCGGGAGTGGCTGCACCTGCGGGTGGCGCGGGTGTTGGAACAGGAGCTGCCGAGGCCGGTGGCCCAACTGGCGCACCACTACCGTCGAGCCGGCAGCGGGGCCGACTTCGTCCGCAACGCCGAGGCGGCCGCCGACCTCGCCACCGAGCGTGGCGACGACGCGACAGCGGCCAGTTTCCTGCTCCAGACGATGGACATCGCCGAGCTGCCCCGACCGGTACGGGTTCGGCTCGCCGCCAAGCTGGGCCGGTCGGCCATCGACGGACTGAGCCAGGCCGAGGCCATCCCGGTGCTGGAACGGCTGCTCGCCGACCGACGGCTGCCGCCGGGCGCCCGAGGTGAGCTGGGTCTGGTGCTCGGGCGGATGCTGCGACAGCAGGGCGAGGCGCTGCGCGGGTACACCGAGATCGAGCGTGCCGTGCCGTACCTGCGCGCGCCGCGCCGCAAGGCCCCGGCGCTCGCGGTGCTGGCGGCCCCCGACACCGTCGTCGGCCGGCACGTCGACGACCACCTGGCCCGCTGCGCGGAGGCGGAGACCGCCGCCGCGGCCAGCGGGGATCCGGCGGCACACCTCGCGGTCCGTATCGCCCGGGCCTCGTTGCTGCTGGAGCTGGGCGATCCGGCGGCGTGGGCGATCATCTCCGAGCTGCGCGCGTCCGCCGACTTGGCCGACCGGCCCCGCGAGCACGCGCGAGCCTGCCTGAACTGGGCGCAGGGCGCGCTGCACGCCGGTCACCCGGAGCAGGCCGAAGCGCTGCTGGCGGCCGGTCGGACGCTTGTCGACGAGACCGGGTACGAGCGGCTGGCGTCCCTGGTCGAGGCGACCGAGCTGTCACTGGACCGGGCCGCCGGCCGGCTGGACGGGCTCGCCGAACGGCTCCGCGAATTGGTGGCCAACGCCGAGCGGATGCCGGTCACCCTGCTGGACGCGCGGGCCGAACTGGCCACGGTGCTGGCGCTGGTTGCCGGCACCGGACCCGGCGGCACCACCGAGGGCCGCACCGGACCCGGCGGCACCACCGAGGGCCGCAACGGAGCCGGCAGCACCGCAGAGGAACGCAACGATCTGCGCAGCATCGCCGAACGCCGCGATGACGTGCGGGCCGCCGAACGGGCGCTGCGGGATGTGGTGGCCGACGCTCGGCGGGTCGGCGCGATCTGGCCGCTGGTGCAGGCACTCTCGGCGCTGGCCCGGCTGCTGCTGGTCGACAGGCCGGACGAGGCGGTCGGGCACGCGTCCGAGGCGCTGTCGCTGGTGCGCGGGAAGGGCGTCCTGGCCTGGGCAGCCGAGGCTGTGCTGGTGTTGGCCGAAGCGGCAGCCGCGACCGGTGAACCGGCGCGGGCGGCGAGCGCGGTGGCCGAGTTGGAAGCCGGGATCGCCGGCCGCGAGGCTCCACTCGCCCTCGCCGCACTACGCCGATGCCGGGAGTTCATGCCCGCCACCGGCAAACTCCCCTGGTGACTCACCATCTCGACCTACCGCAACCACTGAGGACACCATGATGAACCTGCTCGACGAGCTGCGGACCCACCGGCTGTTGGCCATCCTGCGCGGCCCGGACCCGGCCGCCGCGTTCGTGCCGGTCGGTGGTGTCGACGCGGACGGTGCTCGGCGCTACCTCGACCGGGGCGCGACAGCCGTCGGTGTTGGTTCCTCGCTGCTCGGCGACGCCGTCCGAGGCGGCGACGCGACGGCGCTGCGCGAGCGCGCCGCCGCCTTCCTCGCAGCGGTCCGGCCATGACCGACCTGCTCACGCTCGGCGAGACGATGGCGGCGTTCCGCACCACCGGTCCGCTGCGACTCGGCGGCACCGCCGGCATCTCCGTCGCGGGGTCGGAGTCGAACGTGGCGATCGGCGTGGCCCGGCTCGGCCACCGGGCGGCCTGGATCGGTGTCACCGGTGCCGACGAGCCCGGCGAGCTGGTCCGCCGTACGCTGCGTGCCGAGGGTGTCGACCTGACCTGGTCCCGGATCGACACGACCGCCCCCACCGGCCTGATCCTCTTCGAGAACCGTGTCGCCGACATCTTCCGGGTCACCTACCACCGGGCCGGGTCGGCCGGGTCGCGGCTGGGCCCGGCCGACGTGGCCCGGCCCTTCGACGTGCCGGGGTCGCCACCCCGGCTGCTGCACGTCACCGGCATCACCTGCGCGCTCGGCGTCGAGCCGTACCAGGCGGTGGTGGAGGCCGTGCGGCGCGCCCACGCCGCCGGCAGCACGATTTGCCTGGACGTCAACCACCGCAACCGGCTCTGGTCGGTGGCCGACGCCGCCGCCGCGCTGCGTCCGCTGCTGGCCTCGATCGACCTGGTGATCGCCTCCGACGATGAGTTGGCGGTGCTCACCGACGCGACCGACCCGGCCTCGGCGCTGCTCACGGCCGGCGTCACCGAGGTCGTGGTCAAGCACGGTGCCGATGGAGCGACGAGCCACCGCGCGACCGGCACACTGCACCGTCCGGCCCGGACGGTGCCGGTGGTGGACACCGTCGGCGCGGGCGACGCCTTCGTCGCGGGGCTGCTCTCCGGCTGGCTCGACGGCGTCGACGCGTCGGCCCGACTGGACCGGGCCGTCACCACCGGCGCGTTCGCTGTCGCCACCCGGGGGGACTGGGAGGGCCTGCCCGACCGGGCGGAGCTGGCGCTGCTGGACCACGAGCCGGGCGGTACGGTCCGCTGACCGGGTGGTGGGCGGTCACCACGGATCGACAGGACCGCCCGCCGCCTCCGCGCAGATCGTTTGGAGGAGCGAGATGGAGCTGACCGAGCCGACCGTCTGGAGCACCGACCGGTTGGAGTTGGGCGAAGGGCTGCGCTGGGTCGACGACCGCCTGATCCTCGTCGATCTGCTGGCCGGACGGCTGCTGAAGACCGACGGCGACGCCCCCGCAGAGCTACGGGAGGTGCGCCGTCTCGACGTCCCGCTCGGCGCGGTAGCCCCGGTGGCCGGCCGGCCCGGTGACTGGCTGGCCGCCGCCGGAACCGGTCTCACAGTGCTGCCCGCCACCGGCGACCCCCGACCGGTCGCCGACCTGGTCGCCGACGCACCCGTTCCCACCCGGATGAACGACGCGGTCGCCGACCCGCACGGCCACTTCTGGGCCGGCAGCATGACGTACGCGATGACGCCCGGCGGGGGCACGCTGTTCCGGCTCACCCCCGGCGCGGCACCGGTGCCCGCGGTCACCGGACTGACCATCCCGAACGGACCGGCGTTCGACGCCTCCGGCACCACCATGTACCTCGCCGACACGCCGCGCGGCGAGATCGACCGGTTCATCGTCGACCCCGCGACCGGGGCCCTGAGCGGGCGGGAGCCGTTCCTCCGGTTGCCCTCCGGCGACGGCGGACCGGACGGCATGACCGTCGACGCCGCCGGTCACCTCTGGATAGCGCTGTGGGGCGGTTCGGCGGTCCGCCGCTACCGGCCGGACGGGACCCTGGAGCAGGAGATCCGGCTGCCGGCGAAACAGCCGGCCGGGATCTGCCTGGGCGGCCCCGACCTGAGGCGACTCTTCATCGGCACCGCCCGGGTGGGGCTGGACACGCCCGGCCCGGAGGACGGAGCGCTACTCGCGGTGGACGTTCCCGTCCCCGGGCTGCCCGCCGCCCGGGCCGCCGCGCCGGTGGCCTGACCGGAACCCGGACCGGCCCGCCTTCCGGCCCCGCCGTCCCTTACTGCCCCGCCGTCCCTTACTGCCCCGCCGTCTCTTCCGGCTCCGCTGGCCGGCGACGCATACCGGACGTCCGGGCGGGAATAGCAGCGGTGGAGCGGGACATCCGGCGGGTCGGAAGGGGCGGGCGATGAGCACCGTGGGGCGGACGTCATGAACGGGCCGGTCGGCGACGAGCCGGTGGGCGAACTGGAGTTGGTGCACACCTTCACCGGCCCGATGCCGACCGGGGTGAGCGTCTCGCACTCCGGCCGGATCTTCGTCAACTTCCCGAAGTGGGGCGACGAGGTGTCGGCCACCGTGGTCGAGCTGCGCGACGGTCAGGAGGTGCCGTACCCCGACCAGGCCTGGAACGACCCGTCCGGCGACGACGACGCGGGCGCGTTCGTTTCGGTGCAGAGCATCGTGGTGGACCCGGCCGACCGGCTCTGGGTGCTGGACACCGGCAGCCCGATGTTCCAGCCCACCAAGCCGGGCGGCCCCAAGCTGGTCCGGATCGACCTGGACACGGACACCGTCGCCCAAGTGATCACCTTCCCGGCGGACGTGGCGCTGCCGACGACGTACCTCAACGACGTCCGCTTCGACCTGCAGCGGGGCGAGGCGGGGGTCGCGTACATCACCGACTCGGCCGACTCCGGGCCGAACGGGATCATCGTGGTGGACCTGGCCAGCGGGGCCTCCTGGCGGCGGCTGCACGACCACCCGTCCACAAAGGCGGAGCCGCTGACGTCGTTCCGGCCGGTGGTGGAGGGCCGGCCGTTCCTCGAACGGCCGGCCGACGGCCCGCCGAAGCCGGTGAGCATGGGTTCCGACGGCATCGCCATCTCCGCCGACGGCGAACGGCTCTACTACTGCCCGTTGGCGTCCCGACGCCTGCACAGCGTGTCCACCGAGGCGTTGGCCGACCCGGGCGTCACCCAGGAGGCGGTCGCCGACACAGTGGTCGACGAGGGCGACCGGGGCACCGCCTCGGACGGGTTGGAGAGCGACGACGCGGGGCGGCTCTACCTCACCGCGTACGAGCACAACGCGGTGCTGCGTCGACTGCCCGACGGCGAGTACGAGACCCTGGTGCACGACCCACGGCTGCTCTGGCCGGACACCATGTCGGTGGCCACCGACGGGTACCTCTACGTCACCGCCAACCAACTGCACCGGCAGGCGCAGTACCAGCGGGGCAAGGACCTGCGGCGCAAGCCGTACGCGCTGTTCCGCACCCGCATCGACGCCGGGCCGGTGCTGCTGCGCCGCTGAGTACCCGCCGACCGGCCCACCGCGCCCACGGTGCCCACCCTGGCGATCCCTCCCACCATGATCAGGTGATGAAAAGTAGGTCGGAAACGATCCGGAGGCCTACTTTTCATCACCTGATCACTGCACCGCAGTCGTCAGTCGACGGGCAGGGTGCGGTCCAGGAGGTCGAACAGCGCGGCCCAGTGACGCTCGGTGGCCTGCTCGTCGTACATCGGGGTGTCGGCCATGGTGAAGCCGTGGTGCGCGCCCTCGTACACCTCGGAGCGGTAGCGCACCCCGGCGCTGTCCAGCGCCTTCTCCAGCGTGGCGATCTGCTCGGGCGTCATCGACTGGTCGGCGTCGGCGTGACCGAAGTACAGCTCGCCGGTGATCGAGCCGACGCCCCGGTGCGGGCTGTCCGGCGCATCGGTGACGATCCGCCCGCCGTGGAAGCTGGCGACAGCGGCGATGCGGTCCGGGTGCGCCTCGACGGCCCGTAGCGCGTTCGTGCCGCCCATGCAGTAGCCGGTGATGGCGACCGGGCCGGGCCGGACGTCGTCGCGGGCGGCCAGGAAGTCGAGGTAGGCGGCGGTGTCCCGGCTGACCACGTCGGGGGTCAGCGCCTCGATGAGCGGCACGATCTGCGCGAAGAGCGCGCCGCGCTGATCCGGCTCGGCGAGCCGGGACAGGTCGAAGATCGGTGCCCGGCCGGCCCGGTAGAACAGGTGGGGCGTCAGCACCAGGTATCCCCGGGCGGCGATCCGCTCGGCCATCTCGACCAGGCGCGGACGGGGTCCGAAGGCGTCCATGAAGAGCAGCACGGCGGGGAACGGGCCGTCTCCGTCGGGCCGGCTCAGGGATGCGTCCGCGACTCCGTCACCGGTCGAAATGTCCACCGTCGTCGTCTGCACTGTGCCTCCTCGTACGCCGATCTTGGTTCGGTGGGAACGCTACTCCCCGTATCGGCGGGCCCGGTCGGCAGCCGCGTGAACGCCGCGTCAAGAAATGGCGGTGACCCGTCGAAATGCCGTATCGAAGGGTGCTCGTTCGCCGTCCGCTGGTGACGATGGGTCCATGAGTCCTTGGCGGATGACACGCTGGGAACGCGGAGGACCGCCACCCGGCAGCGACGGCGACCCCGGTGAGACCGTGACCAGGGCGAGCGGGCCGCAGCGGCGGCACGAGGCGCTGGTGAGCGTCCGGCTCGGCCCTTCCGCGCCGGGCAGCCATCTGGTGGAGTACCTCCGGCACGAGCCCTGCGCGGTCGACGCGTGGTGGATCGCCGCCGACGTCGACGCCGTGATCCGCCTCTCCGCCGAGAGCATCACGGTGCTGCACCGCGCCGTGGCCGACCTGCGCCTTCGCGCCGGGGTGGAGGTGGCGGAGGCCAACTACATCCTGCGCGCGCTCGACCTGGGCGCGCCTGCGGGCCCAGGTGCGGAACAGGGCGTCCCGACCTGGGCGGTGTCCGCCGCATGAGCCGCACCGCCGCAACACGGATCGTGGTGGGGGTCGACCGCTCGTTCGCCGGGATGCAGGCGCTACGCCGCGCCGTCTCGCTGGCCCGCCACGAGGGCGCCCAAATGGACGCGGTCCGCGCGTGGGTCTTCGCCCCGACCTGGCGGCCTGGCACGCTCGCCTGGCGTTGGCAGGACGAGTGCGACCGGGCGGCGGTCGTCTACCTGCGCGCCGTCTTCGACGCGGCGCTCGGTGGCCTGCCCCGGGACGTGCGGGTGCGGCTGGTGACGACCCAGGGGTACGCCGGGCAGGTGCTCGTCGACCACGCAGATCGGGAGTCCGACCTGCTCGTCGTCGGCAGCCCGGATCGTGGCCGGTTCGGTAGGTCGCGCGGGAACGTCACCCGGTACTGCGTGACGCGCGCGTCCGTGCCGGTCGTGGCGGTCCCCGCGCCGTCCTGGGCACGGGCCGCGACGATCCGCCGCTTCGCCCACGACCTCGAACGATTCAGCCGATGACCGCCGCAACCGCGGCACAGGCTCCAACCGCCGCAACCGCGGCACAGCCAACAACCGCCGCAACCGCGGTACAGGCTGCAACCGCCGCAACCGCGGCACGAACGGGAAGGACCAACCCGACGATGGACGAGGGCCCGATAACCTACGCCGTTCCGGTGCGTGACCTGCCGGGACGGCTGGTACGGACGGTGCGGACCGGCCGCTCCCCACAGGGGCATCGGGTGGGCATCGCCTTCACCCGCCCCGAGCTGCTGGTCGCCGCCATGGGCCCGGAGCAGCCCTGGGAGGAGCTGTGCGAGTCGGCACTGCGGGGCATGCTGCGCCCGCTCGGGATCGAGGTGATCCAGGTCGACCCGCTGCTGGTGGCACCGCCGCTGGATCCGAGGACCGCCGCCCGCCCGGAGGCTGTCGGCCGCCCGGAGGCCGCCGCCGTCGCGAGCGGTCAGGCCCGGACGAAGCGCACCGCGTCGGCGATCACGTGGCCGTCGGTGTCCTCGGTGCGGATCAACACGCTCCCCTCGGTGCCCGCCGTGAACGGATAGGTGCCCAGCGGTACCCACTGACCCCCGGACTGCCGCTGGTCGACGGTCCGGGTGGTCAACCCCCCGGAGTACGCGATGTCCACCGGCACGTTGCTCGCCCGGTTGGGGTCGGCGGTCCAGCGCAACTGCACCGTCCACGACCCGGAGACCGGTAGCGTCGGGCGGAACCGCAGCCGGTTGACGCCCTTGGCGGTGTTGCCGTCGTGCTCGTAGTCCGCGCCGTAGTAACCGCCGATGCTGGTGCTGCGCAGCCACGTTCCGGCCCGGGTGATCCCGCTGGTCGACGCGTTGTCCAGGATCACCTCGCTGGTGGAGCCCCACTCCAGCACCGCGCCGTCCTGGCGCAGCCGGCTCTGCAGGGCCGGCAGGGAAACGGCCTGCACGGCGAGGTTCCCGGCGAGGGCCAGGGACGCCGCGGTGGCCGCCGCCTGCCCGAGGATCATGAACACGGGTTCCATCCGGATCGAGCCGTAGGCGATGTGACTCGCCGAGAGGCAGACCGGCACCAGCAGGTTGGCGCACTGCGCCTGGTGCGGCACGATCGCGCGGTAGCTCACCGGGTACGGCGCCGGCACGCCGATCTGCACATCCCCCTCGTTGCGCACCGTGCCGTTGACCACCACCCGCTGACAGTTGTGCGAGTCCATCGTGTAGCTGGCCAGGCCCACCGAGTCGGCGACGCGTACCCGGCCCCGACAGTCGGCCTCGGTCATCACGTACGCGGAGATCATCCGGCGGGCCTCGCGGATGTAGAGCAGCGGCGGCCAGCCGCCCGTGCCGGTGAACTCGTCCACCGGCAGCCCCCACCGGGCCGTCGAGTCGCGGACCGACGCCGGCAGTCGGCTGTCGTTGGCCAGGAACCACATCAACCCCTGCTGGTACGTGCGGTGCTCGGCGATGATGCTCTCGCGCGTCGCCCAGCTCGCCGTCGGGTACGCGTGGTTGAAGCCGATGTTGTCGGTCGACACGGCACCGTTGTTGTTGGAGTCGGTCTTCCCGCCACCGATCGAGTGGGTGGTGAAGTACGGTCCCGCGTAGCCGGCCTGGATGTGGCGCAGCAGCAGCTCGTACCGGATCGGGTCGTAGCCGGACGGCTTGCCGAACGGGATCCGGTTGGCCGCCTGGGTGAGGCACATCCGGAAGCAGTACGCCTGGATCCTGTCGTCGCCGCTGCCCTGCGGGGCGAGTGGGGTGGCGGAGATGCCGGGCAGCAGTCCACTGGCGGGCGAGCCGGCCGTCACGTACGGGTCGACGGGGTAGGCGAACTGGTGGGTGTTGCGCGACTGCACCCCGTTGATCGTCTCGCCGTAGGTGTCGTTGGACTCCCGCCCGACGGTGAACCCGACGCCGGCCATGGCCAGCAGATCACCCTCGTAGGTGGCGTCGACGAACATCGCGCCCCGGTAGATCGAGCCGTCCTCGGTGCGCAGCTCGGTGATCCGGTTCCCGCTGCGACCCAGGCTGGCCAGCCGGGCGTCGACGACCACCGGTACGCCCGCCTCGGCCAGCATCTCGGCGAAGACGGCGGTGGCGACGTGCGGTTCGAAGGTCATCCGCAGCGGCGACGTCGGCGTGAGGCTTCCGCCGTGGTACTTCACGTACACCCGGCGGTAGAACTCGGCCGCGAGCCCGCCGATGGACGCCTGGACGCCGGTGTCGGTCGCGCCCAGCCCGGCGGTGCTCAACCCGCCGACGTGGCCGGTGGGCTCCACCACCACCGCGGTACGGCCGAGCCGGCGCATGGTGATCGCGGCGGCCAGCCCGCCGGAGGTGGCGCCGTAGACGACAAGGTCGGCGGTGGTGACGGCGGCTCGGGCGGGGGCGGCCCGGAACGGGTCGGTGAACCCGGCCAGGACGAGGCCGGCACCGCCGGCGACCAGCAGCCGACGACGGGACAGGGGCAGAGGCACGGACACGGCGGGCTCCCGAGGGGTAACCGGTGGAGGGGACGGTTACAGAAGCACGCCGCTGCCGCTGCGAGCGAAATTCTTCAATCTCTTCCGGCGGGTGTCAACGGTTCACGGGCGGTAGCGGTAACCCATTCCCGGCTCGGTGATGAGGTGGCGGGGGCGGGCCGGGTCGTCCTCCAGCTTGCGCCGCAGCTGGGCCAGGTACTGCCGCAGGTAGTTGGTCTCGTTCTGGTACTCCGGCCCCCACACGTCCTGGAGGAGCTGACGTTGGCTGACCAGCTTGCCGGGGTGACGCAGCAGCTTCTCCAGCACGCTCCACTGGGTGGGGGTCAGCTTGACCTCGGTGCCGTCGTCGCGCCGCACGCTGTGGTCGGCCAGGTCGACGGTGTGCTGGCCGATCCGCAGGGCCGGCACCGCCTCGCTGGGCGTGCCGAGGCGGCGGGTCACCGCGCGGATGCGGGCCAGCAGCTCCTCGACGCCGAACGGCTTGGTGACGTAGTCGTCCGCGCCCGCGTCCAGCGCCGCGACCTTGTCCTCGCTGCCGGCCCGACCGGAGAGCACGATGATCGGCACCGCGGTCCACCCGCGCAGGCCCCGGATCACCTCCACGCCGTCGATGTCGGGCAGGCCGAGGTCCAGCACCACCAGGTCGGGCGGGTGGCTGGCGGCGGCCTTCAACGCGGCGGCCCCGGTGCCGGCCACGTCCACGTCGTACCGGCGGGCGCGCAGGTTGATGCGCAGGGCACGCAGGATCTGCGGTTCGTCGTCGACGACCAGGATGCGCGTCATTCCTGCGGCCCCTCCGAGCTGGTCTGCGCGGCCGGCAGCCGCAGCACCATGGTGAGCCCACCGCCGGGCGTGGTCTCCGGGGTGATGCTGCCACCCATCGCCTCGGCCAACCCTCGGGACAGGGCGAGACCGAGACCGACACCCGTCTGGTTGTCCCGGTCGCCGAGACGTTGGAACGGCAGGAAGACGTGCTCCCACTGGTCCTCCGGGATGCCCGGCCCGCGGTCGATGACCCGCAGCTCGACCTGACCGGCGTGGGCGCTCGCGGTGATCGTGGGCGGCTGACCGGGTGGGCTGTACCGCAGCGCGTTCGCGACGATGTTGACCAGCACCCGTTCCAGCAGGCCCGGATCGGCGGTGGCGGCCGGCAGGTCGGCCGGGATGTCCGTGCCGACCGTCGCGGCCACCGGGCCAAGTTCGTCGAGCGCCAGGGGTACGGCGTCTTCCAGGCCGATCGCGGTCGCCGAGATGCCCAGCACGCCCGCCTGGAGCCGGCTCATGTCCAGCAGGTTGCCGACCAGCCGGGCGAGCCGGTCCAGTGACTCCTCGGCGGTCTCCAGCAACTCCTCGCGGTCGGACTCGTCGAACTCGATGTCGTGGCTACGCAGGCTGGTCACGGCCGCCTTCGCGGACGCCAACGGGGTACGCAGATCGTGGCTGACCGCCGCGAGCAGCGCGGTGCGCATCCGGTCGGCGGCGGCGAGGGGCCGGGCGGTGGCGGCCTCCTCGGCGAGCCGTTCCTGGCGCAGCGCGACGGCGGCCTGGGCGGCGAACGCCTCGACGATGCGCCGGTCGGCCGCCTCCAACCGCCGACCGCTGAGCACGACCGTGATCCGCTCGTCGACCGGTACCGCCGTCTCGCCGGCGTCCGGTGTGCACGCCGGCTGCTCGCCGACGCTCGCCACCACACACCAGGCGTGCTCCTCGCGGGCCCGCTCCGGTCGCCCGCTGGCCTCCTCGGCCAACTCCAGCACGCTCACCGCGCGCAGCCCGAAGGTCTCCCGGAGCTGGTCGAGCAGGGCGGGCAGCGGACGTTCGCCGCGCAGCACACCACCGGCCACGGCGGCCAGGGTCTGCGCGTCGGCGGCGGCCCGCGCGGCCTCCCGGGTACGCCGGGCGGCCACGTCGACGATCCAGCTCACGGCCAGGGCCATCCCGACGAAGACGGCCAGGGCGAGCAGGTTGTCCGCCTCGGCGATGGTGAGCGTGCGGAAGGGCGGGGTGAAGAACCAGTTGAGCAGCAGCGAGCCGCCGAGCGCGGCGACCAGGGCCGGCCACACCCCGCCGACCAGCGCGACCCCGACCACCCCGGCGAGGAACAGCAGGATGTCGTTGGTCAACGTCAGGTCGGGCAGGGTCCTCAGCAGCACCGTGAGCAGCGGCATGCCCAGCGCCGCCAGGCCGAAGCCGAGCAGCCGGCGACGTCGGGACAGTGCCGCCGGTACGGCCGCCGCCCTCCGGCCCTTGCCAGCCTGTTTGTGGGTGACCAGGTGCACGTCGATCGAGCCGGAGAGCGCCGTGGTGGTCACCCCGACGCCCCTCGCGAAGATCTGCGCGAGGCGACCCCGCCGGCTGGCCCCCAGCACCAGCTGGGTCGCGTTCACGCCCTGGGCGAAGTCGAGCAGCGCGGCCGGCACGTCGGTGCCGAGCACCTGGTGGTACGTGCCGCCCAGGCTCTCTACCAGCACCCGCTGGCGGGCCAACTGGGCCGGGTCGGCCCCGGCCAGGCCGTCGCTGCGGGCCACGTGCACGGCCAGCAGGTCGGCACCCTTGCTGCGGGCCGCGACCCGGGCGGCGCGGCGGATCAGCGTCTCGCCCTCCGGGCCGCCGGTCAGCGCCACCACCACCCGTTCCCGGGCCTCCCAGGTGGCCGCGATGCCCTGCTGGCTGCGGTAGCGGTCGAGCTGCTCGTCGACCTTGTCGGCCAGCCAGAGCAGCGCCAGCTCGCGCAGCGCGGTGAGGTTGCCGACCCGGAAGTAGTTGCCCAACGCGGCGTCGATCTTGTCGGGTCGGTAGATGTTGCCGTGCGCCATCCGCCGGCGCAGCGCCTCCGGGGTCATGTCGACAAGCTCGACCTGCTCGGCGGCGCGGACGATCTCGTCCGGCACGGTCTCCCGCTGGGTGGTGCCGGTGATCTGCGCGACGACGTCGTTCACCGACTCCAGGTGCTGCACGTTGACGGTGGACAGCACGTCGATCCCCGCGTCGAGCAGCTCCTGGACGTCCTGCCAGCGCTTGTCGTGCCGGGAACCGGGAACGTTGCTGTGCGCCAGCTCGTCGACGACGGCGATCTCCGGCCGGCGGGCCAGCACCGCGTCCAGGTCCATCTCGGTGAACTCCGCGCCGCGGTAGTCGATGGTCCGGCGGGGCACCTGTTCCAGGTCACCGAGCATCGCGGCGGTGTGTTGGCGGCCGTGGGTCTCCACGAAACCGATCACCACGTCGGTGCCGCGCGCGGCCCGCCGCCGGGCCTCCTCCAACATGGCGTACGTCTTGCCGACGCCTGGGGCGGCTCCGAGGTAGATGCGCAGTTCTCCGCGTGGCACGGGGACATCCTCCCTGCTCAGATCGGCCGGCGGGGCCGTGCCCGGTGGACACGACCCCGCCTGCGGTGTGCTCAGCGAGCGGTGAACTGCTTGTCGAGGGCGAGGTTGAGCTCCAGCACGTTCACGCCGGGCTCACCCATGAAGCCGAACGCCCGCCCGCCGGTGTGCTCCTTGACCAGCTTGCGGACCGCCGCCGGGTCCGCGCCACGCTCACGCGCGACCCGGTTCACCTGCAGTTCGGCGTACGCCGGGCTGATCTGCGGGTCGAGGCCGCTGGCACTGGCGGTGACCGCGTCGGCGGGCACCGCCGGGTCGGCGGGCGCGTCGCCCCGGATCGGGGTGACCACCCCGCCGGCGGCCACGTAGTCCTCGCCGGGCTGCGCCGGCTCCACCGTCACCCCCTGGTACTCGCTGACGAACGGCGTGGCCGGGGCGGCCTGGTTGACGCTGACCACTCGGGTGACCGGGCCGGTCAGGCCGTCGGCGTGGAACACCGCGAGCACGGCGCCCACCCCACCGTCGGTGCAGTACGGGCGCCGACCGTCGACGCCGTCCAGCTCCCCGACGGCCTTGCTGCGTGCGCAGACCTGGGTGAGCAGGCTCTCGCTGGATTCCTCCGGGTCGGTGGCGATGGTGTCGACGACGCTCTCCGGGCCCAGGTTGCTGGCCGAGGTGGAGGTCGGGTCGTAGCCGTCGCCGGCGGCGGAGGGGCGGGACTGGAAGTACCGGGCGATCGGGTTGCCGTCCGCGTCGGTGAAGGACTGGCCGATCAGCGCGCTGCCGACGATCGTCCCGCCCGAGGAGATCAGCGAACCGTCGGTCTTGTGGTTGAGGCCGGGTAGCTGACCGAGCGCTACCAGGGCCAGCGGGTAGACCAGGCCGAGCAGCACCGTGAAGACGAGTACGGCGCGCAGCGCGGCGAGGTGTTGGGCGATCCAGGTGGGTAGGCGCATCACGAAATCCCCGGGAAGAACTGGATGAGCAGGTCGATGATCTTGATCCCGATGAACGGCACGATGATGCCGCCCAGTCCGTAGACCAGCAGGTTGCGGCTGAGCAGCTTCGACGCGGCGGCCGGCCGGTACCGCACGCCCCGCAGGGCGAGCGGGATCAACGCGATGATCACCAGGGCGTTGAAGATGACAGCGGAGAGGATCGCCGACTCCGGGCTGGCCAGCCGCATGATGTTCAGCGCGTCCAGGCTCGGGTAGAGGCCGGCGAACATGGCCGGGATGATCGCGAAGTACTTCGCGATGTCGTTCGAGATGCTGAACGTGGTCAGCGCGCCACGGGTGATCAGCAACTGCTTGCCGATCTCCACGATCTCGATCAGCTTGGTCGGGTCGGAGTCGAGGTCGACCATGTTGCCGGCCTCCTTGGCGGCCGACGTGCCGGTGTTCATGGCCACCCCGACGTCGGCCTGGGCGAGCGCCGGCGCGTCGTTGGTGCCGTCACCGGTCATCGCGACCAGCCGACCGCCCTCCTGCTCCCGCTTGATCAGCGCGAGCTTGTCCTCCGGCGTCGCCTCGGCCAGGAAGTCGTCCACCCCGGCCTCGTCGGCGATCGCCTTCGCGGTACGCGGGTTGTCGCCGGTGATCATCACGGTCCGGATGCCCATCCGGCGCATCTCGTCGAACCGCTCCCGCATCCCGGACTTGACCACGTCCTTGAGGTGGATGACGCCCAGGGCGCGGGCGGGCGCACCGTCGACGTGCTCGGCGACGACGAGCGGGGTGCCGCCGGTGCCGCTGATCGCGTCCACGATCTCGCCGACCTGCTCGGTCGGGTGGCCGCCGTTCTCCCGTACCCACTTCATGACCGCTGCCGCGGCGCCCTTGCGGACCCGGCGGGCCGTGCCCGACGCGCCGCCGTCGACGCTGGCGTCCGGGCTCAGGTCGACGCCGCTCATCCGGGTCTGCGCGGTGAACGGTACGAAGGTGGCGTGCGGCATCACGCCGGGCTCGCGCTCGCGCAGCCCGAACTCGTTCTTCGCCAGGACCACCACCGAGCGCCCCTCCGGGGTCTCGTCGGCCAGGCTGGATATCTGCGCGGCGTCGGCCACCGTCGCGGCGTCGACCCCCTCTACCGGGACGAACTCGGCGGCCTGCCGGTTGCCCAGCGTGATGGTGCCGGTCTTGTCCAGCAACAGGGTGTTGACGTCGCCGGCCGCCTCGACGGCCCGGCCGCTCATGGCCAGGACGTTGCGCTGCACGAGGCGGTCCATGCCGGCGATGCCGATGGCGGAGAGCAGCGCCCCGATGGTGGTGGGGATCAGGCAGACCAGCAGCGAGATCAGCACCACGCCGGTGACACCGGAGTCGGTGATCGCCCCGCTGTCCGGTGCGGCCGCCTGGTACGCCTTGGAGAAGATGGCCAGCGGCTGGAGGGTGACGACGGCCAGCAGGAAGATGACGGTGAGCGCGGCGAGCAGGATGTTCAGCGCGATCTCGTTCGGCGTCTTCTGCCGGTTGGCCCCTTCCACCAGGGCGATCATCCGGTCGATGAAACTCTCTCCGGGCTTCTGGGTGATCTTCACGATGATCCGGTCGGAGAGCACCTTGGTGCCTCCGGTGACCGCGCTGCGGTCCCCACCGGACTCCCGGATGACCGGGGCCGACTCGCCGGTGATGGCCGACTCGTCGACGCTGGCGATGCCCTCGACGATGTCACCGTCACCGGGGATGATGCCGCCCGCCTCGACGAGCACCACGTCGCCCTGACGCAGGTCCGGCGCCGGCACCGCCTCGTCGCGGTAGGTGTTGGCCCGCGCGCCCGGCTTCCAGTCGATCAGCCGGGTGGCGATGGTGTCCTTCTTCGCCTGCCGCAGGGTCGCGGCCTGGGCCTTGCCCCGACCCTCGGCGACCGCCTCGGCCAGGTTGGCGAAGACGACAGTCAGCCAGAGCCAGATGGTGATCGCCCAGGCGAACACCGACGGGTCGGCCACCGCCAGGACGGTGGTGAAGGCCGCACCGACCTCCACGATCAACATCACCGGGTTGCGCCACATGGTGGCGGGGTTGAGCTTGCGTACCGCGTCCGGCAGGGACCGGATCAACTGCTTGGGGTCGAGCAGCCCCCCACCGATCCGGTTGCCCTGGGTGGCGGGCGTACCGGGGAGTTGCTCTGTTGGGGCGGACGTGACGGACATGTCCTCGTTCCTCATGATGGTCAGAGCCCCTCTGCCAGCGGACCGAGCGCGAGCGCGGGCAGGAAGGTCAGCGCGACGAGGACCACGGTGACGCCGACGACCATGCCGATGAACAGCGGTCGGTGGGTCGGCAGGGTGCCCTCGGACGCGGGGGTGGGTGCCTGGCGGGCCAGCGAGCCGGCCAACGCGAGCACGAAGATGAGCGGCAGGAACCTGCCCAGCAGCATGCACAACCCGAGCGCGGTGTCCCACCAGGTCGTGTTGACCGTGATGCCGCCGAACGCCGAGCCGTTGTTGTTGCTGGCCGAGGTGAACGCGTACAGCACCTCGGAGAGGCCGTGCGGGCCGACGTTGAGCGCCGTCGAGTTGTTGCCGGTGCCGAACGCCGCCGCCGTACCGACGAGCACCAGGATCGGCGTGATCAGAAAGTAGAGCGAGGCGAACTTGATCTCGCGGGATCCGATCTTCTTACCCAGGTACTCGGGAGTGCGGCCCACCATCAGCCCGGCCACGAAGACCGTGATCACCGCGAGGATGAGCAGGCCGTAGAGCCCCGAACCGGTGCCGCCCGGCGCGACCTCGCCGAGCATCATGTTGACCATCGTCATCATGCCGCCGAGGGAGGTGAACGAGTCGTGGAACGAGTTCACCGCACCGGTCGAGGTGAGCGTGGTGGCGGCGGCGAAGGTTGCCGAGTTCGACACGTCGAACCGCACCTCCTTGCCCTCCATCGCCGCGCCGATCGCCTGCGGCACCGTGCCGTGGCCGGCCAGCTCGAAGATGTTGGTGATGGCGACGCTGAGGAACGCGAGGATGCCCATCACCGCGGCGATGGCGTAGCCCTGCCGGTTCTGCCCGACCATCCGGCCGAAGACCCGGGGCAGGCTGAACGGGATCAGGAAGATCAGGAAGATCTCCAGCCAGTTCGTCCAGGTGGTCGGGTTCTCGAACGGGTGCGCGCTGTTGACGTTGTAGAAGCCGCCACCATTGGTGCCCAGCTCCTTGATCACTTCCTGGCTGGCGACCGGGCCACCGGTGATGGTCTGGGTGCCGCCGGTCAGCGTGCTCACGTCGGTGCCGGCGGACAGGTTCTGCACCACCCCGCCGATCATCAGCGCGACGGCGCCGAGCACCGCGATCGGCAGCAGGATCCGCAGTGTGATCCGGGTCAGGTCGACCCAGAAGTTGCCGAGCTGCCCGGTGCGGCTGCGGGCGAAGCCGCGTACCAACGCGACAGCCACCGCGATGCCGACCGCCGCCGACACGAAGTTCTGCACGGCCAGGCCGGCCATCTGCACCAGGTGGCCCATCGTCGACTCACCCGAGTACGACTGCCAGTTCGTGTTCGTCACGAACGACACGGCCGTGTTCCACGCGCCGTGCGGCACCACCGGGTCGAACCCGAGCGACAGCCACAGGTGGTTCTGCACCCGCTGGAACAGGTACAGGAACAGGATCGAGACCGCGGAGAACGCCAGCACGCTGCGGGCGTACACGCCCCAAGTCTGCTCGGCGGCCGGATTGACCCCGACCAGTCGGAAGATGCCCCGCTCGACGCGGGACTGCTTGGTGCCGGAGACCGCCCGGAACATGTAGTCGCCGAACGGCTTGTAGACGGCGACCAGGGCCGCCACCAGCGTCAACACGAAGATGACGCCCGCTGTTGTCATGGTCATCAGAAGCGCTCCGGAAACAGCAGGGCGAACACCAGGAACGCGCCCAGGACGACCGCGAGCACCAGACCGACGGCGTTGACCGCGTTCACAGCTTCTCCACCGCCCGGACCACCAGGGCGAGCACTGCGAACAGCACCACCGTCAAGATCACGAACACCACGTCAGACACGCTGACTCCTCAGCCGGAAAGGTTCGTCGCGACCGCCTTCCGGTCGCGCCGGGCAATCAAAGCCCCACCACCCGCCGAACGGCAGGGGTCATAACGCGACCATGACGGGGGCGAACCTTTTCTTGACGTGGTTTTCACGCCCGCCCACTGAGCAGGTGAAATGCGGCACAGACCTCTCGGTGGTCCGCCAGGTTCACGACCGGTCGCCCCCCTTTGCTCTGCACCCGCGGAGGCGACACTCACGGTCGGTAGCCGGTGCCTCCGCGGGTGCAGAGCAAAGCCGGCGCCCCTGCGGGTGCAGAGCAAAGGCGGTGCCCCTGCGGGTGCAGAGCAAAGGCGGTGCCCTGCGGGTGCAGAGCAAAGGCGGCGCCTCCGCGGGTGCAGAGCAAAGGGAGAAATGCGCGCGGGAGAGGGGCCAAGCGTGGCCCGGATGGGACCGCTCATGGCGTGCAGCGGCGCAGGTGCGGGGCCCTTCAGGCCGGGCGGCGCGCCACCAGCACGTCGCGCATGATCGACTGGTCCACCCGGTGCCGCAGCGCGCGGTAGGGCTCGTCGTCGACCACGGTCAGGCCGGCGTCGGCCAACGCCGCCGCCGCGTCGTCCCGACTGGCGACGTGGGTGTTCCAGGAGATCCCGAGCGCACCGCCGGGACGCAACAACCGGGCCCAGACCGGCGCGGCGTCCGCCAGCAACGCCAGCGGGTCGCGGGTCAACCCCTGCCCAGCGGTACGGCTGCCGTGCTGCACGCCGTACGGCGCGTCGGCGACGACCAGGTCCACGGTCTCCGGGCGGAAGAACTCCGCGGAGCGGGCGGTGTCGGCGTTGACCACGTCCAGCAGTTGCGTCTGGCCGGCCTTGTGCTCCTCACGGGTCGGCGCCAACTCGATCCGTACCCGCCGGCCGACCACCTTGCGCTCCCGTCGCACCGGCCCCGACTCCAGCACCCGGTGCTTGACGCGCTTCTGCTTCAGCCAGGTGGTGACGAACGCCCGGTACGCCTCGACATCCTTCTGGTCACGCTCGATACCGGCGGCGTCGAAGCCGTACATCAGCGCCTGGTTGAGAGTGGTGCCCCGACCACAGAGCGGGTCGAGCACCCGGAACCGGCGGCTGGTCATCTCGGCGGCCCAGTCCGAGGCGAGCAGTGTGACGTTGAGCAGCAGCTTGGTGAACTGCTCGTTGGTCTTGCCCGGGTACTTCTGGATGGTGAGCAGATCGTCGTCGTAGCGGTCCAGACGGCTCCACTCGATCGGCCGCAGCAGCTCACCGACGATCTCGAACAACGCGTACCCGGCGGAGAGGTTGCCCAGGACGGCCAGGTCACGCTCGGTCAGCCCGTCACCGGTGAACGTGATGTAGGACGCCCCTCCGACGACCTCGGTGTCCAACTCGCCGATCCGGCCGTCCAGCGCCGAGCGGCCGAAGATCTCCAGCTCGGCCCGGGTGAGGTCGACTGCGGCGCGGGCGTACACCCGGTTGGTGGCGGGCAGGATCAGCAGGCCGTAACGCGTCATGATCCGGCGAGTATTCCACAACGGGTCACGGTCGCCGGGAACCGGAGCGGCCGCCGGAGCGACTACCGGTACATGGGGTGTGAGCAGTGGCGGGAGGTCCTGTCCGCGCAGTTGGACGGGGAGGAGACCGCCGCCGAACTGGCGGCGGTGCAGGGGCACCTCGACGGGTGTGCCGATTGCCGGGCCTGGTTCACGGCGGCGGCCGCGGTGACCCGTCGGGTTCGTACCCGATTGGTGGTCGATGTGCCCGACCGGACGGCGGCGATCCTTGCCGCCGCCGGCGCGGACCCGGCCCGCCGGTCACGGTGGCGGCGTGGCCCGCTGGTCACCGGCCTGCGAAAGGTGCCCGGACGGGGTCAACTGGCCGCCGGGTTGCGAGCGGCGTTCGGACGCGGCCCGCTCGTCGCCGGCCTCCGGGTGGCGCTCGGGTTGCTCGGCGCGGTGCAGCTGGTGCTCGGCCTGGCCCAGGTGGGCCGGGGCGCGACCGCCGACCACCTGCACCCCACCGGCCAGCACCTGTGGCACGAGTCGGCGGCGTGGAACGTGGCGGTTGGCGCGGGCTTCCTCTTCGTGGCGTTGCGCCGCAGCCCGCCCGCCGGGCTGCTGCCGATGCTCAGCGCGTTCGTCGGCACGCTGCTGCTGTTGTCGGTGAACGACCTGGCCACCGGCTCGGTGGGCGGGGAACGGCTGATCAGCCACGGCTTCCTGGTGGTCGGCTACCTGATCACCGTGCTGCTGTCCCGGCCCGGGCTGCGCCCCGGTGGCCCGGCACCACAGCGGCAGCCGACGCCGTCGCGCTGGCGCTTCGGGGCCGACGAGATGGACCGGCCGCTGCGGGTGGTGCCCCCCGGCTCCTATCCGGCGCAGGCGGCCGACCGGTTCGCCGCCCCGGCGGCGCAGATCGGTGCAGTCGCCCCGGCGGCGCAGATCGGTGCAGTCGCCCCGGCGGCGCAGTTCGGTGCAGTCGCCCCGGCGGCGCAGTTCGGTGCAGTCGCCCCGGCGGCGCAGTTCGGTGCAGTCGCCCCGGCGGCGCGGGTTGATCAGGCCGCTTCGGGCGGTCAGGCCGCCCCGGCATCGCGGGCGGGGCACGCCGCTGCGGCATCACGGACGAGTCGGACCGGCCGTCGCGCGGCCTGAGCGAGACCTGCTGCTCTCAGCCCTCTGTGGGGCGGGCCGGTCCCCTGTCGGCGAGGGCCTGCGGGATGACCTGCTCGACGATGGTCAGCAGGGTGGTGGTGAGCAGCAGGTGCACCTGGGCTCGGGTCAGCGCGCCGCGCTGAAGCCACTCGCGGGCGGTCGAGGTCGCCAGCCCGCCGTACGCCCGGACCATCCCGCGCAACTCCTCGCGGTGCTCCGCCTCGCCGGCCAGCCCGACGGCGACCAGCATCCGGTCCGCGGCGACCTCCTCGGCCTCGGCGAGCACCCGCTCCACGTCGGCGTCGCCGCCCATCCCCCGGGCGGTGACCGCCGCCAACCACGAGGTGCTGTGCCGGGACACCACGTCGAGGAACCAGGTGACGCTGGCGTCGACCCGGGTCCGGAGATCACCCTTGGGCAGCCGCTCCAGGGCAACCTCGGGGATGGTCACCATGACCCGGACGACCTCCAGGTAGAGGTCCTTCTTCGCACCGAAATAATGGTTGACCAGGCCGCGGGCGACACCCGCCTCGCGGGCGACGTCGGTTGTCGACACGTCCGCGTACGGGCGCTCGCCGAACAGCCGGACCGCACAGGCCAGGATCTGGCCGCGCCGCGCATCCGGCTCCAGACGGCGTCGGCGCGGAGCCGTCTCGACACTCATCTGCCCGACCCTATCGGCAGCGCGGTGGTCAGCCGCCGATCCTCGCCCTGATCACCGCACGCCCCGGCGCCGCCGCACCACGTGTCGTCCGAGGTGACGCAGATTGGACGCCTCGGAGTAGAGCGCCGCATTGATCGCCCCGAGGGCCACCCCGGGCGCCCATTCGAAGGGGCTGTGCAAGTAGGTAGACGCAATCAGGCATGCCTGATCGCCCTACCGTCGAGTGATGGGTGAAGTCCCGGGTCCACTGGTCGGTCCGCACGAGGTGCAAGACCTGCTCGGCGTGAGCCGCACCCGCATGCGTCAGCTCATCCGCTATCCACCTTCCCCGCACCGTTCCAGCGACTGCACGGCACGACGGTATGGCTGCGTGCTGACGTGGAGGCGTGGATCGCCGAGCACCGCCCGCCGCGTCCCACCGATGGCGACGAAGCCGAGTAGCCACCCTCAGCCACTGACCGTCGACGGGCTCTCGAAGTCGACGGAGCCATCCGCCCGACGCCTCGCCCACACGCGCTCACACCTAGATCAAGTGATGAAAAGTAGGTCCGGAAGACCGTGTTGACCTACTTTTCATCACTTGATCTTCGGAGCCTCAGTCGCTGCAGGGAGATCTTGGACAGTTTCCGTTAGGGGCTAACTGTTAGGGGCTAACGGAAACTGTCCAAGATCTAGAACTAGAGGGCGGGCGGTTGGGGATCTCGGGCCGCAGGGTCGACTGAGGCGCGCGGCGGGCGGCGCAGCGGGCGGCGCGGCGGGCGGCGGGCGGCGGGCGGCGCAGCGGGCGGCGCGGCGCGCGGCGGGCGGCGGGCGGCGGGCGGCGGGCGGCGCAGCGGGCGGCGCGGCGCGCGGCGGGCGGCGGGCGGCGGGCGGCGGGCGGCGGGCTCGGCTGAGGCGCGCGGCGTGGAACGCGCCGTGGCGACAGTGGTTCAGCAGTTGATCTCGACTTATTGACATGCTGCCAACAGGGCGCGAGGGTGGTGCACATGTCGACGCCCGACCATCCCCCCTCGCCCTGGCGCGAACCGGAGCACGACGACCTGGCCGAGCTGGCACGCACCTTCTTCACCAGGGAGGTGCTGCCGCACGCCGAGCGCCTCCTCGCGCAGGGCCACCCGGACCGCGAGCACTACCGGCGCGCCGGTGAGCTGGGGCTGCTCGGCCTGTCGGTCCCGGAGGAGTACGGCGGTGGAGGCGGCGGGTTCACCCACGAGGCGGTGCTGCTGCACGAGCAGGCGTACGCCGGGGAGAGCAGTCTCGGCCTGGCCGTCCACAGTGGCATCGTCACCGGCTACCTGGCGGCGTACGGCAGCGAGGAGCAGAAGCGGCGCTGGCTGCCCGGCCTGTGCAGCGGCGAACTGGTCGGTGCCATCGCGATGACCGAGCCGGACGGCGGCTCCGATCTTCAGGCGATGCGCACCCGGGCGGTCCGCGACGGCGACGACTACCTGGTGACCGGTGCGAAGACGTTCATCACCAACGGCGGCCTGGCCGACCTGGTCATCATGGCCGTGAAGACCGACCCCGAGCAGCGGGCGGCCGGCGTCTCGCTGCTGGTCTGCGAGGTGGGCGGCGACCCGGAGGGCTTCCGGCGAGGCCGGCTGCTGTCCAAGATCGGCCTGCACGCCAACGACACGGCCGAGCTGTTCTTCGACGAGTTCCGGGTGCCGACGGAAAACCTGCTCGGCGGTGCCGAAGGGCTGGGCTTCGTCCAGCTCATGCAGCAGCTTCCGCAGGAACGGCTGGTCATCGGCGTGGGCGCGGTCGCCGCCATGGAACGGGCGGTCGCGCTGACCATCGCGTACGCCAAGGAGCGCACCGCCTTCGGCAAGCCGCTGATGGGTCACCAGAACACCCGGATGGTGCTCGCCGAGTGCGCCACCCGGGCCCGGGTCAGCCGCGTCTTCCTGGACGACTGCATCGTCCGACACACCCGCGGCGACCTGGACGTGGCCACCGCGGCGATGGCGAAGTCATGGCTCACCGACGGGCAGTGCGAGGTCGTCGACAGGTGCCTCCAGCTCTTCGGCGGCTACGGCTACACGACGGAGTACCCGATCGCCCGGATGTACGCCGACGCCCGCGTCCAGAAGATCTACGGCGGCACCAACGAGATCATGAAGGAGTTGATCGCTCGTGCTCTCTGAGGCGTACGTCTATGACGCGGTCCGCACCCCGCGCGGACGCGGCCGGGACAGCGGCGCGCTGCACGGGGTCAAGCCGATCTCCCTGGTGGTCGGCCTGATCGACGCGTTGCGGGAGCGCAACCCCGGCCTGGACGTGGGCCGGCTGGAGGATCTGCTGCTCGGCATCGTGACCCCGGTCGGCGAGCAGGGCGGCGACCTGGCCCGGGCGGCCGCGCTGCTGGCCGGCTTGCCGGACCAGGTCGGCGGGGTGCAGCTCAACAGGTTCTGCGCCTCCGGGTTGGAGGCGGTCAACTCCGCAGCCGCGCGAATCCGCTCCGGTTGGGAGCATCTGCTGCTCGCCGGCGGGGTCGAGTCGATGTCCCGGGTGCCGATGGGCTCCGACGGGGCGGCCTGGGCCACCGATCCGCAGACCGCGCTGGCCACGTCGTTCGTGCCGCAGGGCGTCAGCGCGGACCTGATCGCCACCCTGGAGGGCTTCACCCGCGACGACGTGGACGGCTACGCGCTGCGGTCGCAGGAGCGGGCCGCCAAGGCGTGGGCCGGCGGATACTTCGCCCGCTCGGTGGTGCCGGTCCGCGACGGCAACGGGCTGGACATCCTCACCGTCGACGAGCACCCGCGCCCGGAGACCACCCGGGAGGCGCTGGCCAAGCTCACCCCGTCGTTCGCCACGATGGGTGAGGCGGCCGGTTTCGACGCGGTCGCGTTGCAGAAGTTCCACTGGCTGGAGGCCATCGAGCACGTCCACCACGCGGGCAACTCGTCCGGCATCGTGGACGGCGCGGCGCTGGCGCTGATCGGTTCGGAGCAGGTTGGTCGGGATCTCGGTCTCACCCCGCGCGCCCGGATCGTCGGCGCGGCGGTCACCGGCGCGGACCCGACGCTGATGTTGACCGGCCCGATCCCGGCGACCCGGAAGGCTCTCGCCGTGGCCGGGCTGACCCTCGACGACATCGACCTGTTCGAGATCAACGAGGCGTTCGCCGCCGTGGTGCTCAAGTACGTCCGTGACCTGGGCTTGGACCCGGACCGGGTGAACGTCAACGGTGGCGCGATCGCGCTCGGCCATCCGCTCGGCGCGACCGGAGCGATGCTGCTCGGTACGGCGTTGGACGAGCTGGAGCGCCGCGACCTGCGCCGGGCCGTGGTGACCCTGTGCATCGGCGGCGGCATGGGCGTCGCCACCGTTCTCGAGCGCTGCTGACCCGGAGGACGACAATGACCCACACCATCCGGTACGACCGCGGCGCCGACGGCATCGTCACGCTCACCCTGGACGACCCCACCCAGTCCGCCAACACCATGAACCGGGCGTACGCCGCCTCGATGAGCGCGGTGCTGGACCGGCTGGAGGCCGAGCCCGATCTCGTCGGCGTCATCGTGACCAGCGCGAAGTCGACCTTCTTCGCCGGCGGCGACCTGCCCGAGATGATCCGGGCGACCCGTGCCGACGCGCCCGACCTGGCCGACCTGCTCGGCACCATCAAACGGGACCTGCGCCGGCTGGAGACGCTGGGACGACCGGTGGTCGCCGCGGTCAACGGCTCCGCGCTCGGCGGTGGCCTGGAGATCGCGCTCGCCTGCCATCACCGGATCGCGCTGGACACGCCTGGCAGCCGGCTCGGGCTGCCCGAGGTGACACTGGGCCTGCTGCCCGGGGCGGGCGGCGTCACCCGGACCGTGCGGATGCTCGGCCTGGCCGGCGCGCTGACCACCGTGCTGCTCACCGGCCGGCGGATGCGCCCGACCGAGGCGCTGTCGGTCGGGCTGGTCGACGAGGTGGTCGCCACGCCCACCGAACTGCTGGACCGGGCACGGGCCTGGATCGCGGCGAACCCGCGCCCGGCGCAGCCGTGGGACCGGCCGGACTACCGGATGCCCGGCGGCACCCCGGCCAGCCGCTCGCTGGCCGCACAACTGCCCGCCTTCCCGGCGACGCTGCGCAAGCAGCTCAAGGGTGCCCGGCTACCCGCGCCCGAGGCGATCCTCGCCGCCGCCGTCGAGGGCGCACAGGTCGACCTGGAGACCGCCCTGACCGTGGAGACCCGCCACCTGATCGGGCTGCTCACCGGGCAGGTCGCCAAGAACATGATCGGTGCGTTCTTCTTCGACCTGAAGGCCGTCAACGGTGGCGCGGCCCGACCGACCGGTGTGGACGCCCCACCGGTACGCCGGGTGGGGGTGCTCGGGGCCGGCATGATGGGCGCGGGCATCGCGTACGCCTGCGCCAGCGCCGGGCTGGACGTCGTGGTCAAGGACGTCACGCCGGAGGCCGCCGGCCGCGCCCGGCAGCACGCCGAGCGCCTACTGGCCCACGCCGTACGCAAGGGCCGCACGACCGAGGCGGACGCTCGCGCCGTCCTGGACCGGATCAGCACGACCGACCAGGTCGACGCCCTCGCCGGCTGCGATGCGGTCATCGAGGCGGTCTTCGAGGACCCGGCGCTGAAGCAGCAGGTCTTCGCCGAGGTGCTGCCCGTCCTGGCACCCGACGCGTTGCTCGCCTCCAACACCTCGACCCTGCCGATCACCGGCCTGGCCGGCGGCGTGGACCGGCCGGCGGACTTCATCGGCATGCACTTCTTCTCGCCGGTGGACCGGATGCCGCTGCTGGAGATCGTGGTGGGCGAGCAGACCGGGGACGTGGCGCTGGCGCGGGCATTCGACCTAGGCCGGCGGATCGGCAAGACCCCGATCGTGGTCAACGACGGTCGGGGCTTCTTCACCAGCCGGGTGATCGGCAGGTTCATCGACGAGGCGGTCGGCATGGTCGCCGAGGGTGTCCCCGCCGCATCGGTGGAGCAGGCCGCCCTCCAGGCCGGCTACCCGACCGGGCCGCTGGCGCTGGCCGACGAGGTCAGTCTCACGCTGATCCAACGGATCCGCCGCCAGTTCGAGGCGGCCAGCGAGGAGTTCCGCCCGCTGCCCGCGCACCGCCTGGTGGACGAGCTGGTCGACGCGTACGACCGGCCGGGGCGCGCCGCCGGACGCGGCTTCTACTCCTACGACGAGGGCGCCCGGGGCCGGCTGTGGTCCGGGCTGGCCGACCTGATCACCGACGCGGGTCGGGCGGTGCCGTTCACCGACCTTCAGGAGCGGATGCTCTTCGCCGAGGCGCTGGACGCGCTGCGCTGCCTCGACGAGGGGGTGCTGCGCACCGAGACGGACGCCAACATCGGCTCGATCTTCGGCATCGGCTTCCCGGCGTGGACGGGCGGGGTGATCCGCTACGTCCGGCAGTACGCGGGCGGTCCGGCCGGCTTCGCGGCCCGTGCCACCGAGCTGGCCGGCAGCTACGGCGACCGGTTCACGCCCCCCGCCGACCTCGTCGACCGGCTCGCCGCCCTGCGGGCCGAACCGGCTGACGTCGCGTGATGGCGGCGCGCGGCGGGCCGCTGGCCGGGGTACGCGTGGTCGAGCTGGCCAGCCTCGCCCCGGCGCCGTTCGGCTGCATGGTGCTCGCCGACCTCGGCGCGGACGTGGTGCGGGTGGACCGGCCGGGCGCACCGGGAGCGGGCCGGCTGGCCGCACCGACCAGCGGGCCGTTGCAACGCGGCCGGCGGGTCACCACGCTGGACCTGAAGTCCCCGGCCGGGGTGGCGGACCTGCTGCGCCTCACCGATCGCGCGGACGTGCTGGTCGAGGCGTACCGGCCGGGGGTGGCCGAGCGGCTCGGCATCGGGCCGGAGGTGTGCCAGGCCCGCAACCCCCGACTGGTGTACGCGCGGATGACCGGCTGGGGTCAGGACGGCCCGCTGGCAGCCCGAGCCGGGCACGACATCGACTACATCGCGGTGGCCGGGGCGTTGGAGCCGCTCGGGCGGGCCGGCGAACGCCCGTACGCGCCGATGAACCTGCTCGGCGACTTCGGCGGCGGCGGAATGCTGCTCGCCGTCGGGGTGCTGGCCGCGCTGCTGGAGCGGGAACGCTCCGGCTTCGGCCAGGTGGTCGACGCGGCGATGGTGGACGGCTCGGCGCTGCTCACCTCGTTCCTGCACGGGCTGCTCGGCGCCGGCCTGTGGGCCGCCCCGCGCGGGGGCAACATGTTCGACGGCGGGGCCCCGTTCTACGACACGTACGCCACCGCCGACGGTGGATTCATGGCGGTCGGCGCGATGGAGCCGGCCTTCTACGCCGTACTGCTCACCGGCCTCGGCCTCGCCGACGACCCGGACCTGCCCGCCCAGTACGACCCGAGCGGCTGGGACGACCTGCGCCGCCGGTTCACCGAACGGTTCGCCGAGCGCACCCGGGACGAGTGGACGGCGATCTTCGCCGACCTGGACGCCTGCGTCGCCCCGGTGCTCGCCCCGGGCGAGGCGCACCGGCACCCGCACAACGCGGCCCGGGGCACGTTCGTCGAGGTGGGCGGCGAGATCCAGCCGGCCCCCGCGCCCCGCTTCGACCGCACCCCGACGGCGCGGCCGACCCCGGCACCCAATCCGGAGCAGGACGTCCTTCCCATCCAGGAGATCCTCACCGCCTGGCGCTGAGCCCGGCGGTCGGCGGCAGGGTCGGTCTACAGAGGAATCCTCGGGGCACCTCCACGGGTGTCACGTTGATACCGTCGTCCTGATCGTGAACTGGCAGACCAAAGGGGACGAGCATGGCGAGCGGAATCGACCCGGCCGGCCTCAGCCGCTCACTCGAAGAGGCCATGCGCCTGCTGAGCCAGGTTCCGGGTTCAGCCACGGCGCAGCCGGACGACGCCGACGCGCAGGATGACAGTGCCGCAGCCGCCGTCGACCAGATCACGGGGCGGGGCACCGGCGGGAATGGTCTCGTCGAGGCGGAAGTCTCCGCCTTCGGCGCGCTGCAGGCCCTGGTGATCGACCCGAGCCTGTCCCGGGGTGGCACCGGTGCCATCGCCGAGTACGTCCTGGAGGCGGTCCAGGCAGCGCAGGCCGACGAGCGGGCCCGCAGAGCCCAGCTGACGGCGGCCGCTCACGTCGACACCGTGGCCCTCGGCAAGCAGCTCGAACGTGTCTCGGAAGACGCGTTCCGGGGTTTTCAGCAGATGATCGGCGACCTGGACGCCGTCACCCGCCGGACCGGCCAGCGCTGAGTCATGTCCGACGGGATCGAGGTCGACCTCGACGCTCTCCACGGCGCGGCGGCGGCGCTCGCGACAACCGGCCAGCAACTCGGCGCGGAGATCGCCAGCCTCGAGTCGACTGTCAACGGGGCGGGTAACCCGTGGGGCGACGACGAGGCGGGTTCGCTCTTCGGCGCCGCGTACGTGGAAGTCCTGACCCACGCGCTCGACGTCTACCGATCGATGGCCGACCAGTTGTTGGAGGCCGCCGGGAACCTCGACGCCGGTGCCGACGCCCACGAGGCGACCGAAATCGCGAACACCGAACTCTTCACGAGGATGGAGCTGCCCAGTGGGTATGCAGCTTCCTCCTGAACTCGCCGAGGCCCTGGGATGGGTCGGGTTCACCTGGCCGGCCGCCGACGAGGAGTTGCTTTTCCAGGCGTCCCAACTGTGGTTCGCGTTCGCCGGCCGGCTCCGCACAGCGGTCGGGGAGGCCGAGGCGGGCGCGGCGAAGGTCGGGATGACGAACAGCGGGGACGACGTCCGCGCGTTCGAGCAGGCGTGGCAGGACGAGGAGGGTGCACCGCGCCGGATGGAGGACGGCGCGCAGGCTGCCGAGCTGATCGGCATGGCGTTGCTGGTGATGGCCATCATCACCCTGACCCAGAAGATCCTCGTCATCGTCCAGCTGACGATTCTGGTGGTTCAGGTAGCGATCGCGTTGGCAGCGGCGGCACCCAGCCTCGGCTCCTCGTTGGCCTCGATCCCCGTATCGATCGGCCTTGCCCGGATGGCGATCCAGCGGATCATCAAGGAGATCGTCGAGCGGGTCGTCAAGGAGATCGTTCCGCGGTTGTTGAAGCGTGCGAAGACGCTGCTACGCCGTTTCAACCGCAAGGGCGCGAAGCCGGGTGGCCCGGGACGACCCGCTGTACCCGGCCCGCACACCTCCCCGCGCTACCACAACACGAAGCCGATGCTCGACAAGTACCGCAACGAGCACCTGCCCGGGGGGCACTTTTCGACGGCGGTGCGCCGGCTCAGTCCAGAGGAGCTCGAACAGCACCGGGTCTTCTTCGACAGCAACGGCATGTTGCGCAGCGCCAGAAGTGGCGAACCGTTCGACACGTCGAGCGCCCAGACCGTGTTCAGCGGAAACGGTCAGGCGATCTTCGTGATGGACCGGAACGGCAACCTCTACGCGTCCAACTACCAGAAGGTCGGCGATTTCCACCACTCCACACTGGGCAACGGGCAGCCGGTCGCCGCAGCGGGCGAGCTGGTCGTCAAGGACGGTAGGGTCCAGTACGCCACGGCGCGCAGCGGTCATTACCAGCCCGACGTGAGCCACATGGCCAATCTCGACGCCGAGTTCAAGCGAAACGGCGTGGGCGGGGTTCCGATCCTTGCCTGGGACGGCAGCCAGATCTTCTAGGGGAGTCGACGAGCATGGGTACGGACAGTTGGAAGGGTCACGTGAACGGGATCCTCTACGGGGTCCAGTTCGATCGGGTGCTCGACGACTCGGTGGTGACCCGGGTCGTCGACGGGGTGACCACCGGGCTCTACCCGGGTGACCGGGTGGAGACGCGTGACGCGCTGGACCAGGCGCTGCGCTACTCGGGCCCGCTGAACGACCAGGCGGAGACGCACCACGGTGAGGACGAGATCCGCTCGTTCCTCCGCCGGCTCTCCGCCGCACTGGCAACCCCGCCTTCGAGCTGATCAAGAGGTTTGCGTCAGGGAATCGCCTCCCGGTGACGCAAACTTCTTGATCAACGGAGGTGGGGACAGGTGGGGGCGGCGGGCGTGGTACCAGGTGGCGAAGAGGGCCACGGCCAGGAGCAGCTCGGCCAGGTCGCCGCCGTAGTACATGAGTTGGGCGGCCGAGCGGAACGCTTCCGGGTCGCGGTCGGTGAGGCCGGGCGGGAGGGTTTCGGCCTGGGCGTACAGGTACTTGGCCAGCACGGCGTGGCCGGCCGACGCGACCAGCAACGCGACGACCCGAACCACCAGCCCGGGGCGACGCGGCGCCGGGTCCGGTCCGGCCAACGACCAGGCGAGGAGGTACCCGGCGGCCAGGTAGTGCAGGTGCACGGCGTGGTGCAGGGCCGGTTGCCGTTCGGCCGCCGCGTACAGCGGGGTGAGCAGCACCAACGCCAACCCGCCGGTGGTCAGCAGCGCGGCGGTGGCCGGGTGGGCGAGCAGATGTAGCAGGCGGGCGCGCAGCAGCCGGCCGACCGCTCGGCGTACCGGCGGCGGCGCGACCCGCAGCAGCAGCGTCACCGGGGCGGCGAGCGCCAGCCCCAGCGGGGCCAGCATGCCGAGCAACAGGTGCTGCGCCATGTGCCCGCTCGGGTTGTCGGCAAGTTCGGCGAGCGGCCCGACGGCGACCGCCAGCAGGGTGCAGCCGACCAGCCAGGAGGCGGTGCGCCGGTGGTCCCAGCCCCGAGGGTCCCGGATGGCGGCCAGCACGTAACCGACCGCCAACAACGCGACCGGGGCCAGCGGGAACCAGGTCGGCCCGGCCGCACCGTGTCCGGCGTGCGCCAGCGGCCCGACCGCCGTCATCGGGGGCCGGCGTCGGGCCGGCGGGAACGGGCTCGCCACAGGACGGCCACGCCGGCCAGCAGCAGCACCGCGCCGGCCACGTTCCAGACCACGTCGTACGGCACGAGGTGTACGCCGTAGCGGATCTGGTGCAGCCGCAGCACCTTGTGGTCGACGAGCCCGTCGAAGAGCTGGAATCCTCCGGCGCCGAGCAGGAAGCCACCCCAGGCGAGCCGGCTCGACAGGGCACGCCGTCGACGCAGGTCGGCGAACCAGAAGAACCCGCCGACCAGGGCGATCACCTCGGCGGCGTGCAGCAGCCCGTCCGAGAGCAGCGCCACCGATGGGGTGGAGCGGTCGTAGAAGTGGTGCCAGGCGAGGAGTTGGTGAAAGACGATCTCGTCCACCGCGGCCATGATCGCGATGCCGATCAGGACGCCGACGAGGGTCGAGGAACGAACGTCGGCGGCGCGTGGACCTGGCAGCCGCAGATCGGTCACCACACACCTCACTTCCGCGTTCGGCTGGCCTTAAATTACTCCGGAACGGACGAACCACGTCACCGAAGCCGACGAGGCACGCCCACGCGGGACGTGATCGACACGAGTTTCGGGAAACCGGGGTGTCCGGGCACGGGGGATGCCACGACTTCCGGGAAGCCGTGTTGATCAAAGCCGAGCGGCCGGCGATGTCCCCGTTTCGCGACTCCCGGACCCCGCGCGGCATGATCATGCAGCCTGGAGGGGCAACGACAGCCAGATCCTGAGAGGGAGGTGCCCGTGCCGGACGCGGACGACCTCGTCGCCAACGCGCTCGCGGCGGTGCGCGGCACCGACGTACGGCAGGCCGAACGGCAGCTGGACCACCTGATGGTCGGCACCGGCGCCGCGGACGGCAGCACGGCGGTGGACGCCGCTCTGCTGCGTCGCCTGGTCCGCGGACTGGGTCGGCTCTGGCCGCGCGGTTGGCAACCGGTCGACGTGGACCGGATCACCGGTCGACGGCTCGACGGCCGCGCGGCGCGGCTGGTCCGTGCCGCCATGGCCGCGCAGCGGCGCGACCAGGCCGAGCCGGTCCCGGCCTGGTGGGACGACCAGTTGCGCGAGCTGGGGGCCGCCGAGGGCGGTGCCGACGGCAGCGTGGTGGCCGGTTGGGCCAGCCGGGAGGGGCTGGACCGGGCCGACGCGCTCCGCACGGCAGTGGACGCTCTCGCGCTGGTGGAGAGTCTGCCGCCGATCGCGGTGCTGCGTCCGCCGCCGGGCACGGACGGCGCGGCACCGACCCGCACGGCGGGCACGGCTCGCAGCGGTTCGCCGATGCTGGATCGGGTACGGGCGCTGCTGGCGAAGGCCGAGTCGACGACCTTCCCGGCGGAGGCGGAGGCGCTGACGGCAAAGGCCCAGGAGCTGATCGCCCGACACAGCATCGACGAGGCGCTGCTGGCGGCCGGGACCGAGCGCGGGGACCTGCCCGGCGGGGTACGGCTGAGCACCGACACCCCGTACGCGGGCGCGAAGGCGCTGCTGGTGCAGGAGGTGGCGGCGGCGAACCGGTGCGAGGCGGTCTGGTCCGACGATCTGGGCTTCGCCACGGTGCTGGGCTGGCCCGCCGATCTGGTGGCGGTCGAGTTGCTCTACACGTCGCTGCTGGTCCAGGCCACGGCGGCGATGCTGCGTGGCCGTGCCGAGCGCCGGTCGGGGTCGGGGCGGCGGACGAAGGTCTGGGACGAGTCCTTCCTCAACGCGTTCGCGCTGCGGATCGGCGAGCGGCTGCGCACGGCCACCGAGGCGGCGACCACCGCGGCGGATCAGGCGGCGGCCGAGACGGCCGGGGCGGAACGGCTGTTGCCGGTGCTCGCGGCGCGGGGCGAGGCGGTCCGGGAGCGGTTGGACGCGCTCTTTCCCGGCGTCACCCGGCACCGGCTCAGCGTGCGCGACGCCGAGGGCTGGTCGTCCGGCACCTCGGCCGCCGACCGGGCCTCGCTGGACGTGGGCGGCGCCCGGAAACCCCGGCAGGTGCCCGGCCGACCCGATCCGCGCTGAGCCGTCCGGCGTGGGAACGCCCCCGGAGGATGTTTCTGCGATTTTCTTCGGTACGCGGTAGGGATCGGGGGATCGGCTCCGACCCTCCGGTGAGTCGCGCCCCGATCGGGGTGCGACCAGAGCCTGAGGAGCAATCGCCGTGAAGTACATGCTGCTGATCTGGAACCGGCCCGGCTTCACCGAGGATCTGAGCGAGCAGGAGCGCACCGCCCTCTTCGGCGAGGTCGATGAGATCATGAAGGAGCTGACCGAGACCGGCGAGCTGATTGGCGGCCAGGCGTTGGCCAATCCGTCGCAGACGTTGACGGTCCGGCTCGTGGACGGCAGCCCCGAGGTGCTCGACGGCCCGTTCATGGAGAGCAAGGAGCAGTTCGCCGGCTACCTGGCCGTGGACTGCGACAGCCCGCAACGGGCGGCCGAGATCGCGGCCCGCTGGCCGGACGTCCGGTACGGCGGCGCGATGGAGGTCCGCCCGATCATGGATGAGGCCGGGACGGAGATGTGACCGGGGACCGGACGGTCGAGGATCTGCTGCGCACGTTCGCGCCGCAGGTCCTCGGCCTGCTGGTCCGTCGGCACGGACAGTTCGACAGGTGCGAGGACGCGGTCCAGGAGGCGCTGCTGGCCGCCGCGACGCAGTGGCCCGGGCAGGGCGTACCGGACAACCCGCGCGCCTGGCTGCTCACCGTCGCCACCCGCCGGCTCACCGACGAGTGGCGCAGCGAGAGCGCGCGCCGGGACCGCGAGGTGGCGGTGGCGCGGCGTGAGCCGGCGTACGCCGGGGTGGTGCCCGCTGCGGACGCGGAGCCCACCGTTTCGGCCGACGACGACACCCTCACGCTGCTGTTCCTGTGCTGCCACCCGGCGCTGCCCGGCTCGGCGCAGGTGGCGCTCACCCTGCGCGCGGTCGGCGGTCTCAGCACCGCCCAGATCGCCCGGGCGCACCTGGTGCCCGAGGCGACGATGAGTCAACGGATTCGACGGGCCAAGCAGCGGATCGAGGCTGCCGGGGCGCGGTTCACGATGCCCGGTCCGGCCGAGCGGGGCGAGCGGCTGGGCACGGTGCTGCGGGTGCTCTATCTGATCTTCAACGAGGGCTACACCGCGTCCAGCGGCCCGGACCTGCGCCGGGCCGAGCTGACCGGCGAGGCGATCCGGCTGACTCGCATCCTGCGCGGGCTGCTGCCCGACGACGGCGAGGTGACCGGGCTGCTGGCGCTGATGCTGCTGACCGACGCGCACCGGGCGGCCCGGGTGGGGCCGGACGGGGAGTTGGTGCCGCTGGCGGAGCAGGACCGTTCCCGGTGGGACGCCGCCGCCATCGCGGAGGGGGTGGCGCTGATCACCGAGGCGCTGACCTGGTCACCGCCCGGCCCGTACCAACTCCAGGCGGCCATCGCCGCTGTGCACGCCGAGGCGTCGACGGCGGCGGAGACGGACTGGCGGCAGATCGTCGCGCTCTACCGACTGCTGGCCCGGGTCGCGCCGAACCCGATGGTCACCCTCAACCAGGCGGTGGCGGTGGCCATGGTCGACGGGCCCCGGGCCGGGCTCGCCCTGCTCACGCCGCTGGACGCCGACGAACGCACGGCCGGGCACCACCGGCTGGCCGCCGTCCGGGCTCACCTGTTGGAGCTGGCCGGGGAGGTCGGTGCGGCGCGGGAGGCGTACCTGGTGGCGGCGCGGGGCACCACGAGCCGGCCCGAGCAGCGCTACCTGGAGGTGCGGGCGGCCCGCCTGACCGGGCAGGGCTGAGCCACACATCTTGCCGTTCTGGCAACAATCTTTGCGCATCGGCCGGTCGCCGGTCACAGTCGTTGCGACGCGCGAAGGAGCAGGCACAGATGACCGAGCAGCACGAGTTCGACAAGGACTACTGGGAACGGCACTGGCGCCAGGCGCACCACGACCGCCCCGGCGCGATGAGCACGAGTCCCGCGCACCCGTACCTGGCCCGGGAGCTCGGCGCTCTGGTGCCGGGCTCGGCGCTGGACGCCGGGTGCGGCGCGGGCGCCGAGGCGATCTCGCTCGCCGCCCACGGCTGGCAGGTCACCGCCGTCGACATCGCACCCCTCGCGCTCGCCCGAGCCGCCGAACGCGCAACGGAGAGCGGGGTGTCCGAGCGCGTGCGGTGGGTGGAGGCGGACCTGACGGCCTGGGCTCCGGAGGCGCGGTTCGACCTGGTCACGACGCACTACGCGCACCCCGCGATGCCGCAGTTGGCCTTCTACGACCGCATCGCCGGATGGGTGGCACCCGGCGGGACCCTGCTGATCGTCGGGCACCTGCACACCTCGGAAGCCGCCGCGCCGGAGCACGGGCACGGGCCGGAGCACGGGCACGGGCCGGGGCACCACCCGCCGGACGAGGCGTCGGTCACCCTCGCCGACATCACCGCCGGCCTGGACGGCAGCACCTGGGAGATCGTCACCGCCGAGGAGCACCGCCGCACGGTGCCGGGCCGGGAGGCCCCGCTGTACGACGTGGTCGTCCGCGCCACCCGACGCCGGTGAGCGCAGCGCTGCCGGCCGCCGGGCGGCCGGCGGCCGGCAGCAGCGGTCACACCTCGGGTTCGACGGCCGGGCAGCTGGCACCCCGGGCGGGCACCACCCGATCGGTCAGGTACGAGTCGACGGCTCGTTGCACGCACGGGCTGCTGCTGTAGCTGCCGTGCCCCCACCCCTGGTAGGTGAGCACCGCACCGTGCCGGCCCAACTGTCGCGCCACGTTGCGCGCCCAGTCGTAGCCCGTGGCCGGGTCGTGGACTGTGGCGGCGAGCAGCAGTGGCACGTCGGTGTGAACCCGTAGCCGATGCTGCGGGTTGGCCACCGGCGTCGGGGTGCCCAGGCAGGTGACCAGGGCAAAGAGCGCCGGCGGGTAGCGCAGGTCCGGCGCGAGCCGGGCCGCGCGGCGCAGATGTCCGGCGTACTCCCGGTAGTCGCGGACCGGCAGGCTCCAGTCCTGACAGAAGACCGCGAAGGGGTACGGAGCCACGGCGTCGCCGGTCGACGGGCCGGTGCTTCGCCGGGCGGCGGCGGCGTCCATCGTGCCCAGCCACTCGGCCAGGCCCGGCCACCGCCAGGTGTCGTAGAACTCCCTGTGGGTGAGCCGGCTCAATTCGAACGGGGTCAGCACCACCCCGGGGCGCTTCGGGTCGGTCAGCAGGCCGCGCTCGGCCCGCACGTGCAGCCCGGCCCAGATCGACCGGAGGTCCCGGCCGTGCAGGGCGCAGGTCGTGGACCGTTCACACCAGGCGGCGAACTCGTCGAACGCCCCCTCCGCGGTGGCGGCCTGGGTGTCCAGGAAGGCGCGGGTGCCGAGGCTGTGGTCCATCGTGGCCTCCAGCACCATGGCCCGAACCCGATCGGGGTACAGCTCGGCGTACCGCTGCCCGAGCAGGGTGCCGTACGAGCTGCCGTGGAAGGTCAACTGCTTCTCACCGAGCGCGGCGCGGACCGCGTCCAGGTCGCGGGCGGCGCTGGTGGTGTCGACGTGGTCGTAGAGCGTCCCGGTGCGGGCCCGGCAGTCGGCGCGCAGCAGCGCGTTGTTGGCGAGTGTGGCGTCGAACTGTGCCTGGTCGGCGATCAGTTGCGGTTGCCGGGCGAGCAGGTCCCGGGCACAGACCACCGGGTGACTGCCGCCGGTGCCGCGCGGGTCGAAGCTGACGATGTCGAACCGGGCCCGCAGGTCGGCGCTGAACCGGGAGCTGCCGTTCACCACCCGGTCGACCCCACTGTCGCCCGGCCCGCCGGGGCCGAAGACCAGCGCGCCTTTCCGAGTCGCCGGGTCGGCGACCCGGCGGGCCAGCGACAGGTCGAAGCGCTCACCCCCGGGTCGGTTCCAGTCCACCGGCAGCGACAGGGTGCCGCACTCGGCGCTGGTGTCGGTGGCGCAGGGCCGCCAGTCGATCGCCGGGGCGGGCTGTGGTCGGGCGGCGGCCGGGCTCGGCGTGGTCAGGCCGGCGGCAGTCAGGGCCAGGGCGACGGCCCAGCCGACCGCGGATTTGCGTACGCGCAGCATGAGGTGCTGTCCTCTCCTCGAAGGGGCGTTGCCGGTGAAACTCGCCCACTGGGCGAGGTGATGCTGCTTCCACCCGGGCCGTCGAGTAGCCGCTCGACGGCCCGGGGCCTCTCGTCCGCCGGGTCAGTCGACCTCGCGCAGGACGCGTTCGAGCGTGGTCATCCGGGTCTCCATCCCACCCAGCCGGCCGTCCATCGCCGCGAGCAGTCGGGCGTTCTCCGCCTGGGCCTGGGCGGCCGTCTCGGCGAGTTGGCGGTAGTCGTCCGCCCGGTCCGCCTCGTACCGGGCCCGACGGGTCTTGGCGAGTTGCACGACGGTCACCGTGACCACGCTGATCAGGAAGGCGAAGATGCCGATCGCGCCGACCACCTCGGTCCAGTCGTGTTCGCTCATCGCTGCGCTCCCGGTTGCTCGCCCGAGTCGGGCACGGTCAACGTCTCGACCGCCGCCGCGATGACCGCGGGGGTGAGTGTGAGCACGAACGGCTCCACCTCGTAGTAGTTCATGGCCTTCCCGTCCTCCGACAACTCCAGGCGGGCGGTGACCAGCCCGGCCGCCGCCAGCTTCCGTAGGTGGACCTGCAACAGCGCCCGGCTGATGCCCAGTTGCCGGGCCAGCCCGCTGACGTACGCACGCTCGCGGGCCAGCGCGGCGACGACCCGCAGCCGGTGCGGGTTGGCCAGGGTGGCCAGCACCCGGACCAGGTCGTCGCCGGTCGGCGGTGAGGCGGTGCTCATAACCAGCCCTTGCACATGCCAAGGAAAGTTAGCAGGTGTCGCCGCACTGCGGTGCGGACGGAAAGCGGAATCAGGGGGATCTCAGGGTCGGCGAGAGAGGCCGGAGACACAGCACGCCGGGCCGGTGATGATCACCGGCCCGGCCTGCGGGTTACGTCGTACGTCAGCTCTTGAAGGCGTCCTTGATCTTCTCGCCCGCCTGCTTGAGCTTGGCGGTGGACTGGTCAGCGCGGCCCTCCGCCTCCAGCTGCTCGTTGTCGGTGGCCCGACCGGCGCCTTCCTTCAGCTTGCCGGTCGCGTCCTCGGTGGCGTTGTTGATCTTGTCGTCGAATCCCATTGCCAACCTCCATTGCAAGCGTCGCTACGACAACAGAGGTACCCCCGCCATCCCCGGTCCAACCATTACCGTCGTCACAGATCGGCGGCGGCCGACCGGAAGCCACGCAGGCGCAGGCTGTTGGCCACCACGAAGACCGAGGACAGCGCCATCGTGGCACCGGCGATCATCGGGTTGAGCAGCCCGGCGGCGGCCAACGGCAGGGCCGCCACGTTGTAGCCGAACGCCCAGAACAGGTTGCCCCGGATGATGCCGAGCGTGCGGCGGGACAGCCGGATGGCGTCCACCGCGGCGTCCAGGTCGCCCCGGACGAGGGTGAGGTCGGCCGCCTCGATCGCCACGTCGGCGCCGGTGCCCATGGCCAGCCCCAGGTCGGCCTGGGCCAGCGCCGGGGCGTCGTTGACCCCGTCACCGACCATCGCCACCGACCGCCCCTCGGCCTGGAGCCGCTTGACCACGTCGATCTTTCCGGCCGGCAGCACCTCGGAGATCACCTCGTCGATGCCCACCTCGGTGGCGACCGCGCGAGCCACAGTGGCGTTGTCCCCGGTCAACAGGATCGGAGTCAACCCCAGCCCGCGCAGCCGGGCCACCGCCGCCCGGCTGGTCGGCCGGACCACGTCGGCGACGGTGAGCACGCCCCGGGCCCGGCCGTCCCAGCCGGCGACGATCGGCGTACGGCCGGCGGCCTCGGCGTCGCGCACCGCCCACTCGACCTCCGGGGGTACGTCGATCTCACGCTCGCGCAGCAGCCGGACCCGGCCGACCAGCACGGCCCGCCCGTCGACGGTGCCGCTCACCCCCAGCCCTTCGAGGTTGCCGAAGGCGGTCACCGGGGGCAACGCGCCCGCCTCGGTGGCAGCGGCCGCGACCGCACGGGCGATCGGGTGCTCGGAGGCGGCCTCCACCGCCCCGGCGAGCCGGAGCAGTTCGGCCCGGTCCACGCCGCTCGCCGGCACCACGTCCAGCACTGTCATCCGGCCGGTCGTCACGGTGCCGGTCTTGTCGAGCACCACGGTGTCCACCCGACGGGTCGACTCCAGCACCTCCGGGCCCTTGATCAGCACGCCGAGCTGGGCCCCCCGACCGGTGCCGACCAGCAGCGCGGTCGGGGTGGCCAGGCCGAGCGCGCACGGACAGGCGATGATCAGCACGGCCACGGCGGCGGTGAACGCCGCGGTCGGGCCGGCCCCGGTGCCGAGCCACCAGCCGAGCGTGCCGACGGCGAGGGTGATGACGATCGGCACGAAGACCCCGGAGATCCGGTCCGCCAGCCGCTGCACCGCCGCCTTGCCGCTCTGCGCCTGTTCCACCAGGTCGGCCATCCGGGCGAGCTGGGTGTCCGCGCCGACCCGGGTGGCGGTGACGATCAGCCGCCCGCCCGCGTTGATCGTCGCGCCGACCACGCCGTCACCCGGGGCGACCTCGACCGGCACCGACTCACCGGTGAGCATGCTGGCGTCGACGGCGGAGGTGCCCTCGTCGACCACCCCGTCGGTGGCGATCTTCTCCCCGGGGCGGACCACGAACCGGTCACCGACGGCGAGCCGGTCCACCGGGATCAGGGTCTCCACGCCGTCACGCAGCACCGTCACGTCCTTGGCGCCGAGATCGAGCAGGGCGCGGAGGGCGGCACCGGCGGTGCGCTTGGACCGGGCCTCGAAGTAGCGACCGGCCAGGATGAACACGGTGACCCCGGCGGCCGCCTCCAGGTAGATGTTGCCGGCGCCGTCGCTGCGGGCGATGTCGAAGCGGAACGGGTGCGTCATTCCGGGCATCCCCGCGTCACCGAGGAAGAGCGCCCAGAGCGACCAGCCGAACGCGGCCACCGTGCCGAGCGAGACCAGTGTGTCCATGGTGGCCGCGCCGTGCCGCAGGTTGGTCCAGGCGGCCCGGTGGAACGGCAGCCCGCCCCAGACCACCACCGGGGCGGCCAGGGTCAGCGACAGCCACTGCCAGTAGTCGAACTGCCAGGCCGGGACCATCGCCAGCAGGACCACCGGCACGCTCAGGGCCACCGACACCCAGAGCCGGGTACGCGGACCCCGCAGCGGGTCCACCGGGGGTTCCGCGCTGGGCGGGGCCGGCAACGCCGCAGTGTAACCGGTCTTCTGCACGGTCCCGATCAGGTCGTCCGGCGTGACGCCGTCGGCGTACCGGACCGTCGCCTTCTCGGTGGCGTAGTTGACGGTGGCGCTCACCCCGTCCATCCGGTTGAGCTTCTTCTCGATGCGGGCGGCGCACGCGGCGCAGGTCATCCCGCCGATTGCCAGTTCGATCCGGTTCGGCGCCTCGGGCAGCGGTCTGCTGGTGGTGGTCATCGTCTGGTCCCGTCAGTCGTGTCCGTGCCCGGGGGTGCCGTGGTCGGCCCCGCCGGTCGGCGCGGGCCCGCTCGGGGTGGGGGTGTCTCCGGTCGGGGCGGCGCCGGCGATCACTGTGAACTCGGCGGTGTGCACCTTCCCGCCGTGCCGGAAGTCGAGGTAGAGCCGGTAGCTGCCGGCCGAGGGCACCTCGGCGAGGAAGGTGACGGCCGGACCGGGCCGGGTGCGCCCGTCGCCGGGTGTGCCGTCCGGGTGCACGTGCAGGTAGGCGAGATCACCCCGCCGCAGTGCCACCAGGTGCCCGTACGCGCCCAGGTAGGGCTCCAGGCCGGTGACCGGCTGCCCGTCCCGGCTGACGGTCAGGGTCAGCGACGACGTCCGGCCGGGCTGCGGCGCACCGGTGAGGGTGACGGTGTAGCCGTCGACCGTGGTGCTGGTCGTCGGGGCGGGCAACGGCCGCTCGGTCAGCTCGCCGGGGACTGTCACGTCCACGCCCAGGGTCAGCGGCTCGCCCCCGGTCGGGGTGAAGTCGGCGAACGCCCGCCACTGCCCGGGGCCGGCCAGCGGGGTGTCGACCCGCCAGGTGCCGTCCGGGGCCAACTCGGGGTGGACGTGGCGGAAGCCGGAGAGGTCCCGACGGGCGACGATCAGGTGCATCTGCTTGTCGTGCGCCACGTCGTACCGGGTGACCGGGCGGCCGTCCGGGCCGGCGATCCGGAAGGCGAACTCGCCGGCCGGGGCGTCCACCGGTTCGAGGGTGTAGCCACGGTCGGAGACGAGCAACCCGCCGGGCAGCCGATCGCCCGACCCGCCCCGCTCGCCTGCCGTCGGGGTGGTGGCGACCTCGTCGTGCCGGCTCTCGGCGACCGGGGCGGGGTCGACGACCCGGCCGACCCCGTAGGCGGCGCCGAAGACCGCCGCCAGGCCGACGGCGAACCCGGCCAGTTTCGTCACGGTACGCACGCCGGCCCGCCGATCACGCGTCGACGAGGTCGTAACCGGCCTCGTCGACGGCGGCCCGGACGACGGCGGTGTCCAGCGGCTGGTCGCTGCTGACGGTGACCCGGCCAGCGGCGAGGTCGACCTGCACGTCCCGCACACCCTCGATGGCACCGACCTCGGCGCTCACCGCGCTGACGCAGTGCCCGCAGGTCATGCCCTGCACCTGGTACGTCGTGTCGACCATTGGATCGTTCCCTTCGTGGTACCGGTACCCGGTGGGGGTATGTCAACAGAATCGACCGTACCATACCCCCTGGGGGTACGCTATCCTGGTCGGCATGACCGCACCCACCCCGATCCGCGGATACACCGCCAGCAAGGACCAGCTGCTCGCGCGGCTCCGCCGCGTCGAGGGGCAGGTCCGCGGCATCGAGAAGATGGTCGACGACGACCGCTACTGCATCGACGTGCTGACCCAGATCTCCGCCATCCAGGCCGCCCTCGACAAGGTGGCCCTCGGGCTGCTCGACGGGCACGCCCGGCACTGCATGCACGAGGGCGCCGCCGAGGGTCGGGCCGACGAGATGGCCACCGAGATGATGGCGGCGGTCGGCCGGCTCATGAAGCGCGGCTGACCGCGCTCAGTCCGGCGCGGGATCGAGACGGACCCGGCGCAGCAACTGCGCGTTGAGCGCCACCACGATCGTCGACGCCGACATCAGCACCGCGGCCACCGCCGGGCTCAGCGTCACACCCGCCCAGGCCAGCGCCCCGGCGGCCAGCGGCAGCGCCACCACGTTGTAGCCGGCCGCCCAGGCCAGGTTCTGCCGCATCTTCCGGTACGACGCCCGCGACAGCCGGACCACGGCCCCCACCCCACGCGGGTCCGAGGATGCCAGCACCACCCCGGCGGACTCGATGGCCACATCGGTGCCCGCGCCGATCGCGATGCCCACGTCCGCCCGGGCCAGCGCCGGCGCGTCGTTCACCCCGTCACCGACCATCACCACCACCAATCCCCGCCGCTGGAGCTCGGCCACCCGATCGTCCTTCTCAGCCGGCAGCACCTCGGCGAAGACCTCGTCGACGCCGGGCCGGAAGCCGAGGTCGGCGGCGACCGCCTCGGCCACCGGCCGGGCGTCACCGGTGATCATGGCGATGGTCCGGACACCCTCGGCACGCAACTCGTCGACAGCGCGCCGGGCCTCCGGACGCACCTCGTCGGTCAGCGCGAACGCGCCGAGCACGGCGTCGGGCAGCCGCACCAGGTGCAACACCGCGGCACCCCGCGCCGACCACCGCCCGGTCGCGGCCTCCAGCTCCGCCGGGAGCGAAAGGCCCAGCTCACGCAGCAACGCCGGCCCGCCCACCGCGTACTCCGTACCGTCGATTGCCGCCTTCACACCGCGGCCCGGCAGCGACCGGAAGCCGGCTGCCCGGGCCGGGCCGGCGCGGCCGGCCGCCGCCACTATCGCCCGGGCCAACGGATGTTCGCTCTCCGACTCGACACCGGCCGCGATGCGCAGCACCTCGTCGCGCTCGACGCCGTACGCCGTCGCCAGGTCGGTCACCCCGTGCTCGCCCCGGGTCAGGGTGCCGGTCTTGTCGAAGAGCACCGCGCCGACGGTCCGCATCCGTTCCAGGGCCAACCGGTCCTTGACCAGGATCCCGGACCGTGCGGCGAGCGCGGTGGAGAGCGCGACGACCAGCGGGATGGCGAGCCCCAGCGCGTGCGGGCAGGCGATCACCAGGACGGTGACCGCGCGGACCACCGCCTCGTCGGGCTGACCGAGCGCGGTCCAGGCCAGCACGGTCAGCACGGCGGTGCCGGTGGCCAGGTAGAACAGCGCGGCGGCGAACCGGTCGGCCAACAGTTCGGCCCGTCCACCGGAGGCCTGGGCCTGGGCGACCATCCGCTGGATGCCGGCGAGGGCGGTCTGCTCACCCACCGCCTCGACGCGCACCCGGATCGGCGAGTCGGTGGCGACGGTGCCGGCCACCACCCGGTCGCCGGTCGACCGGGCGACCGGCCGCGACTCCCCGGTGATCATCGACTCGTCCAGCTCGGCGTCGCCCTCGACGACCCGGCCGTCCGCCGGCACCCGACCCCCCGGCCGGACCAGCACCATGTCGCCGATCCGCAGTCCGGTCACCGGCACGGCCTCGACCCGGCCGTCCGCCGTCACCCGTTCGGCCTCGTCCGGCAACAGCGCGGCCAGCGCCGCCAGCGCTCCCCGAGCCTGCCCGATGGCCTTCATCTCCTGCCAGTGCCCGAGCAGCATGATGGTGACCAGCGCGGCCAACTCCCACCAGAAGTCCAGGTCGAAGACGCCGACGCTGGTCGCCAGGGACGCGGCGTACGCGACGGTGATCGCCATCGCGACCAGCAGCATCATCCCGGGCGCCCGGTCCCGGACCTCGCGAACCGCGCCGACCAGGAACGGCCAACCGCCCCACCAGAACACCACCGAGCCGAGCACCGGGCCCACCCAGGCCCGAGCGGGGACGACGTCCCCGCTCAGGCCCAGCCGACCCGACACGAGATGACTCGTCAGCACCACCGGGACGGTCAACACCAGGCACACCCAGAACCGACGGCGGAACATCGCCGGATCGTGCCCGGCGTGCTTGTCGTGCACGGGGCGCTTGTCGTGCCCGTGCTTGTCGTGCGGCACGGGTCCGGTGGGTTGCGGGTGGCCGGGGTCCGGCGGTGGCGCAGCGGGCATGGCTCCAACATGCCGGCCCGGCGACCGCCACGCGGCCGGATCGGCCACCCGACACCCGACACGACCCGCGACCCCCAGGTGGGCTGGCTAGCATCTCCCCGATGGCCCTCCGTATGCCGCTGCACAGTCGGGCACCAGCGCCGCTTCCACGTGGCGTCGCCCCCGGCCCAGCACTGACCGTCCGTGATCAAGGGGTCGTCAGGCAGCGATCCGCCCCGCCGTCCGCCGCGTTTCCACCGAAACGGTGAACCGCCCGGCCCGCTGACCCGTACCCCGCACCGGATCGTTGGGAGTCCCACCTTGGCCGCCAACCACACACACTCCGCTCCGTCCGCCCCACCGAGGGTGCGACGGATCCTCGTCGTGACTGTGGTGCCCCTCTTCGTCGCCACCGTGCTGGCCGCGGCGCTGCTCTGGCCGCGCGGCGGATCGCCGCAGACCGATGGTGGCGCGGACGTGCCGCGCTACCCCGGCACCGTCACCCGGGTGGTGAGCGAGCCGTGCCCGCCGGTGCCGTCGGTCCCCGAGGGGACCCCGAGGGTCGGCGACGGGCGGTGCGGCACCGTCGACGTCCGGGTGGACGACGGGCCGACCGCCGGCCAGCAGGTACGGACTCCGGTGCCGGACGGGCCCGGCGCGCCCCGGGTCGAGGTCGGCGACGAGGTCGTCCTGGTCGAGCTGGCCGACCCGGTCGACCCCACCACCAGCAACTGGAACATCGCCGAGCACCAACGCGGCACCCCGATGGTGTGGCTGGCGGTGATCTTCGCGGCCGCGATCGTCGCGTTCGGTCGGTGGCGAGGTCTGGCCGCGCTCGCCGGGCTGGCCGCCAGCTTCGCCATCCTGCTCACCTTCGTGCTGCCAGGCATCAGCGCCGGCAGGTCACCGCTGCTGGTGGCGGTGGTCGGCGCGGCCCTGATCATGTTCGTGGTGCTCTACCTGACCCACGGGGTCACCGCACAGACCTCGGTCGCGGTGCTCGGCACCCTGGGCAGCCTGGTCCTGACCGGCGTGCTCGCCACCATCGCCACGGCCGCGACCCATCTCACCGGCTTCGGCAGCGAGGACGCCACCACCCTGTCGATGTTCCAGGGCGACGTGGACCTGCACGGTCTGCTGCTGGCCGGAATCATCATCGGGTCCCTCGGGGTGCTCGACGACGTGACGGTCACCCAGGCGGCCACCGTCACCGAACTGGCGAACGCCAACCCCGGGCTGACCCGGTTGCAGCTCTACCGCGCCGCCACCCGGGTCGGCCGCGCGCACATCGCCTCCACTGTCAACACCATCGTGCTGGCGTACGCGGGCGCGTCACTGCCCCTGCTGCTCCTGCTCACCGCCGACGCGCGGCCGATCGGGCAGATCCTGACCAGTGAGTTCCTCGCGCAGGAGATCGTCCGCAGCGCGGTCGCCACCCTCGGTCTGATCGCCGCTGTGCCGCTGACCACCGGGCTGGCCGCAGTGGTCACCGCCGCCGGGCGCACCGACACCTCAGCGTCCACCGACGCTCCCACGTCCCGACCCCAACCGGATCGCAGCGAGGCCCTGGCCGCACTCAGCTCCCCACGAACGGCCGGCTCCGACGAGCCGGACCGGACGCGGACCACACCCCCACCCGAGGCCACCGACCGGTGGCCGAAGTCGAACAGGAGCACGGATACGGCATGGTGACACTCCTCAGCGTGACCAGATCGGGCATCCACCCTGAGAACCCCGTCACTGGTCACTCAACGCTATGGCGAAATGACGCTTTTGGTCGGCATCCAGGCGTAGCTCAGCCGGTCGACTCTCGGGTAACCTCGCTGCCGGTTACCGATGAAGGCGCGAAGCGGCGCCTGCGGTGCCACCGCCCAATCGCCAACCGGCGAGCCGGGGACCCAGGTACCTGGGGTGAATCCGCATCAGCGGTAGGGGCCGCTTCCGCCCCGAACCCGTCAGCTAACCCGGTCGGCGGTCGACGGAAGGGAACATTGTGACGGCACCCCTACGCCGCTGGTTGACCCCCGTGGTGGCCGTGATCGCCGCACTGACCGTGTTCGCCGGGCCGTTCCCGGCGCATGCCGCCCCGACGAACCCCACACCGTCCGGGCACGAGGAGGACGGCGAGCCCAAGCTGCTCAACGACGTCATCGAGCAGGCCAACCGTGACTACTCCGCCGCGAAGTCCAAGCTGGACAAATCCAAGAAGCGGCAGAGCGAGTTGGCGGCGGAGGTCAACCGGGCCAAGGCCGACCTGGACGCGTTGGCCCCGCAGGTCGGGCAGATCGCCGCCCAGGCGTACCGGACCGGCCGGATCGGCGCGGTCGCGATGCTGCTGGAGAGCGAAGCGCCCGACTCGTTCGTCCAGCGCGCCGGGATGCTCGACGAGATGAACATGGTCAACGAGAAGAAGCTCTCCGAGGTCAACGAGGTGAAGGCCCGCGCCGAGCAGGCCAAGTTGGCGCTCGACACCGAGGTCCGCGAGCAGCAGAAGCAGACCGCTCTGATGGCGAAGCGCAAGAGCGAGGCCGACAAGGCGCTCTCCCTCGTCGGCGGCAAGGGTTTCACCGGCGGCCTGGTGGATGCCACCTCCAAGGTCGCGAAGATCGGCCCGGGTCGCACCGCCGACGGTGACTGGAAGTCCCAGTCGTGCAGCGAGAAGGACCCCACCACGTCCGGCTGCGTCACGCCGCGCACGCTGCACGCGTACAAGGAGGTCAAGGCGGCCGGCTTCAACCGGTTCGTCGGCTGCTACCGCCCCGGCGGGCCGTGGGAGCACCCGAAGGGCCGCGCCTGCGACTGGTCGCTACAGAAGAGCGGGTTCTCCCCGTGGCACAACAACGACACCCGCACGTACGGCAACAACGTCGCCGCGTTCCTTATCCGTAACGCCGACCGGCTCGGCATCTACTACGTGATCTGGAACCGGCAGATCTGGTTCCCGGCCACCGGCTGGAGTTCGTACAGCGGGCCGTCGAACCACACCGACCACGTGCACATGTCGCTGCTCTGACCCGCAGGATTTCCGTCGAGGGCCGTTCCGCGTGACGCGGAGCGGCCCTCGTCGTGTTGTCAGACGGCGGCGGGCGCGGCCGGGTCGGTCGCCGTCGACGTCGCGAAGCCGGCCGGCACGGCGGCCACCGGACGTACCGCTCCGGCCGCCAGCCGGTAGGACACGCCCACCACCGCGCACCGTCCCCGCGCCACCTCCTCGGCCAGCACGGGCGACTGTGCGAGCAACGTCTCGACGGTCTGTGCGATGTGGATGTCGACGATGCCGTCGATGTCGTCCACGCCTTCGGCCGCGGCCCGGCCCAGGCTGGGCAGCACGGCGTCGACCACCGCCCGCAGATGGCCACTCGGCGCGGTACCGGTCGCGGCGGACTCCCGGGCGGCCTGCACCGCGCCGCAGGAGTCGTGACCGAGCACCACCACCAGCGGGGTGCCGAGCACCGTCACCGCGTACTCCACGCTGCCGAGCACCTCGGGGCCGGCGGTGTGCCCGGCGGTGCGCACCACGAACAGGTCGCCCAGACCCCGGTCGAAGATGATCTCGGCAGCCAGCCGCGAGTCGGAGCAGCCGACGATCACCGCGAACGGCTGTTGCCCGTCGGCCACCGCGGCCCGGCGCCCGGCATCCTGGTTGGGGTGGCGTGGGGCGCCGTCGACGAAGCGCCGGTTGCCGGCGACCAGTTCGGCGTACGCCCGGGTCGGCTCGATCAGCGCGGTGGCCCGGTCGGTGGTCCGCTGCGGACCCGGCTGACCGCCGGAGCTTCCGGTATGACTCATCCCGCACCTCGTCTCGACGCATCTGACCTGGTCAAACCGGCTGTCCGCCGGCCGGGCGGCGGGCGCTGGCTCGTGCTCCACCGTCACACGCACCGTAAGATGCGTCAAGGGATGCGTGATTTAGATTTCATACGTTGACGCCGGCCACCCCCTGGGCAACCTCTTCCGGGCGGGGCGGACCAGACTCTCGCGAGGGCAGACGGACATCCGGAAGGGCGGTCACACGATGGCGACCACGGTGACGGGCGACACCGGCAGCGGGCGGAACTGGACGTTCCTCACCAATCACGGACACGTCCTGCTGGCCATCGCCCGCGATCCGACCGCCCGGCTGCGGGACGTCGCCGCCGAGGTCGGGGTGACCGAACGGGCCGCGCAGGCGATCGTCGCCGACCTGGAGGCGGGCGGTTACCTGCACCGCACCCGGGTCGGGCGGCGCAACGAATACACCCTCAACCCGGCCGGCCGGTTCCGGCACCCCGCCGAGGCCGACCGGCAGGTCGGCGACCTGCTCGCGCTGTTCGCCGACGTGCCCACCGCGAAGGCGGAGCCTCAGGCCTGACCCCGGTCACCGGGGGCCGCTGAGCGACGGTCACGGCGGTAACCTTTGCTGGTGCGCGAATGCCCGCCGTTGAGCGCGACCCCGTCCCGCCGCGCCCTTCACGGCGTCCTCAGTGGAGCGCTGGCGGTCCTGCTCGGCGCCGGCCTGGTGGCACCCTCCCCCGCGACCGCCGCGCCGCCAGTCTGTGGTCCCACCGGCACCGACAGCCTGACCCAGATGCCGTGGGCGCTCCGCCGACTGGAGCCGTCCTCGGCGTGGCCGCTGTCCCGGGGCGCCGGGATCACGGTGGCCGTGATCGACTCCGGAGTCTCCGCCGCCCACCCGCTGCTCAAGGGGCAGGTGCTGGAGGGTCGCGACTTCAACGGCCTGCCGGCCCGCCAGGGACAGTGCGACGAGGCCGGGCACGGCACGCTGATCGCGGGCATCATCGCGGGCCGGGAGGGCACCGTCGTCCCCTTCAGCGGCATCGCCCCGGCCGCCCGCATCCTGCCGATCCGGGTGCTGCCGCAACTCGGCGCGGTCAACAACCCGCAACTCCCCGCGCAGATCGCCGCGGCCATCGACTGGGCCGTCGAACAGGGCGCCGACGTGATCAACCTGTCCCTGACCACAGTGCCCCGGCCCGAACTGACGGCGGCCGTCGATCGCGCGCTGGCCGAAGGGGTGGTGCTGGTCGCCGCCGCGGGCAACCGGTCGGAAGACTCGCAGAACCTGCCGGGTTACCCGGCCGCGTATCCCGGGGTGATAGCGGTCGGCGGGGTGGACGAGCAGGGCGGCCACGTCGGCACCTCGATCAGCGGCGACTACGTCGACATCGCCGCGCCCGGAATGAACATCGTCGGGCCGGCACCCGGAAACAGCGGCTACCGCACCGTCCCGGAGGGTGGCACCAGCTACGCCGCCGCGTACGTGTCGGGGGCGGCCGCGCTGGTCCGGGCCGCCTACCCCGGTCTGGACCCGCAGCAGGTCGCGGAGCGGCTGAAGCGCACCGCCGACAACCCACCCGAGGGTCAGAACGCCGACATCGGGTACGGCATGGTCAACCCGTACCGGGCGGTGTCGAGCCTGCTCGGCACCAGGGCGAACCCGCCGGCCGGCGCGCTCCCGGCGCCCGCCGTGCGGGACGACCCGCTGAGCTGGCAGCGCCCCACAGCGATCTGGGCAGCGGTCATCGGCGGGCTACTCGCCGGGCTGCTGCTGGTCGCGCGACCGATCATGGCCCTGGGCCGCCGACGCGACTGGCGCCCCGGCCGACGCAACGACGCGCCAACCGCCGGCTGACCCGCGCACCGCGGCCCGGCACCCACTCCTACACCCGCCAACGCCAGACACACAGCGGCTCCGGGCCGGGCGAACCGGACCGGAGCCGCTGGTGCGAATGCCTCAGCTCCACACCTTGGAGTTGCTCATCTCCGTGGTGAGGTAGTTTTCGCGGGCGATGCCCACGGCACCGCCGATCTCGTTCAGGATCCGGTTGATGTCCCGGACCGCCGCGTCCCACTTCGCCTGGTGCTGCTCGTAGGCGACCCGGTCCTCGCCGTCCCAGTGCAGCTTGGTCAGCATCGACCGCAGCGTGTCGAGCTTCTCCTCGAGGGTCTTCGAGATGCTCTGCATCTGCTGGTTGCTGCTCTCGAGGACCGCATAGTCAACTTTGATCGTCACGATTTCCTCCTCTGCCGGCTACGGATCACGGGTTGAGAGCAGAGTGGAACTTGTCCAGCATCTGCTGCTGCTCTTCGTCGTTGACCTGGTGCGTCGTACCCGACTTGTCGAGCAGGTCCGCGATGCTGTCCATCGCCGTCAGCAGCTTGACGGTGTCCTCGTTCCAGCGCGTCATCAGCGACTGGAAGCCCGTGGACGCCTGACCCTTCCACGCGATGGCCAGGTCGTCGACCACGTTCCACAGCTTCTTCAGCTCGCCGTCGACCTCGCTGCGCGTGGACCGCACGTCACTCGCGGCGGTATGCAGAGTCGCAGCTTCGACCTCGAACGCCATGCTTCACACCCTTCCGTCTGTTGTGGTGGCGGCTTCGCCGCACCCCTCCCCCGCGGCAAGGCAGCAACACCCCACCGACGGACACTCCTGTGAAGACCGTAGCGGAACGTGTCCAGCTCTCGCAGCCCTGACCGGGGACGTTCGATGGATGGTGGTGAATCGGGCCGGAACGGCCCACCACCACTGCCGAACGAACGACAGCGCTCAGACCGGCTCAGACCACGCGGTCTGAATCAGCTGCTGGCCGTCACGACGGCGCACCAGGGTGCCCCGCCCGGCCGGCTGCGGGCTCGGCCGCAACGTGCCGAAGACCGCACCCTCCTCCCGGTTGCCGGACATCAGCAGCCCCGGCGAGTCCAACTCGCGCAGCCGTTGCAGCACCGGCTCGTACAGAGCCCTGGACACACCACCGACTCGGCGCGTGACGATCAGGTGCAGGCCGATGTCGCGGGCCTGCGGCAACAACTCGTGCAGGGCGCTCAGCGGGTTGCTGCCGCCCGACGCCACCAGGTCGTAGTCATCCACCAGGATGTAGAGATCCGGACCCTTCCACCAGCTCCGATCACGCAGCTGTGCGGTGGTCACGTCCGGGCCGGGCAGCCGGTTGGACAGCGCGCTACGGATCGACCCCAGCCCCTGGGCGAACGCCTGGTTCGACGGGGCGTAGTCGAGCAGGTGGTCACCCTCCACCGCCCCCAGCAGGCCACGCCGGTAGTCGGCGATCACCAGCCGGGCCTGCGCCGGCGTGTACCGCTCGGTGATCCCCCGGGCGATCAGGCGCAGCATGTTCGTCTTGCCGCACTCCGCGTCGCCGAAGACCGTCAGGTGCGGCTCGTTGGTCAGGTCCAGGTAGACCGGCGCGAGTGCCGACTCGTTGACACCGATCGGGAGACCGGGCGCCGAGCGGTCGATGATCCGGGCCAGCTCCGACACCGGCAACCGGCGTGGCAGCAACCGCACCTTGGGCGCCGGACGCCCCGGCCAGTTCGCCGCCACGTGCCCGGCCAGGGACAGCGACGCCTCGCTCAGATCCTCGATGTCGCGGCGGCCGTCGATCCGCGAGATCGCGGTGAGGAAGTGCAGCTTGTCCCGGGTCAGACCACGACCGGGCGACTTCTCCGGCACGTTGTTCGCCGCCCGACGGTCGATCTCGGACTCCGACGCGTCACCGAGGCGCAGCTCCAGCTTGGTGCCGAGCAGATCCCGCATGTTGATCCGGATCTCCGCCCACCGCACGGCGGTGAGCACCACGTGCACACCGAAGCCGAGGCCCCGGTTGGCCAACGTGGTGATGGTCTGCTCCAGCTCCTCGTACTCCTGGCGCAGGGTGTTCCACCCGTCCACCACCAGGAACACGTCGCCGAACGGGTCGTCGGCGAACTCACCGGCGGCACGACGGCGACGGTAACTCGCCACCGAGTCGATGCCGTGCTGGGCGAAACGACCCTCCCGATCGTCCAGGACGGCGACCACCTCGGCCACCGTCCGGCGGACCGCCTCGACGTCGCGCCGACCCGCCACCCCGGCCATGTGCGGCAACCGCTCCATGCTGCGCAGCGCGCCACCACCGAAGTCCAGGCAGAAGAACTGCACCTCCCGCGGCGTGTGCGTGAGCGCCAACGAGGCCAGCAGCGTACGCAGCATCGTGCTCTTGCCGCTCAGCGACCGACCGACGATGACCACGTTGCCGCCGGCCCCGGCCAGCTCGACCATCATCGGATCCCGACGCTGCTCGTAAGGGCGGTCCACCACGCCGACAGGCACTGTCAGTCGCCCACGCCCGGGCCAGGAGGCGGTGCACAACCCGTAGGTCGGGTCCACCGCCAGCGGACCGAGCAGCTCGCCCAGACCCGGCGGGTCGGCCAACGGCGGCAGCCACACCTGGTGCGCCGGGCGACCCCGACCCTTGAGCTGGTCGATCAGCACGTCGAGCATCGCCACGGCCTTGCCGTCGGCCGGCTGCTCCGCCTCCGGAGCGGTGGCCACCGGCACCTGCGGGACCTGCACCGGCACGAAGTCCAGACCGTATGGCACGATCCGGCGCTGCACCAGCGCCTGCGAGGCGGAGGCCTGCTGCCCCGGCGCCCGGTACGCGCCGGACACGTACGCGGCCCGGAACCGCAGCATGGTGCTGGTGTCCGTCTTCAGGTAGCCGTGGCCCGGCGCGTTCGGCAGCTCGTAGGCGTCCGGGACGCCGAGGACGATGCGGCTCTCCACAGCGGAGAAGGTCCGCAGACCGATCCGGTACGACAGGTGCGTGTCGAGGCCCCGCAGCTTGCCCTCTTCGAGACGCTGGCTGGCCAGCAACAGGTGCACACCGAGGGACCGACCCAACCGGCCGATCATCACGAACAGGTCGATGAAGTCCGGTTTGGCGGCGAGCAGTTCACTGAACTCGTCACAGATGATCAACAAGCTGGGCATCGGCGCCAGCGGCTCACCGGCCGAGCGCGCCTTCTCGTACTCGAAGCGGGAGACGTAGTTGCCGGCCGCCCGCAGCAGCTCCTGACGGCGCACCATCTCGCCGGCGAGCGCGTCGCGCATCCGGTCGACAAGGGGCAGCTCGTCGGCCAGGTTGGTGATCACCGCGCTGGTGTGCGGCAGCGCCTCCAGCGAGGCGAAGGTCGCGCCGCCCTTGAAGTCCACCAGGACGAAGTTCAGTTCCTCCGACGAATGGGTCACCGCCAACGCGGCCACCACCGTACGCAGCAGCTCGCTCTTGCCGGAGCCGGTCGCACCGATCACCAGACCGTGCGGGCCCATGCCCTCGTGCGCCGACTCCTTGAAGTCGAGCTCGACCACGTTGCCGTCCGGGCCGACACCGAGCGGGATGCGCAGCCGGTCGCGGTGCCCACGCGGGCGCCAGGTGTTCTGCACGTCCACCGCCGCGGCGTCACCGACGCCGAGCAGGTCCGGCAGCTCGGTGCTGCGGGCCAGCGGCTCGTCGCCGCCGGTCTGCTGCTGGGAGAGCCGGAAGGGGGCGATCTGTCGGGCCAGCCCCTCGGCGGCCTCCGCGCTGAGCCGGTCGGGACGACCCAGCGTCGACGACGAACTGCCCCGGACCAGGTCGAGTGAGGCTCCGTCGTTCACGTCGAGGCAGAGCAGCCAGCGGCCGGCGTCGCGCGGCACCGTCCCGGAGAGGTCGATCACGGTGGCCCCGAGCAGACCCGGACCGACCAGCTGGCAGGTCGGCGAGATCTCCCCGCCGTCGATCACCACGACCAGGTGCGGGGCGGTGGTCAGCGGCTTGGCCTCCGGCGCGAACCGGGGCCGCCCGGCCAGCTCGGCGGCGAGCGAGGCTTCGGCCTCGGCCAGGCTGGCGAAGACCAGCCGGCGCGCGCCCGCGGCGTCCGTCCGACCGCTGTGGTGGGCGTGTGGCAGCCACTTCACCCAGTCCCAGGACGACTGCCGGTCGGGTGCGGCGACCACGGCGATCACCAGGTCGTCCGGTGCGTGGAAGGTGGTCAGCTGCCCCAGCGCCGCCCGGGTCAGGTCGAGCACCGGCTCGCGGTCACCGCGGAGCACCACCCGACTGAACGCGCGCACCGACAGCGCCGTCGGCAGTTCGGGCACCGTGGAGTGTGCCCGGACGAACCGGCGCAGCGCGATGGCGCTCATCGGCTCCAGGTCCTCCACCGGCTTCGTCTCCGGCGGGACGATCTCCACGGCGAGCCGCTGCGGGCCGAGGGCGATCCGGGTCTCGCCGAAGTCGTCCTCGGTGATCCGCCGCTCCCAGAGTCGCCGGGACGCGGCGATCGACCAGAGCGCGTCGGGCTCCGGGTGCCGCCAGGCCATCGCGGCCCGCTGCTGTTCGGCGGCCCGCCGGGTGCGCTTACGCATCTGCGCCAGGTAGCGCATGTAGTCGCGGCGATCGGCGTTCAGCTCCGCCTTGTCCTTGCCGCCACTGTTGGCCAACGAGCCGATCGCCATGCCGAGCATCGAGACACCGAACAGACCACCGGCGACGTAGGTCATCATGCCGCCGCCCTTGCCGGCGTAGAGGAATGCCATGGCCCCGACCCCGCAGAACATCGGCAGGATCATGAGCAGCTGCCCCATCCCGCGGGGTGTCGGCTCGGGCAGCTCAGGAGGCGACTCCAGCAGCACCTCGCCGCGCGGCAGGGCCGGCCCCGGCTGACGCGGGAGCCGGCGGAACACCACAGTGCTCACGGCTGTCTCCTCCCCAGAAGCGGCCCTGATGACGTGCTTCCCGCGGAACACCGCCCGCGGGTGGGCATCGTACGTGCCGTCATCGTAGGTAATCTGCCGTGTGCGCGGTGGACCCGGACCGCGGCATCCCAGCCCGCCGATCACAGACGCACACCTGGAGGCCACTGTGGCGACGAAGACGGCGACCGGCGGTCTCAGCCGGATCACCATCGTGGCCCCGCGTACCCGGATGGACCTGGCGCTGCCGTCGGACGTGCCGTTGGCGGACCTGCTTCCCACGCTGCTGCGCTACGCCGGCGAGGACATGGCCGACGAGGGCGCGCGGCACGGCGGCTGGGCACTGTCCCGGTTGGGTGGTGCGCCCCTCGACGGTGGTCGTACCGTAGCGCAGCTCAGCGTCCGCGACGGTGAGGTGCTCTACTTCAACCCCCGGTACGACGCCGCGCCGGAGATCGTGTTCGACGACGTGGTGGACGCGGTCGCCACCGCGACCAACCAGCGCCCCGGCGCCTGGCAGGTCGGCGCGACCCGCTCCTTCGCTGTGGTCTTCGCGGCGGCGGCGCTCGGCGCCGGCGCGCTCGCCGCCCTCTTCGCCGGTCCGCCGCACCTGCCCGGCGCGCTGGCCGCGCTGCTGGTCGCGGTGGCGCTGCTGGTGGGCGCGGCGGTGCTGTCCAGGGCCGCCGGTGACAGCGGCACCGGCGCGGTGCTGGCCCTGGTCGGCCTGGTGCACGCGGCCACCGGTGGCCTGCTGCTGCTGGCCGGTGATCGGGCGCTCACCGACCTGGCCAGCCCGCATGTCCTGCTCGCGGCGACCGCCGCGGTGGTGGCCGGCGCGGTGGCGGTGCTGGCGGTCGGCGACCGGTATCCTCTCTTCTTCGCGGCGATCGGGGTCGCGGCCGCGACCGGCCTGGGCGCTGTGCTCTGCCTGGCCCTCGGCCTCGACGCGGCGGCCTCCGCGGCGGTGGTCGCGGCGGTCGCGTTCGGCGTGGTGCCGGCGCTGCCGATGATGGCCTACCGGCTGGCCCGGCTGCCGGTGCCGTCGATTCCCACCGGGCCGGAGGATCTCAAGACCGACAGCGAGTCGGTGGACGGCCGGCAGGTGCTCCAGCAGAGTGAGCGCGCCGACGCGTTCCTGACCGGTCTGTTGTGGACGGTGTCGCTGCTGGTGCTGGGCGCGCAACTCGTGCTGGCCCTGGACGGGCGCCTGCCCGCGGTGCTGCTCTGCCTGGTGCTGGCACTGCTGGCACTGCTGCGGGCCCGCCCCCTCCTGGGCCGGGCGCAGCGCACCCCGGTGCTGCTGGCCGGCACCGTGGGTCTGGGCCTGGCCGCCGCGACCACCTTCGCCGGTGGGTCGCTGCCGGTCCGGCTCGGCCTGATCCTGGGCGGTCTGGTGCTCGCCGCGGTGATCAGCCTGATCTACGGCCTGACCGTCGCCGGCAAGCGCATCTCGCCGGTCTGGGGCCGCCTGCTCGACATCGCCGAGATCCTGCTCATCATCTCGCTGGTGCCGCTCGCCTTCTGGGTCTGCGGCCTCTACGGCTGGATCGTCAACCTCCGCCCCTGACCGTGCGCCCCGGCACTTCTCAGCGCGACCGCAGGTCGGCCGAGACGCCCAGCGCCGACGCGACCGGAGCGGTGGCGTAGACGCCCGGGGCGTGCTGACCGTCCATCGGCCGGGTGGACGCGCCCACCCGGCCGGCGACCTCCCGAACCACCTTGACCAGGGCCTCGACGTGGTTGTCCATCGCCGCGACCCGCAGCAGCGGTGCTGCCACCCGACCGTCCGACGAGACGGTCACGGCCACCGTGTGCGACGGCGCCGAGGTCGCGGTGATCGCGTCCACCAGCGGACCGAGCGGCGCGTCGAAGCGGCCCCGTAACGCCATGCAGCGGTGCGTCCAGCCGCCGCCGCGCAACCCACGCCAACTCTCCGCCGGCGCCTCGGGCACCAGGTCGAGGCCGGCGGCCGAGACGATTGCCGCGCGCAGCTCCTCCCGGCCCAGCGGGCGATGCGCCAGCCCCGCCGAGGTCAGCGCCTTGCCGAGCCGGCCGATGCCGGCCGCCACCGTCCGGTGTACGCCGGTCAACCCGCCGCCCCGGCTCACCGCCTCGACCCGGGCGTCCCGGACGGTGAGTCGCACCGCCACCCAGACGGTCCGGTGCGCAGCCGGCGGAGCGCCGGGTGCCGGGTACCAGACCAACGTGTGCGCGACGACCTGGGCCCGGGAGATCGGGGCGCTGAAGTCCGCGAGCACCCGCAGCGCGCGGTCCACGGCGGCGGCGTCGACGGAGCCGACCGCCGCGCCGGTGGCGGACTGCAGGGCGACGGCGGCGAACCAGCCCTGGTCGTCGCGCCCGATGCCGAGCCGGGTGCCTCGGTCGGTCAACTCGATGACGCTCAGCTCGGGAGCGAGCGCGGCCAACCTCGGGTCGGTCGCCGTGCCGCTGGCCAGCGCCGCCGACGCCCGGTCACCACGTCGACGCAACCGTCGCCGCAGCAGCAGGTCCTCGAACCACCAGCGGCCACCCCGACGGGCGAAGGCCGCCAGGACGACCAGCAGCGAGGCGACACCCGCCGCGGCAAGCACCCAGCTCGGTCCGGCCGTGGCGGCCCAGACGCCGACCACGCACAGCTCCAGCACGACGAGCTGCCCCACCAGCACCGGGCCGACCCGCCCACGGCCGGGCCGCTCGGCCGGAGGCGCCGGCCGGGTCGGAGCGTCGACAGGGTCCGTGACCGCTCGGGCGGGTGGCGCCTGAACCTGCGTCATCGCTGACTGTCCCTCCTGCACGGTACGACTCTGCGCCGGGTCTTCTCCGGTGCCGGCCACGAGCGGTGGTCCCAAGGAACCACAGTCGGCCCCTTATCGTAGGGAAACCCGCGACGGCACCCCGACCCTGATCGTCGCGGATCCACCCCGCCGGAGGTAAGTCATGCGGACCCGCCGCGATCAGGTGCAGGCGTACCGCTTCGTCACCCGCCGCATCGTCTCCGCCTTGCTGTCGGGTGATCCGGAGACCACCAACCTGCCGATGCGACGGCTCGGCATGGCCGTCTTCGGCAGTGTCCTCACCGCGGCCATCGTGCTCGGCGGGGTCGGCGCCTACGGCCAGTTGACCGGTGGTACGGCACCGCTGGACGACCAGACCCTGGTCATCGAACGGGAGACCGGCGCGACGTACGTGTTCATCGAGGGCAAGCTGCACCCGACGCTCAACTACACCTCGGCGCGCCTCATCGTGAACGATGCGAGCGCCCAGGTGCGGACGATGTCCCAGGCGTCGCTGCGGGACCGGCCCCGCGGCGTCACCGTCGGCATCGTCGGGGCACCGGACGCCCTGCCGGACCGCAAGTCGCTGACCGGCCTGCCCTGGTCGGTCTGCGACGTGCCCGATCCGGTCGACCGGCAGCGGTCCAGCACCCGGCTGGTGATCGACCGTGCGCTGCCCGGCGGCACGCCACTGGGTGACCGGGCGGTGCTGGTCTCGGCGAACGACCAGCGGTACCTGGTGACCAGCGACACCCGACTCCAGCTGCTCGACCCGTCCCGCACGATCACGGCGCTGCGGATGGCCGGCACCGAGCGACTCCAGGTCGGACAGCAGCTGCTCAACGCCGTCCCGGCCGGGCCACCGCTGCGCCGGCCGTCACTGCCCGGCGAGGGTGAGCCCAGCAGTCGCACGGTGGCAGGGCAGACGTACGACGTCGGTTCGGTGTTCAAGGCCGCCGGGCGGCACTACGTGCTGACCCGGGACGCTCTCGTCTCAATCAGTGAGATCACCGCGCTGCTGCTGGTCAGCAACGGCGGTCGGATCACCGACATCACGCCGAACCAGGCCAGCGAGGCGTTCGAGGAACGTCGGATCGAGGAGGAGGGGGTGCCGGCGACGATGCCCGCTCTCTACCCGGCCCAGCCCGGTCAGACCACGCTGTGCGCGACGTACCGCAAGGGCGGCGCGGGCGGCCCGCCGACCACCACCCTGGAGGTCTTCGACCGGGTGCCGAGCGAGTTGACCGACAGCGATCCGGGCCTGGTGCCGGTGCGCCAGACCAGGCGCGACGCCGTACGCACCGCCGAGGCGGTGCTGCTGCCCGGCGGCAAGGGTGTCATCGCGCAGGCCTCGCCCGGCGCCGGGACCAGCGGGTCCGGGGCCGCCGGGTCGACGATCTACCTGATCAGCCCGCAGGGCATCCGGTATCCGCTCGGTTCGGCGGCGACCCTCGACGTGCTCGGGTACGGCGGGATCACCCCGCTGGCGGTGCCCGGCTCCCTGCTGGCACTGATCCCGACCGGGCCGACGCTGAACCGCGAGGACGCGTTCGCCGTCTTCGCCGCCGACGGACCGGCACCGAGCGCACCGCCGTCGGCCGCACCCTCGTCGGCCGCGCCGAGATCGGGCTCGCCGTCCGCGGCACCACCGTCGGGCACGCCGTCCGCCGCGCCACCGTCGGGGTCGCCACCGCCGAGTCCGGCCAGTGGCACCCCGTCGAGCGGTGGGACCGGCGGGGGGTCCACGGAATCGACCGACGCCGACGGCTGAGCAGCTCCGACGGGTCGCCCGGAGTCGCACTGGTGGACTAACCTGGATGCCGCTGACGGTTGTCAACCAGAACGACGGGGATGTTGCCATGGCCGGGCGTACGGAAGTCGACCTGTTGTCCCTTGAGGACTTCCACGAGCACCTGGCGTCGCGGTTGAGCCAGGCCGAGTCGGTGCTGCGCAAGCTCAACACCGAGATGCAGTGCCGTCCTCCGGCGCTGGGCTCGTTCTTCGACGCCACCGACAAGGCGCGGCGCTACAGCGAGGTCCACCAGTCCTATGTCGACCAGGCCGAACGGATCCGGCAGGCGGTGCTGGCGGCGCAGCAGGCGACGAGCACGATCCTGAACAACTACCGCACCGCCGAGGCGCGTAACGCGGCGAACGCCGACGATGTCACCGCCGCGCTGACCCCGGTCGACCGGGCGTTGCAGCCGAAGGAGGACGGGCGTGTCTGACTACACCCAGCGCTACCAGGGCAACAGCCACCAGCAGCTGTACGACGGCCTGATGGCGGGCAAGCCCGAGCAGATCGAGGGCGTGGCCACCCAGTGGGCCGAGCTCAAGGGCATCCTCGACGGTCTCGGCCGGGAGCTGAGCGGCGACCTCGACAAGCTCGCCAACGCCTGGACGGGTTCGGCGGGTCAGGAGTTCCACCGGCGACTCAGCTTCATCGTCGCCCACACCGACGCGCTGGGCGAAGGGATGGCCGGCATCAGGCAGGGGTTGACCATGATGGCCGACCATCTGCGCGACGCCCACAAGCAGGCTGAGAGCCCGGAGGAGACCGACGACAACGACAAGGCGATCGGCGGTGCGATCAAGGGTGGCGCGGTCTTCGGTCTGACCGGTCTGATCGTCGGGGGCATCGCGGGCCACCAGCAGGACAAGGCAGAGCAGGAGAAGGCCCACCAGCGGATGGTGAACCTGGTGGCCGGCCTGGCCAACAGTTACGAGCTCTCCGCCTACGACCGGGTGGTCGAGCCGCCCCCACCGGACCCGGACACTCCGACCACCGCCCGGAAGGATCCGACGACGCCACAGAGCGTCTCGGCGATCGCCCGGGTGAGCGGCGGCCCCCACACCGGCACCGACACCGGGCGCAAGGGTGACGCGACCATCTCGACGCCCGACCATGTCGCGCAACCGCCGGGCGACGACGGTTCGACGCCGGGCGAGGTCGGCGGAGTCACCGGCGGCGGGGCTGCTGTCGTGACCGTTCCGACCGGCGCTGGCAACGATCTCGCTGGCGGGGGCACGTCCCTCGCCGGGGCGGACCCGCTCCTCGGCGGCGCGCTGCTCGGCGGGGGTGCCGCCGGGCTGGTCGGGCTGTCCGGGCCGGCCGGCGCGCCGACCGCGGCGAGCACCGGTCCCGGCCTGCTCTACGGGGCGCAGGGCGGGGCACCGGCCGGCGGGGTGTTGCGTAGCGGCGCGCTCGCCGGCTCGGGCAGCGCGGCCCCCACGTCGGCTCGACCGACCGGCGGCGGCGCGGCCCCGGCGGAGACCCGCGCCGCCAACGGGGTCGGGCGCAGCATCGACGGCCAGCGTGGTGGGAGCGGCGGCCGTCCGGCCATGACCGGTGGCAACGCCCGGCCGGGGTCCGGCGGCGCTCGTCCCGGTGTGCTCGGCGGGCAGGGTCGTGCGCAGGACGACGACTCCGACGAGCGGCTGACCTGGCTGACCGAGGACGAGATGGTGTGGCAGGGCGACGAGAGGGCTGCGCCCCCGGTGCTCGGTACCGGCGACTGACCAAGGCCCACCGCCGGGCGGACCGCACCACCACGGGCCACCCGCGCCATCGGCGGTGCCACCCGGATGATGCAAGCGGTGCCCCCGATCGGACCGGATCCGGTCGGGGGCGTTGCCGTTCCCGGGCCCTGGTCGGCGGTGTCCACAGTGCGCATGGTGGTGGCGGTCACGCCCGCGCCGTCCATCGCCGTGCTGCGGTCGGCCGGAACGGGCGATAGGTTGGTCGGGTGTCATCCGCAGCGTCCGTCCGCCCAGCCAGGTGGGCTGTGCTGCGGTCACTGCGGGAACTGACCCGCCTGGCGGTCACCGCGCTGGTCCTCGCGGTCGGCCTCGGTGCCGCTCTCGCCGCGACTCCACCGCCCACCCCCACGCAGCTGCGGCCCAGCGCCGTGAGCAGCCGGGTGGCGACTGTCAGCCCGGTCGCCGTCGCGGCCGACGAGAGCGCCGGCCAGCCCGCTGAAGCCCCGCCGGCTGGCACGCTCGACACCGCCACGGCGACCGGTCCGGTCGCGGCGGGCCCGACGCACGCCCCGGCCGCCGATCCCGGCCGTGGCTCTCCCGCACGACGCGGCCCACCCGCCCGCTGAGCCAGGCCCGGCGATCCCCGGGGCCCGACCCCGACTGATCCTCCCGCACGGCACCTGAGTTCGCCGTCCACGGGATCATCCCGCCACCGCGCCGACCGGTGCCGCCGCGCCTTCCTGCCGCCCGTCGATACCCGCCTTCGACCGCGAGGTGCTGAAACATGCAAACCGTCCTCTCCGCCGTCCTGCCCGACCTCTCCCGGGCCGCCGTCATCTGGCTGAGCCTCCTGGGGGTGGTGGCCGTCGCCGTCTCCGCCCTCCTGCTGCGACCCGGCCGGCTCCGCTTCGACCCGGGTTCCCGGATCCGGCGCGCCGCGATGCCGAGCCAACTTGAGCAGGCGCAGGAGGAGCGGGAGCAGAGCCGCTACGCGCAGGAGGTCGCGGTCGCCGCGGAGCGGGCGACCACCACGGTGCGGCGTCGACGGGCGGAATGGGTGGCCGCGCAGGAGGCGGTCGAGGCGGCCTGGCTGGCGTACGAGGCGGCCGAGGCCGGCGTACGGCGGTTCGACGCGGCGGCCGCGATGCCGCTGCCGCACACCGTACGGACCCCCGCGGAGTACGCGGACCGCGAGCGCTACCTGCACCGAGCGGCGCTGGACGCGTACTGGCGGCGAGAGCTGTCGGTGGAGCAGCTCAGCGACGTCTTCGCGCACCGCGACGGCTGGGACCCGCGACTGCACCCGGTCGAGCAGGAGCTGGTGCTCCAGCGGGCGATCCGGGACAACCTGGCGGCCCGGCACGCCGCAGCCCGCGAGCGGGAGCAGAGCGCGTGGCGGGCGGCGGAGGTGGCGGTTGCCGCGGCTCGCAGTCTGCGCGAGGAGGCGCACGCCGCGAGCGGACGACGGGTCGCCGAGTCCGCGTCGGTGCTGCCGCTGAGCGAGGTCGCCCGGCCGGTGGGCGCGCAGGCCCGGGAGAACGTCGAGCAGACCCGGGAGAACACGGTGATCGCTCGCGGCCGTGCGACGGTGCCCGCGTTCTGAGCCGCGCGGGCTCTGGTGGGTTAGCGTGACGGCATGTCCCGACAGGCGTGGGTCCTCGTGGTGATCGCCAGCATCCTGGCGCTCGCCACACTGGTCGGTGCCGTGGTGCTGGCGGTACGGGTGGTGCGTACCCGGCGGATGCTGACCGGGCTGGGCGCGGGCGGCAAGATCGCCTTCTACGGGGCGCTGATCTACACGATCTTCCCGGTCGACGTGCTGCCGGACCCGATCTACCTGGATGACATGGGGGTCCTGGCCGCCGCGCTGATCTACCTGACCCGGCTGGTGCACCAGCGTCGGGCGGCCGGTCGCCAGCTGCCCGGTCAGCCGGACGCCCCGCCGGATCGCGGCCAGATGCGCCGCCGCGTGCCATGATCGGGATCGGTTCGGCGGACAGGGGACGGGCATGGCGGGCGATCATCGGTTGGACGTGCACGATGAGCGGGTTGTCGCCTTCTGCGCCGAACGACACCTGGCGACGCTGACCACCCTGCGGGCGGACGGCACCCCGCACGTCGTACCGGTCGGGGTGACTCTCGACCCGGCGGCCGGCCTGGCCCGGGTCATCACCTCCGGCGCGTCCCGCAAAGCCCGTCAGGTGGCGGCTGCCGGCGCGGCGGGCGCGGCGGTGGCCGTCTGCCACGTGGATGGCCGCCGTTGGTTGACCATCGAGGGCCGCGCGGTGCTGCGGTCGGATCCGGCCGCCGTGGCGGAGGCGGAGCGACGGTACGCCGAGCGGTATCGGACACCACGTCCGAATCCGGAGCGGGTGGTCATCGAGATCACCGTGACCAGGTTGTTGGGCAGCCTCTGAGCTGACCGGGTGTCCCCGATGACCGGTTCGGGTCGGGCCGGACGCCCTGCGGCCCCCGGTGCCGACAGCCGGCGGAATTCTCGGTGGAGCAGAGCCGTTACGCCCTCGGTACGCCCAGGGCCGAGACCACAGCTGGTCGGCCCCCGTGTTGCGCCGAGCGCCATTCCCGGTGCTGCCGCCCTCCGCTTGTCGGAGCCGACAACCCCCGAACGGAGACTCGACCATGAACCCGATCGTCCAGAAGAGCGGTCTGTCCGTCGTCGGCCTGCTCGTCGCCGGCGGCTGCGCCCTCGGCCCGGCGGTGGCCGCACAGGCCGCGCCGGCACCCGCCGCGCCGGCCTCGTCGAGCCAGACCGACAGGCACGCCGAGCGGGTCCTCGGCGTCGACTACCAGGCCCAGCCCAACTTCTACTACTGCGGCCCGGCCGCGACCAGGATCGCGTTGTCCGCCCAGGGCAAGGCGCTCTCCCAGGACGAGGTGGCCCGGCTGCTCGGCACCACCGAGGCGGGCACCCCCTCGGCCCTGGACACCACCCGGGTGCTCAACGAACTGACCGGCGGCAAGTACCGGACCACCGAGATCCGTGATTCGGTGGCCCGCCCCGAGCAGGTCGAGCAGCTGCGCCGTGACGTGCTGGCCGCGGTGGACGCCGGCCGCCCGGTGGTGGCCAACATCAAGGGCACGACCGTGGACACCGACGGCAACCCGCACTCGTACGAGGGGGGCCACTACCTCACCCTCGTCGGCTACCGCGACGGTGGTGACACGATCCGGGTCGCCGACCCGGCCGACCCGGCGTTGGGCGAGTACTGGATGAGCCTGCCGAAGGTCGCCAACTGGATCGCCGAGCGCGGCTACTCCTCCTGATCCGGACAGTTCACCGGGCCGGCCTCTCCCGTGCGGGGAGGCCGGCCCGACCGTTGTCACGGGTGCGGGACGCCAGGTGCGCGCGTCGGCGGGCTCGGGCGGCTCGCGTCGGTGGAGCCCGGTGCAGTTGTCGGCGCAGTGGCGGGTGGATCTCCGCCTCGCCGGCTCCGGCCGCCCGGCGCACGATGCGGTTGGCGTCCTCCGGTTCGTAACCCGCCGCCCGGAGCAGGTCGCTGGCCGCGGTACGCAGCCCGGTGACGAGGGATTCGCCGAACGACCTGACCCCGGCCGCCGATGCCTGCCCGGCCAACTCGGCGCACTGCTCGACCAACCGACGGGTGCGCTGGGTGTCGTCGCCGACCTTGCACTCCGCACGCATCTCCGCCACCGCCTGACCCAGTCGGCCCATCGCGTCCGGCAGCTCCGGTGGGATCGGCTCGTCGTACTGCAACGCGGTGGTCGACCAGCGGGCCATCGCCCGGCTGTCCAGCAGTAACCGCTCCAGGTGGCCCGCGCTGCGGGCGTAACGGTGGTACTGCTGCCGGCGGTGCCAGCGCACCGGGGCGATCGTCACCACCTCCTCGGCGCCGCTGAGCGCGTCGTGCAGCCGGCCCAGATCGTCCTCGGTGCTGCGAAGCCGGTCGAGGACGCCCATGGTCCGGGCAACGTCGCGCCCGCGCATCGCCTGCGCCAGCTCGTCGAGTTGCTCGCAGAGGATCGCGAAGATCGGTGCGGCGGCCCGGTCCAGCACCCGCATCGGATTGATCGGCAACAACAGCGCGACCACCACCAGGCCGACTGCCCCACCGACGAGCGCGTCGAAGATGCGGGGCACCTCCAGGCCGCGTTGCATCGGGGCCAGCGTGGCGATCAGCACGGCGGTACCGCCGGCCTGACCGACGAGCGGACCACCCTTGCCGGCCACCAGCAACGCGCTGGCGATGGCCAGCGCGACCACCACACCGGTCTGCCACGGACCCGAGCCGAGCAGGAATCGCAGCGTGTCGCCGATGATGATGCCCAGGGCCACGCCGCCCAACAGTTCGAAGGTGCGCCGTGCCCGCTGCCCGATGGCGGTGGCGATCGTGCCGACGGCGGCGGCGGGTGCGAAGACGTGCGATCCCTGGCCGAGCAGGTGCTGGGCGAGCAGGGCGGCGATCGCCGCGGCCAGCCCGGCCTGAATGGAGATCACCAGGGTGACCTCCCACTGCCGGGCCCGGATCCGACCGGCCTGCCCGCCACGGTGCCGCACCCGCCGGACCGTCCGCTGGGCGGTCTCATCGAACCGCGACTGATCACGGTCGGCGGGTGGGCGGTCGTCGGCCATGGCGGCGGTTACCCCGGCGGCGGCACGGCAATCGTGTCGGCCCGGCACCACCGTCACCGCAGGTACCACAGACACCGTCGTACGCATCGTCAACCGTGGGTTTGTGCAGCCCCGTGGGGGTACCAGAGCCACACACCTCCCACCGATCCGCAACCGGTAAGGGGCCGTGACATGACCAATCCACCGAACACCGACGACCACGACGCTGTCGACATCCTGGTCTCCGATCACCGTGCGATCGAGGCAGTCCTGGTCGAGTTGGCGACCCGGCAGGGCACTGTCGAGCACCGCCGCCGCCTCGCCGACGTGGTGATCGCCGAACTCGTCCGCCACTCGGTGGCCGAGGAGGCGTACGTGTATCCGATCGCCCGAAAGGTGCTGCCCGACGGCAACGAGATCGCCGACCGGGAGATCGCGGAGCACGCCGACGTCGAGCGGACCATGAAGGAGTTGGAGTCGGCCGACCCGTCCGACCCCCACTTCGACGAGCTGCTCGCCCACCTGACCAGCACCGTCCGACAGCACGTGGCGGAAGAGGAGAAAGAGCTCTTTCCGCGGCTGCGCGCGGCGACGGCCCGCGAGGAGCTGGTCGAGATCGCCGCCCGGGTGACGGTGATCAAGGAGATCGGGCCGACCCGGCCACACCCGGGGAGCCCGGAGCACCCACCGGCGAACAAGCTGCTCGCCCCCGGCATCGGCCTGGTCGACCGGCTACGCGACGCGTTGAGCGGCCGACCCACCTCGCTGGACGAGCTACCCGACAAGCGCTGACCCGGGCACCATCCGGACCTGGCACTCCCGGGTCGCCGACGGCTCGGCGACCCGGGAGAAGCGCGGCGGGTCAGCGGACCTGATCGCCCTCACCGGTGCGCGCCTGGGCCTGGTCGACGCCCTTGTCGATCTGATCGCCGTACTTGCCGCCGGTGCGCTTGTCGGCCATGTCGCCGGCCTTCTCCGCACCCTGGTCGACCTGCTTGTCATGCTTGTCCGCGAAGTCCTTGGCCTTGTCCATGAAGTCACCCACGGCGTTCCTCCTCAGTCCGGTCCGTCCCCTTCGCGTTCCCTCGGCCGGACCACGCAAACGCCGCCGCTGCGGACGTGATCGGCGAACACCCACCGGCGTCACTCCGGCCGACGTACGATCCGCGCGGGCGACGGCCAGCGAATCGGGTGTCGGGGCACGACCGACCGGGTACCGACCTCGTCGACATCGAGGAGGACCGACATGGCCGCAGAGGTACCCGGACCGACAGGCGGCCCCGGGCCGCGCCAGACCTGGGCGGCGCTGCCGTGGCTGGTCCGGACCGCCGTGTTGTGGAGCGCCTGCCTGGTGGTGATCGCCGCCGGGCTCTACCTGCTCGGCCGGATCGCCGTCCTGTTGGCGCCGCTGGCCATCGCGCTGGCCGCCACCATCTTCCTCACCGCGCTGCTGGATCCGGTCCTGCTGCTGCTGCGCCGGTTCCGCCTGCCAGCGGCGCTGGCCGCGCTCTGCACCGTACTGCTGCTGCTCGGCATCCTGGTCGGCGTCGGCGCTCTGGTCTGGAACCTGACCGCCAGCCAGTTCGATCAGCTCAGCCAGGAGTTGACGCAGGGGGTCGATCGCAGCCGGGACTTCGTGACGTCCACCCTGCCGGTCAGCGAGGCACAGCTGGACCGGCTGGTCGACCAGGCCCGGGAGGGGCTCAGCGGCAGCTCCCCGGACCCGGTGGCCGGCGCCCGGACCGCCACCGAGGTGTTCGGCTCCGCGCTGCTGGCTCTGGTGCTGCTCTTCTTCCTGCTCAAGGACGGCCGGTCCATGTGGCACTGGGTGCTGTCCCGGGTCTCCGGTCCGAACCAACCCGTGCTGGCCGAGGCCGGCCGCAACGGGTGGCAGACGCTGGGCGCGTACAGCCGGGGCACCATGTTCATCGCCGCGGTCGACGCGCTGGGCATCGGGCTGGCTCTGGTGGTGCTGCGGGTGCCACTCGCCCTGCCGCTGGCGTTGATCACGTTCCTCGGTGGGTTCGTGCCGATCATCGGGGCGACGGTGGCCGGCGCGGTGGCGGTGCTGGTGGCGCTGGCCGCCAACGGTCCGACCACAGCACTGCTCACCCTCGCGGCGGTGATCGCCGTCCAGCAGATCGAGGGCAACCTGCTGGAGCCGCTGGTCATGAAGCGGCAGGTCCGACTGCATCCGGCGGTGATCCTGGTGGCGGTCACCGCTGGCACGCTGATCGCGGGCATCGCTGGCGCCTTCGTCAGCGTCCCGATCACCGCCGTCCTCTGGCGCGTCATCGACACCGTCCAGCAGCGCCGCTCGGCCGCGGCACTGCTGCCCTCGGACTGATCATCGTCGACCGAGGTGCGTGGTGAACCAGGTGCCAGCCTGATCGGCGACCTGCTCAAGGGTGCCGGGCTCCTCGAAGAGGTGGGTGGCGCCGGGGATCACCCGCAACTCGCCGACCTCCCCCAACTCGGCCAGCGCCCGCTCGTTGAGTGTGATCACCTCTTCGTCCAGCCCGCCGACCAGAAGCAATGTCGGGGTACGCACCTGGGCCAGCGCGTTCCCGGCCAGGTCCGGCCGACCACCCCGGCTGACCACCGCGGCCACCCGATCGGCACGGGACGACGCCGCGACCAGGGCGGCGGCAGCACCCGTGCTGGCTCCGAACAGCCCGATCGGCGCATCGCCGGCAGGACGCTCGACGGCCAGCCAGTCGACGATCCCGGCCAGCCGGCTGGCCAGCAGCCCGATGTCGAAGCGCAGTTCGGCCGGGCGCGCGTCCACCTCGTCCTCGGCGGGGGTGAGCAGGTCCGCCAGCACCGTGCCGAGCCCACGGTCGTTCAGCGTCCGGGCCACCGCCACGTTGCGCGGGCTGTGCCGGGAACTGCCGCTGCCGTGCGCGAACAGCACCACGCCGACCGGCTGGGCGGGCAGCGTCAGATCGGCGGCGAGTTGGGCGTCCCCGACCGGAACGGTCACGCTGCGCTGCTGGTCCATGCCCCACCTCCGCGTCCTCGCCGGTGGCCCGGGTACCCCGCCCACCGCCGGGCACGCACGCCGCGACGGCGTCAACCGCGGGCCGTGGGCCCGCCGCCGGGCCGCGTTTGTCGGCTGGGGCGTCGGGTACGCGACGAGCGACCGCAGACCGTGTCGGCGCAGCCGCGCCCCGACGGATCGCGAGGATCGCCATGGCCAAGCAGCAGATTTCCCGGCAGCAGCAGCTGACCGAGCGAGCCCAGCGTGAACAGGACGCCGGGCGCAACCAGGACGTCGGGGACCAGGATTTCGGTGATCAGGCCGCTTCGGCCCGGCTGCCCGACGACCCGAAGGCGGCGGCGCCCCGGGACGCGATCGGGCGTCCGTCGACCGGCGAGCCGGTCTGATCGACTGTGACCGGCGAACCAGTCTGATCAACTGTGACCGGCGAGCCGGTCTGATCGACGGCGCGGGCGGGCGGGCGGGGAGACTCCCGCCCCGCCCGTCACTGTTCGCGTTCGGGCAACCGCAGCAGCGGGGACCGGCCCGGCGGCTGCTCGGGCGGCGGGCCGGACGGCTCGGCCGGCGGCACCGGCACCGTCACCGGCTCGTCGCAGGTCACCCGCAGTAGCTGGTCATGGTGGCGCAGCTCCACCACGTCGTCCGGGCCGCCGTGTCGCAGCGAGTACGTCGTCTGGTGCGGCCGGACATCCACCCGCAGCGACAACCCCCGCCACTGGAGTGAGAACTCCAACCGGCTGAGTCGGCTGGAGAGCCGGGGGGCGAAGGACAGCTCGCCGTCGTGGTCGCGTAGACCGCCGAACCCGCTGACCAGGGCGAGCCACGCGCCGGCCAACGACGCCATGTGTACGCCGTCGCGGGTGTTCTCGTTGAGGTCGTGCAGGTCCATCAGCGCGGCCTCGCGCAGGTAGGTGTGCGCGAGTTCGGGGTGGCCCACCTCGGCGGCGAGCACCGACTGGGTGCACGCCGACAACGACGAGTCGCGGACGGTGCGGCGCTCGTAGTAGAGGAAGTTGCGCACCTTCTCCTCGGCGGTGAAGGCGTCCCCCCGCCAGTGCATGGCGAGGACCAGGTCGGCCTGCTTCACCACCTGCTTGCGGTACAGCTCGAAGTACGGGTAGTGCAGCAGCAGCGGGTACTTCTCCGCCGGTGTGTGCGTGAAGTCCCATTCCTGGAGTCGGGTGAAACCCTCCACCTGCTGGTGGACCTCAAGCTCATCGTCGTACGGGACGTGCATGGAGGTGGCGGCGTCGCGCCAGCTCGCGGCCTCCTCGTCGGTGACGCCGAGGTGGAACGCCTCGTCCCGATGGCGCATGACCACGTCGGCGGCGGCGAGCAGGTTCCGCTGCGCCATCAGGTTGGTGTAGACGTTGTCGTTCTTCACCGCGGTGTACTCGTCCGGGCCGGTGACCCCGTCGATGTGGAACTGCCCGTGCCGGTCGTGGTGGCCGATCGAGCGCCACAGTCGGGCGGTCTCCACCAGCAGCTCCAGCCCGATCTCCCGTTCCAGCTGGGTGTCCCCGGTGACCATCACGTAGCGGCGCACGGCGTCGGCGATGTCGGCGGCGATGTGGAAGGCTGCCGTCCCGGCCGGCCAGTAACCGGATGATTCGGGGCCGCCGATGGTGCGCCAGGGGAAGGCGGCACCCTTGAGGTTGAGCGTCTCGGCGCGTTCCCGCGCCGAGCCCAGCGTGCTGTGTCGCCACTGCAACGCGCTGCGCACCGCGCTCGGCTGGGTGTACGTGAGCACCGGAAGGACGAACATCTCGGTGTCCCAGAAGGCGTGGCCGTCGTAACCGGGGCCGGTCAGCCCCTTCGCCGAGATCGGCCGTTGCTCGGCCCGCGCGCCGGCCTGCAACACGTGGAAGAGCCCGAACCGGACCGCCTGCTGCACCTCCGGGTCGCCCTCGACCAGCACGTCGGAGGCGTCCCAGAACGCGTCGAGGTAGTTGCGCTGCTCCCGGTGCAGCCCGTCCCATCCGTCGAGCCGGGCGCCGGCCAGTGCCGCGCCGACCTGGTCGCGCAACGCCGGCAGGGACCGGCGACTCGACCAGCTGTACGTCAGATACTTGATCACCCGTAGCTTCTCGCCGGGCTGGAGCACGCAGGCGATGGTGGTCCGCACCCAGTCCTGGTATCCCTCGGACTCGATGGTGGTGTGGTCCGGGCCGTGCACCTCGTGCTCCATGGCGGCGGCGACCCGCAGACCCGAGACCTTCGTGCGGTGGATCAGCTGGCCTCCGTCGGGGGTGGTCAGCTCCTCCTCGGCCTGGAGTGGCGACTCCAGCACCGCCGCGACCCGGGGGTCCTTGCTCTGCGCGGGCAGCGACTCGTTCGCCACCAGCTCGGACTGCACGATCAGCCGCAGCGGGCCGTCGACGGCCTCAACCTCGTAGCTGATGGCGGCCACGGACCGCTGGGTGAACGAGACGAGACGGGTGCTGCGGACCTTGACCTCCCGGCCGGCGGGCGAGCGCCAGTGCAGCTCGCGGTGCAGCGTGCCGGCCCGCAGGTCGAGGATCCGCTCGTGGGCGATCAGCTCGCCGTACCGCACGTCGAGCGGTTCGTCGTCGACCAGCAGCCGGATCAGTTTGCCGTTGGTGACGTTGACGATGGTCTGCCCGGACTCGGGAAAGCCGTAGCCCGCCTCCGCGTACGGCAGTGGACGCAGCTCGTAGAACGAGTTGAGGTAGGTGCCGGGCAGGCCGTGCGGTTCGCCCTCGTCGAGGTTGCCTCGCAGGCCGACGTGCCCGTTGGAGAGCGCGAAGACCGACTCCGACTGGGCCAGCACGTCCATGTCCAGCCGCGTCTCCCGGACGTGCCACGGCTCGACCGGGTAGGCGCGCTCCCGGATCATCCAGAGCCCCGTTCGGCGGCGAGCGGGTCGGTGGCGGTGCGGTTCGGCGCCGGGGGGTTGGCGCCGTCGAGCAGGTCGGCGAGGTCGGTCACCACGATGTCGGCCCCGTGGGCCAGCAACTCGTCGGCCTGCCCGACCCGGTCGACGCCGACCACGTAGCCGAAGCCACCGGCGCGGCCGGCGGCCACCCCGGAGAGCGCGTCCTCGAAGACGGCGGCCTGCGTCGGGTCGACGCCGAGCAGCCTGGCTCCGGCGAGGAAGGAGTCGGGGTGTGGTTTGCCGCGCAGCCCCTGCGTGCGGGCGACGATCCCGTCCACCCGGGCCTCCAGCAGCGGCTCCAGCCCGGCGGCGGCGACCACCTCACCCCCGTTCGCGCTGGCGGTGACCACGGCGCGGCGGAGCCCGGCGGCGGTCGCCGCCTTGAGATAGCGCACCGAGCCCGGGTAGACCTCGACGCCTGCGGTACGCAGACGGTGCAGCAGCAGGATGTTCTTGCGGTTGCCCAGGCCGTTGACGGTCTCCGCCTCCGGCGGGTCGTCCGGGTTGCCCTCGGGCAGCACTATCCCTCGGGAGGCGAGGAACGACCGCACGCCGTCGGCCCGGGGGCGGCCGTCGACATAACGGTTGTAGTCCGGGCCCGGGTCGAACGGTTGGAACGGTTCGCCGGAGGTCGTGGCGCGCTGGCGGAGAAACTCGTCGAACGTCTGCGTCCAGGCGGCGTTGTGTACGCGGGCGGTCTGCGTCAGCACACCGTCCAGGTCGAAGAGACAGGCGGTCACGTGAGCAGGTAGGCCCAGCACGGTACGAATCTATCCACCCTGCTGGGCCCGCAAACCCATTTCAGCCGCCCTGAGGCGTTTCAGTTCGGTCGCAGCGTCCAGATCACCGTCATCTCCGAGGTCGGCTTGCCGTCCTCGGTGGTGATCTGGACCGCGACGGGGAATTCCGGGCGTCGACCGGCGGCCAACTCCTCGGTCACCTCGGCCGCCGGCCGGCCGAGGCGCGCGGTGGCCAGCACCGGACCCATGGCGAGTTTCCGGTACGCGATCTCGGCCCGGACGGCCAGTGGCACGGCCCGGTCGAGCAGTTGCCCGAAGGCGGCCAGCACGACCGCGCCGGAGGCCGTCTCGCCGAGGGTGAACATCGCGCCGGCGTGCGGCCCGCCGATGTGGTTGTGGGTGGCCGCCGAGTCGGGCAGCCGCACGACCGCCCGCACACCGCCCTCCGCCTCGGGCGCCACCTCGACGAACTCGATACCGAGCGTGCGAGCGAACGGCACCGCTTCCAACATGCCGGCCGCCACCTGGCGGGAGTCGATAGTCATGGCCTGACGTTACTAACCGGTAACCAGGCCGGCAACCAGCGCCTTCGCCGCCAGAGGGGCACGGTCAGTCGCCGTCAGCGCCAACCCACGTCGATCCGGTCGCCCCGCTCGTCGAAGAAGTGCAGCGCGTCCATCCGTACCGAGACGGCCAGCGGGTGACCGGCGCTGACCGCCGGGTACGGTGCCAGCCGCACCGCCAGCTCCGCCGGGCGACGGTGGTGCCGGCCCGGATCGGGAAGCACGCTGGTCTGGACGCCACTGGCCGGGGCCTCCTGCGCATCCACCGGCTTGCCGGTGAGCCGCTGCATGACCGAGCCGAAGCGGCGGAGGCCGCGTTGACCGACCGGCGGCGGTTCGAGCGGGGCGCCCATCTCGTCGACCACGATCGCGGTCGCGCCGATGTCGAGGAACGCCAACGACTCGTGCCCGTGGTGCTCCAGATAGCGGATCCGCCCGCGCAGCACGTCGCCGGGGGTGTCCGGTGCGACCGGGGTGAGCGCCTCGGCCCTCATGCCGACCACGATCCGTTCACCGTGGTAGTGCGCCACCGCCCGACTGCGGATGTCGTTCCAGGGCAGGTAGAGCGACTGGTCGCCCAGGTTGAGCGTGACGTACCGGTCGAGATGGACGTAGACCGACGCCTCCAGCAGGTTCATCCGTGGGCTGCCCAGGAACGCCGCGACGTAGAGCGTCGCCGGCCGGCCGTACACCTGGGTCGGTGTGCCCACGTCCTGGAGCACGCCGCGGCGCATGATCGCCACCCGGTCGGCCATGGTGAGCGCCTCGGCCTGGTCGTGGGTGACGTAGACAGTGGTGACGCCCAGCTCGCGGGTCAGGCCGGAGATCTCCGCGCGCAACTCGGCCCGCAGGCCGCTGTCCAGGTTGGACAGCGGCTCGTCCATCAGGAACAGGCCGGGCCGGCGGACGATCGCGCGCCCCATCGCCACCCGCTGCCGCTGCCCGCCGGAGAGCTGACCCGGCTTGCGGGCCAGCACGTCACCGATGCCCAGCGCACTCGCCACGTCGCTGACCCGCTCGCCCCGCGGCTCGGGCTCGACCCCGGCCAGCCGCAACGGGAAGGCGATGTTGTCGCCGACCGTCATGTGCGGGTAGAGGGCGAAGTCCTGGAAGACCATGGCGATCCTGCGGTCGCGTGGGGGGAGGTCGTTCGCCAACTCCCCGTCGAGCATGACCGCGCCGGTGGTCGGCTCCTCCAGCCCGGCGATCATTCGCAGCACTGTCGACTTGCCGCACCCGGAGGGCCCGAGCAGCACCATGAACTCGCCGTCGTTCACATCGAGGTTGATGCTGTCGACGGCCAATGTGCCATCTCGGAAAACCTTGGTCACATCCTTGAGCGTGACGGTGCTCACCGTCTTCCCCCCCAGCGCGTCGGCCGAACCCCCCAAGACTGTGACCAGGATCATGGGTTTGTGACATCGGGTAAACGTCTCATGTTCGATCGATGACACTGCTATTACACGACAGAAAGCGCGATCAGCAGCGTGTGGAGCGCTCGTCCGGCTCGCCGAGGAACACCCTCCGCACCACCCGCTCCGCCGCCCGCCCGTCGTCCAAGGTGCAGAACCGGGCCCGGAAATGCTCCCGGGCCTTGGTCGCCGCGTCCGAGCGCACCCCGTCGGTGCGGAACAGATCGAGCAGATCGGCGAAAGTGGAGGCCACCGCCCCCGGCGGTTCGGCGGTGACATCGAAGTAGACCCCCCGGGCCAGCCGGTACGCCTCCCAGTCCGGGGTGTAGAGCACGATCGGCCGATCCAACACCGCATAGTCGAACATGGCCGACGAGTAGTCGGTGACCAGCACATCCGCCACCAGGTACAGATCCTCCACCCGTTGGTGGCCGCTGACGTCACGAACCCGCTCCCAGTCCCTCGGCTGGCCGGGACGTCGGTCACGGTCGTGGAAGTAGTGGCTGCGCATCAGCAGCCGGCCCGAGTCACCCAGCGCCGCGACGATCCGGTCCGGGTCGAACGGTGGCCGGTAGCCGGGCAGGTGCTCGCGGTGCGTCGGGGCGTACAGGACAACCTGCTCGTCGGGGTCGAGGTCGAACTCCGCGCGGAGTCGGCGCACCTCGTCCGGACCCGCGGTGACCAGGCGGTCGTTGCGCGGGTAGCCCACCTCCAGCGTGGTGTACGTGGCCGGGTACGCCCGGTCCCACATCTGGGTGGAGAAGCTGTTGGCGCTGACGCTGTAGTCCCAGCGGTCCACCCGGCGCAGCAGCCCTGCGAAGTCCATCCGGCCCGCGCCGATCGGGTAACGCTGCTGATCCAGCCCCATCACCTTGACCGGTGTGCCGTGGTGGGTCTGCACGTGCACCTGTTCCGGTCGCTTGCGGACGAAGTCCGGAAAGTTGACGTTGTTGACCAGCCACCGGGCGCGGGCGAGCACCCGGTAGTACGCCGGCGTGCCGGCCACCACGTACTCCACTCCGGGCGGCACGGCCTCCACCCGGTCCCGGCGTACCACCCACACCCCGCGCACCCCCGGCGCCAACCGGCGGGCGACCTCGTAGATGGCCGCCGGGTTGCAGGAGTAGCCCCGGTACCAGTACGCCGCGTACACCGCGAGCGTCGGGTCGACCGGCCGCCGCAACTCGGCCCGGTAGTACTCACGCAGCAGCCCGTCCCGGGTCAGCCGGGCACCGCGCCGGGCGACCGGGCCGACCTTGCGCCGCGCGGAGCGGGCCCGCCGGCGGGCGGAGTCGCGGGCCCGGCTGGCGGCCCGCAACGCGCTGAAGGTGCGCCACCGGCCGGAGGCGACGAGCTTGTGCTTGATCCCCTCGACCCCGTCCGGCACCGGGTAGCCGCCGGGCGGCAGCCAGCGCTCGTAATCCGCGGTGATCTGCGCGAAGAACGCCTCCCGCAGCTCCGGCGCGATCCGCTGACCATTGCCGAGCACGGTCAGGTAATGCCAGATCATCCGTTCGAAGACCGCCGGCCGCAGGGCCTCCGTCGCCGGCCCCCACGACTCCATCAGGTGGAAGACCCGGTGCCACTGTGGGAAGACCTCGAAGTGCCGGTCACCCCGGGTCCGGGTGATCGCGCCGGCGCGGCGCTGGCGGTAGTTGACGCAGACCCGGTCCAGTACGCCGATCCGGTGCGCGGCCATCAGCACCGGGTAGCTGAACGAGACGTCCTCGTACCAGCCGGGCGCGAAACGCAACCCCAGGTCGGCGAGGAACTCCCGACGGACCAGCCGGTTCCACGCGGTGTGCAGCAGGTGCATCGCCTGCGGCCGGTCCCGCAACCGGAAGGTGCCCGGCCCCGGGGACTCCGGAAACACCTCGGCCATCGCGCTGCGGGTGGCGGTGTCGTTCCAGTGGGTGCGGACGTGGTCGACCAGCAGGACGTCCGGGCGGGTGACCCGCAACCGTTCGGCGACCTCGCTCAGGCACTCCGGAGCGAGCCAGTCGTCACCGTCGAGAAACCACACGTACTCGCCGACGGCCCGGTCCAGCCCGATGTTCCGGGCCGGACCGAGGCCGACGTTCTCCGGCAGCCGGACCGAGTGGACCCGCCGGTCGCGGGCCGCGTACTCGTCGATGATGTCGCCGCTGGCGTCCGGCGAGCAGTCGTCGACGGCGATCACCTCGATGTCGGTCTCCGGCTGACCGAGGATGGAGTCCAGGCACTCCCGCAGGTATCCCTGCACCCGAAAGGCCGGCACCACGAAGCTGATCAGAGTCATCCGGCCGCCCTCCGTCAGCGCGGCGCGACACCTCCAGCGCCCGCCGGCGCCACCGACGCCCGCGCGCTACGGGCCGGTCGCACGAACCAGGCCAGGACGACGCTCACCACGAAAACCACGAGAAGGTACGCACCGAGTGTAGCCAGTCCGATACCCGCAATGCCGGCGATCGCCGCGAGGGCCAGCAGCACCGAGCGCCCCTCCCAGCCCAGCGTCGCCGCGTGCAGGGGCGGTGCCGCCTGCCGCTTCTCCAGCCGGGCGGTCAGGTCGTAGTGGTGCACGGTGAGCACGAAGACGTACCCGAAGATCAGCCAGCCGGGTGCCGCGCCGACCACCCCGACCGCGATGGCGAACAGGTACTCGGCGGCCCGCAACGCCGCGGGCACCAGCCAGTCCAGCGGGCCGTTGTGCGCCGCCCCGGCCCCGAGGCCACCGATGAGCAGCACCAGCAGCGCCACCGGCACCGCCCAGCGCAGCCCGTCCGGGGCGTCGCTCAGCAGAGCCGCCACCAGAAGGGCCGCCGGGCCGAGCGCGGCGATCACCGCCAGGGTCAGCGGGCCCATCGGGCGGACCACCGGCAGCCAACGGGCCAACGGGCCGTCGTCGCGGTGCAGGGTGGCGTCGACCGTGTCCAGCACCGGCACCCACATCCACCGGGCCCGCAGGGTCCGCAGCGCCCCGGTGTACGCGAACGCCAGGACCCCCCAGACCAGCACCGCGATCAGGCTCACCAGTGGGTTGAACAGCGCCACGGTCAGCGCGATCAGCGCCCACCGCTCACCGATCGGGAAGACCACCGTCCGCTTCAGCCAGTACGACACCGACCCGGTGTCCGCCTGCACCCGGGTCGACGCGGCGTTGAGCCGGTCGCCGATCCCGCCGCTGGCGTTCGTGGCCGTACGCGGGCGGCGGGCCGCCTCGTCGTGCAGCACCCCGTACCAGGTGTCGGTCATGTGCCGGACGGTCTGCAACGTCATCGCGGCGATCGCGAGCGCCCACCCGTTGCCCAGCCCGGCGTGGCTCACACCGAAGCCCAACCCGGCGTAGACCAGGTACTCCTTGGCCCGATCCGCCATGGTGTCCAGCCAGCCACCCCAGGCGCTGAAGTGCCGGGTGTAGCGGGCCAGTTGGCCATCGACACAGTCGAGCACGAAGCCGAGGTAGAGCAGCACCGCGCCACCGACCAGCGCGGGCCGCCCACCGACTCCGAACAGCACCGCCGCGCCGAGCGCGAAGAGCACCGAGATCACCGTCACCCCGGTCGGGGTGAGCCGGAGCCGGGCCGAGAGCCGGACCAGGTACGGCGACCAGGTGCTGACGAAGTAGGTGGAGAAGAAGTCGTCCTTCTCCTTCACCGACAGTCGCAACTCGGCCCGGTCCTCGTCGACAGCGGTCACCGCCGCCTCGGCAGCGGTCAGCCCGGGCGGGTCCTCGACCCGGTGGGCGACGAGCAGGCGTACCCGCTGGGCGAAGACCAGGGTGCCGAGCGCCGTGAGGCCCGCGAAGAGCCGGTCCACGGCGGAACCGGGGCCACCGGCCGCCACCGACCCGCCGGCCCCGCCGGTCGCGGGCAGCGGCGCCACGTCGCCGGCCGGGCCGATCGGCGCGGCGACCGGAAGCATCCCGGACGCGGCGGCCCGGGCGGCGGCCGCGAGGGTCGGCAGGTCGTCCACGCCGACCCGCAGCGCGCCGCCGAACACGCCGGTGGCAGCCCCGTCGAGGGCGTCCAACGCGCCGGCGTCGACCACCTGGCCGCGCTCCTCCCGCACGGCGGTCCGACCGGGCACCGGCGGGTCGCTGAGCACCAGCGCCACGGTGGGGCCCACCGGGCTGGTGGCCAGGTGCCGCAGTACGGCGGTGTGCGCGACCAGGTCGGTGCCGGTGATCAGCACCGGGGCGGTCGCGGTGGTGACCAGGTCGGACAACTCGTCGAGGGTGGCGGCGAAGCGCACCTGGTCCGCCCCGGCCAGCCGCAACTGGGCGGCCAACCGGTCGGCCAGCGGTTCACCTGTCGCCGTGGTGAGGCCCGCCGCGGACGTTCCGGCGGCGAGCACGATCGCAAGCGTCACCGCGGAACCGCTGCGTGGTACGCGTCGAGCGCCTCGGCGATGGTGCCGTCGAGCGTCAACCGGCCCGCGTCGAGGTACAACCCCCGACGACAGAACCGGGTCAGGTCCTTTTCGTTGTGTGACACCAGCACCAGCGTGCGCCCCTCCCCGAGCAGACGATCAATCGTCGCGTAACACTTCTTGCGGAACTCCGCGTCCCCGACCGCGGTCACCTCGTCCATCAGCAGGATCGGGTGCGGCAGGTGCGAGATGATCGCGAAGCCCAACCGCACCTTCATTCCCGACGAGTAGTGCCGCACGGACGTGTCGATGGCCCGTTCCACCTGCTCACCGGCGAACTCGACGATCTCGTCGAAGTGCCGCTTCAGGTAGCTCGTCGACAGTCCGTGCAGCCCACCGACGAGGTGCAGGTTCTCCCGCCCGGTCAGGTCGTTGGAGAAACCGGCGGACAACTCCAGCAACGGCGCCACCGCGCCGTGCACCCGGATGCCGCCCTCGTCCGGGATGAGCACCCCGGCGATCAACCGCAGCAGGGTGCTCTTGCCGGTGCCGTTACGTCCGATCACTCCGACGGTCTCGCCGGGTTCGACGGCGAACGACACGTCCCGCAGCGGCCAGAACTGGCCGGGCAGCGCGCCACGGGCACCCCGGTGGATGAACAACTCCCGCAGGCGGAGCTGACGGCGACGGTTGCGGACGAACCGAATGCCCAGGCCGTCGGCCTCGATGATCGGCGCGGCCACCTCACAGCTCCTTGAGCACGGCGGGCTCCAACCGGCGGAACGACCACCAACCGGCGGCCAGCACCAGCAGGCTGCCGGCGATCGTGGTGGCGAGCAGTCGGGCGTCCGGGAACTCGTCCGGATACCAGATCGCGTGGTGCAGCTGGAAGATCCCGACCAGCGGGTTCAGCTCGTACACCACCTTCAGCCAGCCGGGCAGCCCGGACTCCCGGACCAGGCTGAGCGGATAGATGATCGGTGTGGCGTAGAACAGCACCCGAATGATCAGCCGCATCAGCCGTTCCACGTCGCGCATGAGCACGTTCCAGGCGGACAGCAGCAGGGCGAGCCCGGTCAACAGGACCGCCTGGACGGCCACCGCCAGCGGCAGGGAGAGCAGCGACCAACCCGGGTGGATCCGACCGTGCACCGCGTAGATCACCGCGATGGCGATCAGGATCGGCAGGCCGGCCGCGTACTCGGCGAACCGGCCGGTGACCCGGCCGATCGGAAACACCTGACGCGGGACGTTCATCGTGGTGATCAGCCGGGACTGGCCGGTCAGCGCGTTCGTCGCCTCGCTCAGCGCGGAGCTGGTCCACATCCAGGCGAAGATGCCGGTGATCAGGAACAACGGGTACGACCCGGCCGCCTCACCGAGGTGCCGACCGGTGTCCCGGGAGTAGAGCACCCCGAAGACGAACCAGTAGATGGCGCCCATGCCGAGCGGCTCGATCAACGACCAGAAGTAGCCCAGCACCGACTGCTGGTACTTGACCGCGAGATCCCGCCTGACCAGGATGCGCAGCGAGTTGCGGTGCGACCACAACGCCGCGACGCCAGAGGTCACCGCAGCCTCCCGCCTCCTGAAACGGACGACAGGTTAGCAGTCGGTGAACGATTGCCCCGAATCGACCGGACTCAGCACTCGATCACGTTGACGGCCAAACCGCCGCGCGCCGTCTCCTTGTACTTGACCTTCATGTCGGCGCCCGTCTCCCGCATGGTCTTGATGACCTTGTCCAGCGACACCTTGTGCACCCCGTCGCCGCGCAACGCCAACCGGGCGGCCGTGATCGCCTTGATGCTAGCCACCGCGTTCCGCTCGATGCAGGGGATCTGCACCAGGCCACCCACCGGGTCACAGGTCAACCCGAGGTTGTGCTCCATCCCGATCTCGGCCGCGTTCTCCACCTGCTCCGGGGTGCCACCGAGCGCCTCGGCCAGCCCCGCCGCCGCCATCGAACACGCCGAACCGACCTCACCCTGGCAGCCCACCTCGGCGCCCGAGATCGAGGCGTTCTCCTTGAACAGCACACCGATCGCGCCCGCAGTCAGCAGGAACCGCACCACACCCTCGTCATCGGCGTCCGGCACGAACCGGGTGTAGTAGTGCAGCACCGCCGGAATGATCCCGGCCGCGCCGTTGGTCGGCGCGGTGACCACCCGGCCGCCCGCCGCGTTCTCCTCGTTGACCGCCAGCGCGAACAGCGTCACCCAGTCCATCGCGTGCAGCGGGTCGGCCGACCCGGCCTCCGCCTCCAGGCCACGCCGCAGCTCCGCCGCGCGCCGCCGGACCTTCAACCCCCCAGGGAGTACGCCGTCGCGCTCGCAGCCGTTGCGCACGCACTCCTGCATCACCCGCCAGATCTCCAGCAGACCGGCCCGGATGTCCGCCTCGCTGCGCCAGGAACGCTCGTTGGCGAGCATCACCTCGCTGATCGACAGCCCGGTGCGGGTGGTGACGTCGAGGAGTTGCGCCCCGGTCAGGAAGGGGTACCGCACCACGGTGCTGTCCGGCTTGATCCGGTCCGCCCCGGCAGCGGCCTCGTCGACCACGAACCCGCCACCCACCGAGTAGTAGGTGCGGCTGCGCAGCTCGGCGCCGGTCCGGTCGTACGCCGCGAAGGTCATCCCGTTCGGGTGGTACGGCAACGACCGGCGGCGGTGCAGCGTCAGATCCCGATCCGGGTCGAAGTCGATCTCGTGCGCGTCGAGGATGTTGATCCGCCGCTCGGCCCGGATCCGCTCGACCCGAGGGCCGACGGTGTCCGTGTCGACGGTCTCCGGCGACTCGCCGGCCAACCCGAGCAGCACCGCCGGACCACTGCCGTGGCCGTGCCCGGTGGCACCGAGCGAGCCGAACAACTCGGCCTGCACCCGCGCCGTGTCGCTGAGCAGCCCGTCGGCCTTCAGCCCCCCGACGAACGTCCGCGCGGCCCGCATCGGCCCCACCGTGTGTGAGCTGGACGGCCCGATACCGACGCTGAAGAGGTCGAAAACACTGATCATGGCTGCGCTTCCTCGCCGTCGTCCCGGCGTACGGGACCCGGCCGGGTCGTGACCGCCGGTCTGGCGGCCCCGCTGTGACCGTCCGGGGTATGGGTGCCGGCCTCCCGGGGTGTGGAAGGCCGATCAATCAGCCTACCCGCCCAGCTCACCGCCGACCCGGTCCGGCACGTGAACACCCGACCGCCATCTCCCGCCCGCCCCGCGCCCCGCCCGCTCGCCCGGTCCCCGCTCGCAAGATCGTGCTCGATCCAGGATCCAGTGGTGTCAACGCGCGTTCGATGCCACTACAACCAGGATCGAGCACGATCTCCCTGCGAGACGCTGAATCGTTTGCGACATCAGCTCCAGAGCACACCGCGCAGACTCGGCGCCGGCACGTGGCGCGGGGACAGGGCGAGCAAATCGGGGAGGCCGCTGCAGACGGCGCGCGCCAGACGGCCGCGACGAGCGGCGCGCACCAGACGGCCGCGACGGACGGGCTCGCGGGAGGCGTCAGCGAGGGGTTACCCGGGTAAAGCACCTACGGGTCCACGGGTCGCCACTCCTCCTCGGGACCGAGGGCGAGGTGGCTATCCCCTTCTACCGTGGATTGCAGACGCGGCGCACCGCCGCAGAGTGGGAGTACGACGATGAGTCGCAAACTGGTTCGACCCCGCGAGGGGCGCATGATCGCTGGTGTCTGCGCCGGTCTGGGGCGGCGGTTCGGCATGTCGGCCGGAATGGTCCGGCTGCTGTTCCTGCTGTCTCTGCTGCTGCCCGGCACGCAGGTGATCGTCTACCTGATCCTGTGGGTGCTGATGCCGAACGAGGACCGCTACCTCGCGTCCACCGGACACTGACCCCGCCCCACACCCCCACGGAACCGAAAGCGCCCGCTCCGACGGAGGTCGGGGCGGGCGCTTCGGCGTACGGAGGGCAGGTCAGGGGGCGATGTAGGTGACCGTGATCTGCTGGTAGCCGAGGGAGCGGAGCAGCCCCTCCAGCATCTTGCGGGTGTTCTCCTCGGCTCGCGCCGACAGCCCGCTGTCCCGGGCGGCGGCGGTGATCCGCTCCTCGGCGAGCTGGTAGACCTGCTGCTGCCGGTTGGGGTCGTTGCCGACCAGGTCACCGAGTCGGTTGAGCAGACCGCGCTGCTCGGCGAAGACGTAGCTCTTCTCCATGTCGAGGTTGGTCTCACCGAGTTGCGGCGCGGGCAGCTTGATCTCGACGGACTTGCCGTCGGCGGACTGGACGACGGCGCCCTCACCGATCTTGGTGAAGTCGACGTACGCCTCGACGCTGCCGGCCCCGACGAACAGGGTGCGCTCGTTGAGCAGGAAGTCCGGGACGTTGCGCCGGTCGTTCTGCGTGTCGACCACGACCTGGAAGTTGCCCTCCGCGGCCACGTAGCGGCTGAGGTCCTGGATCGACTTCAGCAGCGGTGGCTGACTGCGGTCGGTCTGCTCCTTGGCGAACGGGTTGCGGAACTCCGGCAGGATGCCGGTCGCCTGAATGCCGAGCAGCACGACCACGGCCAGCGCGGCGGCGCCGAGCAGCAGGAGCAGACCGCGGGCCGCCCCACCACCACCACCGACGGGGCCGTCGCCACCGCTCGTCGGGCCACCGGGGCCTCCAGGTCCACCGGGGCCGGCCGGCTCGCCGGGGCCACCCGGCGTCTCCGTGGTCCACCCGGGTGTCGCGGTCGACCGCGCCTTGAGATCGTCACCGGTCGGGTAACCGGGGAACTCTCTCGTGGGCTCGTTGCTGCCAGCGTCGCGGGCCATCACGCTCACCGTCCTCGTCAGACACGTCGTCTGTCAATGACGGTACGGCCCCGATACGACAGTCGCGCGGCGAGCGCCAGGAAGCGACAAACGAGCAGGTCAGGCGAATGCGGAGAGCCCGGTCAGTCGCTGCCCGATGACCAGTTGGTGGATCTCCGAGGTGCCCTCGTAGGTCAGCACGCTCTCCAGGTTGTTGGCGTGCCGCATCACCGGGTACTCGCCGGACACACCGTTGGCCCCGAGGATGGTCCGGCACTGCCGGGCGATGGCCAGCGCCTCCCGCACGTTGTTCAGCTTGCCCACGCTGACCTGCTCGGGCCGCAACCGCCGGGCGTCGGCGAGCCGGCCCAGGTGCAGCGCGAGCAGTTGCCCCTTCACCAACTCGACGGCCATGTCGGCGAGCTTCGCCTGAGTGAGTTGAAACCCGGCCAGAGGGCGACCGAACTGGGTGCGGGTGCTCGCGTACGCCAGTGTGGTTTCGAGGCAGTCGCGAGCCGCGCCGACCGCGCCCCAGACGATGCCGTAGCGGGCCTCGGTCAGGCAGCTCAGCGGGGCCTTGAGCCCGACCGCCTCGGGTAGTTGGGCGTCGCCCGGGAGTCGGACGTCGTCGAGCACGATCTCACCGGTCACCGACGCGCGCAGCGACATCTTGCGGCGGATCTCGCGGGCCGAGACGCCGGGGGTGTCCATGGGTACGGCGAAACCCCGTACGCCCTCGTCGGTGCGCGCCCAGATCACCGCGACGTCCGCGATCGGGGCGTTGGTGATCCACATCTTCCCGCCGGCGAGCACCCAGTCGTCGCCGTCGCGGCGGGCCCGGGTGGCCATCGACGCGGGGTCGGAGCCGTGATCCGGCTCGGTCAGGCCGAAGCAGCCGATCGCCTCGCCGGTGGCCATCGACGGCAGCCACCGTTGCTTCTGCTCCTCGCTGCCGTAGCGCCAGATGGCGTACATGGCCAGCGACCCCTGCACGGAGACCAGGGAGCGGAGGCCGGAGTCGCCGGCTTCCAACTCCTGGCAGGCCAGGCCGTAGGCGACAGCGGAGGCGCCGGCGCAGCCGTAGCCGGTCAGGTGCATGCCGAGCAGGCCGAGCTTGCCGAACTCACGGGCCAGCTCCCTCGCGGGCACCCGGCCGTCCTCGTACCACTCGGCGACGTGGGGTCGCACCCGGTCGTCGACGAGTTGGCGGACGACGTCGCGGATCTGCCGCTCCTCCTCGCTGAGCGACGGGTCCAGGTCGAGCAGATCCAGCGCAGCGGTCATGGACGCCACCCTAACGAAGGTTCAGCGCTGGGAAGAAGGGCTCGTCACTCGATGGGCTCGGAGAGCACCAGCACCCGCGCGTGGATCTGGTTGCGCTGCTGGAGGGCGGCGCGCAGCGCCCGGTGCAGCCCGTCCTCCAGGTAGAGCCCGCCGTTCCACTGCACGACGTGCGGGAAGAGGTCACCGTAGAAGGTCGAATCCTCGGCGAGGAGCTTGTCCAGCGCCAGCTCGCGCTTCGTGGTGATCATCTGATCCAGGCGCAGTGGCCTCGGCGGGATCTCCGCCCACTGCTTGAGCGTCAGATTGTGCTCCGGATAGGGACGCCCGTCCCGGACCGCTCTGAAGATCACGACGGCACGCTCCCCTCCCCGTGGCCGGGCCGACCGACGGCGCCGAGCCGGGCCGCGGCGGGCACCGCGCGGCGCGGCACCGATGACCGTGCCAGCCTAGCCGCCCAGCGCACGCTACGTTCTGCTCCCTGATGTCAGTTTCGCTATCGCTCGTCCGATCCTCAACCGGACGAACGGGACGTCCGCGTCAGTTCCACCGGCCGCGCCGCACCACCTCGTCCATCGGGCGACGTCCACGGCGCAACGACGGTGACCGATGGTCGGGCGCACGGTAACCGATTGTGACGGCACCGATGGGTTGGTACTCCGCCGGCACACCGAACGCGTCCCGGTAGGCGGCGAGCCGCTGCTGCGGAATGCCGAAGAAGCACGCCCCCAGCCCCTCGTCCACCGCGGTGAGCAGCATCAGCAACGCCGCGAATCCGGCGTCCACGTGCCAGTACGGCACCGGCCACCGGTCCGCGGACTGATCCGTCCAGCCCTTGTCCGGCTCCGCGTACCGCCGCAGGTAGGCCGACTCGTTGGCGTGCGGCACCACGATCAGGGGTGCCCGGCGCATGCCCGCGAGCCAACGCTCCCGCCCACCGCCATCGGGGGTGGTGGCCGCCCAGAACCGCTCCCGATCGGCCGACTCCTCCAACACCAGAAAGCCCCAGCCCTGGGCGAAGCCGGCCGACGGCGCGCGGACCGCGTTGTCGAGCAACCGGTCCACCACGTCGGGCGGGACCGGGCGGTCCGGGTCGTAGTTGCGCACCATCCGCCGTCGGCGGACGACCTCGGCGAACTCCATCAGGCGCCGGGGCGGATGCCCCAGGCACCTCGCCAGGTCGCGCCGGACTTGAGGGTGAGCAGGTCCCGGCCCGACCGGAACGCGTCCGGTGGGCAGGTCATCGGCTCGATCGCCACCGAACGGCGGTGCCGCTCGCCGGTGAGGGCGTCCCCGGTGAACACCTGCCACCAGCCGAACTCGGCGTCCGCCCAGATGCTCACCCCGGCCGAACCGTCCGGCGCGGCGAGGCTCACCGACGAACCGCCGTCAGCGTCCCGGATCACCTCGCCGAAGCAGGAGTCCAACACGGCAGCGCCGATCCGGCGGGGGCTGGTCCAGTCGTACTCGGTGCCGGCCACCGGGGTGACCCCCACCGGCAGCAGCCGACCGTCCACCAGCACGCGGCTGCGGGTGGGCAGCCGCATCACCAGGTCGTCCACCGCGACGCCCGGCAGTTGCAGGTACGGGTGCACGGAGAAGCCGAACGGGGCGAGCTCCCCGCCGATGTTCGTCACCTCGTGCTCGGCGCGCAGCCCGTCCGCGTCGACGCTCCACCGGCTGCGCAGCCGCAACGGCCACGGGTAGCCGGGCTGCGGCGGCAGGTCGTACCCGACCGTCACGGCGTCCGCCGACTGCTCCAGCAACTGCCACGGCACCCAGTTGACCAGCCCGTGGATGGCCACGTGCCGCTCCGGCTCGGTCAGCGAGAGCTGGTGCGTCCGCCCGTCGAACGAGTAGCGACCATCGCGGATCCGGTTCGGCCACGGAGCCAGCACCTGCCCGGTGCAACCGGGGCAGACCTCGTCGGTCCGGTACCCGTCGAGCAGGTCGACACCGTCGTGCCGGTACGTCCGGAGCCCACCGCCGACCTCCACGATGACGGCCTCGTGGCCGGCGGCGGAGATGGTCCACTGGGCGCCGGAGAACGGGCGCGGATCGGGGCTTTCCATGCCGGCGACACTAACCGGTCAGGTCCGGTTGTCGCTCGACGCCGTCGCCGCCCGGTAGCGCAGCAGCGCCGGAAACGCGACAGCGAGCACCACCACGAGCGCCGCGGAGGCGAGCCCACCGGCCACCCAGGCCACCCCGCCACCGAACCCGGCGGCCATGGTGCCGGCGCGCAGGTCACCCAGGCGTGGGCCACCCGCCACCACCACCGTGTTCACGCCCTGGAGTCGGCCGCGCATCCGGTCCGGCGCGTAGACCAGCAGCATCGACTGCCGCAGCACCGCGCTGATCAGGTCGGCGGCGCCGGCCACGGCGAGCAGCACGACCATCAACCAGAGCTGGTGGGCCAACCCGGCCGCGGCGATCGCCAGGCCCCAGCCGACCACCGCGAGCACCAGGCCGAGCCCCTGCCGGCGGAGCCGGCCGATCCATCCGGAGGTCAACCCACCGATCATCGAACCGATCGCGATGGCGCTGTAGAGCAGACCGACCGAGCCACCACCACCGAAGCGCTCGTGCGCGATCTCCGGAAAGAGGGCCCGTGGCATGGCGAGGATCATCGCGATCAGGTCCACCGCGAAGGACAGCAGCAGGACCGGGGTGGTGGCCAGGTAGCGGAACCCGTCGACGACGCTGGCCAGACCGGCACGCCGGGCCTGGCCGTCGGCGGTGGGCTCGGGCGGGAGCGAGGGCAGCCGCAGCGCCGCCCAGAGCATCGCGGTGAACAGCACCGCGTCCAGCCCGTAGGCGATCGGCAGGACCACAGTGGTGTCCGGCGACGCGGAGAGGATCAGACCGGCGGCGAGCGGGCCGGCGACCGAGGCGGCGGTGAAGGTCGTGTAGTTCAGGGTGGTGGCGGACGCCACCAGGTTCTCCGGCACCAGCCGGGGCAGCATGGCGCTGCGGGCCGGCGAGCTGATCGCGAAGGCCACCGACTGCAACGCCATCAACGCCAGCAGCAGCACCGGGCTGCCCACGTCCAGCACCGCCTGGAGCAGCAGCCCAAGAGTGGATGCCCAGAGCAACAATGAGCCGCCGAGCAGCACCGCACGCCGGTCACGGGCGTCGGCGACCGCGCCACCCCAGAGCCCGAAGACCAGCAACGGTACGAAGGCAGCCACACCCAGCAGGCCCACCCAGAACGAGTCCCGGGTCAGGGCGTACATCTCCACCGGCACCGCGACGGCGGTGAACTGGAAGCCGAACATCGCCACCGTGTTGCCGAGCCAGAGCCGGCGGTACGCCGGAACCCGCAGCGGACGCACGTCGATCGCCCAGCGGCGCGCTGCGCGCGGCCGGGTCTCCCGCACACCTGTCACGGCGCCAACCGCTCGACGATCCAGCCACCCTCGTCGAGGCGGCGGAAGCGCAGCCGGTCGTGCAACCGGCCGGCCCGGCCCTGCCAGAACTCCACCGACTCGGGTTGGACCCGCAGCCCTCCCCAGTGCGACGGGGTCGGGATCTCGGCCTGATCGGCGAACCGCTCGACCGCCTCCTGGTACCGCTGCTCCAACGCCGCCCGATCCGACACCACCTGCGACTGTGGGCTGGCCCAGGCACCCAGTTGGGAGCCGCGCGGCCGGCTGGCGAAGTACGCCTCGCTCGTGGCGCGGTCGACCGGCGTGACCCGTCCGGCGACCACCACCTGCCGCTGCATGGAAAACCACGGAAAGACCAGGCTGGCGTACGGGTTGGCGGTCGCCTCGACGCCCTTGCGCGACAGGTGGTTGGTGAAGAAGACGAAGCCCTCCGGGTCGTACCCCTTCAACAGCACCGTCCGCCCGCTCGGCCGGCCGGCCGAGTCGGCGGTGCCCACCACCATGGCGTTCGGTTCGGGCAGCCCGAAGGCCACCGCGTCGGCGAACCAGCCGTCGAACTGGGTGTGCCAGTCGGCGGCCAGGTCAGCCTCGGTCAGGCCCAGGTCCGCGGCGTACTCGTTACGCATCGCGGCCGGGGCGGGTGTGTCGCCCGTCACGTCCCCACTCCTTCTCGGGGGCCCCGCCAGCACCCTCCAGCGCTGACCAGCCCGCCCTGCCCAGTCTCACCGAGCCGGACGGAGAATGCGCGTCCGGGGATGTCGCGTGCAGCACAGTCGCAGCGGGTCGCGTATCCCTTACTCAGCAGGCAGTATGTTGCGAACACATCCCTGAGGGTCGCCTAAGGCGCTCGGCCGATCCGGGCCGGATGAGCGATCGGGCGCACCGACCAGATCCAGGAGAGCGACATGGCTGATTTCAAACCCGGGCTGGAGGGCGTCGTCGCCTTCGAGACCGAGATCGCCGAACCTGACCGTGAGGGCGGCGCGCTGCGCTATCGCGGAGTCGACATCGAGGATCTGATCGGCCAGGTGTCGTTCGGCAACGTGTGGGCGCTGCTCGTCGACGGCCGGTTCGGGCCGGGCCTGCCGCCGGCGGAGCCGTTCCCGGTGCCGGTGCACTCCGGTGACATCCGCGTCGACGTGCAGTCCGCGGTCGCCATGCTGGCCCCGTACTGGGGTCTCAACCAACTGCTGGACATCTCCGACGAGCAGGCCCGTGAGGATCTCGCCCGGGTGTCGGTGACCGCGCTCTCCTTCGTCGCCCAGTCCGCCCGCGGCCTCGGCCTGCCGGCGGTGCCGCAGAAGGAGATCGACAAGGCGCAGACCATCGTCGAGCGGTTCATGAAGCGGTGGCGCGGCGAGCCGGACCCGCGGCACGTCAAGGCAGTCGACGCGTACTTCATCTCGGCCGCCGAGCATGGCCTCAACGCGTCCACCTTCACCGCTCGCATCGTCGCCTCCACCGGGGCGGACGCGGCTGCCTGCATCTCGTCGGGCATCGGCGCCCTGTCCGGCCCGTTGCACGGCGGCGCCCCGTCGCGGGTGCTCAGCATGCTGGAGGCGGTGGAGCGCAGCGGCGACGCGGAGGGCTACGTCAAGGGCGTCCTCGACCGGGGTGAGCGGTTGATGGGCTTCGGCCACCGCGTCTACCGCGCCGAGGACCCGCGCGCCCGAGTGCTCCGGCGTACGGCCAAGGAGCTGGGCGCCCCGCGCTTCGAGATCGCCGAGGCGCTGGAGAAGGCCGCCCTCGCCGAGCTTCAGGCCCGCCGCCCGGACCGGGTGCTGGCCACCAACGTCGAGTTCTGGTCGGCCGTGGTGCTGGACTTCGCCGAGGTGCCGGCGCACATGTTCACCTCGATGTTCACCTGCGCGCGGATGGGCGGCTGGAGCGCGCACATCCTGGAGCAGAAGCGCCTGCAGCGGCTGGTCCGCCCGTCCGCCCGCTACATGGGCCCGGAGACCCGCAAGCCGTCCGACGTCGAGGGCTGGGCGGCCATCCCGCACGGCGTCTGAGCTGGTCGACAAGGGCCCTTCCTCGACGCCGCGCGTCGAGGAAGGGCCCTTGTCCATGCGGTGGGTCGCGCAATGGTCGTTGTCGTCGGTCATCGGCGCCGACTGTGGCGAAGGACTCAGACCGACCGCCGGGACCCCGCCCATCGTCGTCCGGTCCGGGTGCGAGGATGAGGGCCGGCAGTGTCGCCGGGCCCGCCCTCGCCCTTGCGGAAGGATCTTCAAGACCGTGGCTGACGCACCGATCATCCGGATTCCCGATGACATCAAGCCCGCCGACGGACGCTTCGGCTGCGGCCCGTCCAAGGTCCGCCCGGAGGCGGTGTCCGCCCTCGCCGAGGTCGCGACCACCTATCTCGGCACCTCGCACCGGCAGAAGACGGTCCGTGACCAGGTCGCCCGGCTGCGCTCCGGCATCGCCGAGTTCTTCTCGCTGCCCGAGGGCTACGAGGTGATCATCGGCAACGGCGGCACCACCGCGTTCTGGGAGGTCGCCACCTTCGGCCTGATTCGCGACCGGGCCCAGTTCGCCAGCTTCGGCGAGTTCGGCGCCAAGTTCGCCAAGTCGGTCAAGGACGCCCCGTTCCTGGGTGAGCCGACCGTCCGCAAGTCCGACGCGGGCACCGCGCCGACCCTGGTCGCCGAGTCCGGCGTGGATGCGTACGCGACGCCGCAGAACGAGACCTCGACCGGTGTGGCCGTCCCGATCAGCCGGGTGGCCGGTGCCGACGAGGGCTCGCTGCTGCTTGTCGACGCGACCTCCGGCGCGGGTGGCCTGGAGGTCAACGTCGGTGAGACCGACGTCTACTACTTCGCCCCGCAGAAGTGCTTCGGCTCCGACGGCGGTCTGTGGCTGGCCCTGATGTCCCCGGCCGCACTGGACCGGGCCACCGAGATCAAGGCGTCCGGGCGCTACATCCCCGCCTTCCTCGACCTGGTCACCGCCATCGACAACTCGCGGCTGGAGCAGACCTACAACACCCCGGCGCTGGCCACCATCTTCCTGGCCGCCGAGCAGACCGACTGGATGAACGCGCAGGGCGGCCTGTCCTGGGCAGCGAAGCGCACCGCCGAGAGCGCCGCAGCGGTCTACGGCTGGGCCGAGCGGTCCAGCGTGGCCACCCCGTTCGTCACCGACCCGGCGCTGCGCTCCAATGTGGTCGCCACCATCGACTTCGCCGACGGGGTGGATGCCACGGCGATCGCCAAGGCGCTGCGCGCCAACGGCATCGTGGACACGGAGCCCTACCGCAAGCTCGGTCGCAACCAGCTGCGGGTGGCGCTGTTCCCGGCCGTCGAGCCGGCCGATGTCGAGGCGCTCACCGCGTCCATCGACTACGTGGTCGAGCGACTCTGACGTTCGTCACGGTCGGTGTCCGTTGGGGCCTCCACGGACACCGACCGTGATCATCGCCGCAGCTCAGTCACGACATGCGGGGTGTCGCTTCCCCCACCCCGAGACAGATGCGCGTACGGTGGTCCGAGACGCCTGGGTGGCCGACTCGTGGTGTGCGGCCAGCGAAGCGGGACGGAGGCAACGTTATGCGCCCAGTACGCTTCGTCGCCCTCTCCGAGGACGGCCAGGCTCTGGTGCTCGCCGACGAGGTCGGGCGCCTTCTCGCCCTGCCCATCGACGAACGCATCGCCGGCGTGATGCACCCCGAGCCGGGTGCCCCGCCGCTCGCGGTGGCACCGAGCACCGTCGACCCGGTTCCCTCACTGTCCCCTCGGGACATCCAGGCCCGCATCCGTTCGGGTGAGTCCGCGGAGGACGTCGCCCGGATCGCCGGTGTGCCGGTCGACCGGGTGCTGCGCTATGCCGGCCCGGTGTTGCAGGAGCGGGCGATGCTCGCCCAGCACGCCCGGCGCACCCGCCTCAAGGGCGCGGAGAAGCCCACCCCGCTCGCCGAGGTGGTCAACGGCCGGCTGAGCCAGCACGGCATCGACACCGAGAAGATCTCCTGGGACGCGTACCGGCGCGATGACGGCACCTGGCGGATCATCGCCACCTGGCCGTCGGGCAAGGCCACCGCGCAGGCCATCTGGGACATGGACAAGGCCCGGCAGGTGGTCACGCCGCACGACGACATGGCGCAGTACCTGTGCGCCGAGCGGCCCACGCCGATCCTCGGTCAGGAGCCGGCACCGGAGCGCGGCGGGCACGCCCTGCCGGGCCCGTCGCGCGGTGAGCCGAGTCGTGGCGGGCACGGTCTGCCGGCGGCGTCCGAGCACCCGCGCCCTGGCCGTGATCCGATCCGGGCCGGCCGTGACGCCCTGCTGGCCTCCCTGGACCGTCCGCTCGGCGGTTCGTCGGGTCGCGGGCTGGAGCCGCGTACCCCGGCTGCCCTGGCCGGGTCGGACGCGCCCCGGCAGCGGCCGGTCGGTGGCGGCGCTGCCGCGCTGCTCGGCGGCGGTCAGGGCTCGGCCTTCGACGACGATTCGGACGCGCCCAAGGAGGTGCCGGCCGTGCCGTCGCTGGCGGTGCTGCGGCCCCGCCGCACGGGTGCCGCGGCGGCCACCGGCGGCGAGTCCACCGACGCCAACGGCAAGCCACGCAAGCGGCTGCCGAGCTGGGACGACGTGCTCTTCGGCAGCGGCCCGGCCGCCCGCGAATCTTCCTGACGCCTCGTGTTGACGGGTGACCTTGCGTCACCCGTCAACACGCGCGTTCGAACCTCAGCCCCCGAGCGACACGCTCGCGCCCCGCGATCTTGCACTTTCTGTCGGGAATCATGGGGCAATCCGCTCGTATCGACCACCGAAACTGCAAGATCGGCGCGGGGTAGCGGCCGACTACGCATCCTCGTTGAGGGTCCTTTGTGGGGTTTGGTTGAGGGCGGCGACTCCGCGTACCGCTTCGGCGACGGCGCGGAAGTCCTTCTTGAGGATCGCACCGTGATTGCTGGCGACCTTCGCTCCGATGGTGATGTGGGGGTTTCGGGCGGTCACCGCGTCGAGGCTGGTGCGAATCTGCTCCTGCTCGTCCCCGCGACTGCCGAGGGACGTTCCCGAGGCGACGACGTACTGCACCGGGACGCTGATCGCGTCCAGCACCGGGCCCAGTTCGCGCTCCCGGGAGAGTTCGCCCAGTTCGATGTTGCTGTCCGCCATCTGGTTCGCGTTCATCCGTGGGGTCAGGCCGGTCGGGCGGAGCAGCGGCATGAACAGGTTCATCCGTCGGAACATCCTGCGGATCCGTTGCGCCATGGCCTCGTCGAGCCAGTCGTGCGGGAACGCGCCGTCGACCAGGACCGCGCCCACGGCACGCTCCGGATTCCGGTTGGCCCAGTGCGCCCCGACCACCGCTCCGTAGGACCAGCCAACCACCACCGCCTGGGCCACCCCCCGGGCGGCGAGCACGGCGTCGACGTCCCGGACGGCAGCTTCGAACGAGTAGTCGGTTGAGCGCCCCGACTTCCTGCCGCGAGCCCGCTCGTCGTAGGTGATGTGCCGGAACTCGGTGCCCAGTTCGGCGATGACCCGCCGCCAGTAGCCCTGGGTGGCGAACTGACCATTGAGGTAGACCACCGGGAGGCCGGGGCCGCCGCTGTCGGTGACGGCCAGGGCCGTGTCGTCGACCGATACCATTCCGGTCCATGGGGAGCTGGTAGCTGGGTTCATGTCGTACTCCTGTCGGGTGGTCGTGGTGGGGTTCAGAGGCTTCGGGCGGTGATGTCGCCCTGGGCGGTGGTGGCGCGGATGTCGAGCGTCGTGGCGCCGTGGTTCTTGAGGGCGTTGCTGACCCGACCGTGACCGGTGCCGGCGTCGAGTGCGGCGGAGACGCCGGCGGCGGCACCGACCGAGATGTCGCCGGACTGGGTGCTGAGCACGACCGCGCCGCTCACGGCCTCGGCGATCCGGATGTCGCCCCGAGCGGTGCTGATCTCCGCAGGGCCGTTGAGCCGGCCGATCTCGACGTCGCCGTCGATCGCGGTGAGCCGCAGGCTCGCGACCTCGTTGATCTTGATCTGGCGGTACGCCCCGTCGAAGGCGATGTCACCGAGTCGCCCGACGCCGCGAAGTTCGGCGCTGGCGGTCCTGGCCTTGATCGTGGAGCCGGCGGGAAGCTGGACGGTCACCTCGAGCGACCCGGCCGGGCCGACGAGCGGGTTGCCGGGGGCTGGGGCCGTGATCCGCAGGACGCCATCGGTGTAGGCGACAGTGGTCTGCTCGGCGGCCCTGGTGTCGCGCTTCTTCGAGGGGTCGGTGGGCAGAACCTCGACGACGGTGTCGGCGCGGTCCGCGGCGATCAACTGGATTCGTCCGGCGGGGATGTCGAGGACGGCCGAGATGGGGGCGGGGGTGTCGAACGTCTGCATCGTCTTCTCCTACGCTCACAGCTCTTTCTGACACAGGAAACGCTACGTTGCTTTCCAAAACCTAACAACAAGCCCGTTGCGGTGAAGTTACATAAGAGCAGTTCACAACGCATAAACTGTTGCAACGACTCTGGATCTAACGCAACGACGAAGGCTATCGGCGTTGCAACAGCCGGAGGGTGAACGCTATGGTGGAGCAGTCAGCGGAGGCGACGAGGAATCACCGGGGAGATCGTGATGCCGGGAGGCAGACTCAGTCAGCAGGAGCGCCAGCAGATCGCGCTGGGGCTGATCGACAGCCTCCCCTACGCTGAGATCGCCCGGCGCCTCGACCGTCCCACGTCGACAGTCACCCGTGAGGTGATGCGCAACGGCGGCCCCACCGCGTACCGCGCCGAGCTGGCCCACCGCGCCACCGAACGTCGCGCCCAGCGGCGCAGGACAGTCACCTCACCGGGGGCCACCGCGCTCCCTCAGGAGCATGGACGTGACGCCCGGGCCCTGGCGGAGTACGGGGAGACGTTCACCACGGTCCTCATGGCTTCCGGCCTGCCCAAGATGGCGGCTCGGGTCCTGACCCACCTGTTCATCACCGACTCGGGCAGCCTCACCGCGTCGCAGCTCGCCCAACGTCTTCAGGTCAGCCCGGCGTCCGTCTCCAAGGCGATCACCTTTCTGGAGAGCCAGAGCCTCGTCCGCCGCGAACGCGACGAACGTCGCCGCGACCGCTACGTGGTCGACAACGAGCTGTTCTACCAGGCGACGATCGCCAGCGCCCGGGCCAACGACCAGCTCGTCGCCGCCGCGCGCCAGGGCGTCGCCATCCTCGGCCCGCAGACCCCCGCCGCCGCCCGACTGGAGAACATCGCCCGCTTTCTCGACTTCATCAGCGAGAGCGTCGTCCGCGCCGCCGAACAGGCCCGCGCGGTGCTGCACACCGGATCCCAACCCGCTGCCCAGGCCACCGGGCAACCGGATCGGACGTGACCGACGGGCGGGTGGGTCAGCGGTGCCGCTGCCGCTGCCCGGGGCGGGCCGCCGGAAGAGCCAGACCGGCGGCGTGCAGCACGCCCTCCACCCGGACCCGCTCGATCTCCTGGTCGACGCCCTCCAGCTCGGCGAGGTGCTCGGCGATGCCGAGGGCGCGGCAGGCGAGACGAAGCCGGTCGTCGTACGCCTGGAGCAGCGCGCTGTCCCAGACCATCGAGCGACCGCTGCCGCCAACCCGCTGACCGCCGAGACGACGCAGGTCGGCGGCGATCTGCTCAAGTGGCCGGCGGTCGACGTTGTCGAACTCGCTGAGGTCGATGTCGCGGGTCAGCGCGTCGGCCTCGATGGCGCGGTCGAGGGTGGCGATCGTGCGCCTCTCCCGTCGACGGTCACGCCACTCGGACCAGCCGCAGACCACCCGGTCGAGGATCTCGTCGTAGCAGAAGATCAGGGCGAACGCCGCCGGCAGCGTGGCCACGGCGAGGAACGCCAGGGCCAGCATCAGCGCGTGTCCGATCCCCACGCATCGACGCTAAGCCCCACCGTGCCACCCCGCCACCGGTTTGGCCGCATCCGCGTCATCCGCGCAACCGGACGCGGCCGGAGCCGGTGGTAAACCTCAGCAGTCGGTGGAGGTGACGTAGAAGCGGGGCATCGGCAGCACCCGGAAACGCAGCCGGGCACCGGAGTGGCGGAGCTGCCAGGTGAGGGCGATCACCGCGGCGGCCAGCGAGATGAGCCCACCCATCCAGATGCTGGCACCGGCACCGTAGTGCTCCGCGACCCAGCCGATCAGCGGCGCGCCGACCGGGTTGGTGCCCAGGAACACCAGCACCCAGAGCGCCATCACCCGACCCCGGAAGGCCGCGTCCACGCCCAACTGGACCCGCTGGTTGGCGGCCTGGGCGAAGAAGACCATGAAGAAGCCGGTCGGCACCAGCAGGGCCACGACCAGCCAGTACGTCGAGGCGAGGCCGACCAGGGTGCCGAAGCTGGCGCAGGCGATCGCCGCGCCGAGCACCAGCCAGACCGACGGCCGGCTGCGCCGACCGGTGCCGCTGAGCGCGCCGCCGAGCGCGCCCACGGCCAGCGCCGTGCTGAACAGGCCGAAGGAGGCGGCACCGGTGTGGAAGACCGTCTTCGCCAGCGCGGCGAGGGTGAGCTGGAAGTTGAACAGCGACATGCCGATCACCGACATGACAGCCATCGGCAGCAGCAGGTCGGGGCGACGGAACACGTACCGCAGCCCATCGACGACCCGTGCGGACGCCCGCTCGTCGCGCGGCAGCAGGGCCTCGCGATGCAGGTCGGCCGTCCGCATCCGGACCACGTTGACCAGGGGCGCGACCGAACTGAGGGCGGTGAACAGGAAGACCGGGCCCACGTCGAACGCGGCGATCGCCAGGCCGGCGACGGCCGGGCCGACGATCCGCGCGGAGTTGAACACGGCGGCGTTCAGCGACAGCGCGTTGGGCAGCAGCGGCGTGCCGACGAGTTCGGAGACGAACGCCTGCCGGACCGGGGTCTCCACGGCGTTGGCCGTGCCGAGCAGCGCGGCGAAGGCGAAGACATGCCAGAGCTGCACCAGGTCGGTGAGGACCAGCACCGCCATGCCGAGCGCCAGCACACTCCAGAAGGCGTTGGCGACGAAGAGCAGCACCCGCTTGTCGTACCGGTCGGCGAGCCGGCCGGAGAACAGGGTGAGCAGGAGCACCGGGGTGAACTGGCAGGCGGTGACAACGCCGAGCGCGGTCGCCGAGTTGTCGGAGAGGTCGAGGACGAGCCAGTCCTGGGCGATGAACATCATCCAGACACCGATCAGTTTGATCAGTTGCCCGGATGCGAAGAGCCGGTAGTTGCGGACCTGTAGGGACTGGAACATCGTGCTCAGCTTCGCCTGCACTCTTGGTGCGCCTCCTCGGACGTACGCGTCATCGACAGGTGACGGCACGGACCCGGTGGCGCGGGCGCGGCTCAGGCGCGAGCGAGCTGCTGAAGAATCTGGGCGGCCCTCTGCAGGGTCTCCCGTTCGTCCTCGTCGAGCGCGGCCAGCCGGTGGGCCAGCCATTCGTCGCGGGCCCGCTCGAACTGGTCGAGCACGGCCTGCGCTCCTTCGGTCGCCGCGAGGATGACCTGCCGCCCGTCGGTCGGATGGGGTGTCCGCCGCACCAGGCCGCGGTCCTCCAGCTTCCCGACGATCTTGGTCATCGTCGGCGGCTGCACCCGTTCCACGTCGGCCAGCTCACGGGGTGTCATCGCGCCCGCCAGCCGCAGGCTGGTGAGCGCGGAGACCTGGGTGACCGTGAGGTCGCCGACCGGTCGGGCCTGTCGGACCCGCCGGTTGAGTCGGGTGATCGCATCACGCAGCTGGGGAGCCAGCTGCGCCGGTGGCACGCGTTCCGCCGTCACCGTCCGCTCCGTCACAGTAGTTAGCTTAACTAATGAGCATGGCTAACGACATCCGTTATGACCAGGCTCACGAGGGGGATTCGAATGGTACGGGCGGGGAATCCCGATCGACTCCCCGCCCGAACGTGCCTCAGAGCACCAGGGACTCGATCGGCCCACGCAGGAAGTACAGCACGAAGAGCGCGGCCACCCCGTACAGCAACGGGTGCACCTCCCGGGCCTTGCCCCGCGCCAGCTTGACCACCACGAAGGTGATCAGACCAGCGCCGATCCCGTTGGAGATCGAGTAGGTGAACGGCATCAACACGATGGTGAGGAAGGCCGGAATGGCGATCTCGTAGTCGGACCAGTCGATCGTCCGCACCGCGGTCATCATCAGGAACCCGACCACCACCAGGGCCGTCGACGCCGCCTCGAACGGCACGATCACGACCAGCGGCGCCAGGAACATCGCCAGCAGGAATAGCGCGCCGGTGACCAGGTTGGCCACACCGGTCCGGGCACCCTCCGCGACACCGGCGGCGCTCTCGATGTACGACGTGTTGCTGGAGGTGCTGGCCGCACCGCCGGCCGCCGCCGCGATCGAGTCGACCAGCAGGATCTCCTTGGCCTTCGGCGGGGTGCCCTGCTCGTCGAGCAGGCCACCCTCCTGGCCGACCGCGACCATCGTGCCCATGGTGTCGAAGAAGTCCGTGATCAACAGCGTGAAGATGAACATCAGTACGACCAGCCAGCCGGCCCGGCCCCACGAGTCCAACACATTGAACTTGCCGAGCAGCGACAGGTCCGGCAGGTCGACCACCGACTTCGGCAACTCCGGCACGTTCAGCGACCAGCCCTTCGGGTTGGGCTGACCGTTGACGAACGACGGGCCGATGTTGCCGATCGCCTCCACGACCACCGCCAGCACCGTCGAGGCGAGGATGCCGATCAGGATCGCGCCCTTCACCCGGCGGACCACCAGCACCAGCGTGATCAGCAGGCCCACCACGAACACCAGCATCGGCCAGCTCACCAGCTTGCCACCGATGCCCAGGCCGACCGGAACGGTGGTGTTGGCATCGTCCGGGATGCGTCGGACGAAGCCGGCGTCCACCAGGCCGATGATGGTCAGGAACAGACCGATGCCGACCCCGATCGCACTCTTCATCTGGGTCGGCACCGAGCGGAAGACAGCGGTGCGCAGACCGGTCAGCACCAGCACCGCGATGATCAGACCCTCGATCACCACCAGGCCCATCGCGTCTGCCCAGGTCATCTCGGGGGCGATCTCGTACGCCACGAGCGCGTTGACACCCAGACCGGCGGCGAGCGCCAACGGGAACCGGCCGACCACACCCATCAGGATGGTCATCAGGCCGGCGACCAGCGCGGTCGCGGCAGCCAGCGCGGGAATCGGGAGGCTCTTGCCGTCACCGTCGACGGCACCACCCAGGATCAGCGGGTTGAGCACCACGATGTACGCCATCGTGAAGAAGGTCGCCAGGCCACCGCGTACCTCACGGCTCAACGTCGAGCCGCGGGCGGAGATCTCGAAGAACCGGTCGAAACCGTTACGCGGATGGGCGGGATTGGAAGGTGTGCCGTTCTCGGGCGGCGCTACGGCCATCAGGTCCTCGCAGGTGATCTTCCAGTTGTCGCGCGCATCGTCCCAGATCGTCGATGGGCAGGGGAAGCAGATCCCGTACGCTTGCCGAATGCCGAACGAGCAGCCACCGCGGCCCGCACCACTGGATCCGCCGATGGTGCCGTTCGCCCTCGCCGGGTTGATCGCGTGGGCGGTGGCCGGGCTGGTCCTGCTGATCTTCTTCCGGGGCTGGCTGACCGACCACGGTCACCAGAACTGGCTCTGGACCTGCCTCGCCGGTTTCCTGTGGGGTTTCCCGGGCCTCGCGGTGATGATGCGGCACGACGCCAACCGACGACGTCGCCGCGCGAGGTGAGCCGGCCGCCGCGCCGGAGCACTCCGGCGCGGACGATCAGGAGTGCCCGTACGGCTCCGCCGGCTCAGCGGCCTCCACCGAGCCCGGCGCCCGGCTGACCGACATGGCCTCCACCGCGCTGTCGTCGTAGACAGTGGGCAGCTCGTCGACAGCGGTCTCGGCCGCCTCGATCAACGTCTCGGAGTGGGCGCCGCAACCGTGGTCGGCGCTCACCACCCGGCCGTCGTCGGGAGCGTAGAAGTTGCCGCACGCCCCGAATGCCTGCCGCATCGCACCGGCCAGCGGCAGGTAGAAGCCGCAGGTGCCGCAGCGGGCGGCGGCCGGTGCGGCGGACGAGATGGCCGCGGCGGGGCCGTGGTCACCGTCGTACCAGCGCTGCGCCGTGTCGATGCGACCCTCCCGGGAGAGCACGCGGGCGCGCCCGAGGCCCAACTCCCAAGCCGTCTCCTCGACCGCCGGGTCGTCGGAGAGCAGGTAACCGGGGACCAGTCGATCGTCGTCGGGCGAGGTCGGGAGCAGGTCACCCGGACCCAGGTCGCCCGGCTTGAGCCGCTCCTGCCAGGGCAGCCAGCCGGGCGCGAGCAGCGCGTCCGGGCCGGGCAGCAGAACCGTCTCGCAGATGGTCACCGTCTTGCTGCGCGGCACCCGGGTGACGGTGACCGCCCAGCGCCAGCCGTTGTAGCCGGCGAGGCGACATTCGAAGTAGTGGGTGACCAGCCGATCACCCTCGGCAACGACCTGCAGGTGGTCGCCGACATCGTCGGAGCCCACCTCGGTGATGCCGGCGCGGGCCACCTCGACGGCGGCGGCGCAGACCTGGTCGAGACGGGCGGCACGGGTGGAGGCGGGCCTGGTCACTCGACCATTGTTCCCCATGCGCCCCGCAGGGGTGACAGGGACTCCCGGGGAACCTTTCCCAGCGGTGGTGCGGCGTACCCGGATCAGATGGGCGAGGATGGTGCACATGCCGTCGTACTCCCGCTCCGGGCGATCCGTCCTCGGCCGGACCGTCGGCACTGGCATTCGCGCTGTTCGTCTGTTGTTGCGGGGTTCGATGGGTAGCGGCCGCTGGGTGACCCGCCGGGCCGGTCGGGCCCGCGCCCGGGGCGCCGGCGGCGAGGTCGGCATGGTTCGCCTGTTCGACCTGCACGCGCTCTCCTGCGCCGGTGACACCCTGATCGCCATCGGTCTGGCCGGCACGATCTTCTTCAACGTGCCGCTCGGCGAGGCTCGTAGCAAAGTCGCGCTCTACCTGCTGGTGACCATGGTGCCGTTCGCGATGCTCGCTCCGGTGGTGGGCCCGCTGCTGGATCACTTCCGGCACGGCCGGCGGTACGCCCTGGCGGCGACGATGCTCGGGCGCGCCTTCCTGGCCTGGTTGATCTCCGACTACATCCACGGCTTCGGGCTCTACCCGGCCGCGTTCGGGGTGCTCGCGCTCTCCCGGGCGTACGGGGTGGCCCGATCCGCGGCGGTGCCCCGGTTGCTGCCGGAGGGCCTGGGTCTGTCCCAGGTGGGTGCCCGGGCCAGCGTCTACGGCACTGTCGCGGGTGCGCTGGTGGCACCGATCGGGTTGGCCGCGTTCTGGTTCGGGCCGCAGTGGCCGCTGCGGGTCGCGTCGGTGATCTTCCTGGTCGGCATGGTGATCTCCCTGCGGCTGCCGCCGAAGGCCGACTCGGAGCCACCGGAGCGGGTCCCTCGGCCACTGCGCGCGCTGGGCCGCCGCCGTGGCGACCGGCCGCTGGGCCGGGGCCGACCGTCCGGCCGGCTGGTGATCGCCACCCTGATCGGCGCGGCGACGCTACGCGCGCTCTACGGCTTCCTGCTGCTCTTCCTCGCCTTCGCGATCAAGAAGGGCGACCTGACCACGGTGGTGTTCGGCCGGGATCTGGGCGCCGAATGGGCGTTGGGCGTGGTCGGCGGCGCGCTCGCGGTCGGCACCTTCCTGGCCACCGCCATCGGCACCCGGCTGCGCATCCACCGGCCGACCGCCATCCAGTCCAGCAGCATGATCATCGTGGCCGGGGTGGCGGTGCTCGCCGTCATCCAGTTCTCGCTGCTGATGGTCGCCCTGCTCTGCCTTGTCGCCGCGCTGGCCAGCGGGATAGCGAAGCTGGCAGTGGACGCCTCGATCCAGGAGCGCATCCCGGAACGGTTGCGGGCCAGCTCCTTCGCCCACTCCGAGACGGTGCTGATGCTCGCCTTCGTCGCCGGCGGCGGGCTCGGGCTGGTGCCGTTCGACGGCCGGATGGGCATCGCCGTGGCCGCCGGGGTCGGCGTACTGGCCGCGATCCGGGGTGTGCTGACCGCCGCCCGGCTGCGCGGTGAGAAGCTGGCCGGCCGACCGCTCGGTGACGACGAGCTGACCGAGGACGAGCCGGCGGACGAGCCCGGGGACCCCACGCCGACCTCACCGGCCCCGGCCCGGACCAGCTCACCGGAGTACGACGACCCGAGCCTCGCCCCGCCGGGCTACCACATCTACCGCCCGTCGTCGGCCGTTGGCGGCCCGGGTGGCGGGGCCGACGACGAGACCCGCCGCGAGTCTCCCGGCTCACTCTCGTGACCGGTCTGCTGGTGGTGACGGCGGTTCCCGCCGAGGCGGACGCGATCCGCGCCGGGCTGACCGACCCCGGGGTGACCGTCACCCCGATCGGTGTGGGCCCGGCCCTCGCCGGTGCCGCCACCGCACGGCTGCTGGCGCTGGCAGAGGCCGCCGGCCGCCCGTACCGTGCGGTGGTCAGCGCCGGCGTGGCCGGCGGCTTCACCGGGCGGGCCGAGGTCGGCGACACGGTGGTCGGCACCGCCAGCATCGCCGCCGACCTGGGTGCCGAGTCGCCCGACGGCTTCATCCCGGTCGACGAGCTGGGTATGCCGCCCGCGCTGCTGGGTGCGGGCAGCAGGGTGTCGGCGGACCCGGGCCTGCTGACGGCGTTGCGAGCCGCCCTCCCGACGGCCACGGCTGGCCCGGTGCTCACGGTCAGCACCGTCACCGGCACCACGGCCGGCACCGACGAGCTGCGCCGCAGGCATCCGGAAGCGGTCGCGGAAGCCATGGAGGGGTACGGCGTGGCGGTGGCCGCGGCGCAGGCCGGGGTGCCCTTCGCCGAACTGCGCACGATTTCCAACCCGATCGGCCCCCGCGACCGGGACGCCTGGCGGCTGCGCGAAGCCCTGGCCGCCCTGACCGCAGCAGCCCCGGCACTGCGCTGACCGGCACTGCGCTGACCCGGCACTGCGCTGACCGGCACTGCGCTGACCCGGCACTGCGCTGACCGGCACTGCGCTGACCGGGCACTGCGCTGACCCGGCCGACGGTCACCAGAAGCGGCGCTTGCCCGGCTGACCCAGGCGCAGTGCGGCGGTGCGGCGTGCCTCGATCTCGAAGCCGCACGCCAGCAGCAGGTCGGTGCCAGCTTGGTCGGCGACAGCGACCGCGTCGTCGATGCCCGCCTCGCGCATCCCGGTCACCAGCGCGGTGACCAGTCGTCGCCCGAGCCCCAACCGCCGATACCGGGGGTCGACAAGCACGCCGTCGAGCACCATCTCCCGCTCCGGCATGTCCGGATGCCACTCGCCGAATTGGAGGAACGGGCTGCGTTCATGGGCCCGCAGCTCACCAACCAGCTTGCCGTCGGGAAGCTCGGCGACGTAGCGCCAGCAGGTGGCCGGCAGGTCGCTGGCCAGCACCCGACGCACCTGCGTAGTCCTTCGGACCTCGGCACCCCACCTCCGGTTGTCGCGATAACGACGGTTCAGCTCGTACGCGGCCGGCGGCAGCGGGAGCGGATACCGCTCGGGCGGCAACCGGTACCACTCCGCCCACCAGGCGCCGGGCCAGTCCCGAGGCTCGTGGACCGGCCAGACGTCCAGGTGAGCCGGGTATCGACGGCCCGCCTCGTCCCGCATGTCGTCGTGCGGAACCGGCGTGGGTTCGGCGACGCCGGAGACGGCGGGTGGGATGCCGACGGCCAGCCTCCCGCCCGCCGCCCGGACGAGGCGTTCCACGGTCCGGAATCGGGGGTTGAGCGCCCGCCCCGACTCGATGCGGGCCAGCGTCGGCTGCGGCACCCCGGATCTCTCGGCCAACTGCCGCTGACTCAGATCGGCCCGCCGACGCAGAGCGCGGAGCGCCGGACCGAGATCGACCCCGCTGCTCTCGTCCGTGTGGTCACTCGCCTCGGTCACGGACCGATGCTCCCCGCTGGTCAGCGCACTATCAACACCCCAGGCAGAGCTGTGGATAAAGCTGTGGACAACCGCTCGGGTCGGTGGATGACCTACTCCGCAAACCCCCTATGGAGCTGAATCGTCTGCGACATCATCACGGCCTACGCCAACCAAAGGCGTTCGGAAGGCGCGGCCCCGCGTCACGACACCCGCGCCGACGGCACCCATGGGAAACACCGCACCCGTGGACGCCGCCGTGTCGCACCCCGCCACCGACTCCGCGCCACTGCTGCCCCCACGAGACCGCACCATCGCGGCCCGCACGGGGCCCGCCTTATCGCGGCCCGCACGGGGCCCGCACCATCGCGGCCCGCACGGGGCCCGCCTTATCGCGGCCCGCACGACGCCCACACCATCGCGCCCCGCACGACGCCCACACCATCACGGCCCGCACGGGGCCCGCACCATCGCGCCCCGCACCACCGCGGCCGCACGGCTCCGCGCCATCGCGGCCCGCACGACCCCGCACCACCCCGGCCCGCACAGCCCCGCACCACCGCGACCCGCACCATCACGGCCCGCACAGCCCCGCACCATCACGGCCCGCAGCACGACCTCGCATCGCTGCGGCCCCTGAGCCCAGCTTGATTCGTTTGCGGCATCAGCTCCAAAGGGAGTCCGAGGCAGGTGCCCGACCCCGGCGCTGAGGGGGCCGGCACCCACGCTGCCGCCGGGGACCGGCCACCGGCCACGCCGATGCCGCCAGCCACGCCATTAGCCGCAGGCCACGCCATTAGCCGCGGGCCGGTCGTCGCGGATCTCCGACGCGGATCACACCGGGCGGGGTGGGCGCGGGCCGCACGGCAGGCGCGGGTCTACCGTGAGGGTGTGGCGCTCTCCCTGGCGATCTCGCCCTGCCCCAACGACACGTTCGTCTTCCACGCGCTGGTACACGGGCGGGTGCCCGGCGCACCGCCGGTCGAGGTGACGTACGCCGACGTGGACGTCACCAACACGGCGGCCGAGCGGGGCGCGTTCGACCTGGTGAAGGTGAGCTTCGCGGCGCTGCCCTGGCTGCTCGACGACTATCACCTGCTGCCCTGCGGCGGCGCCCTCGGCCGCGGTTGTGGTCCGCTGGTGCTCACCCGGGGCGACCGCGACGGCGGCCCGGACCGCGCCGACCTGACCGGCGCCACGGTGGCGGTGCCGGGAGACCGGACCACCGCGTACCTGCTGTTCCGGCTCTGGTCGGCCGGACGGCCACCGGCCCGGATCGAGGTGGTGCCGTTCCACGAGATCATGCCGGGCGTGGCGGCTGGACGCTACGACGCCGGGCTGGTCATCCACGAGGCCCGGTTCACCTACCACCGGCACGGCCTGAGCGCCCTCGTCGACCTCGGCGAATGGTGGGAGGCCGACACCGGCCTACCCATCCCCCTCGGCGCGATCCTGGCCCGACGCGGGGCGGTCGACCCGCAGGCCGCGGCCGGCTGGGTCCGCGAGTCGGTCCGGCAGGCCTGGGCGGACCCGGCGGCCAGCCGGGAGTACGTGCTGGCGCACGCCCAGGAGATGGAGCTCGACGTGGTCGACCGGCACATCGGCCTCTACGTCAACGAGTTCACCGCCGACCTGGGCGAGGCCGGTTTCGCCGCGGTGGCGGCACTGCTCGACCGGGCCGCCACCGCCGGCCTGGTGCCTCAGACCTCCAGCTCGCGGGCCACCGCGTGGACCAGCTGAGCGATCTTCTGCGCGGCCTTCCTGTCCGGGTACCGACCCCGGCGCAGGTCCGGCTGGACCTTCGCCTCCAGCACCTTGATCATGTCTTCGACCAGGCCGTGCAGTTCCTCAGCCGGACGACGGCGCAGCTCCGACATCGACGGCGGCGCGTCCAGCAGCTTGACCCCCATGGCCTGCGAGCCCCGGCGGCTGTCCACCACGCTGAAGTCGACCCGCTGGCCACCCTTGAGGTCGGTGACACCCGCCGGCAGCGCCCCCTTGGGCAGGAACACGTCGCCGCCCTCGTCACTCGTGACGAAGCCGTATCCCTTGGCCGTGTCGTACCACTTCACTCGACCCGTAGGCACCTGAAAACCCCTGCTTCACTTGAGCCGCTACTGCTCCAAGGCTAGCTGGATCATCCCGTCGAGCGCCGCTGGGAATTCGGTGAGCTCGTCCAGCACCACTTCCGCCCCGGCCGCGCGTAGCTCATCGGAGGAGCACGGGCCGGTCGCCACGCCGATGCCGGGCACCCCGGCCGCAGCCGCCGCCACCATGTCCGCGACATGATCACCGACATAGTGGGTAGCGCCGTGCTCCCGCAGAGCTGTCGCCTTCTGCTCGGCGAACAGGTCGCCGGCCAACTCGTCGACAGTGAGACCGAGGTGGTCCAGGTGCAACCGGGCCAGCCGGCCGATCTTGGACGTGACGACCAGCACCCGGCCACCGCGCGCACGGATCGCCTCGATGGCCTCCCGCGCGCCGGGCAGCAGAAGCGTCGGGGTGATCGCGTACGCCGGGTACAGCTCGCGATACACCCGCACGGCCGACTCGACCTGATCCGGCGGGAACCAGTGCGCGAGCTCGGTACGCAGCGGCGGCCCGAGCCGGGACACCGCCAGCTCGGCGTCGACCGGCACACCGGTCCTCGCGGTCAGCGCCCGGTACGCCGCGGCGATGCCGGGGCGGGAGTCCACCAGGGTCATGTCGAGGTCGAATCCGACGGTCAGTGCGGGCATGTCGAGAAACGTACCGGCTACTCCCGGTCGACCGGACGTCCGAGGGGCGCGGAAGCCCGGTGCCGGGCTAGCGTGGAAAGACGATGACCACCTCACTCGCCGACCACCTGCGGTCGCTGCCCGACGAGTCACTGGCCGCACTCCTTCAACTGCGGCCCGACCTCGTCGTGCCCGTGCCGGCCGACGTCTCCGCCCTGGCCATCCGGGCCCAGTCCCGGGTCTCCGTGGCCCGCGCGCTGGACGGTCTGGACCAGTTCACCCTCCAGATCCTCGACGCCGCCCGCCTCACCCGGAACCCGGACGACGCCACCACGGCCACCGACACCGTGCTGGCGATGGCGACCGCCGGGCCGCACCCGCCGGCTCCGACGGCCGTCCGGGCCGCCGTGGGCCGACTGCGTGCGCTCTTCCTGCTGTACGGCCCGGAGCATGCGCTCCAGGTGTTGCCCGCCGTCGACGAGGTCTCCCCGTACCCCGCTGGGCTCGGCCGGCCGGCCGCGGAGCTGGACCCGCGCGCGGCCGCGCTCTGCGCGGACCCGGCGAAGCTGCGACGGACCGTGCTCGCCGCCCCGCCCTCAGCCCGGGCGATCCTGGACCGGTTGGCGGCCGGCCCGCCGGTGGGCAGCGTGCCGCCGGGGGCGTTGCAGGCGCCGCCGCTCGGCGCGGCGGACCCGGTCCTCACCGACCCGACGAACGGTGGCGCGCCGACCGGCTCCCCGGTGCGGTGGCTCGTCGACAACCGACTGCTGGTCCCGGCGACGACCGGTTCGTCCCCGGCCGGCGCAACGGTGGAGCTGCCCCGCGAGGTCGGCCTGCTGCTGCGCCGCGACAGCGGTCCCCTCGGGCCACTGCGTACCAGCCCACCGCCGGTGGCCGCCGCGCCACGGGAGCCGAAAGCGGTCGACTCGGCCGGAGCCGGGCAGACCATGGAGGTGGTCCGGCACACCGAAGGGCTGCTGGAGCAGCTCGCCGAAGAGCCCGCGCCGGTGCTGCGTTCGGGTGGCATCGGTGTCCGGGACCTGCGCCGGTTGGCGCGTACCGCCGGGCTGGACGAACCGACCACCGCGCTGCTGCTGGAGGTGGCGTACGCGGCGGGGCTCCTCGGTGAGCTGGAGATGCCCGGTGCGACCACCGGCCGGTACGGGGCGGATCAGCAGGTGCTGCCGACCGGCGGGTACGAGGTGTGGCGGGCCGCCTCACTGGCCCAACGGTGGGAGCAGCTCGCCCGAGCATGGCTGACCATGACCCGACAGGTGGGGCTGGTGGGCCGCCGTGACGACCGGGACCGGCCGATCACCGCGCTCTCCGCCGAGGCCGAGCGGGCCAGCGCGCCGGCCACCCGACGGGCGGTGCTCGGCGTACTCGCCGATCTGGAGCCGGCGACGGCGCCCACCCCGGAGGAGGTGCAGGAGCTGCTGGACTGGCGGGCTCCCCGTCGCAGCCGGGGCCGGGACGCCGCACACCGGGAGGTGCTGGCCGAGGCCGCACAGCTGGGCGTGACGGGGCTGGGGGCGCTGACCTCGTACGGTCGGCTGCTGCTGGGGGACCTGACGTCGACCGACGAGCGGGGCGACGACCCGCTGGGCGTGCACGCCGACGTCGAGAGCGGCGACCCGTCCGGTACCGCGCGGGCGCTCGACGCTTTGCTGCCCGCACCGGTCGACCACTTCCTGGTGCAGGCCGACCTGACAGTGGTGGTGCCCGGCCCGCCGGAGCCGGCGCTCGCCGTCGAGTTGGAGGCGATGACCGAGCTGGAGTCGGCCGGCGGGGCCAGCGTTCACCGGGTCACCACGGCGAGCGTGCGACGGGCCCTGGATTCCGGCTACACGGCCGACGACCTGCACGACGTGTTCCGGCGTCGGTCACGTACCCCGGTGCCGCAGGGGCTCACCTACCTGATCGACGACGTGGCCCGTAAGCACGGCGGGCTGCGGGTCGGCCTGGCCGGGGCGTACCTCCGCAGCGACGACGAGACGCTGGTCAGTGAGGTGTTGGCCGACCGACGGCTGGAGTCGTTGGCGCTGCGCCGGCTCGCGCCCACGGTGCTGTGTACGCAGTACCAGGTCGGTCGGCTGCTGGGTGCGCTGCGCGACGCGGGGTACGCCCCGGTGCAGGAGGACGGCACCGGCAGCACGGTGCTGGCCCGGCCGCGAATCCGTCGGGCCCCGCCCCGGGTGTCGGTGACCACCCGGACGATCGATCCGCTGGCCGCCCCGAAGCTGCCCATGCCCCGGCTGCTCGGTGTGGTGGAGCACATCCGGCGCGGCGACGCGGCGGCACGGGCCGCCCGACGGGCGCCTGCCGTGGTGCGCGGCGGTGCGCCCGGGCTGGGCGGCGGCCCGGTGCCGGCGCACACCCACAGCGAGGCACTGGCGGTGCTCCAGCAGGCGGTCCGGGACAAGGCGCTGGTCTGGGTGGGCTACGTCGACGCGCACGGGGCGACGGCGTCACGCCTGCTCAAGCCGGTCTCCATCGGTGCCGGTTACCTGCGGGCCGAGGACGAACGGACCGAGATGCTGCACACGTTCGCGCTGCACCGGATCACCGCGGCGGTGGTGGCGGACTGACCGACGGCGCCACCGCGCGGACGCCGTCCGGTCAGCGGCGGCTGCGGCGTACGGTGCCGACCACCGAGATGATCAGCAGCAGTGCGAAGCCGGCACCGGCGGACTCGCCGACCGAGTCGACGAAGCCCTGCTCGAGCACCAGCCAGCCGAAGAGGAACCACCCGAGCAGCAGTGTCGCCGCGACGGCGTACGCGATCACCGTCGCTCGGGACACCTCGTCGGGTGGTGCGTGTTCGTGCTCCGCGATCACGTCACGGTCGACCGTCATACCCAGCCTCCCCGCCCGGTCCGGCCCTGGACTCCAAGGGTGACACTCGTTGGTCCGGTCGGACAGGGGGTTACCGCCGCGATTCGCTCCGTGTCACTCAGGTGCCGGGGCGTCGGCCGATCAGCACCACCCGGGTGCCGACCTTGCCCAGCTCCCACATCCGGACGGCGTCGGCGTGCAGCAGGTTGACGCAGCCGTGCGAGCCGATCGACTTGTCGTGCAGGTAGGTGGTGGTTTCGTGGAAGCCCATCCCCTGGGTGAAGTGCTGCCAGTACGGCAGCCACACCTCGTACGGGTTGGACCATTCCTTGGGGTTGCGGTAGTTGACGGCGTACGTGCCGGCCGGGGTGCGGTAGCCGGACATGCCGGTACGGGTCACCGTCGGCTCCATGATCACCTTGCCGCCGCGCAGCGCCCAGACGGTCTGTCGGGTGAGGTCCACGCAGAACGTGGTGCCGGTGCCGGCCTTGCAGCGGGTCGTGTCGGTGGTGGCGAGGCGCTGGGCCACGTCGAGGGTGGTCGGTCCGGCGCGACCCTCGACGGGGCGAATGCCGTACCTCTTCTGGAACTTCTTGATCGCCGCGCAGTCGGCGGCGGACTGCCGGCCGTCGACTGTCACCGCCCCGAACCCGCCCAACCGGGCCAGGTGGGTCTCCACCGCCCGCTGGTGCTGCCCCTGGGGGCAGCCGGCGACTGTCGGCGTACCGGTGCCGGGGGTGGTGGTGGGTGCCGCGCGGGTCGGCTTCGGCTTGGGTTTCCGGGAGGGTTTGGTGGTGGGCGCGGCCGGGGTGGGCCGGCCGTGCTGGTCGGGCCCGGACGTGTCGCCCGCCCCCGTTGCCTGTTCCGCCGCACCGGCCGGGGCGGCTCCCCCGCCACCACTCCCGCCGGACTGCGGATCGAACGCGCACGCTCCCGCGCCGACCAGCACGACCACCACGAGGGCAACCAGCCGGGAGGCGATGCGGAACTGCTCCATGGGCCCTCCCCAGACAGTCGTCCCTTTACTAGACGTTCGTAAGTGCCGTCACGGTTGCGCCCGGTGAGCATCTTTCTTCCACCGTCCCGCATCGTGCAACACTGGATGGTCGGCCAGCAGCGGGTATGCCACCCGTTCCGGCCGGTCGGCCAACCGAGGAGAGGACGCTGGCGTGAGCGGTGGACCACTGATCGTGCAGTCGGACAAGACCCTGCTGCTGGAGATCGACCACCCCGACGCGCAGGCCTGTCGGATGGCGATCGCGCCGTTCGCGGAGCTGGAACGCTCGCCGGAGCACGTGCACACCTACCGGCTGACCCCCCTGGGTCTGTGGAACGCCCGCGCGGCGGGGCACGACGCCGAGGGGGTGGTGGATTCGCTGCTCAAGTACTCCCGCTATCCGGTGCCGCACGCGCTGCTGGTGGACGTGGCCGAGACGATGGACCGGTACGGCCGCCTCCAGCTCGCCAACGACCCGGCGTACGGGTTGGTGCTGCGCGCACTGGACCGGCTGGTGCTGATCGAGGTGGCCAAGAGCAAGAAGCTCGCCGGGATGCTCGGCGACAAGATCGACGACGACACCATCCGGGTGCACCCGTCCGAGCGTGGCCGGCTCAAGCAGGCGTTGCTCAAGCTGGGCTGGCCGGCGGAGGACCTGGCCGGTTACGTCGACGGTGAGGCGCACCCGATCGAGCTGGCCGAGGCCGGCAAGGACGGGCGCAAGCCGTGGACGCTGCGCTCGTACCAGCGGGAGGCCGTGGAGGCGTTCTGGGCCGGCGGGTCGGGGGTGGTGGTGCTGCCCTGCGGTGCCGGCAAGACCCTGGTCGGCGCGGCGGCGATGGCCGAGGCGAAGGCGACCACCCTGATCCTGGTCACCAACACGGTCGCCGGCCGGCAGTGGAAGCGGGAGCTGATCGCCCGCACCTCACTGACCGAGGAGGAGATCGGCGAGTACTCGGGCGAGCGCAAGGAGATCCGTCCGGTCACCATCGCCACGTACCAGGTGCTCACCTCGCGGCGCGGCGGCGCGTTCACCCACCTGGACCTCTTCGGGGCCCGCGACTGGGGCCTGGTGGTCTACGACGAGGTGCACCTGCTGCCCGCGCCGATCTTCCGGTTCACGGCGGACCTCCAGGCCCGCCGCCGGCTGGGCCTCACCGCGACCCTGGTACGCGAGGACGGCCGCGAGGGCGATGTGTTCAGCCTGATCGGGCCGAAGCGGTACGACGCGCCGTGGAAGGACATCGAGTCGCAGGGCTGGATCGCTCCGGCCGAGTGCACCGAGGTCCGGGTGACCCTCACCGACGCGGAGCGGATGTCGTACGCGACGGCGGAGGCCGAGGAGCGGTACCGGATGGCGGCGACCGCCCGCACCAAGCTGCCGGTGGTCAAGGCGCTGGTCGACCGGCACCCGGACGACCAGGTGCTGGTGATCGGCGCGTACATCGACCAGCTGCACGAGCTCGGCGAGTACCTCGACGCGCCGATCATCCAGGGCTCGACCACGAACAAGGAACGGGAGCGGCTGTTCGACGCGTTCCGGTCCGGCGCGCTGCGAACCCTGGTCATCTCGAAGGTCGGCAACTTCTCCATCGACCTGCCCGAGGCGGCGGTGGCGATCCAGGTGTCCGGGACGTTCGGCTCACGCCAGGAGGAGGCGCAGCGGCTCGGGCGGGTGCTGCGGCCGAAGGCCGACGGCCGGCAGGCGCACTTCTACACGGTGGTGTCCCGGGACACGATCGACACCGAGTACGCGGCACACCGGCAGCGCTTCCTCGCCGAGCAGGGGTACGCGTACACGATCGTCGACGCCGACGACGTCCTCGGCCCGAAGCTGCCCACCGTCGACTGACCTCCGCGCGACCTTGATCGACTCGCTTTCCAGGAAGTCGCGGTGTCCGGGGCGCTCTGATGCCCCGCTTTCCTGGAACCCGAATCGATCAGCGCGGTGCGCGCGGGGCAGCGCGGTGGGCGCGGGCAGCGCGGTGGGCGCGGGCAGCACGGGGGGCGCGGGCAGCACGGGGGGCGCGGGCAGCACGGGGGGCGCGGGCAGCACGATGGCGCGGACCACGGCGCGGGAACGGGATGTCACTCGCGCTCGCTGTGGAGCTGATGTCGTAGACGAATCAGTCGCCCGCGTGGGGCCGCCAGCAGCACGCGGTAACTGTCGTCCGCGCCACCCTGCCCGTGCCGCTGGTCCCTCACTCCAGATCTTGGACACTTTCCGTCACGTCTGAACGGAAACTTTCCAAGATCTCGACGACCTCGCGCTCCGGCGTGTTCCAGGCAGTCAACGAGCGTCAGCGCTTGCGGGACTCCGCGACGAAGACCCCGCGCCCCGGACGACCGACAAGCACGCCCTCTTTCCGCAGCTTGGCCACCGCACGACTGATCGTTGACTGCGAGACGTCGTACTCGTCTGCCAGCACGCGCCCGGACGGCAGCTGGGACCCAGGCGAGTAGGTCCCGCTCTTGATCTTCTTCAAGAGATCGTCGAGCAGCTCGTCCATCGTGGGCGGGATAGGCACGTGGAGCCCCTTGCAGTCGGTTGGCTCGCCCAGTATTGATCAGCCGCTTCGAGGCAGGCAACGTATGTAGCGTGAGTGACGTAGGTGAGTAGATGACTCAAAGACGTTCTTGACATAGGTGACTCAGTATCGATAGCGTCGCTCTCGGTGATGTGGTGCTGCTGCGGTCGGTTGGCGCCTCTCGTGACGGCCTCGCATCCCGCCAAGATCCGAACCGCCGAGACCCACCCGTCTAGATCGGAACCGCCGAGACCCCACCCGCCGCGCTCCCCCGGCGCGGTCCCGCTGCCGTACCCCCCGGACGGCGGCGGACGGGCGGTCTCCGCCGAGCGCAACCGGCGGAGACCGCCCCTCCACGTCGATTCCATCCGACGAAGGGCAGCCACCGTGCGCAACCAGACCAGTCGACTGGCGAGCCGGCACGACGAGCCACCTCCGACGAGAGGGCGGTAAAAGCGGCCGCAGCCCCGGCAGCTCCCCGAACAGTGCCGCTACCGATGAGCGAACGCTGGGTGATCCACCTGCCGATCATCGCGCCCGACCTGCTGCGCGCCCGGATCTTCGCGCGTACCGCAGCTCGGGTGTTGGTCCGGCTCAGCGCGCGGGTCGAGCCGGGCGGGGTGACCATCTCGGCTGAGGACCAGCAGGGCGTACGACATTGGGTGTTCTGTGATCGGGCACTGCCCGGCGGGAGGCGGTGCGCCCTGCCCACCGACCACCTGTCGCCCTGCGCCCGCCGCACACTCCGGCCCGGCGGTCAGTGAACTCAGAGCGCGCCCGACCCTGTCGCCGACGCTCATTGGGAGAAGCGGTCTACCAGGACCGCGAGCCGGCGGTCGTGGTCGGCGCGGCGGAGCCGGCCGCTGCGCATCAGCGTGACCAGCCCGTGCAGGCCGCTCCAGAACGTCTCGGTGACCGCCTCCAGGTCGTCGTCCCCGACGAATGGGCGCACCGTCTCGGCCAACTCGGCGAAGCCCCGGGCCAGGTCGGTCGGCACGTCCTGGCTGGCGAACGGCAGGTCCACGGCGAGGGTGAACATCGCGTCGTAGATCGCGGGGCGCTGCTCGGCGAAGGCGGCGTACGCCGCCGCGACGTCGGCGACCGCCTGACGGGCGTCGGCGGCCGACGCTCGGGCCGAGACGAGCGTGGCGGCCAGTTCGGCGAAGCCCTCGACGGCTACCGCCGCCATGATGGCGTCCTTGCCCTTGAAGTGGCTGTAGAGGACGGGCTGGCTGTACTCGATCTCGGCCGCCAGCCGCCGGGTGGTCACCGCGTCCCAGCCCTCCGCCAGGGCCAGGCCGCGGGCCGCGGTGATGATGGCCTGCTCCCGTTCGGCCCGTTCGCGCTCCCGGCGTCCCTGCGTCGACATGACCACAACCCTAGCACTGCTAGCAGTTCTGCCGATGCTCTGTTAGCGTCGCTCTTACATCTAGCAGCGCTAGGAACTGGAGCGGACTCATGCTGTCCTTCATCGCCTACGGGCTCGCCGTCGTACTCAGCCTCTTCGTCGTCTTCATCGGTGCGCGGTTCCTGCTGGTACCGCAGGCCGCCGCCGCCGGGTACGGCGTGCCGGCCCGCCCGGACGGCGACCCCGCCTACCTGGCGGTCAAAGGGCTGAAGGACCTCACGTTCGGGCTGCTCGGCCTCGCCCTGATCGCCTTCACGACCGCCCACGCGGTCGCGTGGTTCATGCTGGTCGTCGCGCTCGTCCCGCTGGGCGACACCGTCATCGTGCTACGGAACGGCGGAACGAAGGCTGTGGCATTCGGCATCCACTTCGCCACCGCCCTCGTCGTCCTCCTCAACGCCGCCCTGCTGTTCGCCCTCTGACCGCGCTTCCTGGTGACATGTCCAGCGGTAGGAGCGCTCGGGTCGACCTTCGCGTTCAGCAAGTGGAAGCATGGTCGCCGTCAGGCGGTGCGGAGCTTGCGCAAGACGTACTGGTTGAGGCTCATCCCGTCTTCGGCAGCCTGAATTGCGAGTTCGCGGTGCAGGCTCTCCCCGACGCGGAGGTTGAACTTGCCCGAGTAGTTCCGCTCGGCCAACGGCTGCGGCACCTGCTCTCCCTCATCCTCCATGTCGGCCACAGTTTCTCTTAGCAAGTCCTGCAAGCCCTTCAGGGCATCGATCTGCGAAGGCGCCAGCCAGGAGAGGGATGGGAACTCGGCGCAGGTAGCGACAAATTCGCGATCCTCGACGGACCAGGTGACGCGGTAGGTGTAGTGGGACACCTCAGGACGGGATTCGGTCTCCATCACGAGGCCTCCTTCTTGTCGATCGCCTTGATCACTTGCTGTACTGGTACTACTGGCGGTACCACAGTAGCGACACCTCGCTTGATCGACTCACTGCCGAATATCGCGGGGTCCGGCAGCACCCGGATGCCCCGGTCTCGCGGGAACCGGGCGATCAAGGCGGAAGGCGTGCGCCGGACGCGCTAAGACGTGGGGGGTGGGCACCGGTCGGGGAGGGTGACCTCGCCGGGGCGGTGGTGGAAGGTGTCCATGGTGAACCATTCGTCCAGCTCCGGGTCGAAGAGGTTCTGCAGGCCGAACTGCAACACCTGCCACCACCGGCTCGGGTCGTGCCGGTCGACGTAGATGTCGCCGAGCGCGATCGGGAACCGGAAGAACTCCCCTGGCACCGCGGAGCCGCCGACCACCCCGACCCGCCAGTGGTCGACATGCCGGTCTGTCGGTCCCTGCAGGATCTCCGGCCCCACGTAACGAGCGGTCTTCAGCTTGTCGTTGAAGATCTGCCGGTTGAAGAACCCCGGCACCTTGCTGCACGCGCGGGGCGGGAACAGCGGGATGTTCGGCCACTTGTAGGTGAGCGTGTAGAGCGTGTTCTCGTAGATCAGGTTCGTGAACCAGATCGGGTGGTCCGGGCCGCCGGCAATCATCTGACTGTTGCCGTTCCGGCCCTGCCAGGAGAACGGCACGTCGATGCCGAGGTCCCGCACGACGTACCGGCCGGTGCCCTGGAAGTCGGCGGGGAGCAGCGGCGGGCGCGGCTCACGCGGGTCAGGGCCCGTGGGCCCGTCGGCCTGGGCCGCGCGGGGCAGCGGCGCCGCCGCCGGGCCGGGCACGACCACCCCCAGGGCGAAGAGTCCACCGGCCACCGCCGCGACCACAACCCGAGGTGTACGCCTCGAAGCCATCGACCCCCCGCCGGTGTGCACAGTGGCCGCGCCCGGACCCTCGCGCGTGCCTTCGGCGAAGCGTATGAGCAGGAGAAATGTGAGAGCTGACGGAAGGCAGCGGCTCCACCGGTCGGGTGACCCGGGACAGCCTCAGAGGACGCGGGTGACGCGTTCCGCGGTGGCGATCGCGTCCCGTCGCGCCGGGTCCAGGTTGGCGCTGATCACCACTGACGCGCCGGCCGAGAGCGGTGCCAGCAACCACTTCAGCGGCTGCTCGGTTTCGGCGGCGTCGACCAGCAGGCGGTCGCCGGGGCGCAGGTCCAGCATCGTGGCGAACTCCTGGGCGAGCGCACCCCACTGACCGTAGGTGGTGCCGTCGGCGGTGGCCGGGTCCGACGGGTGGATGGCGGTGTGGTCGGGCGTGCCGTCGCCGTGCCGGAGCACCTCGGCGGACCAGTCCAACCAGCCCAACGGCACGTCGTCCAGCCGTCCCGGGCCGGTGCCGACGAGGTAGCGGTGCGGCGCGTCCGGCACGTCCTCCAGCCAGTCGTCCTGCCGCTCCGGCGTCACGAAGACCGCATCGAACGGCCGGTCGCCGCCCGGTTCGAGCACCGCCAGGCCCGCCGTGGCGCGCGGCCGGAACGACACCGCCAGGCCCGAGGCCCAAGCCCCCAACAACACAGCGGCGGTACGCCAGTGCGGCGGCAGCAGGACCGCTACGCGGCTGCCGGGGCCGAGGCCGCAACCGTCCCGCAGCAGGCCGGCGCTCCGGGCCGCCCACTGGCCGACCTGCTGGGCGGTCAGGTCGACGCGCTCGCCGGTCGCCTCGTCGCGGTAGCTGAGCAGCGGGCGCTCGGCCTCGACGGGCCGGGCCGCCAGGTCGGCCGTGTCGGTTGGCTGCATCTCCACGCTCCCCGGGTCGACGTGGGCACCACCCTACTCACCGACTTTGGTAGCGCCGGTCGTCGGCCGACGGCCGCATCGGTCGGCCGGGTGGCCCGCACACGATGGGCGATGGCCCCCGAAACACCACCGAGGAGCGCCGATGCCGCAACTGAGCTGTGCAGCCGATCCGGCCCGGCGTCCGCAGGCGTGGACGCCGGGCCGGGCGGTTCCTACCGTCGGTGCCCGTCAGCGGGTGGGCAGTTCCGGGCCGCCGTCGAGCAGGGGGCCGAGCAGGTCGTCGTACTCCTCGACCCGGGCCAGAACCTCGGCGGCGGTGAACTGGCGGACGGCCGGCTTCCGGCCGCGCGCGCCGGCCTCCACCTCGTCCCAGGTCAGCGGCGTCGACACCGACGGCACCGACTGGGCCCGCAGCGAGTACGGCGCCACTGTGGTCTTCGCCGCGTTGTTCTGGCTCCAGTCGATGAAGACCTTGCCCGGTCGAAGGTTCTTCGCCATCTTCGACACGATCAGCTTCGGGTGGGCCGTCTCCAACTCCTGCGCGATCCGCCGGGCGTAGTCGGAGACGAGGTCGGACGACTGGGTGCCGGCGATCGGGCAGCAGAGCTGCATGCCCTTCTTACCGGACGTCTTCGGGTACGACTCGATGCCGTCCTCGGCGAGGCGGTCGCGCATCAGCACCGCCACCGGGCAGCACTCGGCGAGCCCGGCCGGCGGGCCCGGGTCCAGGTCGACGACCATCATGTCCGGGTGCTCGCCCACCTTCCACTGCGGTGTGTGCAGCTCCAGGGCGGCCAGGTTGGCCAGCCAGACCAGGGTGGGCAGGTCGTCGGCGACCACGTAGTCGATGGTCTCCCGGCCCTTCGTCGACCCGGGCGCCGGCAGGTTCTCCACCCGCACCCAGTCCGGGGTCGCGGCCGGCGTGTTCTTCTCGAAGAACGACTTGTCGTCCACCCCGTTGGGGAAGCGGATCCGGGTGACCGGTCGGTCCCGCAGGTGCGGCAGCAGTACCGGCGAGATCCGGGTGTAGTAGTCGATCACCTCGCCCTTGGTGAACCCGGCCGCCGGGTAGAGCACCTTGTCCAGGTTGGACAGCTCCAGCGCGCGACCCTCGACGTCCACCCGTAGCCGGTCAGCCGGCATCGTCGACCTCCTCCGGAGGCTTGTCCGGGCGCAACCGCAGCACCCGGGGGAAGCGCAGCCGGCCGTCGGGGGTGCGCTGGCCGTACTTCACCTCCACCACCACCTGGGGTGTTACCCAGATGGCGCTCCGCGCATCCTCGCGCGGCACCCCCGGCGCGAACGGTGACACGCCGGAGCGCAGCGGCTCCAGCTCGGTGAGGAGCTGCCGCTCGATGGCCGCGCCGATGCCGCCGCCGACCCGACCCCGGTAGATCAGTTGGCCGTCCGGGCCGGGCACCCCGACCAGCAGCCCGCCGATCCGGCGCGCGCCCGGTCGCCAACCGCCGATGACGAAGTCACCGGTCACCTCCAGCTTGACCTTCACCCAGTCCGGCGAGCGCACCCCCGGGCGGTAGACGGCCCCGGAGCGCTTGGCCATCACACCCTCCAGGCCGTGCTCCCCGGCCGCCTCGTAGGTCGCCGGGCCGTCGGTGAACATCGGTGGCACCGCCCACCGGAGGCCACCGAGCGCCAGCGCGTCCAACGCCTCGCGGCGACGCTCGTACGGCCAGCCGGTCAGGTCGTCGCCGTTCAGCCGGAGCAGGTCGAAGATCATGTACGTCACCGGCATGACCGCTGCCAACCGGGCCGCCTTGACCCGGTCCCGGACGTGCATCCGCTCGGCCAGCGCGGTGAACGACGGCTGCCCGTTCTGGCCGAGCAGCACCACCTCACCGTCGAGCAGCGCGTCGTCGACCTGTTCGGGCAGGGTCGCCAACTCCGGGTACGCGGCGGTGATCTCGACGCCGGAACGGGCATACAGGTGTTGACCGCCGCCGGAGATGTCGGCCAGGGCGCGGACGCCGTCCCACTTGAACTCGTACGCCCAGCCGTCGCCGGCCGGCAGCGGCCCGGTCATCGCGAGCATCGGCTTGAGCGGCGCTCCGGGCACGACCCGAATTGTAGTAGCGGCCCGAACACCTCGCGTCCGGTTCCAACGGATGCGAGCATGGTCGATACCGGGGAAGGGAGCGCAGGATGCGTGCAATCTGGAAGGGAGCCGTGTCGTTCGGGCTCGTCTCGATCGGGGTGAGGCTCTACTCCGCGACCGAGGAGAAGGACATTCGGTTCCACCAGGTGCACCGCGAGGACGGCGGCCGGATCCGCTACAAGCGCACCTGCTCGGTCTGCGGCGAAGAGGTCACCTACGACGACATCGCCAAGGGCTACGACATCGGCGGCGGCGAGATGGTGATCCTCACCGACGAGGACTTCGCCGACCTGCCGCTGACCAGCTCCCGCGCCATCGACGTGCTGGAGTTCGTGCCGGCCGAGCAGGTCGACCCGATCCTCTACAACAAGGCGTACTTCCTCGAACCCGAGGGCGCCGCGACCAAGCCGTACGTGCTGCTGCGCGACGCGCTCATCGACTCGGAGCGGGTGGCCATCGTCAAGGTGGCGCTGCGCCAGCGGGAGCAACTGGCCACGCTGCGGGTCCGCGAGGGCGTGCTGCTGCTCAACACCATGCTCTGGCCGGACGAGATCCGTACCCCGGACTTCGGTTTCCTCGACGAGGACCTCAAGGTGCGCCCCCCGGAGCTGGCCATGGCCAGCTCGCTGATCGACTCGATGACCGGCGAGTTCGAGCCGGACGTCTTCACCGACGACTACCGGGCCGCGTTGCAGGAGGTCATCGACGCCAAGGTGGAGGGTCGGGAGGTCGTCCAGCCGGAGGAGGTCGAGGAGGCCCCGGCCGCGGCGGTGGACCTGATGGCGGCGTTGAAGGCCTCGGTGGAGCGGGCCAAGGCGGCTCGCGGCGAGCAGCCCGCCGGCGGGGGTGGTGGCGCGGGTGAGCCGACGCCCATCTCGTCGGCCCGGTCGGCGCAGAAGGCAGCCGAGAAGAAGGCGACCAAGGCGCCCGCGAAGAAGACCGCGGCGAAGAAGACGGCCGAGAAGAAGGCGGCGGAGCCGGCGAAGAAGACCGCCACCAAGAAGACCGCCGCGAAGAAGGCGGAGCCGGCGAAGAAGACCGCCGCCCGCAAGACCGCACCCCGCAAGAGCGCCTGACCGTACGGCAGCGGCGACGGTGTCCGCCTCGCCGGGTACGCTCCGCCGGCCGCTGGCGACCGGAGGAGCCCCCATGCCGTACACCCCTGATCTGGACCGGTTACTGACGCCCGGCGCCCGCTTCACCGACCAGCACGGCGGATACCTGATCGAGGCGCACCCGGTGGGCGACATCGTGTTGCCGACCGGCCGCGTGGTCGGGTGTGACCCGCTGGTGTGCCCGGAGGCGGAGCCGTTCACCGTGACAGTGCCGCCGGGACGGCATCCCGCGCGTGCCTGGGTGGCGGTGGTGCTCCGGGAGGACGCCGAAGTGGACCGGCGGGTCGCCGCGCTGGAGCTGGTCGTCTCAGCCGAGCCGACGATCCGCTGGGAGCCGGCCGTCGCGGGTGACCAGGACGTCGCCACGCTCGGCGCGGACGACTACTTCGGCTACGGGGTGGACGCCGGTGTCGGCACCCTCGCCGACCCGACCGCGCTCGCCGTTCTGGAGGGCTGGGACGAGGACCGGGTCGAGGAGGTCTTCATCCCGAACGAGCTGCCCTCGTCCCCGGTGCCGGGGCTCATCACCGCCGTGTTGGACGAGGCCAGTGGGGCGAACGTCGTCATCGTGACGAGCGGTTGGGGTGACGGCTGCTACGGCACCTGGATCGGCCGCGCCGCCGACGGGCGGGTCACCTCGTTCGTGACCGACTTCATGGTCGTCCCGGAATAACCGCCCGGGAAAGAACCGGAACTGTCGCGCTGGGCGATCCGAGGCGTCCGCGGCGGGCACGGTGGGCCGCTGTGCGGGTACCGTGTGCGTCGGCTTTCCCCCCGGCACCGGGTGCCGGCCACACTTCGCAGCAGGGAGTCGACGACGTGAGCGAGCGGACGCAGCAGACGGGCCCGGACCAGAGCCCGGCAACCAAGTCGGGGCGCCGCCTGGCCGCCCAGTTGGCTGAGAAGAAGGCCGCCGACCGGAGGCGGAAGATCAACGCCGGGCTCAGTAGCCTCGCCGCCCTCGCCGTGGCCGCGACGCTGATCGGCGTCTTCGTGTGGATCGGCGGCGGCGACGACAAGCCCAACAACCAGGCCGACGCCACCCCGTCCGCCTCCGCCCCGGCTCCCGACGAGGCCGGCGCGCCCCCCGCTCCCCAGCTGCCCGAGGGCGCCGACCCGGCGCTGGGCACCAAGCCGACGCTGACGCCGGGCACGGGTGACCTCAAGAAGCTCGCGGTCACCCCGCTGATCAAGGGCACCGGCCCGGCCGTGCAGAAGGGCCAGAACATCACCACCAACTACGTGGGGGTGTTCTTCAAGGACGGCAAGGAGTTCGACTCCTCCTGGGAGCGCGGGCAGCCGGCCACCTTCCCGATCGGCGTCGGCCAGGTCATCCCCGGCTGGGACCAGGGTCTGGTTGGCGTGACCGTGGGCAGCCGGGTGCAGCTCGACATCCCGGGCGAGCTGGCGTACGGCAACGACGAGGCCGCCGCCGGTGGCCGTCCGACCGGTCCGCTGCGCTTCGTGGTGGACGTGCTCGCCGCCCAGTGACCTGTCCGGATCGTCCCGGTTGTCGCCGGGACGGGATGGAGTTGTTCACATGGGGCTTCCGGCCCGTCACCCAGCGGCAGTAGGTTCGGCGTCACCCCGGGCGGTTCGTCGCCCGGGGTGGCCATCCGGAACCGCGACGCGGAGGTGCGTGTGACTGCGCTGGACGAGCCTGGGCGGACCGCCCGGTCGATGTGGGCGTACTTCGAGCCGGTTCACGCTGTCACGTACCTCCACCCCCGGGCGCGTGCCGCGTACGAGGCGGTCGGGTTGCGCGGCTACTGGCGCGGTTACTTCGCCGGCCGCGCCGCGCCGCTGGGAGCCGCCGAGGCAGCCCCGGTGATCGCCGCCTTCTTCAATTTCGCGCCACCGATGGTGACCCGCGCACTGCCCGCGGTGTGGCGGTTGGCCACTCCCCAGGAGGCGCTGCGTGCCCGCCTGACCGGTGCGGTGCAGGCGCTCGCCGAGCTGACCTACGAGCTGCCCGAGTCGCACCTGGTGGAGGCCGCCGACCTGTTGGAACGGGCCGCATCGGCGGCGCAGACCGCCGGCCGGGTGCTCGGCGCGGCGAACGCGGCCCTCCCGGCCGGTGAGTACCCGTTGGCGCGGCTCTGGCAGGCCGCCACCACGCTGCGCGAGCACCGGGGGGACGGGCACGTGGCGGCGCTGGTGGCCGCCGGCCTGGACCCGGTGGAGACGCTGACCGCGCGGGTCGCGCTGGACGGTTCGCCACCGCAGTACCTGCTGGGCCGGGGCTGGTCCGAGGAGCAGTGGAAGGCCGCCCGCGAGCGGCTCACCGAGCGGGGTTGGCTGACCGGTGACGGCGAGGCCACCGACCTCGCCCGCGCCGAGTTCCAGGCCATCGAGGACGCCACCGACCTGGCCGCCGCGCACCCGTGGCAGGCGCTCGGCGTCGACGACACGGACCGGCTCCGGGAGCTGCTGGAGCCGATCGCCCGGTCCGGCCACACCCTGCTCCCCGAGGGCAGTCCGCTCGGTCTGCCCGCGTTGCCCGGCTGACCGGGCACCCGCCGGTCGGGCAGGATGGGGCCGTGACTGATGCGGTGGTCTTCGACCTGGACGGCGTGATCGTGGATTCCGAGCCGGTGTGGGAGGAGGTCCGCCGGGCGTACGTGGCGGCGCACGGCGGGACGTGGCAGCCCGACACGCAACGCCGACTGATGGGGATGAGCACCGGCGAGTGGGCGCACTACCTCAGCGCAGAGCTGGGCGTCGACCGCACCGCCGAGCAGGTCGCCGTCGAGGTGGTCGAGGAGATGGCCCGACGCTACCGGGACCACGTACCCCTGATCGACGGCGCCGACCAGGTCGTTCGCGGGCTGGCCGCGCGGTGGCCGCTCGGGTTGGCCAGTTCGTCGCCGACCCGGCTGATCGAGGCGGCGCTGGCGGCGACCGACCTGACCGACGCGTTCGGCGCGACCCTCTCCACCGAGCGGACGGAGCGGGGCAAGCCCGCACCGGACGTGTACCTGAGCGTGGCGCAGCGCCTCGGCGTCGACCCGACCCGGTGTGTGGCGGTGGAGGACTCGTCCAACGGTGTGCGTTCCGCCGCGGCGGCGGGGATGCGGGTGGTGGCGGTGCCGCACGGCTCGTACCCTCTCGATCCGGACGCCGCCGCGCTGGCCGTGGTGACGCTGGACGCGATCGGTGAGCTGACCCCGGAGCTGGTGGACGAGCTGGGTTGACCCGGGTCGAGCCGGGTAGAGACCACGGATGAAGGCCATCGTGTACGAGCGCAACGGCGACCCTTCGGTGCTCCACCTGGTCGACCGCCCGGTGCCCGAGCCGGGCGCGGGCGAGGTCCTGGTGCGGATGGCGGTCTCCGGGGTGAACCCGACCGACTGGAAGTCTCGCCGCAACGGCCCGCCGAACGGGTGGCAGATCCCCGGGCAGGACGGTGCGGGGTTGGTCGAGGCGGTCGGCGACGGGGTCGACCCCGACCTGATCGGCGAGCGGGTGTGGGTCTGGGAGGCCGCCTGGCAGCGCCAGTGGGGCACGACGGCGGAGTACACGCTGGTGCCGGTCCGGCAGGCGGTACGCCTCGGTGCCGCTCCGTTCGAGCTGGGCGCGGCCCTCGGCATTCCGTTCCTCACCGCACACCGCTGTCTGACCGCTGGCGAGTTCATGCCGGACACGCTGCGGGCGGGTGCGTTGGCGGATCACACGGTGCTGGTGCAGGGCGGCGCGGGGGCGGTCGGTAACGCCGCGATCCAGCTCGCCCGGTGGGCCGACGCGACTGTGATCGCCACTGTGAGCAGCGCGGAGAAGGCCCAGCTCGCCGCCGCAGCCGGCGCAAGCTTCGTGATCAACTATCGGGAGCAGGACGTGGTCGAGGAGGTCCACAAGATCGCTCCCGACGGGGTCCACACGATCGTGGAGGTCGCCCCCGCCCGCAACGCCTCGGTCGATGCACAGGTGTTGCGGCATGGCGGCGCGGTCTGCATGTACGCCGACAGCGGCGGGGACGAGGTGAGCATCCCGATCCGGGCGATGATGGCGCCGAACGCCCGCTGGCAGTTCGTCCTGGTCTACACCGAGCCGAAGGCGGCCAAGGCGCAGGGCGTGAAGGACGTGGCGGCGGCGGCCAGCCAGGGTGGCATCCGGGTCGGCGCGGACGCCGGCCTGCCGTTGCACTACTACCCGTTGGCGGAGGCGGCCGCCGCGCACCAGGCGGTGGAGGACGCGACGGTGGGCAAGGTGCTCATCACCACCAGCGACGCCTGATCGGGTCGCCGACCACCCGATTTTTCCGTCAGCAGGACAGAAGCGAATAAGTTTCGCAACAATGACGGTGCGGGTAACCCCGCGTGGAGCGGGCGGCCCCGGCGCGGTGCGAACGCCGGGGCCGCCCCTGGGGAGGGTTCAGGAGTACTCCCGCCCCAACAGGCGACAGTGCCGGGGAAAACGTTACGGGGCTGTCAGCTCCCGGACAGTCAGCTCACCCTCGGCGTACCGCGAACGGACGACCTTCTTGTCGAACTTGCCGACGCTGGTCTTCGGCACCGTGTCGATGAACGCCCAGCGCTCGGGCAACTGCCAGCGCGCCACCGACCCGGCCAGGAATTCCCGCAACTCCTCGGCGGTCACCGAAGCGCCCTCCCGGAGCACGACGGTGGCCAGCGGACGTTCGTCCCACCGCTCGTCCGGCACCCCCACCACGCACGCCTCCAGCACCGCCGGGTGGGCCATCAGCGCGTTCTCCAACTCCACCGACGAGATCCACTCGCCGCCGGACTTGATCACGTCCTTGGCGCGGTCGGTCAGGTTGATGTACCCGTCCGGCGAGAGGGTGCCCACGTCGCCGGTCCGCAGCCAGCCGTCGCGGAACTTCTCCTCGTCCGGGGCGTCGTCACCGACGTACCGGGCGGTCACCCACGGCCCGCGGACCTCCAGCTCGCCCACGGCCGTGCCGTCGGCGGGCATCGGGTCACCCGACGGGCCGACGATGCGCGCCTGCACGCCCGCCGGCACCCGCCCCTGCGTGTAGCGGTAGCGCCAGGCATCGTCACCGGTCGCACCGGCGGGCGGACGCGAGACCGACCCCAGCGGGGACATCTCGGTCATCCCCCAGGCGTGGATGACGTCGATAGCGTGCCGTTCGTCGAACGCGTGCATCAGCGCCGGTGGGCACGCCGAGCCGCCGACGATCACCTCACCGAGCGAGGAGGTGTCCACGTCGTGAGTGTCCAGGTAGGCCAGCAGGTCGGTCCAGATGGTCGGCACCGCGCCGGCCAGGGTGGGCCGCTCGGCGGCGATCATCTCGGCGATCGGCGCGGCCTGGAGGAACCGGTCCGGCATGATCAACGATGCGCCGGAGAGGAAGGCCGCGTAGGGCAGGCCCCACGACATGGCGTGGAACATCGGCACGATGGCCAACTCGCGGTCGGTCGGCCCGAGGCCGAAACCCTCCGGCATGCAGACCTGCAACGAGTGCAGGTAGATCGACCGGTGCGAGTAGGCCACACCCTTGGGGTTGCCGGTGGTTCCGGAGGTGTAGCAGAGCGCGGCGGCGTCGCGCTCGTCCACCTCGGGCCAGTCGTAGGTGTCCGGACGGTCGGCGAGCAACGCGTCCCAGTGGTGCACCGTGATCCGGTCGCCGGCAGCCTCCACCAGTGGCGCCGGGTCGCCACCGCCGACCACCACGACGTGCCGCACGGTGGTCAGCTCACCGATCACCCGGGCCAGCAGCGGGATGAGCGTGCTGTCGACGAGGACCACCCGGTCCTCGGCGTGGTTGGCGATGTAGACGACCTGGTCGGGGAAGAGCCGGATGTTGAGCGTGTGCAGCACCGCACCCATGCTCGGCACCGCGAAGTAGGCAACCAGGTGCTCGTTGTTGTTCCACATGAAGGTCGCGACCCGCTCGTCGCCGGTCACCCCACACTCGTCGCGCAGCGCGTGTGCCAGCCGGGCGGCGGCCCGGCCCACCTCGGCGTACGTCATCCGGCGGGGCTCGGCGCCCGTCCAGGTGACCACCTCGGCCGTGCCGTGCACCCCTGCGCCGTGGTCGAGGATCCGGGAGATCTGCAGAGGGGCGTCCATCATCGTGCTACGCATGGGTAACAAGCTAGTGTCGGCGGTCACACGTTGGGAACCCCCGGTAAGTTGTCGCAGGTGAGCATCTCGTGGGCCGACTCGTACGTGGGGCAGTTGCGGGCGATCGCCGGCGACCGGACGCTGATGTTCGTCGGTGCCCGTGCCGTGGTCAACGACGACGCCGGCCGCGTTCTGCTGATCAAACGCTCGGACAACGGCCAGTGGGCCATGCCGGCCGGCGCGATGGAGCTGGGCGAGTCGATCGCCGACTGCGCGGTACGCGAGGTCCGTGAGGAGACCGGCCTGCGCGCGCTGCGGGTCTGCGCGTTCGCCCTCTACACCGGCCCGGACCGAACGAGCACCAACATGTACGGGCACACGTACCAGGTATTCACCACCGCGTTCAAGGTGGAGGAGTGGGACGGGCAGTTGGCTCGGGTCACCGACGAGACCACCGACGCCGGCTTCTTCGCCCGCGACCGGTTTCCCGCCCCCCTCTCCACCTCGGTCATCGAAACCCTTGCCGACCTGGACGTCTTCGATCAGACGAACCGGCTCATCCTCAAGTAGGTCGGCCGGGCCGCGTTACTGCGGGTAGCGCATCCCGGCGAAGAAACCCTCCTGGATCCAGTTCGGGTACGCGACCGGCAGCTTGGTGGCCTCGTCCAGCTCGGTGAGGTCCTGCTCGGTCAGCGTGAGATCCGAGGCGGCGATGTTGTCGACCAACTGCTCGTGCTTGCGGGCACCGACGATCACGCTGGTCACGGCCGGGCGGGACAGCAGCCAGGCGACCGCCACCCGGGCCGGGCTCACCTCGTGCCGCTCGGCGACGCCCTTGAGCACGTCGACCACTGCGAAGGCGTGCTCGGGGTCGAACGGGGTGAAGCTGGCGTAACCGGGCTGGGCGCTCCGCGCGCCACTGTCGGCGACGGCACCGTCCCGGCTGACCTTGCCGGAGAGGAAACCGCCAGCGAGTGGGCTCCAGACGGTCAGCCCGACACCCTCGTTGAGCGCCATCGGCACCACGTCGCGCTCCACGTCCCGGCCCAGCAGCGAGTAGTACTCCTGCACCGAGACGAACCCTGCCAACTTCTCCCGGGCGGAGATGCCCAGCGCCTTGGAGATCTGCCAGGCGGCGAAGTTGGCGGCGCCGATGTAGCGCACCTTGCCCTGCCGGACCGCGTCGTCGAGCGCGCGCAGCATCTCCTCCATGGGAGTGATCTGGTCGAAGTTGTGGATCTGGTACAGATCGATGTGATCGGTGCCCAGTCGGCGCAGGCTGTCCTCCAGGTTCTGCATGATGTGCAGCCGGGAGGTGCCGACGTCGTTCGGGCCGGGGCCCGTCCGGGAGTGCACCTTCGTCGCCAGTACGACGTCGCGACGCCGCTTGCCGAGGGCCTTGCCGAGCAGTTCCTCGCTCTCGCCGTCGCTGTAGCCGTCGGCGGTGTCGACGAAGTTGACGCCTGCGTCCAGGGCGGTGTCCACCATGCGCTGGGCCTCGGGCAGCGCCAGCCCGCCCAGGGTGCCGTAGATCGGGTGCCCGCTGCCGCCGAAGGTCATCGCGCCGAGCGAGATCTCCGAGACGTACACCCCGGTGGTGCCCAGCAGTCGGTACTTCACGTGTGTCGCTCCTCGTGGTGGGTCGGAGGCCGAGGTCAGGCACTCCGTGGTCACTATGTCGGACACTGTGTCCGGCAATGAGCGTACGTCGCCCACCCGACCCCCGGCCACCTAGGATTCCGGCTATGCCCTCGATCACCCGCCGCCGCCCGCGCAACCCCGACGGACGCGCGGCCGTCGAAGCGCGGGTGCTCGCGGCCACCGAACGACTCCTGAAGGAGGGGATCCGCTTCACCGACCTCGGCGTGCAGCGGATCGCCGCCGAGGCCGGCGTGGCGCGGTCGACCTTCTACACCCACTTCCGGGACAAGACCGAACTGCTCATGCGCCTCGCCGGCACCATGCGGGAAAGCTCGTTCGACCGCACCGGCGAATGGGACCCGGGCGGCTCCGGCGACCTGCTCGCACGGCTCACCGAGGCCTTCGCCGACGTGATCCGGATCTATCGGACGTACGCCCCGGTGCTGGCCGCGGTCAGCGAGGTCGCCGCGTACGACGAGGTGGTCCGGGAGTACTGGGCGGCCGGGCTGGAACAGTTCGTGACCCGCACCGTCGACCTGCTCCGGATCGAGCAGCAGGCCGGGCGTACCCCCGCCGACCTGGACGTGACGACGGCCAGCCGGCTGATCGTGCTCGGCGGTGACCGCTTCCTCGCCGACCACGTCAGCACGACCTCGGCCGACCCCGAGACCGACGCGGCAGCCGCCCGGGAGTTGGCCGCGACCTGGTGGTACGGCGCGTACCGCCGCCCCGCCTGATCCATCACCGACGCCCCGGCGGACGCCGGCAGCCCCGGCGCGATCCGGGGCGACCGGTGTCGGGACGATCAGATCATCGTCTGGGACTTGGCCTCCATGTCGGCGGCGGCCTCCTCCTTCGACTCGCGGGTCAACGGCTTGCCACCCGGAGCCGGGGCCTCCCCGCCCAGCGGGTCCGCGCCACCGGTGGCACCCTGCGGGCCGGCACCCCGCAGCTGGGTGTTGGGCAGCATCAGGGTGACCAGCACCGCCACGATCGCGATCAGGCCGGCGGTCAGGAAGACCATGTCCAGCGCGTCGACGAAGGCGCCCTGGATTGCCGCGCGTACCGGCCCCGGCAGGGCCAGGATCGTGGCTGGGTCGTTGATCGAGATGTTGGCACCGCCGCTCGCCGCGACCGCGGCCTGCTCCTGCGGCGGGAGCTGCGCGATCGCGCCGGGCAACCGGTCGGCGAGCCCACCGGTCAGCCGGGACGAGAGCACAGTGCCGAGGATCGCCACCCCGAACGAACCACCCAGCGACCGGAAGAAGGTCGCCGAGGAGGTGCCGGCGCCCAGGTCGCGTACCGACACCGCGTTCTGCACCGCCAGGATCAGCGACTGCATGCACAGGCCCAGCCCGACGCCGATCACCACCATGAAGCCGAACGCCACCCAGAGCGAGGTGGCCACCTCCAACTGGGTGAAGAGGAACATACCGGCCAGGAGGGTCACCGAACCGGCCACCGGGAACCACTTGTACCGGCCGATCCGGGTCATCGCGCGGCCGGTCAGGATCGAGGTGATGATGATGCCGGCCATCATCGGCAGCATCAGCAGACCGCTCCGGGTCGGCGAGGCGCCCTTCACGATCTGCAGGTACAGCGGAATGAAGATGATCGAACCGAACATCACCAGACCGATGATGAGCAGCGCCGAGTTGGCCAACGCGAAGGTGGCGCTCCGGAACAGCCGCAGCGGCAGGATCGGCTCGGCCACCCGGGCCTCCTGGAGGACGAAGAGCACCCCCAGCACCGCACCGACCACGAAGAGCGTAATGATCACGCCAGAGCCCCAGGCGTACTCGTTGCCGCCCCAGCTCAGCGCGAGCAGCAGGGAACTCACCCCGGCCACCAGCAGGCCGGCACCGAGCCAGTCGATCGAGTGGTCCCGACGTTCGAACGGGATCAGCCGCATCACGTGGTAGCAGACGACGATCGCCAGGATCGCCAGCGGCACGTTGATGTAGAAGATCCACCGCCAGTCGGTCTCCGCGAAGTAACCGCCCACCAGCGGCCCGGCGACCGACGAGATCCCGAAGACCGCGCCGAACAGGCCCTGGTACTTACCACGTTCCCGGGGTGACACCACGTCCGAGATGATGGTGAACGCGAGCGTCAGCAGACCACCGGCACCGAGACCCTGGATACCTCGGGTGACGATCAGCTGGGTCATGTTCTGCGACAGTCCGGCCAGCAGCGACCCGACCAGGAACGTGCCGATCGAGAAGAGGAAGACCGGCCGACGCCCGTACAGGTCGGCCATCTTGCCGTAGAGCGGCGTCGACGCAGTCGAGGCGAGCAGGTACGCGGTGACCACCCAGGAGTAGTGGTTGATCCCGCCCAGCTCGCCCACGATGGTCGGCAGCGCCGTACCGACGATGGTCTGGTCGAGGGCGGCCAGCAACATGCCGGTCATCAGGCCCAACATGAGCAGCCGGATCTGCTGACGGTTCAGCATCGGCGCACCCGAGGCTTCGGTGGTCATGTGCCCGTCTATCCCGCAACCAACAAACCATGCGCCACCCCACCAAAAAACCCGCCAGCGTTGATCATGAAGTTATTGCCACGACACGCCGCGCGAGGTGGCAATAACTTCATGGTCAACAGGGGTTCAGGGGGACCTAGGGGGTTGTGAAGGTTTTGGTGATCGTTGCGCAGAAGGCGGGGAGGTCGTCGGGGTTGCGGCTGCTGGTCAGGTTGCCGTCGGTGACGCACTCCTCGTCCACCCAGGTGGCTCCCGCGTTGGTCAGGTCGGTACGCAGGGTGGGCCAGGAGGTGATCCGGCGGCCCCGCACCACGTCCGCCTCGATCAGCGTCCACGGGCCGTGACAGATCACCCCGACCGGCTTGCCCGCGTCGAAGAACGCCTTCACGAACCGCACCGCGTCCGGGTCGCCCCGCAGGAAGTCCGGGTTCGCCACGCCTCCGGGCAGCACCAACGCGTCGTAGCCGGCGGGGTCGGCCTTGTCGACGGTCACGTCCACGTCGTACGTCTTGGAGTGGTCCAGGTGGTTGAAGGACTGGATGGAGCCGGGCTTCAGCGAGACCAACTCGGCCGTCGCGCCGGCGGCCTCGACCGCCTCGCGTGGCTGGACGTACTCGACCTCCTCGACGCCGTCGGCGGCCAGGAAGGCGACCCGCTTGCCCTGCAATGTCGCTGCCATCTCGGTACATCTCCTTTCCGGGGGTACCTCAATCCCCTTCCCGCCCTCGAACGCCCGAAACAGGTCGCACCGGTGTCGGACCGGCTCGGACCGGTCAGACACCGCCGAAGACCCCCTGACCAGCGGCGGGACCGGTCGGCGCGCAGGTTTGTCCGCCAGGCCGCTGGGGACCCGGGGAGGCATGGCAGGAGCAGCAGCGGAGCAGCGCCGGCTCGCCACCGTCGTGGAGAGCTGGCTCGGACGCCCAGTCCTGATCGTCGGTGACGCCATGTTGGACGAATGGCGGTTCGCCGACTCCGACCGGCTGTGCCGGGAGGCGCCCGCCCCGGTCCTCACCCTGCGTCGGCGGATCTCCGCCGCCGGTGGGGCCGCGAACACCGCCGTCAACGTCGCCGCCCTCGGCGGCCGGGCGGTGCTGGTGGCGCCGGTCGGTGCCGACGTCGCCGGGGACGAACTGCACGACTGCCTGGACCGCGCGAGCGTCTGGGACCGCACCGTCAACCAACCCGGGCGGCCCACCCCGGTCAAGCGGCGGATGTTGGCCGGCAACCAGATCCTGCTGCGTGAGGACTCCGGCGACCCGGAGGACGCGCTGGACCACGACGGGGTGAGCCGGCTGCTCACCGCCCTGAGCTGCGCCACCGAAGAGCTGCGCGCCGCCGCCGGTGGGGAGGCCCCGACCCTGGTGGTCTGCGACTACGGCCTGGGCGCGCTGCCCGCGCCGGTCCGCGCGTGGCTGGTCGAGAACCGCCAGCGGTACGCCACAGTCGCGCTGGACGCCCACGACCTGGCCGACTGGCGGGGTCTCGCGCCGACAGTGGTCACGCCCAGCTTCGCCGAGGCCACCCGACTGTTGGCCCGCGCGGGCGGTACGACCCGACCGACCGGCGGGACCGAACTGCACCTGGAACACCCGGACGCCGACCCCGCCGACGGGCCCTCCGAGATGACGGCCGGCGCGGCCCCGGGGGCGGTACGCGTCGACGACACCGACGCCGAGCTGATCCGGGCCGACCGCCCGGGACCGGTCGGCGAGCCCACCCCGGGCGAGGGACGGGTCGCCCTGACCGGCGACGGGCTCAGCGTCACCGGCACCGGCGTCACAGTGAACACCCGGGCTGGCGAGGGCGTCGACCGGGCCGTCCTGGCCAAGTCGCGGCTGGCCGAACTGCGTGCGCACACCGGTGCCGACGTGGTCGCGGTGACCCTGGACACCGAGGGCGCGGTGGTCGGCGGTGCCGACGGGGAGCCACGCCGCAGCCACAGCACTCCGGTGCCGGCAAGCCACGCCGTGGGCGCCGGCGACGCGTACCTGGCGGCGATGACGTTGGCCCTGGCCGCCGACGCGCCCCTGCCCACCGCCGCCCAACTCGCCCAACTCGCGGCCACCATCACCGTCTCGGACACCGGCACCTGTGTGTGCCGACGCGACGACCTGCTGGCCGCCCTGGAGCAGCCGACCGACACCGCGGGCCACCCCGCGCTGGTCAGCGGCGACGAGTTGGACACGATCGTCGCCGGGTACCGCGAGGCGGGACGGTCGGTGGTCTTCACCAACGGCTGCTTCGACGTGCTGCATCGCGGGCATGTGCGCTACCTGGAGCAGGCCCGCGCGTTGGGCGACCTGCTCATCGTGGCGGTCAACTCGGACGGCAGCGTTCGTCGGCTGAAGGGCCCGGACCGGCCGGTCAACCCGGTCGAGGACCGGGGTGCCCTGCTGGCCGCGCTGGCCTGCGTGGACCACGTGGTGGTCTTCGAGGAGGACTCACCGGCGGCGCTGATCGAGGCGGTCCGACCGGACGTGTACGTCAAGGGCGGCGACTATCCGCCGGAGCTGGTGCCGGAGGCGCCGCTGGTGCGCCGCCTCGGCGGCCAGGTGCGCACCCTGGGGTACGTGCCGGACCGGTCCACCTCCGCGATCATCGAGCGGATCCGGTCGCACAGCCAGGACCCGTCGCCACGCCTCGACGACCGAAAGCCCGACCCGTCGCTGCGCACCCGCACCCAGGCGTCGTGAACCGCCCCCTCGACGTCGGCACCCCGGAGGAGTTCCGCGCCGACCGGCTGGTCGACGTGCTGATTCCGACCCGGAACCGGCCCGCCGAACTGGCCGTCACCCTGGGCGGGCTCGCGGCCCAGGACGGGGTGCCCGGTTTCGGCGTGGTCGTCAGCGATCAGTCCGACGGGGATCCGGCGTACGCGCATCCCGCCGCGGCCACAATGGTCCGGGCGCTGCGCCACCGGGGTCACCCGGTGCTGCTGACCCGCCGGCTACCCCGACGGGGGTTGGCCGAACACCGGGCCTACCTGCTGGCCGCCTCGGCCGCCCGGTACGTCCTCAGCCTCGACGACGACATCTGGCTGGAACCGGGTGCGCTGCACCGACTGGTCACCGCGATCGGTGAGCTGGGCTGCGGTTTCGTCGGCAACGGCGTACACGGGCTCTCCTACACCGACGACGTGCGGCCGGAATCGCACGGCCACTACGAGGAGTGGGTCGGGCCGCCCACACCGGAGCGCATCCGGCCCGACACCCCGCAGTGGAACCGGGCCCGGATCCACTCGGCTGCGAACCTGCTGCACATCACCGAGCAGTTGGCGCTGCCGCCGGGCACGTGGCGGGCATACAAGGTCTCCTGGATCGGCGGGTGCGTGCTCTACGACCGGGCCAAGCTCGTCGACGCCGGCGGCTTCGACTTCTGGCGTCGGGTGCAGGAGAAGCACCAGGGCGAGGACGTGGCGGCGCAGCTCGCCGTGATGTCCCGCTACGGCGGCGCGGGCATCCTGCCCAGCGGCGCCTACCACCTGGAGTCCCCCACCACCGTCACCGACCGGGACGTGGAGGCGTGGGAGGTCGTCCTCGCCGAGGAGGACACCCCACAGCCGGCCTGAACTACCGGGTGAGCAACTCCCGGGCGGCTTCCAGCACCTCGATCACCGGTACGTCGGTCACGAACGAGTCCCGATGCGGGCAGTCACCGTCGCCGGGTCGGTGCGGATAGATGCCCGGCGTGCAGTCGACCCCGCAGACCGGGCAGTGCACCGTCCACGAGCTGATCGGGCGGTGCCGGCCCCGCAGCGGGCTGGCCCCGTTGATCAGGTTGCCGACCCAGAAGATGCCCACCGTTGGCGTGCCCACCGCGGCGGCCAGGTGCAGCGGGCCGGTGTCGTTCGAGACGACCAAAGCGCAGTCGGCGTAGCAGCCCACCAGCCCACCCAGGCTGAGCGTGCCCACCTGTGGGCGCACCGGCACCTGCGCCGCGGCGACGACCCGGTCCACCACCTCCTGCTCGGAGGGCGTGCCGGTGACCAGCACCTCGTAGCCGTCCTCGTGCAGCGCACCGGCCACCTCGGCGAAGCGCTCGGCGGGCCAGCGGCGGCGGGTGTCGGTGGCACCCGGATGCAACGCCACCCGGGGACGGCTCGCCGGGCCGAGCACCTGGGCGGCCTCGGCCCGGTCGGCGTCGGTCACCGCCAGCGTCGGCGTGATGGTGGTGGCCGGCGCTCCCGCCAGCGCCACGACCTCCAGGTAGCGGATCACCTCGTGCTGGTAGTAGACGTAGCGCAGCCACCGGTCCAGCGGCGGCGCGTCGTCGGCGCGCAGGCCGACGGTCAACCGGGCACCGAGCCGGCTGATCAGCGGGTTGGAGTTGGCCCCCCCGCCGTGGATCTGCACCGCCAGGTCGAATTCCATCGCGGCGGCAGCGGCCACGAAGTCGTCGCCCGACGATTCCGGCTCGCCCGGCTCCGGCGTACGGATGCCGGGTGCCGGCGGCACCACCAGCACCCGGTCCACCGGGCCGGGCCGGTCACGCCAGAGCTTCGCGTGCCACGGCGCCCCGAGCAGCACGATCTCCGCCGAGGGGTACGCGCCGCGCAAGGCGTCCAGCGCCGGCAGGGCGAAGATGAAGTCACCGAGCGCGTTGGCGCGCAGCACGGCGATCCGCCGTACGTCGGGAAGGCGCTCGGCGGTCGGGCCGAGCACGGACGGGGTGGCCACCCGACCCGCTACGGCCGGTCGATCTCGCCGGCGGTGTCCGGGCGGTGCAACTCCCGGTCCGCGGCGGGATCGGCTGGCATCGGCGTACCCCTGGAGAGGTCGCCGGAGCGCGGCCCGGTGCGGCCGACGGTAATGGTGCGCGGCGCGGGCCGCGTCGCCCGTGGCAGCCGCACCCGCAGCAGGCCGTGGTCCATCACCGCGTCGATGGTGTCCGGGTCGACCCGCGCCGGCAGGTTGACCCGGTATTCGAAGCCGCGCGTCTCGAAGCCGCCCGGGATGCCGTGGTCGGCGTTGACCTCCGCCTCCGAGCGGGCCCGCACGCACAACTCGCGGTCGTCCAACTCGACGGCCACCTCCTCCGGCGCCACCCCGGGCAAGCGGACGACGACCTCCCAGCCGTCCGAGGTTTCGGTCAACTCGACGTCGGACGCCCCGCCGCGACCACCGACCAGGCGGCTCAACTCGGAGCGCAGCGACTGCAACTCCCCCATCGGGTCCCAGCCCTGCTGCCGGTTGCCCCGCCACCCCCGGCCGAAGCCGCCGAACTGCTGCTCGCTCATCACACCTCTCCGATCCGCTGGGCGGCCGTCGGCGGCCGTAGTGAGCTGGGCGCGTCCAGGCCGGCGTCACTGTCGACGCCCACACCGAGCCGGTCGACCAGCTCGCCACCGAGCCAGGCGCTGATGCCGAGAATCGCCAACGCGACCAGCTCGATGGCGATCAGCGCCCCGCCGGCGGCCCGGGAGTCCGCGTTGAGCCGCACCGCCCACACGGCGGCGAAGAGCAGGATCACCGCGACGTTGGCGCCGGCGTGCAGCAGACCCACCCGCTTGGCGCGGGTGCCGCTCGGTATCGCCAGCAGGTCGAACGAGCCGGCCGCCGCGGCGAGCAGGCCGCCGATCAGGCCGACGGTGATGTTCCAGTACGCGACCTCGCCGAGGAAGTCGGGACCGCCGACGGTGTCCACCAGGTCGAACAGCACCGCCGTGGCCAGCAGCGCGACCGGGAACATCACCAGCATCGGATGGACTGGGTGCCCCAGCACCTTGAGTCGGCTCTCCATCTCCCGGCCTCCACTGGTCGGCGTCCTGCGGAACGGTCCACGTCGGCGAGCGCGTCGGGTGAGGCCGTACCCCCAGCAACCCGGCACAAACCTCGCGCTGGTCACGGCGGCCTAGGCTGACGACGGTGGTGCCCACCACCGGGTCAACGGCTGAGGGAGGATCAACGTGACGGTGGAGATCACCTCGCACGAGGAGTTGCGCGAGTTGCTCGGTGAGCCGAGCGCGCGGGCGGCCAACAAGGACCGCGCCCGCCTGCACGAACGGGACCGCGAGTGGCTCGGTGCCTCGCCGTTCTGTCTGATGGCCACGGCCGGCGCGGACGGCAGCTGCGACGTCTCGCCCAAGGGCGACCCGGCCGGGTTCGCGCTGGTTCTGGACGAGACGACGATCGCGTTGCCCGAGCGACCCGGCAACAAGCGGGCCGACGGCTACCGCAACATCCTCGACAACCCGCACATCGGGTTGCTCTTCCTGATCCCCGGGCGGACCGACACGCTGCGCATCAACGGGCGGGCCCGACTGGTCAGCGACGCGCCCTGGTTCGACGACATGGTGGTCAAGGGGCACCGGCCGGTGCTCGCCGTGGTGGTGGAGATAGAGCAGATCTTCTACCACTGCGCGAAGGCGTTCCTGCGGTCCGCACTGTGGCGGCCGGAGACCTGGGCGCCCGAGGCACTGCCGTCGCGGGCACGCCTGATCAAGGAGGTCGAGGCTCCGACGGAGAGCCTCGACGATCTGGAACGGCACTACGGCCCGGAGTACGCCACCAAGATCTACGTCTGATCCCGCAGCACGACCCGGGCCTCCGATCAGGCCGACCAGCCGGCCGGGTTGCCGAACGACTCCCGGGAGATTCCCGAGCCGGTCTCCGGCCATGAACCGAACCGGTCGTTGTGCAGGTGCGCGAAGAGGTAACACATGCCTTCACAGTCGGCGTCCGGCAGCGCCATCGCGGGGTCGGCGCGGACCGCCTCGTAGTAGGCCCGCCCCAGGGCCACTATGAAACCTCGGGCGTAGAGGAAGCCGTCGTCCGACCCGTCGGTCACCTCGTGGATCTCCTCCCGGTCGATGTCGTGCAGCTTGCGCTCCACCACCCGGTCGAGATCCGTCAACTCCTGCCCGGTCAGCTCGACGGTCAACTGCCCGAGCCGGTCCAGGAAGGCATCGAGCCAGGCGTCGATCGCGTAGGACGGGCCGTCATCGTCGTCGCCGTCGCCGTCGTCATCAGCGGGGTCGCGCTCGACGATGGCCCGGCGCAGCGCCAGTGGCTCCTCGCCCAGCCCGGCCCAGGCGGCCTCGATGAGTGCCCACAGCCGGGCCTCGTCGGCAGGGGTGGGCAGCGTTCCAGGGGCATCGGTGGTCACGGTCACGGCAAGACCGTAACCACGACCACCGACGCTTTCAGGACTCCGCGACGGAGACCATCCACAAGTGACCGTCCGGGTCGGCGAAGACGCCCGCGTACCCCCAGGGGTAGTCGGACGTCTCGCTGATGACCTCGGCGCCGGCAGCGCGGGCCCGCTCGACGACCGCGTCCGCGTCGACAAGCGAGTCGACGGTGAGGCTCAGCAGACACTCGCTCTGCCCCCTCGGGGCGACCTCGTGCCGGCCGATCACCCAACCGAAGCCGCCGGTCGGGACGAGCATCAGGCGCAGCCCGTCATTGACCACGAACTGCAACGGTTCCGGGAGGCCGTCGTCGGCCAACTCGCCCACGGCTTCGAGGCCGAGGCCGTCGCGGTAGAACCGGTAGGAGGTGGGACGGTCGGCGATGGGCAGACTCACGATCACGGGTGCGGGAGTCATGGGTGGACGCCTCCAAGGTGCCGGTCGTGTCGCTGAACTAACGTTGGCGTCGTGACGGTAGACGGCTGGCTGTCTGATACTCGCACCTCCTACGACACGGTGGCAGTCAGCTACGCACGCCTGGTGCGCGACCTCCTCGCGCAAGCACCGCACGAACGAGCCGCTCTGGCCTCGTTCGCGCAGCTGGTGCTGGCCGCCGGCGGTGGGCCGGTCGCGGACGTGGGCTGCGGAACGGGGCGCATCACCGCCCACCTGCACACGCTCGGCGTGGACGCCTTCGGGATCGACCTCTCGCCCGGAATGATCGACGTGGCCCGTCGTGACCACAGTGAGCTGAGGTTCGAGGTCGGTTCGATGACCGACCTGGACCTGGCCGACGGCTCGGTCGCCGGCCTGGTCGCCTGGTACTCCCTCATCCACATCCCCGACGACCAGATCGACGTCGTGTTCGCCCACTTCCGGCGGGTGATACGCCCCGGCGGCCCGCTGCTGCTCGGCTTCCACGTGGGCGACGAAACGACCCTCAAGACCGAGGGGTACGGCGGGCACCCGATGAACGTGCGTGTCCACCGTCGGCAGCCGGCCCAGGTGGCGGCCTGGCTACGCCAGAGCGGCTTCACGATCGACTCGCAGACCACCGTCACCTCGGCGGAGAGCCGGCTCGGCGGCATCATCGTCGGACGACGGGAGCCCTGATCGGCACCCGCTCCGTGGCCGGAACCCGGAAGCAGCGGCGACCGTGACGGACCTTGGGAAACGGCAGAAGCCCAGGCCAATGACCTGGGCTTCTGTACCGAGCCGCCTGACGGAATCGAACCGTCGACCTACGCATTACGAGTGCGTCGCTCTAGCCGACTGAGCTAAGGCGGCAACGATCAGCAAGTGTACGGCACCCCGCCGCCACCGACCGAACGGGATACCCCCGTCGCGCCGCCCAGCACCAACCGGACATCGGCTGCCATCTGGACGATTACCAGACAGCGGATGATCGGGTCCGGGACTACGCTGCGGCGGGTGAGCGACGAACGCGACCACCCCGAGGACGAGCCCGCCGAACACCCTGACCGTCCGCCGGCCGGTGAACGCGTCGCGCACCGGCCGCGCAGCACCGATCCGCTGGAGTTGGGCTTCACGCCGCGCAAGCCGGTGCCGTGGCTGGCACCGTTTCTGTTGATCAGCACCGGCATCCGGACGCTGCTGGCGGTGCTCTTCGGGGCGTACCTCGACAAGCGCGAGTTGCAGAACGCGTTCGGCGACGACGTCTTCCGCCAGGTCGGGCCGGACGGCGGGCTGTGGCTCGACTACGTGGCCGACCTCGGCGACGGCTTCAACGCCACGTATTCGGTGGCGTACCTGCTGGCGCAGCCCGAGCTGACCGTCGACGGGCACCGCCTGCCCCGGGCGCAGACGCTGGTGATGGGCGGCGACCAGGTGTATCCGTCGGCGGCCTACGCCGCGTACGAGGACCGGTGCAAGGGCCCCTACCAGGCAGCCCTTCCGGTGGCGCCGGCAGAGAAGCCGACGCTCTTCGCGGTGCCCGGCAACCACGACTGGTACGACGGCCTCACCGCGTTCCTCCGGTTGTTCGTCCGCTCCCGGGACCGCAACTTCGCGGGCTGGGGCACCGGGCAGTCCCGGTCGTACTTCGCCGTGGAGTTGCCGGCCGACTGGTGGTTGCTCGGCGTCGACGACCAGTCCGGCTCGTACCTGGACGACCCGCAGTTGGTCTACTTCGACGAGGTGGCCCGCCGGCTCGGGCCGGAGTCCAAGGTGATCATCGCAGCGCCGGCACCGACCTGGGTCAAGGCCGTCGACGACCCCACCGCGCACGACTCGATCGACTACTTCATCCGCACGATCATCGACCCGACCGGGGCGCGGGTGCGGCTGTTGCTCTCGGGCGACCTGCACCACTACGCCCGCTACTCGGGGGGCGACCGGCAGCTGATCACCTGCGGCGGGGGCGGCGCGTACCTCTACCCCACGCACAAGCTGCCGGAGCGCATCGAGGTGCCGCCGCGGGACACGCTGGCCCGCAAGGCCAGCACCGCTCAGCCGTACGACCTGGTGGCCCGTTACCCGGACGCCGCGCGGTCGCGCCGCTACGGCTGGGGCATCTTCCCCAGGTTGCCGTTCCGTAATCCCGGCTTCACCACGTTGCTCGGCACCCTGCACACCCTGCTGATGCTGGCCATGGCCGGTGCGACGGCGAACTGGGCCGACAGCACCGACCAGCGGCTGTTCAGCGTCCCGCTGGTGGTGATGGTGCTGGTGACGGTGATCGCGGCGGCCCTGTTCGCCAAGCCGCCGAGCGCGAGCGGCAAACGCCATGCGAGGCACTGGATCCTCGGTGTCGGCCACGGCGTGGCGCAGGTGGCCCTGGCGGCGGGCGGCACCTGGGTCTGGTTGGCGCTGCCGTTCTACGGCTGGCCGTGGCCGCTGCCGGCGGTCGCCGCGGCGGTGCTCTACGGCCCGGTGATCGGTCTGGTCGCCAGCCAACTGGTGGCGGCGTACCTGCTGGTGGCGGGCTCGTTCGGCGTGAACGTCAACGAACTCTTCGCCGGCCAGGGCATCGAGGACTCGAAGTCTTTCCTGCGACTGCGCATCGACCCGGACGGCACGTTGACCATCTACCCGCTCGGGGTGGACCGGGTCTCCCGCGACTGGCAGGTGAACCCCGACCAGTCCCCCACCCAAAGCTGGCTGACCCCCAAATCCCCCCTGACCCCCCGCCTGACCGAACCCCCCACAGTCCTGCGCTGACCAACCCACCCCAACCCCACACCGCCCCACCCGCGTTGACCATGAAGTTATTGCCCCGACACGCCGCGCTAGGTGGCAATAACTTCATGATCAACGGGGCGGAAGGGGGGCGGTGCGCGGGAGGGGGGGCGGTGCGCGGGAGGGGGGGTGGGGGGTGGGTGGGGGTTAGGGGGTGTATTGCTGGTTGTGGGCTTGGCGGGAGCCGCAGACGTCGGCGCGGGAGCACATGGAGCGCGAGCCGTCGGCGTCCAGGCGTACGGTCACCGCGTCACGGGGGACGCTGTGACCGACGACCCGGCCGTCACCCTCGGGGGTGGAGACCCGACTGCCGACCGCCGGGGCGGTCTCCTGAAAGCGCTGGTACAGCGGGTGCTCGTACTTTAGGCAGCACATCAGCCGCCCGCACGCGCCGGAGATGCGCAGCGGGTTGAGCGGCAGGTCCTGGTCCTTCGCCATCCGGATGGTCACCGGCTCGAAGTCGGTGAGGAACGTGGCGCAGCACAGGTCCCGACCGCAGGAGCCGATGCCGCCCTGCACCCGCGCGGAGTCGCGGGCGGAGAGCTGACGCAGCTCCACCCGACAGTGCAGGGTCGCCCCCAGGTCGCGGACGAGGGACCGGAAGTCCACCCGGTGCGGGGCGGTGAAGTAGACGGTGCTGCGCTCACCGCTCTCGGCAGAGCCGAGCACATGGTCGACCGCCACCACCTTCATCGGCAGGCCGTGCGAGCGGATCAGCCGTTTCGCGGCCACCTTGGCCTCGGCCTTGCGCCGACGCAACGCCTCGTCCCGGCGGAGGTCGTCGTCGCCGGCCAACCCAACCAGGCGGGGGAAACCGTCGGTCTCCTCGGTCACCCACTGCGCGGCCCATACGCACTCCGCCACCTCGGGCCCGTCATCGGTGGGCACCAGCACCCGGTCGCCCACCTGCGGGCGCAACTCGCCCGGGTCGAGGTAGTAGAGCCGCCCGTACCGGTTGAAGCTGACCGCGCAGAGCATGCCCATCCCCCCACCCTACGACGGGTCACGGCGCAAGGCGCACCGGCCGGCTACGCCCCGCTGCCATTCATGACCGTCGACTCGACCTATTGCCTGGCGTCCCGTCGTGCCGTTGCTGCTCGCCCGGACGGTTGAATCCGGGGCCGGGCAGGAGACAAGACGTGCCTCGGCGGCGTTGAGTGGAGGCAGACCTGCGGGGGGTGCAGGGGGAAGACCACGGCGTCGCCGTGAGCGCCGGCTTCAGGGCAGGCGCCCGCGAGCGACGCCGTGGCCTGTCCGAGGCAGAACGACCTCGATCAGAGGTCGAGAGGCAGGGCGACGCAGCCACGCCCGGAAGACCGGAAGGCGGGGCGACTCGACCACGGTCGGAGGGCCGGGCTCGGCTACCAGCCGACCCGGGTGGGCTGGTCGTAGTGGGGACGCCCGTCCGTTGGCGGACGCCACGCGGTCTCGGCCAGGCTCGGCGCCCACTGACGCAGCAGCGTCTCCGCACCGTCGTACGCGACGCAGAGCACCGCCAGCACCCGTGCGGCGATCTCGGCGGCATCGGCCACGCCGGGCCCGACCGGGCCGGGGCGGGTCGACGCACCGGTGGCGGTGGCGGCGACCACGGCGACCGCTTCGGCCGAGCGGAGCACGTCGGCCAACGTGCGGGCCAGCGCGAGTCGGCTGCCCTCCACCCAGTCGGCGAGGGCGTCGGCGTAACCGGCGGTGGATTCGAGTCTCCCGACCAGGCTGTCCGGCCCCTCGTCGAGGTGACGCAGCAGCGCCGCCCGCTGTTGCCCGTACGCCGTGGCGGCCGGACCGGACCAGAGCACCGGGTCGGTGAGCGCGGCGGAGACGTCGTCGTACCCCCGGACGAGCCGGCGCACCGCGTGGCCGGCGCTGGCGAGCGGCACGGGGTGCAGGTCGAGGAAGCCGCGGACCGCGTCGCCCGGCAGCACCTGCATGCGGCGCAGCAGCGGCCAGACCCGGTGCCCCTCGGGGACACCGGCCGCGATCAGCCTATCCACCCGGCGGAGCAGGTCGAGGCCGGGCTCGGCGAGCCGGTCCAGCGCGTCCATCACGGTTCCCCGGTGAGCCGGCGGCGGGCCGCCCGGTCGACCTCGGCGTAGCGGTCGGCGGCCTCCCGCACGGCAGCCGCGGCGGCGGCCAGTCGACCGGCCGCGGTGCGGGCCTCCCGGGCCCGGTCGTCCGTGGCGGTGGTCCACTGCCGGTGCAGCGCCCGACCGATCTCGCCCGGACGGCCCGGCGCGTCGGCGCCGAACGCGGCCTGGGCCGGATCGCTGGCGGTGACGGTGTGCGAGACGACGGTTAGCGTGGCGCTCGCCTCGTCCAGTCGGGCGGAGAGCGCGCGCAGTGTGTCCATCTCAGGCCCCCGCGAGCGGTCGGTAGGCGGCGAACGTCTCGTTGTGCAGCTTTTCGCGGGCCCATTCGGCGGCGTCGGCCGCCGCGGTGACCGCGGCCTGCACGGAACCGGCGACGTCGCGCGGGCTGCGGCTGTGCAGCGGCCCGAGGAACCGGACGTCGGTGATCCGTCCACCGGCGGTGACCACCACCTCGACCAGGCCGTCCGGCGAGCGGACGGTCACTTCGACGGTCGACACCGCCTGGTCGAACTCGGCCTGGAGGGACTCGATCCGGCGGTAGCGCCGCACCGCCTCCTCGATCCAGGCCTCGTCGATCTCCCCCCGCGGCATCGGCCGACTCCTCCCGGGTGATTCATCACTCAGTGTGGTGCCACCGTCACCACGGCACAGGGACCGTACCGCACCGGAATCGGGCCTGTCGATGCCTGTGGACAACGGCCGGGAAGTGCGGGTCAGCCCTTCCAGAGGGCGAGCATCATCGCCTCGACCGCGATCCGCGGCTTGACGTTCGCCTCGATCGCCGCGCGGCAGGCGAGCACGGCCTCCAACCGGCGCAGCGCGCCCTCGGCGTCCCACTTCTGCGCGCCGGCACCGGCGAGCGCGGCAGTGTCGGTGTGCACCGGGGCGACGGGTGCGCGCAGCGCCATGGTGAGCGCGTCCCGGTAGAAGCCCGCGAGGTCGACGAGCGCCCGGTCCAGTGCGTCCCGCTGGGCCCGGGTGGCCCGGGACTTCTGCCGCTTCTCCAACTCCTTGAGCTGCCCGGCGGCGCCTCGCAGGGCGCCGGCCGCGCCCCGGCCGGTGCCGCCCGCGCCGAGCGCGGTCTCCAGCGCCGCGCGCTCGGTCGTGTCGGCCTCGGTGACCGACGCCTCGGCCTCCGCTTCGGCCGCCTCGATCAGTGCGGACGCCGCGTCGAACGCCGCGCCGACACCGGTCAACCGGCGGGGCACCGCGAGCACCGCCTCGCGTCGTTTGCGGGCTTCCGGGTCGCGGGCCAGCCGGCGGGCCCGACCCACGTGACCCTGCGCGGCCGCCGCCGCCCACTGCGCCACGTCGGGCGCGATGCCGTCCCGACGCACCAGCACCTCGGCCACCGCGGCGGCCGGCGGCTGCCGCAGGGGTACGACCCGGCAGCGCGACCGGATGGTCACCGAGATGTCGTCCGGGTGGGTGGACGGGGCGCAGAGCAGGAAGACCGTCCGCGGCGGTGGTTCCTCGATCGCCTTGAGCAGCGCGTTGCCGGCGGCCTCGGTGAGCCGGTCGGCGTCCTCGATGACCACCACCTGCCAGCGCCCGCCGGACGGGGTGCTGGCCGCGCGGAGCACCAGGGCGCGCATCTCGCCGACGCCGATGGAGAGCCCTTCCGGCACCACCATCCGTACGTCGGCGTTGGTGGCACCCATCGTGGTGTGGCAGCCGGGGCACTCACCGCAGCCGGTGCCGTGCACGCACTGGAGTGCGGCGGCGAACGCGCGGGCGGCGACCGAGCGGCCGGATCCGGGAGGCCCGGTGAAGATCCACGCGTGGGTCATCCCGGCGGACGGGTCCACGCCGGTCACCGCTTCGTCGGCCGTGGACCCGTCACCGCCGGCCGGGCCGGCGGTGACCAACGCGGCTGCGCCGGCACGCAGGACGGCGGCGGCGGCCGCGGCGGCGCGCCGCAGCTCGACCACCGCCTCGTCCTGACCGACCAGGTCGGCGAAGACGTCGGGCATCAGGTCTTGTGCTCCATCGTCACCAGCTCCGCGTCGGATAACTCAGGTTGCACCGAGGTGTCCGGGCCCTGCGCGGGCCGAGGGTGCACGATGCCACCCGGCTTGCCGAGCAACTCCTCGACCCGCCGGACCACCAGCTGGGTGATCTCGTCGGCCGGCCGGGACGCGTCGAGCACCAGGTAGCGCTTCGGGTCGGCGGCGGCGAGGTCGAGGAACGCGTACCGGACGCGCTCGTGGAAGGCGATCGACTCGGCCTCCAGCCGGTCGGTGCCGGTGTTGCGCGAGGCCACCCGGGACAGGCCGGTGCGCGGTTCGACGTCCAGCAGCACCACCAGGTCGGGCTTGAGCCCACCGGTGGCCCAGGAGGAGAGCCAGGAGACCTCGTCGACGGGCAGGGTCCGGCCGGCGCCCTGGTACGCCAGGGACGAGTCGACGTACCGGTCACTGATCACCACGCCGCCCCGAACCAGCGCGGGCCGGACGACGGTGGCCACGTGGTGCGCCCGGTCGGCGGCGTAGAGCAGCGCCTCGGCCCGGGGCGAGGGCGCGTCGTCGCCGGAGGTGTCCAGCACCAGCGACCGGATTCGCCGGCCGACGCCGGTGGCCCCCGGCTCGCGGGTGACCACGACCTCCCGGCCGTGCCCGCGCAGCCGCTCGGAGAGCGCGGTGAGCTGGGTGGATTTTCCCGCGCCCTCGCCGCCCTCGAAGACCACGAAGAGCCCGGCGGAGACGAACGGCTCGGCGGGCATCAGCGGGCGACCCCGGATGGAGCCCCACAGGTCGGCGAGGACCGGGACGCCCTTCTTGTCGTCCATCTGGCCGAACGCGCTGATGCCGGCGAAGATGCCGGCGGCACCGGCGGCGAGCAGCAGCAGTCGGGTGGAGGAGACGGAGATGCCGAGGTCGGCGATCTCCAGCTTGCGCGAGCCACCGACGCCGACCAACACGCTGCTCAGCCCGATGGCCAGGATCAGCACCAGTCGGGTGCCGATCTGCACCACGGCGAAGACCCGGCCCCGCACCTCGTCGGCCACCTCCCCGCCCAGCAGCGTGGTGCCGGCCAGGAAGGCCATCCCGGCACCGGCGCCGACCAGCACCGCGCCGACGATCGCCATGGACAGGTGGATGGCGAAGGCGAGGGTCATCACCGCGGCGCTGGCCAGCACGATGCTCATGCCGAACCAGCGACGCCGGGACATTTCCTTGACGATCATCGGGCCCAGCCCGATGCCGAGCGCCAGGCCGACGAAGATCGCGCCGAAGAGCAGCGAGAACGCGGCATCACCGGCACCCAGTGAGTTGGCGAAGAACTTGGCGGTGCCGACCACGATGCCACCGCCGGCGAACGCGCCGAAGATGCCCAGCACCAGGCCGCGGACGAGCGGGGTCTTGCCGATGTACTTCCAGCCCTCGGAGAACTGCCGGAACATGCTCTGCTCGGAGCGTTCGGCCTCACCGCGTTGCGCCTCGCTGATCTCCTTGATCCCGAATGCCACCACCAGTGCGGTGGCGAGCCGGGAGAAGGCGTTGAACCAGAGGGCGAGCTGGGCCGGCTCGGCCCACGAGGGCAGGTCGCCGCCGACGGCACCACGGACGCCACGGTCGAGCACGGCGAGGCCGATGGCGGCGGCGACGGGGGTGAGGCCGTAGGTGGTGATCAGGGTGAGCTGGTTGGCCGCCTCGAGCCGGGCCCGCGGGATGAGGTTCGGGACCGCGGCCTCCTTGGCCGGGATCCAGAGCAGGGTGAGCGACTCGATCAGGAAGGTGGCGATCAGCGCCCAGCCGACCACCAGGCCGCCCGCGGCCCCGCTGAGGGCGTAGAGCGGAATGGACGCGAAGAGCACGAAGCGCAGCAGGTCGCAGATGACCATCGTCCAGCGTCGGTCGAACCGGTCGGCGAAGACGCCGGCCACCGGGCCGAGCACCAGCGCGGGCAGCAGCCGGATCGCGGTGACCCCGCCGAACGCGGCGCCCTGGGCGGTGCTGCCCTGCACCTGCGAGGCGGCGAAGAGCGCGGTGGCCAGCAGGCCGAGCCAGTCACCGAAGGAGGCTGCGCCGAGCACGATCCAGAGCCGGCGGAACGGCCGGATGCGCAACACGGACCGGATGGCGGCGTAACCGGACGGGTCTGCCTGACCACCGCTGGACGGGTTGGCGCCGTTGCCCGACTTGTCGCTCGAACGCGACACGCCGGGCGACTCGCCGCTGTTCTGGCTTTCGATGGCCGTACCTCCACGTGCCGGCCCATCGCTGGGCACCTCCGGTGCAACACTCTAGACCCGGTGGGGGCCACCCCCCGGGCGACATTCTCCTGCTCGCTGAGCCTAGGCCGCTGGAGGTACCGACCGCAGCCCGGACGTACGCGAGGGTATTTCGCATTCTCCGTCAGACAGTTAGCGTGCACACGTGGCCATCGAAAGCGACAAACTTCGCGAGCGCCTGGATCGGGCGACTGCCCACCTCGACCCCCCGTACGCGGTGGTCGACCTCACCGCCTTCGACGCCAATGCGGCCGCTCTGGCCGACCGCGCCGCCGGAAAACCGGTCCGGCTCGCCAGCAAGTCGGTCCGCAGTCGGGAGTTGATCGGCCGAGCCCTCGCCCGGCCCGGCTGGCAGGGCGTGATGGCCTTCACGGTGCCCGAGGCGATCTGGTTGGTCCGCGCCGGCGTCAGCGACGACGTGCTGGTCGCGTACCCGAGCGCCGACCGGGCCGCCCTCGCCGAGCTGTGCGCCGACCAGACACTCGCCGCCGCGATCACCCTGATGATCGACAGCGCCGGCCAACTCGACCTCGTCGACGCCGTCAAGGGCCCGGGGCAGCGCGCCGAGCTACGGCTCTGCCTGGATCTGGACGCCTCCTGGCGACCGGTGCGCGGGGTGCACGTCGGCGTCCGCCGCTCACCGGTGCACAGCGCTCGGGCGGCCGGCGCGCTCGCCGCCGCCGTCGCCGGTCGGCCCGGCTTCCGGCTGGTCGGGCTCATGTCGTACGAGGCGCAGATCGCCGGCCTGGGTGACGCGCCGCCGGGTAAGACGCTGCTGGCGGGCGCGATCAGGCTGGCCCAGCGCGGGTCGTACCGGGAGTTGCTGGCCCGCCGTGGTGCGGCGGTCGCTGCGGTACGCGAGCACGCCGACCTGGAGTTCGTCAACGGCGGCGGCACCGGCAGCATGGCCGCGACCAGCGCCGATCCCGCGGTAACCGAGATCACCGCGGGATCGGGCCTGTACGGGCCGACGCTGTTCGACGCCTACCGTGCCTGGCGGCCCACCCCGGCGGCGTTCTTCGCCTGCGCGGTGGTCCGCCGACCGACGCCGGAGTTGGCGACGGTGCTCGGCGGTGGCTGGATCGCCTCCGGCCCGGCCGCCGACAGTCGACTGCCCCGGCCGTGGCTACCGGCCGGGCTGAAGCTGGTCGGCACCGAGGGCGCCGGCGAGGTGCAGACTCCGCTGTCCGGAGCGGCGGCGGCCGGGCTGCGCGTCGGCGACCGGGTGTGGTTCCGGCACGCCAAGGCGGGTGAGCTGTGCGAACGGGTCAACGAGCTGCACCTGATCGAGGGCGACAGGCTCGTGGCGACCGTCCCCACCTACCGGGGTGAGGGGCAGGCTTTCCTCTGAGACCGGACAGCCGGCCCCACCACCGCCGGCCGGGGCCGGCGCCCCACGCCGACTCAGGCGTGTTGGGGCGCCTCGGCCTGCTGGCCGACCACGGGCCGGCCGTTTTCCGGGCCGTCGACCTGGCGGTGCAGGTACTCCCGGATCAACGCCTTCGCCTCCAGCAGCACCCGCTCGTCACCGTCGGACTTCCGACGGAACGCGAGCTTGATCAGCGCGTCCGCCGCCTCGACGGCGATCTCCAGCACGAAGCGCAGCTTGGGCACGTCGGTGAGCCCGAAACGCTCGGTGAGCACCCGGGCCAACTGGTCGGCGATCACGCCGTTGTTGTCCCGCTGCTCGTCGAGCAGGTGCAGGTCGACCACGTCGCCGAAGTGCAGGGTACGGAAGCCGGGGACGGTGCGGTGCATCGTGATGTACTCGTCGATGCCCGCGTCGACGCCGTCCCACCAGTGGGTCATCTCGTCGGAGGCGAACCGCTCGTCGAGGCGCTGGAGGTAGGACTCCATGGTCCGCAGGGTCAACGCCTGCACGATGGCTCGCTTGTCCGGGAAGAACTGGTAGACCGACCCGATCGCCACCTCGGCCCGCTCGGCCAGCAGGGTGGTGGTCAGCCCCTCGTACCCCACCTCGTCGACGAGTTCGGCGCAGGCATCCAACATGCGCTGTACCCGCGCGACACTTCGACCTTGCACCGGTACGCGGCGCAGCGGCCCGGTCGTGGCGGCTGGTGTGGACACTCTGCGCCACCCCCCTTCGACGGATGAACATATCTCCACGTCACGAGTCCGTGACTACCGGTACAACGAGCGGATCGCAATTGCGGTATTTACCAGCTAGAACGTTCCTGATATGAAGTCAGTTCATATTCATGAATGAGGAGCGCGCATGGTCCGCACCGCACCCCTCGGGGCTGGATGGTCCAACTGGGCCGGGAACCAGCGTGGCAGCGCCAGCGCGATCCTGCGCCCCGGCTCGCCGACCGAGGTCGCAGAAGCCGTCAGATCCACCGCCGACGACGGCGGTCGGATCCGGGTGACGGGCAGCGGCCACTCGTTCACCGCCGTCGCGCTCGCCGACGACCGTCGAATGGACCTGTCCGACCTGGACACCACCGTCAGCGTGGACGTCGCACACCGACTGGTCACCGTGCCGGCGGGCATGACCCTGCACGCGCTCAACGGCCTGCTCGCCCGGCACGGCCTCGCGCTGCCCAACCTCGGCGACATCGACGCGCAGACCGTCGCCGGGGCGATCTCCACCGGCACCCACGGCACCGGAGCCGGCTACGGGTGCCTCTCCACCTTCGTCGAGGCGATCACCCTGGTCACCGGCACCGGCGAGGTGCTGCGCTGCTCCGCCGACGAGCACCCCGACGTCCTCGCCGCCGCCCGGGTGTCGCTCGGCGCGCTCGGCGTCCTGGTCGAGGTGACCCTGCGTTGCGTGGACGCCTTCGTCCTGCGCGCCCACGAACGACCGGCCGAACTCGCCGACGTGCTCGGCGAACTACCCGAGCTGATCGGCCGGCACGACCACGTCGAGTTCTACTGGTTCCCGTACACGTCCCGCGTCCAGGTCAAGGCAAACGACCGGGTACCCGCCAACGACCGGCCGCTGTCCCGCTGGCGCGGCTGGGTGGACGACGACTTCCTGTCCAACCGGGTCTTCGCCGGCGCCTGCCGACTCGGCCGAGCCGTGCCCGCGCTGGCCCCGGGGATCAGCGCGGTGTCCGCCCGCGCCCTCACCGAACGGCAGTACACCGGACGCTCCGACCGGGTCTTCTGCACACCGCGCCGGGTCCGCTTCGTGGAGATGGAGTACGGCCTGCCCCGGGAGGCGTTGCCCGAGGCGCTCGCCGCGCTCCAGCGGATCGTGGACGGCCTGCCGTTCAAGGTGCTCTTCCCGGTGGAGGTGCGATTCACCGCCGCCGACGACATCTGGCTGTCGCACGGCTACGGCCGGGACAACGCCTACATCGCCGTGCACCAGTACGTCGGCATGCCGTACGAGCCGTACTTCCGGGCCTTCGAGCAGGTGACCGCCGGGCTGGGCGGCCGCCCGCACTGGGGCAAGCTGCACTACCGCGACGCCGCCTCGCTGGCCACCGCGTACCCCCGCTTCGCTGATTTCCAGGCTGTCCGCGACCGGCTCGACCCCCACCGCGTCTTCACCAACCCCCACCTGAAGCACGTCCTCGGGGTCTGACGGCTCACCTCGGTACGCGCCGTCGCGGTGACCAGCCTTAAAGCACCAGGTCGTCCAGGTTCACCGCGTCGGCCATCGCCTGCGCGCCCCGGTCGTTCAGGTGCATGCCGTCGCCGCTGTCCAGCGCCGGGTGAATGTGGTCGGGGGCGTGCGGATCCGCGACGGCGCTCGCCACATCGAAGACGGCGTCGAAGGCGTCCGTCGTACGGATCCAGTCGTTCACCTCGCGTCGGGTGGCGAGGCCGGCCGGCGTGCTGATCTCCGGGCCGGCGCCCGCGAAGGGGCCGATGGTGGCGACGACGATCCGCAGGCCGGCGCCGTGGGCGCGGTCGGCCAGCGCCCGGAAGCCCCCGACGAGAGCGTCGGCGGTGACGGCCGGCTCGCCCAACATGACCGGGAGACCGAGGTCGTTGATACCGAAGTGGACCAGGACGTGGGTCAGGGCGGGGATGGAGAGGACGTCACTGTCGAAGCGCGCGAGCGCGTGTTCACCGACGCCGTCACGCAGGAGACGGTTGCCGGCGATGCCCTGGTTGACCACCCATCCGCGCTTCAGACGCCCGTTGAGGACGTCGACCGAGCGACGATTCGCGCTCGTCGTGGTGCCGACGCCTTCGAACCAGGAGTCTCCGAAGGCCACGGCGACAGCGGTGTCCCGGGGGGCGAGCACGTCCACGCCCGCGAGGTGGTACCTGGCCTCGACCTGCTCGGCCCCCACCAGATCGGGAGAGGTGACGTGATTCCCGTCGACTATCCGGGCGACCTCGGCCGGCTTGTGCGAATGGGTGGCCAGACCGGTCCGCTCCGGAAGATAGAGGCTCAGCACCAGATCCGTGCCGGCCGCGACCGGGATGCCCACCGGGTCGGTGACCGCCTCCTCGCCCGCCGGGATGACGTGACGCTCAGCACCGTCGACGGTGAGAGCGACCCACCGGCCGCCGACGGCGACCGTGGCAGCCCCGATGGTCAACGGGGTGCGGCCGTAGCGGTTCGTCAGCCGTACCCGGAATGCCTCCCCGCCGCCGGCCAGGTGCAGCACCTGACGGACGGTCTGATCGGCGAAGCCACGGGGTTCGCTGAACTGAAGCTGCTCGTGCGGGCTGAGCAACCCGGTACGGAAGCCGGCGGCCCAGATCACGGCTGGTCCAGGTCGGTGGTCGTGCCCTCCTCCATGCTGATCACTGATTCGATCAGCGAGAAGAACGTCTGGATGCCGGGCAGGTCGGCGCCCCGGCGGCGGGATTCGGCGTAGTCCTCGGACGAGGCCCAGAAGACGACGTCCAGCCACTCGTCGGCCGTCAGCCGGATCAGTCGCGCACCGAGGAAGCCACCACGGTCGGCCTGGAAGTCACGCAGCATCGCCGGCCGCGCGGCCAGCAGGGCGTCCGCGTGCTCGGCGGGAACGCGGAAACGGGTGATCTCGACGGTGGTCATCGTGCCTCGATCCGTTCGGGTTGGGAGCCGTTGACGCCCAGCATCAGCCTGAGCTGGGTCAGGAGAACATCGCGGAAGTCCGCCGGTGCCGGCGTGGAATGGTGCTGGACGCGAGAGATGATCAGACCGGCCAGCGCCGAGAGCAGCAGGTCCGTCACCGCCTCGGCGTCGTGGGCCAGCGTGAACGCACCCCGGGCAGCGCCTTCCCGGACGGCGGCCAGGAAGGGTGCCCGGTACCGCTCCTGCACGTTGGCGCTGTAGTCGCGCAGCTCGTCGTCGCGCATCGCGGAGCGCCAGAACTCGACCAGAACCTGCCGGGTCTGCTCCGAGTTGTGCAGGCTCCGGTCGACCAACGCCACAAGTCGTCGCCACGGATCGTCCTCGGCGGTGCAGACGGCGCGCAGGGCCTCCACCTCCCGGTCGGTGAACACCTGCATCGCTTCGATGATCATGTCTTCGCGGGAGCCGAAGTAGGTCTGGAGGGTGCTGATCGCCACCCCACCGGCAGCCGACACGTCCGTGAAGCGGGTGTTCTCGTAGCCGCGGGTGGCCAGGACGCCGGCAACGGCGTCGAGAACGGCATCCCGCTTCTCTCCGCCCGCACGCCTCTTCCTTGTCGGCATGGCCATACGGTACGACGGTACCGGCGAAACCGCGAAAGGCTCCGGCCGCTCGCGTGACCCGAAACACCACAAAATAGATCTTGGGCAGTTTCCGTCGGAAACTGCCCAAGATCTGGAGCGTCGGAACGGCGCCACCCGACGGGTCGGACGGCGCGGCGAGCTACTCCGTGCTGGTGGCGGCCTTGCGCGGGGCGGCCTTCTTCGCCGGAGCCTTCTTCGCCGCCGTCGCCTTGGCAGTGGTGGTCTTCTTCGCGGCCGTGGACTTGCTGGCGGCAGCCGTCTTCTTGGTGGCCGTCGCCTTCTTCGCCGGGGCCTTCTTCGCCGCCGCCTTCTTCCGCGGCGCCGGACCCTTCGCCCGCTTCTCGGCCAGCATCTCGGACGCTTCCTCGATGGTCAGCGCCTCCGGCGTCTGGCCGCGCCGCAGCGACGCGTTGACCTCCCCGTCGGTCACGTACGGACCGAACCGACCGTCCTTGATCACCAACGGCTTCTCGGTCGCCGGGTCCACGCCCATCTCGCGCAGCGGCGGAGCCGCGGCTCGCCGTCCACGGGTCTTCGGGGCGGCCAGCAGAGCCAGCGCCTCGTCCAGACCGACGGTGAACATCTGGTCCTCTGACTCCAGCGAACGGAACTCCTCGCCCCGCTTGACGTACGGGCCGTAGCGACCGTTGTTCGCGAAGATCTCGACGCCGTCCGGCGCGACACCGATCAGCCGGGGAAGGCTGAGCAGCTTGAGCGCCTCCTCCAGGGTCAGCGACTCCGGGGTCTGCGTACGCAGCAGCGACGACTTCCGCTCGCCGCTGGACACGTACGGGCCGAACCGGCCGGACTTGAGCACGATCGGCTCGCCGGTGCCGGGGTCGTCGCCGAGCTTGCGCTCGCCGCTGCCGCCGAGGAACAGCTCGTGCACCTTCTCCGGGGTCAACTCGTCCGGGGCCAGGCCCTCGGGGATCGGCGCCCGGTCACCCTGGGCACCGGCCTCCTCGCCCTCGCCCGAAGCAGCGGCCGGTGCCGGCTGCTCGCCGCCGGGCAGCTCCCGTTGCAGGTACGGCCCGTAGCGGCCGACCCGCACGACGACCTCGCGGCCGTCGTCGTCGGTGAAGAGCGGGATGGAGTTGACGCTGCGGGCGTCGATGTCGTTGAGGTTCTCGGTGACCAGCTTCTTGAGCCCGCCGGAACGAGCGATGTCCTGGTCGCCGGCACCGTTGGAGCTGCCGAAGTAGAACGCGGTGAGGAAGTCGACCGCGGCGTGGTCACCGCCGGCGATCTCGTCCAGCTCGTTCTCCATGGTGGCGGTGAAGTCGTAGTCGATCAGGCGCGGGTAGTGCCGCTCCATCAGCCCGATCACCGCGAAGGCCAGGAAGGTCGGGATCATCGCCTGGCCGCGCTTGGTGACGTACCCCCGGTCCTGGATCGTCTGCATGATCGACGCGTAGGTCGACGGACGGCCGATGCCCAGCTCTTCCAGGGCCTTGACCAGCGACGCTTCGGTGTAGCGCGACGGCGGCTGGGTGTGGTGGCCCTGCGCGGCAAGCTGGTCGGCGGTCAGCGGCTGGTCCTTGACCAGGGTGGGCAGCCGACGCTCGGCGTCCTCGGCCTCGGCGTTCTCGTCGTCGCTCGACTCGACGTAGGCGCGCAGGAAGCCCGGGTCGGTGATGGTCTTGCCGGTCGCGCCGAAGTCGGCTTCCTCCTGCGAGGTGGAGACCGCCCGGATGCGCACCGACACGCTGGAGCCGACCGCGTCGGTCATCTGCGAGGCGATGGTGCGCCGCCAGATCAGCTCGTAGAGCTTGAACTCCTCGGAGGACAGCTCCTTGGCCACCTCACCCGGGGTACGGAAGTTGTCCCCCGCCGGGCGGATCGCCTCGTGCGCCTCCTGCGCGTTCTTCACCTTGCCGGTGTAGCGGCGCGGCTCCGGCGGAACGCTGCGCTCGCCGTACAGCTCGACGATCTGTCGGCGGGCGGCCGAGATGGCGGTCTCCGACAGGTTGACCGAGTCGGTACGCATATAGGTGATGTAGCCGTTCTCGTACAGGCGCTGCGCGGTGCGCATCGTCTGCTGCGAGGACAGGCGCAGCTTGCGGGCCGCCTCCTGCTGGAGGGTCGAGGTGATGAACGGCGCGTACGGGCGACGGCGGTAGGGCTTCTCCTCGACCCGGGTGACGGTGAACGGCCGCCCCTCCAGTCGGGCCGCGAGACCCCGGGCGCCACTCTCGTCGAGGTGCACGACGCCCGCGCCGGCCCGGACCCGACCGGTGGTCGGCTCGAAGTCCTTACCGGTGGCGATCCGGTCGCCGTTCAACGCGATCAGCGTGGCGTTGAAGTTCCGCGGGCCCTCGCCGGCGTTCGCCACCGCGAGGGTGGCCAGGATGTCCCAGTACTCGGCGGTGCGGAAGGCCATCCGCTGGCGCTCCCGCTCGACCACGATGCGGGTCGCCACGGACTGCACCCGGCCGGCCGAGAGCCGCGGCATGACCTTCTTCCACAGCACCGGGGAGACCTCGTAGCCGTACAGGCGGTCGAGGATCCGGCGCGCCTCCTGGGCGTCCACCAGATCGCGGTCGATCTCCCGCGGGTTGGCCACCGCCGCCTGGATCGCCGGCTTGGTGATCTCGTGGAAGACCATCCGCTTGACCGGGACCTTGGGCTTGAGCGTCTCGACCAGGTGCCAGGCGATGGCCTCGCCCTCACGGTCCTCATCCGTCGCCAGGAGGATCTCGTCGACTTCCTTCGCCAGCTTCACCAGCTTGCTGATCTGCTGCTTACGGTCGGCGGAGACGACGTAGAGCGCCTGGAAGCCGTTGTCGACGTCCACCCCGAGCCGGGCCCAGGGCTCCTTCTTGTGCTTGGCGGGCACGTCGGCGGCGTTGCGTGGCAGGTCGCGGACGTGACCGAAGCTGGCCTCCACGACGTACCCCGGGCCGAGGTAGCCCGAGATCGTCTTGGCCTTCGCCGGTGACTCGACGATGACCAGACGGGTGGTTCCAGCGTTGCTCGGCACGTCTCTCCCCGACCTCACTCCTGCTCGTGGCCTGCCGGCGCCCGGACAGCGACCGCTTTCGACCCCGCCGTCGCACCGGCGGTCCGGATGTCCAACGTAACGCGCCGCCCGCGTTTCGGGTTTCGCGGGCCGCAAACCGCTTCGACGCGGCTGTCGACGCCACTCCGCCGCGCTCGGCACTGCCGGACGGCGCCACCGTACACCGTGGGTAGGGCTCGAAGCGGGTCACTGTGACGATGGTGGGCCCACGACCCACCCGTTTTCCGCCTGGATCGACCCGCCGTCTGTCCGGCACCAGACACCCGGCCACACCGTCCCAAGCCGCCGCCCCACCGCGCCGATCATGGACTTATGGTGGGCGTTTTAGCCCCCGACGAGCAATACGTCCACCAGCACAACTCCATGATCGACGCGATGAGGGTGGGTCAGGTCGGCCAGGCTTCGGGTGGCGTTGCGGGCGGCGGCCCGCCGACCAGCTCGGCGAGCCGCGCCAACCGGCGGCGGCCGGTGATCCGGTACGCCGGGCCACCCTCACCCGGGCCGAGCAGCGTCCCGGCCAGCCCCGCCGAGGCGAGCGCCACACCGATCGGCTCCCAACACTCCTGGTCGTCGACGCCCAGGCGCAACAGGAAGCAGTCCGGAGGCTCCGGCGTCCCGGCGGCGGCGAGCCACAGCCGCAACCGCCGACCGGTCAGGTGGAACGCGGCCGGCGGGCGCTTCGTCGTACCCTGCAGCCAGGCGGCCGCCAGCGGCTTCAAGACCCGGGTGTACGACGTACGGACGGCGTGTCCCGCGCCCTCGGTCGGCTCCCAGCTCGCCGCCAACCCCCGCGACGCCAACTCGGCGACGAGCACGTGCACCCGCCAGGCGGCGTCCACCTGCACCGAGAGCCGGGCGGTGCCGCCCATCCGGACCACCTCGGCCGGCCCGGCCAGCAGCCCGGCCAGGTCGGCGACGGTCGGTTCGGCCGCGTCCGCGCCGAAGAAGACAAGTTGCCGGTCCGCGTCGTCGCTCTGGGTCGGGCCGTTGCGAACGTCGGGCGACGAGCGGTCCTGCGGCGCGCCGCCACGGCGTCGCCCGGGAGTGGGCGTGTCGGACTCGGGCGCGGGGAACAGCGCCGGGGGCGGCTGTGCCTTCCCGGTGTCACCGAGCCCGCTCAGCGACACTCCGGCACCTCGTCGAATGCCTGTTTCAACTCCTCGGAGTTGAGCTTGCTGGTGTCCAGCGCGCCGGCGTCGTACTCCTTGTTGAGGGTCTCCACGGCGGCCCGCACGCCGTCGTAGAACGCCGTCGCCTCGCCGGTGCCCAGGCCGTCGATGGTGTCCCGGGCACGGCCGTACGCGTCCCGCATCTTCCCCAGGGAGGTGCGGAAACCCGCGGAGATGGCCTCGCCGTTCTCCGCCTCCGGGATGCCCGCCTTCTCCACCTTGCGGCGCGCGGCCTCGCTGGCCTGCTCCGCCCCGTCGAAGAGCCGCACCAGGTTCTCCTTGGCCTGCGCCGGCGTGGTCTGCGCGGTCATCTGCTCGTCGGTGCTGCTGGTCAGCTTGTTGATCTCGGAGCGCCACGGGGTGAGGGCGCCGCAGACCGAGGCCGCCCAGGCCCGTGGGCTGGGCCCCCCGCCGCAGCCGGCCAGAACGACGATCGTGGCCAGGACCACCGTGAGCTTTCCGGCGGCAGACGCCCGGCACGTACGCATGCGTTGCAGCGTACGGCCTTTGGCCAGGTGTGGCACCGGGCCGGACGGCCGGGGTCCCCGGTCGACAAGCCACGTCGACCGGGGACCCGGGCCGTTACTGGATCAGGCGTTGACCGTCTCCGGCCGGTGGTCGGTGCTGCCCGCGCCGGTGTTGCCGTCGGCGTCGGAGTCGGACATCGCGATGCCCTTGCGCTTGCTGAACACCACCGACGCCACGATGATCAGCGTCGCCACCAGGGCGATGCCGATCCGCAGGCCGACGTTGCGGTCGTCGCCGACGCTCCAGGCCACCACGGCGGGCGCGATCAGCAGCGAGACCAGGTTCATCACCTTGATCAGCGGGTTGATCGCCGGGCCGGCGGTGTCCTTGAACGGGTCACCGACGGTGTCACCGATGACCGTGGCGGCGTGCGACTCGGAGCCCTTGCCGCCGTACGCGCCGTCCTCGACCAGCTTCTTGGCGTTGTCCCAGGCCCCACCGGAGTTGGACAGGAACACCGCCATCAGGGTGCCGGCACCGATCGCACCGGCCAGGTACGCCGCGAGCGCCCCGGGCCCGAGGCCGAAGCCGACAGCGATCGGCGCCAGGATGGCCAGCAGACCGGGGGTCATCAGCTCGCGCTGCGCGTCCCGGGTGCAGATGTCGACGACCTTGCCGTACTCCGGGCGCTGGGTGCCGTCCATGATGCCGGGCAGCTCACGGAACTGCCGGCGGACCTCCATCACCACGGCCCCGGCCGAGCGGGACACCGCGTTGATGGCCAGCCCGGAGAAGAGGAAGACCACCGCCGCGCCGATGATCAGGCCGACCAGGTTGCGCGGGTTCGCCACGTTCAGCGCGTTGAGGATCTCGTTGTCGACGTCACCCACGCCCGCCGTCGCGTACGCGCTGCTGAGCGTGTCGGTGTACGAGCCGAACAGCGCGGTCGCCGCGAGCACCGCCGTGGCGATCGCGATGCCCTTGGTGATCGCCTTGGTGGTGTTGCCGACCGCGTCCAGCTCGGTCAGCGTGCGCGCGCCGTGCTCGTCGATGTCGCCGGACATCTCGGCGACGCCCTGGGCGTTGTCGGAGATCGGCCCGAAGGTGTCCATCGCGACGATCACGCCGACGGTGGTGAGCAGCCCGGTGCCGGCCAGCGCCACCGCGAACAGCGACAGCGTGATGGAGCTGCCGCCGAGCAGGAACGCGCCGAAGACGCCCGCGCCGATCAGCACCGCCGAGTAGACCGCCGACTCCAGACCGATGCTGATGCCGGCGAGGATGACGGTGGCGGCACCGGTCTGCGAGCTCTTGCCGATGTCCTGCACCGGCCGCTTGTTGGTCTCGGTGAAGTAGCCGGTCAGCGCCTGGATCGCGGCGGCCAGCACGATGCCGATCACGACCGCGCCGATGGCCACCAGTCGCGGGTTGCCGCTGGCGTCGGTGAGGCCACTGTCGAACTCGCCGAAGGTCGCCGGCAGGTACGCGTAGGCGGCGATCGCCACCAGCACCGCGGAGAGTACAGCCGACAGGTAGAAGGCCCGGTTGATCGCGGTCAGGCCGTTGCGGTCGGAAGCGCGCAGGCGGGTGATGAAGACGCCGACGATCGCGATCAGCACGCCGATGGTGGAGATGATCAGCGGGAAGACCAGGCCCTGCTCGCCGAAGGCGGCGCGACCGAGGATCAGCGCGGCGACCAGCGTGACCGCGTACGACTCGAACAGGTCGGCGGCCATGCCGGCGCAGTCACCGACGTTGTCGCCCACGTTGTCGGCGATGGTGGCGGCGTTGCGCGGGTCATCCTCGGGGATGCCCTGCTCGACCTTGCCGACCAGGTCGGCGCCGACGTCGGCGGCCTTGGTGAAGATGCCGCCACCGACCCGCATGAACATCGCGAGCAGGGCGGCGCCGAAGCCGAAGCCCTCCAGCACCGTGGGCGCGTCACCCCGGTAGACGAGGACGACCAGCGCCGCACCGAAGAGGCCGAGGCCGACGGTGAGGAAGCCGACGACACCGCCGGTCCGGAAGGCGATCTTCATGGCCGCCTCGCGGCCACCGACCCGCTCCCGTGCGGCGGCGGCCACCCGCAGGTTGGCGCGGGTGGCCAGCCACATGCCGGCACCGCCGATGAACGCGCTGAACAGGGCGCCCACCACGAAGAAGAGCGAGCGGCCGATCTTCACGGCCAGCTCACTGCCGTCGGTGTCGTGCACCGGAAGAAGGAAGAGCAGCACGACGGCGACGACGACGAAGATCGCCAGGGTGCGGAACTGTCGGAGCAGGTAGGCCGAGGCGCCCTCCTGGACCGCCCCCGAGATCTCCTGCATTTTTTCGGTGCCCCTACCAGCGGCCAGCACCGTTTTCGTCAGGGCGGCAGCGAAACCAAGTGCCACCAGCGCGACGACCGCGGCGATGACGACGTAGGTGACATTGCTTCCGGTAAGGGAAAGCCCGCCGCCGTCGGCGGCCAAGGTCTCGGACATCTGTGTCCTCCTGTTACCGAACAATCGCGCCGGTGAGTGGAGACGCACTGACCGACGCCTGGATGCGGACTCGCAAGCGCGCGCCAACCCACCAGCGGACCAGCGATGAACACCCATACCCGCTGGCTGCGGGATAGGTCACTTGCTGACAACCCGGGTACTGTAGCCCTCCACAGTGTTGGAGGTCACACCCAGGTGGCACCGTGTCGCGATGATCTTCGTCGCTGTGTTATGAAACTAAATCTGATATAGGGCCCCATCCATGCAAAGAAGGCCGCATCCCCAGCAGGGGACGCGGCCTACGCGGCGGAACCGGGTCAGCGGCCGACCGGCCACACCATCCGCACCTCGGTGCCGATGCCCTCGTCGACCGGCCGCACCTGGAGGTCCTCGACGAAACCGGCGAGCAGCGCGAAGCCGACGCCGGTGGTGAGCGCCTCATCGGTCAGCGACTCGTTGGCCAGCTCGTCCGGCGGCAGCGCGGTCAGACCGATACCCGCCTCGATGGGCGCCCGGTCCACCACCCGCACGGCGTACGAGCCACCGTCGGACATCTCGACCAGCACCGGGTCGGCCAGGCCGTACTGCCGGTGCAGGGCCACCGCGCGGGTGCACGCCTCACCGATGGCCAGGCGCACCTCGTCCAGCAGGTCCTCCCGCACCCCGGCCCGCCGGGCGACGGCGACGCCGACCAGGCGGGCGGTGCGCACGTGCACCGGAGCGGGCGAGAAGGAGAGCTTGACTGTCGCCATCACGCGCCGGCGCCCGCCGAGTCGGCGCTGACCGCCGCGTCGACCGTCGGGTGCAGCGGAAACACCTGGTCCAGCGCGGTGATCCGGAAGATCTTGAGCAGTGGCTCCTTGTCGCAGACCAGCGCGAACGAACCGCCGGCCGAGCGGAGCCGCTTGAGCGCGCCGACCAGCACCCCCAGCCCGGTCGAGTCGAGGAAGTCCACCCGACCGAGGTCCACCACCACGTGACGGGCGCCACCGTCGATCAGTTCGAGGAGTCGCTCACGGAGCCGGGGCGCGGTGTAGACGTCCACCTCACCACCGACCTCGAGCACCGTGTGCTCGCCCACGGTGCGGGTCGCCAGTGACAGCTCCATCGGTCCTCCTCGCCAGAGCCGTAAACTCTCGTGGGCATCTAACCACTACCGCCGGGGCGGCCTGCGGACGCCAGCGGAGGCTTCCCCTTACCCCGGTGTCCGACTTTTCATCTCCGAACACCAGTGCGAGAGTGCAGGGCGTGACCTCCAACGACTTCAGCTCCGCGCGCGGCACGCCGCGCCACGACCTGGAGTCGTCGTCCGCGGCCACCGTATCCGCTGGTCCCGGCACCGGGCCAGCGCCCGCCGACCTGCTGCGCCGGCTACGCGCCCGAGGCGCCGTCGACCCGGTCACCCACGTCGAGCGGGTACCGGCCCGCGCCGGGGTGCCCGCGCCGTGGCCGTCCTGGGCACCGGCGGAGTTGCGCGCGGCGTTCGCCCGACGTGGCGTGGTCGCGCCGTGGCAGCACCAGGCCGAGGCGGCCAACCTGGCGTACGAGGGCCAGCACGTGGTCGTCGCCACCGGCACCGCGTCCGGCAAGTCACTGGCGTACCAACTGCCCGCCCTGGCCACCCTGCTGGCCGACCCCCGGGCCACGGTGCTCTACCTGGCGCCGACCAAGGCCCTCGCCGCGGACCAGTTGCGCGCCGTCTCCGCGCTGGAGCTGGAAGGGGTACGCCCCGCCTGCTACGACGGGGACACTCCGCGCACCGAGCGGGAGTGGATCCGGCGGCACTCCCGGTTCGTGCTGACCAACCCGGACATGCTGCACCACGGCATCCTGCCCGGGCACGCCCAGTGGTCCGGCTTCCTGCGCCGACTCGCGTACGTGGTGATCGACGAGTGCCACACGTACCGGGGGGTGTTCGGCTCGCACGTCGCGCACGTGCTGCGTCGGCTGCGCCGGCAGTGCGCCCGGTTCGGAGCCACCCCGGTGTTCGTGCTCGCCTCGGCGACCTCCGGTGACCCGGCCACCGCGGCCGGGCGGCTGACCGGGCTGCCGGTGACGGCGGTCACCGAGGACGCCTCCCCCCGTGGTGGGGTGACCTTCGCGCTCTGGGAACCGCCGCTGCTGCCACCCGACTCGTCGGCCTCCACGCCGGTGCCGCCACAGGCGACGGGCGAACACGACGAGCTCCACCAGGTCCGCCGGTCGGCGCTGCGCGAGACCGCGGACCTGCTCGCCGACACGGTCGCCGAGGGGGTACGCACCCTCGCCTTCGTCCGCTCCCGTAAGGGCGCCGAGGTGGTGGCCACCAATGCGCGTCGAGCGCTGGACGACGCGGTTCCGGGGCTCGGCGACCGGGTGGCCGCCTACCGGGGCGGCTACCTGCGGGAGGAGCGGCGCGAGCTGGAACGGGCGCTGTTGCACGGCGACCTGCTCGGCCTGGCCTCCACCAACGCGCTGGAGCTGGGCGTGGACCTGGTCGGGCTCGACGCGGTGCTGATCTGCGGCTACCCGGGCACCCGGGCGTCGCTGTGGCAGCAGGCGGGCCGCGCCGGGCGTTCCGGGCAGGAGGCCCTCGCCGTGCTGGTGGCCCGGGACGATCCCCTCGACACCTACCTGGTGCACCACCCGGAGGCGATCTTCGGCGCGCCGGTCGAGGCGACGGTGCTCGACCCGGCCAACCCGTACGTGCTGGCACCGCAGCTGGCCTGCGCCGCGGTGGAGGCACCGCTCACACCTGCCGATCTGGCGCTCTTCGGCGAGGGGGCGAAGGAGGCGGTCGACGAGCTGGTCGCGGCGGGGGCGCTACGGCAGCGGCCCACCGGTTGGTACTGGCGGCACCGGGAGCGGCCAGAGGTGGACCTGCGCGGCGAGGGCGGTGCCCCGGTCGCCGTGGTGGAGTCGTCGACGGGCCGGCTGCTCGGCACTGTCGACGGCGGGTCGTCGCACTTCCTGCTGCACTCCGGCGCGGTCTATCTGCACCAGGGCGTCTCGTACGTGGTCGACCAGCTGGACCTGGCCGACGGTTGCGCGCTGGTACGCGCCGAGGAACCGGACTGGTCCACCCACGCCCGCGACGTCACCGACCTGTCGGTGGTGTCGGTGCGCTCCTACGTGGACGCCGGCCCGGTGGGCATGTTCCTGGGCGAGGTGGATGTGACCAGTCAGGTGGTGTCGTACCAGCGGCGGCGGATCGCCACCGGCGAGGTGATCGACACCCGGCCACTCGACCTGCCCGCCCGGGAGCTTCGCACGGTGGCGGTCTGGTTCACCCTGTCGCCGCAGTCGTTGGCCCTCGCCGGGGTCCAGCCGGCCGACGTGCCGGGTGCGCTGCACGCCGCCGAACACGCCGCGATCGGCCTGCTGCCGCTGATGGCCACCTGCGACCGGTGGGACATCGGTGGGCTCTCCACCGCCCTGCACCCCGACACCGAAGCGCCGACCGTCTTCGTCTACGACGGGCATCCGGGTGGGGCCGGGTTCGCCGAGCGGGCATACGGGACGGCGGCGGAGTGGCTGCGGGCCACCCGGGACGCCATCGCGGAGTGCGGCTGTGAGGCCGGTTGCCCGTCCTGCGTGCAGTCACCGAAATGCGGCAACGGCAACAACCCCCTCTCCAAGCCGGACGCGATCCGGGTGCTCGACGTGGTGTTGGCGAACCTGCCGGACTGAGCGGCTTGCATGAATCGGCATGGCACGGGGCACAATGGTGTGGGAGCGCTTCCATCGATGCCCATGTTGCCGACCGCCCCCGTGCCCGAGGAGAAGCCGTGGCCGACACCATCGCCGAAACCGTCGACCTGCTCTACACCATCGACCAGGACAATCTCACCCTCGACCAGCAGATCGCGCTGGGGTCGGCACTGGCCGCCCTGGCTCAGGCGGAACGGCTGGAACAGATCAACGAGCGGCTGCGCGGCATCCACCAGGTGCTGAACACCTGGGCGCTGCGGGCCGCGAACTCCGTCGACAGTCGCTGAGGTCCTCCGGAGTGGTCCTGCCAGGGCACCAGTGACCACTTTCGTGCTGGGTAGTCGTCCGGCGACCTCGACGGCTACCCAGCAGCTACTGATCATGGGCGGCAGGGGGCGCGACGGTCGTCGGGCTGTGCGAGACTCCGGCGCACCAATCCCCGGAGGAGTACACATGCAGCTCGACAACGTGCAGGGCCAGCACCAGTTCCACATCCGCCAACGACTGCGCATGATGGTCAACCAGTACGAGGTCCGGGCGGTCGCCGCCGATGGCACCGAGGGTGAGCTGCTGGCGTTCGCGCAGCAGAAGCGGCTCGCCTTCAAGGAGCAGGTGACCATCTACACGGATGACTCCAAGCAGCAGCCTCTGCTCGGCTTCAAGGCCCGCCAGCGCATCGACCTCGGCGCCACGTACGACGTCACGGACGCGGCCGGCAACCCGATCGGCCTGTTCCGCAAGGACTTCGCCCAGTCGCTGCTGCGCTCCACCTGGCACGTCGAGCAGGCCGGTCTGCCGCAGGTGACGGGCCAGGAGCGGAGCATGCCGGTGGCACTGCTGCGTCGATTCGTCGACTCGCTGTCCTGGTTGCCGTACCACTTCGACTTCACCGCTGGCGGTCAGCCGGTCTTCACCGTGGTCAAGAAGTGGGGCCTGCGCGACAAGTACGTCGTCGAGGTGCAGCACCCGCAGATCGACCGTCGCCTGGTCATCGCGATGGCCGTCGCCCTCGACGCGCTCCAGGCCCGCTGACACAGCCGGCCTGGGCCATGGCGGCGCGGCGACCCCGCACGGTCGCCGTCGCGGCCACCCAATCCTCGGCTGCCGGCCGGGACCTGGACCTCAACCAGTCCCGGCCGGCGGGCCGCAGGCGCCCTGACTCGCTGGCGGTAGACCGTTGGACGGCAGCACCCTTGGGCGAAAGGCCCTTGGACCGCGCCACCGGGCAGCAGGGCGTTGGTGACCCGGCCCCTGCCCCCGGATGTAGTCCGCTCCCCCTTTGGAGCTGATGTCGTAAACGCATCACGCCTGGCGTCGTGAACGATTCAGCTCCGTAGCGCCCACCGATCCCAGGAGTGCCCCGGGGCCTGTTCCACGCGGGTCAGTCGACGGCGGCCTGCCAGCTCCAGGAGGGGAGGCGGTCGAGCCGAGGCGGAGTGCCGGCCGGCGACCCGACAAAGCCACCGGCCATGCCCTCCTGTCGCTGCGTCCGGCACTGCGGCAATGGTGAGCAGAGACGCCGCTGTGCGGCTGAGTCACAGGGCTCAACCACGTACCGGGCCGGCGCGGGCGCTCGCCGTAGCCACCCGGGTCAGGCCGGGTAGTGGCGTGAACGCCACCTCGACCGTCACCAACACGTCCATCCCGTCGAGGTGACAGCCGACCAGCCGGCCCTCGTTGCGCCCGGCGAGGTCGGATGCCGTCGCGCAGGCCGCGGCGTCGCCGTCCAGCGCCCGCGCCGCCCCGGCCAGCGCGCCGAGGTCGGCTGCCACCGCCGCCCGCTGGCCCGCCGTTCCAGCGGCGACGATGGCGGCGCCGAACGTACCGAACACCACGAAGACGAGCCCTATCGCCAGCAGCAGGACCGTCGCTCCACCTCGCTGCCGGTCCGGCCGTCCAGCGACGTACTCCCCGGAGGCCGGTGGGTGACCGGCACGGGGTGATGGATCTCTTCGCACTACCAACTCCCCCCGTGCGCGCCCGGTTCGACGGCGGCGACCGCGGTGGCGACCACGGTGATCCGCGGTAGTCGGCCGCCCAGCGTCCGCACGGGTGCCCGTACCGTCGCCCGCACCCGGCCGCCGTCGACGGACACTGAGACCGTCGCGCCCGGCGGTGCCGCGCTGTCACCGTCCGCGCCGCCGTCCGCGCCCCGGGCGGCGGCGAGCGCTGCCTCCCGGGCCGCGTGCAGGCAACCCGCCTGCGCGCTGACGGCGTTGACAGCGGTCAGGCCGGCCAGCAGGAGCAGGAGCAGCGCCGGCAGGCCGGCCGCCAGTTCGGCGGTGAAGGACCCCCGGTCCCCGCCGACGGGCCGCGGGAGGACGCTAAGTGTCCGCCCGCCGCGTGTCGCCAGCCCGGGAACCCTCGAACCTGGATCGCGGCCAGCCTGCCGGCGCTCGATCACTTCAGTGCCCGGTCGATGACGGCGGTCAGTGCCGACTGGACGTTGCCGGAGGTCAGCACCTTCAGCAGGATCCCGGCGAAGGCGACCGCGGCGAGGGTGCCCACGGCGTACTCGGCCGTGTTCATTCCGGCATCGCCGCGCAGGCGGGCGATGAGTTTGCGCATGACTGTTTCCCTTCTCGATGGGGTCAGAGCACGTCGCCGAGAACGGCGACGATCACCGGCACGAGGCCGGCGAGAATGAATGCCGGCAGGAAGCAGAGCCCCAGCGGCAGGACGATGAGCACACCCGCCCGGCGGGCCGATGCCTCGGCGGCGGTGGCCCGGTCGGCGCGCAGGTCGTCGGCGAGCCGGGTCAGTGCGCCGGCCAGGGCGGCACCACTGTTTGCCGAGCGCAACGCCGCTGCGGTCAGGCGCTCCGCGCCGGGCACTGCGTCCAGCGCGGACCATGCCTCCGCCGGGCCGCCACCGAGCAGCAGCGTGCGGCCGACCCGGGCCAACCGGCCGGCGAGCGGCCCGTCCAGTGCCTCGGCGACGGCCAGTACCGAGCGATCCACCGGAGCGCCCGCCCGCATCGCCGCGGCCAGCAGGTCCGCGGCGAGCGGCAGGTCGGCGGCCTCCTGTTGCCGCCGCCGACGCACGGCGGGCGACTCGATCCGCCGCAACAGGACATCGAGCAGGAACGCGGCCGGGAGAGCGCCGAGCAACCCGAGCCAGCCTTCGACGACGACGGCCACGGCGATCCCCGCCAGCACCGCCGCGAGCCGGATCACGTCCGGTCGCCGCCCGGCTGGGCCCCGGGCGGTCACCCTGCCCGCCCCGGCGCCGCGCCCAGCCGTTCCGCCCAGAGGAGACCCACGACCTGAAGGGCGACCGCGACAATCGCGCTGGCACCGCCGACAGTGCTGTGCAGGAGCACCGCCAGGGGGTCGACGCCGATGCCGTACCCCAACCCGATCCCCCCAACCGGCAGGGCCGCCAGCAGCCAGGCCGTGGCCCGGGCACCCGCCGCCTGGGCCGCCGCTGCGGCCAGACCCCGGTCGGTGGCCCGAGCATCCGCCTCGATCCGCTCCAGAAGCTCCGCCAGCGGCGCACCGGTCCGATCGGCCAACCGCACCGCCGCCGAGGTCAGCTGACGTAGGCGGCTCCCCCCGTCACCCCCGGCGGCCGTCACGTCGAGCGCGGGTGGAACGGGGAGCCCGGCCCGCAGGTCCGCCGCGAGGCCGCAGAGCTGGTCCAGCCCAACTCGCCTGTCCCGCTCGGCGCTCCGGTTCACTCGCCAACGCAGCGCGGCGCGCACGGCCAGCGTGCCGTACCCGGCCATCGCGACCGCGGCCACCGGACCGCCAACCGCGGCACCCACACCGCCGCCGAGCAGACCGACCACCGGCAGCACGCGGGTCGTCGATCGCGAGATGCGCACCGACGGAGGCGTGCTCGACCGTCTTCCGGTCGCGCCGACGCTCCCGTGGGCGCGGCACTCGACGATCGCGCACCCGTCGGACGCCGCCCCGGCGGACGCGCTGCCTCGACAGCCGGTGTCCAGGTCGCCGTGCCCGTCTGCGGTCGCCGGGCCGGAGACGTCGTGCCGACCGGCCGTGTCGACGCCGCTGGCACCGATCGTGATCGTGGCCGCCGACCCGTCCGGCTGTCGCTCGGCATCAAGCGTCGTGCAGGCCACTGCCGGGCGGGCGGTGCTGGTCGGGCGTCGGGGATCCCGCCGGGCCGGTGGGCGCGTCGGCCCCTCCGGGCGTGTGAACCCGTCTGCCGCTCCCGGCCACCTCGGGCTGCGGGTGACGTCCCGGTCGGGCCAGCCGAGTGCCGTCCGTCTCTCGTTGGCACCCGCAGTGGCACCCGACTCGCCCGCGATGCCGACCGGATGACCCCCGGTTGGGGCAGGTCCGGGGCCGTCGACCGGCCCGTCCGGCGTGCGACCGAGTTCCCTGATCCACTGCACCAGGGCGTCATCGGGATCAACATGGCCGGACATGCGCTCCGGTGCCAGTACGCGACGGCGACGGGACCGAATGCTCCGCACGGGCCACGCCACCAGGGCAGCGGCGATCAGGAGCAGCGCCGCAACCAGCATCGTCTCGGCGGTCATGCCGGACCCGCCGAGCCGGGCCATGGTTCGCTGAGGATGGGTGGCACCGCCACCCCGCGCTCCCGCAGCAGAGCCCCGAGGGCACGGGCGGCAAGCCCGAGTCCGCTGCCGCGCACCCAGGCGGGCACCACCGTCACCAAGCGGTCGGGCCCGTCGGGCAGCAGCAGGCAGACCGACTCCAGGACGCGACCCCGGTCGCTGCGTCGCACCTGGAACAGCACCTGCAACGCGGCGGCCACCTGGGCGTGCAGCGCCGGGCGAGGCAGCCCACCCAACATGCCGAGGGCCTCCAACCGGGCCGGCACGTCCGACGGAGTGTTGGCGTGCAGGGTGCCCGCGCCTCCGTCATGGCCGGTGTTGAGCGCGGCCAGCAGGTCGACCACCTCACCGCCGCGGCACTCACCGACCACCAGCCGGTCCGGGCGCATCCGCAACGCCTGCCGGACCAGATCCGCCAGGCTGACCACGCCCGTACCCTCCACATTGGCGGTTCGCGCCTGGAGCCCCACCACGTGCGGATGGCCCGGACGCAGCTCGGCGGCGTCCTCCACCAGCACGATCCGTTCGGTGGTCGGCACCATGCCCAGCAGGGTGTTGAGCAGGGTCGTCTTGCCCGACCCGGTGCCCCCGGTCACCAGGTACGCCAGCCGGGCCGCCACGACGGCAGCGAGCAGAGGTGCCAGCGGTCGCGGCACGGTCCCCTGGTGCACCAGCTCGTCGAGCGTGAACGGCCGGTGCCGGAAGGTCCGCAGCGAGAGGTACGGACCTTCGGTCGCCACCGGCGGCAGCACGGCGTGCAGTCGGGTGCCGTCGGGAAGCCGCGCGTCCGCGTACGGCGAGCCGTCGTCGAGCCGCCGCCCCGCGCTGGCGATCAGCCGCTGCGCCAATCGACGGACGTCCTCCACCGAGCCCATCGGGACGGCGACCTGGTGCAGCCCCGACCCGCGGTCGACCCAGACCCGGACGCCGTTGACGAGGACGTCGGTGACCTCCGGGTCGGCGAGCAGCGGCGCCAACGGCCCGGCGCCGACGAGGTCGTCTCGCACGCGGTCGGCGATCCGCAGCATGGCGGTGTCGCCGAGCACTGCGGCGGCGGGTTCGGCCCGTACCGCGGAGACGATGGCAGCCGCGGTGACCGGGGTGGTGGCGGCGGCGATCCGCTGCCGTACCCGGGCGGCGAGCGTGCCGTCCTCCGGCCCGGCGGTCATGCCGCACCCGTGGCCGGCGCGCCGGTGAGGTCGGTGACGATCCGTTGGCAGAGCACGGCCAGTGGGCCCTTGCCTCCGGCGGCCGGAGCCTCGCCCCGTTCCAGCCGACGGCAGAGTTCCGGCTCGGGCCGCAACGTGCCGGCCAAGGGGAGGCCCAGCGCACGTGCCACCTCGGACGCTCGCAACCGCCCGGGTGCGGGCCCGCGCACCACCACCGAGAGCGCGGCGCAGTGCGGGGCGGCCGCAGCCACCACCCGAGTGGCCGCCGCGGTGGCCCGCAACTCGGCCGGCACGACGACGAACGCCTGGTCGGCGGCTTGCAGCGCCACCACAGCCGCATCGTCCAGCTGTCGGGGCAGGTCGATCACCACGAAGTCCCGCCCACGCCGGGCCGCGTCCACTGTCGCCGCCATCGCCGACACCGGCAGCGGCAGCATCTCGCCGCGGTCCCAGGAGAGCACCACGAGGTCACCCCGGCTGGGCAGGGCCTGCACCAGCGCCGGGGCGTCCACCCGTCCGTCGGCGCTGGTGAGCGACGGCCAGCGCAGGCCTTCCAACTGCTCCCAACCCAGCACGAGGTCGAGGCCACCACCGAGCGGGTCGGCGTCGACCAGAAGGGTGCGCAACCGGGCCCGAGCGGCGGTAACCGCCAGACCACCGGCGAACACACTCGCGCCCGCACCGCCCCGACCACCGAGGACCGCGACGACACGGGCGCCGACGCCGGCCGGACGATCCGGATGATGTTCGGCGAACCGATCCACCAACCACGGCTCCGCGGCCGGCAGCGTGGCGACGTGCTCGGCCCCGATCAGCTCGGCGAGCTGCCAGCCGGGGTCGAGCTGACCAGCCCGGCCGAGCAGCACCAGCCGGGCGCGCTGCGGCAACCGGGCGCGCAGACAGGCCTGCGCCTGGTCGGCGCCGAGCAGCACCAGGGGCGCGGGAAGCCACCGGGTGCGGGCTGCCGCCGGGTCGCGGACGAGTTCCACCTCCGTGCCGCCGACAGCGGCGAGCCGGAGCACATCATCGAGCAGGTCGTCGTCGCTGGTGACGACCAGCGGGAGCCGGCGGATCGGCGGAACCGTGGTACGGGGTGGCATCGCGGCCTCCAGCGGTCGGGCTCTGGTATGCCGCCGACCCTGCTCGGAATCCGCCGCACGAGCCGTCCCGATGTCGTCACCTGTGGACAACCTGGTGGCCTGTGGAAAACCCCCGCCGAGACAGTTGATCTGCTATCGGCGCGGGCATCGCCGCAGCTACGGCCGATGCGGGAAAACAGCGGGGCCGCTCCCGAAAGGAGCGGCCCCGCCGGGATTGCCGCGCGGCCTCAGGCGGCTGCCGCCCACCGGGCAACGAACGCTGCGGTCAGTCGTCGAGCGCCTGGTAGACGGTGGTCCAGAAGTCGTGCCACATCGGCAGCCGCTGGTCGCCCGCGTGTGCCCGCTGCATGAACACGATCGCCGCCAGGTCCTCGGCGGGGTCGTTGTACCAGGCCGTGCCGTAGAAGCCGGGCCATCCGTAGCTGCCGACCGAGGGCCCGAGGTGCGTGCGGCGGGTCCGGACCGACATTCCGAAACCCCAGCCGATCGCGTCGAAGTAGCCGGGCCAGAACCCGGAGAGTGCCTTCTGGTTCGCGGTCAGGTGGTCGCTCGTCATCAGCGTCACCGCAGGCCGCGACAGCACCCGTTCGTCGCCGTGGGCACCGCCGGAGAGCAGCGCCGAGGCGAAGGCGAGGTAGTCCTGGGCGGTCGAGACGAGCCCGCCACCACCGGACTCGAACATCCGCGGTCGACTGAACCGCCCGTCGGGACCGTCCTCGACCACCGGCTCGCCGGTGGCGGCGTTGTCCTGCTCGTACGCCGTGGCGAACCGGCCGATGCTCTCCCCACCCACGTTGAAGCCGGTGTCGACCATCCCCAGTGGCTTGCAGACCCGCTCACGGATCGCATCCCCGAAGGACATGCCGGTGGCCCGGGCGATGAGCACGCCGGTCACGTTGGCGGCGGTGTCGTACATCCAGCGCTCGCCCGGCTGGTGGACGAGCGGAAGGTCGCCGAGCTGCCGGATCCACACGTCCGGCGACGAGTATTCGAGTGCGTCCAACGCGTCGGCGATCGGCACCGTGCCCGGCTCGGCGGGGACCATGCCGGTGCCAATGGTGCCGTCCAGGACGTCCCGCAGCGTTATCGGGCGTTCCGCCGGGACGGTATCGTGCAGCGGGCCGTGGGGATCGGCGAGCACTCGCATGTCCGCCAACTCGGGGAGAAGATCGTCGACCGGGTCGTCGAGGCGGAGGGTGCAGTCCTCGACGAGGGTCATCGCACACGCGGCGACGATCGGCTTCGACATCGAGCCCAGGCGGCAAATGGTGTCGGCCGCCATCGGTGTCTGCGACCCGGGGCCCTCGAACGCGAGCTGACCCACCGCCTCGATGCGCACCTCACCGTGCCGGGCGAGGACGACCACCATGCCCGGGACGAAGCCGGACTCGACGTGGTGCTCAAGAAACCCCCGCACCCGGGCCAGCCGTTTCGACGAGAAGCCACCAGCAGCCACGCGTTCCTCCTCAGCTCGTCCCGCTGGGAAGCTACACGCCAGGCGACGGTCGCACGGCCCGCGACGACGTGGGACAGAGACATGGACCGAGCAGCAGCCCTGCTTCCGAGACACGGAGCGAGCCTCATGGTGCCGAGCGGTATCGGGTGGCGCGCTCCCACGGAAAAGGGACGACCCCCGTCGGGGGGAGACGGGGGTCGTCGGAGGTTCGGCTCCGGGGGGGTCGAGCCGAACCACTCAGCGGTCACGGGGGGTGCAACCGCTGAGGGTCTGCCTGTTTCGGGGATGTGAAAGCTCGTCGTACGGACAAGTTTGCCTGAGCGGGCCCGTCACGTCGAGTGGTGCTGCCTCCACTCACTGCGAAATTCTCCTCGCAGAGTGTGAGCGTGATCACGTGAAGCGGAGGGCCCGCAGGTCTGAGGGGTGGCATGACCCCGGGCACCCGCCGACGATAGACCATCCGGCTAGACTTTCGCGCCGTGGGCCGAAGTGCCGCTTTCTTCGATCTGGACAAGACCGTCATCGCCAAGTCGAGCGCCCTGGCGTTCGGTCGGCCGTTCTACCGGGACGGGCTGATCACCCGGCGTGATGTGGTCAAGTCGGCGTACGCGCAGCTGATGTTCCGGCTGGGCGGCACCGACGAGCAGACCATGGCCCGAACACGGGACTACCTGGCTGCGCTCTGCAAGGGCTGGCAGGTGGAGCAGGTCCGCCAGATCGTCGCGGAGACGCTGCACGAGCTGATCAACCCCTACGTGTACGCCGAGGCCGCCGCCCTGATCGTGGAGCACCAGGCGGCCGGGCGGGACGTGGTGCTGGTGTCGGCGTCCGGCGAGGAGATGGTCCGGCCGATCGGAGAGCTGCTCGGTGTGACCGATGTGATCGCGACCCGGATGACGGTGGAGGACGGCCGGTACAGCGGCGAGGTCGAGTTCTACGCGGCGGGCCCGAGCAAGGTCGAGGCGGTCACCGAGCTGGCCGCGGCCCGGGACTACGACCTGGCTGATTCCTACGCCTATTCCGACTCGTACAGTGATCGCCCGCTGTTGGAGTGCGTGGGCCACCCGAGTGTGGTCAACCCGGACCGGCAGCTGCGCAAGCTGGCTTCGGAGAACGCGTGGCCGGTGCTGGAGTTCCGCCACCCGATCCCGCTGGGCCGGCGGTTGCGGGAACGGCCCGCCGTCCCGGTGGCCGCGGCGGCTCTGGGGGTCGGGGTGGGTGTGGCCATCGGCATCGCCTGGTACGGCCGCCACCGCCGAACCCGAGCCGCCACCACCGCCTAACGCCCCACCACCCCACCCCACCCCTCGGCGTCGATCATGGAGTTGTGGTGGTCGGAATCGGGTGATTGGCACCTTCTGCGGGGCACCACAATTCCATGATCGACGCGGCAGGGTCGCGGGAGCGCGGTCTGACCGATCCGCGGCGGCTTGGTCGATCGCTGCTCAGGCGGCGGCGAGGATCTCGTCTCCGATGGCGGTGAGCTGGTCGGCGGCGACCTCGACGGCAGCCAGGTAATGCCGTAGCCAGGAGCGCAGCCCGTCCGGGGTGCCGGTGGCGAAGGCACCGGCCGCGCCGACGTACTCGGGTTCCCGCTCGCGGTGCCCGACGTCGACGGCGAGCAGGCCACGCGGGTCGAGGCCACTGGCGAGCAGCACCAGCCGGGCCGCCCCCCGGGCCACCACGCCGGACGGCCCGGCGAACGGGCGCAGGTTCAACAACTCCCCGTGTACGACGGCGGCGAGCACCAACGGGGAGACCTTGGTGCCGCCGGCGACGAGACCGGCCAGCCCGTCCAGTCGGGTGGCGACCACCGGGTCGGCGACCGGGCGGCCCAGTTCGGCCTCCGGCACCAGATCCCGTGCGGCGAGCACGTGCAGCTTCGCGAGCGCCTGGCGGGGCGCCTTCGGCCACAGCTCGCTCAGGCCCGGCAGCGCTCCAGCGACCCGCAGCGCTCCCTGGAGCACCGGGTCCGTGACGGTGCCGGCCCGAACCGCCTCACGCTCGTGCCCGGCCCCCTCAAGGGCCGCGCTGGCGACAGCGGAGCGCAGGCTGACCTCGGCGGCGACCTGTCCGCCGTGCCGGCGCAGCGCCCGGTGCCCGAGCGCCTGGTCGAACCGCGCGCGGGCCTGCTCGACGGCGGCGGCGATGTCGGCGAGCGCGAGCAACGGGGCGAGCGGGTCGGTGGTCACCCCGTCACGCTAACGACCCGGCCCGGCACGACGGGCCGCACCCGCCCGCAACGCGACCCGGACCACCCGGCCGGCACGACGGACCGCACCCCGCCCGCACCGCAACCCGGACCACCCGGCCGGCACGACGGACCGCACGCCGCCCGCAACGGCGCGGTCGCATCGCCGAATCACCGCGGCAGTTCCCACACGGGTTCGCTGAAGTCGGGGTGTCCGCCTGGCCGGGACACCGCGATTTCCATGAAACCGTGTTGATCAAGGCAGCCGGCACGGAAACCGTATTGATCAAGGGGTCCCGGACGGCGGGGACGGGTGGGACGGGCCGCCGGGCGCGCGCCGGGGGCCGCTCGGCGCGAGGCGGTGGGCAGCCGTGGCCGGTCGCAGGCCCCGCGACTACCCTCGTGCCATCGAGACCCAGGTCACCCCGAGGATGAGGAGTCACGGCATGAGCGAGGCATTGGCCAATCTGCTGAACGAGACGCGCCAGTTCCCCCCGCCGGCCGAACTCGCCGCGCACGCCAACGTCACCGTCGACGCGTATGCCGAGGCTGAGGCCGACCGGCTGGCCTTCTGGGCGAAGCAGGCCGATCGGCTGGCCTGGTCGAAGAAGTGGGATGAGGTGCTCGACTGGTCGAACCCGCCGTTCGCGAAGTGGTTCGTGGGTGGGCAGCTCAACGTCGCGTACAACTGCCTGGATCGGCACGTCGAGGCGGGCCGGGGCGACAAGGTCGCGATCCACTGGGAGGGCGAGCCGGGCGACACCCGCACCATCACGTACGCGGATCTGCACGAGCTGACCTGCCGGGCGGCGAACGCGCTCACCGACCTGGGGGTGACCGCCGGCGACCGGGTGGCGATCTACCTGCCGATGATCCCGGAGGCGGCGGTGGCGATGTTGGCCTGCGCCCGGATCGGCGCCGCGCACAGTGTGGTCTTCGGTGGCTTCTCCGCCGACTCGTTGAGCAACCGGATCCAGGACGCCAGCGCCAAGGTGGTGATCACCGCGGACGGTGGTTACCGGCGGGGCAAGCCGTCGGCGTTGAAGCCCACCGTGGACGAGGCGGTGGCGAACTCCCCGTCGGTGGAGCACGTGCTCGTGGTCCGCCGCACCGGCGAGGACGTGGCGTGGTCGGAGAAGGACCACTGGTGGCACGAGACGGTGGAGACCGCCTCGGCCGAGCACACCGCCCAGCCGTTCGACGCCGAGCACCCGCTGTTCATCCTCTACACCAGCGGCACCACCGCCCGCCCGAAGGGCATCCTGCACACCACCGGCGGCTACCTCACCCAGGCGTCGTACACCACGCACGCGGTGTTCGACCTGAAGCCGGAGACGGACGTCTACTGGTGCACGGCCGACATCGGCTGGGTCACCGGGCACTCCTACATCGTCTACGGCCCGCTCTCCAACGGCGCCACCCAGGTGATGTACGAGGGCACCCCGGACACGCCGCACAAGGGCCGGTTCTGGGAGATCGTCGACAAGTACGGGGTGAGCATCCTCTACACCGCTCCCACCCTGATCCGGACGATGATGAAGTGGGGCGACGACCTCCCGGCGGGCTACGACCTGTCGTCGCTGCGCCTGTTGGGCAGCGTCGGCGAGCCGATCAACCCGGAGGCCTGGATGTGGTACAGGCAGCACATCGGCCGGGGTGAACTGCCGGTGGTGGACACCTGGTGGCAGACCGAGACGGGCGCCATCATGATCTCGCCGTTGCCGGGGGTGACCGCGGCCAAGCCGGGCTCGGCGATGACGCCGCTGCCGGGCATCGTGGCCGACGTGGTGGACGACCAGGGCCAGTCGGTGCCGAACGGCGGTGGCGGCTACCTGGTACTGCGCGAGCCGTGGCCGTCGATGCTGCGCACCATCTGGGGTGACGACGACCGGTTCATCGACACGTACTGGTCGCGTTTCCAGGGCATGTACTTCGCCGGCGACGGCGCGAAGAAGGACGACGACGGGCACATCTGGCTGCTCGGCCGGGTGGACGACGTGATGTTGGTGTCCGGGCACAACATCTCGACGACCGAGGTGGAGTCGGCGCTGGTGTCGCACCCGTCGGTGGCCGAGGCGGCGGTCGTCGGCGCGACCGACCCGACCACCGGTCAGGCGATCGTCGCGTTCGCCATTCCGCGGGGCAGCACGGAGATCGCCGGCGAGGCGGGTGAGCAGCTCATCGCCGACCTGCGCAACCACGTGGCGAAGACGCTCGGGCCGATCGCCAAGCCGCGGCAGATCATGCTGGTGCCGGAGCTGCCGAAGACCCGCTCCGGCAAGATCATGCGACGGTTGCTGCGGGACGTGGCGGAGAACCGCTCCCTGGGCGACGTGACCACGTTGCAGGACTCCTCGGTGATGGACCTGATCTCCTCGGGGATGAGCGGTACGAAGTCCGACGAGGACTGACGGTAGGCGTACTCATTGGAGGGTGGCGGTCCGTGCGGGCCGCCACCCTCTGTCATGTCTTACGGGTGCGGCTCACGCCGCTCTGCCGGTGTCACATCGGTCGGTCGGGGGAGTCGGGGAAAGCTGAACGGGCACAGGCGTCGGCCACCACTGTCCTTTCGGCCGGTTGTGCTTTAGGTTCACGCAGGTTGGAAGAGTTCGACAGTCATCGCTTCGATGGTCGGCCACCCCAACGTTCTCCCTCCCATGCCCGAGAAACGGAGCGGCATGAACCACAAACCGCAGTCCAGGGCGCGGCGACGTCTACTCGTCGCGCTGCCCGTCCTCGCCCTCGCGGCCACGTCACTGACCGTGAGTGGCAGTGCGGCGGCTCAGCCGTCGTCCGGCACCCCCCAGGCGGTGATCGGCGCGGACGAGCACTACATCAACTACGCCGAGCCCGAGGTGCAGCCGGACACCCCCGGCCGTGAGGTGAAGGGCAAGGGTGGCATCTACACCCCTGCCGCAGAGTCCGCGCGCGCGTTCGACCGCAAGCACGCCCGGGGCAACCCGGTGACCGCACGGCAACTGGCCAAGGACGAGGCCAAGTCGCTGAAGACGGGTCAGAACCCCCGCAAGTTCAAGAAGGCCCCGACCACCCAGACGGCGAAGCTGCTGACGCTGCTGGTCGAGTTCAACGACAAGGCCAACGACGACTTCACGGACGTCATGGTCCCCAAGACGGTGTTCGAGGACCGCACCTGCGTCCCCGGCACGGTGCAGAACGGCCCGAAGCACAACAAGATCCCGGACCCGGCGCGCCTTGCCCACGAGGACAACAACTCGATGTGGGTGCCGGACTTCTCGCCGCAGCACTACAACAAGATGCTCTACAGCAAGAAGGGCATCACCGAGCGGGTCCGCACGGACCTGAAGGGCCCGGACGGCAAGAAGGGCATCGACCTGTCCGGTCGCACCATGCACAACATGTACCTGGAGATGTCCAAGAACGCGTACACGGTGGACGGGCAGGCCAGCCCGTGGATCACCGTGCCGCACTCGGAGGGCTGGTACGCGGCCAACCGCTGCTTCCAGGACGAGACCGGCGCCTGGGTTCCCGGCCGTGAGCAGTCGATGAACGGCCACCCGGACAACCCGGCCGGCGCGGGCCGCCTGGCGACCGACGCGATCGACGCGCTCGTCGCGAAGGACCCGAACTTCCCGTGGGCCGACTACGACATCGAGGACCAGGCCGACCGCGACGGTGACGGCAACGTCTTCGAGCCCGACGGCGTGATCGACCACCTGGTGCTGGTGCACGCCGGCCAGGGCAAGTCCCGTGGCGGCGGCGACCAGGGCGTGTACGCGGTGTGGGCGCACTCCTCCACGGTCGCCGGTGGCTACACCATCCCGGGCACCAACCTGAAGGCGTCGAACTACATCGTGCAGCCGGAGGACGCCGGCGTCGGTGTCTTCGCCCACGAGTTCGGCCACGACCTGGGTCTGCCGGACCTCTACGACACGTCCGGCAACGCCGACTCCGACGTGGACTTCTGGGACCTGATGGCCTCGGGCTCGCACTCCGGTGAGATCTTCCAGGCGCTGCCGACGCACATGGGCATCTGGGACAAGTGGGTGCTCGGTTGGGCCGACCCGCTGACCATCCGACCCGGGTCGAACCCGCGCGAGGTGAAGCTCGGCCAGACGTCGCGCACCCCGATCGACTCCGAGGACGGCATCAAGGTCGACCTGCCGGACAAGGTGACGACGCTGGCGACCCCGCACAGCGGCACGAAGATGTGGCACAGCAACAACGACCAGGAGTGGGCCGACGTCAAGCTGAGCCGCTCGGTCGACGTGCCGGCAGCCGCCGACTCGAAGTTCTGGATGTGGAACAACTACATCATCGAGGAGGACTGGGACTACGGCTTCGTCGAACTCTCCACCGACGGCGGTACGACCTGGACCGAGCAGAAGGTGTACGACGAGGGCGGCACGGTGGTCACCACGCCGGACGGCTACCCGGACCCGAACGGCCGCATGAACGACTTCGGCGGCAAGAAGTACGGCCTCACCGGCAGCACCGACGGCTGGCGGCACGACTACGTCGACCTGTCGGCGTACGCCGGGACGACGGTTCAGGTGCGGCTGCGGCTGGCCACCGACGAGGCGTTCGAGGAGCGCAACTGGTTCGTCGACGACTTCTCGGTCACCGGCGGCGGCGCCACCACCTGGAGTGACGACGTCGAGGGCGGCGACAACGGCTGGACGGCCACCGGCGGCACCTTCGTCGACACCACCGGCGCGGGCTGGAAGGTCTCCAGCGGCACGGAGGTGCACGCCCAGTACTACCTGGCGGAGTGGCGGAACTTCGACGGCTTCGACAAGGGCCTGCAGTACGCCTACGACACCATCTACTCGCACGAGGCGTGGAAGGTCGACCGGATCTCCTACAACGCTCCGGGCATGCTGGTCTGGTACCGGGACACCGCGCTCGGCGACGTCAACCACGTCACCGGGCAGATGACCGCGCTGCCCAGCTACGGCGCGAAGGGCGGCCTGCTCATCGTCGACTCGCACTTCGACCCGCTGCGCCGTACCGGTGAGGCGGCGGTGAAGGACCCGTCGGTGACCGACAACCTGCCCAGCCGCCCGCAGTCGTCGAACGCGGCGTTCACGCTGAACCGGACGTACCCGTTCACCGAGTGCCTGGAGGCGGCCGACGAGCCGTACAGCGCGTACTGCACGAAGTTCAAGGGGCTGCCGCCGGTGAAGGCGTTCACCGACGCCAAGGGCTGGTACCCGGGCATCGAGATGCGCGACGTTGCCGCCTACGCCCGTGACAACGACGCGTCGGTGGTCCTGCCGTCGCGCGGCAACGCGCCGTACACCACCCGGGTCACCAACCCGGACGGCAGCCCTGCGCCGGAGTTCTACGGCGTGACCCTGGGCGGCGGCGCGATCGTGCTGGGCACCGGCAACCCCGGCGACGCGGGCGTGAACTACGGCGTCTCGCTGACGATCAAGAAGGCTGCCGGGGACAACTCGTCGGCCCAGATCTACGTGACGCCGGCAAAGAAGTAACTGTTTCACTGCTCGACAACTGACGGTGGGGCCGGTGGCGGAGACGCTGCCGGCCCCACTGCCGTTTGCGGAAGATCAGATTGATCGAGAAATGTCGTTGTATACGGTCACGCCCGTACCCGTACTGCTCAGCGGGGCTGATGAACCGGCGGGGTGTGACGGTGAAAAGCATTCCCAACAAAATCTTGCAACAAATCGACGCGTTCGTCTTCCCACCTGTCCCGCCAGTAACTATGTTCACCAATGGTCCCACTAGTGGGATCGATCTCCCACCGGCCCGTACCCCCGTTGGGCCGGTTCCCTCACACCGGAGGTACCACGTGCGCAAAGTCGCAGTGGGTCTGCTCGGGCTCTCACTGACGGCGACAGGCCTGGCGTTCGGCCCGTCCGCCTCGGCCGCCCCGCAGCCCAAACTGCCGGCAGCAGCTCCGGCCGCTGCCGAACCACAGGCGCTGAAGGATGAACTCCCCGACAAGCTCGAGGACAAGCGCCGCGAGCTGCGTGAGCAGGGTCTCGCCGACGTGCTGAGCGGGCGCAGCAAGCCGATCGAGCGCAACGGCAGCACTGTCGTCAAGGTCGGCCAGGTCGGCAAGACCGCCACCAACAGCAAGGCACGGTCGGCTGCCGGCGCGCAGGCGACGAAGGACCAGTACGTCGAGCTGAAGCGTGAGCGGACCGACAAGATCTTCGTGATCCTGGCCGAGTTCGGTGACGAGCGGCACCCGTCCTACCCGGACAAGGACATGAACCCGGACGTCGCCGGCCCGGCGACGTTCGAAGGGCCACTGCACAACAAGATCCCCGAGCCCAACCGGGCCGTGGACAACTCCACCATCTGGCAGCCGGACTTCAGCCCGGACCACTTCCGCCAGCTCTACTTCGGCACCAACCCGGGCGACGAGTCGCTCAAGCAGTACTACGAGGCGCAGTCCTCGGGTCGCTACACCGTCGAGGGTGAGGTGACCGACTGGGTCAAGGTCAAGTACAACGAGGCCCGCTACGGTCGCTCGGACGACCCGAAGGCCGACGACGACCCGACCGGCGACCCCGCCGTCTGCGCCGACAACGTCTGCCCGAACACCTGGAACCTGATCGCCGACGCCGCCAACCAGTGGGTCGCCGACCAGAAGGCCAAGGGCCGTACGGACGCGCAGATCGCCACCGAGATGAAGTCCTTCGACCAGTGGGACCGCTTCGACTACGACGGTGACGGCGACTTCAACGAGTCGGACGGCTACATCGACCACTTCCAGATCGTCCACTCCGGCGGCGACCAGGCCGACGGTGACCCGCAGCAGGGTGAGGACGCCATCTGGAGCCACCGTTGGTCGGCGTTCAACAGCTCGCCCGTGGGCCCGCCGAACTTCCCGATCGGCGGCACCCAGATCGGGAACACCGGCGTCTGGATCCGCGACTACACGATCCAGCCGGAAAACGGCGGTCGTAGCGTCTTCTACCACGAGTACGGCCACGACCTGGGCCTGCCGGACGACTACGGCCCCGCCGACAACAACAACGAGCACTGGACCCTGATGGCCCAGAGCCGGCTCGGCGCCAAGAACGACGTCGGCATCGGCGACCGGGGCGGCGACCTCGGTGCGTGGAACAAGCTCCAGCTCGGCTGGCTCGACTACGAGGTGGTCGTGGCGGGGCAGAAGCGCTCGCTGGAGCTCGGCCCGCAGGAGTACAACTCCGAGAAGGCACAGGCCGCCGTGGTGGTGCTGCCGCAGCGGGAGTACACGTTCAACTACGGCGCACCGTTCGAAGGCTCGAAGCAGTACTTCTCCGGCAACGAGGACGACCTCGACAGCAAGATGACGAGGACGTTCGACCTGACCGGCAAGTCCACGGCGGCGCTGTCGCTCAAGGGCAAGTACAGCATCGAGGAAACCTACGACTACCTCTACTTCGAGGCGTCGACGGACGGCGGTCAGACCTGGGCCGACCTGGACGGAACTGTCAACGGCCAGCCGATCGGCGTCGACGGCGCCGGCCGCCCGGCTCTCGACGGCAGCAGCAACGGCGCGTGGGCCGACATCAACATCCCGCTCACCTCGGTCGCCGGCAAGGTGGCGCAGGTCCGCCTGCACTACGTCACCGACGGTGGGGTCTCCGAGGGCGGCTTCTTCGGTGACGCGATCACCGTGACCGCCGACGGCCAGACCGTGTTCAGCGACGGCGCCGAGACCGACGCCGGTTGGACGCTCTCCAAGTTCGAGGTGGTCGGGGCGACCTACACCCGGCTGTTCGACAACTTCTACATCGCCGGCAACCGGTCGTACGTCTCGTACGACAAGTACCTGAAGACGGGCCCGTACTTCTTCGGCTACGCGAACACCCGCCCGGACTGGGTGGACCACTACGCGTACCAGGAGGGCCTGCTCATCTCGTACTGGAACACCCGGTTCTCCGACAACAACACCGCTCCGGCGTCGGCGTCCAACCCGGGTGGTCACCCCGGTGAGGGTCGCAACCTCTACATCGACGCGCACCCGCGCCCGATCTACAACCTGACGGGGGCTCCGTGGCGGGCCCGCATCCAGGTGTACGACGCCCCGTTCAGCCTGAACAAGGCGGACTCGTTCACCCTGCACCTCAACAGCCAGCCGCAGTACATCCGTGGCCAGGCTGCTGAGCCGCTGTTCGACGACACCAAGAAGTACTTCTACGAGGAGCTGCCGAACCACGGCGTCAAGCTCCCCGCGACCGGTGTCAAGATCAAGGTTCTGGAGCAGGACGGCACCTCCATGAAGATCCGGATCAGCTGACCACTGATCCCGCACCAACAAGCGACGCCCGGGCAGGTCATCTGCCCGGGCGTCGCCCTTTGTGACACCCGTCCGGATGGCCACGACCGGGTCTGTCGAGCCGACTCCCCCGGTCGCGGTCCGGGACAACCCGGGGCTTTCCCCTGTTCAACGCGACCACCAGGGTCGCCCGCGGCAACCGGGTCCTAGGCTGTCTGCCATGACCGACCAGCGCGGCGGGGCCGTCGACGAGTCCTGTGTCCTCACCGAGGGGCCGTGGACGCACCGTTTCGTCGGCGCCAACGGCAGCCGGTTCCACGTGGTCGAGGGCGGCACCGGGCCGATGGTGCTCTTCCTGCACGGCTTCCCGGAGCACTGGTGGGCCTGGCACCAGATGCTGCCGGCGATCGCCGACGCCGGCTTCCGAGCGGTCGCCGTCGACCTGCGCGGCTACGGGGCGAGCGACAAACCACCCCGGGGGTACGACGGCTACACCCTCGCCGCCGACATCGCCGGACTGATCCGCGCGCTCGGTGAACGATCCGCGACGGTCGTCGGCAGCGGCCTCGGTGGCATGGTGGCCTGGACGGTGGCCTCGTTCCACCCGTCCCTGGTCCGCCGGCTCGTCGTGCTGGGGGCACCGCACCCGCTGCGACTGCGGGCCGCCATCTTCGCCGATCCGCGCGGGCAGTTCACCGCGTCCACCCCGGCGTTGAAGTTCCAGCTACCTCGCTACGAGCACGTCCTGACCCGTGACGGCGCCGCAGCCGTCGGCGAGATCATGCGCCGCTGGGGCGGCCCACAGTGGGTGGCCGGGCCGGACTTCGAGGCGTACGCCCAGCGGTGCCAGGAGGCGATGTGCATCCCGCAGGCCGCGTTCTGCGCGCTGGAGGGTTACCGATGGGCGTTCCGCTCGCTGCTGCGCCTGCACGGCTACCGGTTCGTCCGCCTGATGCAGAAGCCGCTGTCCACCCCGACCCTGCAACTGCACGGCGCCCTGGACGCCGCCTCCCTGCCCCGCACCGCGCTGGGCTCCGGTCGGTACGTCGTCGCCCCGTACGAGTGGCGGTTGCTCGACGGGGTGGGGCACTTCCCGCACCTGGAGGCGCCGGAGCTGGTGCTCGGCGAAATCCTGCGATGGGCCAAGACCTGACCGGTCAGACCCGCTGCTCGCGCAGGTCGGTGACCTCGGCGGCCGGTGCCCAACCCTGGTAGACGCCGAAGTCGAAGACCTCCAGGCGCATCGCCTCGGCCACCGGCCAGCGACCACCCGTGTACTCCACCCGCAGCCAGGCGTCGTGCTCGCCGAGCACGATGAACGGCTGCCCCTGCCAGGTGCAGGTGGTCCGCACGTACGCCAGATCCTCGATCTCGCTCGCCGGCAGCACCCGGACGTAGCGGCCCGCGCGGACCTCCTCGAAGCCCTCGCCCGGCTCGGGCTGGTAGAGGCGGATGTCGTCACCGTCCGGGCTGGCCTGGTATTCCCGGCCCTGCCAACGGGCCACGTAGCCGTCGCGCATCACGCCTCCCCGACCCGTCGCCAGGTGACCGAGTCGGTGTCCAGTTCGGCGACCACCCGCTCGCTGCCGTCCGCGCCGATGCGCCAGAGTTGGGCACCGTGCGGAAGACGTGCGCTGTCCACCTTGAACTCCGCCACCACGTCGCTGCTCTCACCCGGGGCGAAGCCGTTGCCCCGGAACGGCGGGCGTTCGATGACCCAGCCCTCCATGGCCCGCATCGCCGGCTCGTTCTGACCGCCGTACGGGATGCGGTAGAGGCTCGGCCGGTGCGCCGGCCAGCGCAGCACGTAGATCTCCTCGGCGTCCTGGGCGAACGGCGAGCCGGGGTAGCTCAGGCCCAGCGCCTCGTGGAGCTGAGCCGGTGTGGTCAGGTGGGACAGCTCGCCGGCCCGGTGCACGAAGCCGGACACCCGGTCGTACCCACGATCCAGGTAGTACGCGAGCTGGCTGGGGGCGACCGCCTTCTGCATGACCGTCGGTCGGGTCGGGTCGACCGCCGCGGGAGCGTACCGGGGACGGGCGGCGGGCTCGGCCACGGCCGGCGCTTCCACCTGGTCCACTTCCAGGTCGTCCCCGAGCCCCACCTCGGCGGCCCAGTTGGCCAACGCGACGATCTGCTCACCGGGCAACTTGGCACCCACCGGAGTGCCCGGGTTGACGGCGAACGACCAGTCCTCGTCGGGCCAGCGCCGGATCAGTTGGGCGAACTTCACCCGGACCGTGTCGACGTCCCCCTCGACATGGTCGGCGAGGCGCTCCGACGACGTGTAGACCACCACGTACGTCTCGCCGTCGAGCTGCGCGGTACGCCAGACGAAGCCGGGGTCCCCGGGGCGGCTTCCCCGCACCGAGTCCGGTGCCGCCGGCAGCAGCACCCGAGCCAGCAGCAAGGTGGACAGGAAGGTGTCGGTGCTGCCCGAGCCGGCGGCGCTGAGCAGGTCCTCCTCGACCGTGTTCGCCGGCTCGAACTCGACCGGTGGCGGCTCGTCGGCAGGCGGCAGGGGGCTGCCGTCCGCCGTCATGCTCTCGCCGCCGGTCGGGCTTCCCAACAAGCCCCCGCTGTCGGAGCGATCGTCGCCGAGCGGGGCGTCGGCCCCCGGACCGCCCAGGTCACCGCCGACAGCGCCGGACTCCGCCGGAGTCACGGGCTGCGGGGCGGACGGGTCCGGGGCGGGCTGATCGGGGCTGAAGGACGGGGGTGCGAAAGGGTCGGGGCTGGGGGACGACGGGTCGAACGGCGGCGCGGCGGCCTCAGCGGAGCCGGGGGACGCCGTGAACAGCCCCGGATCGGAGGGTGCCGGGCTGAACGGTGGTGGCGGGGCGGTCTCGGTGGGGCTGGGCGACGACGGACCGAACAGGCCCGGACCGGGGGGCGTCGAGCCGAACAGGCCCGGACCGGGAGGCGTCGGGCCGAACGGTGGCGGGGCGGCCTGGGTAGGGCTGGGCCGCCGGGGCGCGTCGACCGGCGCGCTGCTCTCGACCGGGTCGGTGAGGTCGCGGGACTCGATGATGGTGCCCTCGATGACGATGGGCGTGAAGCCCCGGCGTGGCGCCGGCGGCCCGGAGACCGGTTCCGCGGCGGACACCGGCAGATCCTCCGCCGGCTCGAACCGGCCCGGTCGGTCCTGGGGTATCGCCTGTGTCTTTTCCGCCGGCTCGAACCGACCCGGTCGATCCTGGGGAATCGCTTGCGTCTCCTCCGCCGCCGGCCGGCCGGGCGCACCGGTCGGGCGAGGCTCACCGGTCACCCGGAACGCGCGGGTGGGCTCCTCAGCCAGCGGGTTGTGCCGGCGCGGCGGCAGCGGCTGGGTGATCTCCTCGCCGGACGGCGGTGCGTCCATGCCGCGGGACGCGCCGAGACCGCCCTCCGGCCGTCGTACCGGCTGGGTGGCGGCCGGGTCCGCCGCCATCGGAAAGGCCCGCGTCGCGGTCTCGCCGGCGGGCGCATCGGCGGGGCGACGGCGAGGGAAGGGCTGGCTGCCTCGACCGAACCGGGTCGGCGGGGCCGCCCGGTCACCGGGACGGCCGCCGCTCGGGGCCGGGTCGCGGGCCGGAGCGGGGTCGAAGAAGGAGCGCCGAGGCGCGGCCTGAGGGGCGCCGTTGCCGTTACCCGGGGCGGGGCCGTCGATGTCGCCCGGCCGGGTCGCTGCCGGCCAGCCCACGCCCGGCCCAGCCTGGTCGGCGGTGGGGCCGGCGGTCGCCAACGGGGTGAACCGGGACGGCCGGGCGCTGCGGGGCAGCGCTCCGACGCCTGGGGTGGGCCGCGGCGGTTCGGTCGGGTGCCGCTGACCGGCGGCGGGCAGGTCCTCCGCGCCGGGTCGGCGCGGCGGCTCAGCCGAGGCGGGTGGCCGGGGCGCGGGACCCGGCACGGGTGGGGCACCCACCCGAGGGCCCGGGCTCCGCGCCGGCCTATGAGGTGCGAGCGGAGCCGTCTCGGGCGCTGACGGGGCCGCCCCCGTCAGCGGAGGCGATCCGGCGGCTGGGGCGGCGTCCCGCGGTGGCACGCCGGGCCGGGTGCGGGCCAACGTCTCGGCCCGCTCCAGGCGGGCGCGGGCACCCATGGCACGGCCGGGCAGCCGCACGTCACCTCGGGACAGTTGCGACACGAACCAGGCCGGCAGGTAACCCTCGACCGGCAGACCCGGATTGACGGCGAGCCACCACTCGTGGTTCGGCCAGCTGGCCGCGAGGTCGGCGAAGGGGATGCGTCGATTGCTGCCGGCATGGTCGCCGAGGCAGGCCCGCAGTGCGGCGGCGGAGGTGAAGGCCAGGACGTGGGTCCGGCCACCGGTGGTCCAGGTGCCCCATCCCGCAGGTGGCTGGCCGGGCTGCGTCGGCGCGGAGACCGGCAGCAGCACATCGGTGCGGGACAGGAGCCGGAAGTAGAGCTCCTGGTCGTTCGCGCGCAGCGCGTCGCGCATCGCCACCTCGGCCTCCGTGGCCGGTTCCCATGCGGTCACGGCCACCTCCCCTTCCGAGAACAGGCCACAGGTATCGCGTACAACCTACAAGGTGGTACCAAGATCACAATGGCTGGCCGGCGGCGGTCCGCCCGGGCCCGGACGAGGCGATAACATCCCGTTTCGGAGCCGCCACGATACGGAGGGTGTCGATGTCCGGATCGATCACGCGCCCGATCCTCGCAGGTCTGGCCGCCAGCCTGTTGACCGTACCGGCCCTTCCGACCGTCGCCGCCACCGCCGGGCTCGGAGGGTCGGCACCGGCCTGCGCGACGCCACTCGCCCCCGTCCGGCCGGTCGCCGCCAGGCCCTGGCCACAGCAGCGGTACGACCCGGCACGGCTCGCGCCGCTGGCCACCGGCGACGGGGTGACGGTCGCGGTGGTCGACTCCGGGGTGGACCGGGCACACCCGCAACTGGCCGGGCGGGTGCTGGCCGGCACCGACCTGCTCGACCCCGGCGGGGACGGCGGCCGGGACTGCGCCGGCCACGGCACCGGTGTGGCGAGCATCATCGCCGCCGCACCCCGCCCCGACGTCGCCTTCCGGGGCCTGGCGCCGGGTGCCCGCATCCTGCCGGTGCGGGTGAGCGAACAGCAGGTCGTGCAGGGCCGGGAGTCGGGGCGTACGGTCAGCGCCGACGAGTTCGCCAGGGCCATCCGGTGGGCCGTCGACCAGGACGCCGACGTGGTGAACCTCTCTGTCGTGCTGTACGCGGACGACCCGGAGGTCCGAGCGGCGGTGCGGTACGCGGTCGAGCGGGACGTGGTGCTGGTGGCCGCCGCCGGCAACCTGCACGACGGTGGGGACCCCCGACCGTTCCCGGCCGGCTATGACGGGGTGCTCGGCGTCGGCGCGATCGGGGCGGACGGCGGGCGGGCGTCGTTCTCGCAGACCGGCTCGTACGTCGACCTCGTCGCTCCGGGCAGCGAGGTGCTGACCGCCGCACCCGGCGCCGGCCACCATCGGGTCGAGGGGACCAGTTACGCGGCGCCCTTCGTGGCCGCCACCGCCGCGTTGCTGCGGGAGTATCGGCCGGAGCTGACCGCCGCCCAGGTGGCCGAGCGGATCATCGCCACCGCCGATCCAGCTCCGGGCGCGGGCCGGGGCGGTGGGTACGGCGCCGGGGTGTTGAATCCGTACCGGGCGGTCACCGAGACCAGCGGCGGCCGTGCGGCCGGCGCGCCGCCGGTCGCCGCGCTCGCCGACGACCGGGCCGACCCGGCGCAGCTCGCCCACCAGGCCCGCCGGCTCGCCGCGCGGGACCGAGCCCTGCTGGTCGGGGCGGTGGCCGGCATCACGGCGGTCACCGTGGCGCTGCTCGCCCTGGTGGCACCCCGGGGCGCCCGTCGACGCTGGCGAGCGGCCGGCCCGGCCTGAGGCCGCCCGCACACGGCCTGAGCCCGCCCGCACAGGGCCCGAGGCCGCCCGCACAGGGCCTGGGTCCGCCCGCACAGGGCCTGGGTCCGCCCGCACACAACCGTCGTCGCCGACCGGCTGCGGGCGGGGCGCTGGCCCGGACATGGTCAGCGCTCCCAGCCCACATCGCTCACTGGAACAGCCCGGTGTTCTTCTTTTCGGTGTCCAAGTAGTCGGTGGCGGAGTCGTTCACCGCCAACCTGATGTCACGCAGCATCCCCTGCAGGTCCTGCGAGGCCGAACGCCACCGCGCCTGCCGCTGCTCGTAGGCCTGCTGCGCGTCGCCCGTCCAGCTCGCCACCAGCGGGGCGGCGTCGCGTTCGAGTTGCCCGAGCTGCGCGTCGAGGGTGTTCAACGCCTTCTGGATGTCAGCGCCGGCCTGTTGCAGCGCGGCGAAGTTGACGACCAGCACACCATGGTCCATCGGATTCCCTCCCCAACGGGATCAGAGCGGCAGTTGGATGCCGCCGCGGTTGGTGCCGGCCACCCGGCTGGCCACCTCGTCGTCGGACGCGTGGTACTGCCGACCGGCGGTGCGGATCGCACCGGCGGTCTCGCGCAGCGCGCGGTGCAGCGCCGCCTGGTCCTGTGACCACTGCTGCTTGACCTGCTCGAACGACCGGCCACCAGCGCCGCGCCAAGCCTGCTGCAACACCTCCAGCTCGGCCAGCAGGCCGGTCAGCATGGACTGCAACGACTGGTCCACCTGCTCGAACTTCGCGGCAGTCTGCTGCATGACCGCTGCTTCTGCCTTGGTTTGGGACATCCGGACGTCACCTCGTCTCTCGGATCGCACCTGGCCGTCGACGCGCCCACCCGGGGCGACGCGTCGTCGCTTGGCCCGGTCTTTCGAGCACTGAGACACGGGTCAGCGAAGGACTTCGTGGCTGACGGTAGCGACCTCGTAGCGGTTCTGCTACCCCACCGGCTTCCCCTGTGGACAACCGAGGCGGCCATCGGTCGCTTACGATGTGCCGCAGCCACGTCGCGGCGCGTGACGGGTCGCCGAAGGGCGGCCGGCCGTCCGACCCCGGTCCCCACTGGTCGAGGAGGCACGGTGCCGGCGATCACCACCGGAGGGCCGCACCCGCCGACCCCTCCCGGGTCCGAGGCGGGCCCCTCCCCACGGGTGGGCGGGCCGGGCCGATCCACCGACAGCGGCCCGCTGCCGGTCGATCAGCGCACCCCCCGTCGCCGATCGCGGGCGGCCCACTGGGTCGCACTCGGCCGTCGCGCGGCTGCCGGAGCGCGAGTCGGCCAACTGGTCACCGCACAGGTCGCGGCGGCCCTGGTGCTCGTCACCCTCGGTCGACCCGCGCCGATCGTCGCGGCAGCCCTACTGGTGGCCGCGCTGCTGGTGGCCGCCGCCTGGGTGCCGGTGCGGGGCCGGTGGCTGTTCGAGTGGCTGGGCACCGCCGTCGGGCACCTCACCCACCGGCGGGCGTTGACCGGGCCGGCCGACGCGGCCGCACTGCTCGACCTGGTCGCCCCGGGCACCGTGATCCGCTCGACCGAGTTGACCGGCGGACCGGCGGCCGTCCTGGAGGACAGCACCGGCATGGTCGCGCTCCTGGAGCTCGGCGACCCCGGCGACCTGCTGGGCGACGTGTCCCAGGCGATCCCCGCCCCGGCCACGTTGCTCCCCCCGACCGGGCCGGACCAGCCCCCGCTGCTGGTCCAACTGCTGCTCGCCGGCGCGCCGGCACCGGTGCCGAGTGCCGGTGGCACGGTCGGCACGTCGTACCGGCAGCTCACCGACGGGCGGCTCGCCGGGCGTGAGCGGGCGGTGGTGGCGGTCCGGGTGCTGCGGGTGAACGGTTGGTCGGAGGAGGACCTGCGCCGGGTACTCGCCGGCACGGTCCGCCGGATCGTCCGCCGGCTCGGACCGTTGGCCGCGCGACCTCTCGGGGTGCCGGCGGCGCTACGCGTACTCGGCGAGCTGGCCCACCACGACGGCGAACCGGTCCGGGAGTTGTGGCCGGCGATCCGCTCCGGCAGTCTCGTCCAGGCCACCTTCCGTCTGCTCCACCGGCCCGACGCGGGCGCTGCGGCTGGACGCCGGCTGGTGCCCCGCCTGCTGGCGCTGCCGGCGACGGCCACGACCGTGTCGATCTGCTCGGGTCCGTCGCCGACGATCTCGTCGTCGTCGGCTGGCGGAGTGCCGACCGAGCTGACCGTACGCCTGGCCGCCGGGACGGCGACCGAGTTGGCGGCGGCCGGCGAGGCGCTGGTCCGCCTGGTGACCGACCTGGGCGGAAAGCTGCGGCGACTCGACGGCGCGCACCTGGGCGGGCTGGCCGCCACGCTGCCTTTGGCGCTGGCGGCACCCGGAGCGCAGCCCAGCCCACCGGTGCCCGACCCGACCGTAAACGACTGGGAGCTGTCCCTGGGCGACGCGGGAATGATGGTCGGCACCAACCGGCACGGCCGGGCCGTCACCGTGCGACTGTTCCGGCCGGAGGGCACCCGCGTACTGCTGGTCGGCGGGGTACGGGCAGCCCAGCTGGTGGCGCTGCGCGCCCTGGCGCTCGGCGCCCTGGTGGTGGTGCAGACCGCCCGGCCACGGGCCTGGGAGCCGTTCGTCCGTGGGGTTGGCGCACCGGGCGGCACGATCCCGTTGCTCCCTCCCGGTCGGGCGGTCGCCGACGGGGTGGGCACCGCGCTGCGGCCGTTGCTGCTGATCGTCGACGCCGGACCGGTGGCGGCCGAGGCCGTGCCGGGTCCGCCGTGGCGGGCCACCCTGGTGGTACGCGACGAGCTGACCCCGGCCGATGTGGACGCGTTGAGCCGCGCCGACCTGGCGTTGCTCCAGCCGCTGACCTCCACGGAGGCCACCCTGGCCGGAGCCGCGCTCGGGCTGGGCGGTTCGGCCGAGTGGCTGACCCGGATCCGGGAGGACATGGTGGCGGTGGTCAACCGTCGGGCGCTGCGCTGGGCACTGCTCTCCCCCACCCCGATCGAGGCGCAACTGATCGGCCCGCCGACGCGCGGCTGAACTGACCGGCCCGCCGACGCGCGGCTGATTCCACCGGACCCGCCAGCCGGCGGGTTACGTCGCCGCGGTGTCCGTGGCACGATCCCCGCCATGGGTTTTCTGAAAGGTCTGCTGATTCGGCTGGCCAGCACAGCTCTGGCTTTCTGGCTGGCCACGCTCCTCATCCCGGGCATCTCCCTGGATTCGAACTCGGCCACCGAGACGGTGACCACGCTGCTCCTGGTGGCGGTGATCTTCGGTGTGGTCAACGCTGTTCTCCAACCGATCATCAAGACCGTCGGTTGTGGCTTCTACCTGCTGACCCTGGGTCTCATCGCCCTGGTGGTGAACGGGTTGCTCTTCCTGCTCACCAGCTGGATCGCCGACCAGGCCGGGTTGCCGTTCTCGGTGGACGGTTTCTGGCCGGCGGCAGTGCTCGGCGCACTCTTCGTGAGCATCGTGACCTGGATCCTCGGCGCCGTCCTCGACCGGGACTGACCGCCGACCAGTCAGCACCGACCCGGTCCGTCCGGGGCTCCGACCTTGGCCGGGGCCCCGGCGGGCCGATGACCAGAGTTCGGGAATGTGGCGGCCTGACCGCCCACCTCGGCGGTTAGCCTCGCGGCATGTTCTCGCTGACCTATTCCGACGGCCACCTGCTCAGCACCGATCCGGCGCGGATCGACCTGGACCTGGTGCACCAGTGGTTGTCCACCGACGCGTACTGGGCGCTCGGACGGGACCGGGAGACCACCGAGCGGGCGTTCGCCGGCTCGCTGCCGTTCGGCATCTACCGGCCGGAGGACGGCCGCCAGGTCGCCGTGGCCCGGGTCGTCACCGACGGCGCCACCTTCGCCTGGCTCTGCGACGTGTACGTCGACCGCGCCGCCCGGGGTCGCGGGCTGGGCGGACGGCTGGCCGGCGCGGTCCGCGACCACCTGGATGAGCTGGGCGTACGCCGGATCCTGCTCTGCACCAACGACGCCCACCAGGTGTACGAGAGGGTGGGCTTCACCCCGCTGGACGCGCCGCAACGGTGGATGCAGCTCGACCGGCGAGCCCCGGTGACCCCACTCACCGGAAAGGAACAAAGCAGCAGTACGCCCCTTACGGTGTAGGCGTGACGCCACTCCGCCTGGGATACCTGTACGGCCTCGGCGCGTACCTGCTCTGGGGTTTCTTTCCGCTCTACCTGAAGCTGCTGCGACCCGCCGGCCCGCTGGAGATCCTGGCCCACCGGATCGTCTGGTCGGTGGTCTTCGTGGCTCTGCTGTTGGGCGCGCTGCGCAACATCGGCTTCCTGCGGGCGTTGCTGCGCCGCCGGTGGGCGGTGGCGGGGATCGTCGCCGCCGCCGCGCTGATAGCTGTCAACTGGGGCACCTACATCTACGGGGTCAACTCGGACCGGGTGGTGGAGACTGCGCTCGGCTACTTCATCAACCCGCTGGTCGTGGTGCTGCTCGGGGTGACGGTGCTGCGGGAGCGGCTACGCCCGGCGCAGTGGGCGGCGCTCGGCATCGGCGCGTCGGCGGTCGCGGTGCTCACCGTGGACTACGGCCGGTTGCCCTGGCTGGCGTTGACCCTGGCATTCAGCTTCGCCGGCTACGGCCTGGTGAAGAAGCGGCTCGGCCTGCCGGCGGCGGAGGGGCTGTTCGTCGAGTCGGCGGTGCTGGCGTTGCCAGCGCTGGGCTACCTGGGCTGGCTGACGGCGAAGGCCGACCTGACCTTCGGGCATGTCTCGGCCGGGCACACCGCGCTGCTGGTGCTGGCCGGCGCGGCCACGGCGATTCCGCTGCTGCTGTTCGCCGGGGCGGCCAACCGACTGCCGCTGAGCAGCCTGGGCATGGTCCAGTACCTGGCGCCGATCCTTCAGCTCGGCTGCGGGGTGCTGATCTTCCACGAGCCGATGCCCCCGGCCCGGCTGGCGGGCTTCGCGCTGGTCTGGCTGGCCCTGATCGTCTTCACCGCCGACGCCGTCCGAACCTCCCGCCGCACCCGGCCCCGCCAACCCACCCCTCCCCCCACACCCGTCCCCACCCCCTGACCGCCCCGCGATCTTGCACTTTGTGTCGCCGATATGCCCCTCCATGCCCCTTGTGGAAGGACAGAAAGTGCAAGATCGCGTGAGAGAGGGGTTACGGGACGGCGTAGGTGAGCAGGGGGGTGCCGTCGGCTTTCTGGAGCTCCACGCTGGCCAGCTCGGCGTCGGTGAACCTCGTGTTGCCGGTGAAGCTGAGGTCGTCACCGGGGGCCGCGAGCCAGGAGCCGATCTGCTCGGTGGCGCCGTTCGGCCCGCGCGCCACCAGCCGGAACGGGTACGCCTTGCCGTAACTCGTCCGCGCGTCGTACCCGCACCGCATGGTCACCCGGGTGCCCCACTTGGTGCCGACCAGCCCGATGTCGGCGTGCACCGGCCCGGCGGTGGCCACCGGCCGCATGGCCACCATCGACACCTGTGGACCAGGGGTGCCCTGCGCCGTCGGCGGCGGGGTCACCGATCGGGGCAGCACCGCCGCCGTCCCGACACCCACGACCAGGGCCAGCCCGGCGGCGGCCAGGGTGGTCAGCGCGTACCGTCGCCGGTCCGCGGCGCGTTCCCGACGGCGAAGCTGGCGGGCCTCGTCGAGCAGCGCGGGCACCCGGGGCGGTGCCGGCGGCGGCAGGATCTGCTCCAACCCCGCCGGGTCGAGGCGCCCGAGCAACCCGGGCAGGACGGCGATCTCGGCGACCGCCTCCCGACACGAGGCGCAGCCGCCGAGGTGCCGCTCGTAGGCCGCCCGTTCGGCGGGGGCCAGGGCACCCAGCACGTACGCGCCGTCGTCGTACGCGAACTCGCACCGGGTCATCCCGTCACCCCCATCTCGGCCAGGACCAACCGTAGAGACCGCAGCGCGTAGTGGGTGCGGGACTTCACGGTCCCTGGCGGTACGCCCAGGCGGGACGCCGCCTCGGCCACCGACCGCCCCTGGTAGAAGCACTCGACCAGCACCTCCCGGTGGGTCGGGCTGAGCCGGTTCAACGCCTCGGCGACGGTCCACGCCTCCACCGCCCGCTCGGCCTCGTCAATCACCTCGGGCGGTTCGGGCAGATCGTCGGTGAACACCTCGCCGACCCGGGTGGATCGCCGCCGCCAGGCGTCGATGGCCAGGTTGCGGGCGGTGGTGAACAGCCAGGACCGCACCGATCCGCGCCTCGGGTCGAGTGACTCCGGATGTCGCCAGGCCCGCAGCAGCGTCTCCTGCACCAGGTCCTCGGCCCGCTGCCGGTCCCCGTTGACCAGCCGCAGGGCATGGGCGTACAGCGCCTCCGCGTGCTCGTCGTGCAGCGCGCGGAGCAGTTGGGCGTCGTGGTCGCTGATGGCGGTCTCCTCGCTTCCGGCGCGCGTCCGGCGGTGCGTTCGCTCGGGAATACGTGCGGTCACGCCGAACGGTTCAGCCCGAGGTCAGACGGTTGCCGCCCGGAGAGGTGTTCATGCCCGGTTCACATTGCGGCTGACGGGCGCTCACCACGTCCTCCTAGCGTCCGGCTGGTACGCCGCCTGTCGTGCCACCGACTCCTCTGGAGGCCTCCCCCATGAGCGACCGCCCCCGGCTGCTCCCCCTGTTGAACGGCACCCGCCATGGCACCCGTGATGCCATGACCTGCCTGTACCGGTGCGGAAACGCGTGTGACCACCCGGTCCCGAACACCTCCGACAACGCGTACTTCGGTGACGTGGTGAACGCCGAGGTGTCGCGGCGTGGCGTGGTCCGGGCCGGCGCGGTCGGCGCGCTGGTGCTCGGTTTCGGCGGCACGGCGGCCGGCGCGCTCGCCGGGGCGGCCCCCGCGATGGCGGCCCCGACCGCTCCGGACGTTCCGGAGAACTTCGGGTTCGGTCGTCCCAGCACCGGGATCGGCAGCGGCGCGCTGACCTTCAAGCCGATCCCTCCGAACAAGTTGGACACCCTGGTCGTGCCGAACGGCTACGACCACGCCGTGGTGATCAAGTGGGGTGACCCGGTGCTGCCGGGCGCGCCGGAGTTCGACCTGCACCACCAGAGCGCCGCGGCACAGTCCAAGCAGTTCGGCTACAACAACGACTTCGTGGGCGTGCTGCCGCTGGACAAGCAGGGCAAGCGGGCACTGCTCGTGGTCAACCACGAGTACACCAACGAGGACCTGATGTTCCCGGGCTTCCCCGGCCTGGACGGGCTCTCCGTGGAGCAGTTGAAGACCGCCATGGCCGCGCACGGCATGTCGGTGGTGGAGCTCGAGCGGGTGGCGGGCACCGGGCAGTGGAAGCCGGTCGGCAAGGGCCCGCGGCCGTACAACCGGCGGGTCACCGCCCTGAGCACCAAGTTCGACCTGACCGGCCCGGCCGCCGGCTCGGCCTGGCTGAAGACCGCCGCCGACCCCAGGGGCCGTACGGTCGTCGGCACGCTGAACAACTGCGCCGGTGGCGTGACCCCGTGGGGCACCGTGCTCTCCGGCGAGGAGAACTTCAACCAGTACTTCGTGGGCGCCGACGCCGTCCCGGCCGAGCTGAAGCCGAAGCTGGACCGCTACGGCATCAGCACCGCCAGCCGCTACCCCAGCGGCAGCCGCAAGTGGGAGCGCGCGGACGAGCGCTTCGACCTGGCGAAGCACCCCAACGAGGCACACCGGTTCGGCTGGGTCGTCGAGATCGACCCGTTCGACCCGGAGAGCCGCCCGCGCAAGCACACCGCGATGGGCCGGTTCAAGCACGAGGGCGCCAACGTGATCGTCGCGAAGGACGGTCACGTGGTCGCGTACATGGGCGACGACGAGCGGTTCGACTACCTCTACAAGTTCGTCTCGGACAAGAAGTTCATGAAGGGCAACTCCTGGGCGGCCCGCAAGCACAACCTGACCCTGCTGGAGGCCGGCACGCTCTACGTGGCGAAGCTCGACCAGACCAGCGCCGCCGAGATCGACGGTACGGGCAAGCTCCCCACCGACGGCGCGTTCAACGGTCGGGGCCGCTGGATCAGGCTGGTCAGCGGCAACCGGTCGTTCGTCGACGGGATGACCGCGGCGGACGTGCTCACCTTCACCCGGCTCGCCGGTGACAGGGTCGGCGCGACCAAGATGGACCGCCCCGAGGACGTCGAGCCGAGCCTGCTCACCGGCAAGGTGTACGTGGCGCTGACCAACAACACCAACCGGGGCGTCGGCAGCAACCCGAAGCCGGACGAGGCCAACCCGCGCAACGCCAACAAGCACGGGCAGATCCTGGAGCTGGTCGAGGACCGCAACGACAACACCTCGGAGACCTTCGCCTGGTCGTTGCCGATCGTGTGCGGCGACCCGACCGACCCGTCGACCTTCTTCGCCGGGTACGACAAGGCCAAGGTCTCCCCGATCTCCTGCCCGGACAATGTCGCCTTCGACGCCACCGGCAACCTCTGGATCTCCACCGACGGCAACGCGCTGGGCAGCAACGACGGCCTGTTCGCCACCGCCGTGGAGGGCCCGGAGCGGGGTCACCTCAAGCAGTTTCTGACGGTGCCGCTCGGCGCGGAGACCTGCGGCCCGTTCATCACCGGCGACAACCGTTCGGTCTTCGTCGCCGTGCAGCACCCGGGCGAGATCACCGGAGCGTCGGTGGAGAACCCGGCCTCGAACTGGCCGGACGGTGACTACGCCAAGCCGGGCGTGGTGGTCACCTGGCGCCTCGACGGCGGTCCGGTGGGCAGCTGACGGCGTAACCGCCGCTGACGTTGCTCCTGCGGTCCCGCGTTGGACCGCCCCGAGAGGCCCTCTCCCAGCCCGGGAGAGGGCCTCTCGTCGGTCAGTTGTCGCCGGCGATGCCGTCGGCCACGCTGCGGGCCACGGTGAGCAGCTTGGCGCGTACCACCCGGGCGGAGGTCATCATCTCGCTGGCGGGCAACGCGCAGGCCAGCACGACCCGACGTTCCATGTCCTTGTCCGGTGCGACGAGCACCGCGGCGCAGGCCACCCCCTGGCGGAACTGCCCCATCTCCAGTTGCATGCCGCGCCGGTCGCCGGCGGCCAGGTCCGCCTCGAAACTCTCGGTGGTGGTGAGCGTGGCGGTGGTGAACGGGCGCATGCCGTACTCGCGCAGATAGCGGTAGCGCTGGTCGGTCGTGAGGGTGGCGAGCAGCGACTTGCCGAGCGCTGTCGCGTGCGCGCCCTCGTCGAAGCCGGGCACCAGATCCTCCAGGTAGGGCGAGCGGTGCCCCTCGGCGACAGCGGTGAGGGCCACCTGACCGCCGACGAACCGACCGAGGTAGTGGCTGTAGCCGGTGTCCAGGGCGGCCCGGCGCAGTGTCTCACCGACCGCCGGCGGGCCCCGGAACGCCGTCACCAGCTCCCGGTACCGGTCGGCCACCTCCAACCCGACGATGTACGTGCCGTCCTCGCGGCGGATCACGTAGCCCTCGTAGGCGAGGGTGCGAACCAGGTGGTAGGTGGTGGCCACGGTCAACTCGCAGCGTCTGGCGATCTGCTTGACGGTCAGGCCCTTCGGGGCACGACCGACCGACTCCAGCACCCGTAGCGCTCGGGACACGCTGCGAATCAGGTCCGAAGGTTCTGCCAAGGGGTCGCGCACAACCACCTCCGCCGCCGTGGACTTACACCATATGAAAAACAGGCCCGGTGCGAAATGCCTGTTCGGGTCGAGGATGCCAGATCACCATCCACGGGTTGTTGCCCGCCGGTCACCAGGAGTGCGGTGAGCGGGGCTCGCGTAGGTTTGCCGAACGATGACCGACACCTCCGAAACCCCTGATCCGGCCGTTGCCCAACCCCGTCCGGTCCGGGCCAGCGCCGGCGCAGTCGTCACCACGGTGGCCTGCGTACTCCCCGTCTTCCTGCTCGGCGGTCTCGCCGTGCAGATGGGCACGGACCTCGGCTTCTCACCGGCCGGCCTGGGCCTGGCCGTCTCCGTCTACTTCGGGGTCAGCGCGCTGGCCTCGGTGCCCTCCGGGCGACTGGTCGAACGGTACGGACCGGCGGTGGTCGCCCGCTGCGGCATCGTGCTGGCCGCCGGATCGATGCTGGCCGTGGCCGCCTTCGCCAGGTCGTACCCGGTGCTGGTCGGTCTGCTGGCGCTCAGCGCCGCCGCGAACGCGCTCGGCCAACTGGCCAGCAACGCGGCGCTGGCCCAGCACGTGCCCGCCCGACGGCAGGGGCTGTCGTTCGGTGTCAAGCAGGCCGCCATCCCGGTCTCCACCCTCCTGGCCGGCGCGGCGGTGCCCACCATCGCGCTCACCGCCGGCTGGCGCTGGGCGTTCGTGGCCGCCGCCGTGGCCGCGCTGACGACGCTGGCCGCCGTACCCCGACAGTTGCCCGGCCTGGCCAAGCGGGCCGGCGCCACGCGCGCCGGGAGGGCGACGGCGGCGCTGGTGGTGATCGGCGCGGCGGCGACGTTGGCGTCGGGCGCGGCCAACGCGCTCGGCACGTTCCTGGTGGACTCCTCGGCGGCCCGAGGTCTGTCGCCGGGCCTCGCCGGTCTCACCCTGACCCTGGGTAGCGCGGTCTGCGTGGCGGCCCGGGTGGGCGCGGGCTGGTTGGCCGACCGCCGCGAGACCGGCCACGTCGCCCTCATCGCCGCGATGCTGCTCGTCGGCGCGGTCGGGCTGGGCCTGCTCGCGTTGACCGGCTCGGTGCCGTTGGTGGTCGGTGTGGTGCTCGGCTTCGGCCTGGGCTGGGCCTGGCCCGGCCTGATGAACTTCGCGGTGGTCCGACTCCACCCGCAGTCACCGGCCGCCGCCACCTCGATCACACAGACCGGGGTGTACGCGGGCGGCTGCCTCGGCCCGCTGAGCCTCGGCCCCCTCGCCGCCCACCTCGGTTACCCGGCGATGTGGACCGTCGCGGCCGTCGCGATGCTGCTCGCCGCCGCCCTCATGCTCGTCGGCAGCCGACTGTTGACCCGCGCCGCCGCCGCCGCGGGCCGAGGTGTGGATCAGCTGGTGCGGTCGGCGATGTAGTCGCAGAGCGACTCCAGCGCGCTGCGGGACGGGCCGTGCGGCAGCGGGGCGAGCTGCGCGCGGGCGTCCTCGGCGTAGCTGCGGACGGTCTCGCGGGCCCGCTTGAGCGCCGGGCTCTCCCGGAGCAGCCCCAACGCCTCGGCGTGCAGCGCGTCGTCGGTCAACGGGCCGGTCGCCAGGATCTCCCGCAGCCGCACCGACGACGCGTCGGAGTCGTCCGCCTCGCGGGCGTAGAGCACCGGCAGCGTCGGAACACCCTCGCGCAGGTCCGTGCCGGGGGTCTTGCCCGACTGCACCGACTCGGAGGCGATGTCCAGCAGGTCGTCGGAGAGCTGGAAGGCGACGCCGATCGTCTCGCCGTACCCGGCGAGGGCCTCGACGTGCTCCGGGGCGGCCCCACCGAACATGCCGCCGAACCGGGCGGACGTGGCGATCAACGAGCCGGTCTTCTCGGCGATGACGTGCAGGTAGTGGGCCACCGGGTCGTCGTCGGCGCGCGGCCCGACCGTCTCCGCGATCTGACCGTGCACCAGCCGGGCGAAGGTGCGCGCCTGCAACCGGACCGCCTCGGGGCCCAGGTCGGCGGCGATGTCCGCCGCGCGGGCGAAGAGGTAGTCGCCGACCAGGATGGCGACCGAGTTGGTCCACCGGGAGTTCGCGCTCGGCGCGCCCCGACGAACGGCCGCCTCGTCCATCACGTCGTCGTGGTAGAGGGTGGCGAGGTGAGTGAGCTCCATCACCACGGCGGCCGGGACCACCTGCGCGCCGGTCGGATCACCGAACTGGGCGCCGAGCGCCACCAGCAACGGCCGGAACCGCTTCCCGCCGGCCTCCACGAGGTGCCGGGCGGCTTCGGTGACGAACGGGTCGGCACTGGCCACGCTGGCCCGCAACTCGACCTCGACCGTGTCCAGCAGACCCAGCACGGACGCCTCGACACGGGGATCGGCGAGGCTCAGGCCGAGCGCGCCGAACTGACTCATGCTCGCCCGACCCCGCCGACCGCCGGAGCCGGAGGCACCTGAACGCTCGCCCGCCGGATTCACCACGCTATCAACCATGCCACACCCGTACGACCTGCTCCGGCCCGGGGATACGCACCGGGGGCCGGCACGTGAACACGCGCCGACCCCCGGTGATCGATCCTTCGGTCATCTAACGAATTCGGCGGCTCCGGCGGCCAGATCGAGCAGCGGCGCCGGGGCGACACCCAACACCAGGGTCGCCAACACACCGATCATCAGCGCGGCGGCGGTGAGCCCACCGGGCACCGTGACGGTCGGGGTCGAATCGCCCGGCTCGGAGAGCCACATCATCACCACGACCCGCAGGTACGGGAACGCGAGGATCATGCTGGTCAGCACACCGGCGATCACCAGCCAGGCCTGGCCACCTTCCAGCGCCGGCCCGAAGATGGCGAACTTGCTGGTGAAGCCGCTGGTCAGCGGGATACCGGCGAAGGCCAGCAGGATGAACGTGAACAACGCGGCGAAGAACGGCGACCGGCGGCCCAGCCCGGCCCAGCGGGACAGGTGGGTGGCCTCGCCGTCGTCGTCGCGTACCAGCGTCACCACGGCGAACGCGGCCAGCACCGAGAAGCCGTACGCGACCAGGTAGAACATCGTGCCGGCCAGCCCGTCGCGGCTCGGCGCCAACACGCCGACCAGCAGGTAGCCGGCGTTGGCGATCGAGGAGTACGCGAGCAGCCGCTTGATGTCGGTCTGGGTGACCGCGAGCACCGCGCCCACCAGCATGGTCAGCACCGCCACCGCGCCGAGGACCGGGGTGAAGTCCCAGTTGGCGTCGGCGAACGCGACCTGGAAGACGCGCAGCAGGGCACCGAACGCGGCGACCTTGGTGCAGGCCGCCATGAACCCGGTGACCGGGGTCGGAGCGCCCTGGTAGACGTCCGGGGTCCAGACGTGGAACGGGGCCGCCGCGGCCTTGAAGAGCAGACCGATGGCGAGCAGCGCCATGCCGGCGAAGAGCAGCACCGGGCTGGCCGGCGACTCACCCACCGCCGCGTGGATGGTGGCGAAGTCGACGCCGGCCGTCCGGCCCGGGATGCCGGCGGTGAAGCCGTAGATCAGGGCCACGCCGAACAGGAAGAACGCCGAGGCGTACGCGCCGAGCAGGAAGTACTTCATGGCCGCCTCCTGGCTCAGCAGACGCCGGCGACGGGCCAGCGCGCAGAGCAGGTAGAGCGGCAGGGAGAAGACCTCGAGGGCGATGAACATGGTCAGCAGGTCGTTCGCCGCCACGAAGATCAGCATGCCGCCGATGGCGAACGTGGTCAGCGGGTAGACCTCGGTGAGACCGTTGCGACCCTCGGCCTGCCGCCGGTCGTCGGCCGACTCCGCGGTCACCGCGGCCTGGGCGACGAACGCCCCGCCCCGCTCGACCGAGCGGTCGCCGATCAGCAGCAGCGCCATGGCGGCCAGCACCAGGATCGCGCCCTGGAGGAAGAGCGTCGGCCCGTCGATCGCGAGCGCCTGACCCGCTGTGATGATCCGCTCGTCGGCGCTGAGGACCACCATGGTCAGCGCCGCGAGCACGGCGAGCAGCGCCAGCGTCAACTGCACCACGTGCCGCCAGCGTCGAGGCACCAGGGCCTCGACCAGCACGCCGAGCAACGCGGTGCCCAGCATGATCAGGATCGGAGAGATCGCCGCGTAGTCGATCGACGGCAGCTTCAACTCGGTCACTTTGCCGCCTCCTGGACGGTGCCGCCCACGGACGGCGCCGGGTCGGTTCTGCCGATGTCGTCCATTGTCGCCTGAACGGCGGGGTTGATCACGTCAGTGACCGGCTTGGGGAAGAAGCCGAGCAGCACGATCAGCGCGATCAGCGGGGCGACCACGACCTTCTCGCGCAGGTTGAGGTCCCGGCGCATGCCGTCGACCTCGGTCAGCGCCGGGTTGAGGGTGCCCTGGGTGGTGCGCTGCACCATCCACAGCACGTACGCGGCGGCCAGGATGATGCCGAGTGTGGCGATGACCGCGACCGGCTTGTTCACCGTGAACGTGCCGATCAGCACCAGGAACTCGGAGATGAACGGGGCCGTGCCGGGCAGCGCCAACGAGGCGAGACCGGCGAAGAAGAGCACCCCGGCGAGCACCGGGACGAGCTTGCCGGCACCACCGAAGTCGCTGATCAGCGCCGAACCGCGCCGGGAGATCAGCATGCCCACCACCAGGAAGAGCAGGCCGGTGGCCAACCCGTGGTTGAGCATGTAGAGCACCGCGCCGGTGCCGGCCTGGGTGGTGAAGGCGAAGATGCCCACACCGATGAAGCCGAAGTGCGCGATCGAGGTGTACGACACCAGCCGCTTGAGGTCGTTCTGGCCGACCGCCAGCAGCGCGGCGTAGACGATGCCGATCACGCCCAGGGCCAGCGCCCACGGCGCGAACCACTTCGACGCCTCCGGGAACAGCGGCAGGCAGTAGCGCAGGATGCCGAAGGTGCCGACCTTGTCCAGTACGCCGACGAGCAGCGCCGCCGCCCCCGCCGGGGCGGCGCCACCGGCGTCGGGCAACCAGGTGTGGAACGGGAAGAACGGCGCCTTGATGGCGAACGCGAGGAAGAAGCCGAGGAACAGCCACCGCTCGGTGCCGGTGCTGATGTCGACCTGCGAGAGCGCCTGCCAGTCGAAGGTCTTCCCGCCGACCACCCACAGGCCGATCACGGCGGCCAGCATGAACAGACCGCCGACGAGCGAGTAGAGGAAGAACTTCACCGCCGCGTACTGCCGCTGGTGACCGCCGTAACTGCCGATGAGGAAGTACATCGGCACCAGCATGACCTCGAAGAACACGTAGAACAGGAAGACGTCGGCGGCTGCGAAGACGCCGATCATCGTGCACTCGAGGACCAGCAGCAGCGCGAAGTAGACGGGCACCGACCGCTTCGACGACTCCGCGTCGTGCCAGGACGCCAGGATCACCAGCGGCACCAGCACCGCGATCAGCATCAGCATCACCAGCGCGATGCCGTCGGCGGCGAAGGTGAAGCTGACCCCCCAGTTCGGGATCCAGGAGTACGACTCGCGGAACTGGAACCGGTCACCGCCGGCGTTGAAGCTGACCCACATCACCACCGAGAGCACCAGCACGAGCAGCGACCAGGCGAACGCCACCTGCTTGGCCAGCTCCGGGCGGTGGCGCGGCAGGAAGGCCACCACCAGGGCGCCCACCAGCGGCGCCACGGTGAGCACCGAGAGGAACGGGAAGTTGGACATTATGCGGCCTTACCTCCGTCGTCACTGCGTGGTCCGCCGGCGGGGGCGGCCGGAAAGAGGTCGATCACGCCAACCACCCCGCCTGCACCGCCAGGAACGCCGCCATCACCAGCAGCGCACCGGCCAGGATCGAGGTGGCGTACGAGCGGACAAAGCCGGTCTGCATCCGACGGAGGCGACCCGAGCCCCCGCCGACCGCGGCGGCGAGCCCGTTGACGAGACCGTCGATGCCCCGGTTGTCGAGGTACACCAGCGCCCGGGTGAGGAAGATGCCCGGCTTCTCGAAGACCGCCTCGTTGACCGTGTCGGTGTAGAGGTTGCGCCGGGCGGCGGTGACCAGCACCCCGGCCGGTTGCGGCGCGGTGGCGGTGCCGGCGCGGAACAGGAACCAGGCGAGCCCGGCACCGAGCACGGTCACCAGCAGCGACAGGATGGTGATCACGGTGTGCGAGAGGACCGCCGCGTGCTCGGAGTGCTCGCCGCCCAGTCCCGCGGTCTCCGTCAGCCAGTCCGGAACGGACGTGGCGAGCAGGAAGCCCGCGCCGACCGACCCCACCGCGAGCAGGATCAGCGGGATGGTCATCAGCTTCGGCGACTCGTGCGGGTGCTCGATGTCCTCGGTCCACCGCTGCGGTCCGTGGAACGTGAGGACGAACAGCCGCGTCATGTAGAACGCGGTGAGCCCGGCGCCGAGCAGTGCCGCGCCGCCGAAGAGCCAGGCGGTCCAGTCCTCCCGCTCGAAGGCGGCCACGATGATCGGCTCCTTGGAGAAGAAGCCGGAGAAGGGGAACATGCCGATGATGGCCAGCCAACCCATCATGAAGGTCAACCAGGTGATCTTCATGTACTTGGAGAGCCCACCGAAGCGGCGGATGTCGACCTGGTCCTTCATCCCGTGCATGACCGAGCCCGCGCCCAGGAACATGTTGGCCTTGAAGAAGCCGTGCGCCAGCAGGTGCACGATGGCCAGCGCGTACGCCGCGCCACCGAGGCCGACACCGAGGAACATGTAGCCGATCTGGCTCACCGTCGACCAGGCGAGCACCCGCTTGATGTCGTCCTTGGCCGCACCGATGATGCAGCCGATCAGCAGGGTGAGCGCGCCGACGCTGACCACCACGAGTTGCAGCGTCGAGTTGGCCGAGAAGATCGGGTTGGACCGGGCGATCAGGTAGACGCCCGCGGTGACCATGGTGGCGGCGTGGATGAGCGCCGACACGGGGGTCGGACCCTCCATCGCGTCCGGCAACCACGCCTGGAGCGGGAACTGACCGGACTTGCCGGCCGCGCCGAGCAGCAGCAACAGGCCGAGGACCAGCACCGTGGCGCCGGTCAGCGAGCCGACGCCGTTGAACACCTCGTCGTACTGGGTGGTGCCCAGGGTCGCGAACATGATGAAGATGCCGATGGCCAGGCCGGCGTCGCCGACCCGGTTCATCAGGAACGCCTTCTTGCCGGCGGTGGCCGCGCTCGGCCGCTCGGTCCAGAAGGAGATCAGCAGGTACGACGCCAGACCGACGCCCTCCCAGCCGAAGTACAGCATCACGTAGTTGTTGCCGAGCACCAGCAGCAGCATCGCCGCGACGAACAGGTTGAAGTACGCGAAGAACCGACGACGGCCCGCGTCGTGCGACATGTACTCCACCGCGTACAGGTGGATCAGGAAACCCACCCCGGTGATCAGCAGTACGAAGACCGCGGCCAGCGGGTCGAACAGCAGGCCGAAGTCGACGCGCAGATCACCGACGGCGATGAAGTCCCAGAGGCTCAGCTCGACGGACTTGTTCTCCAGGCCACGCAGCTGGAAGAAGAAGCTCAGGCCGAGCACGAACGCGGCGCCGATGGCGGCGACGCCCAACCAGTGCCCCCAGCGGTCGGCCCGGCGGCCGAGCAGCAGCAGGATGGCCGCGCTGAGCAGCGGGATCGCCACCAGCAGCCAGACGCCCCCAAGCAGCCCCGTGGCCTGGGCGTATTCCACAGTCTCTTCCACCGGTGGACCCCTCTAGTACTTGAGCAGGTTGGCGTCGTCGACACTCGCCGAGCGTCGCGTCCGGAAGATGGACATGATGATCGCGAGCCCGACCACGACCTCGGCCGCCGCCACCACCATCACGAAGAACGCCATGATCTGGCCGTTGAGGTCACCGTTGATCCGGCTGAAGGTGACCAGCGTCAGGTTGGCCGCGTTGAGCATCAGCTCCACGCACATGAACAGCACGATCGCGTTGCGCCGGATCAGCACCCCGGCCGCGCCGATGGTGAACAGCACCGCGGCGAGCACGAGGTAGTAGGTCGGCTCGACCGAGAAGAACGTTCCCATTACTTGTCCGTCCCCTTCAGCGAGGTCTCCTCGGCGGTCAGCTCGCGCTGCGGAAGGATCGCCGGGGTGCTGCGGTCGGTCAGGCGGCCGTCGGGCAGCCGGGCCGGGGTGGCCACCGAAGAGGAGGTCGCGAAGACGCCGGGGCCCGGCTTCGGGCCGGGGTAGTTGCCCGGGGCGAAGCGTGCCTTCATGGTGGACACCTGGTCGACCTTGTCCTGCTTCCGCCGCTCGACGTGGGCCAGCACCATGGCACCGACCGCCGCGGTGATCAGCAGCGCCGAGGTCAGCTCGAACGCGAAGACGTACTTGGTGAACAGCAGCCGGGCAATGCCCTGCACGTTGCCCTCGGCGTTGACCTGGTCCAGACCAGCCGTGTTGGTCCGGTCCAGCGCCTGGTAGAGGCCGGTGCCGACCAGACCGGCGAAGCCCAGGCCGAGCACGATCGCGGCAACGCGCTGACCGCGCAGCGTCTCGATCAGCGAGTCCGTGGAGTCCCTGCCGACCAGCATCAGCACGAAGAGGAACAGCATCATGATCGCGCCGGTGTAGACGATGATCTGCACCATGCCGATGAACGGGCCGGCCTGGAGCACGTAGAACACGCCCAGGCAGAGCATTGTCAGCACCAGCCACAGCGCCGAGTGCACGGCGTTGCGCGCGGCCACCATCCCGATCCCGCCGACCAGCGCGAGCGGGGCGAGGATCCAGAAGGTGACCGCCTCACCGGTGGAGACCGAACCCGCCGCGGCGAGCACCGTAGACGTGGTCATGCTCCCTCTCCCTTGCCGGCCGCCACGCGCTGGGCGGCCTGCTCGGCGCCCGGGAACGTCACGCCGGGGTGCTCCTCGACCTGGTAGCGGCCGGGGCCCATCGGGGACGTCTCCGCACCGGCGGAGGTGCCCGGGTTGTCCAGCGCGCCGACGTAGTAGTCCTTCTCGCTGTCACCCAGCCGCATCGGGTGCGGAGGCTGCTCCATGCCCTCCAGCAACGGCGCGAGCAACTGCTCCTTGGTGAAGATCAGGTCCTGCCGGTTGTCCCGGGCCAACTCGTACTCGTTGCTCATGGTGAGCGACCGGGTCGGGCAGGCCTCGATGCACAACCCGCAGAAGATGCAGCGGGCGTAGTTGATCTGGTAGATGCTGGCGTACCGCTCACCCGGCGAGAAGCGCTCCTCGTCGGTGTTGTCGCCACCCTCGACGTAGATCGCGTCCGCCGGGCAGGCCCAGGCGCACAGCTCGCAGCCGATGCACTTCTCCAGGCCGTCCGGGTGCCGGTTGAGGATGTGCCGCCCGTGGTAGCGCGGCGCCGACACCGGCGGCTTGAACGGGTAGTCGGTCGTGACGACCTTCCTGAACATGTGCGAGAAGGTGACACCGAATCCCTTGAACGTTCCGGTGATCGCGCCCACGTCACACCTCCCTGGAGTCCGAGCCGGCAACGATGTTGGCCGGCTCCCGCTCGGCGACCACGCGCGTGATGCGCGGGCTCGGTGGTACCTGAAGATCCATCGGTGGCAGCGGGAAGCTCCCGTGCGGCCGGTTGTCGACCTGTTCCTGCGTCGTCGGCTTCGGCGTCGGGCGCCGGCTGGGCCAGAAGATCGTGGCGATCAGCAGAATGCCGGCGGGGATGCCGACGGCGATCACCTTGCCGCGGGTGTCCCAGTCCTCGATGGAGCGCAGGCCCGACAGGACCAGGATCCAGGCCAGGTTGATCGGCAGCAGCACCTTCCAGCCGAGCCGCATGAACTGGTCGTACCGCAGCCGGGGCAGCGTGCCACGCAGCCACACGAAGACGAAGACCAGGGCGATCACCTTGCCGAAGAACCAGAGCATCGGCCACCAACCGGAGTTGGCGCCCTCCCAGATGGTGATCGGCCAGGGTGCCCGCCAACCGCCCAGGAACAGCGTGGTGGTGACAGCGGACATGGTCACCATCGCGACGTACTCGCTGAGCATGAAGAGCGCGAACTTCAACGAGCTGTATTCCGTCATGAAGCCGGCGACCAGCTCGGACTCGGCCTCGGGCAGGTCGAACGGCGCCCGGTTGGTCTCACCCACGGTGGCGATGAAGAAGATGATGAAGCTCGGCAGCAGCAGGATCGCGTACCAGCCCGGGGCCGGGATGGTCTGGCCGAAGACGGTCAGCTGGGTGCCGTCGCCCTGAGCGGCGACGATCCCGCTGGTGCTCATCGTGCCGGCGGTCATGAAGACCGCCACGATGCTGAGCCCCATGGCGACCTCGTACGAGATCATCTGGGCGCTCGACCGGAGACCACCCAGCAGCGGGTACGTCGAGCCCGAGGCCCAGCCGCCCAGCACGATGCCGTAGACGCCCATCGAGGAGCAGGCGAGCAGCAGCAGCACCGCCACCGGCACATCGGTGACCTGCAACGGCGTGTGGTGACCGAAGATGCTCACCATCGGGCCGAACGGCACCACCGACAGGGCGGTGACCGCGCAGATCACCGAGATGGTCGGGGCGAAGAAGTAGACGACCTTGTCGGCCGCCTTCGGCAGGATGTCCTCCTTGAAGGCCATCTTCAGGCCGTCGGCGAGGGTCTGCAGCAGGCCGAACGGGCCGACCTGGTTGGGGCCGGGCCGCACCTGCATGTAACCGACCACGCGCCGCTCGAACCAGACGCCGAGCAGGGTGGCCAGCAGACCGAAGGCGAACGCGAAGACAATCTTGCCGAGGACCAGCCACCACGGATCCTTGCCGAAGTCGGCCAGCGTCGGATCCTGGGCCAGGTAGATCGGGCTCACTGGTTACCCCCGGAGTTGAGGAGCGGACCCGGGAGACCGGTCTCGTCGGCCGCCACCCGTCCGGCCGGGATGGCCGTACTCGGTGCGGGGACGGAGATCCGGACGACCGCGCCGGACGTCGCCCCGAGGCTGCGCCGCACGGTCGAGCCGGGTGAGTTGGTCGGCAGCCAGACCACGCCGTCCGGCATCTCGGTGAGTTCCGCCGGCAGGGTCAGCGCCCCCCGGTCGGTGCCGACCGTGACCGCGTCACCGTCGACCACACCGAGCGCCTCGGCGGTGCCCTTACCCAGCCGGACCACCGGCGGGCGGGCGGTCCCGGCGAGGTTCTCGTCGCCCTCGGTCAGGGTGCCGAGGTCCACCAGCTGGTGCCAGGTGGCCAGCACGGCCTCCCCGGCGTTCGGCTGCGGCACCCGGCCCGGTGCGACCGACGGCGCGGCCGGCCGGGACATCCGCGTCGCCGGCAGCGTGCCCAGCTCACGACGCACGCTCAGCACGTCGGCCGTGCCGAGGCGTACGTCGAGCAGCGCGGCCAGCGCGTCGAGCACCCGGCCGTCGGTCATCGCGGCGGTGTTCAGCACCGCCTCGAACGGGCGCAGCCGGCCCTCCCAGTCCAGGAAGCTTCCGGCCTTCTCGGCCACCGGGGCGACCGGCAGCACCACGTTCGCCCGCCGGGTCACCGCGCTGGCCCGCAGCTCGAGGCTGACCAGGAACGGCACCGCGTCCAGGGCGGACTCGGCCAGTCGCGGGTCGGCCAGGTCGGCCGGGTCGACACCGCCGACGACAAGCGCGCCGAGCTGCCCGTTGGCGGCCGCGGCCAGGATGCCGTCGGTGTCCCGACCGGCCTGGCTCGGAATCACCCCGGCCGGGATGTCCCACGCCTCACCCAGCTCGGCCCGGGCGGCCGGCTCGGTGACCAGGCGGCCACCGGGCAGCAGGTTGGGCAGGCAACCCGCGTCGACAGCGCCGCGGTCACCAGCGCGCCGCGGCACCCAGGCCAGCTTCGCGCCGGTACGACGGGCCACGTCGGCCGCGGCGGACAGCCCACCCGGCACGCTGGCCAGCCGCTCGCCGACGATCAGGATCGCGCCCGGCGCGCTCAGCGCCTCGCTGACCGTGGCGTGCTCGGCGAGCACGCTGGCCTCCTCGCCCGGCACCACCCGGGCCAGCTTGGCACCGAGCTTCTCCAGGCCGCGGGTGGCGAAGGGCGCCAGCGCGTACACGGTCAGGGTCTTCTTCAGGTACGCCTTGCGCAGGCGCAGGAAGAGGATCGGGCACTCCTCCTCGGGCTCCAGGCCCACCAGCACCACCGCCGGCGCGTTCTCCACGTCGGTGTAGGTGACGTCGGTGACCCCGGCGACCGAGCTGGCCAGGAAGTCGGCCTCCTCGCGGGAGACCGGGCGGGCCCGGAAGTCGATGTCGTTGGTGTTCAGCGCGACCCGGGCGAACTTGGCGTACGCGTACGCGTCCTCGACGGTCAGCCGGCCGCCGGTGAGCACCGCGGTGCCCTGCCCGCTCTCCCGGGCGATGTGCAGCCCTTCGGCGGCGACGGTGAGCGCCTCACTCCAGGACGCCTCCCGCAGCTCACCGGTGCGCTCGTCGCGGACCAGCGGAGTGGTCAGCCGGTCGGCGGCCCGGGTGTACTGGAAGCCCCAGCGGCCCTTGTCGCAGTTCCACTCCTCGTTCACCGCCGGCTCGTCACCGGCTAGCCGGCGCAGCACCTTGCCCCGCCGCCAGTCGGTGCGCTGCCCGCAGCCGGCCGAGCAGTGCTCGCAGACACTCGGGCTGGAGACCAGGTCGAACGGGCGGGCGCGGAAACGGTACTGGGCACCGGTCAGCGCACCGACCGGGCAGATCTGCACCGTGTTGCCGGAGAAGTAGGAGTTGAACGGGACGTCCCCGGCGTCGCCCTCTTCGCCGTACGCGTCGTCCCGGTAGATGTTGATCTCTTCGGCGGACGACCGGCCCATCAGGTCGATGAACTTGTCGCCGGCGATCTCCTCGGAGAACCGGGTGCACCGCTGGCAGAGCACGCACCGCTCGCGGTCCAGCAGCACCTGGCTGCTGATCGCCATCGGCTTCTCGTACTCCCGCTTGTGCTCGTGGAAGCGCGAGTCGGTGCGGCCGGTGGACATCGCCTGGTTCTGGAGCGGGCACTCGCCGCCCTTGTCACACATCGGGCAGTCCAGCGGGTGGTTGAGCAGCAGCAGCTCCATCACCCCCTCCTGCGCCTTCTTGGCGACCGGGGAGGTGATCTGGGTCCGCACGACCATGCCGTCGGCGACGGTCTGGGTGCAGGAGGCGACCGGCTTGCGCTGGCCCTCCACCTCGACCAGACACTGCCGGCACGCACCGGCCGGGGCCAGCAGCGGGTGGTCGCAGAACCGGGGGATCTCGGTGCCCATCTGCTCGGCGACCCGGATCAGCAGCGTCCCCTTGGGGGCGGTGACCTCGACGCCGTCGATGGTGAGGGTGACGGTTTCGGTCTGCTTGGCTACGTCGGTCATCAGTGCGCCCCTACCAGGGTCTTCTCCGACAGCTTGGGTGCGGTCCGACCCTCGATGTAGTCGAGGTAGTCCTGCTTGAAGTACTGCAGCGAGGAGGTCACCGAGCTGGTCGCGCCGTCACCCAGACCGCAGAACGAGCGGCCGAGGATGTTGTCGCAGGTGTCCAGCAGGGTGTCCAGGTCTTCGTGGGTGCCCTGACCGGCGAGGATCCGCCGGTAGACCCGGACCATCCAGTAGTTGCCCTCCCGGCACGGGGTGCACTTGCCGCACGACTCGTGGTGGTAGAACTCCAGCCACCGGTACGTCGCGTAGACCGGGCAGTCCTGGTCGGAGAAGATCTGGGTGGCCGTGGTGCCGAGGATCGAGCCGGCCGCCGCCACCCCCTCGAAGTCCAGTGGCACGTCCAGGTGCTCGGCGGCCAGCAGCGGGGTCGACGAGCCGCCCGGGGTCCAGAACCGCAGGTTGTGGCCGGGCTGCATGCCACCGGCCAACTCGAGCAGCTCGCGCAGCGTGACACCCATCGAGCACTCGTACTGGCCCGGGTTGGCGACCCGGCCGGAGAGCGAGTAGATCATCGGCCCGGACGACTTCTCGGTGCCCATGCTCTTCCACCAGTCGGCCCCACCGAGCACGATCGGCGGCACGCTGGCGATGGTGCCGACGTTGTTCACCACCGTCGGGCTCGCGTACAGGCCGTGGGTGGCCGGGAACGGCGGGCGCAGCCGGGGCTGACCCCGGAAACCCTCCAGCGAGTCCAGCAGCGCCGTCTCCTCGCCGCAGATGTACGCCCCGGCGCCGGAGTGCACCACCAGCTCCAGGTCGTAGCCACTGCGCAGGATGTTCCGGCCCAGGTAACCCTTGTCGTACGCCTCCTGGACCGCGTTGCGCAGCCGGCGCGCGGCATGCACCGCCTCGCCCCGGATGTAGATGTAGGCGCGGGCGGCCCGGATCGCGTACGAGGCGATGATGACGCCCTCGACCAGCGCGTGCGGGTCGTGGGTCATCAGCGGCAGGTCCTTGCAGGTGCCCGGCTCGCCCTCGTCGGCGTTGACCACCAGGTAGTGCGGCTTGCCGTCGCCCTGCGGGATGAAGCCCCACTTCAGGCCGGTCGGGAAGCCGGCGCCGCCCCGGCCCCGCAGCCCGGAGTCCTTGATCAGCTGGATCAGGTCGTCCGGGTGGGCCTTGAGCGCCTTGCGCAGCGCGGCGTAGCCGTCCAACTGCTCGTACGTGCCGATGCGCCAGGCGTCCGGCGACAGCCAGCGCTTGGTCAGCACCGGCGTCAGCTTGGCCAGCGTCTCCGGGCGGGGAGTGGTCACTTCTGGGCCCCCGTTTCGTTCGCGTCGGAGGAGGTCGCGCCGTCGGCGTCCGTCCCAGCCTTCGCTTCGGTGAGGTTGCGCTCCTGCGCCCCGGCCTCGTCGCCGGCGGGCTTGCCGTCGCTGGCCGGCGCGTTGGCCGCCACGCCGGCGGCCTCGGCCGACCGCGCGTCGCCAGCCTCGGGCGCGGTGCCGGTGCCGTCCGTCGGGACCTTCGTGCCGGGGGCGTCCGGCACCGCCGTGTTCGCGTCCGGCTGCCGGGTCTCGGCGGTACGCACCTGCGGCGACGTGTCGTCCGGTGCCTTGACGTCACGCGTGGTGCTGCCGCTGGCCGCTGCCGACGTCGCCGCCGGCTCGGTCGCGTCTGCGGACTTCGCCGGCTCCGTAGCCGCAGCCGGCTCGGTGGCGTCTGCCGACTTCGCCGGCTCGGTGGCCACTACCGCCCCGGTCGGGGCGGACGCCCCGTCGCCGCCCTTGACCGGCGCCGCGCTGGCCTCGACGGGTGCCGGCTTGGCGGCCTCCGCCTTCGCCTTCGCCTCAGCGGCGGCCTTGTCGGCCTCGGCCTTGCTGCGGATCGGGGTGTTCGGGTCGAAGCCCGGCACCGAGACGCCGTGCTGCTGGGCCAGCCGCAGGCCGCGCAGGGTGGGCTCGCCCGGCCCGCCGTCGGCGACCGCACCGTCGCGCTCGTCGGCGAAACCGGCGAGCTGCACCGCCATCTCCTTGAGGGTGCAGAGCCGGGCGCCCCGCGTCGGCATCGGCCGACCGCCGGCCCGCAACTCGTCCACCACGCCGACGGCGGTGGAGGCGTCCACACCGTCGAAGAAGTCGTAGTTGACGGTCATCACCGGGCCGTAGTCGCACGCCGCCAGGCACTCGGCGTGCTCCAGCGTGATCGTGCCGTCCGCGGTGGTCTCGTCGTGCCCGACGCCCAGGTGCTCGGCGAGGGTGTCGTAGACCTCCTGGCCACCGAGCACGTTGCACATCGTGTTGGTGCAGACGCTGACCAGGAAGTCACCGGTCGGCTTGCGCTTGTACATCGTGTAGAAGGTGGCCACCGCGCCGACCTGGGCCTTGTTCAGCCCCAGCACCTCGGCGCAGAACGCGACCCCGGCCGGGGAGACGTACCCCTCTTCGGCCTGCACCAGGTGCAGCAGCGGCAGCAACGCCGAGCGGGACCGGTCCGACGGGTAACGGGCGATGATCTCGCGCGCCCGCTCCCGGGTCTCGTCAGTGAAAGTCGTCGTCATCAGAGCCGCCTTCCGTTCGCGACTGCGGGGCTCGCAAGCTCACTCCTCGCGCTCACCTGTCACACCCGCCCATGACCGGGTCCAACGAGGCGCCGCCGGCGATCACGTCGGCGATCAGACCACCCTCGGCCATCGCCGGGAGGGCCTGGAGGTTGACGAAGCTGGGCTCCCGGTAGTGCACCCGGTAGGGCCGGGTGCCGCCGTCGGAGACCGCGTGCACGCCCAGCTCGCCGCGGGGCGCCTCGATGGCGACGTACACCTGGCCGGGCGGGACCCGGAAGCCCTCGGTCACCAGCTTGAAGTGGTGGATCAGCGACTCCATCGACTGACCCATGATCTTCGCGACGTGCTCCAGCGAGTTGCCCATGCCGTCCACGCCGATGGCGAGCTGCGCCGGCCAGGCGATCTTGCGGTCGGCGACCATCACCGGGCCGGGACGGAGCCGGTCCAGCGCCTGCTCGACCAGCTTCATCGACTCCCGGATCTCGGCGAGCCGGACCTGGTAGCGACCCCACACGTCACCGTCGGGGTGGGTCGGCACGTCGAACTCGTACGTCTCGTAGCCGCAGTACGGCATGGTCTTGCGCAGGTCCCAGGCGAGGCCGGCGGAGCGCAGCACCGGGCCGGTGATGCCGAGCGCCACGCAGCCGGTGACGTCCAGCACCGCGACGCCCTTCGTCCGCTCGGTCCAGATCGGCTGGCCGGAGAGGAGGTCCTCGTACTCCTTGAGCTTCTTCGGCATCATCTTGAGGAACTCGCGGATCTTGACGATCGCCTCGTCCGGCACGTCCTGCGCCACACCGCCCGGCCGCACGTACGCGTGGTTCATCCGCAGACCGGTGATGGTCTCGAAGATGTCGAGGATGTACTCCCGCTCGCGGAAGCCGTACAACATGATCGAGATCGCGCCCAGCTCCATGCCGGTGGTGGCCAGCCAGACCAGGTGCGACGAGATCCGGTTGAGCTCCATCATCAGCACGCGGATCGTGGTGGCCCGCTCGGTGATGTCGTCGGTGATGCCGAGCAGCTTCTCGACCGCGAGGGCGTACGCCGTCTCGTTGAAGATCGGGGCGAGGTAGTCCATCCGGGTCACGAACGTCGAACCCTGGACCCAGTTGCGGTATTCGAGGTTCTTCTCGATGCCGGTGTGCAGGTAGCCGATGACCGAGCGGGCCTCGCGGACCGTCTCGCCCTCCAGCTCCAGGATCAGTCGCAGCACCCCGTGCGTGGACGGGTGCTGCGGACCCATGTTGACGACGATCCGCTCGTCGTTGATCGGGTCGGTGCCCGAGACGATGGTGTCCCAGTCCCCACCGGTGACGGTGAAGACCCGACCCTCGTCGGTCTCGCGCTCGCTGGCGTAGTTCGACGTCGTCACTGGTACGACCTCCGCTCGCTCGGCGGCTGGATCTCCGCGCCCTTGTACTCGACGGGGACGCCGCCGAGCGGGTAGTCCTTACGCTGCGGGTGGCCCTCCCAGTCGTCCGGCATGAGGATCCGGGTCAGGTTGGGGTGGCCGTCGAAGACGATGCCGAACATGTCGTACGCCTCGCGCTCCTGCCAGTCCGCCGTCGGGTAGACGGCGGTCACGCTGGGCAGGTGCGGGGCCTCGACGGAGACCGCGGCCTCCAGCCGGACCTGCCGCCGGTACGTCATCGAGGTGAGCAAGTAGACCACGTGCAGCCGACGCTCGTCGGCGCCCAGGTAGTCCACGCCGGACACCGAGGAGCACAGCTCGAAGCGCAGCGCCAGGTCGTCCCGCATCGCCTGGCACACCTCGGCGATCCGCTCCGGGCGGACGTGCAGGGTCAGCTCACCCCGGTCGACGACCACCTTCTCGATGGCGTCGTTGAAGGCGGGGTACGCCTCCTCCAGCGCGTCGCGGACCTCGTCGAAGTAGCCCCCGTACGGCCGGGACGCCTCTTCGATGGGCTGGCGCTGGCGGACCAGGCCGCCGTAGCCGGACACGTCGCCGGTGCCCTGGTTGCCGAACATGCCGCGCCCCGCCGGGCTGGCCGGCGGGTACTCCGCCGGGGCGGTGCTGCTGGCGCCGACCGGGGTGACCGGCACCGGCACCCCGCCGTCGTTTGGCTTGTCGGTGGGTGACGTCATTTCGGGCCTGCCTGCGGGTGGAGGTGGTTCTGAGCGTTCATCCAGTTCTCGATGCGCAGCTGCTCCTCGCGGCCCTCGCGGACCGCCCGGGTCCACTCGGCACGCCGGGCCTTGTCGCTGCGGTACGAGGAGGGCATCGAGCCGTAGGGGACGATCGGAACGTCGCCGCGCTCCTGGCGGGCCGCCAGCATCTTGCGGCCGTTCGGGCCCAGCGGCTCATACATGATCTTCTCGCGCAGCTTGAGGATCGCGTCGATGAGCATCTCCGGCCGGGGCGGGCAGCCGGGCAGGTACATGTCGACCGGCACCACGTGGTCGACGCCCTGCACGATCGCGTAGTTGTTGAACATGCCGCCGCTGCTGGCGCAGACGCCCATCGACAGCACCCAGCGCGGCTCGGCCATCTGGTCGTAGATCTGGCGCAGCACCGGGGCCATCTTCTGACTCACCCGGCCGGCCACGATCATCAGGTCGGCCTGCCGGGGCGACGCCCGGAAGACCTCCATGCCCCAGCGGCCCATGTCGTAGTGCGGACCACCGGCGGCCATCATCTCGATGGCGCAGCAGGCCAGGCCGAAGGTGGCGCCCCACACGGACGACTTCCGGGACCAGTTGACCAGCTTCTCCACCGAGGTGAGCAGGACGCCGGCGGGAAGCTTCTCCTCGATGCCCATCTGACGTTCCTTCCTCAGTCCCAGTCCAGGCCGCCGCGCCGCCACACGTAGGCGTACGCAACGAAGACCGCGACGATGAACAGGACCATCTCCACGAAGCCGAAGATCGGCAGAGCGTCGAACGAGACCGCCCAGGGGTAGAGGAAGATGATCTCGATGTCGAAGACGATGAAGAGCATCGCCGTCAGGTAGAACTTGATCGGGAACCGCCCGCCGCCGACCGGCTGCGGGCTGGGCTCGATGCCGCACTCGTAAGCCTCGAGTTTGGCCTTGTTGTAGCGACGGGGACCGGCGAAGCGGGCGGCGCCGACGGAAAACAGCGAGAACGCCGCGGCGAGGGCGAACAGCCCGATGATCGGTGCGTAAGGCGAGAGCGACATCGTTTTCTCCTGCTCGTCCTTCCCTGCCCTCGGTGCTTGACGAAAATCACACTATTCACGTCCCTCGCCGTGGCAGTCGGCGGGGGTCGATCTTTGTCGGCATCGGCGGCGTGACCAGCGCCGATGCCGTCCTACTCAGACAGCTGGGGCGGCCTTCGTCATCGCGTTGATGACCCGATCCATCGCGTCCCCGCCGCGCGGGTCGGTCAGGTTGGCCAAAAGCTTGAGTACGAAACGCATCAGCGTCGGGTGCGGCATGCCGTGTTTGGTGGCGATCCGCATGATCTCGGGGCGGCCGATCAGTTTCACGAAGATGCCGCCCAACCGGTAGTAGCCGCCGAGCCGGGCCTTCAACTCGTTCGGGTACGCCAGCAGCGCACGCTCGCGTTCCGGGCCGGCGGGCCGGGCGAGCGCCTGGACCACGACCTCCGCGGCCAGCTCGCCGGACTCCATCGCGTACGCGATGCCCTCGCCGTTGAACGGGTTGACCATGCCGCCCGAGTCGCCGACCAGCAGCACTCCGCGGGTGTAGTGGGGCACCCGGTTGAAGCCCATCGGCAGCGCGGCACCGAGGATCGGGCCCTCGGCGTTGGTCTCGTCGGTCATTCCCCAGTCCTCGGGGGTGTTGGCGAGCCAGTCGGTGAGCAGCCGGCGGTAGTTGGTCTTGCCGAACGCCGAGGACGAGTTGAGCACGCCGAGCCCGACGTTGACCCGCCCGTCACCGAGGCCGAAGATCCAGCCGTACCCGGGCAGCAGGTTGTCGCCGCTGTCCTTGCTGCGCAGCTCCAGCCAGGACTCCAGGTAGTTGTCCTCGTGCTTGGCCGGCGAGCGGTAGTAGCGGCGGACGGCGACCCCGATCGGCCGGTCCTCCCGCTTGGCCAGCCCGAGCGCCAGCGGGAACCGGCCGGAGACGCCGTCCGCCGCGACGACCAGCGGGGCGTGGAAGGTGGTGGGCTCCTTGCCCGGCCCGACCTCCGCCTCGACGCCGGTGACGCGGCCGTCGCCGTCGAGCACCGGGCCCAGCACGTTGACGCTGGTCCGAAGTTTCGCGCCGGCAGCCACCGCCCGCTGGGCGAGCAGGTCGTCGAAGTCCAGGCGCGTGCGCACCAGACCGTAGTTGGGGAAGCTGGCCAGCTCCGGCCAGTCCAGTTCGAGGCGTACCCCACCGCCGATGACCCGCAGGCCGCGGTTGTGCAGCCAGCCCGCCTCGGGCGAGGTGTCCACACCCATCCGGATGAGCTGGCGCACCGCGCGCGGCGTCAACCCGTCGCCGCAGACCTTCTCCCGGGGGAACTCGGTCTTCTCCAACAGCAGCACCCGTACGCCGTGCCGGGCCAGGTGGTACGCAGTCGCTGATCCACCGGGACCGGCGCCCACGACAATGACGTCGGCGTCATGCTCCACCGCGGTCATCCGCGCCTCCTCCCGCACGCTCGTGAAATGCTTCACAAGCCAGACGGGACGAGTGTATGACCGGCGTCATACCAGCGCAGGATCAGGGGTACCTAACTCGCCGATGTGACAGCTCTCGACCGTCCACAGCGGTCAGGTGTCAGGCCGTGCTGGAGGCGTCCAGGCCCGCATCGACCCGAATTGTCTCCGGCAGATGCTCGCGGAGCGCCCCACCCGCCGCTCGGTCCAGCGCCGCCAACACCTCGGCGACCACCTGCCGGACCTCCACCGGGTCGGCCCCGGCCAACTCGCGCAACTGAGAGATGAGTTCGGCCGCGTCGTCATCGGTCGCGGCCACCGGGTCCGCCGGGTCTGCTCCGGTCATGCGATCGAGCGTACCGGGCAAAGTGGACCAAGTCCGATATTCACGGAACCTGAATAATGTCCGTGCCGGCTGGTGCGGTGCCCGCTACTCGCGGATCCCCCGGTGCAGGGCCACCACGCCACCGGTCAGGTTGCGCCACGCCACGCGCCCCCACCCGGCCGCGGCGACCCGGCCGGCCAGCGCGGACTGCGCCGGCCAGGCCCGGACCGACTCGGCGAGATAGACGTACGCCTCGGGGTTGCTCGACACCGTGCGGGCCACCGCCGGCAGCGACCGCATCAGGTACGACAGGTAGACCGTCCGGAAGACCGGGTTGACCGGGGTGCTGAACTCGCAGACCACCAGCCGGCCGCCCGGCCGGGTCACCCGGGCCAGCTCACGCAGCGCCGCGTCGGTGTCGTTGACGTTGCGCAACGCGAAGGAGATGGTCACCGCGTCGAAGCTGGCGTCGGCGAACGGCAGCCGCAGCGCGTCTCCCGCCAGCAGCGGCACCTCGGGCCGGGCCCGCTTGCCGGTGTGCAACATGCCCAGTGACAGGTCGACCCCGACCGCGTACGCCCCGGACTGGGCCAGCTCCCGCGTCGAGACGCCGGTGCCCGCGCCCACGTCCAGCACCCGCTCGCCCGGTCGCAGCCCGAGCGCCGCCCGGGTGGCCCGCCGCCAGGAGCGATCCTGGCCCAGCGAGATCACCGTGTTGGTCAGGTCGTAACGCTCGGCCACGCCGTCGAACATCGCGGCGACCTCGTGCGGCTGCTTGTCCAGACTGGCGCGCTGGCCCTGCGGGGTACGGCTCACCCCCTCACTCTGCCAGCCGCCCGCCAACCGACGTTCGCTGGGTGGGCGGCCGGCAGCCCGTACGCGTGCGGGCGGGGTGGTCGCCCACCCCGCCCGCACGTCGTACCCGCGTCCGTGACACCTCGGTCAGAACGCCCGGCGCCATCGCACCCGTCGCGGTCGCGCCGCTGGTCAGGACACCGGTGTCAGTCGGTCGACTTCTCGTCCGTCGGCGAGACCAGAACCACCTTGCGGCGCCGGGTGAGCACCAGCAGCGCCCCACCCACCAGCAGGATGATCACGCCGATGCCGCCGATCAGGCCGACCTGCACACCGGTCACCGGCAGGCCGCCACCGCCCGAGCCACCACCGGTGGAACCATCACCGGCACCCGGCGAGACGGTCGTGCCCGGCGTCGTCGTACCGCCGGGGACCGGCGTCGGAGTGGCCGTCGCGGTCGGAGTGACCGTCGGCGTCTCGGTCGGGGTCGGGGTCGGCGTAACGGTCGGCGTCTTCGTCGGCGTGACCGTCGGCTGCGGCGTCTCGGTCGGGGTGACGGTCGGCGTCGGCGTCGGCGTCTCCGTTGGCGTCGGGGTCGGCGTCTCGGTCGGAGTGACCGTCGGCGTCGGGGTCGGCGTCTCCGTTGGCGTCGGCGTCTCCGTCGGCGTCGGGGTCGGGGTCGGCGTCTCCGTCGGCGTCGGCGTCGGGGTCGGCGTCTCGGTCGGAGTGACCGTCGGCGTCGGGGTTGGCGTCTCCGTCGGGGTTGGCGTCTCCGTCGGGGTGACCGTCGGCGACGGGGTCTCCGTCGGGGTGACCGTCGGCGACGGGGTCGGGGTGACCGTCGGCGTCGGGGTGGCCGTCGGCGTCGGGGTGGCCGTCGGCGTCGGGTCGACGGTCTGGTCGACGAAGACGTCGAAGATCGCCTGGTTGTCGCCCTCGTCGATCTCGGTGAAGGCCTTCCGCTGGGCGGTGCTGGCCCGTCGTGGCTGCTCCTCGGGCTTGCCCGCTGCCGCGTCGAGGCCGTGCGCCACCAGCTCGCCGACCCGCAGCACGGGCTCGGTGACGTCCTTGCCGACAGTCACCTTGATGTCCGCGGTGTAGTAGTCACCGGGGCGGATCACCGCGCCGTCGTCCTGGCAGAGCGCCTGAGCGACGCCGAACGTCTGCCTGGTGCACGTGTCGGGCAGGGTGTCGAAGGTGACGCCCGCCGGCAGGGTCAGCACGTAGGCGAGACCGGTGGCCTTGCGGCTGCCGTCGTTGTAGACCGCCCAGTCGACCGGCACCGTCTCGCCCGGCCGCACCGGCCGAAGGTCGGGGTCGTCACCGTTGACGCCGTTCAGCACCACGTTGGCGTTGACGTCCTGCACCCAACTGGTCAGGTCGTACCCGGGCTCGGTGACGGTGATGTCGTGCTCGACCTTGTTGTCTTCCTTGTTGGGGTCCTCGGTGGCCGAGCGGATGGTGACCACCAGGGTGCCGGCGGCGCCCTTGCCGCCGGTGGAGAAGATCGGGATTCCGAAGTCCTCGCTGGTGCCGGCGGGCAGGTCGCCGAGGCGGCAGGTGAACTTCTTGCCGTTCACCCGGCAGCCGTCGGGCACCACGACCCGGACCTTGTTCGTCTTCAGCTTGCTGGTGTCCACCGTGTAACTGACACCCTTGGCGTCTTCCTCGCTGCGGGTGTTGTCGACGGAGAACTTGAACGGCTTGCTCTTGGCCTCCGTGACGCCCTTGGCCAGGTTGTAGCTGAGCGGCACCAGGGCCAGATCGGCCTGCTCGGCCGCCAGCACTGGGGCGGCCACGGCGGCGATGCCGCCGGCCGCGAGCAGCGCCACGACACTGGCGCGCACCAGCGTCGAGCGGTGGAACGCTGTCATCAGTCCCCCGGGGGTAGGGAAGAAAGAATGGTTGCGGAACGAGCGGACGCTATCGGAGGCCGATCTTCCACGCCAGCAGGCGGAGGGGTTTTCATCCGTCCGGCCCGAGCTGCGCAGACAGTACGGGCGGAATGGTCACCCATCCCGCCCGTACTGCCGTGCGTTATATGAACGACCCGCAGCGGGCCGATGGAGGACAGCCTCTTCCGTCGACCGTGGCGACGAATATGAGCCGGGACGCTAGCCGCCGACGATCACCTCCACCAGCCCCGCACCGGAGAGGCTGACGCTGCGGCGGCGGGGACCACCCGTACCGCCGGGGTGATCCGGCGGGAGCATGAGCGTCGATCAGCCGAACGGCCGGGGGTCGACCGTCAGCTGACGTCCACCAGCGGCAGGGATCGGCCCGCGCCGCCGCCGGGCAGCGCGATCGAGGAGAAGTGCGAGACCACCCGCTCGTCGGTCGGGTCGTCGGCCGGCGTGTGGTGCACGGCGAGCCGGTTGTAGAGGGTGTCGCGCTGCGCGGGGATCCGGTCCGCCGAGCGGATCATGCCGATCAGCTCGTGCAGGTTGGAGCGGTGCCGGGCACCGGCGGAGGAGATGACGTTCTCCTCCAGCATGATCGACCCGAGGTCGTCCACGCCCATGTGCAGCGAAAGCTGCCCGACGTCCTTGCCGGTGGTCAACCAGGACGCCTGCAGGTGCGGCACGGTCTCGAAGAAGAGCCGGGCCACCGCGACCAGCCGCAGGTATTCCAGGGTGGTCGCCTGGGTGCGGCCCTTCAGGTGGTTGTTCTCCGGCTGGTACGTCCACGGGATGAACGACCGGAAACCGCCGGTGCGGTCCTGCACGTCGCGGATCATCCGCAGGTGCTCGATCCGCTCGGCGTGCGTCTCGCCGGTGCCCATCATCATGGTGGCGGTCGACTCGATGCCCTGCCGGTGGGCCAGCTCCATGACCTCCAGCCAGCGCTCGCCCGACTCCTTGAGGGGGGCGATCGCCTTGCGGGGCCGCTCGGGCAGCATCTCCGCGCCGGCGCCGGCGATCGAGTCCAGGCCGGCGGTCTTGATCCGGGCGATGGCCTCGTCCAGGCTCACCCCGGACACCTTGGCCATGTGCAGGATCTCGCTCGGGCCGATCGAGTGGATGACCAGCTGCGGGTAGGCCTGCTTGACCGAGGAGAACAGCTCCTCGTAGTACTCCACGCCGTAGTCCGGGTGGTGCCCGCCCTGGAGCATCACCTGGGTGGCGCCCAGCTCGACCGCCTCGCCGCAGCGGCGCAGGATCTCCTCGGTCGGGTGGGTCCAGCCCTCGGAGTGCTTGGGCGCCCGGTAGAACGCGCAGAACTTGCACGCCGTCACGCAGACGTTCGTGTAGTTGATGTTGCGGTCGATCAGGTAGGTGACGACGTTGTCCGGGTAGCGCCGCCGGCGCACCGCGTCCGCCGCCTCGCCCAACGCGTGGAAGGGCGCCTCGGTGTAGAGCAGCAGCGCCTCCTCGGGCGTGATCCGCCCGCCGTCCGCGCCGCGCTGCAGGATGTCGTCGATCTCCCGGCTCACCGTCACACCCCGAGCCTACGTCGCCGGTTCGGCGGCCGACGCGCCCCTCCGTCGCCGGTGACGAGCACCCTAGTACGACGACCGGCGTGTCCCGCCGAGATCTTGGACAGTTTCCGTTTCGGCGTGACGGAAAGTGTCCAAGATCTGCGGTACGGATGCTCGATCAGGCGTCGTAGTCGACAGTGAGCTTGTCGGTGGTCGGGCTGGACTGGCAGGTGAGCACGTAGCCGGCGGCCAGCTCGTCGGGCTCCAGCGCGTAGTTGCGGGCCATCGTGACCGCGCCGTCGACGACCTTCGCCTTGCAGGTCGAGCAGACGCCACCCTTGCAGGCGTACGGCAGCTCACCCCGCACCTTCAGCGCGGCGTCCAGCACCCGCTCCTCGCGACCCATGGTGAAGCTCGACGACCGGCCGTCCAGCACGATCGTCACCTCCGCCCCGCCGCCGGCCTGGTCGGCCGGTCGGCGCACCGGCTCCGGTGGCGTGTCGACATGGAACAGCTCGGTGTGCACCGCCGACTCGGGCAGCCCTCGACCGGTCAGCACGTCCCGGACGTCGACCACCATGCCGTACGGGCCGCAGAGGAACCACTCCTCGATCAGGTCGCCCGGCACGATGGTGCCCAGCAACCGGCCCAGCCGCTCGGCGTCGATCCGACCGGAGAGCAGCGGCGACTCGCCCTGTTCCCGGGAGAGGACGTGCACCAGGTGCAGCCGGGTGGGATAGCGGTCCTTCAGGTCGGCCAGTTCCTCGGCGAACATCACGGTGTTCGCCGTGCGGTTGCCGTACACCAGGGTGAAGGTGCTGGCCGGCTCGACGGCCAGGGCGGTCGCGACCAGCCCGAGCACCGGGGTGATGCCGGAGCCGGCGACGACCGCGCCGTAGTGCCGCGCCCGGTCCGGCGCGAACGCCGTGGTGAAGGTGCCCAGCGGCGGCAGCACCTCCACGGTGTCGCCACCGCGCAGCGCCCCGCACGCGAACGCCGAGAAGGCGCCGCCGGGGACCTCCCGCACCCCGATCCGCAACCGGCCGTGCCGGGCGAGATCGTCGGGGGTGGAGCAGATCGAGTACGACCGGCGCACGTCCGTGCCGTCCTCCGCGACTCGCCGCACGGTGAGGTGCTGGCCGGCGCGGAACGCGAAGGTTTCCCGCAGTTCCTCGGGTACGGCGAAGGTCACCGCCACGGAGTCGTCGGTGAGCCGGTCGACGGCGGCGACGGACAACGGGTGGAAGACCGGCCGCCGGCGAACCGGGCGGGTGATGGTGACAGTCACAGCGCCTTCAGGTGGTCGAAGGGTTCGGAGCAGGAACGGCACCGCCACAACGCTTTGCACGCTGTGGAACCGAACCGGCTGACCTGCTCGGTCTCCGGTGAACCGCACTGCGGGCAGCGGACCGCGAGCGTCAGCGGCACGACACCGGCGGCGGGCACCGGGGCCGGCGGGGCGATCCCGGCGGCGGCAAGCTTGGCCCGCCCAGCCTCGGAGATCCAGTCGGTGCTCCACGGTGGGCTGTAGACGGTCTGGACCTGCGCGTCCGAGTGGCCGGCGGCGGCGAGCGCGCGGCGGATGTCGGCCCGGATCACGTCCATCGCCGGGCAGCCGGTGTAGGTCGGGGTGATGGTGACGGTCACCCGGCCACTGGCCGGATCCTCCTCGACCGCCCGCAGGATGCCCAGCTCGTCGATGGTGATGACCCGGATCTCCGGGTCCACGACGCTCGCGGCGGCCTCCCGTGCGCTCCCCCTGCCGGTGCGGTCGGCGACTGCCGGGCTCGCGCTCGGCGCGCTCACCACTTCGCTCCGGGGTGGGCGCGGTGCAGCACCTGCATCTCGGCGAGCAGGTAGGCCAGGTGCTCGGTGTGCACACCGGCCCGCCCACCGGCCGGGGCCCAGGAACTGTCCGGCCGGGTGAGCGTCGCCTCGGCCAGCACCGGGCCGACGACCTCGTCGAACGAGGGCCGCAGGGTGGCCGGATCGACCGGGGCCGCCGGGTCCGCGGCGAACAGCTCGTGGGTGTACGGCCACACCTGGTCGACGGCGGCCTGCATCCGACGATGCGACTCCTCGGTGCCGTCACCGAGCCGTTTCACCCACAGCGCGCCGTGGTCCAGGTGGTACGCCGACTCCTTGCGCGCCTTCGCGCCGACGGCGGCCAACCGCTCGTCCGCGCAGCCGGCCAGCGCCCCGTACAACGGCAGTTGGTACGCCGCCAGGAAGAACAGCTTCGCCATCGTCACCGCGAAGTCGTCGTTGGGCAGCTCGACCAGGAGCGCGTTGCGGAACTCGCGGTCGTCGCGCAGGTACGCCAGGGCGTCCTCGTCTCGGCCGGCGCCCTCCAGCTCACCCGCGTACGACAGCAGCAACCGCGCCGCCCCGAGCTGGTCGAGGGCGATGTTCGCCAGCGCGATGTCCTCTTCCATCTCCGGCGCGCGGGTGGTCCACTCGGCCAGCCGCTGAGCCGCGATCAACGCGTCGTCGCCGAGCGAGATGGTGAAGTCGAAGGGCCCGTTCACGCCGTCACCTCGCTTCGCTCGGCGGCGGCGCGAAGCACCCCGCCGCTGAGCTGGCTGGTTCGCTCGCTCCGCTCGCTCACAGGTGCGCCACCCCGTCCGGCACCTCGTAGAAGGTGGGGTGGCGGTAGACCTTGTCGGCGGCCGGGTCGAAGAAGGCGTCCTTCTCGTCCGGGCTGGACGCGGTGATCGCACCGGCCGGCACCACCCAGATCGACACGCCCTCCTGGCGGCGGGTGTAGAGGTCACGGGCGTTGCGCAGGGCGAGCTCGGCGTCGGGCGCGTGCAGGCTGCCGACGTGCGTGTGCGACAGCCCACGCCGGGCCCGCACGAAGACCTCCCACAGAGGCGAATGACTCGTCATGCCGGCTTGTTCGGCTTGCTCGCTACGCTCGCTCACGCGGCCACCGTCTCCTTCTGTCCCGCCCGCTTCGCGGCGTACGCCGCGGCGGCCTCGCGTACCCAGGTGCCGTCGGCGTGCGCGGCCCGGCGGTGGGCCATCCGCTCCCGGTTGCACGGCCCGTCGCCCGAGATCACCTGCATCAGCTCGTCATAATCCGGCTGGGTGTAGTCGTACGCCTGCCGCTCGTCGTTCCAGCGCAGGTCCGCGTCGGGGATGCGCAGCCCGAGGATCTCGGCCTGCTGGACGCACATGTCGACGAAGCGTTGGCGCAGGTCGTCGTTCGAGAAGCGCTTGATCTTCCAGGCCATCGACTGGGCGGAGTGCGTCGAGTCGCCGTCGGGCGGGCCGAACATGGCCAGCGACGGGTACCACCAACGGTCCACCGCGTCCTGGGCCATCGCCTGCTGCGCCGGGGTGCCGTGCGCCAGGGTGTGCAGGATCTCGTAGCCCTGCCGCTGGTGGAACGACTCCTCCTTGCAGACCCGGATCATCGCCCGGGCGTACGGGCCGTAAGAGCAGCGGCAGAGCGGGACCTGGTTGACGATCGCCGCGCCGTCCACCAACCACCCGATGGCCCCGACGTCGGCCCAGCTCAGGGTGGGGTAGTTGAAGATCGAACTGTACTTCTGGCGGCCGTCGAGCAGCAGTTGGACCAGCTCGTCGCGGCTGATGCCGAGGGTCTCGGCGGCGGCGTAGAGGTAGAGGCCGTGGCCCGCCTCGTCCTGCACCTTGGCCAGCAGGATCGCCTTGCGCTTGAGCGACGGCGCCCGGCTGATCCAGTTGCCCTCCGGCTGCATGCCGATGATCTCGGAGTGGGCGTGCTGGGCGATCTGTCGGATCAGCGTCCGCCGGTACGCGTCGGGCATCCAGTCGCGGGGCTCGATCTTCTGCTCGGCGTCGACGACCTCCGCGAAGTACGCCGCCAGGTCCTCGTCCGGCGCGGGTCCGCCGCGCCGCCCGCGCGCCGCCGCTGCGCGCAGCTCGGCCTCGGCGGCCTCGACCTCGCCCAGCAGGCCGCCGGGCGCCTCGTCGGTGGCGCCGTCCGGGGCGGAGAAGTCGTTGCCATACATGAGGCTAAGTGTTACAGCTTGCGCCTCGTTGCACCAGGGGGTGTAACAGGAATCCACCCATCCCATCTGTGAGCGGATGACTGCTTTGCGCCACCTGGGGACCGTGACGGCACCGTGACCTAGGCCACGAAACAAAGGTGAATCACTGCAAAAACCTCATACCGGCCTCATATCCCGCCTTTATCCCAGGTTGCCTAGTGTCGAACCCTGGCGGTCCGCCGGTACGGACGTAGACTTCTGCCGGACAACCAATCGGCTGCCGACATCGACATCTCCACAGAGGCCACCTCCCCCGGCCTCGGCGATCGCACCCGATTCGTCCCGACGACAAGCCGGTCCCCCCGGCCCTGACACCTGGAGTTCACCCACTCATGCGATCTCGCGTGACCCTGGTGCTCGCCATCACGGCGGTCGTGCTCGGCGGCGTCCTACTGGTCCCCACCGCGTACGCCCGGCTCGCCAGCGACGACAGCGGCGGCGGAGGCGGAGGCGGCACGTCGAGCGTCGCCGCGCCCGCGCCCACCCCACCGCCGCCGCCCACCCTGGCCGCCGGCCCGGTGTCGGTGAGCTTCAAGGGTGAGTTCTTCTCGTGGGCCCTGCTGGACCGGAAGACGGGCAAGATCTCCGGGTCGCCGAACATGACCGCGACCAGCTCCACCGAGTCGATGATCAAGGCGTGGATCGTCTCCGACTACCTGCGACAGCTCGGCGACAAGGAGCCGCCCGCATCGTTGAAGGAGGCGGCTCGACTCGCCATCGTCGACAGCAACGACGGAGCGGCCAACAAGGTCCACGCCGCTGCGGGTGGCTCCTACAAGCCCTCGTCGAGCAGCGTCCCCGACGCGGTGATCCAGCGAGCGATCAAGATCTGCGGGCTGACCGACACCAAGCGCGGCAACGTCAAGCCGTACACCGGCTACTGGAGTTTCACCCGGATGTCCCCCCGCGACGCGGCTCGTGTCGGCGACTGCATCGCCGACGGTAAGGCCGCCGGCCCGAAGTGGACCAAGTGGGTGTTGGACCAGATGAGCAAGGTGAAGGGCACCACCGCGGCCAAGGACCAGAGGCCCTCGTCCGGTGGTGGCCGCTGGGGAATCATCGACGGTCTACCCAAGTCGATCACCGCTCAGGGCCCGGTCAGCATGAAGAACGGCTGGACCCCCATCTACGGCGACGGCGACTGGCACGTCAACTGCCTCGCCGTCACCAGCAAGTGGAGCCTCGCGGTGATGCTGCGCTACCCGATCAGGACCGGTCTGGACTACGGCGCGAAGGTCTGCGCCAGTGTGGCCACCCAACTGGTCACCCCGCAGCCGGGTGCCGCGCTCAAGGTGCCGCAGCAGCCGGTCGGAAAGCTCTGATGGCCGGCAACCGTCGAGTCGACCGCCGCAACGGCGGCGAGGCCTCCCCGGTTCGGCTGATCGCCGTCGCGGTCATCCTCATCGGGCTGGTCCTGGTGTCGCTGCGACTGCTGCCCGGGTCGCCGTTCGAGTCGTCCGCCGCGGCCAAGTGGGGCGACGCGGGCTCCGGCACCAGCGACCGCCCCACCGGATCCGGCACCGACCGCAGCGCCCGCCAACCGTCCTCGCCGTCGCCGAAGCCCAGCCCGTCGCTGGAGCCGCTGCCGTTCGTTGCCAAGGACCTCGACCTGAACATCGAGGGCTGGTACTCCTGGAGCGTCCTCGACCGCCGAACCGGAAAGATCATCGGTTCGAAGAACATGGGCGAGACCAGCACGACCGCCTCGATGATCAAGGCCTGGATCGTCGCCGACTACCTGCGTCGCGCAGCCGACGCCGGCCAGACCCCGAGCGACGCGAAGCTCGCCGACGCGACGCGGATCATCCGGGACAGCGACAACACCCGGGCCGAACAGTTCTACAACCAGGTCGACCGGGAAGCGTCGATCAAGCGGCTCATCTCCATGTGCAAACTGACCGACAGCAGCGTCGCCCCCGACGGCGGCTGGAGCCGGACGGCACTTTCTCCCCGGGACACCGCCCGGATGGGCAACTGCATCGCCACCGGCACGGCCGCCGGGCCGAAGTGGACCAAGTGGCTGCTCAACGAGATGAAACTGGTTCGTGGAGCCGGCGACTTCGGGATCCGCAAGGCCTTCCCGGCCTCCGAGCAGAAGAAGATCGCCATCAAGAACGGGTGGATCGACCGGACCAAGGAGCAGGAGATGCACATCAACTGCCTGGCCATCGGTGACACCTGGACGATGGGCGTGATGGTCCAGTACCCGATCAACATGGGCTACGACTACGGCATGAAGAACTGCGAGAAGATCACCGAGGCGCTGCTCCGCCCCGGCACCTGAGCCGGTCAGGCTGACGCCGGCCGCGCCCCGCCCCGGGCCTTCTGACCCGGGGCCTGGTCTCGCAGCTTGGCGCTCTGCCCGGCCTGGCCGCGATCAGCCGGCGAAGAACTCCGGGCCGCCGTCCGGCAGCGCCGGGGCCTCGCCGATGGCGGCGGCCCGCCGGGCCCACTCGCGCAGCCCGGCGACCTGCCGCTCGCCGAGGGAGAAGTCGAGGGTCCGGAAGTACGTGGCCAGCGTCGCCGCGTCGAACGTCTCCCAGCGGGCCGCCGACTCGGCGACCTGGTCCAACTCGGCCAGGCAGAGATCCCGCGAACGCAGGAAGGCCTCGTGCACCTCCTTCACCAGGCCCGGGTGGGCGGCGGCGAAGTCGCGGCGGACCGCCCACACGGCGAAGACCATCGGCAGCCCGGTCCATTCCCGCCACGCCTGCCCGAGGTCGGTGACGGTGAGGCCCTTCTGCGGTGCCTCGTAGTACGCCCGCAGCGCCACGTCCCCGATCAGCACGGCGGCGTCTGCCTCCAGCAGCATCTGGGTCAGGTCCGGCGGGCAGCGGAAGTACTCGGGCCGCACGTTGTACTGCTCGGCGAGCAGCAGCTGAGCCGTCATCACCCCGGTACGGGAGGTCGAACCGAGCGCCACCCGGGCGCCGTCCAGCTCGGCGAGCGGTCGGGTGGAGACCATGTTGACCGAGAGCACCGGCCCGTCGCTGCCCACCGCCAGGTCCGGCAGGAGCAGCAGTTCGTCGGCGTGCTTCAGATACTCCAAAAGCGTGATCGGGCCGATGTCGAGGTCGCCGGCGACCAGCGCCGCGCTCAACCGGTCCGGCGAGTCCTTCTGCAGGTCGACGTCGAGCAGGGCACCGGAGCGCATCAGACCCCAGTAGATCGGCAGGCAGTTCAGGAACTGGATGTGCCCGACCCGCGGGCGTGCGATGCGCTCAGCCATGGCCCGACCGTATCCCCGGCGGCCGGCTCCGGCTCGGCGGGCCGGCCCGGAGTGGCCAAGCCCGCACTTGACGACCGTCGTGCCGCCCCGGTCACGAACGGCACGAAGACCAGCACCACCAGCAGCCCGACCACACCGGCTCCGGCGATCAGCGGCCGAGGCGGAACGACCGCGAGCAGCGCCCCGCCGATCAGAAACCCTGCCATCGAGCCACCCTGCACCGCCGCGCCGTAACTGGCGTACGCCCGGGCGCGCACCGCCTCCGGCACCCGCCGAGCGGTGAGCAGGTTGGCGAAGACGTTCTCGCCACCGTTGGCCGCACCACCCACCAGCCAGAGCGGCACCAGCACACCTGCCGCCGGCACCGTCGCCGCCAGCAACACCATCAGGCTGCACACGGCCAGAGTCGCCAGCACCCCCCGTACCAACGCGCCGTCGTCGTCGAGCCGCCGGGCAAGTCGTACGGCGAGCCAGGTCCCCGGCAGCATGCCGGCCATCCATGCGGCGCTGACCAGGCCATACGTGGTCGCCGAGCCACCCAGGGTCTCGCGGATGAAGAAGACCTCGATCACGTTGATGCCGCCGATCGCCGCGATCACCACGGCAGTGCTCACCACCATGACGAGCATCAACGGATCGCGGCGCAGCCGCCAGCCGCCCTCCGTACCCCCCGGGGTTGCCACGCCGCCCGAAACGGCCGGGCTGCTGACGGCGGCAGCCCGGCCGGATGCGGCGCTGCCGGACGCGGCGCTGCCAGACGCGGCGCTGCCAGACGCGGCGCTGCCAGACGCGGCGCTGCCGGACGCGGCGCTGCCGGACGCGGCGCTGCCGGACGCGGCGCTGCCGGACGCGGCGCTGCCGGATGCGGCGCTGCCGGATGCGGCGGCGGGGCGCCGGCCGCCGCGTCGGGTCCGCAGGAGTAGGCCCGCGACCACGAGCGCCAGATAGGTCGCCGCATCGAGAAGCAGCGGTACGCGAGTGCCGAACTGCCCCACCAGCAGGCCGGCCAGCACCGGGCCGCCGAGCGCACCGAGCGAAACGGCGGTCTGGCTGATCGCGCTGGCGCGCGGCAGGTCAGCCGGGCGGACCATCGCCGGCAGCAGCGCGGCGAGACAGGGTTGGGTGACCGCGAGCCCGCAGGCCAGCAGGGCGACGAGCCCCACCACCAGGACCGGTTGCTCGACGACGGCGAGGAGGGCGCAGATTGCGGCCTGCCCGAACCCGATCGTCACCAGCAGGGTACGGCTGTCCGTCCGGTCGGCGAGTCTGCCTGCGAGCGGGGCGAGGACCACCAGGGGCAGGGTGGCGGCCAGCAGCAGCCCCGACACGGCCAGCCCACCGGCGCCGGCACCCTGAAGTGCCAACGCCAGCGCGGTCGCGGCGAGGAAGTCGCCGCAGATCGTGGTGCCCCGAGCGGCGGCGGCGAGCCAGACGTCCGACCAGCGCGAATCGTCAGTTGCGAAGGACATACTTCGAAAATAATCCTTCACAACTGATTCATGCAAGCCCGACTATGCCAGCGGCACCGTCCGGTACTGCACCGCGACCGTGCGCGCGCCCGGCGGTGCGCCACCCTGCCGCCGCCGCGGGTGATACGGCCGGAGCAGCGCCATCACCGCCTGGTTCAACTCGGTCAACTCGTCGGCGGTGAGCAGCACCAGCGTGTCGGTGAAGAGGGCCGTCTCGTACCACTCGGCCGGCTCGTCCCCGGCACGCCGCAACCAGTCCCGAGTCCGCTCCATGGCCCGGACCGCATGCGCCTCCACCAGCGCCTGCTCGGCCGCACGCGCCTCAGGCCCGGCATCGCGACCCGCCTCGACCAGCACACTCACGCTCGGCACACGCCACAAACGCTCGCGCGCGTCCCCCCGACTCGGCGCCTGCTCAACCAGGCCGAACTTCGCCAGCGCCCGCAGGTGGTAACTGGTAGCGCTCGGCGACAGCCCAACGATCTCGGCACACTCGGTGGCAGTCCCACCACTCTCGCGACTGTTCAGGTACTCCATGATCGCGATCCGGGCCGGATGCGCCATCGCCCGCATCACCTGGGGGTCACTGATCGTCATCCGGCGCGAATCGGAGCGGGCCTCGGTCATACACCCATGATCCCGGCCGCCTCCCCAACCCGCCATCACCCCCGCGTCCCGTCGGCCACGCCTGCACCGTCAGCGGCCAGCAGGTGGATTCGACGGCGGGCGCGGCTCGACGGAGTGGCCTGCATGGCGAGCGCGGCCTGGCGGCGCGGCCAGCCCAGCGGCGCGGACGGCGCGGACGGCGCGGACGGCGCGGACGGCGCGGACGGCGCGGACGGCGCGGACGGCGCGGACGGCGCGGGCGGCGCGGGGGCGCGGCCAGTCCAGCGGCGCGGGGGCGCGGCGGCGCGGGCGACGCGGGCGACGCGGCCCAACAGCTCGGGCGGCGCGGTGGCGCGGTGGCGCGGTGGCGCGGTGGCGCGGCCAGTCCAGCGGGGCGGGCGGCGCGGGCGGCGCGGCCGAGCGGCGGGGCCGAGCGCGTCTTCGCGACTCGGCCCCAGCGGGCTGCGCGGCTTGACGGCGCTGCTGGCGGGCGGCGTTGGCGGTGCGCTTTGACGGACGCGCCGGCCGGCGGGAAATCGGGGCACGGCGAGCGGACAGCCCACGATGCCCACTTCCACTTATTGGTCAATACGACTCCGAAAATGTCGTACACCAGTTCTATTCTGGTTCCATGTTGGAGGCGTTGGCGCAGGTGAGCGGGGCAGTTGACGACTGCGCCGAAACCGCGCTCTGGGCGCTCTCCGATGACGATTTGCTTGCCTCACTCGATGCGACCCAGGTGTTGGGGCAGCGGTTGGCCGCCGTCCAGCTGGGCCTGGTCCGCGAGTTGGATGGTCGCGGGGTGGCGGTCGCTCAGGGCGCCTCGTCCACAGCCGGTTGGCTCCGGGAGCGACTGCGGCTCTCAGGGCGCAGCGCCCGCCAGTTGGTCCAGCTCGCCGCCGCCATCGACGCCGCTCCGCCAGCGGTACGCGCCGCGCTGCTCAGCGGTGCCATGACGGTTGAGCAGGGTCGGGTGGTGGCCGAGACGATCGCCGCCCTCCCGGTCGAAGCAGGCCCCGAAGCGGCGGACAAGGCCACCCAACTACTGGTCGCCTGGGCCGAGCGCTTCGATCCGACCAGCCTGAGCCGGCTCGGTGAGCGCGTCCTCGCGCACGTCGCCCCGGAGTTGGCCGACCAGGCTGAGTTGAAGGCTCTGGAGCGGGCCACCGAGCGAGCAGAGGCCCGCCGGCACGTCACGCTCTCCGAACAAAGAAACGGCGAGGTACGCCTCAGCGGCAACCTCGACACCGAAACCGCGAGCCTGCTGCGCGAGGCGATCGATCCGCTCTGCGCGCCGTCCGGTGAGCACGATGACCGCAGTCCTGGTCAGCGCCGCGCTGATGCGTTAGGCGAGATCTGCCGACTGGCTCTACGCACCGGTCAGCTGCCCGACAACGGCGGTGACCGGCCTCAACTGGTGGTGACCGTTTCGCTGGAGGAACTACTCAACGGCGTACGCGCCGGGACACTGGAGACCGGCACGCACCTCACCCCCGGTGCGGTCCGCCGCCTGGCCTGCGATGCGGGTGTACTGCCGGTCGTGCTGAACGGCAACAGTCAGGTCCTGGACATCGGCCGCCAGCGCCGACTCTTCACCGGCCCGTTGCGGCGCGCGCTGGTCCTGCGGGACGGCGGTTGCGCCTTTCCTGGTTGTGATCGACCGCCGAGATGGTGCGACGGCCACCACATCCGACACTGGGCCGACGGTGGCGAGACCGCGCTGGGCAACGCGGTGTTGCTGTGCGGCTACCACCACCGACTCATCCACCGCGGTGACTGGACGGTCCGACTCGCGGACGGTCGACCTGAATTCCTCCCGCCCAGCTGGCTAGACCCACTGCGTATCCCACGTCGCAACCTTTACCACCTGCGCTGCTGATGCGGCCAACAGCGCCCACTCCGCTCACGACTGGGCCTGGCCACCTCGACCGGCGACCGCCAAGGCGCGCCCTGCCACCGCGGTCGGCAACCGCGACCGGCGGACAGCCAGGCCTCGCCACCGCCACCGGCCACCCCGATCGGTCACCGCGACGGACAGCCGCACCTTGCCACCACTACCGGCCACCCCGAGCGGCAACCCCGACCGGCCACCGCGACCGGCAACCGCGACGGACAGCCGCACCTCGCCACCGCCACCGGCCACCCCGACCGGCAACCCCGACGGACAGCCGCACCTTGCCACCACTACCGGCAACCCCGACCGGCAACCCCGACTCGCCGCCGCGCCTTGTCACCGCCACCGCCACCGCCACCGCCACCGCCCGCGACCGCGACCGCGACAACCCTGCGGTTCCCTGCCGTCACGAGCCGCGTCTCCCGCTGATCGCGACTCGACTTGCTGGAGACCGGGGCGTCGCACCGGGGCCGGGCACCGCGGCCTCTTGAAAGCCGAGTCGAGTCGATCTCTGACGTCGCGGCGGCCGCGGCATGAGGAGGCGGAGCGGGCGTGATCCCCCAGCGACAGCCGGCCTGGCGACACTCCGTCTCGGACGGGTGGTCGCGTCGGTAATTCGATGGCTGCGGCGGGTTGGGAGGCGTAGGGTTGCAGGCCGCTTGACGGCCGAGGTGAGCTGCACCGGAACGGACGTCTTCGCGCCGGGCGGCCGGCCATCCGCCCCCGGACACGCGAGCGCGCAGCAGATGTGAACGATGGGACGTCAGCATGCCCGCACTTCATCTCGACACCGACGCCGACACCGACACTGAGGCCGAGGCCGAGGCCGACGCCGACACCAACACTGAGCTCGACGCCGACACCGACACTGAAGTCGACACCGACACCGACACTGAAGTCGACACCGACACCGACACCGACACTGACCTCGACGCCGACCTGGCCGCCGAACGCGCACACCTCAGCACCTCGCGGGCGGCACTGGCTCGGATGCGGGAGCGGGCCGAGTCTCTCTTCGCCACCGGTGACCAGGTGGCCGGCGACGCGTACGCGGCCGAGACGCTCGGTCGCACCCTGGCCCGCCGGGTCGCCGAACTGGCCGACGACCCGACCACTCCGCTCTTCTTCGGCCGCCTCGACTTCGCCGGCGCCCCTGACAACAGCACCGCCGGCAACGGAACCACGGACAACAGCGCCACGGACAACAGCGCCACGACCAACAGGGCCACCGACAACCGGACCGCCGGGGTCAGCACCACCACCAGCAGCACCACGGACAGCAGCACCACGAACAACCGGACCACGGACAGCAGGACCACGAACAACCGGACCGTCGAGGACAGCACCACAGGCAACACGGCCACCGACAACCGGACCACCGCCGGCAGGTCCGGCAGCGAGCCGACCGCGCCTGACGCCAGCGACGATCATCACGGGCGGCGGTATCACGTGGGGCGGCGGCATGTCACCGATGAGCGCGGTGAACCGTTGGTGCTGGACTGGCGGGCACCGGTCTCCCGGTCGTTCTACCGGGCCAGTGTGCGGGATCCGCAGGGGGTGGCGGTTCGGCGACGGTTCGGGTTCAGCAATGGTGTGCTGACCAGTTTCGAGGATGAGCGGCTGGATCGGGGTGAGGAGCTCGGTACGAGCAGTCGGATCCTGACCGCCGAGATTGAGCGTCCACGTGTCGGGCCGATGCGGGACATCGTCGCCACGATCCAGCCGGAGCAGGACGAGCTGGTTCGGGCTGATCTCGCCGACTCGATCTGTGTGCAGGGCGCGCCGGGTACGGGAAAGACGGCTGTGGGTCTGCACCGGGCCGCGTACCTGCTCTACCTGCATCGGGAGCGGTTGCGGCGGGCGGGTGTGTTGATCGTCGGGCCGAACAGGGCGTTTCTGTCGTACATCGCGGCGGTGCTGCCGGCGCTCGGTGAGGTCGAGGTGGAGCAGGCCACGGTGGAGGAGTTGATCTCCAGGGTGGCGGTTCGGGCGGTCGAGGCACCGGCGGTGGCCGCGCTCAAACACGACGTACGGATGGCGAGCGTGCTGCGACGTGCCGTGCAGGCGCGGATCGGCACTCCGACCGAGTCGATCACCGTGTCGGACGGCTCGTTCCGCTGGCGGATCGGGGTGGAGCCGCTGCACCGGATCGTCGAGGAGACCCGCCGGGAGGGGCTGCCGTACGGCACGGGTCGGGAACGTGTCCAGGCGCGGGTGGTGAGTCTGCTGCAACGGCAGGCCGAGGCGCGGCGTGCGGAGTCGCCCAGCGACGCCTGGCTGCGCCGGATGAGCCGTTGCCGGCCGGTGCTCGACTTCCTGGACGCGGTCTGGCCATCGCTCACCCCGGAAGGGCTGGTGCACAGTTTGTTCTCCGACCCGGTCCGGCTCGCCGCCGCGGCGGACGGGCTGCTCAGCGACGCTGAGCAGGCGCGGTTGACGTGGGTGAAGCCGGCCCGCACGCCGAAGGCGACCCGTTGGACCGCCGCCGACGCGGTGCTGATCGACGAGGCGACCGGACTGCTGGAACGGCTCCCCGGGTTCGGGCACGTGGTGGTGGACGAGGCGCAGGACCTCTCCCCCATGCAGTGTCGGGCCATCGCTCGGCGCAGTGAGCACGGCTCGGTCACGCTCCTCGGTGACCTCGCCCAGGGCACCGCGCCGTGGGCGGCGACGGATTGGCGGGAGTCCCTCGCCCATTTGGGCAAGCCGAACGCGGTGGTGGTCCCGTTGACTGTCGGTTTCCGGGTGCCCGCCGCAGTCGTCGCGTTCGCGAACCTGCTGCTCCCGGCGCTCGCGGTGGACGTACCGCCGGCTGAGTCGCTGCGTCACGACGGCGGCCTGGACGTGCGTACGGTGACCGACCTGACCTCGGCGACGGTGGCCGAGGTGCGCGCGGCGCTCGCGCACGACGGATCGGTCGGGGTGATCGCCGCGGACGACGCGGTCGACGGCCTGCGCGCGGCGCTGGCCGAGGCCGGGGTCGAGACCGCGACCGCCGACGACGTGGCGGCCGCGGAACGGGTCACCGTGGTGCCGGCGACGCTGGTCAAGGGCCTGGAGTACGACCATGTGGTGGTGGTCGAGCCGGCCGCGATCGTCGCGGCCGAGCCGCGTGGGCTGCACCGGTTGTACGTGGTGCTCACCCGGGCGGTGTCCCGGCTGGCGGTGCTGCACGTCGCGCCGCTGCCCGCCCCGCTGGTCGAGGGCTCAGCCGGCTGACAGGGCCGCCGCGACCTCGCGCAGCGGGCGGCTGGAGTCGGCCAGCGGCACGTGGAACGACAGCCACGACCCGTCGGCGAAGTCGAGGCGCAGCCGCTTCCAGTTCAACCGGTACCTGCCGACCCGGGCGGCCACGGCCGCGCGCGGGACGGACCCGAGCAGTTCGATGTCGGTCTGCGCCTGTTCGTCCGCCGCGGAGCTGGAGAGCAGGCCGACGGGTGCTGTCGCGCCGAGCAGCAGCCGCTGGTCGGTGACCCCCAGCACGAGGGTCCGGAGGCCGCTGCCCTTCGCCGCCACGGTCAGGGCGTGGTGCAGCACTGATGCTTGAGAGTCCGGTTCGCCTCGACCTCCGACACCGAAGAAGAGCCAGTCGACGGCGTTGTCCGCCCGACCGAAGGTGATGTTCGGCGAGAGGACGTTGAGCAGGACGCCCAGGAAGCCCGGCCCACCCGTGGCGGGTGGGGCCGACGGCTGCGAAGGAGGCGCGGGCGTCAGCCCGCCGCCCGCTCGCACCTGGGCCACCGCGCGCACCTGCTCCCCGGCCGCCAGCAGTCGGGTGACCCCCTCGACGTAGCGCGCCTGACTCCCGTCGATCGTCATCAGCGTCCCTCGTGGTCGGCGGACCGGCGCGGGCCGGCGCCCGGGTCGCCGATGACCTCCCCGACCAACTCGCGGACGCGGGCCGCAGCGGCCTCCTGTGCTCGGTTGGCGGCCGCGGTGAACTCCTCGGCCAGGCTGTAGGAGTCCAGTCGCATGGCCCGCGCGTTCAGCTCCGAAGAGAGGATCTTGCCGTCGGCCGCGGCGGTGACCCGCACCAGACCGGAGTCACTCACACCCTCGGCGCTGGTCTGCTCCAGCTCCGCCATCCGGTCGGCGAGTTGCCGCTGCCATCCGTCGAGGTTGCGAGCCAGCGCCTCGATGCGGTCCAGGGCGGGGAAGGTCATGGCTGCCTCTCAGTTCACGATGGAGTCGAAGACATTCTGCACACCCGCTGTGTACGGGCCCAGGTCCTCGCTGTACGTGCCGTCCACCAGGTAGTTGCGGTCCTTCTGCCCGTCGGAGATGTCGTGCAGGCCCACGCCGGTGTCCAGCAGGGCGCCGCCGAACCCGGGGATGTTGACCGGCGAGACCTGGTTGATGACGAACTTGCCCGGGAAGAGGGTCTTGAACTTCTCCACCTGGAAGGCTCGACCCTCGGCCGTCCAGCCGCCCTTGCTGAGCAGCTTGTACTGCTTCTTTCGCTTCTTGATCTCCATGACGGTGTCCGCGTACTCGCGGAGTTGCCCGGCGACCTTGCCCAGCCGGGCGGCGAGGCGGGTGAGCACCTCGGCGAACCGTGCGACGATCTTGACCATCCGACCCACCGTGGTGGCCAGCCGGGCCAGCACCCGGACCACCGTGGCGGCCAACGAGACGCCGGCGCTCAGCGCCGCGGCCACCGCCGCGATGATCACCTCGGTGAGGAACCAGAGCAGGAACTCGAGGATCAGCTCGACCAGCAGATTGAACGCGTCCACCGCCGCGTTCGCCGCCTCGACCAGCACGTCCTTGGTGCCGTCGAGCCCCTGGGCCAACTTCTCGATCGCCGCTTCCACCGACTCCATCGAGGCGTGGAAGCTGTCGGCGGCATCGCCCGTCCAGGCGCCACGCAACCGGGCCCGGTCGGCGATCTGGTCACCGGCGATCTCCCGCACCGCCGTGCCGGTGTCCAGGCAGAGCTGCGCGGCCCGCATCAGGTCGTCGGGTTCCCCGGCGACCAGCTCCAGCAGCTGCTCGAAGGGCCAGAGCACCGCGTTGGAGAGCGGCTTGAAGGGGTCGGGCGTGCCCGAGACGATCTGCTCGAAGTAGGTCTTGTTGCGCTGTAGCGCCTCGGTGCTCATGCCGGCACCGGACCGGTCGGAGCGCCGGTGCCACCCGACCAGGGACCGGGCGCGATGAGGTCGGGAGCGGGCGGACGGCCGGGCACGAAGAGGTCGGTGTTGGCGACGTCGGTGCCGGTGTAGGCGGCGGCGGTGTCGTCGAGCCCCTCGGCGATGTCGGCCATCATCTCGGCCCCGTCGGCCAGCCCTTGGAGGCACGCCTCGAACTGCTCGGCGTACGCCGCCGCGAGGTTGAAGGACGCCGGCATCACCCCGAAGGCGTGCCGCGGCACGTGCCCGTCGCCGAATGCGCGGTGCAGTTCGCGGAAACGGGTCGCCCGATCCCTGGACCCGGCGGCGAACGCCGTCAGAGCCTCCGGCTGGACCTCCAGCTCATTGCTCGGGCTTGACACGAACCCTCCCCTGTGGCCTGTGCGACGGATCAGTCGTCACGACTGAACCACCATAGGCAATGCTCGCCGGGATCGGGGGTCCCGTCGGTGATGACGGGGTCACCTCGCTCGACTTTGTGCCTTAAAGTAGTTTGCGTGGACCTCGACGATGACTCACCACCCTCTGACGCCGCAGCGGCGCTCCGGCTGATCCAGGACCAGCGGTCCGCCACAGCACGCCAGCTCGACCCCGACGCCCGCCTGCTCTACTGGCCGTGGGGTGTCGCCTGGCTGGTCGGCTTCGGGCTGTTCTTCCTGCGGTTCCCCCCGAGTGACCGGGCGCTGGTCGCACTGCCGAGCTGGCTGCCGCTGACCGTCCTCTTCGTACTGCTCGCGACTGCCGGAGCCACCCAGGCGGTGGTCAGCGTGCGGGCCTACGGCCAGGTGAGCGGCGACTCCGCCCGGCGTGGCAAGTGGTACGGGTACGCCTGGGCCCTCGGAACGGTGAGCGTCTACGCGGGGCTGGGCCGGATCTCCGAGCACCTGCCGCACGACCTGGCGGCGCTGCTCTGGTCGGCGACCGCCGTCGGGCTGACCGGTGCGCTGCACATGGCCGGCGGGGCAATCTGGCTGGACCAGGACCTGTTCCGGCTGGGCGTCTGGATCAGCGTGATCAACCTGGTCGGGGCGTTCGCCGGGCCGGGCTGGCATCCGCTCGTCGTGGCGTTGGCCGGCGGCGGCGGAATACTGGTGGCCGGCGCGCTCGCCCGGCGACGACAGCGACAGCGACAGCAGCCGTGACCGAGCTGGATCCGGTCATCCACGCGCAAGCCCGGCTGCGGGTCGTCGCCAGCCTCTCCGCGCTCAACGTCGGCGACAAGATCGCGTTCCCCCGCCTACAGGAGCTGCTCGCGATGACCGCCGGCAACCTATCGGTGCACCTGCGCAAACTCGAGGACGCCGGCTACGTGGAGATCAGCAAGACCCATCGTGGACGCACCCCGGCGACCCTGGTCGGGCTCAGCCGACGAGGTCGGCTGGCGTTCGAGGAGTACACCGAAGCGATCCGCGCCCTGCTCGACCCCACCCCGTCGAAGGAGCAGCCATGACCCTCGCCCGCGCCGACCAGGCCAGCCGCCGGTACGGCGACGTCCTCGCACTCGACCGTGTCGACCTGGAAGTCCGAGCCGGTGAGCTGGTCGGCCTGCTCGGGCCGAACGGCGCCGGCAAGAGCACCCTGATGAACCTGTTCGTCGGCCTGCGTCGCCCCAGCTCGGGGCGGGTCGAGCTGTTCGGCGGCGACCCCCGCGACCCGGCGAGCCGACGACAGGTCGGGGTCACCCCCCAGGAGACCGGCCTTCCGGGCACGCTGCGTGTCGGCGAGGTCGTCGACTTCGTCTCCGCGCACTACCCGGACCCGGTACCCCGCGGCGAACTGCTCGACCAGTTCGGCCTGGGCGACCTCACCCGGAGGCAGACCGGTGGGCTCTCCGGGGGGCAGCGCCGTCGACTGGCGGTGGCGTTGGCGTTCGTTGGCCGACCCCGGCTGGTGCTCCTCGACGAGCCGACCACCGGCCTGGACGTGGCCGCCCGGCACACCCTGTGGGAGGCGATCCGCGCGTTCCACTCCGACGGCGGCACCGTGCTGCTGAGCAGCCACTACCTGGAGGAGGTGGAGGCGCTGGCCCACCGGGTGGTGGTGATCGGGCAGGGCCGGGTGCTCGCCGACGACACGGTGGCCGCGGTGCGCGGCATCGTCGGCGTACGCCGGGTCAGCCTCGTCGCCGACCACCTGCCCGACCTGCCGGGGGTGGTCCGCACCGAACGGGTCGACGGCCGGCTGCACCTGCTCACCACCGACGCCGACGAACTGGTTCGAGCGCTGGTCACGGCCGGAACTGCCTTCACCGACCTGGAGGTACGACCGACCTCGCTGGAGGAGGCGTTCCTCGCCATCACCAGCGGGGACGGGTCCACCCCGGAGCAGACCACCGCCGCTGACCGACCCGCCACCGCCGTTTCCGGCGGCCGACCCACCACCGCCGTTTCCGGCGGCCGACCCACCACCGTCTGAGGAGGCCGCCGTGCAACTGGCCCTGGTCCACGCCCGATATCAACTCCTGGAGATCATCCGGATTCCGGTGGCGATCGTCGGGAGCGCCTTCTTCCCGGCCGCCGCCATGATCTTCTTTGTGGTGCCGTTTGCCGGTGACGACTCGGTCGGTGCCACCCTCGCCACCGCGTCGATGGTCACCTTCTCGGTGATGAGCGCCAACATCTTCCAGTACGGCGTCGGCGTCGCCGAGGACCGCGACCAGCCGTGGAACCCGTACACCCGGACCCTGCCGGCCGGACCGGCGCCCCGGTTCGCGGGCCGGGTGCTGGCCGGCCTGGCACTGACGTACCTCTCGCTGATCCCGGTCGTGGTGATCGGCGCGACGCTGACCGCGGCCGAGGTCACCCCGATGGCATTCCTGCTGGCCATGGGCACCGTGGCCGTCATCTCGGTGCCGTTCACGCTGATGGGCCTGGCCATCGGCTACTCGCTGCCGAGCAAGGCGGCGATCGTCGTCGCGCAGATCGTCTTCCTGCCGCTGGCGTTCGGCGGCGGACTGCTCTCCGCGCCGGGCGACGCGCCCGGATTCATCGAGACGATCGCCCCGTTCCTGCCCACCCGGGGCGCGGCAGAGCTGATGTGGGCGGCGGTCAGCGACTACCGCGTCCAACCGCTGGCGCTGATCATGCTCGGTGTCTGGGTGGTGCTGCTCGCCGCGCTCGCCAGCTGGGCGTACCGACGGGACGAGGGTCGCCGGTTCAGCTGACGATTCGTCCGTTTCCGCCCCGGGCCGCGGCGGGACGGTGCCAGGATTCCGGCAGGGGGGCCGCATGGGCCGCCGGGTCGAGAGGGGTCGTGACGTGAGCACCGTCCCGCCGGGTACGCCCTGCTGGGCCGACCTGGCCACCCCGGACCTGACCGACGCGCGGCGTTTCTACCCGGAGCTGTTCGGTTGGACCGGCCGGGTCACGCCGGAACCCGAGGCGGGCGGTTACACGGTCTTCCTGCTCGACGGCAAGCCGGTGGCCGGCGCCGGCCCGCCCGCGATTCCGGACCAGATCCCGATCTGGTCGACCTACCTCGCCACCGACGACGCCGAGCTGGTCGCCGGCCGGGTCGAACGGGCCGGCGGGCAGGTTGTCGTACCACCGTTCGAGGTCTTCGACAGGGGCTGGATGGCGGTCTTCGCCGACCCGGCCGGTGCCACGTTCAGCGTCTGGCAGCCACTGACCATGGCCGGTGCCGAGGTGTTCAACGTGCCGGGCGCGATGAGCTGGAACGAACTGGTCACCCCCGATCCCGAGGGCGCGAAGGTCTTCTACGAGCTGGTGTTCGGCTGGCAGCCCGACGACCAGGCGGTGGGCGCGATGACGTACACCGGGTGGCGGCTCGGGACGCAGATCGTCGCCGGGATGATGCCGCCGCTGGCCGACGACTTCCCGGCCGACCTGCCCGCGTACTGGACGGTGTACTTCGCGGTGGCCGACGCGGATGCCGCCGCGGCCCGCGCCGCCGAGCTGGGCGGAACGATCCTGGTCCCGCCCCGCGACATCCCGGCGGGCCGCTTCGCCGCCCTCCGCGACCCCCAGGGCGCCCTCTTCTCCGTCATCGACCTGGGCCCCTGACCCAGCGTCCGCGTGCTCAGGGGCGGGCGGGGCGGACGGGGACGACCAGCGGGCCGTGGGCGCCGGGGACCACCCGGACGCTGGCCCGGTAGTGGGTGGCCAGCAGCTCCTCGGTCAGCACCTCGGTCGGACTTCCGGCGGCCACCACCTGACCGGCGGCGAGCATCACCATCCGGTCGGCGTACTCCCCGGCCAGGGAGAGGTCGTGCATCGTGGCCAGGACGGTCAGGCCGTGCTCTCGGCGCAGCTGGTCGACGACTTCGAGCACGTCCTGCTGGTGGCCGATGTCGAGCGCGCTGGTCGGCTCGTCGAGCAGCAGCAACGTCGCGCCCTGGGCGAGCGCGCGGGCCAGGAACACCCGCTGCCGTTCGCCGCCGGAGAGGGTGGCCAGTTCGCGACGGTGGAAGCCGGCGAGGTCCAACCGCCCCAGCACCTCGTGCACGGCGTCGACGTCGGCTGTCGACTCGCGGCCCAGCGCCGGGATGTACGGGGTGCGGCCGAGCAGCACGTAGTCCAGCACCGACATGCCGGGCGGCACCACCGGGGACTGCGCCACCGTGGCCACTATCCGGGCGCGGTCCCGACGGCGCAGCGCGGCGTTCGGCGTACCGAAGAGAGTGATCGCCTTCGGCGCGGCCAGCAGGCCGCCGACGGCGCGCAACAGGGTGGATTTGCCGGCGCCGTTCGGGCCGATCACGGTGACCCACTCGCCGACGGCGACGGTGAGGTCGACGCCGGTCAGGATCGGCGTGCCACCGAGGGCGACGTGCAGCCCGCGCACCTCGACGGCCGGTGTGTCGGCGGCGGATTCGCGGCTCACGTGAGCGCCCGTCGGGCGGTCCGCAGCACGAGGACGAAGAACGGGCCGCCCAGCAGGGCGGTCACCACTCCGATGGGCAGCTCGGACGGCGCGGCGGCGGTGCGGGCCACCACGTCGGTCAGCGCCAGGAACGCGCCGCCGAACAGCAGTGACATCGGCAGGATCACCCGGTAGCTGGACCCGGCGAGCAGCCGGACGGTGTGCGGCACGATGATGCCGACGAAGCCGATCAGGCCGGTCGCGGAGACCGCCGCGGCGGTGCCCAGCGAGGCGGCGGCGATCAACAGGTATCGGGTGCGTTGCGGGTGCAGGCCCAGACTCCTCGCCTCGTCGTCGCCGACCGCGAGGACGTCCAGCTCGCGGCGGTGCAGCAGCACCACCACGGTGGTCAGCGCGGCGTACGGCAGCACCAGCAGCACGTCGTGCCAACCGGCGGTGGCGAGCCGGCCGAGCAACCAGGAGTACACCGGCTGGATGCTGTCGGCGTTGCGTTGCAGGAGGTACGTCTGCCCGGCGGAGAGGAACGCGGAGACCGCCACCCCGGCCAGGATCAGCATGGCCGGCGACCCGCGTCGTCCACCGGCCGCGCCGAGCACGTAGGTCATCGTGACGGCGAGCAGCGAACCGGCGAACGCGGCCAGCGGGATGGTCATCGGCAACCCGGAGAGCGTGCCCTGCCGGCCGGCACCGCCGAGGGCGATCGCCGCGGTGACCGCGAGGCCGGCGCCGGCGGCCACACCGAGCAGGTACGGGTCGGCCAGCGGGTTGCGGAACACGCCCTGGTAGCAACCACCGGCGAGGGCGAGCAGACCGCCGACGAGCAGGCCCAGCACCACCCGGGGCAGGCGCAGCTCGGTGACGATGGCGATCTCACGTTCGGTCAGCCCGCTGTCGAGGTGCACCCCGGGAAACAGGTTGAGCAGCTCGGCGGCGACGCTGCCCGGGGGCAGGCTCACCGGGCCGAGTGACACCCCGACGACGAGCGCGACGAGCACCGCTACCAGGCCCGCGACCAGCCACCGCATGCGCAGCCCCGCGGGCCGGGCCCCGGAGGGCAGCCCGGCGGGCCGGGCCGGAGAACGTGGCTCGGCCCGCGGGGATGACGGCGGCGGCTCGGTCGACCGACCGGTTGGTGCCGGCTCGGACACCTGGCGCGACCCGGTCACTGACGGACGACGGTCACGCGGGCACCTTGGCGACCGCGTCGATGATGACCCGGAGCAGGTCCACGACCCGTGGGCCCCAGCGGGAGGCGATGTCGTCGTCGAGGGCGACGACCTGGTTGTTCTTCACCGCGGTGAGGCCCGCCCAGCCACTGCGCGCCTTGACCGTGTCGGCGCTCTGCTGGCAGCACTTGGCGTCGGCCAGGAAGACGAAGTCCGGGTCGGCCTTGACGATGATCTCCTGGGACAGCTGCGGGTAGCCGAAGTTCTTACCGTCCGCGTCGGCCGGGTCGGCGATGTTGGTCAGGCCGGCCTGGCTGTAGAGCGAGCCGATGAAGGTCTTGCTGGTGGCGCTGTAGAGCTCCGGGCCCAGCTCGTGAAAGTAGGTGAGCTTCTCGGTGCGCTGCGGCAGGTCCTTGACCAGCTTGGCGATGTCGTCCTTCATCCGGGTGGTGACGTCGGTGGCCTGGTCGGCGTGACCGGTCAGCGTGCCCAGTTCGGTGATCTGCCGGTACGAGTCGTCGAGCGTGACCGCCGCCGGGGTCTGGTACACCGGAATCTTCAGCTTGCCGAGCTGCTCGACGATCTTGTTGCGGTCGTCGGAGAGCACCACCAGGTCAGGGTTCTTGCCGGCGATCGCCTCGGCGTTCGGCTGGAAGGCGGAGAGGTCGGTCTTGGGCGCGTCGGCCGGGTAGTTCGACTGGTCGTCGACGGCGGTCACCTGCGGGCCGGCACCGATCGCGAAGAGCATCTCGGTGGCGGTGGGCGACAACACGACGATCTTCTCGGGGCGCTTGTCGAGGGTGAGCGCGCCGACCGTGACCGGGTAGGCGGCGGCAGCGGTGCCGGCGCTCGGCTTGTCGTCGGCCTTCTCGGCGCACGCGCCGAGGGCGAGCGCGGCGACCGCGAGGGTCGCCGCGAAGATCCGAGGGGTACGTCTGTTCATGGGGGCCTCCTGTCGGTCGAGGAGTGTGGTGCTTCGCCGACAGGGACTTTCGTGCGCCCGCCCACGAGGCGCCCTTCCTCGAGAGCGCGTTTCGCGACCGATCCGTAGGCGACCTGGCTCGTCCCCACCTGCCGGTGGGGCATCACAGTTGCGGGACAGCGCCGGGATGAGCACCGGCTTCGCTGCGGACTGGTCGCTAAGACGGTAGCGCACCGCCAGGACGTGCCGGATCGATCAAGGGCCGATCGGCGTGGCTCGATCGCGCAGCCCCGTCGCACGAGGGGTTTGTCCCGGATCTGGAGGCGCAGGAGCGGGTGGTGGGGCCCCGCCGGGGCGGGACGGGGCCCCACCCGATCAGGAGGACGTAATGGTGACGTTGTCCACAGCCGCCTCCACCAGGCTTGCTCCGGACGCGTCCGCCGCCTCGACCAGGATGCGCACCGACTGGCCGGCGTACGGGGTCAGGTTGAGGTTGGCCAGAGCCCAGCTCCCGTTACGGTTGCTGGCCGCGCCGGCCTGGGTGAGCAGCGCTGTGGTGCCGCCGTTGTGCACCACGCTCACCCGCAGGTAGTCCGCCGACGAGGCGTTCGAGCCATGCGCCAGGTACCAGGCGAGGGAGAGGGTCAGCGTGCCGGACGACGGCAGGGTCACTGCCGGCGACCGGGCACTGGTCACTCCGCCGTCCACGTCGTAGTCACCGGCCGCCGAGCCGGCGAGCCGGCCGGTGACCAGGTCGTTGGACCCGGCGTACGGGGCGAGTTGCTTGGCCCCGGAGGACGTGGTCGCCTGGGCGGCGCCCCGCTCGAACGCGCCGAGGGTGGCGGTGTCGGTGCCGGACGGGTTGATGGTCCAGCCGGTGGCGGTCTCGAAGGTGTCCGACCAGACAGTGGTGCCGCCACCGCCGCCGCAGTACTGCGCCTGCTTGCCGATGGCCCGGTACGGGCAGTCGGCGTACTCGCTGAGGATCAGCACCGCCTCCCGGTTGCGCGAGGTCTGCGCCGGGATCACCTCGTCGGGCGGGTAGAAGCCGCCGCCGCTGGCCGAGCCCGGGTACATCTCGAAGGTGTACGCCCAGATGTTGTGGGTCGCCCACATCCAGTCGAGGCTGTCTCCGTCGGTGATGTAGAGGTCGCTGGACTGTTCCGGGGTGTAGCCGTTGGTGGCCGCCATCTGCTGGCCGATGGTGGCGAAGGTGTTGTACTGATCGGCGTTCATCCCGGTCGCGGTGTTCGCCGTGGTGTAGCCGTACGGCCAGAGCACCAACTGCGAGTACGTGTGGAAGTCGATGTTGGCCTTGATCTGCTGCACACCGCCGACGACCCGGCCGTTGACGAAGTTGCGCAGCGCCTGCGTCTCGGGCGCGGAGAACGCCGAGGGCCCACGGTAGGTCTCCGACGAGGTGCTGCCGGACGAGCCGCCGCAGCATCCCCAGTTGTAGGACCAGTTGCGGTTCAGGTCGGTGCCGACGTTGGACGAACCGCTGTTGGGTTGCCGGTTCTTGCGCCAGGACCGGTACGACCCGGTGGCGATGTCGTACTCGCTGCCGTCCGGGTTGACGGTCGGCACGATCCAGAGCTCCCGACCGTTGACGATGTTGGTGATCCGGGAGTCGCTGCCGTAGTTGTCGGTGAAGAGGTTGAGCAGGTAGATCGCCATCTCGACGGTCAGGTGCTCACGGGCGTGCTGCTGGGAGTTGAACAGGATCTCCGGCTCGTTCTCGTCGGTGCCGACGTTGTCGGAGATCTTCACGGCCATCAGGTCGCGGCCCTCGTACGACGAACCGATGCTGATCTTGCGGGCGATCGCCGGGTGGTCGGCGACGACCTGGTTCACGACGGCGGTCAGTTCCGCGTAGTCGTGGTAGTTCGAGTCGGCCGGCGGGAAGGCCAGCGCGCCGAAGTCGCCGGCGCCGCGCTCGGCGTTGGGTGGCGGGGCGAGCGGTTCCAGCCGGAAGCCGAGCTTGCCGATCGCGGCGGCCTCGGCCGCGGTGGCCGAGATGTGCAGCACGCCGTGTTCGGAGTAGTCGATGGCGGCTCCGGTGCGGGCCACCGCGTTGCGGTCGGCGAGGGTCCGGGGCCCGAGCACCCGGTAGCCGGCGGCGGCCTGCTCAGCGGTGCGGTCCGGTGCCGGTCGGGCGGCGACCGGGCCGGCGGCGACGGTGACGATGCCCAGCCCGGTGACGACAGCGAGCACCAGGGCACGGCGGAGGGGGATGGGCGTGCGGAGGGCCATGGACTACCTCCTCGATGGGCGGGAGATCCCGCTCGGTGAAGGACACTTCACCACCTGTCACATGGTCATATCAACATTGATCGTTGCGTTGGCCATCCCAGGCGGATCATCATGGCGGCAATGATTTTCCACCTATCAACATCTGGCGAAACTTCCCTCCAAGCGGAAAACTGACCAGCGACGATGCCCCCTCGACACCGCGGAGCACCCATGGCCAGACCCCGCCTGCGCGCGGCCGCCCTCGCCGGCGTCACCACGCTCACCCTGCTCACCAGCGCCACGCCCGCGCTGGCGGCGCACCCGCCCGCCCCCGCCCACGACGAGCAGATCACCTACCAGGACTGGTCCGGGCCCGCCGACTGGCACCGCGGCAGCCGGGCCGGCACCCGCGTCGTGCCCGGTGCCCGAGCGGGCGTCACCCTGGCCCGCCCGGCCGGCACCACCGAGTACGCCGACCCGCACACCGGCGCCACCCGCACCTGGGAGTACGGCACCTGGACCTCGCCGGTGACCCGGATCGGGTTCGACGCCACCGAACTGATCGCCTCCTGGAACGCGGAGACCCCCGCCGGCACCTGGATCCAGGTGGAGATGCAGGGCAGCTACACCAGCGGTGACCAGACCCCGTGGTACGTCCTGGGTCGCTGGGCGTCCGGCGACACCGACATCCGGCGAACCAGCGTCAACCGACAGGGCGACCCCTGGTCGACGATCTGGACCGACACCTTCAGCATCGACGACGCCACCGCCGGGGTGCTGCTGCGGTCGTACCAGCTCAAGCTGACCCTCTACCGCGCGCCCGGGCAGAGCGCCGCCCCGGTGGTCCGGATGCTCGGCGCGATGAGTTCCACGGTGCCGGACCGGTTCACGGTGCCGCCGAGCGCCGGACACATCGCCTGGGGTCGGGAACTGCCGGTGCCGCGCTACTCGCAGAACGTGCACTCCGGGCACTACCCCGAGTACGACGGCGGCGGCGAGGCGTGGTGCTCGCCCACCTCGACGGAGATGGTCGTCGAGTACTGGGGTCGCCGGCCGTCGACAGCCGACACCTCCTGGGTCGACCCGACCTACCCCGACCCGACCGTCAACCACGCCGCCCGGATGACCTACGACTACGCGTACGACGGCGCGGGCAACTGGCCGTTCAACACCGCGTACGCGGCCAGCTTCCCCGGTCTGGAGGGCCGGGTGACCAGGCTGCACTCGCTGGACGAGCTGGAGCGCCTCATCGCCGCCGGCATCCCCGTCGTGACCAGTCAGTCATTCCTCGCCAGTGAGTTGGACGGGGCGAACTACGGCACCTCCGGGCACCTCTTCGTGGTGGTCGGCTTCACCGCCGACGGCGACGTGATCGTCAACGATCCGGCCTCGTCCAGCAACGACGTCGTGCGCAACGTCTACAAGCGCGCGCAGTTCGAGCAGATCTGGCTGCGTACCAAGCGCGTCAACGCCAGCGGCGGCGTCTCCGGCGGCTCCGGTGGCATCGCGTACCTGATCAAGCCGATCTCGAAGCCCTGGCCCAAGGCCCCCGGCTCCACCACCTGGTAACCCAACCCCCAACCCCATCCGGTAGGCCGATCCCAGCCCACCCTCGTCGGTTGATCATGAAGTTATTGCCCGGCTGATCGGCGTGTCGTGGCAATAACTTCATGATCAACGCGAGGGTTGGTCGGGGGTGGGGGGTTCGTCTTCGCCGGCCAGGGCGGAGCGGAGGCGTTCCTTCTCGGTGCGGCGGCGCTCGGTCGCCTCGGCGATCTCTCCGGCCATCTCGTCCCGCCAGCCACGCAGCAGGAAGAAGGAGAGCGCGGCGGAGAACACCAGCGCCAGCATCAGCTTCAGGAACACGTTCATGTCGACCAGCCAGAGGCCCGCCAGCACTGCGACGAACAGCCCGATCCGGCCCAGCGTGTACTTGAGCGCGGCACTCACCTGCACCACTCCGTTCTCTCCGTCGCCCGCCACTGCCGGCGGAAGGGTCGAGCCGCCCGACGGGCGGTCGCGGTCAGCCGGTCCGGCGGGCCAGCCAGCGGACACCCGGGAACCAGAGGGCCGCGTACGCCACCGTGAACGCCCCCGCCGCCAACGCCCCGGAGAGTAGCGGCGGCAACCCCGCACCCAGACCGGCGATCAGCAGCCCGGCGAACACCCCGACGGCAGCGGCGACCACCGCCGCCACCACCCGGGCCGCGCCGAACTCCCAGGCCCGGAAGTCGTCCCAGAACAGCCAGGCCGGCAGGATCACCGCCAGCCAACCGTTCGTGTGCCCGAAGTCGCCGGCGCCGATCGCCGCGAACGCCCAGTCGAACAACACCAACGCGAGCACCCCGATGACCAGGCCGGCCAGGCACACCCCGAGCAGATCGCCCAGGGTACGGATGCGGCCCTCGGCGTCCCGGCGGGGAAACCCGCTCTGCGGCTCAGGTCCTCGTTGCTCGGTCATCGACTGCGAGGGTACGTGGTGACTCAGGCCCAGACCTGCTGCGGCTCGGCGCGCCGCTGCGCCAGCGACGGGGCCTTGTCGTACTCCCGGACCACGTTGTAGCGGGTGTCCCGCTCGACGGGCTGGAAGCCGGCGTCCCAGATCAGGTGCAGCAGGTCGTCCCGGTGCATCGTGTTCGGGGTGCCGTACGAGTCGGCGTCGTGAGTGATCTTGTATTCGACGACGGAGCCGTCCAGGTCGTCCACGCCGAAGTTCAGCGAGAGCTGAGCCACCGACAGCCCGTGCATCACCCAGAAGTTCTTCAGGTGCGGCACGTTGTCGAAGAGCAGCCGGGAGACGGCGAACGTCTTCAACGACTCGGCCGGCGATGCCATCGTGGTGCGCGCCTGGATCCGGTTGCGGATCTTGCCGTCCGCCGAGTCGACGAAGTCGTGCTGGTAGCGCAACGGGATGAAGACCGCGAAGCCGCCGGTCTCGTCCTGCAACTCACGCAGCCGCAGCACGTGGTCGACGCGGTGCCGAGGCTCCTCGATGTGGCCGTACAGCATCGTCGCCGGGGTCTTCATGCCCTTGCTGTGCGCCAGGGCGTGGATGCGCGACCAGTCCTCCCAGTGGCAGGCGTGGTCGACGATGTGCTGCCGGACCTCCCAGTCGAAGATCTCCGCGCCGCCACCGGTCAGCGACTCCAGACCGGCGTCCATCAGCTCGTCGAGGATCTCGTCGGCACTCAGGCCGCTGATCTTCTCGAACCACTGCACCTCGGTCGCCGTGAAGCACTTGAGCTTGACGTTCGGCAGCGCCGCCTTCAGCTCACGCAGCACCTTCGGGTAGTAACGCCAGGGCAGCGTCGGGTGCAGGCCGTTGACGATGTGCAACTCGGTGAGCTGCTCGTCCTCCATCTCCTTGGCCTTGCGGACCGCCTCGTCGATGCGCATCGTGTACGCGTCCTTCTCGCCCGGCTTGCGCTGGAACGAGCAGTACGCACAGGACGCCGAGCAGACGTTCGTCAGGTTGAGGTGCCGGTTGACGTTGAACATCACCCGCTCGCCGTTCAGCTCGGTGCGCTTGTGGTGCGCCAGCCGCCCCAGCCAGGTCAGGTCGTCGCTCTCGTAGAGGGCGACCCCGTCCTCCCGGGTCAGCCGCTCACCGGCGTACACCTTCGCTTCGAGCTCACGCTTGAGTCCGGCGTCCATGGCACGTCCCTTCCACCTGCGGTCCGGATCGAGCGTACGTCGCGACACCGACGGGTCCGGCGGCACGGTCGCCGGCAGCGACCCACCTCACCAGACTCTCAGCCTCCCGTAACCCGACAACGCATCGACATGAGTGGCGCGGTGCGGTAGTAACAAGGTGGGGCGGAACACACACACTGGTACCGTCCCGGCGGTCGCGCCCACCGAGCGCGGCGACGAGTGGTTGGACGGGGAGCGGCATGGTCTACAGCGGGCGCGGGCGACGGCAGCGACGACGGAGCCCGGTGATCTCGCCGGTCCTGCGTCCGAAGCTCTGGGCCGCCCTGCTCGGCGCGATCGCCGCAGCCGTGCTGGCCACCCCCGCGTACGCGGAGCCCGGCGTGCCGACCACGGTGCCGGACACGGGTTCGCGCCCGGCCGTCACCGGCTCGCTCCAACTGCCGGGCAGCGCTCCGGTCGCCGGCGTGCCCGCCCCTCCGGTGGTCAACATCGGCAACGGTCCGCTGGCCACCGCGATCTCCGCCGGTGAGGTCCAGGTCGGCGCGCTCGGCGAGGAGTTGCTGGTGAGTCGGCAGCAACGCGTCGACGCGCAGGCGCAGCTCGACGCGGCCGGCAAGGCGCTGGCGACCGCGCAGGACGCCCTGCTCCGCGCCCAGCAGTCGGCCGACACCGCCGCCACCGAGGCCGTCAAGGCCGCCGCCGCGCTGCCGCCGGGCGACTTCGCCAAGGACATCCGCGGGCTCAGCCGCCTCCAGGCGATCACCCGCGGCGAGAAGGTCGACGGCGGCACCACCGGCGTGGCCGGGGAGCTGTCCCGGGCCCGCGCGGGCGAGCAGGCCGCCTACCAGAAGCACAGCCAGGCCAAGGATCTGCTGACCGCCGCCGAGGCGAAGTTCACCGCCGGTGAGACGGCGCTGCGCACCGCCGAGGCGAGCCTGCTCAAGCTCCGCCGGGACAACGCCGCCGCGCTGATTCAGATCGAACGTCAGCAGGAAGCCGCCGAACAGCAGATCGGCGCCGGCTACGTCACCGACCAGAGCATCAGCGGCATGGCCGCGCACCCCCGGGCACTGGCCGCGGTCCGGTACGCGCTCGCCCAGCTCGGTGACCCGTACAAGTGGTCCGAGGAGGGGCCGAACGAGTTCGACTGCTCGGGCCTGATGTGGGCGGCGTACCGGTCCCCCGGCGCCGACTACTTCGACCTGCCACGGGTCTCCCGCGACCAGTACGCCGCCACCCGGGGCCGCACCGTCCCGCAGAGCGCGCTGCTCCCCGGCGACCTGCTCTTCTTCGCCTCGGGCAGCAGCTGGACCACGATCCACCACGTCGGCATGTACATCGGCAACGGCAAGATGGTGCAGGCACCCACCACTGGTGACGTCGTCAAGATCTCGGTCGTCCGCTGGTCCCGGCTGTACGCGGCCACCCGGGTGATCGGCGCGGTGCCGGCACCGGTCGTGACCAACCCGACTCCGCCCGTCTCGACCCCGAAGCCGACGCCCACCCCGTCGCCGACGAAGACCACCAAGCCGACGCCGACCCCGTCGCCCACGAAGACCACCACCCCGAAGCCCACCGAGAGCGCGACGCCCACGCCGACGCCGACGCTGACGACCACCCCGACGCCCACCCCGACCCTCAGCACCACGCCGAAGCCGTCGAACACCCCGAGCAACACCCCGAGCAACACCCCGACGACGCTGCCCTCGGCACCGACCAACGCGCCGACCAGCGCGTCTCCGACGACCACACCGAAGGCCAGCACGAGCGCGACGGGCAGTAGCAGCGCGACGGGCACCCCGAGCGCCACGGGCTGATCCGCCACGACCGGCTCCGGCTGTCCGCCCGGGAAGATCTGTGGCACGGTGACAACCAGGCACATCCGACTCGACGTCACGGGTCCGGGTGCGAGCATGGCGCGGAGGGCGGAAATGGCCGAGCAGAGAGATCCGGCGGAGACTGTCGACCCCGTGGTCGACCAGGCCGGCCCACCGGGGCCGGCTGCCGCCGACCCGGCCGGCCCACCGAGGCTCGACCCCGTGGTCGACCAGGCCGGCGGGTCGGACACTGCCGAGCCGGCGGCTACCAGCGACGCCACTCCGGCCGCCACCAGCTCCACAGACAGCGCCACCAGCTCGACGGACGCCGGCTCCGCCGACAGCGACGACGCCCCGGCGGTCAGCGGCACGGCTGGCGGTGGCACGGCAGTCAGCGGCACGGCGGCGGTCGTCGCTGACGACTCGACCGACGCCGATGACGACGCGTCGGCCGGCGATGAGCGCCAGAGCCCGGCGGCGGCACCGGTACGCGCACGTGCCAGCGTCGTGACCGCCGGTGCCCTCCGCAGTGACTTGCCGGCCAGCGCTCCGGTCGCCGCGACCACCTACCGTGCGACCGGATCGGCCAGCCCAGCCGACGTGTCGTTGCCGGGCCAGCGAAGCGACTCCTCCGCGCCGGCCCGGGCCAGCGCCACGGTCCCCAGCAGCAGTCGGGGCACTGCCAGCGCCCTGGGCACCCCGGACCGTCGCGAGAGCGCGCCCGCCGTCTATCGAGCCGCGCCGGTTGGTGCCGAGCCGGCCCAGCCTCCGACGCCGTCGACTCCGGAACCGGAGCCGGACCCCACACCACCCGGCCCTGGGCCGACCCAGCCGTCGCCACCGGAACCGGAGCCCGCGCCGGCCCCGGGTCCGTACCCGCCCGGTCCGGCACCGACGCCGGGTCCCCGACCGACGCCGCCCGGTCCGGTTCCCCCTCTTCCGGGCCCGCCGTCCCCGCCGCCCTCGCCGATGCCGCCCATCCCCGGTCCGCCGACGCCGCCCGTCCCGAGCCCGCCGCTGCCGCCACCCGGTCCGCCGGTGCCGGCACCACCGGCCCCGCCCGGCCCGATGCCGGCGCCCCCGTTTCCGCCGCCGCCCGCGATGACCGACACGCCCGGCGTACGGGCCGGCGCCTCGGTCTCCGCACCACCGGCCGGGTGGTCGTCCCCCGCCGGGGCGCCCCGATCGACGTCCGGTGCCGAATGGGCCGGCACAGCCGTCTCCGCGCCACCAGTGGTGCCCGCACCAGCACTGCCGAGCTGGCCACCGTCCACGGCCGGGGCACCTTCGTCGACCGCGAACGCCGGAAGCTCGCGTGTGACAGCGCCGCCGAGCGGCCCGCCGGCCGGGTCCACCGGGCGGGACGCTGCCGGCGCCCGTGGTGGGCGGCGCGACAACCGCACCGATCTGGCCGGCACCGTCTACGGCAACGGCGAGGGCGCTGGCTTCGCCACTGTCGCGATACCCGCCAACGCGGTGGAGACCTCCGGCTCGCTGACCGGGCACATCCTGGCTCAGGGGTGGTCCGACACGCCGACCGAGCGGTCCACCAACGCCCGGGTGATGATCGTCCTGGCCGCCGCTCTGGGGCTGCTGGTGGCGATCAGTGTCATGGTCGTCCTGCTGGCCGGCGACGCCCTGGACGGTCTGGTGGGCAGCGTGCTCAACGGGTGAGCCAGCGAGCGCCGGCGATGGTGAGTCCGCCCACTACGGTCGGTCAACCGGCTGGCGGCTTCGCCAGACCGCCGTACACTGGATGAGATCACTGACCCGGCGCGCGTGGTGTGCGCCCCTGGGCGATCTTGCGGGCGATCCGGCGGCACAGCCGCGGCAGGCCATCGCGAAGATGCGCCCCGCTCGAAAGGTTTTTGTTGACCACCTCTGCTGACCACAGCACCGTTACGTCCGTTTTCAACTCAGTCCCGGCGGCCGACGCCGCCCGGGAGCAGCTCGACGTCGCCCCGAGCGAGGCCGGCACCCCTGCGGTCGAGACCGCCGAGCCGATGAGCTTCGCCGCTCTCGGCCTTCCGGAGCAGTTGGTCCGCGCGCTGGGCCAGCAGGGCATCACCAGCCCGTTCGAGATCCAGCGGGCCACCGTTCCGGACGCGCTCGCCGGTCGCGACGTGCTCGGCCGCGGGCAGACCGGTTCGGGCAAGACGCTCGCCTTCGGTCTGCCGATGATCGCCCGGCTGGCCAACCGCAACCGGGCCCGGCCGATGCGTCCGCGCGCCCTGGTCCTGGTGCCCACCCGCGAGCTGGCCATGCAGGTCAACGACGCCCTGGTGCCGTTGGGCAAGTCCGTCGGCATCTTCCTCAAGACCGCCGTCGGCGGCGTTCCGTACGACCGTCAGATCGACGCGCTGCGCCGCGGCGTGGAGATCATCGTGGCCACCCCGGGCCGGCTCGGCGACCTCATTGAGCGGGGCATCTGCCAGCTCGACGACGTCGAGGTGACGGTGCTCGACGAGGCCGACCAGATGGCTGACATGGGCTTCCTGCCCGAGGTGACCGACCTGCTGGCGAAGACGCCCTCGAACGGTCAGCGGCTGCTCTTCTCGGCTACCCTGGACGGTGACGTCGACGCGCTGGTCAAGCGGTTCATGACCGACCCGGTCACCCACTCCACGGCGCCCTCCACCGCTTCGGTGTCCACCATGGACCACCACATGCTGTTGATCCCGCCGCACGAGAAGTTCCCGGTGGCGGCCTCGATCGCCGCCCGGGACGGCCGGACCATGGTCTTCGCCCGCACCCAGCTCGGGGTGGACCGGCTGGTCGAGCAGCTCGCGGCCGTCGGCGTACGCGCCGGTGGGCTGCACGGCGGCAAGACCCAGCGGATGCGCACCAAGACGCTCGCCGAGTTCCGTGAGGGCCGGATGAACGTGCTGGTCGCCACGGACGTGGCGGCGCGAGGCATCCACGTCGACGGGGTCACCCTGGTGCTGCACGTCGACCCGCCGAAGGACCCCAAGGACTACCTGCACCGCGCGGGGCGTACCGCCCGGGCCGGCGAGTCGGGCGCGGTCGCCACGCTGGTTCTGCCCAAGCAGCGCCGTACCACCCTGGCGATGATGGAGAAGGCCGGCGTCGCGCCGGCCGAGACCCGGGTCCGGGTCGGGGACGCGGCGCTGGCCGAGCTGGTCGGCGCCCGCGAGCCCAGTGGCGTGCCGGTTCGCGTCGAGGCGGAGCCCCGGGGCTACGGCGACCGCTCCGGCGGTCCGCGCCGGTTCGGTGACCGCCCGCAGGGCGAGCGGCGCTACGGCGACCGGCCCACCGGCGAGCGGCGCTACGGCGACCGCCCGCAGGGCGACCGGGGCTACGGAGGTCGGCCTACCGGCGAGCGGCGTTTCGGCGACCGCCCGCAGGGCGACCGGGGCTACGGCGACCGGCCCACCGGCGAGCGCCGCTACAGCGACCGCCCGCAGGGCGACCGGGGCTACGGAGGTCGGCCGCAGGGCGACCGCAGCTACAGCGACCGGCCCACCGGCGAGCGCCGCTACAGCGACCGACCGCAGGGTGAGCGGCGCTTCGGCGACCGGCCGCAGGGCGACCGCAGCTTCGGCGACCGGCCGCAGGGCGACCGCGGCTACGGCGACCGGCCGCAGGGCGAGCGGCGTTACGCCGATCGGGACAGCCGGGGCTACGGCGACCGGCCGCAGGGCGAGCGTCGGTTCGGCGACCGGCCGCAGTTCGGTGACCGCGACGGTCGGGGCGACCGACCGACCGGCGAGCGGCGCTTCGGCGACCGGCCACAGGGTGACCGGCGCTTCGGCGACCGGGACGCTCGGGGCGGTTTCCGCTCGGAGAGCCGGGTCCGGGATGACCGGCCCCGCGATGACCGCCCGCGTGACGATCGGCGCGGTTTCGGCGGGCGACCGGCAGCTCGTACCCACTGATTGATCTACCGAACGCCGTCGTGAAGCCCCGGCTTCGCGGCGGCGTTCGCGCATGTCCTGCCGATACCGAGCGGGTCGCGTAACGTCCGGCTCATGCCGACCATGCCGAAGTCGATCTTCTGGTCCCGGACGGACACCGCCGGCAGCGAGCAGGTTCTGCTCGACGACGGCCATGGGTTGACGGCCCGGGGCACCCTGCTCGCCGTGGACCCCATCCCGTGGACCGCCCGCTACCAGCTGACCACCACGCCGGACTGGGCCACCACCCGCGTCGAGGTCGAGGCAGAGGGTCTCGGCTGGCTGCGTCGGGTGACCCTCGAGCGGGCCACCGGCCGCTGGCGGGTGACCACCGCCGAGCAGGGCGACCTCGACGCCGCACTGGTCGCGGCCGGTCATCCCCGAGCCGGTCTGCCGGGTACGGACGACCCGGACCGGCTGGCCGACGCGCTCGACGTCGACCTGAGCGGTTCGCCGCTGTTCAACACCCTGCCGGTCCACCGGCTTCGGATGGCGGCGGAGCCGGCCGATGTGGCGCACCGGATCACAGTCGCCTGGGTGCTGCTGCCCGGCCTGGAGGTGGTGCCGGCGGAGCAGATCTACACCGGGCGCGGGCCCGGTCGGGTGCGCTTCGCCAGCGGCACCTTCACCGCCGACATCGATCTGGACGACAGCGGCTACGTGGTGCGCTACCCCGGGCTGGCCGAACGGATCGACCCACGCTGATCCGAATCGTGGCGGGCCAGAGGGCCTGGCCACTCCGCCCTGGGTGGGTCAGCCCCCGCTGACGGCCCAGGAGGGCCGGGCTGCGCCGACCGCGTCAGGCGGGCCAGCTCCCGCTGGTCAGGAAGCGGTCGATGGTGGCCAGGTGCGGAGCCAGGTCGAGGCCCTGGGCGGCCACCCAGTCGTCGGCGTAGTACGTGTCGGCGTACCGGTCGCCCGGGTCGCAGATCAGGGTGACCACCGAGCCGGTCCGACGCTCGGCGAGCATCGCGGCGATCAGACCGAAGGCGCCCCACAGGTTGGTGCCGGTGGACCCGCCCACCCGGCGGCCGAGCAGCGCCGAGCCGGCCCGCATGGCGGCCAGGGACGCCGCGTCCGGCACCTGGACCATCCGGTCCACCACCGAGGGCAGGAACGACGCCTCCACGGTGGGCCGGCCGATCCCCTCGATGCGGGAGCCCTTCCCGGTGCGTACGGACCAGTCGGCGGCCAGCCAGGCCGGGTAGAACGCCGAGTTCTCCGGGTCGACGACGCAGAGCTTGGTGGCGAGCCGGCGGTACCGGGCGTATCGGCCGATGGTCGCGCTGGTGCCCCCGGTGCCGGCGCCCACCACCACCCAGGCGGGGATCGGGTGCCGTTCCAACTCCAACTGCGCGTAGATCGACTCGGCGATGTTGTTGTTGCCCCGCCAGTCCGTCGCCCGCTCGGCGTAGGTGAACTGGTCCATGAAATGTCCGCCGGAGTCCTCGGCGAGCCACCGGGCCTCGACCACCACGCTCGCCGGGTCGTCGACCAGGTGACACCGGCCGCCCTGGAACTCGATCTGCGTGATCTTCTCGGGCGAGGTGGAGGCGGGCATCACCGCGATGAACGGCAGGCCCAGCATCCGGGCGAAGTACGCCTCGGAGACCGCCGTCGAGCCCGACGACGCCTCGACGATCGTGGTGCGCGGCCCGATCCAGCCGTTGCAGAGGCCGTAGAGGAACAGTGAACGGGCCAGCCGGTGCTTCAGCGAGCCGGTGGGGTGTGACGACTCGTCCTTGAGGTAGAGGTCGATCCCCCACTCCCTGGGCAGCGGGAACGGCAGCAGGTGGGTGTCGGCGGAGCGGTTGGCGTCTGCCTCGACGGCCGCGATCGCCTCGGTCACCCAGGTTCGGCTGGATTCGTCGCACCGGTCGAGATGAGTCACGCTCGGAAACCTAGCAAGCGGGCCAGCGGTGGTCAGCGCGGGTCCGGCGGCGTTGACCTGCGGCGTTGCCGGCGCTGACCGGCGCGGCCGGCGGCCCGGACGATCGGGGTGAGCGCGACGGCCAGCCTGGGCAGCGCGTCCAGCAGGCGCACCTGCGCTCCCCGCCAGCGGGGCAGGCTGACCACCGGACGTGGCCGGCGGGCCAGCCGGACGGCCCGCGCCGCGACCTGCTGCGCGGTCAGCATCGACCCGGTGAACGAGGCGACCGCCCCCGGGTCGTCCAGCCGGTCGTGCAGCATCGGGGTCCAGATGCCGTCCGGGCAGAGGCAGGAGACGTGCACCCGCCGGTACCCGGCCATCCGCAGGTCGGACAGGGTGCCGAGGCTGAAGGCCAGCAGGGCGTGTTTGCTGGCCGCGTACACCGTCTCGCCGGGCGCGGCGACCAGCCCGGCCAGCGAGACGACATTGACCACGTGGCCGTGGCCCTGGGCGCGCATCACGGCCAGCGCGGCGAGGGTGCCGTTCATGGCCCCGTGGGTGTTCACGTCGAGCAGCCGACGGCGGGTCGCCGCGTCGTGCTCCCACGACGCACCGGTGACCAGGATGCCGGCGTTGTTGACCCAGAGGGCGAGGTCACCCCGGCCTGTCGCGTCCGCGGCGACGGCGGCGCAGGCGGCCTCGTCCCGGACGTCCAGGGCGGCCGACCAGCCGCCGAGCGGCGCGGCGGCGGCCCGCACCGCCACCGGATCAAGGTCGGTGAGCAGCACCGACCAACCGTCGGTGTGCAGCGCGGTGGCGATGGCACGGCCCAGGCCGCCGGCAGCGCCGGTCACCACGGCCACGGGACGCACCGGCTCGGTCACCGGCGCACGCTACCGCCGGCCGCCCGGACGACACCAGGGGTACGCGGCGGTCAGGCCGCGGGCGGGCCGACCGGCTGGGGGCGGTTCTCCCACTTGGTGGAGAGCGCGATGGCGGTACGGGTGGAGGCCACCCCCGGCGTCCGGTTCAACCGCACGATCAACTGCTCCAGCTCGGCGATCGTGCCGACCCGCGCCTTGAGCAGGAACGACTCCACCCCGGCCATGAAGTAGCAGGACTCGATCTCGGGCAGTACCCGCAGCGACTCCAGCATGTCGTCGCTGTCGGCGCCGGAGTCCTCGACGATGCCGATCAGCGCCGTGACACCCAACCCGATCGACTCCGGGGCCACGTCCGCGCGGTAGCCCCGGACGACGCCGCTGCTCTCCAGCTTGCCGACCCGCTCGTGCACGGCCGGCGCCGAGAGACCCACCTGACGGGCCAGCTCGGCGTACGAGAGGCGGGCGTTGCCGCGCAGCAGGTCGACGAGGCTCAGGTCGATGGCATCCACAGAGAGTCACCTTAACCGCTGACGCGTAACGTGCGGCCTTCGGCACCCGTTGGACTGAGCGGTGAGTCACTGTTCATAAACCGCCGGTCAGGGTCGAGGTAGCACCAGTAACATTACTAACTCCCCACTCAGTGCATTTTTCGCGTTTGGGCGGACAGGCCATGTCCCTGGTGCTGTAATTGCCATACGTCCCTCATGACGGCTCTGGGCTACGCACCAGCCGGGGGCAGTGTGTTCAGCCGGGGGCTTCGTCGACGCGAGGAGGGGGCTGTGGACACTGGAGATCGCCTGCTGACACCGGGTGAGGTCGCCGCGCTGTTTCGGGTAGACCCGAAAACTGTGACGAGATGGGCGGCGGCCGGCCGGATAGGAAGCATCCGGACTCCAGGCGGGCATCGCCGGTTTCGGGAATCCGAGGTGCGAGCCCTGCTTGAGGGGGAGGGCATGCTGGACGAGGTGGATGAGGTCGGTAAGCCACGCAATGTGGGGCCGGCGGCATCCACGGGGCCGGGTCCGGCCAACGCCGGCATGTACTGAACTGGTGCGGACAACGCCACGCGGACCGGACACCAGTCCGGTCCGCGTCCCGCTTCGGCCAACCGCCGGGCGGCAGCACCGCTCGTGCTGAGTGGCACAACCATGCCCAGCAGGAGCGGGCCGGGTCACCCCGTGCGGGACGGCTCAGCTCCGGGCTGCGCCGAGCTGGCCGGACCACCGTCGGAACAGGGTGTGCGGGACGCCGAGCGCGTCCAGCACCTTGCCGGCCACGAAGTCGACCAGTTGCTGCGCGCTGGCCGCCGCGCCGGCACCGTAGAAGCCGGGGCTGGCCGGCAGCACCACCGCGCCCGCGTCGTGCAGGGCGATGAGGTGCTCCAGGTGGCTGCGGGTCACCGGTGTCTCCCGGGGGACCAGCACCACGGGACGGCGTTCCTTGAGGTTGACCTCGGCGGCACGCTGCAACAGATCCTTGGAGAGCCCGATCGCGATGCCCGCGCAGGCGGCCGTGCTGGCCGGGACCACTGCCATTCCGCGTACCCGGTAGGAGCCGCTGCTCGGCCCGGCGGCCAGGTCGCCGGCCGGCCAGTGCCGCACATCCGCCGTGGCCAGGTCCCGATCCAGCCAGGCGGCGAGGTCCTCGGCCCAGTGCCCGTCACGGAAGGAGCGGCCGGTCTCGTCGAGCACAGTGAGTCGCGCCGCCCGGGACACGATCAGGTCCACCGGCTCGCCCGCGTCGAGCAGTCCGCCGATGACAGCCGCCGCGTACGGCGTGCCGGAGGCACCGGAGACCCCGACCACCCATGGTTCCCGCATCCCCCCAGCCTGCCTGGTCCGGCTGGCCCGCCGGTGGGCACCCCCGTGGTTGGTCCGGTCCGACATGTCGGGCGGGGCGCCGGCGCAACCCGCCGACCTGACATGCTGCCGCTGGCGATTCGCACCGGATCCATCTCGAAGAGGAGGCATCGGTGACGACCGGCGAGATTCTCCGGGCGCTGCGTGCCGAGTGCCCGATCCCGCCACGGCGCCCACCACCACACGTCGATCGAGTGCAGGCCTGGCTGCTCGATCTGCTGCCCGAGCTCGGCTTCCCACTGGACGACGCCGCGCTGCGCCGGCTGTCCCAGGGCGCCTTCGCCCGGTACGCCGCGAGGCTCTACCCGGCGGCGACCGAAGCCGACCTGCGGGTGCTGGCCGCGATCTTCACCTGGTTCTTCCTGGTCGATGACGCCTGCGACGGGCCGGACCGGTTGACGCCGGAGCAGATCCGGGCGCTGCGCAACGGCACCCTGGCGCTCCTGCACGACGGCGCCCGGCTGCGGCAGGCCGGGCTGACCGGCTCGCTGCGCCGACTGCTGGTGCTGGCCTGGCGGGAGCCGCGCCGCCGGATGCCGGCACGGTGGCGGCAGCGTTTCGCCGACGCGGTGGCCCGACACCTCGACGGCACCTGGCAGGAGGCCGTCAGCAAGGAGGCTGGCCGCCGCCCGAGCGTGGACGAGTACGTCGAGCTCCGTCGGTCGACCTCGGCGGCGGAGGTGTCGTACCCGCTCGTGGAGTTCGTCAACGGCCGGCTGTTGCCCGACCCGGTCTACCACCACCCGCTGCTGCGTCAGATCGCCCGCACCGGCAACGACCTGCTCTCCTGGTACAACGACCTGGCCTCCCTGAGACGGGATCGGGTGGCCGCCGGCGGGCACAACCTGGTCCTCGCCATCGAGGCCGAACTGGGCGTTTCGGAGGCGGAGGCGGCCGAGCGTGCTGCCGAGCACTGGCGGGAGGCGATGCGGCGCTTCGTCGCGTTGCGGGCCGCGGTGCCGTCGTTCGGCCCGGCGTTGGACGAGGCGGTCGCCGACCATCTCGACGGGGTCGCGAACGCCGTGCGCGGCACCATCGACTGGACCTTCGAGAGCGCGCGCTACCCGGTCAGCACCTCAGGGCCGTAGGCCGAGCCGGATCACCAGGTCGAGCAGGGCGAAGAAGAACAGCGCGATGCCGACGAACCCGTTCGCGGTGAAGAACGCCCGGTTGACCTTGCTGAGGTCGGTCGGGGTGACCACCAGGTGCTGGTAGGCGAACGCCACGGCGGTCAGCGCCAGCCCGATCCACCAGAGCCAGCCGAGACCGATCAGCGCACCGAACCAGGCGAACAGCGCGAAGGTCACCACGTGCGCGACCGAGGACGCGTGCAGAGCGAAGCGCCGACCGTACCGGGCGGGCACGCTGTGCACGCCGATCTCCCGGTCGATCTCGGAGTCCTGGCAGGCGTAGATCAGGTCGAAGCCGCCGATCCACAGCCCCACCGCCGCGCCGAGCAGCCAGGCCGGCCCGGACCCGTCCAGGGTGCCGGTGACCGCCAGCCAGGCGCCGACCGGGCCGACCGCCTGGGCGATACCGAGGATGGCGTGCGGCCAGTTGGTGAACCGCTTGGCGTAGGGGTAGACGACCAGCGGCACCACGGCGAGCGGCGCGAGCACCAGGCAGAGCGGGTTGAGCAGGGCGGCGGCGGCAAGGAAGACCACGAGTGCGACGGCCGCGCCGGTCCAGGCCGTGCGGACGCTCACCGCTCCGGTGACCAGTTCCCGACCGGCGGTACGCGGGTTCCGCGCGTCGATCTCGCGATCGAGGATCCGGTTGGCGGCCATCGCGAACGTCCGCGCCCCGACCATCGCCACGGTGATCAGCAGCAGGTCGAGCCACCGTACCCGCCCGCCGGCACCCTGCATCGCGGCGAGCGCGGAGAGGAACGCGAACGGCAGCGCGAAGACGGAGTGCTCGACGGCGACGAGCTTCAGGAAGGCCCGCACCCTCGTCCGCGATCTTGCACTTTCTGCGGCGACAGAAGCGGAGGAAGGGGAGGAATCGTCGACCGAAAGTGCAAGATCGCGGGGGTTGTCGGTGGTGGCCATCAGATTCCGTACTCCTTCCAGCGCTTGTCGACCAGAGACGTGACCTCGGGACTCATGCGCATCTCCTCCGGCCAGCCGCGGGTGTAGCCCTCGGTGGGTAGCTTGCGGGTCGCGTCGACGCCCGCCTTGCCGCCCCAGAACTGCTGGTACGACGCGTGGTCGAGGTGGTCCACCGGGCCCTCGGTGAGCAGCAGATCGCGCGAGTAGTCGACGTTGCCGAAGGCGCGGAAGGCGACCTCGTTGTAGTCGTGCACGTCGCAGTCCTCGTCGACGATCACGATCAGCTTGGTCAGCGACATCATGTGCGCGCCCCAGATCGCGTTCATCACCTTCTGGGCATGCTTCGGGTAGCGCTTACGGATCGACACGATCGCGCAGTTGTGGAAGACCCCGGCGGCGGGCAGGTTGTAATCGACGATGTCCGGGATCAGGAAGCGCAGCAGTGGTGCGAAGATCCGCTCGGTGGCCTTGCCGAGGCCGTGGTCCTCCTGCGGCGGCTGCGACGTGACGATCGAGTGGTAGACGGGGTTGCGCTGCATGGTCATCGCTTCGATGTGCATCACCGGGAACGGCTCGACCGGCGTGTAGAAGCCGGTGTGGTCGCCGAACGGGCCCTCCGGCAGTCGCTCGCCCGGCTCGATGTAACCCTCCAGCACGATCTGCGCGTGCGCCGGCACCTGCAGCGGCACGGTCAGGCAGTCGACCATCTCGACCCGCTCGCCGCTCAGGAAACCGGCGAACAGGTACTCGTCGATGTCCGCGGGCAGTGGCGCGCTGGCCGAGTAGGCGACCGCGGGGTCGGCACCGATGGCGATCGCGACCGGCAGGCGCTGCCCGAGCCGCTCGGCGACCGCGTGGTGCGCCGTGGAGTTCTTGTGGATCTGCCAGTGCATGCCGATGGTGTTGTGCGAGTGCTGCTGGAGGCGGTAGAGCCCGAGGTTCCGCTTGCCCGTCTCGGGGTGCTTGGTGTGGGTCAACCCGAAGTTGTGGAAGATCCCGCCGTCGCCCGGCCAGACCTGCAGACCGGGCAACCGGTTGAGGTCGACGTCGTCGCCGCGGTAGACCACCTGCTGGCAGGGGGCCGTCTTGACCTTCTTCGGCGGCATCGACTTGAGCTGCATGACCTTGCCGAGCCCGCCCATCATGCCCGAGAAGCCCTGCGGCAGTTCCGGCTTGAGCATCTCGCCGATCCGCGCGCCGATCTCGTCGAGGTCATCCACCCCGAGCGCCATCGCCATCCGCTTCTCGGTGCCGAACAGGTTGATCGCCACCGGCATCTCGCCCCGGGTCGGACGCTCGAAGAGCAGCGCCGGGCCGCCGGCCCGCACCGTGCGGGTGACCACCTCGCTGATCTCCAGAGTCGGGTCGACCGGGACGTCGACCCGGCGCAACTCCCCCGCGCGCTCCAGCGCCGCGAGAAAGTCCTTGAGATCGGTGTACGGGAAGCCACGAGCCGCCATGTCGCCCAGTCTCCCGCACCGGCTCCCGAACGGCCCAAGCCGGGTGCTGTGAGATCGCCCCCTGCCCGCGGCGGGCGGCGGCCGTAGATCGACTCGGCTTTCAGGAAGTCGCGGTGTCCCGGGCCGCCGGACACCGCGACTTCAAGGAAGGCGAGTGGATCAACCGGCAGGACCCGAACCTCGCGGGCATGGCGGGCGGTTGAGCGGGTAGCCGGGCGGACGGACGGCGGGCGGAGGCGGCGAATGGGCGTGGAACGGGTTCCGGCGGGGTTCACCGAGCAACGGGCACGGGTCGGCCAGATCACCATGAACTACGTCCGTGGCGGCGCCGGCCCGCCGCTGGTGCTGCTGCACGGGTACCCCCAGTGCTGGTACATGTGGCGGCACCTGCTGCCCGAGTTGGGGCGCTCCTTCGACGTGGTCGCGCCCGACCTGCGGGGCTTCGGGGGCAGCGACGCCCCGGCCGGCGGGTACGACAAGGTGACGGTCGCCGCCGACCTGCACGGCCTCCTCGACCAGCTCGGCCTGGTCAGTGACCTTCGACTGGTCGGGCACGACCTGGGGACCATGGTGGCGTACGCGTACGCCGCCGCCCATCCGCAGCGGGTGAGCCGGCTGGCGCTCACCGAGGCGCCGATCCCCGACGAGAGCATCTACACGTTCCCCGCGCTCACCTCGGCCGGGCCCGGGGTGTGGAACTTCGGCTACTTCTCTCTCGGCAACGGGCTTCCGGAGGCCCTGGTCGAGGGGCGGGAGTCGCTCTGGGTGGACAGGTTCACCGACGCGCTGATGGTGCGCAAGGGCAGCATCAGCGCGCCCGACATCGAGGAGTTCGCCAGCCATCTGCGCGACCCGGCGCAGCTGCGGGCCAGCTTCGCCTACTTCCGGGCGTTCCAGCAGGACATCGCGGACAACGCCGCGTACCGGGGCACGAAGTTGACCATGCCGGTGCTGGCCGTCGGGTCGGCGGCCAGCCTCGGCGGACAGGTCGCCGAGCAGGTCCGCAGGTACGCCGACACGGTCCGCGGCGAGGTGATCGAGGACTGCGGGCACTGGCTGTACGAGGAGCGGCCCGACGAGATGCTCGCCCTGCTGCGCGACTTTCTGCAGGCCGACTGAAGCAGGCGCCAGCGGTCAGGCGGCCGGCGTCCAGGCGTGGGCGGCCAGTGGCGGGTCGAGCGGTGCCCGGGTGAGCCGGTTGGCGAAGGTGGACATGGTGTACGCGCCGACGCCGAGCACCACGTCCAGCGCGTGCCGGGGCTGGTAGCCGGCGGCCAGGAAGTCGTCCATCTCGTCGTCCGGCACTGCGCCCCGGTGGTCGAGCACGGCCAGTGTGAACCGGCGCAGCGCCTCCAGGCGTGGTTCGGGCAGCGCCGAGCCGGCACGCAGCGCGGTGATCAGTTCGGCGGTCGCGCCGAGCCGGGTGAGCGTGCCGGTATGCAGGGCGACGCAGACGTGGCACTCGCTGGTGGTAGCGACGGCGAGGACGACCACCTCCCGCTCCAGCGGGGCGAGGTCGGTCTGCTCGAAGCCCGCACTGACGGTGAGGAAGCCGGCGAGCAGCTGCGGCGAGTCGGCCATCAGCGCCACCGGGGTGGGCAGCCAGCCGAAGCGGTTCTGCACGCCCTCGATGGCACGACGGGCGGCGACCGGTGCGGTCTCGGCGGTGTGTTCGGTGAAGACGGACATGTCCACCTGCTTTCGGAGAGGGCGGCGCGAGGCCGCGAGGTCGGGAGGCCGCCACGGCTGACGTCGGTGCCGCATCCGGTACGATAGTCAACGTGGTTGACGAAATAGTAAACGTGGTTGTCGAAGATGGCAACCGCTGACCCCGCGCGCCCCGGCTTCGCGCTGCCGCTGTTGCTGCTGGCCGGGTTCCGGACGCTGATCGACGACCTGCACACCGAGCTGGCCCGGGAGGGCCACCCGGAGCTGCGACCGCTGCACGGGTTCGTGCTCCAGGCCGTCGGCGCGGACGGCACCACCGCCACCGAACTGGGCCAGCGGTTGGGCATCTCGAAGCAGGCCGCCGGCAAGACAGTCGACCGGCTGGTCGCCGTCGGCTACCTGGAGCGGGTCGACGACCCTTCCGACGCGCGACGCCGGCTGATCCGGGTTACGCCGCGCGGCGCGGACGGGCTGCGCCGCTCGGCCGAGATCTTCGACCGGCTGCGTGCACAGTGGGCGGACACGCTCGGCCCGGAACGCGTCACCGCGATGGAAAACGACCTCGGCGCGATGGCCTCGGCCAACTGGTTCCGGCTCGACGTGCCCGGCTGGTTCGGCGGCTGATCGCGGGACTGGGGGGCGAGCGAGACTTCCAGGCCATCCTGACGGGTGGCCCGGGTCGGGTGCGGGGACGCCTGCGGCTAGCCGGCTGAGTAGCCCGTCAGTGGCTGCGGGCCAGCTCGACGAAGGCCCGCCACGCGGCCGGGGCGAAGGTCAGCAGGTCGCCGTCGCGGTCCTTGGAATCGCGGACGTGCACCCGGCCGGGCAGGTTGTCGGCGACCTCGATGCACGCGCCACTGTTGTTGCCGCTCCGGGTGGACTTGTGCCAGCGGGCTCCGGTCAGATCCATGGCTTCACGATCTCCTCGAGCAGGTCGATCGACTGCTGCCGGGGCAGCGCGTCACTGCGCAGACTCTCCCACCTTCCGAGCAGGGTCGCCACCTCGAAGATGTCGTCCACTGCGGTGCCACCGGTCTGGTTGTCGAGGAAGCCGAGCCAACTGCCGTCGGCGGTGCGGCCGAGGATGAACGGCCCGAAGAGGCCGGCGTGCAGGCCCACACCCTGTGGCAGCACGTGCACCCTGATGTGCGGGCGGCGGGCGCACGCCACCAGGTGCCGGAGCTGCTCGGCCAGCACCCCGGCGCACCCCTCCGCGAAGCGCTGTAGCGCGGCCTCGTCGATCACGGCGGTGAGCTGCGGTGGGTGCTCCCGGTCGAGGATCGTCTGCCGCTCCAGCCGGGCCGCCACCAACTCCTCCACCCGGTCGGCGGTCAGCCCGAGGTCGAGCCGGAACACCGCCCGCGCGTAGTCGGCGGTCTGCAACAGCCCGGGAACCATCGTCGCTTCGAAGCAGCGCAACTGGGTGGCGACCCGCTCGACCTCCAACCACGGGCGGAACCAGACCGGCTCGCCGTCGCGCCGACCCAGCTCGCGCAGCGAGGTCAGCAAGCCGCCGGTGTCGAGCACCTCATCGGCCCGCTTCAGGTACGCCTCGTTGGGTGCCGTCTGCCCCAACTCGACGGCCGACACCATGGACGGCGAGTAGTGCGCGCGTCTGCCGTACTCCTCCTGAGTCAGCCCGGCTGCGAGCCGGGACCGCCGCAGCTGCTCCCGGATCAGCGCCGCCGTGGACACCCTTGTGGTCACCGCACCCCACCTTCCGCCGCGATTGTCAGGGTTGTGCAACCCCACCTGCCGCACGGTAGCGAGCACTCAACGCTGCGTCAGGCCGTGACGCGCATATCGGGGTAACGCGAGCTGCGACCCGACCCGGGGGTGGCCGGCAAGCACAAGATCCACTCGGGTTTCGCGAAGTCGGGGTGTCCTGGGCCGCAGGACACCCCGACCACCTGAAAGCCGAGTGGATCAACGGGCGACCACGCGCGGGACACCGCCATATCGCCGCCCAGGGCCGGGTCAAGCCCGGCAGGCACATCTCACCGTGCCTGGCCGAACGGCGAGACGCGGGAGCAGAGTGGCTTCATGTCGGACGCGTACGTCGTCGGCGACCCGGACGGGTTGTCGCCCCTGCTGGTCGAGCTACGTGACGCCGTCGCCCGGGAGCTGCACGCCCAACTGGCGATGCGCGGCGAGCGGATCGAGCTGGCGGATCTACCGGAGGTGTCCTACCAGGTCACCGTCCAGGTCGAGCGGGCCATGCGGCCCTGGCGACCCACCCGGTAGACGCGGGCCGGGCACGGACGCATCCGTGACCGGCCCGTACCGCGTTGCCAGGATCAGTCCAGCCCGCCGTACGAGTGCAGGCCGGTGAAGAAGATGTTCACGCCGAACAGGTTCATCAGCACGGTGAGGAAGCCGAGCACCGCGATCCAGGTGGCCACGTTGCGCTTCACGCTGGGCGTCGCGCGGGCGTGCAGGTAGCCGGCGTAGACCACCCAGGAGATGAACGCCCAGGTCTCCTTCGGGTCCCAGCCCCACGGCCGCCCCCAGGCCGCCTCGGCCCAGATGGCACCGGCGATCACCGCGAAGGTGAAGATCGGGAACGCGAAGGCGTGCAGCGCGAAGGTCAGCCGCTCCAGGCCGGCTGCGCCGGGCAGCCGCTTGGCCAGGGTGTACGGGAAGCTCCGCTTGCCCTGCTCGAACCCGTTGCGCATCAGGAAACCGACCGCCGGCACCACGCCGAGCAGGAAGATGCCGGACGCGAAGACGATCGTCGAGACGTGGATGATGAACCAGTACGAGTTCAGCGCCGGCACCAGCGGCACGATCGGCACGTACAGCACCAGCTCGGCGGTGGCGACCAGCAGCACCATCACCAGGGTGAGGAAGAGCCCGAGCTTACGCAGCGACGGCCGCTTCCAGAGCACCACCAGCCAGGCGGCTACCCCGATGAACGTCACAGTGAGCACGAACTCGTACATGTTGCCCCACGGCATCCGGTCCGCGGCGAGCCCACGGGTGACCAGTGCCGCCAGGTGCAGCGCGGCGGCCACCGCGGTGGCGCCCACTCCGATCAGGCCCGCGAGTCGGGCCCGCCCGGCCGACCGGTCGACCGTCGGTGGCGACGGGACCGGCGCGGGCGGCGTCGGAACGCCACCGGCACCAACCAACTCGCGCGCCGGAGCCGCCGTGGCGACCCGGGTACGGGCGTTGCCCAGCGCGTACTCGACGGCGTGGCCGATCATCGCGACCAGGTACGCCAGGATCGCGAATGTCACCAGATTGTCGGAGAGTGCGGACATCACTCGGCTCCTTCTCGCACGCCGGCCCGGTCAGCGGAGTCAGCGCCAGCGCCAGCCCGGTCGGCACCGCTGACGGCGGCGACCAGCTGGGTGAACTCGTCGGCGAACCCTGGATAGTCGGTCCGCGGCAACCCACCGACCTCCATCAAGCTACTACCGCTCGTCGGAGATCCTTCCCCGGGGTCGGCCGGCACCACCCGGAAGAACACCCGGCGGCGCTTGCCGAACAGCGAACCCATCAGCCCGACCAGCAGGACGCCGCAGCTGACCAGCAGCATCGTCGAGCCGGGATCGTGCCGGACGGAGAGGGTGACGTACCGCTCGGTGCCCAGGAACTCGACTGTCGTGCCGTCGTCGAGCTTCCAGGTCTCGCCCTTGCGGAGCAGTTTGGTGCCGACCTCCTTGACCTTGCCGGCCCGCACCTGCCGCTGGTCGAGCTGGTAGACCGAGCCGGGGATACCGGCGTCCAGACCGAGGTTGCCGCGGTAGGCGACCAGGTTCAGCGCCGGGTTGCGCTCGGTCGGGTACTGCGAGCGGACGAACGGCGCCTGCTCGGGCGCGGTGGGCAGGTAGATGCCGGTGAACGCCATCTGCTGATCGGGTGCGCGCCGGCCGGTCGCCGGGTCGACGTTCGCGTCCGGGAAGGCCGCCAGCCCCTCGCTGGTCAGGCCCATGTCGCCGGTGGTCAGGAACGGCTCGTCACTGATCTGGCTGTTGCCGAACCGGTCGGTGTAGCGGATCACCGGGGCGTACCCGTGGCCGAGCAGGTAGACGCTCGCGCCGTTGAGGCGCAGCGGCGAGTTCACCGAGAAGTCGGCGCTGCGGGTCGGCTCGTCCGGGCCGTTGACGGTCACCCTGGCGTTGAAGAACTCTGGCTGACCGGTTTCCAGGAACCGGGCCTGGAAATCGTCCAGCCGCAGGCAGAAGCCGGGCAGGTCGGCGCTGTCCACCTGGGGGCCGAGCTTCGCCTCGGCGTACTGCTGGCGGGTGTTGCAGAACGCGTTGTCCGCGCCGGCCACCAGCAGCCGGTTGCCGCTCCACCCGTACCAGGAGCCGAGCGCCACCCCGATCAGCACCGCGATCAGCGAGGTGTGGAACAGCAGGTTGCCGGTCTCCTTGAGGTAGCCCTTCTCGGCGGAGACCTCGTCGCCGCGTACCTCGACGCGCCAGCGCCGCTTGCGCAGCACCTCCGCGATCGCCGCCGTCCCACCGGGCGGGGCGGGCAGCACCGTGTGCTGCGGCAGCCGGGCCATCCGCTTCGGTGCCGCCGGCGGACGGGACCGCAGCGTGCGGACGTGGTCGCGGAGTCGGGGCGTGATGCAGCCGATCAGGGAGGTGAACAGCAGCAGGTAGATCGCGGAGAACCAGACCGATCCGAAGACCTCGAACGCGCCGATCCGGTCCAGTCGGGGGGCCCAGTCCGGGTGGTCGACGAAGTACTCGTTGACCTTCTCCGGGCTGATTCCGCGCTGCGGCAGCACCGAGCCGGGGATGGCGGCGATGGCGAGCAGGAAGAGCAGGATCAGCGCCGTACGCATGCTGGTGAGCTGCCGCCACGAGTTGCGCAGCAGGGCCAGCAGCCGGTTCGGCCGGCGGCGTGGCGCGGGCGCCGCGGTTTCCGGTCGGTCGTCGACGACCGTCATCAGATGCTCACCTCGCCCACCCCGACGGTGGTCTGCAGCCAGATCACGAAGCTCTGCCATCCGCCGGTGACCAGGGCCAGACCGATCAGGATGAGCAGGGCGCCGCCGACCCGGGTGACCCAGCGGCTGTGGCGCCGGACGGCGCGGAAGACCCCGAGCAGGCGTTCGAAGCCCAGCCCGAAGACGACGAACGGTATCCCCAACCCGAGGCAGTACGCCACGGCGAGCACCACGGCGCGATCGGTCTGGCCGCTGGCGGTGGCCATGCCCATCACCGCGCCGAGGGTGGGGCCGGTGCAGGGCACCCAACTGAGTGCGAAGACCGCCCCGAAGACCGGTGCGCCGAGCAGCCCCGCCGACGGCAGCCGGGAGATCCGGAACTCCCGCTGCAGGGCCGGGATCATCCCGAGGTAGCTCAACCCCGCCACGATGACCAGCACGCCGACGCCGATCTGCAACTCGCGCTTGTAGTCGAAGAACACCCGACCGATGCTGGCGAAGAGGATCGCGGTGGCCACGAAGACGACTGTGAAGCCGCCGATGAAGAGCAGCGTCCCGGCGAGCACCCGACCCTTGACCGCGCCGACCCGCGCGACCCGTTCCTTGACCGCGACACCCCCGCCGGCCGGCTCGGGATCGGCCTGCGGTCGCCGACCCTCCAGGTCGGCGCCGGCCAGACCGGTCACGTACGACAGGTAGCCGGGGACGAGCGGAAGCACGCACGGGGACAGGAAGCTGACCAGGCCGGCGAGCGCCGCAGCGCCGATGGCGAGCAGCAGCGGCCCGCTGAGGGCCAACTCCTTGAAGGTCTCGCCCATCAGTTCGACGCCGGCTTCTCGGCGGCGACCCGTTCGACGATCGGCCGTAGCTCGTCCCTGGTCGTGGCGCGACGGATCACCACGGCGATCCGGCCGTCGCGGTCGAGGACCACCGTCGCCGGTGTGGAGTTGGGCGGGATGTCGAAGTTCAGCGCCTGGCTGCTGGACGGGTCGAAGATGCTCGGGTAGGTGACCCGCCCCCGCTCGAAGGCGATCGCCTTGTCCTTGCTGTCCTGCACGTTCACGCCGAGGAAGGTCACCCCGGACGCCTTGGTGGTCTGGTAGGTGTCTTCCAGGTCGTCAGCCTCCGCACGGCAGGGCGCGCACCAGGAACCCCAGAAGTTGACGACGACGACCTGGCCGCGTGCCTGGGAGATGTCGTACCGGCCACCGGTGAGAAGTTCGCCGACCACCTTGGGCGTCTTCGACCGCTGGTCCGGCGCACAGGTGATCGTGAGGCCATCACTGGTGCACTGCTTCTCCCCGTCGCCCCCGGACGTGCAGCCGACCAGCGCCACCGCGGCGACGGTGGCGAGCAGACCGGCGGTCCACCTCCGGGCGTTCATCAGGCCCCCTTGGCCGTCCGGGCGGTCGCGGAGAGAGCGATCAGGTGCGCGGCCGGCTCGCTGTAGCCGATGCCCGCCACCTTCGCGCCGTCGAAGTGGAACGAGGTGAGACTCGCCAGCCCGCACTGCCGCTTGCGGGGGTCGTGCCAGAGCCGCTTGCGCTCGACGTGACGGCGCAACGTCCAGATCGGGAGCTGGTGCGACACCAGCACCGCCTCGCGCCCCTCGGCGGCGACCCGGGCGGCGTGCACGGCGGCGAACATCCGCTCGGCGATCACCCGGTACGCCTCACCCCAGGACGGGGTCACCGGGTCGCGCAGCACCCACCAGTTGCGCGGGTCGCGGAACGATCCGTCACCCGGGGAGACCTTCTTGCCCTCGAACCAGTTGGCGCTCTCGATCAGCCGCTCGTCCACCCCGACCGGCAGCCCGAACTGGGCGGCGATCGGCTCGGCGGTCTGCTGGGCGCGCTCCAGCGGGCTGGCCACCACGTGCACGATCTCCCGCTCGGCCAGGCCCTCCGCAGCGGCCTTGGCCATCTGCACACCCAGCTCGGAGAGGCGGAAACCGGGCAGCCGGCCGTAGAGGATCTGGTCGGGGTTGTGCACCTCGCCGTGCCGCAGCACGTGAACCACAGTCTTGCTCAAGGTTGTCTACCCCCCGTGACCAGCCGCTGCCGCCGCGTTCGCCGCGGTGGGCAGTGCGGCGGCGATGTGCTCCAGAGCGGCGTCGTCGATCGCCGCCGAGACGAACCACGACTCGAACGCGCTCGGCGGCAGGTAGACGCCGGCGGCGAGCATCGCGTGGAAGAACGCCTTGAACGCGGGCACCTGCTGGGTGCGCGCGCTGTCGTAGTCGACCACGTCGGCGTCGGTGAAGAAGATCGAGAACATGCTGCCCGCGTACGACAGTCGGTGCGGGACCCCGGCGGCGGCCAACGCGTCGGACGCCAGCTTGCCCACGGCGGCGGCCGTGTCGTCGAGCTTGCGGTACAGCGCGTCGTCGGCGAGCCGCAGGGTCGCCAGGCCGGCGGCGCAGGCCAGCGGGTTACCGGAGAGGGTGCCGGCCTGGTAGACCGGGCCGGCCGGCGCGAGCCGCGCCATGATGTCCGCGCGCCCGCCGAACGCCGCGGCGGGCAGGCCGCCACCCATGACCTTGCCGTACGTCCACAGGTCCGCGTCGGAGGCGTCGAGGCCGTGCCACCCGGCGCGGGAGACCCGGAACCCGGTCATCACCTCGTCCACCACCAACAGGGCGCCGTGGGCGTGCGCGATCCGGGCGAGCTGCTGGTTGAAGCCGTCGCGGGGGGCCACCACGCCCATGTTGCCGGCGGCGGCCTCGGTGATCACCGCGGCGATGTGCGGGCCCTCGGCGGCGAATGCCTCCTCGACAGCCCGGATGTCGTTGTACGGAAGCACGATCGTCTCGCTGGCTGCCGCGCCGGTCACGCCGGGCGAGTCGGGCAGGCCCAGGGTGGCCACGCCGGAGCCGGCGGCGGCGAGCAGCGCGTCGACGTGGCCGTGGTAGCAACCGGCGAACTTAATGATCTTCGAGCGGCCGGTGAAGCCGCGGGCCAACCGGATCGCCGACATGGTCGCCTCGGTGCCCGAGTTGACCAGGCGGACCTGCTCGACCGGGGTCCGGGCGACGATTTCGGCCGCCAACTCCACCTCACCGGGGGTGGGCGTGCCGAAGCTGGTGCCGCGGGCGGCGGCGGCCTGGACGGCCTCCACCACCTGCGGGTGGGCGTGCCCGAGGATCAGCGGGCCCCAGGAGCAGACCAGGTCGACGTAGCGGCGACCGTCGGCGTCGTAGAGCCACGGGCCCTCACCACGGACCATGAAACGCGGGGTGCCGCCGACCGCCTGGAAGGCGCGCACAGGGGAGTTCACCCCGCCCGGCACGATGTCGCGGGCGCGGTCGAACAGGGCCTCGGAGGCCGGCGCATCGGCTGGGTAGCGGCCTGATCCGGCGGAAAAGATGTCGGTCACGATGCCGCCATTGTGACAGCGCCGCACGGTCAACCAGCAGCCACCCCGTGGTGGGGTTACCCGGCTCACCTGTGACCCGCGCCGGTCAGCAGCGCCGACACCGGGGGGCCTCGGGGCCTGGACGGCGACGGCTCACGGCCTCGACAGGCCAGGTCGGTCGGATCGCGCTAGGCTGACCGGGTGGATCGTGCCGAACTGTCCATCACGCTACACCGGACGGGCGACGAAGCAGTCTTGCGCCTGGCCGGTGAGATCGACATGCTCACCGCGGCCCAGCTCTCCACCGTCGTCAACGAGGTGCTGGCCGACCCACCGCCGAAGATCATCCTCGACCTCGGCGGCGTCACCTTCTGCGACTCGCAGGGCCTGGGCACCCTGGTCGTACTCAGCCGCAAGGCCAGCCACGCGCAGAGCCTGCTGATGCTGACGCACGTGGGCGACTTCCTGATCCGCGTACTGGACATCACCGGCCTGCGCAGTGCCCTGATGATTCGAAACGACCAGCCCACCGGCTGAGCCGCCCCGCCCCACCACGTCAGTCGGTGTTGCCCCAGCGGGCCTGCTCAAGCAGCCTCACCGCCCGGTCGCGGACCTCCGGGTCGTTCGAGCGGAGCTGGGCGGTGGCCTCGTCGACCGCGTCGGTGAGTCGCCGCCACTGCGTGTCGCGCTCCCGGACCAGATCCGACTGGGTCGCCAACTGCCGGGTCTTCACCCACAGCTCGACGAAGACCGACACCTTGGCCCGGAGCACCCACGGGTCGAACGGCTTGGTGAGGTAGTCCACCGCGCCCACCTGGTAACCCCGGAGGGCGAGCTGGGCGTCCCGGTCGGCGGCGGTGAGGAAGATGATCGGCACGTGCCGGGTCCGCTCGCGGCGCTTGATGTGGCTCGCCGTCTCGAAGCCGTCCATGTCCGGCATCTGCGCATCCAACAGGATCACCGCGAAGTCGTCCACCAGCAGCTGCTTGAGCGCCGCCTCGCCGCTCTCCACCGCCACGGACTGGACCGGCAGGCCCTGGAGAATCGCCTCCAGGGCCGTCAGGTTCTGCCGCCGGTCGTCAACGAGCAGCGCTTTGGCCATCTGGGTCACGAAGTCTCCTCGGTCCGGCTGCCGTTGATCCAGGACGACATCAACTCGATCAGGTCGTCCAGGTCGACCGGCTTGGTGATGTAGTCGCTGCCCCCGGCAGCGAGCGCCGACTCACGGTCACCCGGCATCGCCTTCGCGGTCAAGAAGACCACCGGGAGGTCGGCGAACCGGTGGTTGCGGCGAATCTGGCGGGTGGTCTCGTAACCGTCCTGGTCGGGCATCATGGCGTCCATCAGCACGATGTCCACCTCCGGATGCTCGGCCAGCAGACGGACACCGTCCGCCCCGTTGTCCGAGTACAGCACGGTCATCCCGTGCAGCTCCAATGCGCTGGTCAAGGCGAAGACGTTGCGGACGTCGTCGTCCACGATCAGCACCGTGGCGCCGTCCAGTTGACGGGTGACCGGTGCCTCCGGGCGTTCCGGCAGCAACTCCAGCGGCGGCATCAACAGCGACGACGGCAGCCCGGCACGCTGCGGCGACGGCGTCTGCGGCACGACCACCGCGTCCGGGGCCAGCACCTGCGGCACGAACAGGGTGAAGGTCGAGCCCTGGCCCGGCGCGGACGAGACGGTGATGGTGCCGCCGATCAGTCGGGCCAGATCGCGGCTGATCGACAGGCCCAGGCCGGTGCCGCCGTACCGGCGACTGGTCGTGCCGTCGGCCTGCTGGAACGCCTCGAAAATGATCGACAGCTTGTCGTCCGAGATGCCGATCCCGGTGTCGATCACGGTGAACGCGATCACCTGCTGAGCGTTCGTCAGCGCCGGCACGTCGAACACCGCGTTCTCCGCGGCCGGGGCGATCCGCAGCGTCACCGCACCGTTGTCGGTGAACTTCACCGCGTTGGAGAGCAGGTTTCGCAGGATCTGCTGCAACCGTTGAGCGTCGGTCACCAACGCCGGCGGCAGATCCTTGCTCACCCGTACCTGGAAGTCCAGGTTCTTCTCCTCGGCCTGCGGCGCGAACGCCTGCTCGACGTAACCGCGCAGCTCGGTGAAGCGGATCTCGGTCGGCTCGACGTCCATCCGGCCCGCCTCGATCTTGGACAGGTCGAGGATGTCGTCGATCAGTCGCAGCAGGTCGGAGCCGGACCCGTGGATGGTCCGGGCGAACTCGATCTGCTTCGGGCTGAGGTTCTGCTCCGAGTTCTCGGCCAGCAGACGGGCCAGCAGCAGCAACGAGTTCAGCGGAGTCCGCAGCTCGTGGCTCATGTTGGCCAGGAACTCCGACTTGTACGCCGACGCCCGGGTCAGCTGCTGCGCCTTCTCCTCCAGGCCCAGCCGCGCCAGCTCGATCTCCCGGTTCTTCGTCTCGATGTTCCCCTTCTGCTCGGACAGCAGAGTGGCCTTCTCCTCCAGCTCGGCGTTGGTGCGCTGCAACTCCGCCGACTGCTCCTGCATCTCGTGCGCCAGCCGCTGCGACTGGGCCAGCAGCTCCTCCGTACGCCGGTTGGCCTGGATGGTGTTGACCGCGATGCCGATGGTGAGCACCAGCCGCTCCAGGAACGCGAGATGCAGCTCGGAGTAAGCCGACACGCTGGCGAACTCGATCACCCCGAGCAGCTCGCCCTCGAACAGGACGGGGAGCACCACCAGGTCGGACGGGGGTGTCTCGGCGAGGCCGGACCGGAGGGTGAGCCGACTGTTCGGGGAGGCGCTGACCCGGATCGTGCGACGGGAGAGCGCGGTCTGCCCGACCAGCCCCTCACCCGGCCCGAAGGTGACGTCGTGCCCCCGCGCCACGTACCCGTACGAGGAGGTCAGCCGCAGCCGCATGCTGCCGTCGGTGTCGTCGGCGAGGAAGAACGCACCGAGCTGGGCGTCGACCAGCGGAGTCACCTCCGTCATGATCATGCGGCAGACCTCGCCGAGGTCGCGCTGGCCCTGCAACAGGCCGCCGATCCGGGCCAGGTTGGAGTCCAGCCAGCCCTGCTCGGCGTTCTTCTTGGTCGTCTCCCGGAGGGTGACGATCATCTGGTTGATGTTGTCCTTCAGCTCGGCGACCTCGCCCTGCGCCTTGACCGCGATCCGCTGGGTCAGGTCTCCCCGGGTCACCGACGTGGACACCTGGGCGATGGCCCGCAACTGCGTGGTCAGCGTCGAGGCGAGCTGGTTGACGTTCTCGGTGAGGTCGCGCCAGGTGCCGGAAACCCCCTTCACCTGCGCCTGACCACCGAGCTTGCCCTCGATACCGACCTCGCGGGCCACCCGGGTCACCTCGTCGGCGAACGACGAGAGCTGGTCGACCATCGTGTTGACTGTCGACTTCAGCTCCAGGATCTCGCCCTGGGCGTCCACGGTGATCTTCTGCGACAGGTCGCCCTTCGCCACGGCGGTGGTCACCGAGGCGATGTTGCGGACCTGGCTGGTCAGGTTCGACGCCATCGAGTTCACGTTGTCGGTCAGGTCCCGCCAACG
>NZ_JBVJGQ010000001.1:633482-1130695 GCF_055587245.1 Micromonospora sp. NPDC047756
CCCTTCGCCACGGCGGTGGTCACCGAGGCGATGTTGCGGACCTGGCTGGTCAGGTTCGACGCCATCGAGTTCACGTTGTCGGTCAGGTCCCGCCAGGTGCCGGAAACGCCCTTCACCTGCGCCTGACCGCCCAGGTTGCCCTCGGTGCCCACCTCACGGGCCACCCGGGTCACCTCGTCGGCGAACGACGACAACTGGTCGACCATCGTGTTGACGGTGTTCTTCAGCTCCAGGATCTCGCCCTGAGCGTCCACCGTGATCTTCTGCGACAGGTCACCCTTCGCCACCGCGGTGGAGACCTGGGAGATGTTGCGGACCTGGCTGGTCAGGTTGCCGGCCAACTGGTTGACGTTCTCGGTGAGGTCACGCCAGGTGCCGGAGACGCCGCGCACCTGGGCCTGACCGCCCAACTTGCCCTCGATGCCCACCTCACGGGCCACCCGGGTCACCTCGTCGGCGAACGACGACAACTGGTCCACCATCGTGTTGACGGTGTCCTTCAGCTCCAGGATCTCGCCCTGCGCCGCCACCGTGATCTTCTGCGACAGGTCACCGCGCGCCACCGCGGTGGAGACCTGCGCGATGTTACGGACCTGGGCGGTCAGGTTCGACGCCATCGAGTTGACGCTGTCGGTCAGGTCCTTCCAGGTGCCGGCCACGTTCGGCACCTCGGCCTGGCCGCCCAACTTGCCCTCGGTGCCCACCTCACGGGCCACCCGGGTCACCTGCTCGGCGAAGAGCCGCAGCGTGTCGGTGAGGTAGTTCATCGTGGCGGCCAGCTCGGCCACCTCACCACGCGCGCTCACGGTGATCTTCTGCGACAGGTCACCCTTGGCCACCGCCGTCGCCACCTGCGAGATCGACCGCACCTGGCCGGTCAGGTTCGACGCCATGGTGTTCACCGAGTCGGTGAGGTCCTTCCAGGTGCCGGCGACGCCCCGCACGTCGGCCTGGCCACCCAACTTGCCCTCGGTGCCCACCTCACGGGCCACTCGGGTCACCTCGTTGGAGAACGACGAGAGCTGGTCCACCATCGTGTTCACGGTGCGCCCGATGCGCAGGTACTCACCGCGCAGCGGCCGACCGTCGATCTCCAACGCCATGTGCTGGGACAGGTCACCATCGGCGACCGCCACGATCACCCGGGCGATCTCCGTGGTCGGTCGACCCAGGTCGTCGATCAGCGAGTTGATCGCCCGCTGCCCCTCCGCCCAGGAGCCGTCCAGCCCCTCGTCGTCGAGCCGCTCGGTGAGCCGGCCGTCGCGACCGACGATCCGGCTGATCCGCCGCAGGTCCAGATACTGCCGCTCCTGGAGCGAGACCACCTCGTTGAAGGCGTCCGCCACCTCACCGGCCGCGCCGGCCCGGCGGGGAAGCCGGACCTTCAGGTCGCCCCGCCCGATCCGTCGCAGTGCCTCGGTCAACTCACCGAGGAGCGCCTCGTTGTCGAGCGCGGACGGATCCGCCACCGACTGCTTAGACGTGGTCATCATTCCTCGCTCAACTCGGGGGGCGCCGATCCGTGCGGACACACCGGCACCCCATATTGTGCCCGCGCGCGCCGTGGTGCCAGGGTGCGCGACCCGCCAGATGGCATCGATCGCCCCGTCGACCCGCCCGATCGGCGTCGAGCCGGCACGCCGCGCCGCAAACCTCGCCCGGCTCCCGCGCCGATCGTTTCGACGCGTCCGACCCCAGTGCCGCCGGCGGGACCGCTGAGCGACGCGACAGTGCCGGATCGTTGATCGGCTTGGCAGCCGGCAGGGCGACGGTGGAGGATACGGGGGTGTCAGGCGAGGTTGGGCCCGCGACGGCCGGGGCCCAGGACGGGGCCGTCCGGCGTGTCCGGCTGCCCGCCGACCGGCGCACACCCGCGGCCGCCCGCGCCGTGGTCCGCTCGGTGTTGACCGAGTCACACCTCGACGAACTGGCCAACGAGGCGCTGCTGCTCACCACCGAGCTGACCACCAACGCCGTCGAGCACGCCCGCACCGAACTGGACATCGAGGTCGTTGCGGACGAGATCGGGCTGACCGTCACCGTCTCCGACTTCGCCCCCGGTTCCGGCGACGAGCTGACCGTCGGCGACCGCAACGACTCCGCCGAGATCAACGAGGTCTCCGTGCGGGGCCGGGGCCTGTTGCTCGTCGACCACTTCGCCAGCCGCTGGGGCACCACCTACCTGCCCACCGGGAAGGGCGTCTGGTTCCGACTGGACCGCCCCGGTGCCGACCTGCCCGCCGGTGGGACCATCAGCGATTCGACACCGGCCAACGTCGGGCCCCGGACGAGCACCGACGGGTCCGCGCCGAGCGCCAGCGCGATGAGCGAACTCATGCAGACCGCTCCCGACCTGTACGGGGACGACCCGTTGCCCGACTTCGCCACCAGCCTGCTCAACCGGGTCGCCGAGATGGTGGGCGCGGCCGGCGGCACCATCCGCCTGGACCGCGGCGACGGGCAGGGCCGCCAGGTGCTGGCCCGCTTCGGTCGGCCACCCCGCCCCGGCAGCGAACTGCTCCGGGTGCCACTGACCGTGCACCGCCCCTACGCCGGGGAGTTGGAGTTGGACGCCGCGCCGTCGGCGTACGCCCAGCCCTTGGCGGTGCTCACCGCCGAGCGGCTGTCGCTGCACCTGGAGAACGACCGGCTGCGCCGGGCCGACGTCCGCCGGCAGGTGTGGCTGACCTTCCTGGCCGAGGCGAGCGAACTGCTGGCCCAGTCGCTCGACGTCGACCTGACCATGGCGCTCGTGCCGCAACTGGTGGTGCCGCGACTCGGTCAGTGGTGCGCCGTGCACACCACCGACGAGTGGGGTCGGCTCCGGCTGGCGGCGGCCAGCCACGCCGACGAGTCGATGCTTCCGCAGTTGCACAAGGTGCTGGCCGAGACCGGTCCGGACTCGGTCCAGGCCCGCCTCCGCGAGGCGTCCCGCAGCGCGGCGCAGATCCCCCTGGGCGGGCCGATGGAGGGTTTCGCCGTTCCGCTGATCGCCCGTGGGCAGCGACTCGGAACCCTGGCGGTGGGGCGGCACCAGCGGCACCGGCACGACCCGGACGAGGTGGCCGTGCTGGAGGACGTGGCCCGACGGGCCGCGCTGGCCATCGAGAACGCCCGGATCCACGCCGAACGCCGTCGGGTGGCGCAGACGCTCCAGCAGTCTCTGCTGCCGCCGGTGCTGCCGTTGGTGGACGGGATCGGTTTCGCCGCCGAGTACGTCCCGACCGGCGACGACGCCGAGGTGGGTGGCGACTTCTACGACGTGGTGCCGCTGCCCGACGGGCGCTGGCTGGTGGTGATCGGTGACGTCTCGGGCAAGGGTGTCCAGGCCGCCGCGGTGACCGGGCTGGTCCGGGACGTGATCCGAGTGCTGGTCGGCGACGGCAAACCGTTACCGGAGGCGCTGGCACGGCTCAACGAGACACTTGTCGAGCGCGGTGGCGGCCGCTACTGCACGCTGGCGCTGGCAGCGGTCGGGCCGGGTGAGGGTGACCGGTTGGACGTCTCGCTGCACCTCGCCGGGCACGACCGGCCGGTGCTGCTGGCCGCGGCGGGCGGCGCCGGGTTCGTCGGCACCGGGGGCACCGCACTCGGCCTGCTCGACACGATCACCTCGCCGACGGCGGAGATCACGCTCGCACCGGGCGACTCGCTGATCTTCTACACCGATGGCGTCACCGAGCGGAGGCGCGGCCGGGAACTGTTCGGCACCGACCGACTGCGGGACGCCGCCGCACCCCTGGCCGGATATTCGGCCGACGTGGTGGCCGCCCGGCTGCGCGCCGCAGCGATCAACTTCTCGGTCGAGCCGCCCCGGGACGACATCGCCGTCCTGGTGCTCCGTAACGACGCGACCTGACCGCCGCTCCGGCCCCCCGTTCTCGGGGCCGCTCGGTAGATTGACGGCCATGACGAGCGTCGCGCAGGTCACGTCGTACTCCCGGCCGATGGTTCGGGCCCTGATCGCCGCGCAGTTCGCGACCATCGGCGGGTTCCTCGCCGTGCTGCTGCTCTACGTCGGGCGGATGACCAGCGCCGGCGTCGGCCCGGCCGAGATGCTGACCGGCGCGTACGACCCGAAGGACATCGCCTTCTTCGGTGTGCTCCACCCCGTGGTGGCGGTGCTCTACCTGACGGGTGCGGTGCTCGGGCTGCCGTTGGCGATCGTCGCGGGGGCGGTGGTCGCCCGGGAGCGCGCGGTTCTGCCCCGGGTGACCCGGTCACTGCTGCTGGCCGGCGCGGTGGGCGGCCTGCTGGTAATGGTGGCCCGGCTCACCCCGCCGCTGCTGGACATGCACCGGTGGTGGATGGACTGACCCGCTGCCGGCCCGGCCGCGCAGGCCGCCGGGGAGCCGGCCGGGGCTCACCGGCCACCGGGAAGCCGGCCGGGGCTCACCGGCCACCGGGAAGCCGGCCGGGGCTCACAGGCCGCCGGGGAGCCGGCCGGGTGCGAGCCGGTGCTCCGGATCCAGGTGCCGCTTCGCGGCCCGCAACTGGGCCAGGCCGGCCAGCTCGCCCCAGAGGTCGACCGCCTGGCGGACCGCCGCCGGAGCGGAGACCACCACGCAGCGACCCTGCCGGGCCAACAACACCCCTCTGACGGCGGCCAGGATGGACGCCACCCGGTCGGCTGGCAGCGCCCCGGGCAGTGCCGCGTGCACCACGCCCAGCCCGGCGGACCCGCGCACCGGCACCGGCGCTCCGGCCGCGTCGCGCAGCGCGTAGACGGCGGCGTGCAGGTCGCCGATCGGCACCTCCAGTCGCAGCGCCGTGTCACCGGGCGCGAACGGGTAGCGACGCCACCACGTCGGCGCGGAGTGGGCGATCGTCGCCTCCCCGTGCAGCAGGCCGACCAGCCGCTCGGCACGCTCGGTGACGTCGGCGGGACCGCCCTCCAGCAGCACCACCAGGCTGCCGGCCCGGGACGGGGCGCCGGCCCGGCCGGACATCGACGGGTGGCGTTCCCGGGCGGTGGCCGCCGGGTGACCGGGCGGGTACGGCGTGCGGGGGCGGGGGGTGCCTCCGGGCAGGTCCAGCTCGATGGCCGACGGCTCCAGCCGAGCGGCGAGGATCGTCCGGACCAGGTCGTGCACCTCCAACGGCGTCCACACCGGGCGGGAAACCCAGAGCCTGCTCGCCGGCACCGGCTGCACCCGCAGGCTCGCCGACACCAGCACGCCGAGCGCGCCCTGGGAGCCGCAGAGCAGGCGGGCCAGGTCGAGGCCGGGCGCACCGCCTCCGACGCTGATCAGCTCGCCGTCGGCGGCGAGGTAACGCACACCGAGCAGTTGGTCGCAGGGGCTGCCGTGGCGGTGGCGCAGCGGGCCGGCCTCGCCGGCGGCGAGCACCCCGCCCAGCGTCGCACCGGGTGAGGGGGCGTCCATCGCGAGCCGCTGCCCGGTGCGCTCCAGGGTGGCCTGCACCGCCCGCAGTGGAGTGCCGGCACCCACGTCGGTCACCAGCGAGTCGACCGGCTGGTGACCGATGCCGGCCAGCCGGCCGGTGTCGAGCAGGATGTCGACCTGAACGGGGGCGGCCCCCCAGTCGATCTTCGTGCCCGCGCCTCGGGGCACCACCGCCAGATCGTGCACGGCGGCCAGCCGCAACACCTCGGCCGCGGCGTGCGGGCCGCCCGGGACGGCGACCCAACGCGCCGGCCGCCCCGCCACCTCGTCGGCGGGCCCGGCCAGCCGGGAGAACGGTGGACCGCAGATCGCCGCCAACCGCCGGGTGATCTCGAGGGCTCCGGACCGGCCGAGGGAACTTGCTGCTGCCGCCATGCCGGCCATCGTACATGTGTTCTAAAGTCGTGGTGGCGAGTATCGGGATGCCGCTGGTCCGGCGCGCTGCGGCTGCCGGCCGGTAACGTGGCCGCCGTGACCACCGAGACTGCCCCGCCCGCGGCGAAGCGGGTGCCCAGCGAGCGCACCCACCACGGCGACACCGTCGTCGACGAGTACGCCTGGCTCGCCGCCAAGGACGACCCGGAGACGATCGCCTACCTGACCGCCGAGAACGAGTACACCGACGCGCGCACCGCGCACCTGGCCGATCTGCGGGCCGACCTGTTCGAGGAGACTCGCCGCCGCACCCAGGAGACCGACCTGTCGGTGCCGACCCGCAAGGGCGGGCACTGGTACTACACCCGGACGGTCGAGGGACAACAGTACGGAGTGCAGTGTCGCCGGGCGGTCCGCGACGGCGAGACCGACCCGCCGGTCAGCGCGGACGGCGCCCCGCTCGACGGCGAGGAGGTGCTGCTCGACGGCAACCTGCTGGCAGAGGGGCACGACTTCTTCTCGCTCGGCGCGTTCGACGTCAGCCCGGACGGCCGCTGGCTGGCCTACTCCACCGACTTCTCCGGTGACGAGCGGTTCACCCTGCGCGTGAAGGACCTGACCACCGGCGAGCTGCTGCCGGACGAGGTGCCGGACACGTTCTACGGCACCGCCTGGTCGTCGGACGCCTCGGTGCTGTTCTACGTGACGGTGGACGACGCCTGGCGGCCGAACCGGGTCTGGCGGCACACCATCGGCTCTGCCGCCGCCGACGACGTGGTGGTCCACCAGGAGGACGACGAGCGGTTCTGGGTCGGGGTGGAGCTGACCCGGTCGGAGAAGTTCATCCTCGTCGACGTGCACAGCAAGGTGACCAGCGAGGTGCTGGTGATCCCCGCCGGCAACCCGACCGGCGCGCCGGCCGTGATCGCCCCTCGCCGACAGGGCGTCGAATACACGGTGGAGCACCACGGCCACCGTTTCCTGATCCTGCACAACGACGGCGCGGAGGACTTCGCGCTGGCGTTCACCTCGGCGGACGTACCGGGCGACTGGGTGCCGCTGATCGAGCACAACCCCGGCACCCGGCTGGAGGCCGTCGACGCCTTCGCCAACCACCTGGTGGTGTCGCTGCGCACCGACGGGCTCACCGGGCTGCGGGTGCTGCCGGTGGGCAGTGACGACGGGTACGACATCGACTTCCCCGAGCCGCTCTACAGCGTCGGGTTGGACGCCAACCCGGAGTACCGCACCGGTCAGGTCCGGCTGCGCTACTCCTCGCTGATCACCCCCGACTCGGTGTACGACTACGACCTGGTCACCCGGCAGATGGTGCTGCTCAAGCAGAAGCCGGTGCTGCCCGGTCCGGACGGGCGACCGTACGACCCGGCCGAGTACGAGCAGCACCGTGACTGGGCACTCGCCGACGACGGCACCCGGGTGCCGATCTCACTGGTCTGCCGCGTCGGCACCCCCCGGGACGGCTCGGCCCCCTGCGAGCTGTACGGCTACGGCTCCTACGAGGCCAGCATGGACCCGTGGTTCTCGGTGGCCCGGCTGTCCCTGTTGGACCGGGGCGTGGTCTTCGCGGTGGCGCACACCCGGGGCGGCGGCGAGCTGGGCCGGCGGTGGTACGACCAGGGCAAGCTGCTGGCCAAGAAGAACACCTTCACCGACTTCGTGGCGTGCGCGCAGCACCTCGTCAAGGCTGGCTGGACGGCCAGCGACCGGCTCGTCGCCCGGGGCGCGTCGGCCGGGGGCCTGCTGATGGGCGCGGTGGCCAACCTCGCTCCGGACGCGTTCGCCGGGATCGTGGCGCAGGTGCCGTTCGTGGACGCGCTCACGTCGATCCTCGACCCGTCGCTGCCGCTGACGGTCACCGAGTGGGAGGAGTGGGGCAACCCCCTCGACGACCCCGAGGTGTACGCGTACATGAAGTCCTACACCCCGTACGAGAACGTGGCCGCCGTGGACTATCCCGCGATCCTCGCGGTGACCAGCCTCAACGACACCCGGGTGCTCTACTCGGAGCCGGCGAAGTGGATCGCCCGGCTGCGCGCGGTCGCCCCGGGCGGCGACTACCTGCTGAAGACCGAGATGGGCGCCGGGCACGGCGGCCCGAGCGGTCGCTACGACTCGTGGCGCGAGGAGGCGTTCATCAACGCCTGGATCCTGGACCGCATCGGCCACGCCTGACCCGTCGGGTCGGCGTGATCGCGCCCGGTGGTGGGAGTGGTCCCCTCGGCGTCCCCGGGGAGACGCACTCCGACGATCGGGCGCGATCCTGGCCGGGTCACGCAGGGGCCGCTCGGCCTTTCCGGGTCGCTGCGGATGTCGCGGCCTAGACTTCCGGGAGTGACCGGGGCTACGGATAGTGACGGCGAAGCCGCCGAGGACACCCGCCGACCGAGCGTGGCGGCCGTGGCGCGGGACCGTCGGGTCTGGCTGATCCTCGCGGTGGTCGCCGGCCTGCTGGTCTGCTGTTGCTCGGCCGTGGTCGGCACCTTGATCGCACTCTCCTCCGGGCTGCTCGCCGCCTGACCCGACCGCGCGGGTCAGGCCGGCCGGCGGGAGCGTCCGGATCAGGTCGTCCGTAGCTCGTCCAACGCGGTGCTGGCCCGCAGGAAGAGCAGGCCGACACCGACCGTCACCAGCACCGCCGCCAGGGCGCCGGCACCGAGCCACGCCAGGTGCTCCAGCGGTACGGGAACGGCTCGCTGCACCGCGGGGAAGTACACGATCCGGGAGTACTGGTCCCGGGTGGCAGGGTCGTCGCAGAGCGCGGCCGGGGCATCACAGACCAACGTCGACCCGCCGCCCTCCGACACCTCGGCGACGAGCCCTCGGCCGAGCAGCGTGCCCACGGTGAGCGCGAGCAGGATCGCCGGCACGGCCGGCACCAGCGCCTGCCAGGCCACCGACCGGCCAAGCGTGGCGCGGGGCACCCCGGTGGCGACCAACGCGGCGTAGGCGCGGCGTCGGGCGACGATCCCCTCGACCAGCGCGACGATCAGGCCGCCCGTCGCGATCAGGATGGCCACGGCGATCGCACCGTCGACAAGATCCATCGTCGACAGGTAGAAGGGGTTCGCGCCACCGTCCGCCCCGGCGAGCCGGCTCTGCTCCCGCTCGATCTGGTCCTTCGTGGCGAAGTAGGCGCGCTGGGCCGCCGCGCCCGCGCCGAAGATCAGGGCGGCGAGCAGCGCCGCGAACGTGCGGCTTCCCGCCCACGGATCGGCCATCAGCCGGCCCGCCGCGAGCAGAGCAGCCGGCCTGCGGGCGTGCCGACGTAACAACCGCCCGCAGTGATACGACAGCCAGCCCGTGCCGATCACCACTCCGATCATCGCCGCGAGCGCGCCCACCGCGAACAGCAGTGGCACCAGTCGGCTCGCCGCCTGCCCGTCGGCGACCCGGTAGACCACCGGGCGGATCAGCGCGAACGAGACCACGCCGGACCCGATCAGGAGCCCGGCCCACGGGCCCGGACCACGCTCGCGGGCGGCCTTACGACTCACCCCGAGCGGGCTGGTGGTGACCGTACGCAGCATCAGGGCGGTGGCCAGCGCCGCCACGACCGGCAGACCGAGCACCACGCCGGCCAGCGCGCCGGTCGACGGCAGCACGTCGGTGGGCAGGGCCAGTCGACCTTGCGCGTCCGGACGGTGCAGCAGGTCGCGGCCGACCAGGTGGACACCCAGCCCGACGAGCGTGCCGAGCAGCGCGGCCACGCCGGTCTCCAACACCACCAACCGGGTGACCTGCCCGGGAGTGGCGCCGGCCAACCGGAGCGCGGCCAACCGGCGGTCCCGGGCCGGCGCGCCGAGCCGGGCGCACTGACCGGCCAGCGCCAGCACCGGGACCATCAGCATCAGCAGCGCGAACGCCGTGCCGCCACGCAACCCGGGCTCCCGCAGCAACGCGTTGCGGTACTGCTCGGACTGCTCCCAGGCGTCGCCAACGGGTTTCTCGATGGCCAGCACGGTGAGCGCTGCGAGCCCGGCCAGGGTGGCCAGCAGGGCGCTGAGCGCGGTGAGCACCACCCGGGCGGTGTCGGTGCGGGTGCCGGCGAGCGCGAGGCGGAGCAGCGTCGTCGGCCTCACCGGGCGCCGCCGGCCAGCGGCACGTCGAGCCCCAGGCCGGTGTGGTCCACCAGGCCGTCACGCAGCACGATCTCCCGATCCGCGTACGCGGCGATCCGCGGCTCGTGGGTGACCAGCACGACGGCGGTGCGCTGCTCGCGAGCGAGCCGGACCAGTTGGGTGAGGACCTGTTCGCCGGTGAGCGTGTCCAGTGCGCCGGTCGGCTCGTCCGCGAAGAGGACCCGAGGTTCGGTCACCAGCGCCCGAGCCGTCGCGCAGCGTTGCTGCTGACCCCCCGACATCTCACCCGGCCGCACGTCGGCCACCTCGGCCACCCCGAACCGTTCCAGCCAGGTCAGCGCCGCCGTCCGTGCCTCTCGCCGCCCCGTGCCGGCAAGGAGCAGAGGAAGTGCGACGTTCTCGGCGGCGGTCAACTCGGCCACCAACTGGCCGAACTGGAACAGCACCCCGAACTCGGTGCGCCGCAGCCGGGACCGGGCCGCCTCCGACCAGGTGTCGATGCGCTGCCCACGCCAGCTGACCTCGCCGGCGTCCGGCCGGAGAATCCCGGCCAGGCAGTGCAGCAGTGTCGACTTGCCGCAGCCGCTCGGCCCGGTGACGGCGACGATCTCGCCCTCGGCCAGGTCGAGCGTCACGCCGCGCAGTGCGGGCGTCGGGCCGTACGCCCGAACCACGCCGCGAGCCTGGAGTTGCGTCACGGATGCACCTCCCGGTGCCAGTCGGCGACCCGGCCCAGGGTGGCGTGCAGCCACCGCAGATCCGCGTCGAGGTGGGCGATCGCGAAATCGGCCGCGACCACGTCGCTGAGGGTGGCGGCCGGTTCGCCCTTGACCGCGGTCAACTCACGCAGCCGTGCGGTGTGCGCGGCCCGCTGGGCGATCAGGTACGACCGGGCCCGGTCCGCATCGGCGACCAGCAGCGCCACCACGACCTTGGCGAAGAGCGTGCTGGCCACGTACGGCATCGGCGCTTCCACTGTGGACAACCACTGGTCCAGCGCGTCCCGCCCTTGGCCGGTCAGCTCGTACGCCGTGCGATCCGGCCCGGCCACCCGGTCCTGGCCGGCGGCAGCCACCAGCCCGTCCCGTTCGAGGCGGCCGAGAGTGGCGTAGACCTGCCCGAAGGCCAGCGGCCGCGCCCGCGGCAGCCGCTCGTCGTGCGCACGCTTCAGCTCATATCCGTGCCGGCTGCCCCCAGCGAGCAACCCGAGCAGAACATGCGGCGTGGACACCCCGCCCACTATTCACCCAGCGAATACCCAAGTCAACAACCCCCACCCCCACCCCCACCCACCCCACCCACCCCCCCACCCACCCCCCCACCCCGTTGATCATGAAGTTATTGCGCCGACACGCCGAGAACGTGGGCAATAACTTCATGATCAACGGGAACGGGAACGGGAACGGGAACGGGGGTGGGGGTGGGGGTGGGGGTTAGGGGGTTTGGGGCCAGGTGGGGGTGCGGCCGGTCTGGGTGAGGAGGTGGGCCAGGTCGGGGGTTGGGTTGGGTGGCCCGGCCGGTGCCAGACCAGGGGGCGGGTCGGCGAAGACGCCCATCTTTCGGGCGGTCGAACCCAACTGCTCCACCAGCGCGTGCAGCTCGGCCACCACCTCCGGGGCTGGCTGGTACGGCTGGCCGGTGGCGACCGCGAGATCCCAACCGTGCACGGTCAGGTCCAGCAGAGCCATGCCGCCGATGACGGGTTGCGGCATGCCCATGCCCGGTGACACACCCTCCAGAGTGGACGGATCCGACCAGGCGGTCACCAACCGGCCGGTCTCCGCCTCGAAGCGGTCCCGCCAGCCGTCGCCCAGGTGATCGGGCTTGTCGGCCCACTCCACCTGCCGCTTCTCGGCCAGGTCCTGAAAGTTGACCACCACCTGGAAGAGGTGGTTGAGCAGATCACGGACCAGATAGTCGCTGCACGGGGTGGGCAGGTCCAGTTGGTCGTCGGAGACACCCCGTACGACATCGACGGTGCGCGGCGCGGCGGCCGCCAGCAGCTCGCTAGTCTGAGTGGACATAGGGCCAGCGTATGAGGGTGGTCTTGAACAAATGCGACAGCGAGCGCGTGGCGACAGTCGGGGAATTCTCGACCCCGGGCGCCTGCTGCGCGAGATGCGCTTCCGCCGACACCTGCCGGCGGAGTCGCTGCGCCCGTGGGTCGAGCACTACTGGTTGATCGACTGGGCGTTGAGCGCGCCGTTCGAGCAGCGGGTCGTGCCGCACCCGGCGGTGAACGTGGTGTTCCGACGCGACGACGACGGGCCGGAGTCCGGCGAGGTGGCCGGGGTGGGCCGCGACCTGTTCCGGGTCACGCTCAACGGCACCGGCCGGGTGTCCGGGGTGCAGTTCCGCCCCGGCGGCTTTCACCCGTTCTGGCGGCGGCCGGTCGGTGAACTGACCGGCCGTCGGGTGCCGCTGCCCGTCGGCCGGTTGACCCACCCGGACGTCCCGGTGGGCGCGGGCACGTCCCCCACCTCGGCGGCCGGCGACGATGAGCGCTGCCGGGCGCTGGACGCCCTCCTCACCGCCTGGCAGCCGGAGCCGGACCCGCTGGCCGAGGAGGCCGTCCGACTGGCTGAGGCGATCCGTACCGACCGCACGGTGCTGCGCGTCGACGACTTCGCCGCGCGGCACGACGTTCCGGTCCGCCGGTTGCAGCGGCTGTTCATCGAGTACGTGGGGGTCGGGCCGAAGTGGGTGATCCGCCGCTACCGGCTCCAGGAGGCGGTCGAACAGGCCACCGGTGGCCCGCTGAGCTGGGCCGATCTCGCCGCCGACCTCGGCTACAGCGACCAGGCCCACCTGGTCCGTGACTTCACCGCCGTGGCCGGGGTCTCCCCTGCCGCGTACGCCCGCTCGGTGCGCTGAGAAGACCGGGAAGCTGCCGGAGCTGACCGATCAGCGACGCCGCAGGACGACCACGGCGACGTCGTCCTGGATCTCCGGTGGGGCCAGTTCCACCAGCAGGCGGGCGCAGAACTGGTCCAGGTCACCGTCGACGGTCGCGGCGACCCCGGCCAGTGCAGCCAGCCCCTCGTCGATGGTGGCGTCCCGTCGCTCGATCAGCCCGTCGGTGTAGAAGACCAGCGTGGCCCCGGCCGGCACCACGAACTCCAGGTCGGCCGGGCGCGGGGCGCGGACGCCGAGCAGCGGCGCGGAATGCTGCACGAAGTCGACCTTGCCGTCCGTGATCAGCAGCGGTGGAAGGTGCCCGGCACTGGCCAGCCGGACCCGTCCGGTCGGCGGGTGCAGCAGCAGCACGCAGAGCGTCGCCAACTCGTTCGGCAGCAGTGTCCGCATCAGCTCGTTGACGCGGTGCAGGATCTCGCCGGGCTGGTGGCCCTCGACCGCGTACGCCCGCACCGCGTGCCGCAGCTCGGCCATCACCGTCGCCGCGTGCAGCGAGTGGCCGGCGACGTCCCCGATCGCGAGCAGCAGGTGACCGTCGAGCATCACCAGTTCGTAGAAGTCCCCGCCTACCTCGGTCTGCGCGCTGGCCGGCTCGTAGCGCACCGCGAGGTCCAGGCCGGCCACTGTGGGCAGCCCGCGCGGGAGCAGGCTGCGTTGGAGGGTTACAGCGATCCGGTGCTCCTCGTCGAACGAGCGCTGCCCCTCCACGGCCGCTGCCACCGCCTGGGCCAGTTGCTTGAGGACCGGGGTCTGGGCGGTCTGGGTGGCGGTCGGCACCACCACGTACAGCGGGGCCCGGTCCTCGCGCAGCCGGGCGGCGGCGACTGTCACGGTGTCGCCCGCCGGCCAGTCGACGAGAGCCCAGCTCTCCGGGGCCTCCACCCGCACCGTGGCGCCGGTGGGCACCCCGGTGTCGTCGACGACCCACGGCACCACGGTGGCCGCCGTGCCGGGCCCGGCGCAGACGCCCGCGAGGCAGTCACCGTCGAAGGTTTCGGCGATCACCGCCGCCGGGCTCCGGAAGATCTGGGCGGCGCCCTCGGCGGCGGCTTCCAGCAGGCGCGCGAAGGTCGGCGCGGCGTGCACCGCGACCGTCGTGTCGGCCAACCCGAGCAGCCGCTCGGCGAGCAGTTCGGCACGCTGCCGCGCCTGGTAGTAGCGCAGCACCGCCCGGGTGGTGGCGATCAGCTCCTCGGGCTCGATCGGCTCGGTCAGGTACGCGTCAGCGCCCCGGGTCAGCCCCTGGGCGCGGTCGGACACGTCCACGGCGTGCGCCGACACGTGGATCACCGGCATCGCCGGGTGTCGCATCTTGATCTGTTCGCAGACCTCGTAGCCGCTCAGGTCGGGCAGCCGGACGTCGAGGACCACCAGGTCGATCCCGTCCGCCTCGACCCGGGCCAACGCCTCGGCGCCGTTCTCGGCCTCCTGCACCGTGAACCCGGCCCGGGTCAGCCAGCTGACCAGCAGGTAACGCTTGGTACGACTGTCGTCGACCACCAGGATGGTTGTCGGCATGCCGTCCACGCCGTCACGCCCCGCCTGTGGGCAGGGAGACGGTGAACGTGCTGCCTTCGCCCTGCGCGCTGGTCAGCTCCAGTGACCCGCCGAGCAGCGTCACCAGCCGTCGGGCGTACGGCAGACCGAGGCCGGTGCCGCCGACCCGGGTGGTGCCGGGGATCTGGTAGAACTCCTCGAAGATCCGGTCGTGCAGCTCCGGAGCGATGCCCGGCCCGGTGTCGCTGACCTCGAACTGCCAACGATCGCCGTGTCGGCTGGCCCGCAGCCGCACCTCGCCGTGCTCGGTGAACTTCAAGCCGTTGTGCAGCAGGTTGCGCAGCACCTGGCCGAGCAGCACCTCGTCGGTGCGCAGCAGTGCCGGCCCGGTCGGCTCCTCCACGACGAGCTCCACCTCCGGGCGGGTGGCCAGCGCGCGCAGGGTGCCGCGGAGTTGACCGAAGACCGGCCGCAGGTCGACGTCGGTCAGGTCCGGCTCGATCCGGCCGGACTCCGCCTTGGCCAGGTCGAGCAGTTCGTTGACCAGGTTGAGCAGGTCCGCCGCCGACGATCGGATCAGGTCGACCTGGCGGCCCTGCTCCTCGGTGAGCGGGTCGGAGGCGGAGTCGGTGAGCAGCCGTCCCAGGCCGATGATCGCGGTGACCGGAGCGCGCAGCTCGTGGCTCACGTTGGCCAGGAACCGGCTCTTCGACTCACTCGCCGCGCGGAGCTGGGCCGACTTCTCGTCCAACTCGGCGTAGAGGGCGACGACACCCCGGTTGGTCTCCTCCAACTCCTCGGTGAGCTGGTTGTAGAGCGCCAGCACACCGCGGTTGGTCTCGGCCAGCTCCTCGTTGAGCACGGCCAACTCGTCGCGCTGACTGCGCACCTCGTCGAGCGCGGCGATGAGCTGCCCGTTCTGCACCGTCAACTCGTCCAGCGCACTGCCCGGCGCGGTGCGGCCGAGTTCGGTGCGGAACTCGGCGAGCCGCTCCGGGGTGGGTATCGGCGCGTTGGCCGGGACTCGTCGGGACATCCGTACGACCGTAACCCCCTCGGAGGTCCACACGCTCAGTGTGTCGACCAGACGGGACACCGCACCGGACTGCGGTTGGTAGCGGTCGTCCGGCAGCGGGGACACCGGGGCCAGGTCGGCGCGCAGGTGGAAGCGGCCGTCGGCGGCCGCGTCGACGTGGAAGGAGACGTCCGCTCCCCCGGTCGTCCGCAGCAGATCCCGGGCGACCTCGCTGAGCGCGGTGGCGATCCGCACCTGGTCCTGGTGTTCGAGGCCGACCACCGCGGCGACCTCGCGCCCCCGCTGGCGGATCACGAAGATGTCCTGCTCGACCCGCAGCGCCATCTGCAGCAGCGGCTGCGCCGTAGGTTCGCTGGTCATGCCCAGGACCTTGCGACAAGGACGCAGGCGTCGTCGCGCCGCACACCCGCGTCACGCAGCAGCGTCGCCGCCATCACCAGTGGTGACTTCTCCAACAGGCCCGGGTAGTCGGCCAACCGCCACCGGTCGGCCACCCCGTCGCTGTGCATGACCAGTCGGGCGCCCGGACCGAACGGGTACGCGTACTCCCGGATCGTCGGCCGCTGGTGCCCGGCGATGCCGGGCAGCGAGACCAACCCGCGACGCTTGTCCTCGGCATCGACGACCACGCCGGAGATGTTGCCCAGGCCGGCGTAGTGCAGCACCCCGGTCTCGGGCGCCAACTCGGCGACCGCGAGCGCGGCACCGCGGGTGTGCGACATGCTGCGGTGCAGGTGACCGACGACCGTCGCCGGTGGACCGGCCGGGGCGTTGCGGAACGCGGCCAGCGCCGCATCGGTGGCGGCCCCGGCCAGCGGGCCGTGCCCCAACCCGTCGCTGACCAGCACCTGGTGCCGCCCGTCGGCGACCCGGACCGCGTACCCGTCGCCGCTCACCGTCTCGCCGGTCAGCGGTCGGGTGAGAGCGCCCGCCCAGGACGGGGACGGCCGTACCGCCGCCGGCCAGACCTGCACGGCGAGGACCGTGCCCCGGCCGGGCAGCGAGTATCCGTCGAACCAGCTGGCCTGCCGGACGATGGCACCCAGACCGATGCCGAGTGTGCCGGCGGTGGAGTGCCCGTCCCGGGACGAGACGGTCAGGTCGGCCATGCCGGGCCCGGAGTCGATCGCCACCAGCTCCACGCCGGCCTGCCCGGCCCGGCGCACCGGTCGGAGCAGCAGGACACCGTCCTCGGCGTGCTTGACCAGGTTGCTGGTCAGCTCGGCGGCGACGATGGCCAGGTCGGCGATGCGCGCCTCGCCCATCTCCACCTGCGCGCCGAGGCGTTCGGCGGCACGCCGGACGGCACTCGCGGCGCTGCTGGCCTCCACTCGGAACCAGATGCCACTGTCGGTGACTGCGTCGGCGTTCACCTGGACCACTTGGTGACCGTGATCCGCGTACCGGTCTCCGCTGACGTCTCGATCTGGAACTCGTCGACCAGGCGTCGCGACCCACTGAGGCCGAGGCCGAGGCCGCCGCCGCTGGTGTAGCCGTCGGTCATGGCCAGGTCGAGGTCGGCGATGCCCGGCCCGGAGTCGGCGAACACGATCTGCACGCCCTTGCGCCGGCCGTTGTCCACGACCGTCACCTCGACCGAACCGCCGCCGCCGTACACCAGGGTGTTGCGGGCCAGCTCGCTGGCCGCGGTGACCACCTTGGTCTGGTCGACGAGGGACAGCTTGCTGGCCACCGCCACGGCGCGGACCAACTGCCGGACGCGCACCACGTCCTCATCGCTGCGGACCGACTGCGCCTGTGGCTGGCCCAGGTCGACGCCCGCGGTCACAGCGTGGCCGTCTCGGCGTCCGGATCGTCGTCGAGCTGGTGGTCGAGCTCGTCGGCGTGGGCGGTCGCGATCAGCTCCATGCCACGCTCGACGTTCAGCGCGGTACGGATGCCGTTCAGCGACAACCCGAGTTCGACAAGGGTGATGGCGACGGCCGGACGCATCCCGACCACCACCGTCTCGGCGTCGAGCACCTTGGAGATCGACGCGATGGCGGAGAGCATCCGCCCCACGAAGGAGTCGACGATGTCCAGCGCGGTGATGTCGATGATGACGCCGTGGCAGCCGGTCTCCACGATCCGCTCGGCCAGGTCCTCCTGGAGCTGGACCGCCGTCTGGTCGGACATGTCGAGCTGGATGGAGACGAGCAGGATGTCGCCGATCTTGAGGATCGGTACGCGTTCCATCAGAGGCCCCGGCGCGGCTGGCGGCGGGCGGTCTCCACCCCGGTGAGCCGCAGCACGTGGCGCAGCGCGTCGGCGAGGCTGGCCTTGGTGGCGATGTCACCGAACTCGATGCCGAGCGCCACGATGGTCTGCGCGATCTGCGGCCGGATGCCCGAGATGATGCAGTCGGCACCCATCAGTCGGGCGGCCACCACGGTCTTGAGGATGTGCTGGGCGACCTGGGTGTCCACCGCCGGCACGCCGGTGATGTCGATGATCGCGTACGGCGAGCCGGTGTCGACGAGGGTCTGCAGCAGGCGCTCCATGACCACCTGGGCCCGGGCCGAGTCCAGGGTGCCGACCAGCGGCACGGCGACGACGCCCTCCCAGAGCTTGACCACCGGCGTGGAGAGCTCGAGCAACTGCTCGGCCTGGTCGGCGATCAGGCTCTCCCGGGTACGGACGAAGCTCTCGAAGGTGAACAGGCCCATCTCGTCGATCAACTTCGAGAAGGCGACGTAGTCCCGCAGTGCCTCCGGGCCGCCGGCCTCCTGCACCAGCTCGGCCAGTACGTCCTTCAGCGCGAAGACGCTGATCGAGGTCTCGGTGGCGGAGAAGCCCTGCCGGGCCCGGCCACGGGACAGCTCGGAGAGCGCGGCGCGCAGTTCGGCGGCACTGTCGGCGGACAGGTCGATGCTGCCCTGCTCGCTGGTGGTGACGATGGCGCGGTGCAGATCCTGGACCTGCCGGCGCAGCTCCGCCTGGCTCAGCCGGCCCCGCAACGAACTGGTGACGATCTCGGTCCACCGAGTCGTGACCCGTTCGTCCTGCCCGCTGAGCAGCGCGGCGAGCCGACCACTTTCTTCGGTGCTCAACGCCATTTCGAACCCCCTTGACCTGGACCGGGCGGACTCTATCACCGGGGTCTGATCAACTACTTGCCCCGTAGCAACGGAATGACGATGGCCACCGGATCACGGCTCCCGTTCTACCTCCGGTCGTGGTGGTGGGATACCGTTCCCCCGATAACAGGAGGTCTGGCGAATGTCGTTGACGGTGCACACGGAACAACGCGGCGACGTGGTCGTCGTGGCGGTCGCGGGCGAGCTGGACATGGCCACCGCACCGCAGCTGCAGGACCAGATCACCGACCTGCTCGACAAGGGCCGCAACCGGCTGGTGTTCGACCTGGCGGACGTCTCGTTCTGCGACTCGACCGGTCTGTCGGTCTTCGTCCGCGCCAAGAACAGCTGCGACGAGGCTGGCGGCGTGGTCCGGCTGGCCGCCCCGCAGCGCGGCGTGCTGCGCATCCTTGAGGTGAGCGGGCTGGTCGAGGTGCTGCACACCTACCCGACGGTGGATGAGGCAGTCGCTGGCGAACCGACGCCGGCTTCCTCCTGACCGTCGGCGTACGTCACTCGTCCTCGACGTAACGGGGACGGGCGATCGCCATGCCCGCCGTCGTCTGCACGGCCAGGGCACCCAGCAGGAACCCGATCGGCGCGGTCCAGCCACCGGTGGCCTCGTAGAGGATGCCGACCATCAGCGGGCCGAGGGCGGCGATCACGTACCCGGTGCTCTGCGCGAACGCGGAGAGCGCGACGGTGCCCTCGGCGGTGCGGGCGCGTAGGCCGATGGCGGTCAGGATCATCGGGAACGCGCCCTGCCCGATCGCCAGGAGTGCGACCCAGAGCAGCGCGGCGCCGTGCGGTGCGAGCGCCAACCCCAGGTAGGCCAGTGCGGACGCGGTGGTGAGCCCGAGCACCAGCGGCCGAAGGTTGCCGAGCCGACCGGCCAGGGTGGGCATCAGCAGCGCGATCGGCACGCCGAGCGCGGTCACTCCGGCGAGCAGCAGCCCGGCCGACTCCGGCTGGTAGCCGGCGTCCCGGAACAGCTGGGCCAACCAGCCCATGATCGCGTACCCGCTGAGCGACTGCGCCCCGAAGTAGACGGCCATCGCCCAACCGAGCCGGGTCCGCGCCGGCCGGATCCGCGTGGGCCCGGCGGCGGTCGCCGTCGGGGTCCCCCGCCGCGCCGCGGCGCGGGTCCGCAGCGCCAGCGGCACCCACGGGAGTACGGCCACCGCGGCCATCGCGGCCCACACGCCGAGCCCGGCCCGCCAGGACCCGAAGGCGTGCGCGATCGGCACCGCGGAGGCGGCGGCCACCGTCGTGCCCACCGTCAACGCCATCGTGTACGCGCCGGTGACCAGGCCGGTGCGGTGCGGGAAGTGCTGCTTGACCAGCATCGGCAGCAGGATGTTGGCGACCGCGATGCCGGACAGCGCCAGCGCGCTGGTAAGCACGAAGATCACGGCGGAGTCGGTGGCGACCCGGAGCACCTGGCCGACGGCGAGGGCGAGCATGGCGACCACCAGCACCCGGGCCGGCGCGACCCGGCGGACCAGCCACGGGGTGAGCGCGCCGAGGCCGGCGAACGCGATGGTCGGCAGGGTGGTGACCAGGCCGGCGGTGACGCCGGAGAGGCCCAGCCCGTCGCGGACCTCGTCGAGCAGTGCGCCGAGGCTCGTCACCACGGCGCGCAGGTTGAGCGCGACCAGCAGCATCCCGACCAACACCAGCGCGCCACCGGTCGCCGGGTGTGTCCGCCGGCCGGTGCCGGGGTCCCGCGTCCGACGACTGTCGATGGCGACGGGAGCGGCGACGGGGGCGGGCAGCGCCGGAGCGGCGGTTGGTGGCGGGGTCATGACCGCTAACCTACAATCATGGGATGAATTTGGGACCGGTGATGTAACCAGTGCCACCGTCGGTTGAATTCCCCTCAGCGCCGCCGGCACCGCCCCGCGGCCAGTCCGCCGTGCCACCCCGCGGCCACCGGGTCCGGCAGACCACCGAACAGCTCCGCGCCCGCATCCTGGGCGGCGAATGGCCCGTCGGAGGGCGCATCCCCACCGAGCCACAACTGGTCGCCGCGCTGGGCGTCGGGCGCAACACGGTCCGCGAGGCGGTTCGCGCCCTGGTGCACGCCGGGGTGCTGGAGTGCCGGCAGGGCTCCGGCACCTACGTGGTGTCCACCGACGAACTGGCCCCGGTGGTCGCCCGCCGACTCGGCGACGACCGGATGACCGAGGTCATCGAGGTACGCCGCGCCTTCGAGGTGGAGGCCGCCCGGCTCGCCGCGTTGCGGCGTACCCCGGAGGACCTGGCGGCGCTCGACGGCGCGCTCGCCCAGCGCGAGGCCGCCTGGCACGGCGGCCGGGTCGACGCGTTCGTCGAGGCCGACGCGGCACTGCACACCGCGGTGGTCGCCGCCGCGCACAACGCCATGCTCGCCGAGCTGTACGCCTCGGTGGGCACCGCCCTGCGCAGCACGGTCGCCCAGGCCATGGGCGGGGAACTCACGCCCGAGCGCTACGTCGACCACACCCGGCTCGTCGAGGCGATCCGAGCCGGCGATGCCGGCCGGGCGGCGCTCGAAGCCGGCGCTTTTCTGGAACCCGCCGAACGGGCATAGGTTGTGCCCGACAGAAAAGCGGACACCTCGGGAGTACGGATGCTCAAGGGCTTCAAAGACTTCATCATGCGCGGCAACGTCGTCGACCTGGCGGTCGGTGTCGTCATCGGCGCCGCGTTCACGGGCGTGGTCACCCAACTCACCAAGTCGTTCCTCGACCCGCTGATCCGGGTCTTCGTGCTGCTCATCACCGGCAGCGACAAGGGTCTGGCCGGCACGGCACCCAACTTCCGTGGCATCCCGTTCGACTGGATCGCCTTCGTCAACGCGGTGATCACCTTCCTGCTGACCGCGGCGGCGCTCTACTTCCTGGTCGTCTACCCGATGAACAAGCTGGCCGAGCGCCGGCAGCGGGGCGAGGAGCCGCCACCGGCGGCGCCGAGCGAGGAGGTCAAGCTGCTCACCGAGATCCGGGACGCCCTGGTCTCCGCCGGCCACACCACCCCCGGCCAGCAGCGTGGGGCGCTGGACGACGTGCTAGGCCGCCGCCCGGAGCCGCCGACGCAGCGCTGATCCGAACGGATGCACATCGGCCCCTGTGGGATTCCCGCAGGGGCCGCACCTTCTCGTACGTGTGTTCGATAGAGTCCCGCCATGGAGCAGCGGAAGCACTGGTGGAACGGGAAGTGGGGGCGACTGGCCCGGCGGGACGTCTTCCTCCGGGTGGACGCCGACCGCTGGCACGTCGAGCAGCGGGCCGGTGGCGCCGAGGGCATCTCCCGTTTCTACGAGTACGGCAGTGCGGACGAGGCCGAGGACACCGTCCGGGCGCTGCTCGACGGCCCGGACACCTGGCGGGAGCTGTCCCCCCGCCCACCCGGCAGCTGGACCCTCCCGAACACCTGAGCGCGCGGAACACCGTGCCGCCTGCCGCGTGCTGGGGCTAGGGGCTGGCGTAGCGGCCCGCCGCCGCCACCTTGCGCGGCCCGTGGGGGCGGTATTGATTTTGCCGGTGATGACTCTGAGGCATAAATATGATTCACAGTCATCACGCTCCCTGAGCCATTGCCTCCCAGACCCACCGCCACGGACCGGCCACCACCGAGCCCACCGCCTCCCCAGCCCACTACCTCCAGACCGGACCCCTCCGAGCCCACCGGCCCATCGCCCCCGGACCGGCCACCACCGAGCCATCGCCCCCGGACCGGCCACCACCGAGCCACCGCCCCCGGGACGGCCACCACCGAGCCGCTGCTCTGGGACGAGGTGCGACCGCACCGAGGTCGCGGCCGCCGTTGGGTGGCGGGTGTCGACCAGCCCTGCGTGTTGCAGCCCCGGCCACCGCCCGGTGCCGAGCCTTCCGGCGGGGGTGGGCTCGGCTGGGCGGGACGGGCAGGCGAGCCCGCGGCGGATGGGTGGGGTGGGTGGGCGAGCCCGCGGCGGATGGGTGGGGTGGGTGGGCGGCGGCGTTTAGCGGCGCGCTGCGCTGGGAACCGCAGCGGGATGGACCAGCAGGACGAGCAGCAGGCGACCATCTCGCGGATCACCACCGGGATGCGGGTGATCGACTCGGCTGGCACCGAGGTCGGCACCGTGGACCTCGTCCAGCGGGGCGACCCGAACGCGGTGACCGTGCAGACACCGACCGCCGACCCGGGCAGCAGCCTGGACGAGCTGATCGAGGCGACCGCGGTCGAGGAGCCGGACGTCCCAGCCGATCTGGCGGCGCGACTGCTGCACAGCGGCTATCTGAAGGTCTCGACCGACCTGACCCGCACCGGCGCGGTCTACGTACCGGCCGACCGGATCGGGTCGGTGGCCGACGGCCGGGTCCTCCTGGCCGTCGGGGTGGCCGACCTGCCGCCCGAGGAGTGACCCAACCGCCCTGATCGACTCGGGTACACGGACATCGGGGTGTCCGGAGCCTCGGGACGGCCCGACTTCATGGAACCCGAGTGGATCTGTCCGACGCGGCGGGAGCGGGCTCGTCGGGCGCGGGCCTGTCCGGAGCGGCGGCGGAGGCGGGCTCGTCGGGCGCAGCGGGGGTGGGCGCAGCTGGGGTGGGCGCAGCTGGGGTGGGTTGGCGGCGGTGGAAGAGCAGCAGCATCAGGCAGCCCGCGACCAGGCCCCAGAACGCGCCGCCCACGCCGATCAGCGTCACCCCGGACGCGGTCACCACGAAGGTGACCACGGCGGCCTCCCGGGTCGCCGGGTCGGTCACCGCCGCAGCGAGCGCGGTGGCGAGGGCACCCAGCAGCGCCAGCCCGGCGACCGCCTCGATGAGGATCGGTGGGGCGACCGCCACCAGCGTGGTGGCCGCGCCGGCGCCCAGTCCGAGCACGGCCAGCCCGGCACCTGCGGTGACCGAGGCGATCCAACGGCGCTCCGGGTCAGGGTGCGCGTCGGGACCGGCGGCCAGCGCGGCGGTGATCGCCGCGAGGTTCACCGCGTGCCCGCCGGCCGGGGCGGCCAGCAGGCTGGCCAGGCCGGTGGTGCGCAGTGCGGCGCCGAACGGCGGCCGGTAGCCGTAGCCGACCAGCACCGCCATGCCGGGCACGTTCTGCGCGGCCATGGTGACCAGGAACAGCGGCAGGGCCAACCCGACGAGTGCGGACGCGTTCCAGGCTGGCGCGGTCAGCGTGACCGACGGGATCAGCGCGGCACCGGTGAGGCCGGTCGGCGGTGCGGTCAGTGCGATCGCCGCCACGGCCACCACCAGCGCACCGGGCACCGCCCAGCGTCGGGCGAACCGGTGCAGCAGCAGCCAGCCGGCCACCACCGATCCGGCCACCACCGGCAACTCGACCAGCGCGCGGACCGGGGCGGTGCACAGCGGCAACAGCACCCCGGCGAGCATGGCGCCGGCCACCGGCTTGGGGATGGCGGCTACCGCACGGCCGAGCGGCGGAAACAACCCGGCCGCTACGACCAGCACTCCGGAGACGAGGAACGCGCCCACCGCTACCGGCCATCCTCCCGGCGGGGGCCCGGTCGCCACCAGCAGCGCCGCGCCCGGAGTGGACCAGGCCACGCTCATCGGTATCCGGTATCGCCAGCCCATCCAGGCGGCGGCGAACCCACTCGCCACGCAGAGAGCAAGCAGGCCGGAGGCGGCCTGTGCGTCCGACGCGCCCGCCGCTCGGAGCCCGGCCAGCACGACGGTGAACGAGCTGGCGAAGCCCACCAGCGCGGTCACCACCCCTGCCAGCAACGGTTGCACGCGTCCGGCCACCACACCCCTCCGAGCTGTTCCGTTTACGGAACGGAAGCGTGTAGCACGATAGCCGGGTGCCGCACCCACCACCAGCCCCCCGCCCGGGCCTCGACGTGGATCCCGCCATCGTCGGGCGCCGGGTCCGCGCCCTGCGCGAGGAGCAGGGGATCTCGCTGTCCACACTCGCCCGGCTCGCCGGTGTCGGAAAGGCCACTCTCTCCGGCCTGGAGCACGGCACCCGCAACCCGACCCTGGAGACGCTCTGGGCGGTCACCGCGCAGCTCGGCGTACCGCTGACGGCGGTTCTGGCGGAGCCGGCCGCCGGGCCCACCGTGCACGGCACCGCGGTCACCGCCACCCTGCTGGAGGTCTTCACCGACACCGACGCGACCTACGAGCTGTACCGGATGCGGGTCGCGCCCGGCCCCGGCCAACTATCCCCCGCCCACCCGGCGGGAGTCACCGAGCACGTCACCGTGTTCGCCGGGGTGCTGCGCGCCGGGCCGGCCGACGCACCGCTGACGGCCACGGCCGGCGGCCACCTCCGCTGGGTGTCGGACGTGCCACACAGCTACGCGGCGGTGGGCGACGAGGAGGTCGCGGCGAGCCTGCTGCTGCGCTATCCGCGCCGCTGAGATCCCGCCGATCGGTCACGGACCGTCGGCCTCGTCGACGAAAATCGCAATCATTTCTCGACCTAGGTAGGAGGCGTAGAGACGAATGCGGGTTGTTCTTGGCAAGCTTGACCCCATGACGCTGATCCTCCGCTCGGTCATCCTCAACGACATCGGCTTGGTGCGCACCAACAACGAGGACTCCGCCCTCGCCGGTGACCGCCTGATCGCCGTCGCCGACGGCATGGGCGGGCTGCCTGCGGGTGAGGTGGCGAGCGAGATCGTGATCCGGATCCTGGACGAGCTGGCTCCCCCCACCGACCCCGACGGCGCCGCCGACGCGCTGCGTGCCGTGGTCAGCACCGCCAACCAGCGCATCCACGCCGCCATCACCGTCGACCCGAGCCGGGACGGCATGGGTACGACGCTCACCGCGGCGCTGCTGGCCGGGGAGACACTGGTGCTGGCCCAGGTGGGCGACTCCCGCTGCTACCTACTGCGCGAGGGGGAGCTGACCCAGCTCACCCGGGACGACACGTTCGTTCAGGCGCTTGTGGATCAGGGCACCCTCTCGCCGGAGCAGGCCCGCCACCACCCGCAGCGGTCCCTGGTGACCCGGGCAGTGCAGGGCGCCGACACCCCACCGGCGGTCGGGGTGCTCACCGTGGTGGCCGGCGACCGGCTGCTGCTGTGCAGCGACGGGCTCTCCGACTACGTCGAGGACGAGGCCATCGCCGCGGCCCTGGGCATGTACGCCGACCGCCAGCAGTGCGGTGAGCAGCTGGTGAAGCTGGCTCACCACGCCGGCGCACCGGACAACGTCACGGTCGTGGTCTCCGACGTCGTCGCCCGCTGACCCGTACGGCTTTCTCGGCGGCTCACCCGAACCGGCTGGTTCGGGTACCGCTGCCACAGTAGGTGGTTGTGCCATCTAGCTAGCGCCGCTACTGTCCGACGCGTGGATTCCGACCGGCGTGGGCAGTGGCTGCGGGGGGTGCTCGACATCTGCGTCCTGGCCCTGCTGTCCGAAGGCGAGTCCTACGGCTACCAACTCGCCCAGGCGCTCGATGCGGCGGGCGTCGGGCCGATCCAGGGCGGCACGCTCTACCCGGTGCTGCTGCGCCTACAGAAGACCGGCCTGGTGACCGCGCAGTGGCGGGAGGGCAACGCCGGGCCGGCCCGTAAGTACTACCGGCTCACCGACGACGGGCACGTGGCGCTCCGCGCCGGCGGCAGCGCCTGGCTCACCTTCGTCCGGCCGGTGAACGACATCGTCACGAAGGGGGTCAGCCGGTGAACGCCGACGATTGGCTGCGTACGCTCACAGCGGAGCTGCACCAGCGCCGGGTCGCGGCGGACGCCGCACGGCACGTGGTCGCCGAGGCCGCCACGCACCTCCGCGAGGGCGGCGGCGACCCCTGGGTCGTCTTCGGCCCACCCCAGCAGTACGCGGGCGCTGTCGTGGAGAGCATCGGCACCGCGCCCGGACCGCGCCCCGGGCCAGTCCGGCTGCACGCGGCAGGCATCACCAAGCGGTACGGGCGGCAAACCGTGCTGCGCGACGCCACGCTCACCGTCCGGGCCGGACAGATCGCCGCCGTCGTCGGCGCGAACGGCTGCGGCAAGAGCACCTTCCTCCGGATCTGCGCCGGCCTCATGTCGCCCGACGCCGGTGAGGTGACCGTCTCCGGGCGGCTCGGCTACTGCCCGCAGTCCGGCGGCACCGCCGACTTCCTGCTGGCCGACGAGCACTTCGTGCTGGTCGGCGCCGGGCAGGGTGTGGCCCGGGGCCCGGCCCGCCGCGCGGGTCGGGCGGCGGCCCGCCAGCTCGGCTGGGAGGCGGGCGGCGACGTGCAGGCCCGCCACCTCTCCGGTGGCACCAGACAGAAGCTCAACCTGACCATGTCCACGCTCAGCGCCCCCGACGTGCTGCTGCTCGACGAGCCGTACCAGGGCTTCGACCAGGGCACGTACGTCAACTTCTGGGACCAGCTCAGCAGGTTGCGCGACGCCGGCACGGCCATCGTCGTGGTGACCCACCTGCTCAACCAACTCGACCGGGTGGACATCGTGCTCGACCTGACCCCGGCACACGAGTCCGGGTGGCACGCGCCCGGCATCCAGGGAGGCCGCCCGTGAACCGGCTCGTCACCGTCGCCGAGATGACCCTGCGGGAGCTGCTGCGGCGTCGAGGCGTACTCCTGCTGTTGTTGTTGATGCCGTTGACCTTCTACCTGATCCGGCGGGACGCCTACCTCGGGCAGTCGGTTCGCTCGCTGCTGCTCGGCGTGGGCTGGGCGGTGAGCACCGCCGCGCTGTTCGCCACGACCGCGGTGGCCAGCGTCCGCCTGCGCCGCCGTCGCCACCTGCGGCACCTGCCGGTCGGCTGACGCCGGGCCGGCCGTGGATCGGGCCAATCCGGTTGCTGTGACCCGCGCGGCGGGTTGAGATGGGCGAATGACCATTCGCCGGGTGACCGACGACGACCGTCTCACCACCAGCTTTCCGCTGGCCGCGTACGCCTTCGAGTCCTCGCCACTCAGCGCCGCCCGGACGGCGGAGTTCCGCGACTACCTGCCCTACAACCAGGGCAACCGGACGTTGATCGCCGAGGAGGACGGCAGCACGTTGGCCGCCGTCTCGGCCATCCCCATGCGACAGAACCTGCGCGGGGTGGTGCTGCCGATGGCCGGTGTCGCCGGGGTGGCGACCCATCCGCTGGCCCGCCGGCAGGGGCACGTGCGGACGTTGCTGCACCAACTCCTCGACGAGATGCGCGACGAGGGCCATCCGCTCAGCGCGCTCTATCCGTTCCGGCCCAGCTTCTACGCCCGGTTCGGCTACGTCGGGCTGCCCAAGCCGCGCCGGGTCACCTTCAGCCCGGCCAACCTGGGCTCGCTGCTGCGGGTGGATCTGCCCGGCGAGGTCGGCTGGGAACGCGTCGCCGCCGGCTATCCGGCATGGCGGGCGTTCACCGAACGCAACCTCCAGGAACGACACGGCTTCGCGATCTTTCCGGACCACCGGGCGGTCGGAATGCGTGACCGTGACGAGTACTGGCTGCTCACCGCCCGGGTCGGCGGGGAGGTCACCGGCGCGGTGACGTACCGGATCGACGAGTACGGCGGCACGCTGCACGGCAACGAGCTGCTGGTCACCGACCCGCTCGCGCGGGCGCTGCTGTTGCAGTTCTTCGCCCGGCACGTCGACCAGATCGAACGGATCACCGTTCAGGTTCCGCCGGACGAGTTGCCCGAGCTGTGGCTGACCGACCTGGACGTGCACGTCGAGGCCCGTACGCGGGTGCCGGGTGCGTCCGCGCCGATGGCCCGGCTGCTGTCGCTGGACGCGCTGAGCGGGCTGCCCGCGGGCCCCGGCCGGGTGCGGATCGAGCTGACCGGGGACCGCTGGTTGGCCGGCACCCACCTGCTCGACGGCACGACCGGGGCGCTGGTGTTGGTCGACGACACCACCGGCCGCACGCCGACCGCCACGCTCACCGCCGCCGGGCTCTCCGCCCTCGCGTACGGGGTGCTGGACCCGGCCGAGCTGCCACTGCGCGGTCTGGGCGAGGTGCCGGTGGACGCCGCCACGGAGTTGCGCGGCCTCTTCCCCCGCCGGGTGCCGTACCTCTTCGCGGACTTCTGAGCCCTCCTCACAAACGGGTTTGTCGCTTCGGCGCACGTGGGTACGGTCCCGCGAATGCCGGAGTGGTTACAGGCGGGTGGCTGGGGTTTGCTGGCCGGGTCGGCGCTGCTGGTCGGGGCGGCGGTCGGCTGGTTCGCCCGGGTGCCGCAGCGCGTCATCGCGTCGATCATGGCGTTCGGCGCGGGAGTGCTGCTCTCCGCCGTGTCGTTCGAGTTGATCGCCGAGGCGCACGCGCAGGGCGGGCTGCTGCCCACCGCTCTCGGCGCTGCCGCCGGCGCGGTGGTCTACACAGTGGCCAACATGGCGCTCGCCCGGCACGGCGCCCGGCACCGGAAGCGGTCCGGCGACCAGCAACCCTCCGAGAGCGAGCAGCCTGGTTCCGGCTCGGCGCTCGCCGTCGGCGCGCTGCTCGACGGCGTACCGGAATCGGTCGTGATCGGCGCCAGCCTGCTCGGCGGCGGCGCGGTCAGCCTGGTCACGGTGGCGGCGGTGTTCCTCAGCAACGTTCCGGAGGGGCTGTCCAGCGCCGCCGGCATGCGCCAGGCCGGTCGCAGCCGACGGTACGTGTTCCTGCTCTGGAGCGGAATCGCGTTGATCAGTGGCGTCGCCGCGCTGGTCGGCAACACGCTGCTGGGCGGCGCGCCGCCCGAGGTGCTGGCCGCCATCACCGCGTTGGCCGCCGGCGCGATCCTCGCCATGATCACCGACACCATGGTCCCGGAGGCGTTCGAGAACGCGCACCTGCTGGTCGGTCTGATCACCGTGGCCGGCTTCCTGACCGCCTTCGCCCTCTCCCACAGCTGATGACCAACGCCGCCGGTCGTCGTCCGGGCCCGCCGCAGGCCGGCCGGTTCTTATGAAACAGGCATTAGCATCACGGGGTGCGCCTGACGTCGCTTGCCGCTCTCCTCGCCCTCGGTGTCGCCACCGCGACCCTGCCCGCCTGCGCGCCCAACGACCCGGCCCCCACCTTCGAGGCCGGCTCGACCGCCTCGCCGACGGCCCCGCCCACCGACGGCCCGGGTGAGGCGCCGGGGGCTCGCGACGGCCTCGGCGGCCCGGGGTCCAGCGCCAGCCCGAAGCCGGCCAACAAGGTGCTGGCCGCCGGCAACCCGAGCGGCAGGGCCACCGTGCCGGTCGAGGCGCGAGCGGTGGACACCTCGAAGCCGACCCGGAGAATCGGCACGGGCACCCCGGCGAGCTGCACCTCCGCGGCGGTGGTGAAGGCCGTCGCGGCCGGCGGAGTCATCACGTTCAACTGTGGACCGGCCCCGGTGACGATCAAGATGGCCGCCACCGCCAAGGTCCGCAACGCCAACGGGCCGAAGATCGTGCTGGACGGCGGCGGCACCGTCACGCTGAGCGGCCAGGGGCAGCGCCGCATCCTCTACATGAACACCTGCGACGAGGCCCAGGGCTTCACCACCTCGCACTGCCAGAACCAGGATCACCCGCAGCTCACCGTGCAGAACCTCACCTTCGCCGACGGCAACTCGACCGGCGAGAAGGCCGAGGGCGGCGGCGGTGGGGCGATCTTCGTACGCGGCGGGCGGCTGAAGGTGGTCAACTCGCGTTTCGTCCGCAACCGCTGCGACCGCACCGGCCCCGACCTGGGTGGCGCGGCCGTCCGGGTGCTGAGTCAGTACGAGAACAAGCCGGTGTACGTGGTGGGCAGCACCTTCGACGGCGGCTCCTGCTCCAACGGAGGGGCGTTGAGCAGCATCGGTGTGTCGTGGGTGGTGCTGAACAGCCTGCTCAGGAACAACGAGGCGATCGGCAGCGGCGCCAACCCGGCCAAGTCCGGTACGCCCGGCGGCGGCAGCGGCGGCGCGATCTACTGCGACGGCAACGAGTTCACCGTACGGATCGCCGGCACGATCATCGAGAACAACAAGGCCAACGAGGGTGGCGGCGCGGTCTTCTTCGTGAGCAACAACCGCACCGGCACGATGAGGATCGAAAACTCGACCCTGCGGCGCAACCCCAGCGCCACGTTCGAGACTCGCGGCTTCCCCGGCATCTTCTTCCTGGGTGCCCGCAACCCCACCCTCACCAACTCCAAGCTCTCCTAACCACCCCTCCCGCCCCGCCCGTCCCTGCCCCCGCCCCCCGCCTCCGTGATCAAGAGATTTCCGTCATCTTGGCGATGCTTTCTGACCGAAAGCTCTTGATCACCGAGCTGAAGGGGTGGGGTGGGTCAGTAGGGGTTTCCTTCGCCTGGGGGGCGGGCGTGGATGAGGGCGGCGGGGCGGCCGGGCAGGTCTCGCGCGCCGGACATCGGTGGGCTTGAGGTGTGGTCGCCGTCGGCCATTCCGGCGAAGAGTTCCTTGAGCGCCGTCAGCGCGCTGATCTTCGGCTGCCAGCCCAGTTCGGTCTCCGCGCGCTCGCTGGACATCAGCGGGGCGTTCAGACCCAGCTCCACCCAGCCCGCGTCGACCGGTTGCAGCCGCGCCCGCCAGGTCAGCCCCGCCGCCGCCCGCAGCACCGGCGCGGCGACCGGCACCGTCCAACCATGGAAGTGCCGGGCCACCAGCTCCGGAGTGAGCACCGGGTCCGCGGCGACGTTGAAGGCACCGCGCGCATCACCCAACACCGCCCGGGTGTACGCGTCAGCCACGTCATCGGCGTGCACCGCCTGCATCCGCAACCGGGGGTTGGTCGGCACCAGTGGGATCCGGCCGAAGCGCAGCAGCCGCACCGGCGCGAACGGGCCGAGGAAGTAACGCGTGATCTCCGCACCGGCGGCCCGCTGGAAGATCAACCCGGGGCGCATCCGTACCACCCGCAGCGTCGGATGATCCCGTTCGAGCCCGTCCAGCAGCGCCTCCACCTCGGCCTTGTGCTCGCTGTACGACGAACCGGGCACACCGGTGGCCGGCCAGCGCTCACTGATCGGGTGGTCCTTCGGGCCGGGGGCGTAGGTGCCGACCGACGAGGCGTACACCAGGGCCGGCACGCCGGCCTGGACCACCGCGTTGATCACCGCCCGGCTGCCCTCGACGTTGGTCCGGCGCAGCACCCGCTGGTCGTGGCTGGGCTGGATCTGCCAGGCCAGGTGCACCACCGCGTCCGCACCCGAGAACACCTCGGCGAGCTGCCCGGCCGCGCCCGGCGCGCCGATGTCGCAGGAGTGCCACTCCACCTGGTCGTACGGCTCGCCGGCATCCGGGCCGGGCAACCGCCGAACGACCCCGGCCAGCTCAACGCCCCGCTCCCGGCGCAGCCGCCGCAGCAGCGCCGTACCGACGTTGCCGCTAGCCCCCACCACCACGATCCGCATGCCCGACCCCGTACCCGCCCAGCAGCAGCTCAACCACCCACCACCGCGCCCCTTGATCCACCCGACTTCCTGGAAGTCGCGGTATCCGAGCGCCCAGGACGGCCCGACTTCCGGGATCCCGAGTCCCGCCGCCTGGGTCCTGCCTGACGTCAGGCCCGTGCGGTGGCGGTCGAGCGGTGTCCGCAGGTCGGGCAGGCGTCGTCGAGCACCCGCCGACGTACGGTCTGGTGTCGGGCGGCCTGGCCGGCCAGGGCCGCTGCCAGCAGTGCCGCGCCGACCAGAAGGATCGTCCCGGTCGTGCTGGCGTAGGCGGCCGAGGTCGGTCCCCCTCCCTGGCTGCCCCAGATCCCCTGGCTGAGCTGATTGGCACCGAACAGGGCGGCCGGGGTGGCGAGCAGCACTGTCGCCCAGAGGCCGGCGTCGTCCGCTCGCAGGGCGCGGCCGAGACCGACGAGCAGGACCAGTGCGAACACCAACCCCCCGAACATCGCCAACAGCTCAGGGGTCGAGCCGTACGAGGTGAACATGTTCCCGCCGTGCTCGGTGGCGCTGAATGCCACCGATGCGACCGTCACACAACCGGCAGTGAGCAGCGGCAGGCTCCGCGCCCCCAAGCCGGGATGGGAGGGCAGCGCGAGCGTGGCCAGGCCGAGCGCGACGGCGGGGACCAGCACGAACAGCGGCGGCCCCGGCTGCCCGGTGGCGGCGGCCACGGGCGGCACGACAACGGTCAGCAGGAGACCGCCGGCCGCGACAGAGCGGGCCCAGTTCCCCGGCAGCGTCGTGGCGGCGACCGCGACGAGCAGCCAGCCCAGCCAGATGACGGCCCCGAGGGTCTGGAACGGGCCGACCGAATCCAGCCCGGCGAAGCGGGGATCTTCGAACTCGACCTGTAGGAGCAGGAAAACGGAGAGCGCGACCAGGCTGTTCAGCGCGGCGGTCGCGGCCAGCGGGAGAGCCGCGACCAGCCCGAGAGCGCCGTACCCGCGCAGACGCTCCCGGAGCCCGGCGCCGAGCAGGTCGACGGCGTCGTGTGGGGATGGCCAGCGTCGCCCCGGATCGACGGTGTCGAGGTACGTCCCGACGATCTCGTCGCCCCGCTCAACCCGGTAATCACTTGGGTAGGCCCACAGCAGCCGCCGGTAGCGAGACTCCAGCGGCGACCCGGCCTGATCCTGCGTGGGGTGGGGCTGGTTCATGCCGGGCCTCCGGTCGGAAGAAGAATGGGGCGGGCCGGCGTGAGAGGGCCGCGTGAGGTGCCGTCGGCGGCCCGGGTGCCCGCAGGTCGAGCACGTAACCGCTGCGTGGCGGCCTCGACGTTGCGACGCAGCCGTTCGGTCTCGGCGGTGAGCACGGACCGGCCAACCTCGGTGAGCCGGTAGTAGCGGCGCAGCCGTCCCTCGACGACCTCCTCACGGTCCCGCTCGACCAGCCCCTCGTCGGTGAGGCGGTCGAGCGCGCCGTAGAGGGTTCCCGGCCGCAGCGCCAGCCGCCCACCGGAGAGGGCCGCGACGTCGCTGGTGATGCCGTAGCCGTGCATGGGTTCCCGCGCGAGCGCGGTGAGGATCAAGAAGGTGGGTTCCCGCAGCGGCATGGGTGTGGGCATGACGTCAATATATCGGTGATGAAGCTATACCGGTGACAAAGCGGTGCGGAAGTTCGCCGGAGAGGTCAGGCCGGTACGCCAGCATCTCGCTGAGCCCTGCACCGTCTACGGAGGTCCTGTGGCGCGGGCGTAGACCGGCATCGCTGCGCCGGACCGGGGGCGGACATCAGCCGGGCCGCAGACGGTCGGGTAACCTGAGCGCGCGGGCCGCTAGCTCAATGGCAGAGCTGTGGACTTTTAATCCATAGGTTCAGGGTTCGAGTCCCTGGCGGCCCACCACAGCCCTCTCTGAGCTGCAGAATAATGTGTCGGCTCCCCCTGGAAACCGACCTCCTGCCACATCTGCCCCGGCAGCCGCTCCAACTGCGGGTACCAGCCCTTGCGGCCATCCTTCTCCCACCGCTGGGCGTACACGTCGTCGCGCCGCACGGCCAGCTCCGTTGCGCAGCCAACTGCGGGGTCTGGTCGATATCGCCGTCATCACCCCTTCGAACAAGCCGCCGATGCACCAACTTCGGCAGGGCGGACCCGATTGCCAGACCCACCACGCATCGATCAAGCGGTACGCTCTCGCGTCGGAGCGTACCGCTGCAGTGACGAAGAGGAGTGGCAGTCGGTCATGTCGTTCGTGCCCCCACCACCGAAGAGCCGGCACTGGACCTTCACCGCTGTCGCCACCGCAGCCACACCTCGGCGGTGGCTTTCGGATCGGCGGGCTTCGTCGCCGGCGCGCTGGTCGCCAACGCCATCGGCAACAGCAGCGCCAGGTCACGGGCCGAACGTCTGGCCCGCCCGCAGTGGCGCGAGCAGCAACTCACCAGAGTCGTGCTCACACCGACCAGAACCTGGTGCTACGCCTCCGGACTGTGGTTGTCGTTCGACCACTCCGCCGTCATGGAATACCACCTCGACCACCAGGGCGTGGTGCTCATCTTTGCCAACTCCGAGCCGCTGCGACTGAGCGGGCCCGCGGCATGGGCTCACGCGGTGCTCTTCGGGTATTTCCGCTTCGGAGCCCAGGCTCTGGCTACTGCCCCGTTCCTCATGCCGATCCGCGTCACGCCTGCGCCGGCACCCGCTTCGCAGCCGCCGGTGACACCTGCGGCGACCTCACCCCTAGCAGGTAGGTGAAAGCATGGAAAGCGCTGACCAGAGCACCGCCCGCTTGGCGGTCCTCATCGATGCCGACAACGCTCAGCCTGCGGCCGTCGTCCCGCCGCTGGCCGAGGTCGCGAAGTACGGCACGGCCCAACTGGTATGCCGAGCGCTCGGCACCGCCCTCATGCCCCAGACATCAACTCAGGGTCACCCGTTCGCCATCGAACTCGGCAACAAACTCGGCCTTGCCGCCAAGGGCAGCGATGTACCGGGCAACCGTGCCGACCTCAGTCTTCGGCAGTTCGCCGCTCTCGATGGCGACGACGCGCGGCTGTGAAACGTTCATGCGGTCGGCAACCTGCTGCTGAGTCAGGCCCCGCTTCTCGCGCATCTCGCGCAGCCGCGTCGCGCGTACCTCGCCGCGCATGCGCTCCTTGTGCTGCTCAACCTTGGCCTCGTCGAGGTTCATGCGGGAGCGGACATCCCGCCAGCTTCGCGCCATCAGTGCTGTCCCTTCAACTCTCGCAGATGATCGGCGAACTTCCTGTCGGCTTCGAGGATGCTGGTTTCGTACCAGCCCTTCCAGTTGCCGCTCTTGTCACCCGCCACCAGCAGGATGGCTTCCCGCTGAGGATCGAAGGCGAACAGGATACGGATCTCGGTTCCCCCTGCCGAGCCTGGCCGCAACTCCTTCATGTTCTTGTAGTTCGAGCCTTTGACTCGATCAACCAACGGTCGACCGAGCGCCGGACCTTCGGAGGCGAGCAGATCAATGGCCGCAGCCACCTGGTCAGCGGAGTCGGGGTCAGACTTCGCCAGGTCAAGCAGCCAGTCCTCGACGCCCTCGGTAAGGCCGACCTCCCACTCGCTCACACACCCACTGTAGCCCAGAAATAATGCCTGCGTTATGGGAAGTCTAGAGCGTGGGCAGAGGGTAGAAGTCGACTCCAGGGACGAGCCTCCCGCTGCCGCCGGTCATCGGTGCCGAGTTCAGCCCCGAGCGCGTGGATGGGCGCGGCCGGCGGGACCTCCTTGCTGGGCGGTCGCCATAGCTCTCCACCGCCCGGTGGCGAGGAGACAGAACCCGGGACCGGGGGTGCTCCACGGGCGCTCGGATGCCCCGGTGCCGGACGACTCACATCGCGATGGCCGGATTCGCACCTCCGCCGGTCACTCAACGTGGCGTCGCCCCCTAGCCGTGGCGTGGACCAGCCCAGAGGCAGCCGGACAACGCGGCCGGAATCCGGACGACAGAAGACTCCGATACCCCGAAGCGAATTTGTCTTTTTCTGCGCACTTCTAATTCATAGGTGGCGGTGTCGTCAGCGGTGCTCGCCGAAGACCGCCGCGGCCACCTGGTAGCTGTCGAACGCCCGGGCCGCCCCGGCGTACGCCTCCAGGTGGATGAAGAGCTCGACGATCTCCTCCTTGGTCACGCCGGACGTCAGCGCGATGCGCAACTGCCCCCGCAGCGGCTCGTGGGTGCCCAGCGCCGCCGCGACGGCCACCGAGATCAGGCAGCGGCTCCGCAGGTCCAGGCCCGGTCGCGGCCACGAGTCGCCGAAGGTGTGCTCGGTCGCCAGCCGCCGGAAGTCCTGACCGACCGCGGGTTCCCCGTCGGCGAGCGGCAGGGTCAACGGTTGGCCGAGGAGGCGCTCCGCGGTGTCGAGGGCCTCCTGGTACCGGGGATCGTCGGGCATGCGTTGCCACCTCCGCACGTGTCAGCCGATCGACTGCCGTTCGGTCCCAGCATCGCGCCCACCCCGGCGTTCGGTCGGCCGTTCCGGCAAACCGGTGGTCGGCATAGCAAGGGGCGCTCGTCGGCCACCTCTAGACGAGCACCCATTCGCGCCGACTATCGGCAGAGTGAGCCGATCAGGTCATCGAAGCCGGGGAACTCTTCCCGCGCTGCGGAAATGACCTCGTCCGCCGACCTGCGACGCGATGGTGCCCAGCGTTGGGCGATTTCCGCGAGGCGGGCATCGGTACGGGGTTCGTGTTCGTGGTCGGGGTAGGCCGTCGCTTCCCAGGGGCCGAAGCCGTCGGCGAGAAGCCACAGGTAGGCGCCCAGGTCCTGGGCCACGACGCCCGTATCGCCCTCCGAACCGAGAAACACCACCGGCTGCTGCTCGATCGGCTCACCGTGACGCACCAGCCAGAACGCGGCGAGGCCGCCGGTGCCGTCCTGCCCGAAGGCCCGAAACTCGGACCCGTCCAGCTCCGCGTTTCCGGTCCACGCCCTCCACCACTCGGCAATCTCGTCAGAGTCGAGGAAGTGAGGGTACGGCTCGAAGTCGACGCCGTCGCCGTCCCGGTAGTCGAAACCGACTTCATGAGCTTCGGACAAAGGAGTCGGCAGGGTACGACCATCGTGATCCACGGCAGCACCCTAGCGAGGAGGACCGACGGAACGGATTACCGGGCCTCCGTCGAGATCGGGTCGAGGAAGAAGAGGCACTGGGCGGGTTTGAACTCACCTACCTCGGCGACGAAGCGGAACGTGTCTCCTACGCCAACGGTGGCGGGGGTCTTCTTGCCGGTCAGCTTCAGATCGAGGATGTTGACGTCCTCGTACTTGAAGGCCGGACCGACCGTCGTGTTCGATCCCCTGTCGCCTGGGCCCAGGAGGAAGTCGTAGCGGGTGTCGTAGTCACCGTGGGGCGCCATGTTCACGATCGAGCCGTTGAACGCGACCGTCTTGCCCTTGTACCTGGTAGCGAACGCCAGGTTCGCGTCGTCGCAATCCTCCGCCTTCAGCAGCGCGGCGAACTCCGGATTGTTCTGCGGCGTGATCACCTCACTGGCAGCCGACTCGACAGCGGTCGGAGCGGGCGTAGCAGCCGGTTTCTCACTCACCGCAGCCCCCGATCTTTCTGACCCGCCGCTCCTTTCGTCTTCGCCGCCACTGAGTGCCGAGGCGGTGCCGATGACGACGGCCAGGATCACGAGGATGACGGCTGCCGCGCCGATCAGGAGCCACGGCTGCGGCTTCTTCGGCCGACGGAAGTTGACGGTGGAGCGAAGCGTGCCTGGGGTCTGTTGTACGAGCTCCCAGCCATCCTTCTGCATCTTCGAGATGACCAGGCCGTCGGTGCCGCGGACTGGCCGTACGGTCTTGTACTCGTATTTGATCTCGTCGGCCATGCGGCTCCACGCTCCTTAATGGACTGCTCGCACCAACTGCCTGGCGCAGCATAGGGGGCAGACGCAACTGATACCGGTTCTGTGTAACGTCAGCTTGATCGGCGATGCCCCCAGTGGGATCGGATGGCTGGAGTCGCACGCTGGGGCTCTTTCGGCGAGAGGCGGAGGCTGTCCGGTGCACAGGATTCTGCTGCGTGGGTTGGTGGCGGTGGCGATCGTCTCCGTTGTGACGGCCTGCGGCTCTGCGGCGGATCAGTCCGCGCAGGCAAGGAAGCAGGCGACAGCTACACATGCGCCCTCCCCAGCGGTTCCGGCGACCGGCGGGCCCGGGTACTCCGCAGCGCTGTCCGCACGCCTGGTGACCCCGGAGTCGTTACCGCCCGGCTTCACCGTGGAGATCGCGACCACCATGGCACTCGATGCTGGCGATCGACGTCCAGACGTCGGCGCGGCGTGTACGCCCAGCATGACCCCGCTGCTGTCGGCGAGGCGGCTGACCGGATCTCCGTCAGCGACAGCCGCAGCCACCCTCAGCTTCGACGCGGGTCCCGATGATCTGTGGGTGGGAACGGAGGTCCTCAGGACGTACACCGACGACGGCGCACGGCGAGCGATGGCGGACCTGCGGACGTTCATCGACGGTTGCCCGACGCTTGTGCTGCCTGACCAGGGCGGCAGCTATCGGTTCGCGGTCGCGGCCGGACCGCGGTTGGGCGATGACAGCCTTCACCTCACCCAGGCCACGACATCGGGTCTCGACACGCTGGAGTGGGACGTCATCCTCGTCCGGACCGGCACCAGCTTGGTGGTGGTTCAGTCGGAGGGCAACAAGCCCGGTGGCGTGGAACACCTCAACCGGGTGGCCGAGGCCGCGGTCCACAGATTCCAGACGACCGGGTCCTGAACGCTTCGGAATCCGAGCGCGTTGCAGCGGATCAACGACGAGGTTGACACCTGGCGCCGGTGGCTGACGTAGATATCCTCTTCAGGTGCTGGCCCGTGTGGAGATCGTTGACACGGGTCCGGCACTGCGAAGGGACTATCGAACATGCCCCGTGTGGTACCGGCGGTCATCCGCGCACTCGACGTCCTGGAACTGTTTCTGGACTGCCCCCAACTGTCGGCCCGCCAGGTGATGGAGCGACTCGATCTGCCCCGCACGACCGTCCACGAGTTGCTCGTGACGCTTGAGGCTCGCGCGTACCTGATCTCCATACCGGGTCAGCCCGTGCAGTATCGGCTCGGCATGCCGTTGTTCCAGTTGGGCGCGGCCTTCGCGGGTCGGCTTGATCTGGTACGCGAGGCGCAGGGCGTCGCGCGGGACGTGGCCGCCGCGTGCGACGAGGCGGTTCATGTGGCGGTGCTCGACGGCGCCGATGTCATCTACCTGGTCAAGTTCGACAGCACCCACCCGGTTCGGATGGTGTCCGGGGTCGGGCTGCGGCTGCCCGCCCACTGCACGGCGGTGGGCAAGGTGCTGCTGTCGGCGCTCGACGAGGCGGACCTGGATGCCGTCCTGCTGAAGGATCCCCTGCCGGGCATGACGCCGGACAGCATCACCGATCCGGATGTTCTTCGTGAGCATCTGGACCGGGTCCGGGTGGAGGGCGTCGCTGTCGACATCGGTGAGTCGGACACCGCGATGCGCTGTGTCGCCGCGGCGATCCGGGACCATACCGGCGCGATCATCGCTGGGATGAGCTTGTCCGCGCCGATCATCCGTTGGACGCCTGAGGTGCAGGTGGAGTGGACCGGGCTGGTTCGCGAGGGGGCGGCCTCGCTGTCGGCTCGCATGGGCTACCGGGCGCAGCCTCGATAGGCAGCCTCCCGCTTTCGGTTCGAAACAACATCGAAACATTGACATCGTTCTTCGAACTGTTCTAGCGTCGCGACCACTCGATACGGTATATCGAACCTAGTTCGAAATCTCGAACGGCGGTGGTCCCGTGACCCGACCGAACTGGAACGTCAGCGCTACTGCCTCGGCCCGGTCGCCGATCGCCTCGACCCCGTCGCGCCATTCGACGAGCGGCACCCGACGTGCCTCGGGCGGCTCCGACGATGCGCGCGGACGTGGACGCCCCACGGTGACGGGCGGACCCGCCCACCACCGTGGCAACCCACCGGCGCACTGATCTCGACGGGCGGCCCTCGGTGGTCGCCGGCAGAAACCAACTGGAGCACAACCGTCGCGGTGCCCGCCAGCCATGCCTTCGGCGTGCAGCCGCGCGCGGGAGATGAAGGAGGCGAGTGTCCATGGAGGACAAGTCGGGGTGGTCACGGCGCGGCTTTCTGGGGATGGGGGTTGGGGTGCTCGGCGCGGCCGGTCTGGCCGCGTGCGGGGGCGACTCCGACCCGCCCAGCAGGGTGCAGCCGGAGGTTCCGCAGGAGCTGATCGACGCCGCGGCGGCGATGAAGGGCTCGTCGATGGGCATGCTGTCGCAGAAGCTGTATTCGACGGCGGCGAACGAAGCCCTCGACAGCTCGATCAAGAAGTTCGCCGACACCACCGGCACGAAGATCGAGAACAGCCTGGTCCAGGCTGACGCCGGTGACGTGGTGGCCAAGATCGACGCCGAGGTCAAGGGCGGGGTGGCCCGTGACCTGGCGTTCATGACCGACTCGCGGTTCGTCGCGCAGTTCCACGCGCTGGGGGACCTGGAGGACGTGACGGACGTCGTCGACGCGCTGACCGCCAAGTACGGCGAGCCCTGCGCCGAGGCCAAGAACTTCTGCGTCTTCGACGGCAAGTGGTTCGCCATCCCGTACCACTTCATCGGGATCGGGTCGTTCCTACGCAAGGACTGGATGCAGGACAAGGGCATCTCCCCCAAGGACATCTACAGCTGGGAGGAGCTGCGGGACCTGTGCCTGGAGATCTCCGATCCGGCCAAGCGCCGCTTCGGCTGGGGCATGACGGTGAACCGGTCCGGTGACGGCAACGGCATGATCGAGGCGCTGATCAACGCCTACGGCGGGTCGATCGCCGGCAATGACGGCCGGAAGGTCACTTTCAACTCCCCGGAGACGGTGCAGGCGGTCAGCTTCCTCGGCGACATCTACACCAACCCGAAGTACAAGCCGATGTTGCCGCCGGGGATCGCGAGCTGGACCGACACCAGCAACAACGAGAACTGGCTCGCCGGGATCCTCGGCTACACCCGCAACCAGTTCAGCGTGTACGCGGACTCCAGGACCAAGAAGAACCCGGTGCACGCCAACACCCACGTGTTCTCCGACTGCATCGGGCCGGCGACCGACAATCCGCTGCTGCTCGGCCAGTCGCAGGGCTTCGTCGTCTTCAAGGGCGCCAAGAACCCGGCGCTCGCCAAGCTCCTGGCGCAGTACCTGGTCAGCGCGCCCGCGCTGCTCGGGGTGGCGAAGGAGGCGCCCGGCCTGGTGATGCCCGCCTGGGAGAAGGTCTGGGACGCCGACCCGTTCTTCACCAGTGGTGACCCGGCGTTCCCGATGCTGCGCAAGATCACTGAATTGAAGCTGCCGCTGAACACGAAGAACGGCCTGACCTTCCCACAGAAGGCCAGCGCGGGCCAGCAGGCGGTGGGGTCGGCCTACGTCCTCACCGACATGATGCAGCAGGTCGTGCAGGGCACCGCGCCGGCGCAGGCCGTGTCGGCCGCCCACACGAAGATGGTGCAGATCTTCAACCAGCAGGGGCTGCCGCAGTGAGGTCTGTCCGTCCTGTCCGGGTCCCGGCGGCGAGGAAATCTTCGCCGTCGGGGCCCGGCTCCCTCACCGCTGTCCAGCGGCGGCTGGGTCGCGACTGGCGACTCGCGGCCCTGTTCCTGGCGCCGATGGCGGTGCTGGTCGGTGGGCTCGTCCTCGTGCCGATCGCCCGGTCGATCATCACCAGCACCACCGAACGGCACGGGCAGGACACCGTCTTCGTCGGCCTGGACAACTATCTCGCGCTCGTCGGCGACGACCAGTTCCACACCGGCGTGGTGAACTCGTTCGTATTCACCGCGTACGCCGAGATCTTCAAGGTCGTGCTGGGCCTGGCCGCAGCCCTGCTGCTGCACCATCGCCGACGTGGGCGGGCGGTGCTGGCCGGGCTGCTCCTGGTGCCGTGGGTGGTGCCGACGGTGGTGACGGCGTTCAGCTGGCGCGCGCTGCTCGACCCGATCTTCGGCAGCGTCAACACGCTGCTCACCGCCACCGGAATCGGGCCGTTGCTGGCCAGCGCCCACCTGGTCGACAGTTGGCCCGCAGGCTGGCTGTCCGACCCGGAGCTGGCCATGCCGTCGGTGATCCTCGTCAACGTCTGGAAAGGGGTGCCGTTCTTCACCGTGTGCTTCCTCGCGGGGTTGAAGGCCATCCCGGCGGACCTCTACGAGGCGGCGACCATCGACGGTGCCTCGTCGTGGCAGCGGTTCAGAAGCGTGACGCTGCCCGGACTGCGCCACGTGATCACCGTGACGGTGACCCTGTCGTCGATCTGGACGTTCAACAACTTCGACCTCGTCTGGTTGCTGACGCAGGGCGGCCCGGGCGACGTGACAGCGCCGTACGTGCTCATCGCCTACTCGAAGGCCATCCTGCAGTTGCAGTACGGCGCGGGCGCGGCGGTCACGCTCGTCATGCTGCCGATCATCGGCGGGCTGGTGTTCGTCCTGGTCCGGTTGTTGCGCCAGGACACCAACATCAAGTTGCCCCGGCGACGCCGCTCAGCGCTGCGGATCGGGGCGCAGCGGTGGGCCGGAGCGGCGCGGAGGGCGATGCCCTGGGTCGTCACCGCACTGGTCACCGGTCTGCTGTTCTGGGCGTCACCGCAGATCTTCTGGAAGGCGGCGGTGGTCCTCGGTGTGATTCTGCTGATCGCGGCGGGCGTCGGCCGGGTGGTCTCGTCCCTCCAGTCCCGAGGTGGTCGCCGTTCGTCGACAGTGGTGTCGGGGCTGGGTTCCTGGGCCGCGCTGGCTGGCCTGCTCTTCTTCGTGCTGGGCCCGCTGTACTGGATCTTCGTCACGGCCTTCAAGTCCGAGGGCCAGGTCGTCATGCGTACCGACGACCTGTGGCCGACGCCGTGGACGCTTGAGCAGTTCGGCGCCCTGTTCGACAACCAACCGTTCGGCCGCTGGTATCTCAACACCCTGCTGGTGTCCGCGGCGTCGACCGCTGTGGCACTGGTCTGCGCCGCCCTGGCGGGCTATGCGCTGGCCCGGCTGCGGTTCCGCGGGGCGCAGGGCTTCACGGTCACGGTGCTGCTCACCTACGTGATGCCGGGCGCGCTGCTGTTCATCCCGCTGTACCAGATGCTCATCGGTGCCCGGCTCACCGACTCGTTGTGGTCCCTGGTGGTGACGTACCCGACCTTCACGCTGCCGTTCGCCACCTGGCTGCTGGTGGGGTACTTCTCGTCGATTCCCATCGAGTTGGAGGAGGCCGCCCTGGTCGACGGGTGCAGCCGCATCCAGGCGTTCGGCCGGGTGGTGCTGCCGCTGGCCAAGCCAGGGCTGCTGGCGGTCGCGCTCTTCACCCTGACCAACGCCTGGAACGAGTTCCTCTTCGCCTTCGTGTTCATCACGAAGGACGAGTACAAGACGCTCCCGGTGGGGATGCAATCCATGATCGCCGGAGACGTCGTGCCGCAAGGGCAACTCGCCGCGGCGTCGCTGCTGGTCAGCATCCCCGTGGTGATCATGTACGCCCTGGGGCAGCGCTTCCTGACCGAGGGGCTCACCGCCGGCGCGGTGAAGGGGTGAGCCGACGGGCCGCTGGTGCCGATCACGCACCAGCGGCCCGACAACGGACCGTCCCCACGACGGCTCCGGCAGGCGTCGGGGGACTGGGGCACGCGTCGCCTCACCGCCTGAGCTGCTTCTCGAACCAGTGGTGGGCGTAGTGCTCGGTGTTGTACGCCTCGATCTCCCGGTAACCGGTCGCCCGGTACAGGGCGATCGCCTCGGTGAGGTCGCGGTTGGTGTCCAGCCGGACCGCTGTGGCGCCGCGCTCGGCGGCGTACCGTTCCAGCTCACCCAGCAGCCGCCGCCCGACGCCGAGCCCGCGTACGGTGTCGGACACCCACACCCGTTTGACCTCGGCGGGCGCGACGGGGTGGAGTTTGACGGCCCCGCAGCCGATCGGTTCGCTGTTGAGGGTGGCGAGCAGGAGCACCCCGTTGGGCGGGACGAGCGCGTCGTCGGGGAGCGGTTTGCTCAGTGCGGGGTCGAACCCGCCGTCGAATCGTCGTGCGATGTCACGGACGTAGGCCCGCAGGCACGCACGGGCTCGCGGGTCGCTCGGTGGGCACGGCTCGATGACGACCATCGAGCCCATGAGCAGCCGTTCGACCTCGGCCATGGCGGTGACGAGTCGTTCGCGGTGGTGTTCGCTGAGCGGTTCGAGGATCGAGGCGGCGAGATTGTCCGACCGCCGGTCGAGGTCGGTCCACTGGGTTCGGCCGGCCTCGGTGAGCGTGACGACGCGGACCCGGCCGTCGCCGCCGGCCTGGTCGACCGGTCCGACGGTGACGAGGCCGTCGTTCTCGAGGGTGCGCAGGAGTCGACTGAGATATCCGGAGTCCAGGCCGAGCCGGGCCCGTAGCGCGGCGACCTCGGCACCGGCGGGGCCGATCTCCCAGAGCAGCCGGGCCTGCCCGAGCGGGCGCCCCTGGGCCATGTACTCGTCGTCGAGCGCGCCCACCCGTTGGGTGACCGTCCGGTTGAAGCGCCGCACGGCGGCAATGAGAGCCGAGTCCATATGCCTGACTTTAGTCAGGCTTATTGACTACGCGCCAGCTCGGTGCCGGTACGAGATCCCCGCGTGGTCCAGGACGACCACAGCGAGCACCACCCCGGTGGCGACGGCGCTGACCGCCAGCAGCGGCATCCGCAGCACAACCGCCGCGCCGGCCAGCACGAACAGGGCGGCGACCCGGGGCCAGGAGAGTCGCCGGTGGATCGCGGCCGAGAAGAGGATCCGCCCGAGGAGGAACAGCATCGGGCCGCCCAGGATGAACAGGACCGCTGCCATGTCACCGGTGCGCAGCGGATGCGAGATGCTCAACTCGGCGCCGACGGAGGTGACCACCAGCCCGGCGATCATCACGAGGTGCAGATATCCGGTGGTGACGCCGAGACTGGCCGGATCGGCCCGCTCGATGGCGGGGCCGAGGCGCTGGCCGGCGGGCGTGACGTAGAGCAGACCGATCAGCACGGCGGTGGCGAAGACCAGCAGGAAAGCGGCGGTCTGCGGGAAGTGGAGATCGGTGCCGGCGTACGAGAGGCCGGCGACCAGGACGAGTTCGCCGAGCGCGATGATCATGATCTGCTGGTACCGCTCGGCGAAGTGCTTGCCAGCCAGGTGCAACTCCTGCCGCCCGGTCCGGCCCAGCCCCGGCGTGGGCCAGCGCAGGCGCGGGCCGGTGAGGTCGATGGCGAGGGCCAGCACCCAGAGCGGCACCCGCCACTGCGGCACAAACCCACCGACCAACCACGGTACGGCGGAGACGCTGAACCAGCAGAGGATGCGCAGCGTTCGAATCTGTCGCGGATGACCGCGCAGCCAGACGGTGGTGACCACGCCCCGGACGATGTGCACCGAGACGTACGCGCCGGCGAAGAGCAGACCCCGCCCGTCCAGCGCCTGCGGGATCGCCACCCCGGCCAGCAGGCTGCCCAGCGCGGCACCCACCAGCAACCACCGAACCGCGGGACTCTCCGGGTCGTACCAGTCGGCGAACCAGGTGGTGGGCACCCAGATCCACCAGATCCCGGTCAACAGCAGGGCGGTACGCAGCGCGCCGGCCAGGCTGAGGTCGTGCAGCAGGTGGGCGGCCAACTGACTGAGCGCGAGCACGAACGCCAGGTCGAAGAAGAGTTCCAGGAACGACGCGCTCAGCGGCGAGTCGCCGCCCCGCAGCAACCGTTCGGGTCTGCTCGCCATCGGCGCTCCTCCCGCCGACACACGCCCTGCGTCCGTCGTACCACCCGAGGCCGGCCACCGGAGGCGAAAGCGGTCAGCCGCGCAGCGACGACCCACCGCCCCCTCGTGTCGTTGATCCGGCTGCGCCCATGGTCACCGCTGACCACGGTGGGGGCACCGACTCAACGAGGAGGGACGCCGATGACCGCTCAGCGCGAGACCGTGCAGGTCGACCACGACCTGTTCCGCGCCGTGTACGACTCGCCCGCATCACTGCCCGGCCGACACCGGTGGACCACCCCCGAGTCGGACGTCCGGCGGCTGGAGAAACTGCTCGGCATGCCGACGCGCAGCATCGGCGCCCCGCTCTGGGTCAGCGGCGACGAACCCGACTGCCCGAAGTGCCGTCGCCGGGTCACCTGGTACGACATCGTCTCGTCGGCGCTCTCCGGCCTGCACGACAAGGCCATGATCGCCACGGTCATCCTTGGCGAGCGCAAGTACGTCAACACCGAGATCCCGGATGCCATCGCCGGGGTGCGCTGCTCCGACTGTCACACGGCGATCGACGGCCTGCGCAGCTTCAAGTGCCACAACTGGGCGTACGCCTTCGAGGCGCTGGAGGCCGTCCGCCAGCGGATGGCCGGCGGTCCCGTCCCGACCTGAACCGCCCGCGCCGGCTCGGAACGGAGCCGCGCCAGCCCGAAACGGTCGGGCGACTCAGTCGGCGCAGCGGCGGGTGGGGCGGCGGCCGGGCGGGGAGGGCGGTTCCGGGCCGGGGTCGGGCACCGGCGGCATCGGCCGGGTGACCGGCTCGGCGCCGGTGACCCGCAGCGACTCGCCGTGGTGCCACAGCTCGACCTCGACGTCCGCGGCGGAGTCGGGCAGCTCGTAGCGGGCCTCGGCCGGAGTCACCGTGACCCGCAGCCGGTGGCCACGCCAGCGCAGGCTGAACGCCAACCGGTCGATCCGGCGCGGCAGCCGGGGATCGAAGGAGAGCACCCTCCGGTCGTCGCGCAGCCCCCCGAAGCCCTGCACCAGAGCCAGCCACGCGCCGGCCAGCGAAGCCAGGTGCAGCCCGTCGGCGGTCTTGTCGCCCAGGTCGGCCAGATCCTGCAGGACCGACTCGGCGAACAGGTCGTACGCCAGATCCAAATGCCCGACCTCGGCGGCCAGCACGGCCTGCGGTGCCGCCGACAGCGACGAGTCGCGGACCGTGCGGGCCTGGTAGTAGGCCAGGTTGCGGGCCTTCTCGTCGGCGGTGAACTCACCGGGGCAGAGCTGCATGGCCAGCACCAGGTCAGCCTGCTTCACCACCTGCTTGCGGTACAGCTCCAGGTACGGAAAGTGCAGCAGCAGCGGGTAGTCGTCGTCACCGGTGTTCGCGAAGTCCCACTCGGGCTGTTCGGTGAAACCGGCGGCCTGCTGGTGCACCCCGCGCTCGCTGTCGTACGGGATGGCCATCGCGTCGGCGGCGGCCCGCCAGCCGGCCACCTCGTCGCGGTCCACGCCGAGCCGGTCGGCCAGCTCGGGATGCCCCTCGGCCGCGTCCGCCGCGCCGCGCAGATTGCGCTTCGCCATCAGGTTGGTGAACACGTTGTCGTCGACCAGCGCGGCGTACTCGTCCGGGCCGGTCACCCCGTGCAGGTGGAAGTCGCCCCCGTCCGACCAGTGGCCGAAGCCGTGCCAGAGCCGGGCGGTCTCCACCAGCAGTTCCAGCCCCGCCTCGGCCAGGAACCGCTGGTCGTCGGTGGCCGCCAGGTAGCGCAGCACCGCGTCGGCGATGTCGGCGTTGACGTGCAGCGCGGCGGTGCCCGCCGGCCAGTAGCCGGAGCTTTCCCGGCCGCCGATGGTGCGCCACGGGAAGGTCGCGCCGGTCAACCGCAGCTCGGCGGCCCGCTCCCGCGCCTCGGGCAGGTGGGCGTGCCGCCAACTCAACGCCGAGCGGGCCACTGCCGGGGCCAGGTAGGTGAGTACCGGCAGGACGTAGCTCTCGGTGTCCCACAGGACGTGCCCGTCGTAGCCGTTGCCGGTCAACCCCTTGGCCGAGATGGTCCGGTCGGAGTCCGGGCGACCGGCCTGGATCAGGTGGAACATCGCGAACCGAACGGCCTGCTGAAGCTCCGGATCGCCGTCGAGCCGCACGTCGGCGACCTGCCAGGCCGCGTCCAGGGCGGCGCGCTGGTCGGTGAGCAGGGCGTCGAAGCCGTCCGCGCGCGCCGCGTCCGCCTCGGCCGCGACCAGGGCGGCCAACTCATCGGCGGGCGTCGCGTCGACCGCCGCCCACTCGTACGCGGCGAACTTCGTCAGCCGCAACGGCTCCCCCGGGTGCAGGCGACCCGTCACGGTCAGCCGTACCCGGTCTGGCGTGCAGTCGCCGCTGGTCGTCACGGTGCCTGGGCCTTCCAGCAGGTGACTGACCGCGACCGCCACCCGCTGGCCGCTGCGCTCGGTGCGGTGCACCAGCACGCCGTCGAGGCCGGTCGCACTGTGCTTCTCGGCGCTCAGCGGGTCGGTGGGCACCGAGGCGGCCCGAGGGTCGTCCGAACGTTCCGGCACCTTCTCGTTGGCCAGCAGGTCCGAGCAGACCCTCAGCTCGACGGCGGTGTCCAACGGCTCGACCTCGTAGCGGACGGCAGCCACCGGGCGGCGCGGCAGGGACACCAACCGGGTGCTGCGGATGCGTACGCCCCGCCCGGCCGGTGAGGTCCACTCGGTCTCCCGGCGCAGCACGCCGGTACGCAGATCGAGCACCCGTTCATGGCGGCGCAGCGACCCGGTCCGCAGATCCAACGGCTCGTCGTCGACCCAGAGCCGGATCAGCGCGGCGTTCGGTGCGCTGATGACGGTGTCGCTGGCCGGCGGGAACGCGTATCCCTCCTCGGGATAGCTCAGCTCGCGCCGCTCGTGGAACCCGCTGACGTAACTGCCCGGCATCCCGCACGGGGCACCCTCGTCGAGCACCCCACGCCAGCCGATCCACCCGTTGCCCAACGCGAAGATCGACTCGGTCTCGCCGAGCCGGTCCATGTCGGCTTCCGTGCGCCGGATCTGCCAGGTCTCGTCGTCCGCCGTAGCGGCGGTGGACTGCGGTTGATCGGTGGCCGAACCGGTCTGCACGAGGTCTCCTGTCGATGTCGACGTCCTGGACAGCCAACCAGAGCCGGCTGTGCGAAACCTGGACGAAGGTCCCACGGACCACCCGACCTTCGACAGCAGCGATGCCCTCTGGCTCGTTCCTAGGGTGTCCCCCAGGTGAACGAGGTATGAACGTGAAGTGAGGTGATGCATGGTCGACAACGGCAGCATTGACGTTCCGGAGATCAGCGCCGAGTGGTACAGCGACGTCGTCGACGCCGCCGCCGGCAGCCCAGAGCCGGTGCAGTGGTTCGTCGGGCACGCCACCGAGGGGGTGATCCTGCTACTCGGCGCGCTGCTGGTGATGGCCGCGCTGAGCCGCTGGTTCGGCGGCCCGCACGACCGGGCGCTCGCCCTGGTCGCGCCCGTGCCGGCCATCCTGGCGTACGCGGGCAGTGAGTTCCTCAAGACCGTGGTGGACCAGGACCGCCCCTGCCGGACGATCGGTCGGGAGATCATCGCGGGCGTCTGCCCACCGCCGGGCGACTGGTCGTTCCCCAGCAACCACGCCACCATCGCCGGCGCGCTGGCGGTCACCACGTTGCTACTCTCCCGCCGACTCGGTCTGGTCGCGCTGCCCCTGGCCGCGCTCGGCGCCTTCTCCCGGGTCTTCGTGGGCGTGCACTACCCGCACGACGTGATCGCGGGCGTGCTGTTCGGCGCCCTGGTCGCCGTGGTGCTCACGCCGTTGCTGGCCCGCCCGACCAGCGAGGTGCTCCGCCGCCGGGCCAACCGTCCCGGCAGCCCGGCCCCCAAGCTGGCCAGCCGATCCGGCCCCTGACCGGCCGCGCGGCGGGTCAGGCCGCCAGCAGGAGGGCGGCCGTTGTGCCGAGCAGCAGGAACGGGCCGAACGGCAGGTGGGTGCCCCAGTTGGCGCGGCGGGTGGCCAGCAGGACCAGACTCACCAGGGCGGAGAGCCCGAAGGTGAGCACCAGCCCGAACAGCAGCACCGGCCAGCCGTACCAGCCGAGCAGCGCTCCGACGCTGAGCGCCAGCTTGGCGTCGCCCAACCCGAAGCCCCGGCGGCCGAGCAGCACCGCGGTGCTGGCGAAGAAGAGCGCCAGCCCGGTGCCGCCGAGGACGGCTCGCAGCCAGTGCCCCGGGTCGGCGTCGAGCGCGGCCACGCCGAGCAGCAGCCAGGTCCCGGCCGCCGCGGGCAGTGTGAGCCGGTCCGGCAGGCGGTGCACGGCCAGGTCGACGAGGATCGCCGGGATGGTCCAGCCCAGCCACCAGACCAGCGCCGGCAGCACCTCGCCGGGCGGGCCGGCGATCGCCAGCAGCACCGCCGTCGCGAGCAGTGCCAGCTCGACGGTGGCCGGCGGTGGGCCGACCCGGGCGCGGCACCGACCGCACCGCGCCACCGGGCCCAGCGCCGGCCAGGGGCGGGTCAGGCTGACCGGCGCGCCGCAGGCGTCGCAGCCACTCCGGTTCGGCAGACCCGGGGGTACGGCGTAGCGCAGCGCGGCCAACCGCATCAGCGGGCTGATCGCGAGGATCGCGAACACCGTCGAGACCCGGGTGCGTGCCACCGCCGGGGCGGGGTCACCCGGTCGATCGCGCGGCGGAGCGGACGTCGCCTGGCCCGCAGGATCCGTCATGGCACCGGACGGTTGGGGTGCCGGACTCCGATCGGGTCGGTCTTCCCGCCCGGGAGTGGCTGCCGGGGGGCCGGTCAGCGCCATGTCTTCTCCATTGCGGGTGACTGCTCCCCTGCGAGAGCGAACACGGATCGTGATTGCGCGCTCGCTACGGTGTAGCGGATGGCGCAGAAAGCGACCTGCTGACCGGAGCCCGCGCGGGCGCTTTCGACCAACTCCGAGCCGGGCGTGCCGTTGGACGAGGTAGCCCGCTCACCGGGGGCCGACGTCGGTCGAATGCCGGGATCAGACCACGATGTCCCACTCCCGCGAGCGGTGACGCCACTGCGGTGAACCCGTCCGGCCCGGCGATGCCGCATCAATAACGACAGTTCGCTAGCCCATTGGCCGGGGAGCAGTGTGGACACCCGCCACCACCACCTCACATCACGCTGAGTGTTCACATGAATTGCCTCTGTTGCATCGGCGAGCGTCAGCCTATGCTCGCCCCTTGGGTGCGACGCAAGCCTCACCTTCACCATCGGACGACACAGGACCCCAATTCGCAGAAGATCCGTAACGGTGAATGCAGAAGCGCAATGAACGCTCCGGATGTGCTGATCCGGGCGCGCTTCCGCATGCCCGACGGCGGTGAACCGTCACCGCCCCGGGCGACCACGAGGAGGCTCGACGGTGCGCGGACGGCAGCTCAGAAGAGCGGCAATCTGCCTGCTGGTGGGCGTGGTGGCGACGCCGGTCGCCGCCTGCGCCAGCGGACGGGAAGCGGTCGAACGGCCGACGGAAGTCCGCGACAACGGACCTCGGACCGATTCCGACGTCGAACGACGCGCTGCCGAAAAGGCGGCACTCGACGCGTACTCCGGATATCTCGCGGCCTCGCGCACGGCGGGCCTGCGCAGTGATCCGCGTTCGCCGGAACTGACCCGGTTTCTTGGTGATCCACTTTTGACTCGGGTCCGGGTTTCCATTCGCGAGGCTAAGGAGCACGGCGCCATGCGTACCGGATCGTTCAAGTCCGACCCGACCGTGACCGCCGTCAGCCTGGACGCGAAGCCGGCCACCGTGGAGATCCAGGACTGCCTGGACACGACCGGCTACCGGTTGGTCTACGCCAAGGACAAGCGGACGGTACCGGGCAGCGGCGGCGGCAGACACCTCTCCACCGCCACCGCGACCCGATATCCGGGCGGTCGCTGGCTGATCAACTACGGCGCGACGCACCGGGACCAGCCGTGCTGAGCCGGGCCGCGACAACCCGACGGGTGCTCGCCGGGATCGGCCTCACCCTCCTGCTGGTGGCCGGTGCGGCCCCGCCGGCCACCGCCGCCCTACGGGCCGACCCGGGAGCCGGCTGCCCGCCCGACCAACCCGACTGCAGCGTCTGGGACGACGAGCCCGGCAACCCCGGTGATCCCGGCGGCGGCGGTGACGACGGTGGGGGCGGGGACGAGGGGGGCGGCGGCGGGAGCGGCGTCTGCCAGTGGAACGGGCGGACCATCCCCTGCTACGACGAGGACCTGGGCTGGTTCAACAGCGGCGACGGCTGCTACTACAAGCTGACCGAGGGGCCGGAGCCGCCCCCCGAGGGTGAGCAGTGGTATCTGCAGACCTGCAACGGCGGCGACCTGGGTGCCCAGGACATGGTGACGCTGGCCGATCCGCCGGCCGGCTTCGGCGCCCCGCCCGACCCGGAGGAGCTGGCCCGTCGCGCCCTGGCGTCGATCAGTCTGCTGCCGGCCCGGCTGAAGGTGGCACCCCGGAAGAGCATCGGCCCCGGCCTGGTCGGCCTGCCCGTCTGGATGTGGGCAACCCCGGGGAAGAACTACTTCGGCCCGCTCTACGCCGACGAGTCCGACCGAGGTCTGACCGTCTACATCGAAGCGAAGGTAAGCCGAATCGACTGGGACATGGGCAACGGTAAGACGGTCCCCTGTTACAGCGCCGGCACCGAGTACAAGGCCACGGGCACGCGGGCGGGTTCCACCTCCCCGGACTGCGGCTACGACACGGGTTACCCGAAGGCAGACACCTACGACGTCACCGCCACCACGCACTGGACGGTGAGCTGGTGGACCAACAACGACGCCACAAGGCGGGTGATCCCGCAGACCCGGAGAAGCGGCATCGTGCAGATCCAGATCAACGAACTTCAGGTGGTCACCAGATGAGCCTCGCGACGCGCAACGGGACCCCGTCGGTGGACGCACCCGTCAACCCGCCCACGGTGGTCCGCCAGCGCCGGGTCCGTCCCGGGCTGCTCGGTCTCGCCGTCCTCCTGATCGCGTTGGGCGGGCTGGGCGCGGCCTTCGCGGTCACCTCGGTACGGGCCACCGGCAGCTACCTGGCGGTGGCCCGACCGGTCGAGGTGGGCCGGGAGATCAGCGCGGCCGACCTGGTCACCGTGCAGGTCGCCGGCGGCCAGGGGCTGCGCCCGGTGCCCGCCGCACGGCTCGACGAGGTGGTCGGCAAACGGGCCGCGGTAGCGCTGCTTCCCGGCACGCTACTCACCCTGGGGCAGGTCACCGACGACCCGCTGCTCGGCCCCGGCCAGCAGCAGATCGCGCTCGGCCTGAAGACCGCCCAGGTGCCGGCCCGCGAACTGCACCCCGGCGACAAGGTCCTGCTGGTCAGCACCCCGGACACCGATGCCGAGAAAGACACGGCCGCCGCCGGCACCCGATTCTCGGCCACGGTCATCGACATGGTCAGCCCGGCCGACGACGACCGGGTCCTGTACCTGGCGCTACTGACCCGTGACGTGCCCGCGGTGGTGGCGCTCGCCGCACAGGAACGACTCGCCGTCGTACTGACCGAGGCGGCCTGAGCATGGCGATCATCGCGCTGGTGTCCGCGAAGGGTTCGCCCGGCGTCACCACCTCGGCGCTGGCCTGCGCGCTGGCCTGGCACCGGCGGCTGGTGGTCGCCGAATGCGACCCGGCCGGCGGCTCGATCCTCGCCGGCTACCTCGGTGGCCAACTGGACGGCCCACGCGGCATCGGAGAGCTGGCCGTCGGCGAGTTGCGCGACGGCAACCTGGAGACCGCGTTCTGGTCCCAGCTGGTCGACCTGGACGCCCCCCGCCGGGAACGACTGCTGCTGCCCGGCCTCGTCGACCCGGCCCAGAGCGGCAGCGTCACCCCGCTCTGGCAGCGCTTCGCCGACTACTTCGACGCCCTCGACCGCGGCACCCCCGGCTACGACGTCCTTGTCGACTGTGGTCGGCTGCACGTGACCGGGCCTCCGTGGCCGGTGCTGCGGGCCGCCTCGGTGGTGCTGTTGGTGACCCGGGCGAACCTGCCGGACCTCTCCGGCACCCGCGCGGTGGTCACCACGATCGAACGGGACTTCGCCGAGCACCGGGTGCCCCCGGGCACCCTACGGCTGCTGCTGGTCGGGCACGGGCACGGGCGGGCCGAGATCAGTCGGGCCCTGAAACTGCCCGTCATCGCCCGGCTGCCGCACGATCCGCGTACCGCCGGGGTGCTCGCCCTGGGCGGGACCGTGCGGGCCGGTCGGCCGCTGATGCGCGCGGCGGCCGCGCTGGAGGTCCCGATCGGGTCGCTGCTGGAGCGGCGACGGGCCCGGCTGGCGTGGCCCGTGCAGCAGGGGGTGCCGGATGCGGTTTGAGCCGGTCTCCACCGATCCGCGCCAACAGCCACCGGCAGTGACCTCCACCGCGCCGCCCCTGGCCGTGTCAAACGGCCGGCACCACCAGTCCGGGCCGCAGCCGCCGTCGACGCCGGCGGTCAGCCCGCCGCCCGAGTCACCGCCCCGGGCGCGGATGGACTTCCAGGTGGTCCGGGAGCTGCGCCGGGAACTCACCGAACGACTCACCCTCTGGCAGCGCGGCCGGGAGTTCACCGTCGACGAGGAGGACACCGAGCGGGCCCGACTCGCCGTCACGGTGGTCGCCGCGTACGCGGACTCGGTGCGCCGGGCCGGCACGCCGATGCCCGCCGGCGACGAACGCCTGCTGCTCGACCAGGTGACCGCCGAGCTGGTCGGGCTCGGCCGGCTACAGACGCTGCTCGTCGACGACACCATCGAGGAGGTGCACATCCTCGGCTGCGACCAGGTACGCATCACCCGGCACGGCGGTGGGGTGGACTGGGCCGAACCGATCGCCGACAGCGACGCCGAGCTGGTGGAGATCCTCCAGGCGGCGGCCCGTCGGGCGGGCGCGACCGAGCGGTCCCTGTCCACCGTGAAGCCCACCCTCGACCTGCAACTGCCCGACGGCAGCCGGCTGGCCGCGGTGTTCCTGGTCAGCCACCGCCCGTACGCGGTGATCCGTAAGCACAACACCCTGGACGTGAGCCTCGACGACCTCGCGGGCGCCCGAGGTGACCTGGACGAGATGATCGACCCGCTGCTGCGCGACTTCCTCCGCGCCGCGATGCGCGCCGGTCTGAACATCATGGTCGCCGGGTTGGCCGGCGCCGGAAAGACCACTGTCATCCGCGCGCTGATGAACGAGATCCCGCAGGACGAGCCGTACGTGCTGCTGGAGGAGAGTCGGGAGCTGCTCCCGGCCCGCCGCCGGGAGCGGCACCGGGCGGTGATGAGCTTCGAGGCCCGGGAGGGGCACGGCGAGCGCGGCTTCGACGGCCGCCCGGCCGGTGAGGTGACCATCGCCGACCTGATCCCGTTGTCGCTGCGGATGGGCGTCCTACGGATCATCGTGGGCGAGGTGCGGTCCCGGGAGATCGTGCCGATGCTCCAGGCGATGACCACCAGCCGGGGGTCGATGTGCACCATCCACGCCCGTACCGCCGCCGGTGTGGGTGAACGGATCGTCGAGCTGGCCCTGGCGCACGGGCGCGAGATGACAGTCGACCAGGCCCGGCGGATGGCCGGCAACGCGCTCGACCTGATCGTCTACGTCACCGTCGAGGACGAGACCGCGATCGGCGGGCGGAAGCACCGGTTCGTCTCGCATGTGGAGGAGGTGATCGGGGCCGGCGAAGCCGGTCGGATCACCACCACCACCGTCTTCGGGCCCGGCCCGGACGGTCGCGCGGTCCCCCGGCACCTGCCGGAACGGGTCCGCGACCAGTTGCTGCGGGTGGGTTACGACGCGCGGCTGCTGACCCGGTGGGTCGAGGCCGGTGCTGGTGCCTGGCGGCGGCCTCGGCAGACCCGACTGGCCCGGCGGTGACCTGATGTTCGACAGCCTGGAGTTGATCGCGGTGGTCTCCGGCGCGGCCTGTGTGGCCGGGCTGCTGCTGGCCGTGGTCGCCCTGGTCGGCACCCGTCGACCCCCGGGACGACGGCCGGGCAGCGGGCCGGGGCTGAGCCGACTGTGGCGCGGGCCGGGCAGCACACCGACCGAGCATCGCGCCTATCAGGCGCTGCTGGCCGCCGCGCTGGCCGCCGGCGCGTTGGCGTTCCTGCTGACCGGGTTGCCGGTGGTGGGCCTACTGGTGGCGGTGGCGGTACCCGGCACCCCGTGGCTGTTCGGAGTCGGCAAGGCCGAACAGCGGGCCATCGCCCGGATCGAGGCGGTCGGCGAGTGGACCCGCCGACTCAAGGACGTCTCCGGCACCGGGCAGGGCCTCCAGCAGTCGATCATCGGCACCATCGGCAGCGTGCCACCCGGCATCGAGGACGAGGTACGGCTGCTCGCGGCCCGCCTCCAGGCCGGCTGGATGGCCCGCTCCGCCCTGTTGGCGTTCGCCGACGAGATCGCCGACCCGGTCTGCGACCAGGTGGTGGCGGCGCTGATCCTGCACCTGTCGGACCGGGGTGAGCGGCTGGGTGACGTGCTCAGCTCCATCGCCGGCGCGGCGTCAGCGGAGGTGGCCACCCGGCGGGAGATCGAGGCCAAGCGCACCCAGCCCCGGTTCGCGGTCCGCTTCCTCACCGGGATGACGCTGGCGACCCTGGCGTACGGGCTGATCAACACCGAGTACATCAGGCCGTACGGCACCCCGGTGGGTCAGCTGGTGATGGCGGCCCTCGGCGCCGCCTTCATCGGCCTGCTGGCCTGGGTGCGGTCGATGAGCCAGCCGCAACGGCCGGCCCGGTTCCTGCCGGCGCCCGACCCGAGCGAGGTGATCGCGTGAGCGCGAGGAGTGCAGCGCAGCGGAGCCCCGCAGTCGCGAACGGAAGGCGGCTCGCGTGATCGTGAACTGGCAGTTCGTCCTCGCGGTCTGCGGTGGCGCCGGGGTCGGTCTGGGTGTGTTTCTGGTGGTCCGGGAGCTGGTGCCGGCGACACCTGCGCTCGGGCCCGCGCTGCGCCGGCTGCATCAGCCGCCGGGCACCGGCCGGGTGTCCACGCCCGCGTCCCGGCGACTCGACTGGCTGACCGGGATGTCCCGCTGGATGCGGCCGCCGCAGATGCAGCTCGCCCTGATCGGTCAGACGCCCGAGCAGTACGCGCTGTCGGTGCTGCTGTCCGCGCTGATCGGGTTGGCCACACCGACTCTGCTCGGGGTGATGCTGTGGGCGCTCGGCGTCTCGTTCCCACTGGTGGTGCCGGTGCTGGGCAGCCTCGGTCTGGCGTTGCTGGCCGCCCTGCTGGCGCACCGCGCCGTGCTGACCAAGGCTGCCGCCGCCCGCGACGAGTTCCGCCAGGCCGTCTGCACCTACCTCGACCTGGTGGCGTTGCAGCTGTCCGCCGCGCACGGGCCGGTGCAGTCGCTGGAGCGGGCGGCGGCGGTCTGCGACGGCTGGGTGTTCGACCGACTCCAGGAGTCGCTGCGGATCGCCCAGATGCAGATGCACGCGCCCTGGGACGAGCTGCGCGACCTGGCCGACAAGATCGGCATTCCCGAGTTGGGCGACGTCGGCGCGATCATGCGTTCCTCCGGCAGTGAGGGCGCGCAGGTGCACGAGACGCTGCGCAGCCGGGCCGACTCGCTGCGCGACCAGATCCGCACCGACAACCTGGCCCGCGCCGAGGGGATCACCAGCAAGCTCGACATCCCGGGCGCGCTGCTCGTCTTCGTGCTGCTCGGGTTCGTCCTCTATCCGTTCATCGCCCGTGTCTGACCCCGCCCCCTGAAGGAGAACGCCATGTCCATCCTCAGCTACCTGCACGTCGTGGTGACGACGCGCCTGGCCGAGCTACGCCGCGATGGTGAGCGCGGCGACAGCCCGGTGCCCACCGCGGTGATCATCGCCGGTCTGGTCGCCGTCGCCATGGCCATCACCACCCTGGCCCTGACCAAGGCCAGGGGCTGGATGAACGGCATCCCGAACTACACGGTCCCGAAGTAGCCGGGATGCGTCGAGCCGCGTACCCGAGGTGGAGCCGAGCGGTCACCGCCGCCCGGCGCCGCCTCGCGGGCGGCGACCGCGAGCGGGGCGCCAACCCGGTGGAACTTGCCGTGATGATGCCGCTGATCCTGGTGCTTCTCTTCGCCTCGATCCAGGTCGCGGCCGTCTTCCTTGCCCGCTCCACCGCGTTGAACGCCGCCCAGAGTGGCGTCAACGCGCAGCGGACGTACCAGGCGGGCAACGGTGCCGGGGTGGAGAGCGCCTCCCGCTTCCTGAAGGGCGCCGGCGGCTGGCTGGTGGGCTGGGAGAAGGCCGGGCCGACCTGCGTGACCACCACGACCGACGTGACCTGCACGGTCAGCGGCCGATCCCTGTCCGTGGTGCCGGGCGTGGACTTCGCGATACAGCAGACCGCCCACGGAACGGTGGAGAGGGTGACACCGCCATGACCCGTACCGCCGAGCGGGGCTCGGTCTCCATCGAGGTGGCGGTCCTCGCGCCCGCGTTCATCGCGCTGATGGTGCTGGCCGGTGTGGTCGGGCGCAGCGCCGTGGCAGCGGAGACGCTCCAGACCGCCGCGCACGACGCCGCCCGGGCCGCCTCAATCTCCCGGAATGCCGACACCGCCCGCGCGAATGCGCTGAAAGCCGCCCAGGACCAGCTGGACTGGCACGGCCTGGCCTGCGCCAACGACCTGGACCCGACGTTCACCGGCAGGTCGCCCGGCAACGCCTCCAGCTTCGACGAGGCCTACAGCAGCTCGGTCGGTTCGAACGCCACTGTGACGGTGAGGATCAGCTGCCTGGTGTCCTTCAAGGACATCACGCTCGGCATCCTGCCCGGAATGAAGAGTGATCGGCTGATCACCGCGGAGTTCACCTCCCCGCTCGACCGTTACCGGAGTCGGCAATGACGGCGGCCACCGCCTCGGCTGCCGGGCCCTCGCGGGCAGGTGAGCACGGCCGGGTGAGCATCTTCCTCGCGGTGACGATGATCGGCGTACTGGCCATCATCGGCCTCTCCTTCGACGCCGCCGGGCAGCTCCGCACCCTGCAACACGCCCAGAACCTGGCCGCCGAAGCGGCCCGGGCCGGCGGTCAGGCCATCGACCGCGCCACCGCCATCGAGGGCGGGCCGAAGCGGATCGACGAGCCGGAGGCGCGCAAGGCGGTGGCCAACTACCTGACCGCCGTGAAGACCGCGGGCCACACCGTGAACTTTCCCGATGTCGACGGGGAGACCCTGATCCGGGTGACCGTCTCCATCACCTACCAACGCTCCATGATCGGGCCGTTCGTCCAGGAGAAGACGGTCACCGTCACCGGCGAGGCGACCGCGCGTGCCATCACCGCAACACCGTAGGAAGGAAGGCAGCCATGCCCGTATCGGGTGGGTCCGTCGTACGACGGACCGGACGGATCCTCACCGGCATCGGCGCCCTGGCCGTGCTCCTGGTGCTGCTGGTCGGCGCGCCGATCGCGCTGCTGGCCTTCGCCGGTAACCCGCTGCCCGATCACCTTCCCACGATCAGCGAGGTGGGCACCGCGCTGACCAGCCGGGACGACGGCCAGCTCTTCCTGCGGGCGATGGCCCTGGCCGGTTGGTTCGGCTGGGCCACGTTCGCCTTCTCCGTCCTCGTCGAACTGGGGGCACAGACCCTGCGCCGGCCGGCGCCGAAGCTGCCCGGGATGGGCCGCCAGCAGAAGGCCGCCGCCGCGCTGGTCGGCTCGGTCGCGCTGATCCTGGTCGCCAGCCCGGCCGCCGCCAGCGCCGCGGCCATCTACAACACTCCGGTGTACGCGAGTCCGAGCGCGACGTCCGTCACCACCTTGGCCGCGCCCACCCGAGCCACGACACCGGACACGGCAGCGCCGGTGGCTCGGGCCGGCCTGCTCGGCCTGGCCGGGACGGGGCTGGCCGCACCCGGTGCCTCGGCGGCGAACGACGAGGCCGCGCCGGTGTACCGGGTGGCGCGAGGCGACTACCTCGGGGAGGTGGCCGAACGGTACCTGGACGAGTTCGACGACTACCGACAGCTCGCCAAGCTGAACAAGATCGACGACCCGGACCGGATCCGCCCCGGCCAACTGCTCCGACTGCCCACGGAGGCCGCCGACCAGGGGTCCCGGCAGCACGCCACCGGTCGGCTCGTCGACAGGGCCGCGGCACCGAAGCCGCCCGCGCCCCGACCGGCGCCCGAGCGGGCCGCACCGCCGCGGGTGGCCCCGGCACCAACCAGCGGTACGGAATCAGCGGGCCAACCACCGGCGATGACGGTCGGTGCCGCCCGGGCCGGTGCCGCCGATCGGGTGAACCGCCCGCTCGCGGTCTCTGCCGTGCTGGCCGTGGCGAGCATCGTCGGCGCCCAGATCGGCGCAGTTCTGGGGTTGCGCCGCCGTCCAGCCACCGCCGGAGCGGCTCCCCGACTGGCCACGTCCTCCCGCACATCACGCCGCGGCGCGGGCCGAAGCGGTACGGACGCGGGCCGAAACGGTGGCTCGGGCCGAAGCAGCGGCGCAGGCCAGGGTGGCAGCGGCGCAGGCCAGGGTGGCAGTGGCGCGGGGCACGGCAGTGGCGCGGGGCACGGCAGTGGCGCGGGGCACGGCAGTGGCGCGGGGCACGGCAGTGGCGCGGGGCACGGCAGTGGCGCGGGCCGGCGTGGCGGTGGCGCGGGCCGGCGTGGCGGTGGCGCGGGCCGGCGTGGCGGTGGTGGGGCGGGCGGGAGCGGTGCCGCCTGGGCTGCCAGCCGGGCGGCCGCGGCCATTGAAGGCCCAGCGACACCGCACGGCGGCGCGGCACCGAGCGGGAACGACTTCGCACCGCGCGGCGGCGGAACGACGCATGTCGGCAGCGGGGTCGCACCCGTCGGCAGTGCGGTGACGCCCGCCAGTCGGGTCACGTCCGCCAGCGGGGTGACCCCCGCCAACGAGGTGACGTCCGCCAGTCAGGTGACCTTTGCCAGTGGGGTGACGTCCGCCAGTGGGGTGGCGCCCGCCAGCGGGGTGACGCCCGCCAGCGGGGTGACGCCCGCCGGCAGCGAAGTGGCACCCGCCGGCAGCGGAATGGCCTACCCCGGCAGCACGGCGTTCCCGGGCAGCGGGATGGCACTCTCCGGCGGCACGGCACCCCACCGCAGCGGAATGACGGCCGCCGGCCCCGAGCGCTGGGGTGATGACGAAGGCTGGGCCGGTGCCGGGGACGAGGGCGGGCTGTTCGACGGCGGGCACGGCCTGGACTCGGTACCGGACGGTCCGCCGGTCGGCCGACACCGACGCACCTGAGCGGCCCGCACGCCACCCCTGCGACGCGGCGGGCCACCCCGGTCGGCGGTGTCCGCCGGACCCTGCGACGCGGGCGGCGACGCGGCTGCGCCACGCTGCGACGCGGCTGGCCACCCCACGCTGGACTGGTTCCACCACGTCGCGCCGGTCACGCCCGAGGCGGACTGGTCACTCCGCCCTGGCGGGGGCGGCCAGGGCGACATCTCGGAGAGCATGATGACCCTGGGTCATCATGATGACTCACAGACATCAGCGTCAAAGAAGTTAAGGCCCTGGGGCCCGGAGCATCTGCGTGAGGTGCAGCCAACCCGACGCCGGATGCGCCCGGACCAGGCCGCAGCGAGGGCGGGTCAGCGCCAGACCACGGCGCGGGCAGGGCAGCGCGAGACCACGCCACGGCGGCGTCAGCGCCAGACCACAGCGCGGGCAGGCCAGCGCCAGACCACGCCACGGCGGCGTCAGCGCCAGACCACAGCGCGGACAGGCCAGCGCCAGACCGTGGCGCTGGCCTGTCCATGGCGCGGGCGGGCCAGCGCGATCGAGGTCAGGGCAGACGAGTCTGAAGCACGCCGTTCTGGATCCGGGTGGGCAGAGTCTGCTGGTCGTTGCCGGACGGCCCCTGTACGACCTCGCCGCCGTTGAGCCGGAAGGCGCTGCCGTGCCACGGGCAGACCACGCAGGCGTGACCGTCGATCTCCTGCACCTCGCCCTCGCCGAGCGGCCCGCTCTGGTGCGGGCAGCGCTCCAACATCACGGTCACCTCGTCACCGTGCCGGTAGAGGATCACCGAGATGTCGTCGTCCACCTCCCGGGTGATCAGCGTGCGTTGCGGCAGCGTCGCCATGTCGGCCAGCGAGTGCCAGCCATCGGTCATCCGGTGCAGCTCGGAGACGCTCTGGTTGACCTGGGCCCCCTGCTTGTACGCCAGGTGACCCCCGATGTACGCGCCGAGGCTCACCGTGGAGAGCCCGAGAAAGCCAAGGGCGCGACCCATTCCGTGGCGGCCGGACAGCCGGGCGGCCAGCGAGCCGGCGTAGAGCGTCATGCCGACGGTGTTGGCGGCGGCATGCACCAGGCCGACCCGGCGCTGGTCCCGGGCGAGCGCCGCCCAGTCGTTCAGACCGGCGACGGCCGCCGGTACCGCGCTGACGGTGCCCAGACCGACCAGGACCGTGGCGGGCCGGCGCTGCCCAGGCATGAGGTCCAGCACCGCGGCGCTGATCCACGCGCCGACCGGCACCTGCACCATCGCCGGGTGCAGCGGATGCCCGAGGGTCACCCCGTGCAGCAGGTCGCGCAGCCGGCGTGGACGCAGCGTGCCCAGGACGACCTTCTGCAACCGGTCACCCGCGCGGTCCAGCCGGGAGTCCTGCTCAACTTTCGTCAGAAGTGCTCGCACGAGTACCGACTTCCCGGCGATCGCCGTCGCAAACCGGCCAGCCGCGACAAACCTGCCGCATCACCCACGCCGTCGATCTTGCACTTTGTGCTCCCGAAATTCGGGGCACAAGCGGCGAATCGACAACCCAAAGTGCAAGATCGGCGGGGATTGTGGGGGTGGGGTCGGGCCGGCATGCTGGCGGGATGGGTGTGCGGGTGGAGCGGGTCGGGGCGGTCACCACAGTGGTGCTGGACCGGGCGGACGCTCGGAACGCCGTCGACGGTCCTACGGCTCGGGCGCTGGCGGACGCGTTCCGGGCCTTCGAGGCCGATCCGGACGCGTTGGTGGCCGTGCTCTGGGGCGCCGGTGGGACGTTCTGCGCCGGCGCCGACCTCAAGGCGATCGGCACACCGAGCGGCAACCGGGTCGAGCCCGAGGGGGACGGCCCGATGGGTCCGACCCGGATGACTCTCAGCAAACCGGTGATCGCGGCGATCTCCGGGTACGCGGTGGCGGGCGGGCTGGAACTGGCGCTCTGGTGCGACCTGCGGGTCGCCGAGTCCGACGCGACCCTCGGGGTGTTCTGCCGCCGCTGGGGAGTGCCGCTGATCGACGGTGGCACCGTCCGGCTGCCCCGGCTGATCGGCGAGAGCCGGGCGATGGACCTGATCCTCACCGGCCGTCCGGTGCCGGCGGACGAGGCGTACGCGATGGGGTTGGTCAATCGGTTGGTGCCGCCCGGCCAGGCGCGGGCCGCGGCCGAGGAGCTGGCGGCGGCGATCGCCCGACATCCGCAGACCTGCCTGCGCAACGACCGGGCGGCGCTGCTGGCCGGCGCGGGACGACCGGAGCCGGAAGCGCTGGCGACCGAGTTGGCGTACGGGATGGGATCGCTGGCCACCGACGCGCTGGCCGGCGCGGCCCGGTTCGCGGCGGGCGAGGGCCGACACGGCGCGACGCCGCCGGGAGGGTGGGTCCCCCCGACGGCGTCGGCTACCGGGTGACTCAGTTGCGGATGATGGTGAACGTCGAGGTGGGGTTCTGGATGTCCACCGCGTTGTTGCTCAACCGGAGGTTGTTGAAGGTGACCGACCCGACGGCCGGCCCCTGCCCCGCCTCCGGCATGGGGTTCGCCCAGATGGCGAAGCCGGACTTCGCGTCGTAGGCGTCCCCGCTCTTGCGGGCGCCGCTGATCGAGACGTTCGTGAAGACCGTGTCGGTGATCGGGTTCTGCGGCTGCCCACCGACGTAGTTGGTCTGGAACATGATGCCGCTGTAGGTCGGATCGATGATGTCGACATCGCTGACCCGGATGCCCTGGAACACCTTCGAGGCGGAGAAGACCCAGATCGCCGGGAAGGTCTGCCCGCCCCAGAAGTGCCCACCGGCCCGCACGATCGAGATGTTCTCGAACCGGGTCGGCGGGTTGGCACCGAAGCCGTTCATCGGGTAGCCGAAGTCCAGCGAGCTGATGGTGATGCCCGAGTAGACCAGGGTGTCCGCGATGTAGATGTTGCGGAACGTGTTGCCGTAGCCGCCGTACACGGCGACACCGGCGGCCCGCCAGGTCAGGGTCGAGGTCAGGTTCTCGTAGATGTTGTCCTTCATGTCGGCGCCGCCCGCGTCGATGGCCGAGAACAGCGCGAAGCTGTCGTCGCCGGTGGCCCGGGCGTCGTTGTTGCTGACCAGGTTGTTGGTGCTCCCGTTGGTCATGTTGATGCCGTCGGCGAACATGTTCCGGATCCGGGAGTTCTTGATCGTCATGTAGTCGGTGTTCGCGCCCCAGTAGAGGCACACCATGTGCTCGTTCCAGATGTTGTCGATCACGATGTTCGACACGTTGGCGAAGTCGAACACCTTGCCCGGACCGTCGATCCGAGAGGTGTAGTTACCGAAGTAGGCGAAGTTCTTGAAGGAGGAGTTCGCCGCCGAGTTCTCGGCCCGGAAGCCGATGTCGGTGTTGTCCTGGCCCGACGGCGCGTTGAACCGGGTGTACCAGGGGCCGGCACCGGTCACCTGGACGGCCTTGCCGTACACCTGGAACTTCGACGAGGTGGAGTAGTTACCCGCCGGCAGGTACACCCCGACCAGGTTGCCGGTGGTGTCCATCCGCACCCGGTCCAGGGCGTTCTGCACGTCCTGGTGGGTGAAGCCGGTCGGCGTCGTGTAACGGTTCGGGTCCGGGTTGGCGATCGGCGCGACCTGCTCGGTGTTGATGAAGTCGATCGCGTACGTGGTGGTGTTGGCCGGGTCCTTCTGCAGACGGATCTTGCTGCCGGCCGGGACGGTGGAGTTGAGCATGACGTTGGCTTCGTCGTAGATGTGCCGCGGTCCGCCAGCGCTCGGCGAGTTGCCCGGGCTGGCCTCGCTGCCGTAGAGCCAGGCGTACCGGGACGTCAGGTCGATGGCCTTGTGGAAGGTGCCGTTGACGTAGACGTTCAGGGTCGAGTTGATCCCACCGCCGCCCGGCGCGTCCGGGATGGAGAAGCGGGTGACCAGCGTGTTGGTGCTGGCCCGGGTGGTGAACTCGACGTAGCTGCCGGTCGAGTTGAGGGTCACCGCCCGCCGGCCGGACGCCTCACCGGCCAGGTCGCCGATCTCCCGGTTCGGCCCGACGACCGCCGCGCCGCCGCCGACGACGCCGTCCTCGGCCTCGTACATGTCGTACGGCATGTTGGCACCGCGACCGACGAAGAGCGGCCGGTCACTGGTGTTGTTGGCCTGCTTCACCGGCAGCTCGTTGCCGTCCACGGCGAGCACCACCCGGACGGTGTACTTGCCGTTCGCGGCGGTCCAGGTGCCCAGGCTGATCGGGCCGACCGTGGCACCGGCGTTGATCACGCCGGAGTACGAGCCGGTCAGGGTACGGACCACGGTGCCGGACTCGTTGAGCACGGTCAGGGTGATGCCGTGCGCACCGGAGGCGGAAGCCTGGTTGCCGGCGTTGCGGATGGACACCGAGAAGGTGACCGTGTTGCCGGCCGACGGGTTGCCCGGCGACCAGGCGACCGCCGAGGCGACCAGGTCGGAGCTGGCGACCGCGGCGACGACCAGCGGGCTGGGGTTGGTGTAGCTGTTGTTGGTGTCGTCCTGCTCGACGACGGTGTTCGACTCGTCCACCTTGGCGCTGAGCGGGTAGCTGCCCGAGTCCCGGGTGCCGATGCTGGCGCTGACGGTGGTCGAGGCACCGGCCGCGAGACCGCCGACCGAGGCCGTGCCCACCCGGGTGGAGCCCAGGTAGAAGTTGACGTTGGTCGCGCCGGAGGCCGCCGAGCCCGCGTTACGTACCGTCGCGGAGAGCGTGATGGTGCTGGTCTCCACGGGTGCGGACGGGCTGAACGACATGCCGGTCACGGTCAGGTCCGGGTTCGGGGCCGGGGTGCCGAAGACCTGGAACTCGGCCACCTGGCCGGCCGGGGCACCGGTGTTCGAGGCGATCGAGAGCCGTACGTCGGCTGCCGCGCCGGAGACCGGGATGGTCACCGTGTTGCCGCTGCCCGGGTTGAAGCTGTAGTTCGCCGCGCCGACCAGGGTGGTGAAGCTCGACGAGCCCTGGTCCCGGCCGAGCACCGTGATGTTCTGGGTACGCGCGCCCCACGCCGAGTCCGGGTTGAGCTTCACGACGACCTGGCTGAGGGTGGCGTTCGCGCCGAGCTGCACGGTCAGCGTGCTCGGGTTGCCGTTGCCCTCCCAGTAGGTGGCCACGTTGTTGTCGTTGGCGTTGGTGGCCACGAACGTGTGCACGAACCCGGAGGCGCTGATCGGCTTGCCGATCGCCAGGTTGGAGCCGGTCGGCGGGTTGCCGGTGCCGGTCCGGGTCACCGTGTTGCTGTTCGCCGACTGGTTGCCGGCCGCGTCCTTGGCCCGCACGTAGTACGACACCGTGGCGCTGTCCGCCTGGCTGTCGGTGTACGTCAGGGTCGAGCCGCTGACGCTGCCGCGCAACGCGCCGTTGGCGTAGACGTCGTACCCGGTCACCCCGACGTTGTCGGTCGACGCCGACCAGGCGAGCCGGATCTGCCCGCTGGCCGGCTGGGTGTAGGCCAGGCTGCCGGGGGCACTCGGGGCCTGGGTGTCGTTGCTGCCGGTGGCGCCGTACACCTCGACCTCGGACAGCTGGGCCGCCGGCCAACCGGTGTTGCCGGTGACCTGCACGCGTACGTAGCGGGTGCTGGCGGCGGTGAAGCTGACGGTCGCGGTGTTGCCGCTGCTCGGGTTGAAGGTGTAGCCGGCGGACGCCTTCAGGGTGGTGAAGGACGATCCGTTCGTCGAACCCAGCACCGACAGCGTCTGCGTACGGGTCTGCCAGTCCGATGCGGGTGGCAGCTTGAGCACCACCCGGTCCACGCTGACAGTGGCGCCGAGGTCGGCCTGGATCCACTGCGGGAACGCGTTGTTGGCGCTCTCCCAGTAGGTCGAGGCGTTGCCGTCGTTGGCGTTGCCCGCCACGTAGTTCTGGTTGTAGCTGCTGGCGGTCATGGTGGCGGAGAGCCCGGCGAGCATGGCCACGCGGGCGGCGGCTGCGGACGGGTCGGCCGCCGGTGCCGCGCTCGCCATGGGGGTGACGACCGGGGCGGTGGCGAGGAGCACGCCGGCGAGTACGCCGGCGAGCAGCCGTCGGTGGCCCGCGCGGGAGACGGGATTGTGCGCGCCGGTTGGCGGCGTGCCTCGTCTGGTGCCGTTACTGGACATGGGGTCGCTACACCTCTTTCGGGGGTGGGTGTGGGTGCGTTGCCCGGTGACGGGTGCAGGGGTACGCCCGTCGTTGGGCGACAGGTGGGGGACGGTGCTGGGTGGGGACGGGGTCGGACGACCGGCGCGGCGTTGCGCCGGGGCGTCCGGACCGGGTGCCCCCGCCCGGTCCGGGCGGGGGCATCCGACCTAGCTGGAGTAGACCTCGAACTCGCTGAGCTGGCCGGCTGGCCAGCCGCTGTTGCCGGTGACGGTCAGCCGCAGGTACCGCTGGGTGGTCGCCGTGAAGGTCACGGTGACCGTGTTGCCGCTGGCCGGGTTGAAGCTGTAGCCGGCGGACGCCTTGAGCGTGCTGAAGGTCGAGCCGTTGGTGGAACCGAGCACCGCCAGCGTCTGCGTACGCGTCTGCCAGGCTGATGAGGGCGGGAGCTTCAACACGACCCGGGACACCGACCGGTCAGCGCCCAGGTCCACCGTCAGCGACTGCGGGAACGCGTTGTTGGCGCTCTCCCAGTAGGTGTTCGCGTTGCCGTCCACCGCGTTGGGGGCGGCGTACACGTCGGAGTGGCTGGTCTCGGTGATCGACCGTCCGGCCGCCAGGTTGCCGCTGGGCGGCGGGGTGGTGGGCGGCGGCGTGGTCGGGGGCGGGGTGGTCGGGGGCGGCGTGGTCGGGGGCGGGGTGGTCTGGGTGCCGCCGTACACCTCGACCTCGGAGAGTTGCGCGGCCGGCCAGCCGCTGTTGCCGGTGACGGTGACGCGGATGTAGCGGCGGTCACCCGAGGGCAGCCCGATCGACACCGTGTTGCCCGAGCCGGGGGCGAAGACCCGACCGGCGGACGACGCCAGGGTGCTGTACGACGAGCCGTCGGTGGAGCCGAGCACCGACAGGGTCTGGGTGCGTTGCTCCCAACCGCTGGGCAGTTTGAGCGTCACCCGGTCGACCGACCGGGACGCACCCAGGTCGATGGTCACCGACTGGGGGAAGGCGTTGTTGGCGCTCTCCCAGTACGTCGACGCGTTGCCGTCCACCACGTTGGCGGCCGTGTAGCTCTGGTTGGTGCTGGTGGCGGTCGTCGACCGGCCCAGCGCCAGGTTCCCGCTGGTCGGGGGCGGCGTGGTGGGCGGTGGGGTGGTCGGGGGCGTCGTGGTCGGGGGCGGGGTGGTGGTGGGCGGCGGCGAGGTGGGTCCGCCACCCCACTGGGGGTCCGGCCACGGGCCGCAGTACGGGGTCGGGGTGTACCAGCCGGAGTTGCCGGAGCCCTGGGTGATCTGGAAGCCACCGCCCACGCAGTTGTGCATCGGGTTGCTCTGCGCGATGTTGGTGGCCCGCACGTTGGTGAAGGACACCTGGCTGGGTGCCTGCACCTGGAGTGCGTACGTGCCGGCGCCGTCGATCCGCACGTTGGAGAGGTTGATGCCGCTGGTCTGACCCTCGATCCAGTGCAGCGCCGCGTAGGAGCTGTCCAGGATGTCGGTGTCGGTGATGTTGATGGTGGCCTGCTGGAACGACTCGTTCAGGGCGGAGAACCAGATCGCCCCGACGCCGAAGTTCCAGTTGTAGTCCGAGTTGCCGTTGCGGATCAACGTGTTCCGGGCGATCGTCCAGGTGCCCCGGACCGCGGTGTCGCCCTGCACACCCGGATAGCGGTTCGCGACGTGGATGCCGCCGCCGTTGGTCAGCGAGTCGGCGGTCACGTTGTCGGTGATCTTGATGTCCCGACCGCCGTAGCTGACCAGGTGGTTCGCCAGCAGGGTCACCCCGATGGTGTTGCGGGTGAAGGAGTTGTTGACGTTCGGCACGCTCTGCGCCCACATCGCCAACGCGTCGTCACCCGTGTTGCGGACGAACGTGTTCGTCACCGTCGAGTTCGTCACCCCGGTGTGGAAGTTCACCCCGTCCGCGGTCTGGTCCAGGATCCGGCTGTTGCGGATGGTGAAGTTGTCCATCGGGCCGTCCATCCACGCCCCGACCTTCGTGTTCTCCAGCCAGAGGTTGTCCACCACCGAGTTGGTCATCGCCCCGCCCAGGGCGTTGACCTGGTCGTCGTCGACCCGTTCCCGGATGTCGCCGATGATGGCGAAGTCCCGCAGCGTGACGTTGCGGCTGGGCCCGTTCGCCTCGTGCGAGCGGACCGGGCCGGTGTAGCCGCCACCGGGAACGTACTTGCCGTAGATGCCGACGGACCGGTTCCGCTCGGTGGGGTGCCGGCCGCCGAGCACCGAGTACCAGGGGCCCGCGCCGCGCAGAGTCACCCCGTCGACCACCACGTGATCCCAGAGGGTGAAGGTGCCGGTCGGGATCCAGACCGCGCGGCCCTGCGCCTTGCCGGCGTCGACGGCCGCCTGGAACTTCGCCGTCGAGTCGGTCGCGCCGCTCGGATCGGCCCCGAAGTCGGTGACCACGTCGATGACACCGGAGGGCTTGGCGATCGGCGCGACCAGCTCGAAGTCGGCCAGGTCGATGGTGAACGTGGGCGACTGGGCGGTCGAGGAGACCTGGAGCCGGATCTTCGTGCCGGCCGGATGGGTGCTGCCGAACAGCGCCCGGGTCTCGTCGTAGAAGTGGTGCGGGTTGGTGTCACCCGGGTTGTTGTTGAACGGGTATCCGCCGTAGTACCAGCCGTACTTCGACGTCACCGGGACCGACTTCAGCAGGTTGCCGTTGGCCCGCAGGTCGATGGCGGCATCCCGGCCGGTACCGGCCGAGTTGTCCGGCAGGCTGTAGCGGAAGGTGACAGCGTTGGCCGGGGCGGTGAGGGTGAACTCGACGTACTCACCGACGGCGTCCAGGGTGACCGCCTCCCGACCGGACGCCTCGGACGGCAGCGTGCCGTAGCGCCGGTCCGGGCCGATCTTCGTGCCGTTGTGGGCGACCTTCTCCGCCTCGTGCTCGATGAAGGGCACGGTGGCGCCCCGGTTGGGGATGTCGAAGGGGGACAACCCCGCCGCCGAGGCCGGGGTCGCGGTGCCGGTGACCGCGAGGACGGTCACCGAGGTGGCGGCGAGCACGGTGGCGGAGATGGCGGCCAACAGTGCCCTGGTCGGGTGTCGAAGGTGGTGCGGGGTGCCGGTGGTGTGGTTGGCCATGAGCTGCGCTCTCCCTTTCGTCAGGCAGGCCAGATCCCCCCGTGTCGGTGCGGTGTCGCGCGTCCCCCCTCGGTTCTCCCTTCCTGGGTGGCGTGGTGCCGGCGGCCGGGACGGGCCGCCGGCACCACGGCGAGCAGAGTCAGGTCAGGCCGGGCCGTCCGCCCCGCGCGGCCCGTCGGTGGATTCGGCGGTACGCAGCCAGACCGCTGTGTCGGCCGGCAGCAACCCGTCGTCGAGCGGCCCGCTGGCCAGCAGCAACTCCCCCTGAGCTGGCATCGGCACCGGTACGGCGGACAGGTTGACCAGGCAAGTGAAGCCACCGCCACGGCTGAACGCCAACACTCCGTCCGGGGCGGGCAGCCAGGTCAGCTCACCGTCACCGAGCGCCGGGTCGGCCTTGCGGGCCTGGATCGCCGCCCGGTACAGCTCCAGCATCGAGGCCGAGTCGCCGGTCTGCGCGCTGGCTGTCCGGTCCTTCCAGTCGGCCGGCTGCGGCAGCCAGGGCGCCGCGGCACCGTCGGGGCTGAACTCGAACGGCGGCTCGTCCCCGCCCCACGGCAGCGGTACGCGGCAGCCGTCCCGACCCGGGTCGATCCGGCCGGACCGCTCCCACATCGGGTCCTGCCGCATGGCGTACGGGATGTCCTCGACCTCGTAGAGGCCCAACTCCTCGCCCTGGTAGACGTAGGCGGCACCGGGCAGCGACAGCGAGAGCAGCGCGGCGGCGCGGGCCCGGCGGGTGCCCAGCTCCAGGTCGGTCGGGGTGCCCTCGCGCTTGGCGGCGAAGCTGAACCGGGTGTCCGCGCGGCCGTAGCGGGTGACGTGCCGGGTGACGTCGTGGTTGGAGAGCACCCAGGTGGCCGGCGCGTTGACCGGCGCGTGCGCGCTCAGCGTCCCGTCGATGCTCTCCCGCAGCGCCGCGGCGTCCCAGGCGCAGCCGAGGAAGTCGAAGTTGAACGCGGCGTGCAGTTCGTCCGGGCGCAGGTAGTTGGCGAACCGCTGCCGGTCCGGCAGCCACACCTCACCGATCAGCGCCCGGTCGGCGTACTCGTCGGCGACCCGACGCCAGCCCCGGTAGATGTCGTGCACGCCGTCGAGGTCGTGGAACGGGTGCGGCTCGTCCTCGCGGACCTCGGGCAGCGTCCCGTCCTTGACCAGGAGCCCGGCCGAGTCGATCCGGATGCCGTCCACGCCCCGGTCGAACCAGAACCGCAGGATGTCCTCGAACTCCTCCCGCACCCGGGGGTGGTCCCAGTTGAAGTCCGGCTGCTGGGGGGCGAACAGGTGCAGGTACCAGTCGCCGGGGGTGCCGTCCGGGTTGGTGGTGCGGGTCCAGGTCTCGCCGCCGAACTCGCCGATCCAGTCGGTGGGTCGCTCGTCGCCGTTGGGACCCCGGCCGGGGCGGAACCAGAACAGGTCCCGTTCGGGCGCGCCGGGCCCGCCGGCGAGCGCGGCCTGGAACCAGGGGTGCGCGTCGGAGCAGTGGTTGGGCACCACGTCGACGATGGTCCGGATGCCCAGCGCGTGCGCCTCCGCGATCAGCGCCTCCACCTCGGCCAGGGAGCCGAACACCGGGTCGATGTCGCGGTAGTCGGAGACGTCGTATCCGGCGTCCGCCATCGGGGACGGGTACCAGGGGCTGAACCAGATCGCGTCGACGCCGAGCGCGGACAGGTGGTTCAGCCGGGACCGGATGCCGGCGATGTCTCCGATGCCGTCGCCGTTACCGTCGGCGAAGCTCCGGGGATACACCTGGTAGATCACGGCTCCACGCCACCACGGACTTCTGTCAGCTGTGGACACGAGCACCTGCTTTCTGCGTCAGTACGTCGGCGGGTTCGCCGGACCTGGTCATGTGTCGGGCGAACGGTCGTTGTTCGCCGCGGAAGGATGCGGTGGTGGTTATCCCTTGATGCTGCCCGTGGTCAGACCGGACATGATGTTCCGCTGGAAGATCAGGAAGATGATGACCGTCGGGATCGCGGCGATGACCGACGCGGCGATCACCACGTTCATCGGTGTGCCGCCGGCGAAGGTGTAGATGCCGACGCTCACCGTCCGGGTCTCGGGCGAGGGCATGACCAGCTTCGGCCAGAGGAAGTCCTTCCACACCGCCGTCACGGCGAAGATCGAGACGACGCCGAGGATGGGACGCGACAGCGGCAGGATGATCGACCAGAGCGTACGCAGCGACGACGCCCCGTCCATGAGGGCAGCGGCCATCAGCTCCTCGGGGATCGAGTCGAAGAACCGCTTCAGCAGGAAGATGTTGAACGCGTTGGCGACCATCGGCAGCCAGATGGCGAACGGCGAGTCGAGCAGGTTGATGTGCAGGATCGGCAGGTCGAGCACCGTCACGTACTGCGGAACGATGAGGACCATCGCCGGGATCATCAACGTCGCCAGCATCAGGCCGAGGATCGCGTTGCCGAAGATCGGTCGGAGCTTGGACAACGAGTACGCCGCGGCGCTGTCGAAGACCAGTTGGAACAGCACCGCGCCGATCGCGTAGTAGAAGGTGTTGAACAGCAGCTTGGCGAGGGCCAGGTTGTTCCAGGCGTCGATGTAGTTCTGCGGCTGCGGATCCTTGGGGAACAGCGAGGGTGGGGTCTGCGCGATCTCCTGGCCGGACTTGAGCGCACCGGTGACCATCCAGTAGAGCGGGCCGAGGAACACCAGCGTGAACCCCGCCACGACGATGACCAGCAGCGTCCAGTAGATGACCTTGCCGCGCCCTCGGCTGATCTGGGTCTGGGAGATGAGGGTCCGGGTGCCGGAATCCTGTGCCATTCCTCGCCGTCCTAGTCCTGTTTCGCAGTCAGCCGCACGTACACGGCGGAGAAGCCGGCCAGCACCACGAGCATGATCACGCCCAGCGCGGCGGCGCCGTTGAGGTCGTTCTGGAAGAACCCGTGCTGGTAGATGAGGTACGCCACCGAGGTCGCGGAGTCCTCCGCGCCCGCACCGTTGGCGAGGATCAGTGGCTCGATGAAGAGCTGCATCGTGGCGACGATCTGGAGCATCGCCAGGAGCGCGAGGATGAGCCGGGTCTGCGGGATCGTGACGTGCACGATCCGCCGCCAGATCCCGGCGCCGTCCAGCTCGGCGGCCTCGTAGAGCTCACCGGGGATGTTCTGCAACGACGCCAGGTAGATCAGCACCGCGCCGCCCATGTTCATCCAGGTCGACGCGACCACCATGGCCGGCATCGTCATCTCGGGCGACTGCATCCACTGCGAGGTGGGCAGGTGCAGCGCCTTGAGGATCGCGTTGAAGAGCCCCGCTTCGCTGGGGTCGTACGCGTAGAACTTGAAGAGGAACAGCGCGGAGGCCGGCGGCAGCATCACCGGCAGGTAGACCAGGATCCGCAGGTACCCCTTGCCGTGGCGGAGTTCGTTGAGCAGGATCGCCACGAAGAACGGCACCACGTAACCGAGAGCGAGTGCGAGCACCGTGAAGTAGAAGGTGTTCTGCCAGGCCGTCCAGAAGCTCGGGTCGGCGATGATGCGGGAGTAGTTGTCCCAGCCCACCCAGGTGGTCTCGCCGCGCCGGGTCCGCTGGAAGCTCATCACGATGCCGCGGATCATCGGGTACCAGGAGAAGACGACGAAGCAGAGCACCGCCCCGATCAGGAACGCGTGACCGGTCAGGTTGTCCCGTACCTTGCGGCCGAGGCTGGTGCGCTGCGGCCTCGCCGAGTACGGCGACGGCGGGCGGCCCGGTTTCCTGCGGGTCTCCGGGACGGTGGTGATCGCCAAGGCAACTCCTGGGTGAGTCGGTGACGTCGACGGCGCGGTGCGGGGAGTGTGGGGGCCGGGTCGGCGTACCGGCCCCCACACGATCGGTCAGCTCTCGGCGGCGAGGAGCTGGTTGACCTTCTCCTCGGCGGTCTTGAGCAGTGCGTCGATGTTCGAGTTCGGGTTGGTCAGCACACCCGACATCGCGGCGTCGAGCACCGCGTAGATGGCCTGGGCGTTGCGCGGCTCACCCTTGATCGGAACCGGGGTCGCCTCGAAGAGCGCGAAGTTCGCCGTGTCGACGTTCGCGTTCGCCTTACGCAGCTCCAACTCCTGCTTCTGCGCGTCACTGCCGTTGGCGAAGAGCAGCGGCTGCGGCAGACCCACCGGGTAGTTCTGCGGCTTGGCCCGGACGTAGTCGAACTGGCCCTTGCCCGGGGTGAGCTTCTGGTACGCGACCCACTTCAGACCGGCCTTGACCTGCTCGGGAGTGAGGTCCTTCTTGAAGAAGTAGCCCTCGCCACCGCCGAGCGTCCCCTTGGCCGCGCCGTCCTGGCCGGGCAGCGGTGCCATCGCCCAGTCCTGGAACTTGCCCTGGAACTGGCTGACGATCGCCTGGGTGGCGTCCGGCGCGCCGATGAACATGCCGACCTTGCCCGCGCCGGCGTTCGTCAGCAGGTCACCCCACTGGAGCAGCTGACGGGCGCCCATGCTGTTGTCGCCGTACCGCATGTCCTTGAGGTTCTGCAGGACCTGCTTGCCCATCGGGTTGTTGAAGTCGGCCTTCTTGCCGTCCTCGCTCAGCACCGTGCCGCCCTGCGAGTAGAGCAGGGAGGTGAAGTGCCAGCCGCCGGTGTTGCCGGCGCTGTACTCCGAGTAACCGGCGATGCCGTTGCCGAGCGCGGAGATCTTCTTCGCGGCGGCACGGACCTCGGCCCAGGTCTTCGGCGGGCTGTTCACGTCCAGCCCGGCCTGCTGGAACAGGGCCTTGTTGTAGACCAGACCCATCGAGTAGTTCTTCACCGGAACGGCGTAGAGCTTGCCGCCGTCGGTGAAGACCTCCTTGAGAGCGGGGTCGACGCTGTCCCAGGTCGGGACGTTGTCCTTGTTGGCGTACTGGCTGATGTCCATCGCCTGACCGGAGTCGAGCACCTGCTGGAGATCGGTCATGTAGCCGTAGAACACGTCGGTCACGGTGCCGCCGGCGAGGCGGGCGGTGAAGTCCGGCGGGTTGTTGCACTGCTCGCCGACGCTGACGCTCTTGATGGTGATGTCGGGGTTCTGCTTCTGGAACTCGGCGACGTCGTCGTTCCAGTTCTTCAGCAGCTCCTTCTGGGCGCCGACCGGCTGGCAGTCGACAGTGATGGTGACCTTGCCGCTGGCGTTCGAGCCCTTGTCGTCGCTCTTCGTGGAGCACGCCGTGAGGCTGAGCCCCAGGCCGGCCACGAGCGCGACCGCCGCAGCCTTTCGGTATTGCGGTACGGACATCTGTCCATCCCTTCGGGAACGGGTGACTCCAATGACCTTCGCTGATCTGCGGTGATACGACCTGACGCCCAGTAGCTGCGTCGGAGCCAGGTGTGAGTGGAGTCACTGTAGCGAGGCCGACTCATTTCGGCAAGGTATCGACACTGTTCCGAAAGGACACGACGTGGTTACGACAGATGTTGGCAAGACGCTGAAAGGCGCCCGACTTGCCGGCTATTGATCGCGTATGACCGGTCATTCGGCCCGGTCGATGCCGGCCGCGGCGGGCAACGACGAAAACGGCCGCCGACCGCGCGAGGCGGTCGACGGCCGAAGCGTCGTTCGGTGTGGTGCCTAGCGGCCGGGAGCGGGCGCGGTGGAACCCCGCACCACCAGCTCCGGCTCGAACAGCAGCTCGTCCTGGAGGACGCCGGCACCCTCGATCTGGGTGACCAGCAGATCCACGGCAGCCTGCCCCATCGTCTCGATCGGCTGCCGCACGGTGGTCAGCGGTGGATCGGTGCACGTCATGAAGGCGGAGTCGTCGTAACCCACCACCGACACGTCGGCCGGAACCGACCGGCCCAGCCGGCGGGCCGCCCGGATCGTGCCCAGCGCGAGCACGTCGCTGGCGCAGATGATGCCGGTGACGCCCCGCTCGACCAACTTCGTCGCGGCGACCCGCGCGCCCTCCAACGAGAAGCTGGAGCGCTCGACGCACTGGGCGTCGCCCTCGTCCCAGCCGGCAGCCTGGGTCATCGCGTCAAGCTTGCGCTGGGACGGAACGTGCCCCTCCGGGCCCAGCACCATCCCGATGCGTTCGTGCCCGAGCGAGCGCAGGTGCCCGTACGCCTGCTCCACCGCCACCGCGTCGTCGGTGGAGACCCGGGGGAACCCCAACTCGTCCACGCCGGCGTTGACCAGCACGACCGGGAGCCCACGGTCGGTCAGCCGACGGTAGTGGTCGTGTCGGGCGTCGGTGAGCGCGTACGAACCGCCAGCGAAGATCACCCCGGAGACCTGGTGGTCGAGGAGCATCTCCACGTAGTCCATCTCGGAGACCCCGCCGATGGTGCGGGCACAGAGCGCCGGGGTGTAGCCGCGCTGGGCGAGAGTGCCGGTGACCACCTCGGCCAGCGCCGGGAAGATCGGGTTCTGCAACTCGGGCAGCACCAGCCCGACCAGCCGGGCGCGCTCGCCGCGCAGCTTGGTCGGCCGCTCGTAACCCAGCACGTCCAGCGCCGTGAGCACTGCGGTGCGGGTCGCCTCGGAGACCCCGTCGCGGCCGTTGAGCACCCGGCTGACGGTGGCCTCGCTGACGCCCGCCTTCTTGGCAACTTCAGTCAACCGCTTGGTCACGGCCGCAATGGTACGTCACCCTGATGAAAGAAATGAACAGCAAAACGCGCTGCGCTTGCTGCCGTTCGGCGGGACTGGGGTCAGGACAGGTCGCGTAAAGCGGTTTCGATGGCCCGGTGAAAGGTCGGGTACGCGTAGATCATGTGCCGGAGCTGACTCAGCGGCACCGCCGCGTGCACCGCCACCACCAGCGCGGACAGCACCTCGCCGCCGGTCGGGCCGGCCGAGGTCGCGCCGATCAGCACGCCCTGGTCGGCGTCGGCCACGACCTTGATGAAACCGTCGTCGCCGACCCGATGGATCCAGCCCCGCGTCGAACCGCTGAGCCTGGTGAAACCCACCTGCACGTTGATGCCGCGTTCGCGGGCCTGCTGCTCGGTGAGCCCGACCGCGCCGATCTCGGGATCGGTGAAGGTCACCCGGGGCAGCGCGCGGTAGTCCGCTCGCGGGATGGTGCCGGCCGACCCACTCGATCCGCTGGCGGCCAGCGAGCTGGACGCGCCCATCGCTCCGCCGACCACGCTGGAGGTGCCGCTGGCGTCCGCGCCCGCCTTCGCCTGCCGGGCGCGGGCCAGGATGTCGGCGACGACGATGCCCGCCTGGTACATGGCGATGTGCGTGAAGGCACCCTCGCCGGTGATGTCACCGACCGCCCAGACGTGGTCGGTGACGTGCAGACGGTCGTCCACCGGGAGGTAACGCTGGCTGGCGTCCAGGCCGATCGTGTCCAGGCCCAGCTCGGCGAGGTGGGCCTTGCGGCCGGTCACCACCAGCAGCCGCTCGGCGGTGAACTCCGCGCCGCCGCCACCGCGCAGAGTGAATCCGGTCCCGTCGTGCTCGACCCGTTCGGCGCGTACCCCCGTGTGGATCTCCACGCCGTCGGCGCGCAACGCCGCGGCGGCGACCTCGGACGCCTCGGGTTCCTCGATGGCCAGCACCCGGTCGAGCGCCTCGACCACTGTGACCCTCACCCCGAAGCGGGCGAAGACCTGCGCCAACTCCAGGCCGATCGCGCCGCCACCCAGCACGAGCAGCGACGCCGGCAGCTCCTCGACCTCGATCGCCTGGTGGTTGGTCCAGTACGGCGTGTCGGCCAAGCCGTCGATCGGGGGCACCGACGGGCGGGTGCCGGTGCCCAGCACCACCCCGTGTCGCGCCTCGAACACCTGGTCACCGACGCGGACCCGGCGTGGACCGTCGAGCCGACCGCTGCCCCGCACGAGTCGCCCACCCTTGCCGACGAACCGCTCCGCCGCGACAGTGTCGTCCCAGGTGTCGGTGGCTTCCTCGCGGATCCGCTTCGCCACCGGTGCCCAGTCCGGCTGGACCTGGGCCGTCCCGGCGAGCCCGTCGACCCGGCGAGCCTCGGCGAGCGCGTTGGCGGCTCTGATCATCATCTTGCTCGGGATGCAGCCCCAGTAGGGGCACTCCCCGCCGACGAGATCCCGTTCGACGCCGACCACGCTCAGGCCGGCCTCGGCAAGTCGCTCGGCCACCTCCTCGCCGCCGACCCCGAGCCCGACCACGACCACATCCACCAGCTCCGGTTCCGCCACACCGAACAGCATCCCCCAGCGACACCACCCCAACCACCGGGGTCGGCGGAAATGTCGGCGCGCGCACCGGCCCGGACGCCTACCGTGGCCGGATGCACGCACGCTTCGCTCCGGTCCGGGACTGCTTCCACGACCTGCTCGCCTCCGGCCGGGAAACCGGCGCCGCCCTGACCATCTGGTACGACGGGCAGCCGGTCGTGGACCTGACCGGTGGCTCCCGCAGCGGCCACGGGCCGGGCGGCGAACCGTGGCTGCCGGACACGCTGGTGAACGTCTACTCGGTCGGTAAGCCGGTGGCCGCGCTCTGCCTGTTGCTGCTCGTCGACCGGGGCACCGTCGATCTCGACGCGCCCGTGGACCGGTACTGGCCGGAGTTCCACGCTCCCGCCACGGTGCGTCAGGTGTTGTCGCACACCGCCGGGCTGCCGGCCTTCCCGGTGCCCCGACCGGCCGCCGCGATCGCCGACTGGGCGCTGCTCACCGGCGACCTGGCCGCCGCCGACCCCGAGTGGGCACCGGGCAGTGTCGCCGGGGAACACGCCTGGACGTACGGGCACCTGGTTGGTGAGGTGGTCCGTCGCGTCGACGGGCGATCGGTGGGCCGTTTCCTGGCCGAGGAGATCGCCGGCCGGTGGCAGCTCGACCTCGGCTTCGGGTTGACCGAGGCGGACCAGTCGCGCTGCGCGGACCTGCGGTACGGCGACCCGGAGTGGCCGACCCGGGCACTCGGTGAGCCGGGCTCGCTGCGGGCCCGGGCGCTGGGCAACCCGGCCGGTGGGCTGGACCTGGCCGTGCTGAACAGTCCGCTGTGGCGGGGCGCCGAGGTACCGGCCGTCAACCTGCACGCCACCGCTGCGAGCCTGGCCCGGCTCTACGCCGGCCTGCTGGCCGGTGGTGTCCTGGACGGGGTTCGGCTGTTCAGCCCGGAGCTGATGGCGGAGGCGATCCGGGTCCAGTACGACGGGCCGGACCTGGTGCTGGATCGCGATGCCCGCTGGACGCTGGGTATGCAACGGGAGCCGGACGGCAGCTGGGGCATGGGCGGCATCGGCGGCAGCAGCGCGTGGGCCGACCCCGAGCGCGGCTACACCTTCGCGTACGCCACGGCGCACCTCGCCGAGCACGACCGGGTCGACGAACTGGTCGAGGTGTTGCACTCGGTGCTCTGATCAGCGCAGCCACACGGGGTCGGTGCCGGGCACCGAGAGGGGCGGCGGGTAGTCGAGCGTCTGGCGCAGGGCCTCGGGCAGCCGCCACGGTTGGTGGACGGCCTTGCCCTGTACCGCGGCCAACTCCGGCACCCACCGGCGCACGTAGTCGCCGTCCGGGTCGTACCGTTCGGCCTGCCGGACGGGGTTGAACCCCCGGTAGGGCTTCGTGTCGTTGCCGGTGCCGGCGACCCACTGCCAGTTGCCGGAGTTGTTCGCCACGTCCCCGTCGAGCAGCCAGCGGAAGAACACCGCCACCCCGGACCGCCAGTCCTGCCCGAGGTGCTTGGTCAGGTAGCCGGCGGTGATCAGCCGGGCCCGGTTGTGCATCCAGCCCTGGGCCAGCATCTGCCGCATCCCGGCGTCGACGATCGGCATCCCGGTGCGTCCCTCGGCCCAGGCCGCCAACGCGTCGTCGTCGTAGCGCCACTGCTCGGTGGCACCCCGCCGGTACGCCGCTGTCGAGATCTCCGGGAAGGCCGCGGTGACCTGGTAGTAGAAGTCCCGCCAGCAGAGCTGCCGGACGAACGGGCCGGACCGGTCGCCGGCGCGGTTCGCCACCGCCAGCGGTGACACGCAGCCGAAGCGCAGGTAAGGGCTGAGCCGGGAGGTGTCGTCGCCGGCCATGTCGTCGTGCTGATCGCCGTACCGGTTCAGCTCGGGCAACCAGTCGGTGAGCCGTTGGCGGGCGACCCGCTCGCCTCCGATGGCCGCGTCGGGCGAGTCGCCGGTCGGCAACGCCGGCAACCGACCCACGCGTACCCGGTCGGGCAACGCGATCCGCCCAGGCGGGGCCAGCTCCTCGCGCCACCGGTTGGCCGCCCAGGCCCGGTGGTACGGGCTGAACACCCGGTAGTGGTCGCCGCCGCCACCGGGGCGCAACGCGCCCGGCTCGACGACCGTCAACCCGGGAAACAGGCGCAGGTGCAGCCGATGCCGCTCGCACTCGGCGCGTAGTCGCCGCTCCCGGCGGCTGGCGTAGTGGCTGACGTCGGCCGAGAGCGCGACGGCGGTGGCTCCGACCTCGCCGGCCAGCCGGATCGTCTCGGACACCGGGTCGCCGTGCCGGACCACCAGGTCGCCGCCACGCTCACGGAGTTGGTCGCGCAGGTCGGCGAGGGCCTGGTGCAGGAAGCGGGTGCGGTTGGCGGAGAGGTCGGCCAGCGCCGGGTCGAGCACGTACAGCGGCACCACCCGGTCGAACGCCGCACACGTGGTGGCCAGCGCCGGGTGGTCGTTCACCCGCAGGTCGCGGGTGAAGAGCACGATCGCCGTACTCGCGGTCACCGGCTCTCCGGCTCGATCGTCGGCCCGGGGATGACGACCGGCGTACCCGTCGAGGTGAGCAGGGCCCGCGCGGCCACCGCCATCCGTTGCCGCTGCGGCACCAGGGCCCGCTTGACGAAGACGTCGTAGTCCTGCGCGGCCACCTCGTCGAGGATGCCGCCGTAGAGGGCGTACGCGGTGCGCATGCAGGCCTGCGAGGCGGGCGCCAACATGGTGATGCCCGGTGCTGCGGCGGCGTAGTGCGCCTGGGCGCGGGTCACCTCGTACTCGATCAGCTCGCGGATCCGGGGGGTGACACGGCCCCGGGCGCGGGCCTCGGCCAACTCCTCGCGGGTGACCCCGAACTTGGCCATGTCCTCGTCCGGCAGGTAGGTGCGGCCCCGGTCGAGGTCCTCGGCGACGTCCCGGATGAAGTTGGTGAGCTGGAAGGCGAAGCCGAGTTGCCGGGCTGGCTCCCGCGCTGCCACCGGGTCGGAGCTGCCGAGGATCGGCAGCATCATGGTGCCGATGACCGCGGCCGAGCCTTCCATGTAGTCGAGCAGGTGGTCGTAGGTCGGGTAAGTGGTGACGGTCAGGTCCATCGCCATGCTCTTCAGAAACGACGCAAAGTCGTCCCGGTCGAGATCGAAGACGGCGATCGTGTGCAGCACCGCCGGCAACAGGGGGTCGTCGACCGGCGCACCGTGCAGACCGGCCACGAACTGGCTGGCCCAGCGGTCCAGCAGAGCGGCCCGCTCGGCCGGCGGCAGGTCCTCGGTGCTGTCCACGATCTCGTCCGCGTACCGCGTGAACCCGTAGAGCGCGTGCACATGTCGTCGTTTCCAGGCGGGAAGCAGGCGGGTGGCGAGATAGTAGGTGCGGCCATGGCGTTTGTGCAGCTCACGGCACCGGTCATAGGCAGCGGTGAGATCAGTTTCCACCGGCCCTCCTCCATTATCGACGCACCAATCGACGCAACTCGTAGCCTAGGGTACGCTCAGCCGCATGGCCAACGACGCAGTTGCGGGCAACGTGACCCGCGTGGCGCCGGCAGGGCCGGGCGACGGAGACGATCCGGTCCGCGCCGTTCTGGCTGCTTATACCCACGATCTGGTCACGGCGGTCGATGAAACCCTCGACATCTTCCTCACCGCCGAGGTCGACACCCTCAACGAGATCGACGCGTCGATGGGCAGCTTCGCCGCCACCGCGCGGGAAGCCGTCCTGACCGGCGGCAAGCGGATCCGGTCCACGTTCGCCTACTGGGGCTGGCGGGGGGCCGTCGGCGGCACCGCGGCGCTGCCACCGGTGCTGCCCGCGCTGGCCGCGCTCGAACTGCTGCACACCTTCGCGCTGGTGCACGACGACGTGATGGACGCGTCCACCACCCGCCGTGGCCGCCCCACCGCCCACATCGCGCTCGCCGAACAGCACGTGGCCGCCGGCCACCGGGGAGATCCCGGCCGGTTCGGTGAGGCCGTCGCCGTGCTCATCGGCGACCTCTGCATGGTCTGGGCCGACCAGTTGCTGGCCCACGCCTCGGTGCCGTCGACCCGGCTCTTCGAGGTGCGCCGCTGCTACGACCAGATGCGGGTCGAGACGGTCGCCGGGCAGTATCTCGACGTGCTCGGCGAGAACGACCCGGCCAGCTGGTCGGTCGACCGGGCGCTGCGGGTGGCCCGCTACAAGACCGCCAGCTACACCGTCCAGCGACCACTGCTCTTCGGCGCCTGCCTGGCCGGGGTGCCCGCCGACGACCCGCTGGTCTCCGCGTACACCCGCTATGGCCTGGCTGTCGGCGAAGCGTTCCAGCTCCGCGACGACCTGCTCGGCGTCTACGGCGACCCGGCGGCCACCGGCAAGCCGGCCGGGGACGACCTGCGCACCGGCAAGCCGACCACGCTGCTCACGCTGGCCCGTGAGCTGGCCACCCCGGCCCAGCTCGCGGCGTTGGAGCGGGCCGCCGACGGGTCGGTCGACACACTCGCCGAGCTGGTCGCCGAGACCGGCGCGGTGACCCGGGTGGAGCAGATGATCGCCGAGCGGGTCAGCGACGCGCTGGCCGCGCTCGACGCCGCACCCGTGGACCAGACGGCGCGGACAGCGTTGACCGGGCTGGCCACCGCCGCTGCCAACCGGCGGGCCTGATGAGCGACTTGAGCGAGGAGATGGTCACGTGCGGACGGTGACAGGACGGACGGACCGGGTGGTGGTCGTCGGGGCCGGGCTGGGCGGGCTCGCCTGCGCGCTGCACCTGGCCGGCAGCGGTCGACAGGTGACGGTGCTGGAACGCGAGCCGGTGCCCGGCGGGCGGGCCGGACGCCTCGGCGTGGACGGCTACGAGTTCGACACCGGCCCGACCGTGCTCACCATGCCCGACCTGATCGCCGAGGCGCTCGGCGCGGTCGGCGAGGAGCTGCACGACTGGCTGGACCTGACCCCGCTCGACCCCGCCTACCGGGCGTACTACCCGGACGGCTCGACCCTCGACGTGCTCACCGACACCACCCGGATGGCGGCCGAGATCTCCCGGGTCTGCGGGCCCCGCGAGGCCGACGGCTACCTGCGGTTCGTCGAGTACGCGCGAGAGCTGTGGCGGCTGGAGCGCACCGACTTCATCGAGCGCAACCTGGACGCGCCGACCGACCTGATCACCGGCAACCTGCTCAAACTGCTCAGCGGCGGGGCCTTCCGACGCCTCCAAACGAAGATCAACCAGTTCTTCCGGGACCCGCGTACCCAGCGGATCTTCTCCTTCCAGGCGATGTACGCCGGCCTCGCGCCACACGACGCGCTGGCCATCTACGCGGTGATCGCGTACCTCGACTCGGTGGCCGGCGTCTACTTCCCACGCGGCGGCATCCACGCGGTCTCCAGGGCGATGGCCGGCGCCGCCGAGAAGCACGGCGTACAGATCCGGTACGACACCACGGTGACCCGGGTGGAGACCGTCAACGGCCGCGCCACCGGCGTGCTCACCGCCGACGGCGACCTGGTGCCGGCGGACGTGGTGGTGCTCAACCCCGACCTGCCGGTCGCCTACCGGGACCTGCTTCCCACCGCGCCGCAGCGCCGACTCACCTACTCGCCGTCCTGCGTCGTTCTGCACGTCGGCTCCCGACAGGCCTATGCGAAGATCGCCCACCACAACATCCATTTCGGTCGCGCGTGGAAGGGCACCTTCGATGAGGTCATCCGACGGGGTGAGCTGATGACCGATCCGTCGCTGCTGGTGACCAACCCCAGCCGGACCGACCCCGCGGTGGCCCCGCCGGATCGACACACCTACTACGTGCTCGCCCCGGTGCCCAACCTGCACCGGGCACCGTTCGAGTGGCGCGGCGACCTGACCCAGCGCTACACCGACCAGCTCATCGGCACCCTGGAGGAGCGCGGCTACGTCGGCTTCGCCGCCGGGGTCGAGGTGCTCCGGGCGATCACCCCCGCCGAGTGGGAGGAGCAGGGGATGGCCGCCGGCACCCCGTTCGCCGCCGCGCACACCCTCTTCCAGACCGGCCCGTTCCGCCCGTCCAACCTGCACCGCGACCTGTCGAACGTGGTCTTCGTCGGCTCCGGGACCCAACCCGGCGTCGGCGTACCGATGGTGCTCATCTCCGGCAAGCTCGCCGCCGGCCGGATCACCGGGGAAGGCCGATGAGCAGCCGTGAGAAGCACCTCGTCGAGCTCGTCGACGAGACCGGCACGGCCCACGGCGAGACGACCGTCGCGGCCGCGCACCAACCACCAGGGCAGCTGCACCGGGCCTTCTCGGTGTTGCTGGTGGACCCGGACGGCCAGGTGCTGCTCCAGCGCCGAGCCGCCGTCAAGACCCGGTTCCCGCTGCGCTGGGCCAACTCCTGCTGCGGCCACCCGCAGCCTGGCGAGTCGCTGGCCGAAGCGGCCAACCGACGGCTGAGCGAGGAGTTGGGCGCGGGCCCGGTCGAGTTGACCGAGGTCGGCGTCTACGTCTACTACGCCGAGGACCCGGCGACCGGTCGGGTCGAGTTCGAGTACGACCACGTGCTGCGCGGCGAGTTCCTGCCCGGCGCTCCACTGCTGCCCGACCCGGACGAGGTCGCCGAGCTGCGGTGGGCCGACCCCGCCGCGTTGGAGGCCGAGTTGAAGCTCGACCCCCGGTCGTACGCGCCCTGGTTGGGCGGGGTGGTGAACCGGCTGCTCCGCCCCGCGGAGTCCCGCTCGGGCGCGACCGGCCCGGCCATGATGCCGACCGGATCGGCGGCGGACGACACGGCGGAGCGGTCGGGTGGTCGATGAGGCGCTGAGCGCGGGCGCCGTCGCACGTCGGTTGGGGGTCGCGGTGACGACCCTCCGCACCTGGCACCAGCGCTACGGGCTCGGGCCCAGCGAACACATCCCCGGCCACCACCGCCGGTACACACCCACCGATCTGGCCCGTCTCGAAATCATGCGACGGCTCACCGCCGAGGGGGTGAGCCCCGCCGAGGCGGCCCGCTGGGCCCGCCAGGCACCCGACCCGATGCCCAACGGCACCGTCGCCCCCGCCCGGGTCCACCCGACCGGCCGGGACGGCGGCGGCTCCATCCCGGTCGGCCGCGCCGGTCCGGCAGCCCGCGGCCTGGCCCGCGCCGCCATGCGACTGGACCCGTCGGCGATCAGCGAGACGATCGCGCACGCCCTGGCCACCAGCGGGGTCGTGGCCACCTGGGAGGGCCTGCTGCGTCCGGTGCTCGCCGGCATCGGCGAACGGCACGCCGCCACCGCCGGCCTGATCGAGGTGGAACACCTGATGTCCCGCTGCGTCTCGGAGGCGCTCGCGGCGGCCAGCCGGGCCAACGTCCCCAGCGGGCCGGCCCGGATCCTGCTCTCCTGCTCGGACGAGGAACAGCACACGCTGCCGCTGGAGGCGTTGGCGGCAGCTCTCGCGGAGGCCGGCGTCAGCTACCGGATGCTCGGCGCCCGGGTGCCGGTGGCCGCTCTCGTCGAGGCGGTCAACCGGACCGGACCGGCCGCCGTGGTGCTCTGGTCGCATACCCGGGCCACCGCCGACCCGACCCAACTCAGCGCGCTGCTCGCTGCCCCCCGGCGCCCGTTGCTGGTGCTCGCCGCCGGCCCCGGCTGGCGAGCCGACACGCTGCCCGCCGGGGTGGTGCGGCCGGTCGACCTGGCCGAGGCGGTCTCGCTCTCCGCCGCCGTCCGCGACTCCCTGGACCAGTCGAGGCGTGATTGATCGCACTGTCGCCGAATCGCGGCGTGAACTACCGTCGTGCGGGTCCGCCTACCCCGACCCTCCGGGAGCGAGCAGATGCAAGCCCGCGCCATCCTGGCGTCCGTCCTCGCCGTGGCGCTGCTCCTGTCCGGCTGCGCCCAGCCACACCGCACCATCACGCCCGCCGCCGCGCCGAAGCCGGTGGAATCGAAGACACCCACCCCGACGCCGCACCCCAGCGTCAGCAAGCCGGCCAAGCCGCCACTGCGGCCGCTGCCGGCCAAGCTCCCCTCCGGCCTGGGGCGCAACACCGGCGTACGCCCGGTGGCCCTGACGTTCGACGACGGGCCCAGCCCGGCCTGGACGCCCAAGGTGCTCGACCAGTTGAAGGCCGCCAAGGTGACAGCGACCTTCTGCGTCGTCGGTCGCGAGGCACAGCGTCACCCGGAGTTGATCCGGCGGATCGTCCGGGAGGGACACCAGCTCTGCAACCACAGCTGGCAACACGACCTCCAGCTTGCCCGTCGACCCCTCGGCGAGATCCGGGCCGACCTGGAGCGCACCAACAAGGCCATCCAGAAGGCCGTTCCGGGCGCGAAGGTGTCGTTCTATCGGCAGCCCGGCGGCCGGTGGACGGCGGAGGTGGTCAGGGTGGCCAAGGAGCTCGGCATGCGTCCGCTGCACTGGTCGGTCGACCCGCAGGACTGGGACAAGCCGACCGCGGCCACGATCGGCAAGCGAATCCACGCCGCCAGCCGCCCCGGCGCGATCGTTCTCCTGCACGACGGGGGCGGAAATCGGGCCGCGACGCTCGCCGCGTGCCCGAAGGTGATCGCCGACCTGAAGAAGCGCTTCGGCATCACCCGACTCCGCTAGCACCGCTCTGACCTGCAGTTATGACCCGCCCTAAGCCCTTGCCGACACCGATTTTGTCGACCGACGGAGCATCACGTATGCTTTCGAAGCCTCCGGCGGGGCCGGATGGGAGCAAGTCCGCTTGAAGTTGCGAGTGTGCAATGATGGCGGGGCCGCCCTCATCGTCTAGCGGCCCAGGACGCCGCCCTTTCAAGGCGGTAGCACGGGTTCGAATCCCGTTGGGGGCACGACCGGCGCAAGCCGGAGCAAGGCCGGCGCAAGCCGGAGCAACACAAGCTAGGTCCTGTGGAGCAGTTGGAGTGCTCGCCGCCCTGTCAAGGCGGAGGTCGCGGGTTCAAGTCCCGTCAGGACCGCAGCGCTGACGCCGCGCCCCGCGCGGCGTTCTGCGTATCGGAGCAGGTTGCCTTGCCGCCGGTTCGTCCGGTTGCCGGGTAACATGTGCCGAGACAGGGCCAGGTAGCTCAGTTGGTACGAGCGTCCGACTGAAAATCGGAAGGTCGGCGGTTCGACCCCGCCCCTGGCCACATAGCCTTTCGCCGGGCTACAGAGGTCCCCACCAGCGAATACGCAGGTGGGGATCTTGCTGTTTCCGCCATTTCCCCGAACCCGGGCTGCGCGACTGTGCCGACGTCAGCCTCACCCCGGCATCGCGACGCGCAACGGGACCCCGGCATCGCTATACGGCTCGCGACATCGCCGCCACCTCCAAGATCGTGCTCGATCCAGGAGAGAGTGGTCTCGGACTGCGGACGAGGCCACTGCATCAAGGATCGAGCACGATCTTGCGGGAAAGCATGGCCGGGCGACGCGCCGGACCACACCTGCGAGCGGCAGCCCGCGCACTATCAGGGAAAGTGCGGCCTCCCGACCGGCTGAGGCAGCACCTTCCCTGACATTGCTCGGATCTTGGCGCCCTTCGCGTGGCCACCAGTCGGAAACACGCCCTGCTCGACCGGGACCGGTGCCTCGTCAGTGGTCGCGGCGGCCCGGCGGACGATGCTGGGCCACGCTGCCCTGGATCGCCTCCCACACGCTGCGTCCGGCTTCTCGCAGCGTCTCCCCCGCCTGCTCGGCGAACTGGGCTGCGGTCTGCGCCGCGCTCGGCAGACCACCGTCGCCGCCACCGGAAGACGGGCTCGGACCCGACCCATCCGACTGCTTGCGGGCCTCTTCGGTGCGACCCGGACGCTCGTGCCGCTGACCTTCCGAGCCCTGGGCAGCCGGCGGGCCGGCCTCTGACTCACGGCCCTTCGAACGCTGACCCTCGGCACGTTGGCCCTGCGGCTGCGCCTGGTCGGCCGGCCCTGGGCCGCCGGCTCGCGGTCCAGGACCGCCGGCACCCGGTCCCGAGCCGACCGGACCAGCCTCGGACCGACCCGCATCCGGTCGACCAGCATCCGACCGACCAGGCCCAGGCTGATCCAGCTCCGGCTGCTCCAGACCATGGCGATCGGGACCCGACCGGCCAGCGACCGATGGCCGACCTGAACGAGTCCGATCGGAGCCCAGTCGGTCGCGGTCGGCCACCGGGCTGGCCGCGCCGACCTGCCGGCTCGGCTCGTCGCGGACGTCGTCCGAGCGTCGACTCGATGCCTTGATCTCCGCTGCTCCTGCGGCCAGCTGCTGGCCGCCGCGGTTCACGTCGTCGACGGCGGCGCCGGCGGTACGCGCGAGCATCTCGATGATGTGTGGGTTGTGGTCGAGCGTGTCGAGCGCGCGGCCCAGGATCGTGGTCAACTGCTCCAACCGCACCCGTAGCTGCGCCTCGGCGTTCACCCCGTCGATGTTCAACTCGCCGCCGTTGAGGCGCACCCGTACGCCGGCGTCGACCTGGAGCAGGTTGGCCACCCGGGCCCGCAGCGACAGGTCGGCCTCCAGGCCGTCGACCGCCAGTCGGATGGAGTCGACGGTGACCTTCGGAACGTCGAGCAGGACGTCCGGGTCTGCGTCGTCGACGGTCCGGTCCGGCCCTCGTTGCTGCGCGTTCTCGCTCATGATCTCCCGCCCACCCGCACGAAGGTCCCGGTCGTCCGCGCGGTTACCCGCTTTCCGGCCGGGCATCCCGTCGGTGACGACTTGACGACCCTCTGTCTGGAACCGGGCACCGCGCGAAGCTGCACACCGAGGCATCAGCCGGTATGGTCCGGGCCTATGGGACAGGAATTGACTGATCCGGCCGACATCCGGCAGGACGTCGGCCAGTTCTCTCTCCGGTGCAGCCTTCTCGTCCCGGGTGCCGCCGAGCACGCATTCGCGGTCTTCAGCGACGAGCTGACCGACTGGTGGGTCACCGAATACACCTGGTCCGGCCCGGCCGCACTGGCCGAGCTGGGCATGGAGCCCCGGGCCGGGGGAATGCTCTACGAGATCGGCCCGTACGGTTTCCGGGCCGACTGGGGCCGGGTGCTCACCTGGGATCCGCCCCGCCGACTGGTCTTCGCGTGGCAGATCGGCCCCGACCGGGCACCGGTGCCGGACCCAGCCCGCGCGAGCGAGGTCGAGGTGCTGTTCCATGCCGAGGGGCCGGAACAGACCCGGCTCGAACTGGAGCACCGGCACTTCGACCGGCACGGCGAGGCCGCCGAGGGTTACCGCAAGGCGCTCACGGCCGGCTGGCACGAGCTGCTCACCCGCTACGTCGCCACGGTGTCGCGCCATCGCCCCAGCACGGCGGCCTGACGGCCTACCGGGTCACCGGCCGAGCCGCCGACCGGCGGCGGCGCCGTCGAGGTCCCGACCACCGAGGTTCGCGCGTTCGCCGGCCTCCGCCCCCGCGCCGAAGCCGGTGCCGCCCAACCGACGTGGCGGTGCCGTCCGTAGCCGCGGGTACTCCTCGGTGAGCCGGCGCTGCACCCGGTCGGAACGGTCGGCCAGCACCAGCGCCACCGACGGGGTGCCCGACTCGCTGGCCGCCGCCGACTCTGCTGCCCAGAGCCGGCCTCCAATCACCTCCGCGAAGCCGGCCAGCCAGGAGCGGCGGAAGGCGGCGGGGTGGTCGTCGGCGGGCACCTCGGTGGCGGCCAGGCCGTGGGCCGCCTGCACGAGCAGTGAGGTGAAGAGCAGGTCGACCCGTTCCAGGTCACTGGCGAAGCCGAAGAGGTGCAGGGTGAAGCCGTTGCCCTGTCGACGGCGTACGCAGCGGCAGCGCAGCGGCTCGGCCACCGCGGCCAGCAGGCCGACCTTGTCGCGGGCGTACGGGGCGACGACGTCCAGCACCCGATCGCCGACCGGGTCGGTGGTCGGGTCCCGGGCGGCGAGCAGCGCCCGGTCGACGCCGTAGCGGGCGATCAGCTCGGTCGCCTTGGCGGTGAACGCGGCGGACTCGGCCGGCGTGCAGGCCGGGTCCTCGGCCTGGGCCAACAGCTTGCGCACCTTGCTGAGCATGGCCTCGGACATGCCTAAAGAGCTACCACACGGGCCGGACATCACCGGGGCCGCGCGGCAATCAATCGATACGTATCATCGTCACGGCCAGATGATCAGTCCAATACGGACTGTTGACCAAATGATTGGAGGAACGAACGGATGCCATCCCCGACCGCTCGTCTGCTCGCCGTCGCCACGGCCATCGCTCTGCTCTCCGTCGGCATGCCCGCCCAGGCGGAGCCGACCACACCGACCACGCCGGTCAGCTCCGGGCCGAACCTGTTCGCCCCGCTCGCCACCTGTTACGGCGGGGCGGTCCGGTCGTACTTCGAGACCGGGCGCTACGGCGGCTCAGCCGGCCAGTACCGCACCACGACGCGCTGCCGCGACATCAACGTGCGCAACGCGAGCGTGTACGCCACCGACGCGTGCGTGATCTTCGTCGACAAGACGGGCGCCTGCAACTACTGGACCTACCTGCCGGCCAACTCGGGCTGGATCACGGTAGCCACCAATGTCCGGGACGGCGTCAACTTCCGGGTCCGCTTCGAGAACCTGCGGTACGAGTACGAACCGCTCATCGCGTACCACGCGTTCTGAGCGACCCGCACGGTCGCGGCGTCCGCCCCCCGACGGACGCCGCGACCCGGCGGGCGGTCACTCCGCGCGGCTGCGCAGGGTGGCGATCGTCGAACCGGCGAGGGTGAGCAGGCAGTCGGGGAGCAGCCCGTCGGCGGCCGCCGCGCCGAACAGCGCCTCACCGGTCGGCTCGTCCCGATTCGCGTACGCGCTGACGAAGCGGGCCACCCAGCGGGTGTCGTACCCGGCCTGGTCGATCCCCGGAAAGTCGAGCGCCGCTCCGCTGGCCGCCGGCGCGTCACCGAGCATCGTCGCGGCCAGGCACCAGGCGACGTCGTACGCGCCGTCCAGGCCGGCCCGGTCGACGACCGCGTCGAAGGCTCCCACCACCGCTTCTCCATCGCCGGTCAGCGCCGAACGGAGCACGGCGGTCGCGTCATCGAACGTCTGCTGTGGTAGGTCCGTCACGCAGCGCACAGTAGGACGGCCGGTCAAGCACCCCGGCAACCGTCACTGTCGGTGTTCAACGTGAGCTACCTGCGCATTACGCCGCCTCCACGGTCCCGCCGCCGGCCTCGGCACGCTAATGTGCGCAGCGGACCTTCGCCGGAGGAAGGACGACCATGTTCGTATCACGCCGCTCGCGGGTAGCCACACTGGCTGCCTGCGCGACGATCCTGCTCGCCACAAGCGCTTGCGGGGATGACAAGCCCGAAGAGGCCAGCGCCCAACAGGTGCGCCTCTACGGCACTGACGGCAACATGCTGAACTCCTATCCAGCGGAGTTGAAGGAACGGGCGAGTCTCGTCGACGGGATGAAGGGCACCACGCCCCTCGTGCCGCTGCCGGACGACTTCAAGGGCCGGCTACGGGCCGTCAATCCGGCGCTGACGGACTTCGTGTACTCCGCCGAGACGTACGACGCGGTGGTGATCGCCGTGCTCGCCGCCCAGTTGGCCGGGAGCACCGACCCGGCCGCCATCACCAAGCAGATCGTCGCCGTGACCAACGACGGGCAGCGCTGCGAAGACCCGGCGAGCTGTCTCGCGCTGGCCCGCAACGGGCAGGACATCGAGTACCGCGGTGTGTCGCTGACCCGGGCGGGCTTCACCGACAAGGGTGAGCCGGCCACCGCCAGCTACGCGACGCTGACCTTCGACGGGCAGCAGATCAACGACGGCAAGACCGAGTTCGTCGGCGCCGGCATCGAGTCGGCGGCGAGCACCAAGGCCCCGCCGAAGCCGAAGAAGCAGCGCCCGGGTGACGCCGCCGCCGACCAGGAGCCGCTGATCCTGGGCGGCCTGCTGCCGAAGACCGGTGACCTCTCGATCGCCTACCCGCCGATGGCCGCCGGCGCAGCGCTGGCGATCAAGGAGATCAACGCCGCTGGTGGCGCACTCGGCAAGCCGGTGACGTGGCTCGACGGCGACGACGGCACCAACCCGGCGGTGGCCAAGGCGACGGTCGCCAAGCACGTGACGGACGGCGTCAGCGTGATCATCGGTGCCGGCGGTTCGGGCATCTCCCGGGCGGTGCTGCCGGACGTGGTGCGGGCCGGGAAGATTCTCTTCTCCCCGTCCAACACCGACAGCAGCCTGACCGACGTCGAAGACGAGGGCCTCTACTTCCGTACCGCCCCGCCGGACAGCCTCCAGGGCCGGGCGCTGGCCGACGTGATCCTCCGCGACGGCTCACAGAAGATCGTCATCGTCGCCCGCAAGGACTCCTACGGTGAGGGTTTGCAGGGCACCGTCCGTGACGAGCTGGAGAAGGCCGGTATCGCCAACGACCGGCTCAAGCTGTTGACGTACGAGCCGCCGGCCGACGCGAAGGCCGCTCCGGTCGACTTCAGCGGCGGCGCGAAGGAGATCAAGGAATTCGGCGCGGACGCCGTACTGATCATCGGTTTCGGTGAGTCCGCCCAGGTGATCCGCGGGCTGGCCGACGCCGGGGTGCAGATCCGGCAGTAGGCAGGCTCGAAAACCACGACGGCCGCACCGGCTTCGCGCCGGTGCGGCCGTTTGCGCGTACGCGGGATCAGCGCGGCCGGCGGCGCTCCAGGAACTCGGTCATCCGGCGGTGCTTCTCATCGTCCTCGAAGAGCACCGCCTGGCTGACCAGGTCGAGGTGCGGGTGCGCGGCGGCCGGCGCGTCCACCGCCAACTTCGTCAGCCGCACCGCCAACGGTGAGCCCAGGGCGATCTCGTCCAGCAACGCGTCCGCCACCGTCAGCAGCTCGCCGGGCTCGTCCACCACCCGGTTCACCAGGCCGATCCGCAGCGCCTCCGCGGCGTCCACCCGCCGACCGGTGAAGAGCAGCTCCTTGGCCCGGCCCTCGCCGATCAACGCCGGCAGCCGGTGGGTCGCGCCGGCGCCGGCCAGGATGCCCAACCGCACCTCCGGTTGCCCGAAGACCGCCCGCGACGTGCACACCCGCAGATCGCAGGCGTACGCCAGCTCCGCGCCACCGCCCAACGCCGGGCCGTCGACGGCCGCCACGGTCGGCATCGGCAGCGCCCGGATGCGGGCGAAGGCGGCCGAGTTGATCGCGGCGAGGGCGTCTGTTCGACCCCGTTCGCGGAGCTGGCCGATGTCGGCGCCGCCGGCGAAGATGCCCGACGCGCCACCGGTGAGCAGCAACAGGCGAGGGCGGGCCTCCAACTCGGCGCAGACCTGGTGCAGCTCGGCGATCAGGTCGGCGTCGATGGCGTTGCGCTTCTCCGGACGGTCCAGGGTGACCACCAGCCGGTCCGGCCGCTCCTCGACCCGCAACCCGCTCACTCTGCCCACCTTCCGTTCGCGACTGCGGGGCTCGCCAGCTCACTCCTCGCGCTCACTGCTTGACCCCGCCTTCCCAGCGGTAGAAGCCCTGCCCGGACTTCTTGCCCAGCCGCCCGGCGGCCACCATCTCCACCAGCAGCGGCGGCGGCGCGAAGCGGTCCCCGTACGCGGCCTGAAGGGTGCGGGCGATGTCCAGCCGCACGTCGAGGCCGACCAGGTCGGTGAGCTCCAACGGCCCGATCGGGTGCCGGTAGCCGAGCACCATGGCCTTGTCGATGTCCGCCGGGCCGGCCACCTCGTCGGCGACCATCCGGATCGCCTCCAGCCCGAGGGTGACCCCGAGCCGGGAGGTGGCGAAGCCGGGCATGTCGCGTACGACGACGGGGTCCTTGCCGAGCCGGCCGGCGAGCGCGACGGCCGCGGCGGTGGTCTCCTCGGCGGTGGCCGGGCCGACCACGATCTCCAGCAGCGCCATCGCCCATACCGGGTTGAAGAAGTGCAGGCCGACGAAGCGCTCGGGCGCGTCCAGCCCGGCGGCCAGCGCCCCGATGGCGATGCTGGAGGTGTTGCTGCCCAGCAGTGCCGGACGCAGCGCGGCGGCGTCCCGAAGCACCGCACGCTTGAGGTCGAGGCGCTCCGGCACCGCCTCCACGATCACCTGGGGGGCGGGAACGACCTCGGCGAGGGTTGGACGCAGGGTCACCCGCTGCCGGTTCGTGGCGGCCTCGTCGGCGCTCAGCTTCCCGCGCTGCACCGCCCGCTCCCACAGCTCGGCGAGCCGGTTCAGCGCGGCCGCACCCCGCTCGGGGTTCACCTCGACCAACTCGACGGCGTGCCCGGCGTCGGCCGCCACGTACGCGATGCCAAGCCCCATCGTGCCGGCACCGACGACCACGAAACGATCGCTCATCACGCCTCCCTGTCCCGCCCGCCGACGCGCGGGGTCCCCGCTGCGCCGGCCCGGGTGTCCCGCCCGCTCCGCTCGCTCATGGTGCGACCCTAGACAGCACGACGACCCGGCCCATGCGTGGGGGAGCGCCGGATCGGGTAATGACGGCCCGTCAACCGAGGGAAGGACCGCATCGACATGAGCCAGGCACCGGAGAGCGTCACCGACGGGGAGACCGTGGAGACCCGAGGCGACGAGCGGGTCGAACTGCTGCGCGCCGACACCAACAACGACGGCAAGACCGACGTGTGGGTGGTCGACACCGACGGCGACGGCAAGGCGGACCTGTTCCAGTTCGACACCGACGGTGACGGCAAGGTGGACATCACCATGGTCGACATCGACGAGGACGGCCAACCGGACGAGGTGGTCGACGGCGACGGCGGCCTGCCGCCCGAGCAGCTCCCCCCGACCGTCCAGGTCTGAGACGTACGGACGGCCCCCGCTCTCCGCCCGGCGGTGAGCGGGGGCCGTCGGCGTTCAGTCGACGAGGCGCAGGGTGGCCAGGTAGTAGGGGGCGTCACGGTCGTCCACATCGGCGAGCCGCCAACCGGTGCCGTGCACCAGGCTGGCGAACTCGTCCGCCGAGCAGACCAGGTAGTCGAACCACTCGGTGCTCAACTCGCGGTAGCGCAGCCGCAGCCGCAGCTGGCCACCGAACCGGCCGCGTCGTCGGTTGCGCTCGTGGTAGCCGGTGTGCACCGGGTCGCGGGTGCCGTACGGGTCGGTGCCCTGCGCGATGATCTGCGCGCCCGGTCGGGCCAGCGCGGCCAGCGCGGCCAGGAACTCGGGGGCACGCTCGCGTCCCTCGAACAGCCCGAGGTTGTTGCCGAGCAGCAGGAACGTGTCGTACCGCGACCCGTCGGCGACGTGCGTGTCGACGGTGCCGTGCACCAGCCGCCGGACACCGCGACGCCGGCTCACCTCCAGCGCGCCGGCGGAGGTGTCCAACCCGGTGACCGGTACGCCGCGCTCCTGGAGCAGCAGCGCGATCCGGCCGGCTCCGGTGCCGATGTCCAGCGTCTCGCCGTGCGCCCGCTCCACCGCGCGGTGGTCGTACGGCTGCCACTCCGCCGGCCCGTCCAGGTAGTGGGCGGACGGGGCGCCGTTGATCAGACCGTCGTCCCGTTCGATGATCTCGATGACCGGCCGCGGTAGTCGGCCACCGACCAGGGGCCGGGGGCCCACCCCGGTGGCCACGGCGAGCGTGTCCCGCAGCAGTTCGCCGACCACGTCACCGATCTGGGGCTGCACCGTCACGACGTTCACGCTATCTGGCCACTCAGTGGCCCGTACCGGCCGTATCCTGGCGGCGTGACCATGCTGGACCGGCTGTCGGCCGAGAAGTACATCCTGCTCACGACCTTTCGCAAGGACGGTCGGGCGGTGCCGACGCCGGTCTGGGCGGTGCGCGACGGCGAGGCGTTGGCGGTCTGGACCCGGGCCGACTCCGGCAAGGTGAAGCGGATCCGCCGCAACGGCGAGGTGACCGTCGCCCCGTGCGACGTCCGGGGCCGACCACACGGGGCGGAGGTGCCAGCTCACGCGACGCTCTACGGAGGTGGCGACACCGGCCGGATCCGCGACCTGCTCAAGCACAAGTATCGCGTGATCGGTCGACTGAGTCTGCTGAGCAGCCGGTTGCGTCGCGGCGAGGGCGGCACCGTGGGCATCCGGGTGACGTTGGCCGAGCCACGGCGCTGACCCGGCGGCCCGACGCGCGGTCGGGGTCGTGCTCGCCGGGGCATACGAAAGGGGCGGCGGATCGAGATCCACCGCCCCTTTCGAAGAACTATTGCCGCTCAGTCGCCCTGCCGCTGCTGCGGGATCTGGCCCTGCAAGAGCGCCCTGACCTCCGACTCACGGTACCGACGGTGGCCACCCAGGGTGCGGATGGCACTGAGCTTGCCAGCCTTGGCCCACCGGGTCACCGTCTTCGGGTCGACCCGGAACATCGACGCCACCTCGGCCGGCGTGAGTAGCGGCTCTGGTTCGTGCGTTCGCGATGCCATCGGTCACTCCTCCACATGTATAGACATCGGCCGGGGTCCCGCCGGCCGACGCGTCTCCCATGGTCCGGCTAGTCCCCGATGTCCGACATGGGCCGAACGGATGAAGGTCCCTAGACGGACGGATGAACCATGCCCGATTTTTACGACTTTTACACGGCAGAAAGTACCTTATTAGGACTCATGATCACGGTTCGTGATGCGTCAACTACGAGCACAACTCACCTTGGGAGCGCTCCTAAGGCGATATGCCCTAGTTGCACCGCTCCAACAGCTGCACCGCGCGCCACCGTGCGACCAATTTGTCGTACGCGGCCGACGCCTCCTCGGCCTCGCCGCGCGACAGGCCCGCGAGGCCGCCGGCGACCAGTTCGGGCGAGTCGTCCGCGGCGAGCGTCTCGTCGGAGAGCAGGTCGACCAGGCCGCCGTAGTCCAGCTCGACCATGGACCGCGGATGGAACTCCTCCAGCCAGCGGGCCGCCTCCTCCACCGCCTCGGTGATCGGCGCCTCGCCCACCGACTTGCGCAGCACCGACAGCGCCCGCGACGAGCGGCGTCGAGCCTTGGAGATCTCGGTGCGGTAGCGCAACGCCCGCCGGCCCGGCTGGGTGACCAGGTCCCGCTCCGCCGGGTCGAAGAGCACGAACCACCGCAGCGGTACGCCCCAGGTGGCGATCTGCTCGTGCACCCGCGGCACCCCGTGCTCCAGCACCCGGGCGCCACTGCGCCAGTCCTCGACCACCGCCCTGGCCTGCCCGGCGAGCACCGGCGGCACGAAGGCGTCGGCGAGCACCGAGGGCACCCCGTCCCGGGCGCTGAGCGCCGCCTCAGCGACCCGGATGCGCAGGTTCCACGGGCAGACCAGCAGGCCGTCGTCCGTCTCCAGGACGTACGCCTCCTCCGGCAGGTCCGGCAGCCGGGTCCAGCCGGCGCCGAGCGCCTCGATCACCGCCGTCCGCTGCCGACCGGGCCCCTCGACCGGGGCGATCGCGCGCCCCTCCGAGACGTAGCGGCGCCAGTAGCTCTGCCGGTCCCGATCGAACGCGGCCAGCGGTTCGTACACGCGCAGGTAAGAAGCGAAGAGCGACGGCACCGCGCGATCCTCCCACGAACCACGCCCGTACGCGGTCAGCGGCCGGAGCACGCGCGCCGCACCGTGGGACGGCGGCGGCGCGTCGAGCGCCCGCCCGGCGGCCGATACTAGGCTCGATCACACCGGCAGCATCCCCGCCGGGGTCCACCAGGTCCGCGTCCCACAAGGACGCACACCACAGTAGGAGCCAACAATGGGCGTATTCGCGAGCACCGACGACCCGGTATCGACCGGTCACGAACAGGTCGTGTTCTGCCAGGACAAGCAGAGCGGCCTGAAGGCGATCATCGGGATCTACTCCACCGCGCTGGGCCCGGCACTCGGCGGCACCCGCTTCTACCCGTACGCGAGCGAGGACGACGCCCTCGCCGACGTGCTGGACCTGTCCCGCGGGATGGCGTACAAGAACGCGCTCGCCGGGCTGGACCTGGGCGGCGGCAAGGCCGTCATCTGGGGAGACCCGGAGCAGATCAAGAGCGAGGCGCTCCTGCGCGCGTACGGTCGCTTCGTGGAGTCGCTGGGCGGTCGCTACTACACCGCCTGTGACGTCGGCACGTACGTGGCGGACATGGACGTGGTGGCCCGGGAGACCCGCTACGTGACCGGGCGCAGCGTGGAGCACGGCGGCGCCGGTGACTCGTCGATCCTCACCGCCTGGGGTGTCTTCCAGGGGATGCGGGCCGCCGCCGAGCACGTGTGGGGCACTCCGAGCCTGCGGGGCCGGCGGGTCGGCGTGGCCGGGCTGGGCAAGGTCGGCAAGTACCTCACCGGGCACCTGCTGGAGGACGGCGCCGAGGTTGTCGCCACCGACGTCAACCCGAAGGCGCTGGCGTGGGTGCGCAGCAACCACCCTGAGGTCACCCTCGTCGACGACGCCAGCGCGCTGGTCGCCGCGGACATCGACGTGTACGCGCCGTGCGCGCTGGGTGGCGCCCTGAACGACGACACCGTGCCGGCGTTGCGCGCCAAGGTGGTCACCGGGGCGGCGAACAACCAGCTCGCTCACCCGGGCATCGAGAAGCTGCTGGCCGACCGGGGCATCCTCTACACCCCGGACTACGTGGTCAACGCGGGCGGCGTGATCCAGGTGGCCGACGAGATCGAGGGCTTCAACTTCGACCGGGCGAAGCTGCGGGCGACCCGCATCTACGACACCACCCGGGAGATCCTGCACCTGGCTGACGCGGAGGGCGTGCCCCCGGCGGTGGCGGCCGACCGGCTGGCGGAGCGGCGGATGGCGGACGTCGGCCGGCTGCGCGCGATCCACCTGCGCTGAGCGTCTCCCCGGGGGCGGGTCGACGAGATCCGCCTCCGGGCTCCGATGCCGGTCCGCGCTGGGTAAGCTGAGCCGGGGTCAATTTTTGATGCGGTTTGTCCGGTGTCACGGGTGCTAACCGTTCCGCCCCTTACCCGGTACACTGGGTGACGGTCGGATCGACGCGACGCGCAGAGCCGGCTGACGGTAACCCGAGGTGCCGAACGATGGCATCCCCATGTACCGTAAGAGCCACGAGAGATGCCTGACGTCATCGGGGCCCGCCTTCGGGCTGCCCCGCATTCTGTGCGAGGGGGTCGAGCCATGGGGCGCGGCCGTGCTAAGGCCAAGCAGACTAAGGTGGCGCGGGAGTTGAAGTACCACTCCCCGAACACCGACCTCACCGCTTTGCAGCGCGAACTGGCGGGTGCTGGTAAGTCTGAGCACCACTTCGACGACGACTCTAAAGAGTCCGTCGGCGATGATGATGAGGATCACGCTGACGACGACCCAGATCCCTGGGTCCGTCCGACCCGCTGACCTCTCGACGCAGCTGAGCACGCGGTAACCCCCGCGTGCTCACGCACGTCCCGTGCAGGTGCAGTCGCCGACGATCAGGGGCCTGGCCCGACCGGATCCACTCCGGCCGCTCGACAGGCCCCTGACAACGGCTCCCTCAGCGCGGGCGATTGTTCCAGTTGTAGAACGTCGGGATGTTCTCGAAGTGGTTCCAGGCGCAGACCGCGCTGGATCCTTCCCCGCCCGACACCTCCGAACGCAGCAGTCGTGCGTCCTCGGCCTCCTGGAGCAGTGCGACGAGCGCGGGAGCCGCGTCCCGCACCCGTTCGGTGACGCCGTCGTCCGCTTCGCGCTCAGGCCGCCGGTGACTGGTGGTCTCGGGCATGCTTCAACACTCCCTCCAATAGGCGGATCTTGCTGTTGCGGCAGTGCTCGGTCTCCGTACCGTCAAAACGCCCCAGTTCGAAGTAACGGTTGGCGGCATGGCCACCACCGCAGAAGCCGAAGTACGGGCACGACGCCCGACACGCCTCCACCCCGGCCAGGAACTCCCCCACCCACGGCGTCGCCGACGCGTCGGCGAGGATCTGTGCCAACGGGGTCGTCAGCACGTTGCCGCTGCTGAAGTCGCCGTAGCGGGGATCGCTGAACCCGGCCAACTCCGGGGAGAGCACGATCACCGAGCCGTCGTGACCGATCGTCGGGATCGGGTCCAGGTGGCGGGGCAGCACCCCGTCCGCCGAGTTGTCCAACACCGCCGCGGCGTACCGCAACGACCACTCGATCTCGCGGAGGTGGATCCGGGGCTCCCGGCGCCACGCTCCGACCAACTCCGCCCAGAACGCGGCCACCGCCGACGCGTCGTGGCGGTTGTCGCGGGTGTTGACCCCCTCGGTCTCCTCGATGTTGATGCCCAGCACGTCGCAGCCCAGCTCGAGGAAGTAGTCGTACAGCTCGGTGGCGAGCCCCGGCTCGGGCCGGGACACCACGGCCAGCGCGGAGAACGGCAGACCGCGCCGGCGCAGCACCGAGATGCCGTGCAGAATCCGGTCGTACGCCGGCTGACTGCCCCGGTTGACCCGGTCGCCGTTACGCGCCCGGGGCCCGTCGACGCTCACGCTCACCCGCATCTCGTGCCGGGCGAAGAAATCGCACCAGTCGTCGTCGATGAGGGTGGCGTTGGTCTGCACGTGGTGCTCGACCGCCGGCCCGAACGGGGCGATCAGATCGCCCAGGTGCTCTCGACCGGCGGCCAGGGGCTCACCGCCATGCCACACGACGGAGAACCGACCAGCCGCCGCCCACGGATCGACCGCGGCCGCGACCGCCTCGGCCACCGCCACCGGCATCCGGCGGTCGACGGCACGAAACGGCAGGTAGCAGTACGCGCAGTCGAGGTTGCAGAGGGTGGTGGGCTGCATGACGACGTACGACGGGACGGCGGCAAGGCCGCGCATCCCGCTGAACGACTGTCCCCGAGCAGCCATCGCCCTCCTCCGCCGGCTCTGAAGGGTGCCCTTCAGGCTAGGCGGCAATGGCCACTCGGGTGAAGCCCTGATCAGGTGCCCGTACGATCACCGGAGGGTGATCATCCTCGGGTGTGCTGACCGACCATCTGCACGTTGCCGGTGCCTTCGATGATCTCGCCGGCCTGCCACGCCTCGACGCCGCGGCCGGTCAGGGTGGCCAGCGCCCGGTCGGCGTCCTCGGCCGAGACGATCGCGAACATGCCGACGCCCATGTTGAAGGTCGACTCCATGTCGTGGTCGTCGATCCGACCCTTCGTCTGAATCAGGTCGAAGATCGGCTGCGGCTTCCAGGTGGACCGGTTGACCACCGCGTCGACGTGCTCGGGCAGCACCCGGACCAGGTTGCCGGGGATGCCGCCACCGGTGATGTGGGACAGCGCCCGCACCTCGGCCTCGGCGATCAGCTTGAGGCAGTCCTTGGCGTAGATCTTGGTCGGCGTGAGCAGCTCCTCGCCGAGGGTCCGCTGCCGACCGAAGTCGTCGATCACGATGTCCAGACGCATCCGTGCCGCGCCCAGCAGCACGTGCCGGACCAGGGAGTACCCGTTGGAGTGCAGGCCGGAGGAGCGCATGGCGATCACCACGTCGCCCACCTCGACCCGCTCGGGGCTCAGGATGTCGGCTTCCTCGACCACGCCCACACCGGTCGCGGAGATGTCGTACTCGTCCGGACGCAGGACGCCGGGGTGCTCGGCGGTCTCCCCGCCCAGCAGCGCGCAGCCGGCGTAGCGGCAGCCGTCGGCGATACCCGCGCCGATCTCGGCGACCTTGTCCGGCACGACCTCGCCGGTGGCGATGTAGTCGAGCAGGAACAGCGGCTCGGCGCCGCAGGCCACCAGGTCGTCGACGACCATCGCGACGAGGTCGATGCCGACCGTGTCGTGAATGTCCATCTGCTGGGCGATCACCAGCTTGGTGCCCACCCCGTCGGTGGAGGACGCCAGGATCGGGCTCTTGTACTTCTTCGTGTCCAGCCGGAACAGACCGGCGAAGCCACCGAGGTCACCGAGCACCTCGGGACGGCGGGTCTGCCGCACCTTCGACTTGAGCAGCTCCACCGCGCGGTCACCCGCGTCGATGGAGACACCGGCGTCGGCGTACGAGACCGAGCGTTTGCGCGCCTGGCGGCCAGCACCGCCCGTCCACGGCTGGCGGTCGCCGCCGGCGCCGGTCGGGCTGCTTCCTGCGCCGCTGCGCTCGGACACGTGCGTCACGGTTCTCCCCTTTGGTTCTCGGTGCCGCCGGCGGTAGCCGGGCCGCGCCGGTTGGTGCTACGGGCGGTTTGCGGTAACGCCACCCGGAGTGGCGACGGACGAGCCATTGGTGTGCGGGGCCTCCGCCGTCGAGTTGGCGACGCGTCGACCCACCCCTTCGAGCACGTGCTTGCCGATCAGGTTGCCGGCTGGCAACTCGATCGGGTACTCCCCATCGAAACACGCCCGACACAACCTGGTCTTCGGCTGCTCGGTCGCGGCGATCAGGCCGGGAAGGGAAACGTAACCCAGCGTGTCGGCGCCGATGGAGCGCCGGATGCCGTCGTTGTCCAACCCGTTGGCCAGCAGCTCCGCCCGGGTGGCGAAGTCGATGCCGTAGAAGCACGGCCAGCTGACCGGCGGGGAGGAGATCCGGACGTGCACCTCCAGCGCCCCCGCCTCACGCAGCATCCGCACGATGGCGCGCTGGGTGTTGCCGCGCACGATCGAGTCGTCCACCACCACCAGCCGCTTGCCGCGGACGTTCTCCCGCAGCGGGTTGAGCTTGAGCCGGATGCCGAGCTGACGCAGGGTCTGCGACGGCTGGATGAAGGTGCGACCCACGTACGGGTTCTTCATCAGGCCGGCGCCGTACGTGATGCCGGACGCCTCCGCGTACCCGATGGCGGCCGGGGTGCCCGACTCGGGCACCGGGATCACCAGGTCGGCGTCGACCGGGTGCTCCTTGGCCAACTGCCGGCCGATCTGCACCCGCGCCGAGTGGATGTTGCGCCCGGCGATCGTGGCGTCCGGGCGGGCGATGTAGACGTACTCGAAGAGGCAGCCCTTCGGCTCCGGCGCGGCGAACCGGGTGGAGCGCAGCCCGTTCTCGTCGATCGCGATCAGCTCGCCCGGCTCGACCTCGCGGACCACGCTGGCGCCGACGATGTCCAGGGCGGCCGTCTCGCTGGCGACGACCCAGCCGCGCTCGAGGCGGCCGAGCACCAGCGGGCGGACGCCGTGCGGATCGCGGGCCGCGTAGAGGGTCGACTCGTCCATGAAGACGAAGCTGAACGCGCCGCGCAGCTGCGGCAGCACCTCCAGCGCGGCGGCCTCGACCGACAGGTCCGGTCGGCTGGCGAGCAGCATCGTCACCAGGGAGGTGTCGTTCGTCGAGCCGTCCGCGATGAGGCCGCGCTCGGCGACCTCCTTCTCCAGCTCGGCCGCGTTGACCAGGTTGCCGTTGTGGGCCAGCGCGATGGTCGTGCCGGAGGTCGTCGACCGGATCGTCGGCTGGGCGTTCTCCCAGTTGGACGCGCCGGTGGTGGAGTATCGGGCGTGCCCGATCGCCAGGTGACCACGCAGGCTGGCCAGGGTGGGCTCGTCGAAGACCTGCGCCACCAGGCCGAGGTCCTTGTAGACCACCACGCCGGAGCCATCACTCACCGCGATGCCCGCCGCCTCCTGGCCGCGGTGCTGTAGGGCGTAGAGGCCGAAGTAGGTCAGATTGGCGACCTCTTCGCCGGGGGCCCACACGCCGAAGACGCCGCAGGCATCCTGGGGGCCAGGTCGTTGGGGATCAAGGTCGTGGCTCAGCCGGCCGTCGCCTCGGGGCACCTACCGCTCCCTCATGCTGGTCTGGACCGGCCGGGCGGGGATCACGGGCGGATCCACTCTCCCCTGCCGGGACCACTGTCATCGCCTGACAGTGTACGCGAATCAACGTCAATACAGAAAGTCATGGTTTCGCTGCTCAGCGTCACGGTGGGTGGACATCGGGACAACTAGAGGGGCAGATACGCCGAGAGGTCCGCGCGGTTGCCGCTCATCTGGACACGCCCATCGGCGACCGCCTCCACCCAGGCGACCCTGCCGGTCGCCAGCTCCAACCAGGTGTTCGGGGCCATCTCGACCACGTTTGGTGGATTTCCCCTGGTGTGTCGAGGCCCCGGTACGCACTGGATCGCCCCGTATGGTGGAACGCGCACCTCCACCGATCGGCCGGGGGCGCGCTCCGCGAGGACGGCCAACAACGACCGGACCGCCTCTCGGAACACCGGCCGTTCGGGTGTACGCCCCTCGTCGAGCGCCGACAACGCGGCCGCGACGGCTGCGGACTTACTGTGCGGAGAGGACACGACGGGACGATACGACCCCCAGGCCAGACACGCGACGCTGGCCCTGGGTCGCGCTCATGCAGTCGGACAAGGCATAGTTGCCGACGGCGTATTCGTACCGTGATGATCCCCGGCCCGGCGCCCCGCCGGTCAGAGGGAAGTCAGCCCGGAAGGCGGTGGACGTGTCAACACACCGACGTGCCTGGAAGCAGCGGGCCGGTGTGGTCGTAGCGCTGGTTGCCGGCGCTCTGCTCGCCGTCCCCGCCACACCAGCCATGGCCGCAGAGGTCAACGTTTCCCCCGGCTCGATCACCGTAAACGCCGGCAGCGACGCCACGATCACCGTGAGCGTCACGCCGGGTAACGGTGACGACAAGGCGACGATCAGCCTCGCCGGCCTGCCATCGGGTGTTCGGTGCGCCAGCGGTTGTGGTGAGGTCGAGTTCTCCGGCCTGGGCAACCAGCCGCGGTCACAGCTGGTCAAGATCGCGGCGAACGACAACGCCGGCGACGCGACCGCGACCATCACGGTGGCCGTCGAGGCCGAGTCAGGCCCGGACACCGCCACCGTCTCGCTGACGGTGAAGGGCAAGGCCGCTCCGCCGCCGCCGCAGAACCAGACCGTGCGGTCGGTCTCCGGCAAGGTGGTCGCGCAGGGCGACGGCAAGGCCGTGCCGAACGCGTTCGTGGTCCTCCAGGACACCGCCGGGCACCGCTACGACGCCACCAGCGATGGCAGTGGCAACTTCCGCTTCACCGGCACCACCCAGAACCCGATCGCACCCGGACGGATCGACCTGGGCGCGTCGTTCGACAACATCAAGGCGTTCAAGTCTCTGAACGCCAGCGCCGGGCAAGCCATCACCGGTCAGCGGCTCAGCCTCGCGATCAAGGCCGAGACGACGCCCAGCGCCACGCCGTCCGCCACCCCCGAGGCCACTCCCACCGACGAGGTGACCGAGGAGGGCACCGAGGAGGAGCCCACCGAGGAGGCCAGCCAGGGTGCTCCGGCGAACGCCGCGAACAGCGAGGACGACGGCGGGGGCTTCGGCTCGTACCTGATCATTCTGCTCGGTGGTCTTCTGGTCGCCGCCGGTGTCGGCACGATCGTGCTGCTCTGGATGAAGCGCCGGGAGAACGGCGACGACGACGACGCTCCGGCGGCTGCCGGCGGCGGCGGTGTGGTGCCTCCCGCACGGGGCGGTTTCCGCGGTCCGGACGACCAGACCCGCGTGGTCGGCGGTCGGCCCGGCGGTGGAGCGGATCCGACGATGGTCGGCGGCGCGGCGCTCAGCGAGGCGCCGACGATGATGCACCGCCCGGTGGTCGACGATGTTCCGCCGGACCCGTACGGCGCGCCTGCCCAGCCTTACGGCGGCGCGGGCCAGCAGGGTTGGGGTGGCGCGGGCTACGGCGAGGAGCCGGCGTCCGCCGGGTACGGTGCCGGCGGCTACGGCAATGCCCCCGCCTCCGGTGGCGGCTACGGCTCCCCGGCCGGCGCCGAGGGCGGTTACGGCGCCGGTGCGGCCGGTTACGGCAATGCTCCGGCCTCCGGTGCCGGCTACGGGAACGCCCCTGCCTCCGGTGGCGGCTACGGCGGTCGTGATTACGACGCCCCGGGCGGCACCGCGGCCTACCCGCCGGCTCCCGCTGGCGCAGCGGGCTACGGCGAGCGGTTCGACGAGCCGACCGGCCGTTACACCGGCGACAGCACCCAGTACCCGGCCCCGGCCGACCCGTACGCCACCGGCGTCTACCAGCCCGAGCAGGGGCAGGGGTACGGCCAGTCCGACACCGCCCCGTACGGTGGTCGCGCCGCCGAGCCGACCGCAGGGTACGGCGCTCCCGAGGCTGGCGGGTACGACCAGGGCGGCTACGGCCAACCGGCCGGTGGCTACGACCAGGGCGGCAACTACGGTCAGGAGCCCCCGCAGCAGCGCGGCGGCTACGACGACCGGGGCTACGACCAGGGCGGCTACGGCCAGCCCGCCGGTGGCTACGACCAGGGCGGCAACTACGGTCAGGAGCCCCCGCAGCAGCGCGGCGGCTACGACGACCGGGGCTACGACCAGGGCGGCTACGGCCAGCCCGCCGGGCGGAACCGACCGGACACCCCGCCGCCGACCGAGCGCGGCGGTCGCCGCCTCGACTGGCTGGACGACTGACCCCCACCACAGCACGGCGAAAACGGCCACCCGGAGATCCGGGTGGCCGTTTTCGCTGCAAGACCCACTCGTGATCAGTGAAGTCGGGCCATCCCGAAGACCGCGACACCGCGACCTCCGGGAAGCCGAGTTGATCACAGCGCCCGGTCAGCGGCACCAGGCGCGGTCCGGCGCGGTCAGCGCAGACCAGGCGCGGTCCGGCGCGGTCAGCGCAGACCAGGCGCGGTCCGGCGCGGAGCCAGCGCGGTCAGGCGGCGGAGAAGACGCCCTGACGGAGCACCGGCACGACGTCGGACACGCCGATCCGGACGGCGACGTCCACGTCCGCGGCGAAGCCGCTCTCGGTCAACTCCCGTCCGGAGACGCTGCCGCGCACCGCGGCGGGCAGATCCGGAGTGCTCGCCAGCGCGGCGAGCGCCATGGCCGCCTCCACCGAGAGCCCACCGGGCACACCGGAGAGGGCGTCCAGCACCGAGGCGGCACCGAGTTGGTCCTCCACCGACGGTCGCAGCGACCCGTCCGGCCACTGTTCCCCCGAGGCGATCACGCCGATCGGGGCGTCGAGCGTGCCGTACCCCTGGCGGCGCAGCCATTGCCCGACGGCGCGCGCGTTGCGCAGGCACGCCGCGACCACCGGCAGGCCGGTGGCGCTGGCGGCGGCGCTGATGGCCGAGCCGTTCGGGGAGGGCAGCACAAGGTCAGCCACCACCGGTGCGCTGCTCAGCGCGGCGGGCGAGAGCGACCACGGATGGTCCGCGGTCGTCTGCCGTCGCCCGACCGCGGCGGTCGCACCCACCCGGACGGCGTACTCGGCCGCCTGCTCACCCCAGGGGAACGGGTGCACCCGCATCCCCCGGGCGACCGCCACCTCCACGGCGGTGGTGAACGAGAGAACGTCCACCACCACCAGCGCCGCGCAGACCCGGCCGAGTTCGGCCGCACCGGTCAGCCCCCAGTCGAACCGGGCACCCGATCCGGGTTGGCCGTGGACGGCGGCCGTCAACGCCTCAGCGCTCGTCAGGCGACGGTTCGGTGACACCAGAGTCAGACTCGGACACCTCGCCCGGCTGCTGCGACCCGGTCGGCTCGACCGCGCCGGTCTCCGGAGACGGACCCGAGGATGCGATCGGCTCGGAGACCACCTCGGCCGCGTCGACCGGCTCGGCCGGCTCGCCCGGCAGCGGAACGGCCTCGACCGCACCCGCCACGCCGGCGGCCGGCGCGGGCACCTCGACGGCCGCCGTACCCCCGAAGAGGCGCGGCAACGTCTCGGTGTGCGCGGTACGCAGCTCGTCCAGGCCGATCCGGAACTGCCCGTGCACCTCGAGCACCCCGCCGGACGGGTCGGTGACGCCGATCAGCTCGAACGGCACGCCCCGCTCGGCGCAGAGCGCCGCGAACGCCTTGTCGTGGCCGCGCGGCACCGAGACCAGCGCCCGCGTGGCGGACTCGCTGAACAGGTAGACGAACGGCATCGAGCCCCCGGCGAACTGCTCCGGCACCGCGACCCGGGCACCGACGCCGCGACGCAGGCAGGACTCGACCAGGCTCTGGGCGAGGCCACCGTCGGAGAGGTCGTGTGCCGAGCTGAGGTGACCCACCCGGGCCGCCTCGGCCAGCAGCTCGGCGAGCGCCTTCTCGCGGAGCAGGTCGACCTGCGGCGGAATGCCACCGAGGTGCTCGTGCGTCACCCAGGCCCACTCCGAGCCGGACAGCTCCACGTTCGTCTCGCCGAGCAGGTAGAGCTGGTCGTGGTCGCCGCCGGGGCGGGGCGCGAAGCCCATCGGCACCCGGTCCGCGACGTTGTCCAGCACACCCAGCACACCGACAACCGGGGTCGGGTGGATGGCCGCCGCGCCGGTCTGGTTGTAGAAGCTGACGTTGCCGCCGGTCACCGGGATCCCCAGCTCCAGGCAGCCGTCCGCCAGGCCGCGGACGGCCTCGGCGAACTGCCACATCACACCCGGGTCTTCCGGGGAGCCGAAGTTGAGGCAGTTGGTCACGGCGATCGGCTTCGCGCCGGTCACCGCGACGTTCCGGTACGCCTCGGCCAGGGCCAGCTTGGTGCCGTTGTACGGGTCCAGTCGGGTGTACCGGCCGTTGCCGTCCACCGACAGCGCCACACCGAGACCGGTCCGCTCGTCGATCCGGATCACGCCGCCGTCCTCCGGCTGGGCGAGCACGGTGTTGCCCAGCACGTAGCGGTCGTACTGCTCGGTGACCCAGGTCTTGTCGGCCAGGTTGGGCGACGCGATCATGCGCAGCAGGGTCTCCCGCAGCGCGTCCGGGTCGGCCGGGCGGGGCAGCGTCTCGGCCCGGTCGGCCTGGAGCAGGATCAGGTCGGCCGGCTCACGCATCGGCCGGGCGTAGACCGGGCCGTCGTCGACGAGCGAACCCGGCGGCACGTCGACCACCAGGTGGTCCTGCCAGGTGATCAGCAGTCGACCCGGGCGGCCGTCCGGCTCCGGTGCGGTGACCTCACCGATCGCGGTGGCGAGAACGCCCCACTTCTCGCAGGTCTTGAGCACCGCGTCGAGCTTCTCCGGCTCGACGACCAGCAGCATCCGCTCCTGCGACTCGCTGGCCAGGATCTCGTGCGGGTCCATCGAGGGCTCGCGCAGCGGCACCCGCTCCAGCCAGACCCGCATGCCGGTGCCGGCCGCGGCGGCGGTCTCGGTGAGCGCGCAGGTCAGGCCGGCGCCGCCGAGGTCCTGGATGCCGACGACCAGCTGGCCGTCGTACAGCTCGAGGCACGCCTCGATCAGCAGCTTCTCGGTGAACGGGTCGCCGACCTGCACAGCGGGTCGACGTGCCTCGCTGCCCTCGTCGAAGGTCGCGCTGGCCAGCACCGACACGCCGCCGATGCCGTCGCGGCCGGTCTTGGCACCCATCAGAACGACAACGTTGCCCGGACCGGCTGCGGCCTTGTTTTGCAACCGGTTGACCGGCAGCACGCCCAGGCAGAGCGCGTTGAGCAGCGGGTTGCCCTGGTAGGAGGGGTCGAAGACCAGCTCACCACCGATGTTGGGCAGGCCCAGGCAGTTGCCGTAGCCGCCGACGCCGGCGACCACGCCGGTGAGCACCCGGGCGGTGTCCGGGTGGTCCGCGGCCCCGAAGCGCAGCGGGTCCATCACCGCGACCGGGCGGGCGCCCATGGCGAGGATGTCCCGGACGATGCCACCGACGCCGGTCGCCGCGCCCTGGTACGGCTCGACGAAGCTCGGGTGGTTGTGCGACTCGACCTTGAAGGTCACCGCCAGCTCGTCGGAGATCTGCACGACACCGGCGTTCTCACCGATGCCGGCCAGCAGCCGGTCGCTCTGCGGGGCCTTCTCGCCGAACTGGCGCAGGTGCACCTTGCTCGACTTGTAGGAGCAGTGCTCGCTCCACATGATCGAGTACATCGCCAGCTCGGACTGGGTGGGCCGGCGGCCGAGGATCTGCCGGATCCGGTCGTACTCGTCGTCGCGCAGACCAAGCTCGGTGTACGGCTGAAGCTCGCCCGGGGTGCCACCGGCGCGCGGCACGGTGTCGACGCCCTCGGCCCAGACGGCGGCGGCCGGCTGGGCGGGAGCGGTCGCCGGTGCGGCCGGCTGCGCGGGGCTCGGCTCGGCCGGCTGCGCCGGGGCGGAGTACGCCTCCGGCGTGTCCCGTACCGGATCCGGATGGGTGGTCATGACCTCTCCTCGCTGCGCTGGTGCCCGCCGAAGCCGCTCCTCGCACTCATGCCGGCGCCCCGACCAGGTGCTTGAGGACCGACGTGAAGAAGCCGAGGCCGTCCAGCGAAGGGCCGGTGAGCGCCTCTACGGCGTGCTCGGGGTGCGGCATGATGCCGACCACGTTGCCGGCGGCGTTGGTGATCGCGGCGATGTCCCGCTGGGAGCCGTTGGGGTTGCCGCCGAGGTAGCGGGCGACCACCCGGCCCTCGGCTTCGAGCTGGTCCAGCGTCGCGGTGTCCGCGACGTAGCAGCCCTCGCCGTTCTTGACCGGGATGAGCACCTCCTGGCCGGGCTGAAACGCGTTGGTCCACGCCGTCCCGGCCGACTCGATGCGCAGGACCTGGTCCCGGTTGCGGAAGTGCAGGTGCTGGTTGCGGGTGAGCGCGCCGGGTAGCAGGTGCGCCTCGCAGAGGATCTGGAAGCCGTTGCAGATGCCGAGCACCGGCAGACCACCCTGGGCGGCGTCCACGATCGTCTCCATCACCGGGGCGAACCGGGCGATGGCACCGCACCGCAGGTAGTCACCGTAGGAGAACCCACCGGGCAGGACGACGGCGTCGACGCCGTGCAGATCCGGGTCGCCGTGCCAGAGCCGGACCGGCTCGGCGCCGGCGATCCGGACAGCCCGGGCCGCGTCCCCGTCGTCGAGCGAGCCGGGGAAGGTGACGACACCGACCCGGGCGGTCACGAGCGGGCGTCCGCGGTCTCGTCGGCCTCGACCACGCGGACGGTGAAGTCCTCGATGACGGGGTTGGCGAGCAGCTTGTCGGCAATCTCCCGGGCGCGGTCCAGGTCCGGTTCACCGGTGAACTCGATCTCGATGCGCCTGCCGATCCGAACCGAGGCGACATCACTGACGCCGAGCCGGGGCAGCGCGTTTGCGACGGCCTGGCCCTGCGGATCAAGGATCTCGGGCTTGAGCATGACGTCGACGACGACGCGAGGCACTGGGCACTCCTGACTGTGTACGCAGTTGGGTGCCGACCCACAAATGGGCGAGCGCAGCCAGCGTACCTGGCAGATATCGCCGCGGACGCACCGGCCGGGTGCCGCTCAGGCAGTGATCGACATTACTGACGCTCAGGGTGACACGTCAGACGCTACAGGTGGCCCTAGCAGGACATATACGGCGCAGCGGGTGGCCGAATCGTTACATTGGGCAACCTCGATCACCTCCTTGATAACGATCGCGTCGCGCCCTACAGTACATCGACGTAAGTCGATTCGCTGGCGTCGGGAACCCCCGCCGTCCGGCGCCACCCGCACCCGGCGACCCCGGGCCCGCCCCGTCCAAGGAGTCCAACCGATGCGCATCCGCCCCCTGCTCGCCGTACTCAGCACCGCGCTGGTCGGCGCCCTCGGCGTCACGTCCGCCGCGTCCGCCGCCCCCGCCGGCCCGCAACCCATCATCGGCGGCGAGACCGTCTCGTCCGCGCCCTGGGCCGCCGCGGTGCTCAGCAACGGCTCGTTCACCTGCTCCGGCAGCGTCATCGCCGCGCAGTGGGTGCTCACCGCCCGGCACTGCATCAGCGGCACGATGTCGGTACGCGTCGGAAGCGTGAACCGCACCTCCGGCGGGGTCACCCGCTCGGTCAGCGCCACCTACACCCGCTACGACCTCGCGCTCATGCGGCTCTCCAGCACCGTCAGCACCTCCGCGGTGAGCCTGGCCAGTAGCAACCCGCCGATCAACTCGACGAACTCGATCTACGGCTGGGGCATGACCTGCTACAGCGGCTGCTCGGCGTCCACCCAGCTGAAGACCGCCACCGTCCGGGTGACCAGCAACGGCGTCACCGACGCGTACGGCGGCCAGGCGATCCGCAGCACCAGGATCAACGGCAACGCGTGGCGCGGCGACTCCGGTGGCCCGCAGTTCTACAACGGTCAGCAGGTCGGCGTCGCCTCCACCGCCGACGGGTCGAGCATCCAGAACTACGGCAGCGTCGCGTACAACCGGGCCTGGATCACCTCGGTGGCCGGTGTCTGACGGTTAGCGCCCCGCTCGGCGCGGATGGTCGGCCACGTGCCGGCCGTCCGCGCCGCGCCGTTTTGCAGCATCCGACCAGGTGAACAATGCACCCGATCGGGTCGGGCCACTCCTGACAGCATCGGAAACGTGCTGGTCGTGACGACAGAGCAACTGCCCGGCTACGAGATCCGCCAGATTCTCGGTGAGGTGGTGTCATCAATGGCCAGGACGCGCAACCCGTACCGCGAGGGTGTGAAGAACCTGCGTGGTGGCGCGTACGACCCGATGGCCCCGGACAACCTGACCCGGTGGCGCACCGACTCGGTGACCCGCCTCGGCGAGGAGGCCCTCCGGATCGGCGCGAACGCGGTGATCGGCATGCGGTTCGACAGCCGGGACTGCGGCGAGATGTGGATGGAGATCTGCGCGTACGGGACGGCAGTGGTCGCCGTACCCAAGATGCCCGAGGTCATGCCGGCCGACCAGCCGGCGGTCGCGGCGGAGACCGCCACCGACCCGGCCTTCGCCGAATCTCTCGGTGGCATCGCCGAACCCGCCAGCGCCCCGACCCTCCGCACCGCAGCCGAAACCTCAACCGGCGAATAACCCCAAACCCCTCACACCGGGCCCGGCCCCTCGGCCTCGTTGATCATGAAGTTGTTGCCACCCCAATCGGCGTGTCGTGGCAACAACTTCATGATCAACAGCCCCGGGAGGCCAGGGGCCGGGTGGGGCGGGGTTAGAGGATGGGGGGTGGGCTGTAGGTGGCGGCGGTCGGGTGGGCGGTCACCACGGAGGTGATGCGCCTCGTCACGGCTGCCACCTGGGCCTGGGCGGCGCCCACGAAGGCGTTCCGGTCGGCGACCAGGGTGTCGATGTCGGCGCGGGACAGGCCGAGTCGGCCGTCCGCCGCCAGGCGTTCGAAGAGGTCGTTCTCCGGTGAGCCCTTCTCGCGCATCGCCAGGGCCACCGCCACCGCGTGCTCCTTGATCACCTCGTGGGCGACCTCGCGGCCGACGCCTCGCCGGACCGCCGCGACCAGGATCTTCGTGGTGGCCAGGAACGGCAGGAAGCGCTCCAGCTCCCGGTTGATCACAGCCGGGTACGAGCCGAACTCGTCGAGCACGGTGAGGAACGTCTGGAACAGCCCGTCGGCGGCGAAGAACGCGTCCGGCAGTGCCACCCGGCGGACCACCGAGCAGGACACGTCCCCCTCGTTCCACTGGTCACCGGTCAGCTCGCCGACCATCGACAGGTAACCCCGGATGATCACGGCGAAGCCGTTCACCCGCTCCGAGGAACGGGTGTTCATCTTGTGCGGCATCGCGCTCGAACCGACCTGACCCGGCTTGAAGCCCTCGGTCGCCAGCTCCTGACCGACCATCAACCGGATCGTGGTGGCCAGCGACGACGGCGCGGCGGCCGTCTGGGCCAGTGCGGCCAGCACGTCGAAGTCGAGCGAGCGCGGGTAGACCTGCCCGACGCTGTCCAGCACCCGGGAGAAGCCCAGGTGCTCGGCGACCCGCCGCTCCAGCTCGGCCACCTTGTCGGCGTCACCGTCGAAGAGGTCGAGCTGGTCGGCGGCCGTGCCGACCGGTCCCTTGATCCCCCGCAGCGGGTACCTGGCGATCAGCTCCTCCAGCCGCTCGTACGCGATCAGCAGTTCCTCCGCCGCCGACGCGAAGCGCTTGCCCAACGTGGTGGCCTGCGCCGCCACGTTGTGCGACCGGCCGGTCATCACCAGCTCGGAGTGCTCGTGGGCCAGCCAGGCCAACCGGGCCAGGGTGGCCACCACCCGGTCACGGATCAGCTCCAGCGAGGCGCGCACCTGGAGCTGCTCGACGTTCTCGGTGAGGTCACGGGAGGTCATCCCCTTGTGCACGTGCTCGTGCCCGGCGAGCGCGCTGAACTCCTCGATTCGGGCCTTCACGTCGTGCCGGGTGACCCGCTCCCGCTCGGCGATCGAGGCGAGGTCGACCTGGTCGAGCACCCGCTCGTACGCCTCGACCACGCCGTCCGGCACCGGCACTCCCAGGTCGCGCTGAGCGCGGAGAACGGCGAGCCAGAGCCGCCGCTCCATCCGGACCTTCTCCTCGGGGGACCAGAGGGCGACCAGTTCGGGCGAGGCGTACCGGTTGGCCAGCACGTTGGGGATCGTCGTCACGTGCCTCATTCTCTCCTACCCGGCGGCCCGTGCGGCCAGCAGGCCAGGGCGGGTGCCGGTGGGGCCCGGTGGCCGTTTTGTCGCCCGGGGCGGCACAGCTACCAGCCGGTATCGGATCATGGTCTCCATCTGATCTCCGGCGAAGCCGAATCCCATTTCACGACAGAGGGCTTGCATGCGTAGAAGATCCCTCGCCGGCCTCACCGCGATCGCGGTGACCGGCGGCACCCTCCTGGCCACCGGCGCACCCGCCCAGGCAGACGACCCTGTGATGATTCTGTACGTCAAGCAGGCCGACGCGAACTGCTCCGACCAGGGGCCCGGCTCCGACGGCACGCCGTTCTGCACGATCGGTGCCGCAGCCGCCGTGGTGACCGCCCCCGGGGTGGTCTGGGTCGACGGCGGCACCTACGCCGAGCGCGTCACCATCACCAGCTCTGGCACACCAGAGGCAGGGATCGCCTTCCAGGCCCGGAACCCCCGCGCACCGGTGACGCTCGTCGGGCCGAACGCCGGCCTGGCCATCGACGGTCAGCACGACATCTACATCGAGGAATTCAACGTCAGGGGGTCTGCCGACGTCCCCGCCATCGATCTGCGTAACGCCTCGAACATCTTGATCTCGGGCGGCGATTTCACGATGGCGAACGTCGCGACCGCGCCCGCCATCCGACTCGCCAACGTGACGAACACGATGCTGGAACAGGTCGTCGCCACCGGGACGGCGCTAGCCGCCGGACTGACAATGGATGCCTCCACCAGCGGGGTGATCGTCAACGATTCAGCGGTGGCGACTGAGTCGAAGCACGTAGCCACCAATGACGGCGTGGGCATTCGAATCGACGGGCCGCAGAACACGATTGTCGGCGGCGACGTCGGCGGCTTCTCCGAGGCTGCCATCTCGGTGGGCCCTGCCGCCGCCGGGACGGTGATCGCCAACAACCGGATCAGGGACGGGATCGGATACGGCATCCACAACCGCGGAGCCAAGGGCACGGGCATCTCCAACAACGACATCCAGCGCCGGTGCCTGGGCGGCGTACGGGTCGACGGGGCGTCGTCCCAGGTATCGGTGCAGAACAACGTGCTCCGCAACAACGGCGACTTCGACCAGGGCTACTGCGATCCGCAGGCCCCCGAGGGAGTCGAGATCGGGGTCTACGACGCCGCGCTGAGCGGCACGGTGATCGATTACAACAACACCTGGCACCACTCCACGTCCACGATCGGCTACTCGTGGAACGGAACCAGGATGGGTCTCACCCAGTTCCGCACCGTCTCCGGGCAGGCCGCACACGACCGGTACACGTCGGATGTCCGGGAGAACGTCGACTCGGCGAACTCGACGGCGCCCGGCTACCAGGACCTTGACACCAGCGGCAAGCCACGCCGGGACGATCCGGCCGTGCCGAACACCGGCGCGGGCCCGATCACGTACGCCGACCGTGGCACTGCCGAATCCATCAAACCCCCGGTGTCGTCCTTCGACGCCACAGTGGACCTCGCCACGAGCACGGTCAGGGTGGACGCCTCCGCCTCGACGCCGGGCTTCGTCCCGATCCGTGATTACCAGATCAGTTGGGGCGACGGAATCTCCACCACCCACTCCAGTCCGATCGCCACGCACAAGTACGCCACGCCGGGCACCTACAACGTCACCGTCAGCCCCACCGGGACCGACGGCCTGAGCGGCAGCAGCACCGAGCAGGTCAGCGTGCTGCGGCGCACCGCTTCGGTGGGCCTGCTCGCGATGTCGAACCGTCGCTACGTGGGTACGTCCGCGTCGGCTCTCCTGCCGAACCAGGCCGGGCTGACCGCCGCCGCGCAGTACGACCTGGCGGACGCCGGCAACGGCCAGGTGGCCCTCGTCGCGCGGTCCAACGGCCGCTACGTCACGCAGTCGGCCAACGAGTCCCTGAACGCCGCGGGCCAGGTGGTCGGCACGCCGGAGAAGTTCACTGTCGTTCGCAACAGTGACGGCACCGTCAGCCTCAAGGCCAGCAACAACCTGTACGTCACCGCCGACGCCAGCGGCGCCGTCTCGATGAGCGCCAGCCGGTCCACCATCAGCGCCTCGGAGAAGTTCGCCCAGGTGCCGGTCGCCGACGCGAACAGGTCGCTGAAGGCCAGCGTGAACGGCCGCTACGTGATAGCCGACGGTGCCGGTGTGAAGCCGCTGATCGCGAGCGCGGCGACTGTCGGCAGCTGGGAGCGGTTCGACATTGCCGACCTCGGTAGTGGTCAGATCGCCCTCTTCGCCCGCGCCAACAGCCGTTTCGTGTCCGCCGACGGCGCGGGCACCAAGCCGCTGATCGCCAACGGCCCGGCCGTCAGCACCTGGGAGAAGTTCACCATGGTCCGCAACAGCGACGGCACGGTCAGCTTCAAGGCCGGCATCAACAACAAGTACGTCAGCGCCGACGGCGCGGGCAGCAAGCCACTGATCGCCAACGGCCCGGCCGTCAGCACCTGGGAGAAGTTCACCCTCGGCTGAGCCGGATCACCACCTCGACGCCCGCCAGACCGCACGGTCTGGCGGGCGTCGCCGCGTACGACTCAGCGCAGCTTGTCAGACGGTGACGGAGGCGGTCGGGCGGACGGTCACGAGACGGGGAGGCCGTTTTGTCACCCAGGTCAGCACCGCACTTGTCGATCATGCAGAATCGCCCCTATCTGACCTCCGGCGTCGCCGGATCCTCCTCCTTCTCGAGGCCAGCATGCGCAAATCCTTCTTCGCCGGTCTCGCGACCGCCTTACTGACCAGTGGCACCCTGGTGGGCACCGCGCTGCCCGCCCAGGCGGCCGCTCCGTCGACGCTCTACGTCCGGCAGAATCCCCCCGCCAACTGCTCCGACCAGTACCCGGGCACCGTGGAGCAGCCGTTCTGCACCATCGGAGCCGCAGCGGCGATCGTCACCGGCGGGCAGACCGTCGACATCGGCGGCGGCAACTACCCGGAGCGCGTCACGATCGGCACGTCCGGCACCCCCGAGCAGCCGGTAACTTTCGTCACCACTTCCAGTTCCGCGGCAACCCTGGTCGGCGCGACCGCCGGCTTCGTGATCGACGGCCAGCACGACGTGGTGCTCCAGAACCTCCGCGTCGTCGGGTCCGAGGTGCCGGCCCTGGACGCACGCGACTCGTCGGGCCTCACCATCCGGGGCGGCACCTACGGCCTGAACATACCCGCGACGTCACCGGTGATCCGGTTCGCTGGCGTGACCAGCTCGAGCCTGTCGAAGATCACCGTCAGTGGGTTGACCGCCAGCGCCGGCATCACCATGGACGCCGCCAGCAGTGACGTGGCCATCCAGGACACGAGCGTGCAGGGCTATGCCAACTACATCCTTTCCGACAACACGGTCGGCGTCCGGATCGACGGTCCGCGCAACTCGTACATCGGTGGCAGCATCGCCGGTTTCACCAACGCGGCGATCGCGCTCGGGCCCACCGCGGCCGGCACCGTGGTGGCCAACAACGTGATTTCCGGGGGCGCCGGCCACGGCGTGCACAACAACGGGGCCACCGGCACGGCCATCGCCAACAACACCATCAAGGACCGCTGCCAGGACGGCATCCGCGTCGACGGCGCCTCGTCCGGCGTCTCCGTCCAGAACAACGTGCTCGCTCTGAACGGTCACTTCGATCTGGCTTACTGCTCCAACGCGGCGCTGGACGGGGTCGAGATCGGCGTCTACGGCGGTGCCGTCGGGAAGACGGTGGTCGACTACAACAACGCTGACCACTACGACAGCAACTCACCGCAGATCTACGCCTGGAACACCCGGATGTCGCTGGCCGCGTTCCGGGCCGCCTCCGGCCAGGCCGCACACGACCGCGAGACGAGGCAGGCCCGGGACAACATCGACTCGGCGAACTCGGCCGCCCCCGGTTACCCGACCCTCGCCCGCGGCGGCGCGCCGCGCGTCGACGATCCGGGCGTGCCGAACACCGGCGCCGGCCCGATCACGTACGCCGACCGTGGCACCGTGGAAGCCATCCGGAGCCCGGAGGTGCGGTTCGACGTCGCCATGAACCTCCAGGCGCGCTCGGTGACTCTGGACGCGTCCGCCTCCCTCCCCGGCTTCAGCCCGATCGAGTCCTACCGGTTCTCGTTCGGCGACGGCAGCACCGTCACCCAGACGAGTCCGGTCGCCTCGCACACCTACGCGAACCCGGGCGCTTACCAGATCGCCGTCACGGTCACCGGCACCGACGGTCGGTCGGGGACTTACAGCAGGCAGATCAGCATGCTGCGGCCGACCGGGACCGTCGGTCTGCGCGCCCTGTCCAACCGCCGCTACGTGAGTTACGAGAAGAGCTTCGGGCTTCGACCGAACCAGGCGGAACCGAACACCATCGCGCAGTTCGACCTGGCGGACGCCGGTAACGGCAGGGTCGCCCTCTTCTCCCGGGCGGTCGGTCGCTACGTCGCCGTCGCCCAGTCCGACCTCTCCACACTGACCGCGGACAGCGTGTTCGTGGACGTATACGAGATGTTCAAGCTGGTGCGCAACGGCGACGGCACCATCAGCCTCCAGACCCCTATCGGCAGCAAGTACGTGACCGCGGACGTCAACAGCGCCATTCCGCTGACCGCCAGCCGGCCCTCCATCGGCACGTGGGAGAAGTTCCTCCTGGTCGTCGTACCGGACGCGAACCGGTCGCTGAAGGCCAAGGTCAACGGTCGCTTCGTCAGCGCCGACGGCGCGGGGGCCAAACCGTTGATCGCGAGCGCGGCGACCGCCAGCACCTGGGAGCGGTTCGACGTGGTGGATCTCGGCAACGGGCAGGTCGGCCTTCTCGCCCGGGTCAACAACCACTTCGTGTCCGCCGACGGCGCTGGCGCCAAGCCGCTGATCGCGAACGCACCGACGGCCAGCACCTGGGAGCGGTTCACAATGGTCCGCAGCAGCGACGGCACTGTCAGCTTCAAGGCCGCCATCAACAACAAGTACGTCAGCGCGGACGGCGCGGGCAGCAAGCCACTGATCGCCAACGGCCCGGTCATCAGCACCTGGGAGAGGTTCACCCTCGGCTGAGCCCCACCGCACTGTCGACGCCCGCCAGACCCGAAGGTCCGGCGGGCGTCGCTGTGCACGCTCCGTTCAGCGCTCCAGGATGGCGGTCACGCCCTGACCACCGGCGGCGCAGATGGAGATCAGCCCACGCCCGCTGCCCCGCTCGGCCAGCAGCTTCGCCAGGGTCGCCACGATGCGCCCGCCGGTGGCGGCGAACGGATGCCCGGCGGCCAGCGACGAACCGTTGACGTTGAGCCGGTCGGTGTCGACAGCGCCGAGCGGCGCGTCCAGGCCGAGTCGGTCCTTGGCGAACTCCGGCGACTCCCAGGCGGCGAGGGTGGCCAGCACCTGCGACGCGAACGCCTCGTGGATCTCGTAGTAGTCGAAGTCCTGCAACGTCAGGCCGGCACGGGCCAGCATCCGGGGCACCGCGTACGCGGGTGCCATCAGCAACCCCTCGTCGCCGTGCACGAAGTCCACCGCCGCCGTCTCCGACCAGCTGAACCAGGCCAGCACGGGCAGGTGGTGCGCCGCCGCCCACTCCTCGCTGGCCAGCAGCACGGTGGACGCGCCGTCGGTCAGGGGTGACGAGTTGCCGGCCGTCATGGTGGCGTGCTCGGCGTCCGGGCCACGGGTGCCGAAGACCGGCTTCAGCGAGGCGAGCTTCTCCAGGCTGCTGTCCGGGCGCAGGTTCGCATCCCGGGTGAGCCCCAGGTACGGCGTCATCAGGTCGTCGAAGAAGCCCCTGTCGTACGCGGCGGCGAGGCGCTGGTGTGAGCGCAGCGCCAGCTCGTCCTGGGAGCGCCGGTCGATCTGCCAGCGCACTGCGGTCCGGGCGGCGTGGTCACCCATGGACAGCCCGGTACGCGGCTCGGCGTTGCGCGGGATCTCCGGCTTGAACGGCTGGGACGGGCGCAGCCTCGCCGCGATCTTGAGCCGTTCGCCCAGCGTACGGGCCGAGTTGAGCTTGAGCAGCGTGCGGCGCATCTCCTCGTTGACGCCGAGTGGGGCGTCGGAGGTGGTGTCGACACCGCCGGCGATGCCCACGTCGAGCTGACCGAGGGCGATCTTGTTGGCGACCAGGATGGTCGCCTCCAGGCCGGTGCCGCAGGCCTGCTGGATGTCGTACGCCGGGGTGTGGGGGTCGAGTCGGGAGCCGAGGACCACCTCGCGGGTGAGGTTGAAGTCGCGGGAGTGCTTGAGCACCGCCCCGGTGACCACCTCGCCGATGCGCTGACCGGCCAGCCCGTAGCGGGCGATCAGGCCGTCGAGCGCCGCGCCGAGCAGGTCCGCGTTCGACGCGTCCGCGTAGCGGGAATTGGAGCGGGCGAAGGGGATGCGGTTGCCCCCGATGACCGCGACCCGCCGGATGCTCTGCACGATCCGCCTCCTCGACATGTGTTTGCTCGAACCCTACTCGCCAGTAGGCTACGCCCATGACCGACAGGTACGCGAGCTTCGTCCAATCGGCCGCCGGCCGCGCGCTGGTCAAGCGCCTCGGGCTGCCCGACCCGCCCCGACTGCGCCGGCACCACCCCGGCGACCCGCTGCTGGCCGGCCCGGCCCTGCTCGGCGCGGCCACCGGCGGCCGGCTCGCCGAGCCGGTTGCCAGGATCCTCACCGCCGCCGGGATCGAGCTGGCCGACCCGGCCGAGGCCACCTCCCAGCGGTACGGGGCGCTGCTCTTCGACGCCACCGGGATCACCGACTCGACCGAGCTGCGCCAGCTCTACGACTTCTTCCACCCGCAGGCTCGGGCCGTGCTGCCCAGCGGCCGGGTGATCGTGTTGGGCACCCCGCCGCAGGAGTGCCCGACACCTCGCGAGGCGACCGCCCAGCGCGCCCTCGAAGGGCTGGTCCGCAGCATCGGTAAGGAGTTCGGCCGGGGTACCACCGCGCAACTCGTCCACGTCGCCCGCGACAGCGACGCCGCCGTCACGAGCCTCGAATCGACCCTCCGATTCCTGGTGTCCGGCCGCTCGGCGTACGTGTCGGGGCAGGTCATCCGGGTCGGCGGCGGCACGGCGAGCGTCCCGACCGACTGGGACCGCCCGTTGGACGGGCAGGTCGTGCTGGTCACCGGCGCCGCACGGGGCATCGGTGCCGCGCTGGCGAAGGTGCTCGCCCGCGACGGCGCGAAGGTGGTGGCCCTGGACATTCCGGCCGCCGGTGACGCGCTCGCCGCCGTGGCGAACGACATCGGCGGCACCGCCGTCCAACTCGACCTGACCGCGCCGGACGCGCCGAGCCGACTCGCGGAGCACCTGTCCGGCCGGCACGGCCGGGTCGACGTGGTGGTGCACAACGCCGGCATCACCCGGGACAAGACGTTGGGCCGGATGGACGCCGACCGGTGGGACCAGGTGATCGACGTCAACCTCTCCAGTCAGGAACGGATCAACGACGTACTGCTGGAGCGGGAGCTGATCCCGGCCGGTGGGCGGATCATCTCGGTCTCGTCGATCGCCGGGATCGCCGGCAACCGGGGGCAGACCAACTACGCCACCAGCAAGGCCGGCGTGATCGGGCTGGTCGACTCGCTCGCGCCGGCCCTGCGCGAGCGCGGGATCAGCGTCAACGCGGTGGCCCCGGGTTTCATCGAGACCCGGCTGACCGCACGCATCCCGCTGGTGGTCCGCGAGGCGGGACGGCGGATGAACAGCCTGGCCCAGGGCGGGTTGCCGGTGGACGTCGCCGAGACGATCGGCTGGCTGGCCTGGCCGGCCAGCGGCGCGGTCAGCGGAAACGTGGTCCGGGTCTGCGGCCAGAGCCTGTTGGGGGCGTGATGCGGGGAACGAATGAGCCGGACGACGACCTGTCGCTGCACGAGCTGATCGACGGGCCGACCGAGCCGCTGACGGCGGGGACCGTGGCCGCGGCGCTCCGGCCGTCGGGTGGTCGTGCCCCTGTCGAACTGGCCCGGATGCCGGCGGCCGGGGCGCTGCACCGGCGGGCGTTGCTCGGCGCGCTACCGGGTCTCGGCGGTGGGCGACGCGGCCCCGACCTGCCGGCTGTCGAGTTGACAGTGGCTGGGGTGGCCGTCGACCGGGGGCAACTGGCCGACTACGACCGGGTCTGCTCCTTCCGGCTCAGCGATCGGCTACCGGCGACGTTTCCGCACGTCATGGGCTTTCCACTGGCCCTGCGGCTGATGACGGCACCGGGTTTCCCCATCCCGCTGCTCGGCCTGGTGCACATCGGCAACCGGATCACCATGCACCGCCCGATCACCGCCGACGAAACCCTCGACTTCACCACGTACGCGGAGAACCTGCGCCCCCACGACCGGGGGCGGCAGGTGGACGTGGTGCTGGTCGGCTCGGTCGACGGGACGGAGGTGTGGCGTGGCGTATCGACCTACCTCGGTCGGGAGGGCAAGCCGGGCGGGCGCGATCCCGGTGAACGGGCCGCCGCGCCGACGCCCACCGCTCGGTGGCGGGTGGAACCGCGCGTCGGTGCGGAGTACGCGCGGGTTTCCGGCGATCACAACCCGATCCACACGTCCCGACTCGGAGCGCGGCTGTTCGGTTTCCGTCGGCCGATCGCGCACGGCATGTGGAGCAAGGCGCGTTGCCTCGCCGCGCTGGAGGCCCGACTGCCGGATGCGTACACCGTCGAGGTCGCCTTCAAGCTGCCCGTACCGCTGCCGAGCACGGTGAGCTTCGCGCTCCTGCCCGACGGGGTGTTCACAGTGCACGACTCCCGCGGCCGACCGCACCTGGCGGGCCTCGTGCGCTGAGTCGCCGCTGCCCTTGGCAGGAGCGCGCTTCTGCGCTAAGTTGTTCTCACAGCGAGATGTTCTCAAAGTGAGAGAGACGCGATGAACGAGCAGGAGTTCCTGGCCGCGTACGACCCGCGGGCCTATCCGTCGGTCGCCGTGACCGTCGACGTGGTGGCGCTGACCATCCGCGACGGCGCACTGCACCTGCTGCTGATCCGTCGCGGGGAGGCACCCTTCGCCGGGCACTGGGCGCTGCCCGGGGGCTTCGTCCGCCCCGACGAGGACCTGACCGCCGGCGCCGGACGGGAGCTGGCCGAGGAGACCGGGCTCGGCGGCGAGGCGCTGCGCCGCGTACACCTGGAGCAGTTGGGCAGCTACGGCGCTCCCGACCGCGACCCGCGCATGCGGGTCGTCTCGATCGCCCACCTCGCGTTCGCCCCCGACCTGCCGGACCCGGCCGCCGGCAGCGACGCCGACGACGCGATCTGGCTGCCGGTGACCGCGTTGACCAGCCGGCAGCTCGCCTTCGACCACGGCCGGATCATCGACGACGCGTTGGAACGGGCCCGCTCCAAGGTGGAGTACACCCCGCTCGCCACCCGCTTCCTCGCCGCCGAGTTCACCATCAGCGAGCTGCGCGCCGTCTACGAGACGGTCTGGGGGCACCCGCTGCACGCCGGCAACTTCCACCGCAAGGTGCTCTCCGTGCCGGGCTTCGTGGAGAGCACCGGCGCCAGCACCGAACGCGGCGGCGCGCGGGGTGGTCCCCGGGCCCGGCTCTACCGGGCCGGCGACGCCCGGCTGCTGCACCCGGCGCTGCTGCGACCGGCCCGCGAGGAGACGGTGCGATGAGGACCACCGAGGCCATCGACCTGGTCACGGCCGCGCGCACCGACGCCGACCTGTTCGGCACCGACCAGCCGGCCCGCCGCTACCGCGAGCTGGTCGCGGCCCTGCACCCCGACCGGCTGCCGACAGACCCCGGGGTACGCGCCGAAGCCACCGACGCGTTCATCCACGTCACCACCCGGTGGCAGGCCCGGCAGACGACAGTCCTCGGCGACTACCGGCTCGGCACGCCGGCCCACTCGGGTGACCTCGCCGACCTCTACGACGTCGGCGACGACCGGCTGCTGAAGCTCCCCCGACGGTCCACCGACAACGACCTGATGGCCCGCGAGGCGCACGCCCTGCGCACCATCGCCGAGCGCGGCGACCCGCGCTACCTGCCGTACGTGCCCCGGCTGGTCGACGAGTTCCGGCACCGCGACGCCGCCACCGGCGCGGAACGGCGGATCAACGTGATCGCCACCGCACCCGGCCTGCACGACCTCGACGAGGTGCGGCGCGCGTACCCCGACGGGCTGGACGCCCGGGACGTCGCCTGGATGTGGCGGCGGCTGCTGGTCGCGCTCGGCCTGGCCCACCGGGCGGGCGTGGTGCACGGCGCGGTCCTGCCCCGACACGTGCTGATCGAGCCGGACGCCCACGGCGTGGTGCTGATCGACTGGTGCTTCTCCGCGGCGGTCGGCAGCACCATCCCGGCGGTGGTCCCCGGCCACGGCTGGGACCCGGAGGAAGTCCTCACGAAGCAGCCGTGCGGGCCGGGCACCGACATCGCGATGGCCAGCCACTGCATGAGCTGGCTGATGGGCCCACGCGCCCCCCGCGAGCTGCACACCTTCGCGCAGGGCTGCCGGCAACGGTCGCTGAGCGCCCGGCCCGACGACGCCTGGCGCCTGCTGCGCGAACTCGACCAGGTGCTGGACCGGCTCTACGGGCCCCGCACCTTCCGACCCTTCACCCTCACCCCCTAAGGAGCTGTCATGGGCAGTGGAATCTGGTCCACCGACGTGTACGACGCCGCCGACCGCTACCGCCGGTCCACCGGCAGGAGCGCCTTCTCCTACAGCGACAGCGGGGCGCGCACCGTGCACCCCGCGCTCGACCCCAGGGACGCGACCCGCGAGAGCCGCGACTCCGCCGAGCACCCCCGGTCGACCCCCGTCGCGGTGCTCTTCGACGTGACCGGCTCGATGCGCACGGTACCGCGGGTCCTCCAGACCAAGCTGCCGCAACTGCTCGGGCTGTTGCAGCGGCAGGGCTACGCCAGCGACCCGCAGATCATGTTCGGTGCCATCGGCGACGCCACCTGCGACCGGGTGCCGTTGCAGGTGGGCCAGTTCGAGTCGGACAACCGGATGGACGACGACCTCGGCCGGATCGTGCTGGAGGGCGGTGGCGGCGGTCAGATGAGCGAGTCGTACGAGCTGGCCATGTACTTCATGGCCCGGCACACGGTCACCGACAACTGGGAGAAGCGCGGCCGGCGCGGCTACCTGTTCATCATCGGCGACGAGCTGGCGTACCAGCGGGTGAAGGCCCGGGAGGTGGCCGGCCTGATCGGGGACGACCTCTCCGAGGACGTGCCGCTGCGGCAGGTCGTCGACGAGGTGACCCGGCGCTGGGACACCTACTACCTGCTCCCCACCGGCAGCCACTACTCCGGCAACGCCACGGTGCTCGACTTCTGGCGGGACCTGCTCGGGCAGAACGCCATCGTGCTCGACGACCTCGACGCGGTCTGCGAGACCATCGCGCTCACCATCGGCCTCGGCGAGCAGGCCATCGACCTGGACGAGGGCCTGCGCGACCTGGACCGCGCCGGCTCCGGCGCCACCGGGACCGTGTCGAAGGCGCTGGCCCGTCTCGGCCGGGAACGGCGGGCCGAGGTGTCGACGCTGCCGGCGTTCACCGACACGGCCAGCGGGGTGACCCGGCTGTGAACCACGTGGCGGTGGTCGACCTCGGCTACGGCGACGCCGGCAAGGGCACCGTGGTGGACTGGCTCTGCGCCACCCGTCGGGTGCACACGGTGGTCCGCTTCAACGGGGGCGCGCAGGCGGCACACAACGTCGTGCTGCGCGACGGGCGGCATCACACGTTCGCCCAGTTCGGCGCGGGCACCTTCCATCCCGGTGTGCGTACGCACCTGTCCCGGCACGTGGTGGTGGACCCGTTGGCGATGGCCGCCGAGGCCGACCACCTCGCGACGGTCGGGGTGCCCGACGCGCTCGACCGGCTGACCGTCGACGGGGACGCACTGCTCGCCACCCCGTACCACCGGGCCGCCAACCGGGCCCGCGAGATCGCCCGGGGAGCCGACCGGCACGGCTCCTGCGGGCTGGGGGTGGGCGAGGCCGTCGCGTACGGTCTCGCCCACCCCGACGACGCGCCCCGGGTCGCCGACTGCCACCACCCGGCACTGCTGCGCCGCAGGCTGACCATCCTGCGGGACCGGCTGACCGCCGAGCTGGGCCCGCTGGACGCGCCACCGATCGAGGACTGCCTGCCCGCGTACACCGGGTTCGCCGACCGGGTCGCCGTCGTCGACGGCAGTTGGCTCGCCGGGGCGCTGCGCACCGGGACCTGCGTCTTCGAGGGCGCGCAGGGGGTGCTGCTCGACGAGTGGCACGGCTTCCACCCGTACACCACCTGGAGCACCACGACGTTCGCCAACGTCGACAGCCTGCTGGCCGAGGCGGGCCGGCCCGGCGACGTGACCCGGATCGGGGTGCTCCGCGTCGTCACCACCCGGCACGGACACGGCCCGCTGGTGACCGAGGACCCCGGCCTGCCGTTCGCCGACGCGCACAACGCCACGAACCCGTGGCAGGGCCGGTTCCGGTTCGGCCACTTCGACGCGGTCGCCCACCGGTACGCCCTCGCCGCGGCCGGCGGCGTCGACGGCCTGGCCCTGACCCACCTCGACCTGACCGGCCCCGACCTGCGAATCTGCCGCCGCTACGACACCACCGACCGGCTCACCCCGGGCCCGCCCGGCGACCTGGACCGCCAGGCCGCGCTCACCGCCCGCCTGCTGCGTTCCCGCCCGGTGTACGACGACCCACCGGCGGACTGGGCCGAGGCGGTGCGCGCGGAGCTGGGCACACCGGTGGTGCTGACCTCGCACGGCCCCACCGCCGACGACAAGATCCCGCACGGCCCACTGCTGGCCCCAGCGGCCCTGGTCCGCGCCAACTGACAACTCCGGGGGATCTGGCGACTCGCCCACCGGGCAGGTCGCGCCCGGCCAGCATGAGGGAATGGACGCACTGCTCGACCTCCTCCGTGGGACGGTCACGTCGCCGTGGGTCTACCTGGTGATCTTCGGGCTCACCGCGATCGACGCGTTCTTCCCCGCGGTGCCGGGCGAGGCGGCGGTGATCACCGCGGGGGTGCTCTCGGCGAGCGGAGGGCATCCCAGCCTGACCCTGGTGATCGTCAGCGCCGCCGTGGGCGCGCTGGTCGGCGACCACATCTCGTACGCCATCGGAAAGGGCGGAGGTGCCCGCCGCCTGGCCCGCCTGCCCGACGGCAGCCGCCGGCGGGCCAGCTCCGAGTGGGCCCGGCGGGCGGTGGACAGACGCGGCGGGATGATCCTGACCACCAGCCGGTACGTGCCGGGCGGGCGGACCGCCGTCACCCTCACCATGGGCGCGGTGGGCTATCCGCGCCGGTCGTTCCTGCTGTACGACAGCATCGCGACGGTCACCTGGGCGCTGTACTGCGGGCTGCTCGGCTACTTCGGCGGGCTGGCCTTCGAACGTGACCCGGTGAAGGGCGTGCTGGTCGGCGTGGGGGTCTCGCTGGTCGTCACGTTCGGGCTGGAGGGAATTCGGTGGCTGCGCCGCCAGGCACACCGTCGCGCCGCCGCCCGACGCTGACGGGCACACCCGTCACAGCAGGTCGGCGTCGTACACCAGGATGGCCAGCTGGACCCGATTGCCCGCGTGGAGTTTCGCCAGCGCCCGGCTGACATGTGCCTTGACGGTGGCCTCGCTCATCGTCAGCCGCCGGGCGATCTCCGCGTTGCCGTGCCCGCGCGCCACCTCCCGCACGATCGCCAACTCCCGCTCGGTCAGGGGTGCGAGCCGCGCACGGGCCGCGTCCCGGCGGGCCGGACCACGCTCGGCGAACGAGCTGATCAGGCGCCGGGTCACCGTCGGAGCGAGCATCGCGTTCCCAGCGGCCACCGTGCGGACGGCGGCGGCCAACTCGCGGGGCGGGGTGTCCTTGAGCAGGAAGCCGACCGCGCCGGCCCGAAGCGCCCGGTGCACGTACTCGTCGAGGTCGAAGGTGGTCAACATGATCACCTTCGGGCCGACGGCGACCACGTCGGGCGCGACGGTCAGCCCGTCGATGCCCGGCATCCGCACGTCGAGCAGCACCACGTCGGGGCGTAACCGGTGGGCCTGCTCCAGCGCGCCGGCGCCGTCCGCCGCCTCACCGACGACGGTGATGTCCTCCGCCGCCTCGAGGATCAGCCGCAGCCCGGCCCGAACCAACTGCTCGTCGTCGACCACCACGACCCGGATCACGCCGCATCCGCCAGCGGGATCAGGGCCCGGACCAGGAAGCCGCCGTCCGCGGGGGCCGCCTCCAACCGGCCCCCGAGCAGCTCCACCCGCTCGCGCAGCCCGAGCAGCCCCTGCCCGGCACCCGGCAACGCCGACCCGCCCTCGGACGGGCCGTTACGGACCAGCACCTCCAGCCCGTCGGGCAGGTAGCGCAGGCAGACCGTCGTCTCGGCGTCGGCGGCGTGCTTGCGGACGTTGGTCAGCGCCTCACGGACCACCCGGTACGCGGTACGCCCCAGCGTCGCCGGAAGCGCCCTCGGCACACCCTCGTCCCGCCGGGACACCCGCAGCCCGGCGGCACGGGACTCGCCGATCAACTCGTCCACCGTGTCGAGCCCCCGCTCCGGCGTCACGGCCGGGTCGGCCTGGCGCAGCACACCCAGCACCTCGCGCAGGTCGGTGAGCGCCTGCCGGCCGGTCGCCCGGATCAACGCGGCCGCCTCGACGGTGGCCGGGTCCACGGCGGTGACCTCCAGCGCCCCGGCGTGCACCACCATCAACGAGACCCGGTGTGCCACCACGTCGTGCATCTCCCGGGCGATCCGGGTCCGCTCCTCGGCACGGACCTGGTCGGCGCGGGCCTCCTGCTCGCGTTCCAGCCGCTCGGCCCGGTCCCGCAGCGCGGCGAGCGTGTCCTGACGGGCCCGCACCCAGAGGCCGAAGATCAACGGAAGCCCCACCAGGCAGGCGGCCAGCAGCAGCACGTTGCCGGTGCTGGCGGTGGTGATCCGGCGTACGCCTCCCACCGCCAGCCCGACCAGTACCCCGCCGGCCAGCACCCCCGCCGCACCGGCGAGGAACCCGGCGAGTTGGCGACCGCGCAACCGCAGACCCGCCTGGTACGACGCCAGCACCCCGGCCGCCGCCGCGGCCAGCACCAACCAGCCGACCGCCGCAGCCAGGAACAACGGCCAGCGGCGGGCCTGGACCGTGCCGGCGGCCCACGCCGAGCCCAGTGCGATCAGCAGCACGATGACGCTCGGCAGCGGCGAGCGGACCCCGATGTCACCGGTCGCGCTGGCCCAGACGGCCACACCGACCAGGACGGCCAGCAGCGGCGGGGCGTACCGATGGACGACCCGCCGGAGGGCGACGGCGCTGGAGGCCACGCAGCGAGCCTAGGGCCCCGCCGACGCATCGGGCCGCCCCGCGGCGCCGTACCCGGGTGCGGTGGGGGATGACCCCGATGCACAGTCCGGGCCGGCCGCTACCTAAGTAGTGCCGTCCACCTGACCACTGGCCGATGTCGGGAGCAGCCGCCCCGACCAGCATCAGGATCATGGATCTGCTCGACCTGCTGCACGACACGATGTCCTCGCCCTGGGTGTACCTGGCGATCTTCGCGATCGCGGTGCTCGACGGCTTCTTCCCGGTGGTGCCGAGCGAGACGGCGGTGATCACCGCGGGGGTGTTCGCGGCCTCCGGAGCGCCGTACCTGCCGGCGGTGATCCTGGTGGCCGCCGCCGGGGCACTGGTGGGCGACCACATCTCGTACGCCATCGGGCGGGGTGGCGGCACCCGGCTGCTCGACCGGCTGCCGCCCGACGGTCGACGCCGCGCCGCCATCGACCGGGCCCGTCGGGGGATCGCCACCCGGGGCGGTCTGATTCTCACCGTGGCCCGCTACATCCCGGGCGGCCGGACCGCCGTCACCCTCACCATGGGTGCGGTGCGCTATCCGCGGCGACGGTTCCTGGCCTTCGACGCGCTGGCCGCCGGCTCGTGGGGGCTCTACTCCGCGCTGGTCGGATACGTCGGCGGGCTCGCCTTCGAGCAGGACCCGCTGCGTGGTCTCCTGCTCGGTCTGGGCCTCGCCCTGACGGTGACGGTGGTCGTCGAGGTGATCCGCTGGCTCCGCAACCGCCGCCGTACGGCGCTGGTCGGCGAGCCGGGGACCGACGCTCTTCCCGCCGGGGCCGTCAGTCGGCCGGCGGACGCCAGGTGACGCCGTGCAGCAGTTGGGCAGCGCCGAGCCAGGCCACGTTCATCATCCGGGTGGCCGTCTTCTCCGGGTCGGCGTCCGGGTGGTCCGCGAGCCAGTCGGCCAACGACTCGGTCGCGCCGACCAGGGCGTACGCGACGACCTCCAGGTCGATGGCGGCGATCTCGCGGCCCTCGGCGCGCAGCGCGTGGTCGAGCATTCCGGCGACCACCTCGACCAGTCGGGCCCGCATGGTGGCCAACTCGCCGGCGAACGGCTGCTCGCCCCGGGCCTGCCGGTAGAGCACCGCCCAGCCGTCCCGGTACGCGCCCACGAAGCCGAAGAACGCCCTCAGCCCGCGCCAGAGCCGTTCGTCGGCCGGCAGGTCGGGGGCCGCCGCCCCGGCGATGGCCTGCATCATCCGGGTGCCCTCCCGGTGCAGGCAGGCGACGAAGAGCTCCTCCTTGGTGCCCAGGTACGCGTACACCATGGGTTTGGAGATGCCGGCGTCCTCGGCGATCTCGTCCATGCTGGCGGCGTGGAAACCACGTCGGGAGAAGACCTTGACGGCCGCGTCGAGCATCTGCTGCTCGCGGACGGCGCGAGGCAGGCGCTTGAAGGCGGGGACGCTGGACACCTTGCGAGCATACCTACTCGTGCGTAGGGTTACGCGCGAGTAGCCAATCTTCCGGAAGGCGCACCTGATGACTGACTTCGACCCGGCCAACTTCGCCAACGTCGGCCCCAAGGAGTTCGCCCAGCTGGTCAAGTCCACCCCGGACGACAAGATCGCCCAGGTGATGTCCGGCGACCTGCGCGACAAGGTCCTGGGCGAGGTGTTCGGTCGGATGCCGTCGCTGTTCCGCGCGGACCGGGCCGGCGCCACCAACGCGGTCATCCACTGGATCATCACCGGTCGCCCCGACGGCGGCAGCGACACCTACGAGGTGGTCATCGCCGACGGCACCTGCGTCGTGAACTCGACCCCGCAGCACGACCCGAAGCTCAGCCTCACCATGGGCCCGGTCGAGTTCCTGAAGATCGTCTCCGGTGGCGCCAACCCGGTGATGATGTTCATGACCGGCAAGTTGAAGGCGAAGGGCGACCTCGGCCTCGCCGCCAACATCGCCAACCTGTTCGACATCCCCAAGGCCTGACATGGCCGAGTTCTCGCTCGACCTGAACGAGGAACAGCGGGATCTACGCGACTGGGTGCACGGCTTCGCCGCCGAGGTCGTGCGCCCGGCCGCCGCCGAGTGGGACGAACGCGAGGACACCCCGTGGCCGGTGATCCAGGAAGCCGCCAAGGTCGGCCTCTACGGCTTCGAGTTCCTCGCCACCTGCTGGGCCGACCCGACCGGACTCTCCCTCCCGATCGCCAGCGAGGAACTCTTCTGGGGTGACGCCGGCATCGGTATGAGCATCTTCGGCACCTCGCTCGCCGTCGCCGCCATCTACGGCGCCGGCACCCCGGACCAGATGGTCGAGTGGGTGCCGCAGTGCTTCGGCGACGTCGACTCGCCGACCGTCGCCGCCTTCTGCACCAGCGAGCCCGAAGCCGGCTCCGACGTCGGCGCGATGCGTACCCGGGCCGTCTACGACGAGGCCACCGACGAGTGGGTGCTCACCGGCCAGAAGGCGTACGCCACGAACGGCGGCATCGCCGGGGTGCACGTGGTCACCGCCTCCGTCGACCCCACGCTCGGCTCCCGAGGTCAGGCGGCGTTCGTCGTACCGCCCGGCACCCCCGGCCTGGCCGCCACCCGCAAGCTGCGCAAACTCGGTCTCCGCGCGTCCCACACCGCCGACGTCTTCCTCGACGGGGTACGCGTACCCGGCCGCTGCCTCCTCGGCGGACGGGACGCCCTGCTGGAACGCCTCGACCGTGCCCGCTCCGGTCAGCGGTCCACCGGGCAGGCCGCGATGCGCACCTTCGAGCTGTCCCGACCCACCGTCGGCGCCCAGGCGCTCGGCGTGGCCCGGGCCGCCTACGAATACTCCCTCGACTACGCGAAGGACCGCGTCCAGTTCGGGCGCCCGATCATCGAGAACCAGGCGGTCGCGTTCGCGTTGGCCGACATGCGGATGGAGATCGACGCGGCGCGGCTGCTGGTCTGGCGGGCCTCGTGGATGGGCCGCAACAACCGCCCGTTCACCGCTGGCGAAGGATCGATGTCCAAGCTCAAGGCCGGCGAGGTGGCCGTGTCGGTCACCGAGAAGGCAGTGCAACTGCTCGGCGGCGCCGGCTTCCTGCGGGACCACCCGGTCGAACGCTGGTACCGGGACGCAAAGATCTACACCATCTTCGAGGGCACCTCGGAAATCCAACGACTGGTCATCTCCCGGGCGATCTCCGGGATGCAGATCCGCTGACCGCCGTCGCCGTCGGCCCCTCCTGGACGGGCGGGCCGGCGGCGGCCCGGACTCCACGATCTGTGCCGTCTTTGTCACCCCACGCCGACGCCAACTGGGCCTTCAGCCGCGCCCGGTGCATGATCAAGGAAGAAGCCTGATGGACGGGCGGGCCGCCGCCCGTCCGCGTACCACCCCGAGGAGGTCTGCGGCATGGACCTGCCGTTCGTCGTCACCACGCTGACCCGTCGCGGGCTGCTCACCCCCGGCAGCCCGATCCGGGTCGCCTCGCAGCTCAACGCCTTGCGCACGTGGGGGTGGAGCCTGGCAGGAGAGCTACGGCAAGCAGCCGCCCGGGACCCGGGCCGGCCCGCCGTCATCGACGAGAACGGCGTCGAGCTGACCTACCACGACCTGCTCGACCGGGCCGAACGGATGGCCCGCTCGATGCGGGCCGGGCTCGGCGTACAGGCCGGCGACCGGATCGGCGTGCTCTGCCGCAACCACCACGGACTGATCGAGACGATCGTCGCCGCCACCCTGCTCGGCGTCGACGCGGTACTGGTCAACACCGGGCTCAGCGCCGCCCAGCTGGGCACCGTCGCCGAAGAGCAGCGACTGCGGCTCCTCGTGCACGACGACGAGTTCGCCGATCGGGTCCTCGGCCTCCCCGCCGAACTGCACCGGCTCGACGAACGCGCCCGCGAGGAGTTGGTGGCCGGCGCACTCCCCGGCGACCTGCAACCACCCGAGCGCGACGGCCGGATCATCGTGCTCACCTCCGGCACCACCGGCACGCCCAAGGGTGCCCGTCGGCCCACACCCAGCGGCTTCGGCCCACTGGTGTCCATCATCGACCGCATCCCCCTGCACGCCCGGGACCGGGTGATGATCGCCGCACCGATCTTCCACACCTGGGGATTCGCCGCCCTCCAGGTCTGCCTGGCACTACGGGCCACCATCGTGCTGCACCGCCGCTTCGACCCGGCCGCCACGCTCGCCGCCCTGACCGCGCACCGCTGCGACGCGCTCTTCGCCGTACCGGTGATGGTGCAACGGCTGCTCGAGGTGCCACCGCCGGACCCGCGCCCCCAACTCACCGTCGTCGCGGTCAGCGGCTCCGCCCTGCCCGGCGGACTGGCCCCGAAGTTCATGGACGTCTACGGAGACGTCCTCTACAACCTCTACGGTTCCACCGAGGTCTCCTGGGCCTCCATCGCCGGGCCGCAGGACCTGCGTCAGGCACCCACCACCGCTGGTCGTCCCCCGCACGGCACCCGGCTGGAGCTGCTCGACGACGACGATAAACCCGTACCGGATGGACAGGTCGGGCGGATCTTCGTCGGCAACGAGATGCTCTTCGAGGGCTACACCTCGGGCGCCAGCCGGGAAACCCGCGACGGCCTGCTCGACACCGGCGACCTCGGCCGGCTCAACGCCGACGGGCTGCTCTTCGTCGACGGCCGGGCCGACGACATGATCGTCTCTGGCGGCGAGAACGTCTTCCCGTCCGAGGTGGAGGACCTGCTCGCGCAACTGCCACAGGTCCGCGAGGCGGCAGTGATCGGCGTGCCCGACCCCGAGTACGGCCAGCGCCTCTCCGCGTTCCTCGCCCTGCACCCCGGCGAGACCCTCGACCCCGAGGCGGTCCGCGAGTACGTCCGACACTTCCTGGCCCGGTTCAGCGTCCCCCGCGACGTGATCCTCGTGAAGTACCTGCCCCGCAACGCCACCGGCAAGGTGCTCACCCGAGAACTGCGCCGCTACTACGGCTGACCGCGGGTCGTACGGGGGCGAGGTCGGCTCCACCCGGTGGCGGCTGCGACGGGGGTTGCCCGAGTTCAGCCGGGAATCGTGATCCGGTCCTCGATCGCCGCTGCGGCGATGTCGGTACGGTGCTGCGAACCAGCCAACGTCACGCCGTCGACCAGCGCGTACGCGGCGTCCCGCGCGGCTGCCAGGTCGGCGCCGGTGGCCGTACCGCAGAGGACCCGGCCGCCGGCGGAGAGCAACGCGCCGTCGTCGGCCCGGCGGGCGGTGCCCGCGTGGATGATGCCCGGACCCTCCGCCCCGGTGATCACGTCACCGGTACGCGGCGCGGCCGGATAACCCGACGAGGCGAGCACCACCGTCACGGCGCTGCCGTCCCGCCACCGCAGCGGCGGATGCTCGGCCAACGTGCCGGTGGCCGCCGCGTGCAGCAGCCCGCCCAGCGGAGTCTCCAGCAGCGCGAGCACCACCTGGGTCTCCGGGTCACCGAAACGCGCGTTGAACTCGATCACCCGAGGGCCGGCGGCCGTGATCGCGAGCCCGACGTAGAGCAGGCCGGCGAACGGGGTGCCCCGGCGACGCATCTCCGCGAGCGTCGGGTGCACCACGTCGCGCATCACGTCGTCGACCAGATCGGGCGGGGTCCAGGCCAGCGGCGCGTACGCGCCCATGCCGCCGGTGTTCGGCCCGCTGTCGCCGTCACCGAGGCGCTTGAAGTCCTGCGCCGGCAGCAGCGGCAACGCCGCCTCACCGTCGGTGACCACGAAGAGGCTGACCTCCGGGCCGTCGAGGAACTCCTCGACCACGACCCGTCCACACTCGCGGGCGTGCGCCAACGCGGCGGACCGGTCGTCGGTCACCACCACGCCCTTGCCGGCGGCGAGCCCGTCGTCCTTCACCACGTACGGTGCGCCGAACTCATCCAACGCCCGAGCGGTGCTCTCCTCGTCCGTGCAGACGTACGCCCTGGCGGTCGGCACGCTGGCGGCGGTCATCACGTCCTTGGCGAACGCCTTGGAGCCCTCAAGCTGCGCGGCCGCGCCGGACGGGCCGAACACAGCGATGCCCTTGGCGCGTACCGCGTCGGCGACCCCGGCGACCAACGGCGCCTCGGGCCCGATCACCACCAGGTCAGCCGCCGTCTCGACGGCCAACGCCGCCACCGCGGCCGGATCTGTGGCATTGACGGCCCGCAGCTCAGCCAGGCTGGCAATCCCCGGATTCCCCGGCGCCGCGACAACCGCGGAAACCCCCGAATCCGCCGCCAACCCGAGCGCGAGCGCGTGCTCGCGCCCACCACCACCCACCAGAAGAACCCGCACGCCCGAGATCCTACTGCCCACCCTTACCCATCCTCCGTGCCCACCGCCCTCCCCCACCCCTCCCCCACCCCCGGCCCACCCCCGGCCCACCGCCGTTGATCAAGAGGTTTGCGTCAGATCGGGAAGGGATTTTGACGCAAACCTCTTGGTCAATTGCGTTGGGCGGCTGCGATCGCCTGCCGAACTGTGTGCGGGATGTATGCCGGGTGCAGGGTGTCCTGCCAGGTGAAGCGGAGGATGGTCCAGCCGGCGTTGACCAGGCGATTCTGCCGGCGACGGTCGGCGAAGACGGCCTCTGGCGCACTATGGGCGTCTCGGCCGTCGGCCTCTGCGATGACCCTCGGGCCTCGCCAGCCCAGGTCGCCAATGCCGAGCAGATAGCCGTCGTCGTCGCGTACCTCCAACTGCAGCGTGTCCGGTGCGACCCGGCCGTCCACGCACCGCAGTCGGCTACGCGTCTCCAGCGGCGACTGCGCCCGCCCGTCCGCCTCTGACAGGTAGGCGCGCGCCGCGACCGCGCCCGGCCGCCCTCGGATGAGATTCGGGATCACCATCAGTTGAGCCGGATCGATGCGACGCCGATTGAGCGCCGAGTCGAGGACCGAGACCGCTGGGTAACGATCCACCAGGAGAACGACGTCCGAGACAGTGCGCAGCGGAGAGGTCACACGAATGCCCGCGACCTCGGCGATGTCACCGGGATCAGCTTTCATCTGGTGCACGGTCAGCCACGGCACCGGGATCCGCTGATGCCTCGGTCGATCGACTGGCACCGAGACGTGGACCTGCGCACTCTGTCGAAGACCCGCGATGCCGTGCAGTTCCAGCGCAGTGCCCAACACGGCGAAGGCGCCGGGCCCAAGGCTGACGACAGCAGCGCGGATGTGCGCCCGCCGCCGAGTCGATTCGCTCACCTCCGCGTCCGGCACGAAGCAGCCGCGCAGAAGCCGCTGCCACCTGCCGGACCGGCAGAGATGTCGGACCTCATCCCTGGTCAGGCCGGCACGCAACGCCTGAGCGAGGGTGACCAGACCGTCCTGCCCGGCCGCGACGTCACGAAGAAGCTGGTGTGGTCCCACACCAACACCCTGCCCACCCATCCCATCCCACCGAAGCCCCTGTGGACAACCCACAAAGCCCTGTGGATAACCCCGCCCTCCCCTCCCCTGCCCCTTCCCCCTCCTCCGGCGATCAAGAGGTTTGCGTCAAATCAAGTCCGAATCTTGACGCAAACCTCTTGATCAACCGGGAAAGCCGGGAGGGGCGGGGGAGGGTGGGGTGGGGCCGGTTAGGGGAGGAGGGGGTGGAGGACTACGTTTTCTTCTCGGCCTGGGCCCACCCCGACGACGCTCACCTTGGTGTTGCAGAGTTCTTCGACCCTCGCGATGTAGCGGCGGGCGTTCTCCGGGAGGTCGTCGATCGTGCGGGCCTTGGTGATGTCCTCCCACCAGCCGTCGAGTTCCTCAAAGACGGGCTTTGCGTGGTGGAAGTCCGTCTGGCTCATCGGCATGTCGTCGACCCGGACGCCGTTGATCTCGTAACCGACGCAGATCGGCACCTTGGGCAGGCCGGTGAGCACGTCCAGCTTGGTGATGACCAGGTCGGTGACGCCGTTGAGGCGGCAGGCGTACCGGGCGACGACCGCGTCGAACCAACCGCACCGGCGCTCGCGCCCGGTGGTGGTGCCGTACTCAGCGCCGATCTTGCGCAGGTGGTCGCCGTTGGCGTCGAACAGCTCGGTCGGGAACGGCCCGGCACCCACCCGGGTGGTGTACGCCTTGCTCACCGCGATGACCTTGTTGATCGCGGTCGGCGGGATGCCCGCGCCCACGCAGGCGCCGCCGGCCGTCGGATTGGACGAGGTCACGAAGGGGTAGGTGCCGTGATCCATGTCGAGCATGGTGGCCTGGGCGCCTTCCAGCAGCACCGTCTCGCCCCGGTCCAGAGCGTCCCAGAGCATCGCCCGGGTCTCCGCGATGTACGGCTTGAGCCGCTCCGCGTACGCCAGGTACTCCTCGACGGTCGCGTCGACGTCGATCGCCTTGCGGTTGTAGACCTTGAACAGGATCTGGTTCTTCTCGCGCAGCGCGAGTTCCAGCTTCTTGCGCAGGATGCCCGGGTCGAGCAGGTCCTGGAGGCGGATGCCGATCCGGGCGACCTTGTCGCCGTACGCCGGGCCGATGCCGCGCCCGGTGGTGCCGATCCGGGACGAGCCGAGGTAGCGCTCGATGACCCGGTCCAGCGCCCGGTGGTGCGGCATAATCAGGTGAGCGTCACCGGAGATCCGCAGGCGGGACACGTCGACGCCGCGCTCCGCCAGGCCGTCGATCTCGGCGAGCAGCACCTTGGGGTCGACCACCACACCGTTGCCGATGACGATCATCGCGTTCGGTGAGAGCGCGCCGGACGGCATCAGGTGCAGCGCGTACTTCTGGCCGTCCGGGGTGATCACCGTGTGCCCGGCGTTGTTGCCGCCGGAGTAGCGCACGACGTAGTCGACCCGCTCACCCAGCAGGTCGGTAACCTTGCCCTTGCCCTCGTCGCCCCACTGAGCACCGATGAGCACGATCGCTGGCATCTTTTCCGCCTCCAGAAGGCTCGGGTGCCAGGTGGCGACCGCTCGGCGAGCCCGGGGTGTCAGGTTAACAAGTAGTGACGGCGTGGCCGGCAGGGGTCGCGTCGAGAGGCAGGAGGCTCCTTCCGTGTACGACGTGGTGCTGCTCACCCTTGGTGCGGAGCGGGACGCTCCCGGGGGCTGTGGCAGCGGCGGGGCCTGCTGCGGCGGCGCGACCGGGGCCGACACCGGCCCGACGAGCCAGGCCGACACCGGCCAGGCCGACACCGGCCAGGCCAACACCGACCAGGTCAGCAGCGATCAAACCGCCAGCGGCCAGACCGCCAGCGATCAGGCTGGCAACGGCCGGACCGGCTCCGGCCAGGCGCACACCGATCAGACCACCAGCGATCAGGCCGGCAGCGGCCGGACCGACTCCGGCCACGCGCACACCGATCAGGCCGGCAACGGCCAGACCGACTCCGGGCAGTGCGCGACAGATCGGCCACGGGTGCCGGTGCTGGCGTGCGCCGACGCGCTGAACGCCCGGGGTGCCCGGGTGGAGACGGTCACCGCCCGCTCCGACGCCGAGATCGACGCGGTGCTGGCCCGGTTCGACGGCCCGGCCCGCCCGGACGGCCTCACCTGGCCGGACCAGGACAGCAAGACCCGGCTGGTCATCGCCACGGCCAGCGACGGGCAGTTGCGCGCCGTGCTGCGCCGGCTGGTCAAGCGGTACGCCCCGGCGCCGAGCAAGCGCCCGGCGGACCTGCCCGGCAACCGGACACTGCCCGACCTGCCTCCGGTGGCCGTACTCCCGCTAGATCCGGCGCGTGGCGGCACCCACCGGGACCTGGCCGCGCAGCTCGGGCTGCCTCGTGACCCGGCGGCGGTGGCCGCCGCGGTGCTGGATGGCACACCGCGCCGGTTGGACCTGCTCCGCAACGACGGTGGCTCGGTGACGCTGGACGGCGCGCTCCTCGGCGCAGCCGACGACGCCGGCCGTCCGCTGCACTGGCGCGCCCGGGTGGAGGTCGACGACACCATCCTCACCGACGGTGCGGAGCCGCTGCTGGCCTGCGCGGTGGGAAACGCCGGCGGGTACGCGGCGCTCAACGACGTGACGCTGCTGACCGCGCCGGACCCGGCCGACGGCCAGGTCGAGGTCGCGGTGGCCGTTCCGGTGGTCGTCCGCGCGGCGTGGGGGCGCAAGCGGGTACGCCTCGAAGTTCGGCGGGCCCGTGGGCGGGCGGTGTCGGTGCTGCCCAGGGAGGGCCGGGTGCCCTATCTCGACGATGGTGTCGAGGGTGAGCTGACCCGTAAGCGTTCCTGGTGGGTCGAGCCGGGCGCCTGGGCGGTCTGGTCGATCTGACCTCGGCCGCGACCGGCCGACCTGCCTGCGCCGATCGGCCCTGTTGGGCGATTGGGCCTATCCTCGCAGGAGGACTGGGGAGGGCCGTAATGGACGAGAACGCCGACCGGGCGCAGGTGCCCGGCCAGCAGCCGGTGCCGGAGCGGGACGTCGAACCACTCTGGCCGCCGGATCCGGGCGACCGGGGCGCGGTGCCGCCCTGGGCTGCGGTCGCCGAGCAGCGGGGTGGGCCGTCGCCGGTCACACATCCGGTCACGCCACCGGTGGCCGCGCCGCCGATCGGGCGACCGCCGGTTCCCGGCCAGCCCGGCGCTGCGGCCCAGTCGCCGCCGTCACCGTCGGACTACCCGTCGCTCAGCGGCGCTGTCCCGGCGCCGGGGGGGTGGGGGGCCAGCGGCCCGTCCGGTGTCGGGTCGGGTTGGGCGCCGGCACAGCCGAGCTGGCCGCCCCCGACCGACCCGGCCGCTGCATCACCACCGGCAGACCCAGCCGCTGCGTCACCGCCGGCGACCGCCGCCTGGGCGACGCCGCCGTCGACTGGCCCCGGGGACAACGGCGGGCCAGCCAGCCCGGGAAGCAACGGCGGGCCAGCCAGCCCTGGGGGCAACGGCGGGCTGGCCGGCCCCGGCATCCCGGCTGCCGGCGCGGCACCGAGTACCGCCTCCGCACCGCGCGACGGCCGTCCCGCCGCGAGCGACGCGGGCAGCGGGACGACCGACGCGGCGCAGGTAATGCCCGGCGACGCGGCACAGGTGATGCCCGGCGAGCGGGGCGGCCCGGCCGCCGCGCCGATCACCCCGGGCGGCGTCGACCTGAACCTGCCGTTCACCCTGGACCACCCGACCGCCGCCGACCGCCCCGCCGCGTCGGCACCCGCCGACCGCCCCACCACGGCCGCAGCCACCGACTCGCCCATTCCGGCGGCCACCGCGTCCGCCGCCAACCCGAACGCCACCGACACCCCGCGTGCCGCCACCAGCCCAACGGCCGGCGGCGCCGCGCCGGCAGACCCCTCGGCCGCAGCCGTCGCGGCGGCCCGGTCGGCACCACAAACTGGTGTGCCCGCGCCGCAGACTGGCGGCCCGACACCACAGACTGGTGTGCCCGCGCCGCAGACTGGCAGCCCGACACCACAGACTGGCGGCCCGACACCACAGACTGGTGTGCCCGCGCCGCAGACTGGCAGCCCGACACCACAGGCTGGCGGGACCGCACCGCAGCTCGGCCAGCCGGCGCAACAGCCCGGCGCGGCCGGTGCGGACGGGGCCCCCGACGGTCCGGCGCGGCCGATCGCCGAGTCGCCGTGGGCGTACCCGCCGCAACGCCCGTCCGGAACGCCCGCGCCCGCTCCCGACGGGGCCGGCGCGACACCTCCGATTCCGCCTCCACCTCCGGTCGTTCCGCACGCCGGTCCCGCGCAGGCACATCCCGGGCAGCCGTTCATCCCCGGCCAGGTCGGCCCGGCGCAGATTCCGCCGCCGCCCGACGTGACGCAGTTCAGCAACCCACCGCATGGCCTTGCCGCGCCGCAGCACGCTCCTGGGCAGGCCGGGCCGCCGACCCCACCGCCCGGGCCGTTCCCGCCCTCGCCGGGCTGGCACCCACCGCCCTGGCAGCAGGGCTCGCCCGCCGGCACGCCCGGCCAGCCGTACCAGGAGGCCGACGGGGTGACCCGGGTGCCGGCCCCCGCGTACCCGGACGCGAGCGCGTACCCGGACGCGAGCTGGACACCGGACACCACAGCCGCACCGACCGCCGAGGACTTCGCCCGACGCCGCCAGGTTCGACCCGCCGATCCGGTGGCGACCATGGGGGTACGCGCGGTGGTCAACAAGATGGGCCTGCTCCGGCTCTCGCCGGGGCGGCACGAGCAGGAGCTCAAGCGGGACATCGAGATGGTGCGCCGCAACTTCGGTGGCCTGCGGCAGGTGACCGTGGTCAACCCGAAGGGCGGCGCCGGTAAGACGGTGGCCATCCTGCTGCTGGCGATGACGTTCGGTCAGAAGCGCGGCGGCTACGTGCTGGCCTGGGACAACAACGAGACCCAGGGCACGCTCGGGATGCGCGCCCAACAGGACTTCCACTCCCGCACGGTGCGGGACATGCTGCGTGACCTCGGGCAGTTCCAGGGTGCGCACGGGCGGGTCGGGGACCTGTCGCAGTACGTCCGCTCGCAGGGCGAGGGAATGTTCGACGTCCTGGCCTCGGACGAGTCGGCCACCGGCGGCGAGATGTTGACGGCTGCCGCGTTCGCCGAGATCCGAGAGGTGGTCAGCCGGTTCTATAAGTTGATCTTCGTGGACACCGGGAACAACGTCCGGGCGCAGAACTGGCAGGCGTCGATGGACGCCACCGACCAGTTGGTGGTCACCATGTCGGCCCGTAACGACTCCGCCGAGACCGCGGCCCGGATGCTCGACCACCTGGAGCAGAGCGGCCGGCAACGGCTGGTCCGTCAGGCCGTGACGGTGGTGTCGATGCCACCGTCCCGCAAGGAGATCGACCTGCCGGCCATCCAGGAGCACTTCGCGGCCCGCACCCGGGCGGTGCTGCTGGCCCCGTACGAGCGGCTCATCGACAGCGGCGAGCCGATCCGGTACGGCGGGCTCTCCTCGGCCACCCGGGACGCCTGGCTGAAGATCGCCGCCGCGGTCGCCGAAGGGCTGTGACCCGCCGACGGCCGGCCCGATCTCGGGCCGGCCGTCGGGGCAGGGGTCAGTTGCTCGCCAGCGCGTCCGCCGCTTCCGGGTCGCAGTCGCGCAGGAACTGGGCACAGCGGGCCGCTTCGTCGGCCTCGCCGATCTCGTCGGCGGCACGGGACAGCACGTAGAGGCAGCGGAGGAAGCCCCGGTTGGGCTCGTGTGACCACGGCACCGGGCCGTGCCCCTTCCAACCACTGCGGCGCAGCTGGTCGAGGCCCCGGTGGTAACCGGTGCGGGCGTACGCGTACGCCGTCACCACCTGGCCCTGGGCGAACGCCCGCGCCGCGAGCTCCGCCCAGGCCGCGCTGTAGGTCGGGAAGCCGGCCGCCACGTTGGCGTACGCCTCGTCGGTGCCGGCCTCGTCGGCGGCGGCCAGGGCGGCGTCGGCCTCGGCGTTCGCGGGCAGGCGGGTGGCCGGTGGCTCTGGCAAAAGGTTCTGCATCGCCCCATTCAACCCGCTGGACAGGGCGACACGCGAGCGGGTCGGCCGACGTGTCCCGCTGAACGGCTGAGGAGTTGGTCACGCCTGCGGCCTATGCCGCTGCCTGGTGTTTTCCACTACAACTAATGGTCCGGAGCCTCCCCAGGAACCGGTAACGCAGGAGCCCGGTGGCCACGACCATCGGGCTCCTGTCGGTTCCACCCCCGGCCCGAGGTTTGACCGGCCCCGGAGGAGGGGCAGGATGGCCCGGTGCCGACCCCACCTCCCGCAGACGTCATCGAGCCGCACCTGCATGCCGGTGAGATCCAGACCCGTTCCGAGTTCGACCAGCAGCTGGCCACCGGTCGGCTGGCCGGGCTGACCGTGCAGGGCCTGCGGCTCGACCTCGCGCCGGTGCCCGACCTGACCGGCGTCGACGTCGCCGGCACCCTCTTCGTCGGTTGCCGGTTCGCGTCCCGGGACGTGGGCGCCGACCTGGTCCGGCGCGGCGCGAACGTGGTGCCGCCGTTCTCCGGGTTGCCGTACCCGACCCAGCCGACGCACCTCTACACCCCGGACGACCTGGCCGCCGGGTTCGCCGAGGGCGGGTTCACCGGGATGTACGACACCCGGGTGTACGACCACTACCGGGCGCACGGCGGCGCGTTGCCGGACGTCAAGGAGGCGCTGGGTCAACGGCTGCACGATCACGGCGTGGACAACGCGCTGACCGACGCCACCCGGGTCTGGCTGAGCGCGTACGGGCCGCAGTCGGTGGTGGGCATCATGGGCGGGCACGCGGTGCGGCGCGGCAGTCCCGCGTACCGGATGGCGGCCGTGCTGGGTTGGGAGCTGGCGCGGGCCGACCGGCTGGTGGTGACCGGCGGCGGCCCGGGTGTGATGGAGGCCGCGAACCTCGGCGCCTACCTGGCGGACCGGCCGGCGACCGATGTGACGGCCGCGATCGATGTGCTGGCCACCGCCCCCGACTTCACCGACCACCACCGGTACACGGCCACGGCGCTGACGGTCCGGCAGCGGTACGCGGGCGTGCCCCGGCAACGTGGCGACGAGCTGGGCTGGGCGCGTGCGGGTGGTCTGGCCATTCCGACCTGGCTGTACGGGCACGAGCCGGCGAACCTGTTCGCCGGGCGGATCGCGAAGTACTTCTCGAACGCGATCCGGGAGGACACCATCCTGCGCCTCGCCCGGGGCGGCATCGTCTTCGCGCCGGGGCGGGCGGGCACGGTGCAGGAGGTGTTCCAGGCGGCCACCAAGACCTACTACGGCACCGATGGCGCCAGCGGGGCGTACATCTTCCTGGACCGCGCCTACTGGACCGTGGAGTTACCGGTGGAGGCGTTGTTGCGTCCGCTGCTGGCGGCGTCGCCGTTCGGTGACCTGTCGTCGACGATCCACCTCACCGACGACGTCCGCGAGGCCGTACGCCTGCTCACGACGTGACGACGACGGCCGACTCCCCGTGCGGGGAGCCGGCCGTCGGGTGGGACGTCGTTACTTGGTCATCGTGGTGCCGGTGGAGCGGAGGTGCTCGCAGGCCTCGACGACCCGGGCGGCCAGGCCGGCCTCGGCGGCCTTGCCCCAGGCGCGCGGATCGTACTGCTTTTTGTTGCCGACCTCGCCGTCGATCTTCAGCACGCCGTCGTAGTTGCGGAGCATGTGGTCCACGACGGGGCGGGTGAAGGCGTACTGGGTGTCGGTGTCGATGTTCATCTTCACCACGCCGTAGTCGAGCGCCTCACGGATCTCGCTGAGCAGGGAGCCCGAGCCGCCGTGGAAGACCAGGCTGAGCGGCTTGTCCTTGCCGTACTTCGCGCCCACCGCCTCCTGGATCTGGTTGAGGATCTCGGGGCGGAGCTTGACGTTGCCCGGCTTGTAGACGCCGTGCACGTTGCCGAAGGTCAGCGCCGCCATGTAGCGGCCCTTCTCGCCGAGGCCGAGCGCCTCGACCATGGCCAGGCCGTCATCGGTGGTGGTGTAGAGCTTGTCGTTGATGGCGTTCTCGACGCCGTCCTCCTCGCCACCGACGACACCGACCTCGATCTCAAGGACGATCTTGGCCTTGGCGGCCTCGTCGAGCAGCTGCGCGGCGATCTCGAGGTTCTCCGCGACCGGCACTGCCGAGCCGTCCCACATGTGCGACTGGTACAGCGGCTCCTCGCCGCGCTTCACCCGCTCCTGCGAGATGCCCATCAGCGGACGCACGAACCCGTCCAGCTTGTCCTTCGGGCAGTGGTCGGTGTGCAGCGCGATGTTCACCGAGTACTTCTTGGCGACCTCGTGCGCGTACGCGGCGAACGCCACCGCGCCGGTGACCATGTCCTTGATCGAGGGGCCGGAGAGGTATTCGGCGCCACCGGTGGAGACCTGGATGATGCCGTCGCTCTCCGCGTCGGCGAAGCCCTTGAGCGCCGCGTTCAGCGTCTGGGAGGAGGTCACGTTGATCGCGGGGTACGCGAACCGGCCAGCCTTGGCGCGGTCCAGCATCTCCGCGTAAGCCTCGGGGGAAGCGATGGGCATGTGATGTGCTCCTTACTTACCACTCTCGGCCGTGCTGGCCGCTGTTCTTCATTTGTGCGCCGGACCGCGCTGTCCTCCACCCGGAAGTATCCCGTAGGTGAGGTGCGCCGGAACAACCGACCCGGCGCTGGTCGTTCACCGGCGGTCCAGGTTGTCCGGCACGATGACGCTGATCAACCAGGTCACCACTGTCATCACGATGGCTCCCCAGAACGCCGGCCAGAATCCGTCCACCTGGAACGGCAGGTCGAGCCCGCTGGCGATCCGGTCGGTGAGCAGGAACAGCAACGCGTTGACCACCAGCGCGAACAGGCCCAGGGTCAGCAGGTAGAACACACAACCGACGACCCGGATCACCGGCTTGAGCACCGCGTTGATGACGCCGAAGATCAGAGCCACCACGATCAGGGTGAGGACGGTGTTGCCACCCGAGCGACCGTGCACGTCGACGCCGGGCACGATCAGCGTGGTGATCCACAACGCGACCGCGGTGATCGCCAGTCTGATGAGGAAGCCCACCACACCATCCTGGCATCGGGGCGCGTCGCCGAGGGCTGATTCCGTCTACTCGGCTTCCGGGCGGTGCGCCGGCCCAGCCCGTACGGTGGGTGGGAACCGTGCCCCGACACCCCCGGGAGGGACGATGGGTCAGCCCGACGAGGACTTCAGCCCCGGCGACCACCTCACGCCCGACGAACGCGACCCCGAGGCGGACCCGGCCGACGCGGTCGAGCAGGCCACGGTCGCCGGCCCGGCCGACGTCGACAGTGAGCCGCACCGTGGCCTGGAGGTCGACGACTGGGACGCGATGGAACAGGCCCGGGTAGTCACCGGGGACGAGGACGACTACCGCTGATGCCGTCGCGGGGTCGGCTGCCCGTTGCGACAGGGCTGCTCAGCCGTTCGGGTCATTAGACAAATGTCGATCCGAAGGGGTTACCGGAGGGGTCCGGGCGTCCCTACGTTGGACGAGCGCCACCTGTACCCCCACGGGAGGACCCCATGCTCAAGCACTCGCTCCGCTGGCTGACCGGGCTCGTCGCCGCAGGCGCGTTGATCGCCGCCTCCGCAAGCCCCGCCGTCGCCGCGCCGACGATCAAGCCCTACTTTCAGGACGCCACGCTGGCCATCGGCGCGGCGGCACCCATCCGCGGCCTGTTGCTGCATGCCGACGAGCCGACGGTCCTCACCGACGTCTCCGTGCGGTACGACTACCGGTCCCTGGCCAGGAAGATCACTGTGACTCCTGCCGACGGCCAGGAGTGCACAGCGCCGGAGCCGGGCGTTCTCGTCTGCACGGAGCCCTCCGATGTCGTCCTGTCCGAGATGCCGCCGCTCGGCAGCGGGATCTACCGCAACGGGGCCAAGCGGGTGAACCTCGGCCTCACCGAGGATGCGCAGCTCGGCGACTCCGGCGACGTCGCGGTCAGCTTCCAGGCAGCCGGGGGCCAACGCGGCAGCTACACCTCCCGGGTCCGGGTCGGCGAGGGGGTCGACCTGGCCGGCGGACCGCACACCAGCCTCTCCGCCAGGCCGGGTGGGAAGTTCACCGTGCCGCTGGTCGTGGCCAACGCCGGCGACCGGACCGTCACCGGATTCGTCGCGGTCTTCGACCTCCCCTACTCGATCCGAACCAAGGACCGCTTCAGCAACTGCCGCTACTCCGACGACCACCTGGTCTCCTGCCACTTCGACGAGGAGATCCCGGTGGGCACCGGCCTGGCCACCACGCTGAACCTCGAACTCGGCAAGGACACCGCCGCGCCGACCAACCAGACCGGCTACGCCCAGTTCATGACCACTGCCGACTTCGAGGACCTGACCCGGGTGCGGACGGCCGCCGGCGCACGAGCGGCCACCCTCGGCAGCGGCCCGAAGCTGACTCTGGCCGAGGCACCCAGCAGGGCGCGGCAGGCCGACCAGACCGATGTCGGCCCGGGTTACGACTACACCGGGTGGACCGTCGAGGCCACCGGCAGGAACGGCACCGACCTCGCGGCCGTCGGCGCCACGATCAAGGGCACGGCTGGCACCGTCGTCACAGCGACCGTCGGCTTCCGGAACAACGGCCCGGCGACGCTCGACAGAACGAACGAAGACTTCGAGGCCGCCACCCACACCGACGTCGAACTGCCGCCGGGCACCACCGCCGTCGGGGTCCCCGGCAACTGCTGGTTGCGGCAGGACACCACCCGCACGTACCTGTGCGCCTCCGAGATGCTCCTGGTGGCCGGGCAGACCTACACCGTGAAGTTCCGGCTGCGTATCGACAAGGTCATCTCCAACGCCCGGGGCGCGGTGCGGGTCAACGCGCCGTGCGAGTGCCCCGCCGGCGGCGGTTTCCAGGACGACACCAGACCCGCGAACGACAGGGCCACCATCGTGGTCAACGCGGCCCAGGGTGGCGGCGGCCACGGGGACGGGGACGGCGACGGCGGCGGGGGTGGCGGGGGTTCGCTGCCGATCACCGGCACCCCCACCACTGTGATCGCCGGCATCGGCACTCTGCTGCTCGTCACCGGCGCCGGCTGCTACCTGCTCGCCCGACGCCACGGCAGCCGCTCCGCCGCCTGACCCGCCCCGACCCGACCGACGCCCCGCCGGCCCGTACCGGCTGCGGGGCGTCGTCGTGACGTCCCCGTACGTCACTGCACCTCCCGGAGGGCTCCTGCCTCACTTGACGGAAGCGGACCGACCGAACATTGCGGTGACTCTGATCAACCTTTTGGTTCGTCTTGCTCGGCGGGTGGCTTTGCGGGCTGCAGTGAGCCTTAGCAATTCCTTAAGATCCGCAGGCTCCACCTGATCCCCCAACTGGAGGAACCCCCCTCATGCTCACCCACTCCACCCGGCGTTGGCTCGCCGGACTGGGCGTAGCAGGCGCGTTCGTCGCCGCCGCCGCCAGCCCGGCCGTCGCCGCCCCGGAGGCGCCCATCGAACTGGGCGTCTACTTCAGCGACACCACGATTGCTGCGGGGTCCGAAGGCAAGATCGACTCCCCCCTCCTGTTCGCCTCCGAGCCGGTGGTGGTCGAGGGCCTCACTGTCACCTACGACTACCGGGATTTGAGCGGTGTCGTCCAGGTCAAGCCCGAATCGTCGAGCTTCGACTGCAAGTCGCCGGAGGCCGGCGTTCTGGTCTGCACCGACCCCTTCGAGATCGGTCTCGAGGAGTGGGCCTTCGGCGGCCTCTTCGAGGTGGCCCTGACGCCGGCCGCGAAGGCTGCCGACGGCGACACCGGCAACCTCAAGGTCACGGTCAGCGCCGAGGGTCTCGCTCCGGCCAGCCACACCGCCAAGCTGCGGATCGGCGAGGGCGTCGACCTGGCCGCCCCGGGCGAGGAGACCGAAATCTCGTCGGCTCCCGGAGGCACGTTCAGCGCTCCGCTGACGCTCAGCAACGCTGGCAAGACCGCCGCCAAGGGAGCGGTCGCGGTCTTCGACCTCGATTACGCGATCCGCCCCGACAAGCAGTACAGCAACTGCACCTACGAGGACGGGCACCTGCGGACCTGCGCCTTCGACGAGGTCACCGCCGCCGGCAAGGCCCGCTCCGTTTCGCTGTCCTACGTGCTCGGCAAGGACACCTACGCGCCGGGCAGCGAGTACGGCTACTACAACTGGATGACGATCGCCGAGTTCGAGGACTTCAACGCCTACCTCCAGGCCGGCGGCATCTCGGTCGGTAAGCCCGGCAACGGTCCGGTCCTGAGCCTTCCGGAGGTCCCGTCCAAGATGGGGGCGCGCGGCTTCCAGGCTGACACCGACCCGATGAACAACTGGTCCGGCATGAGCGTCAAGGTCACCGGCAAGAACGGCACGGACCTGGTGGCGGTCGGCGGCCAGCTGACCGGCAAGGCCGGCGACGTGGTCACTGCCTCCGTCGGAGTCCGCAACGACGGCCCGGCCGCGCTGGACTTCGGCCGCTCGGGCAGCCCGGTTACCAAGATCGACATCGCCGTTCCGGCGGGCACCACCGCGGTCGAGGTTCCCGAGTTCTGCGCGCCGCTCAACGGCGACGAGCAGGACTGGGAGAACGCCGGCAAGCCGGGCGCGAAGCTCTACCGCTGCTACCCGGACATCTTCATCGGTGTCGGCGAGGAGCAACTGGTCGACATCGGCCTGCGGATCGACAAGGTGATCGAGAACGCGGCGGGCACCGTCACCATCAACGCCAAGTGCGAGTGCGAGGGCTTCACCGAGGACCTGAAGCCGGCCAACGACGTCGCCAAGATCCTGGTCAACGTGGCCGGCGGCACGGGCGGCGGTGGCGACGGCAACGGTGACGGTGACGGTGACGGTGACGGTGACGGCGGCTCGCTGCCGATCACCGGTCAGTCCACCGGGCTGATCGCCGGCCTCGGCGCGCTGCTGCTCGCCGCGGGCGTCGGCGGCTACCTGGTGGCCAAGCGCCGCCGGACCCGCTTCGTCGCCTGATCCACCCGCACCACCGGTGCCCCGTCGACCGCCACGGTCGGCGGGGCACCGTCGTTGGGCCCCGCGACGGCGGGGCACGGTCGTGGGACCCGGCGGCGCGGGCGGGTGGTGACGGGCCGGTCCGGCGCGGCCGGGACCCTGGGCTTCGGTACCCTTTGTGGCCGTGGACACAGCTGAGAAGACCCGCGCTCTCGTGGAGAGCGTCGCCCTGAACCCGCTCGATCCCAAGGATCTGCTGCAGACCTTCGGGCTGATCGGCGTGTGGGTGATCCTCTTCGCCGAGACCGGCCTGCTGGTGGGCTTCTTCTTCCCAGGTGACTCGCTGCTGTTCCTCGCCGGGGTGGCCTCGTCACCGGTGGCGGACGCGATCTTCGGTGACGGCACCCGCCTCTCCCTCGCCGGCCTGCTGATCGGTGGGCCGATCTGCGCGATCGTCGGGGCGCAGTTGGGGCACTGGCTCGGCGCGCGGTACGGCCGGCCGATGTTCGAGCGGCCGAACTCCCGGCTCTTCAAGAAGGAGTACGTGGAGAAGGCCGAGTACTACTTCGAGAAGTTCGGCCCGGCGAAGGCCGTCGTGCTGGCGCGTTTCATTCCGATCGTCCGGACGTTCCTCAACCCGGTTGCGGGCGCGCTCGGCATGCCGGCCAAGAAGTTCCTGCTCTGGAACATCGTCGGCGCGGTGCTCTGGGTGGACGGCATCCTGCTGATCGGCTACCTGCTGGCCGAGCAGATCTACCAGGCCATCGGCGACAAGATCGACCACTACATCCTGCCGGTGGTGGCTCTGATCATTCTGATCTCGGTACTGCCGATCTTCTTCGAGTTCCTCCGCGACCGCCGGGCCCGTAAGCGCGGCGAGGCGGTCGCGGTGGTCGCGGCGGCCAGCGCCGCGGGCGCTGTGGAGGCGGCCCGCGAGGCGTTCGACCACGACCGGCACCAGGATCGCCGTCAGCGCCCGGAGCACGGTCAGGACCATTGAGCGGTACGACGACGGCCGGCCCCCTGGTGCGGGGGTCGGCCGTCGGCATGTCGAACCCGGCCTCCGGTGGTGCGACCGGGGCCGAGCAGGTGTCAACCACCGGTGGCGCCACCCCTGGCTCGCCACCGGACGCCGCCCCGGCTCGGGACGGCGTGGGGTGCCTACGTCAGCGGGCCTTCTTGGTGGCCCGCTTACGCGGCGGGGTCAGCAGGTCGGCGATCGTCGCGATCGCACTCGGGACCAGGCTGTAGTACGCCCAGACACCGCGCTTCTCCCGCTGCAACAAGCCAGCCTCGGTGAGGATGCGCAGGTGGTGACTGACCGTCGGCTGAGAGAGGCCGAGCGGCGCGGTCAGGTCACAGACGCACGCCTCGCCCTCGGGGGCCGACTGGATCAGGCTGAGCAGCCGCAACCGAGCAGGATCAGCAAGGGCCTTGAGGACCCCGGCCAGACGCTCGGCATCGGCACGTTCGATCGGCTCGCCGTTTAGCGGCGAGATCTGAGGCATAGTCATTTCGGCCAACGCAGTTCCCACGTATTCCATCCTTCCACCAGCAGCATCGATCCGCCTGCATATCAGCAGATCCGAATCGGCAGACTTTTACGCCACAAGGCCGAGGTCAGCCAACGTATAGGCCGCCCGGTACGGCAATCCGGCGGCTCGCACCGCGTCGCCGGCGCCTCGATCAACAATAACCACCACGCCTACGACTTCCGCCCCGGCCTCGCGAAGCGCCTCGACAGCCGTCAAAACACTTCCGCCCGTCGTGGATGTGTCCTCCACCGCCAACACACGGCGGCCAGCCACCTCCGGTCCCTCGATCCGCCGCTGAAGACCGTGAGCCTTGCCCGCCTTGCGCACCACAAAGGCGTCCAGGGCCCGGCCGGTCGGAGCGGCGGCGTGCAGCATCGAGAGCGCGACAGGATCCGCGCCCAGGGTGAGGCCCCCAACGGCGTCGAACTCCCAGTCGGCGGTGAGGTCGAGCAACACCCGGCCGACCAGAGGAGCGGCCCGGTGATGGAGCGTGACGCGCCGCAGATCCACGTACCAGTCTGCCTCGCGCCCGGACGAGAGCACGACCCGGCCGTGGACCACGGCCAGGTCGGTAATGAATTTACGCAGGTCGTCGTGGTCCCCCATGGCGATAGAGGTTACTGCGCAACTCTGAACGCCGTGTGTGGGGTCCACCCTGATCAGCCCAGAGAGGAACCGATGAGTGGCGATGTTCGACTACGCTCAGCAACTGGCCCGACAGCGGCGTGCCAACGCCGTTCCACCGTTCGCTCGGGGTCGGCGGGCCGGTCGGGGCTCAGCGCTCGTCGCGACCGATCCGGCCGCGGGTGTCTCGCGCGACCGCCTGGAGCAGCCGCCGCGGCGCGTGTCGCATACCTGCGACGACCACCTTGTACTTCCACGCCGGGATGCTGACCATCTTGCCTTTGCGCAGGTCACGCAGGGCTTCGTCCACTACGTCCTCGGCCCGCAGCCACAGCCACTCCGGCGTCTTGGACATGTTGATGCCGGCCCGCTGGTGGAATTCGGTGCGGGTGTAGCCGGGGCAGAGGGCCATCACCTGAACGCCGAACGGCCGCGCCGACTGGCCGACGGACTCACTGAAGTTGGTGACCCACGCCTTGCTGGCGGAGTACGTCGATCCGGGCATGGCCGTACCAAACCCGGCGACCGAAGAGACATTTATCACTGCCCCATTTCGCCGTTCGGTCATCGGTCGGAGCGCCGCCAGGGTCAACCGCATGACCGCGTGGACGTTGAGTCGCAACAGTCGCGCCTCGTCCTCCGCCGTGGAGCGCAGGAACGGTTTGTTCAGGCTGATCCCCGCATTGTTGACCAGCAGATGCACCGGGCTGCCGTCGGCGAGCCGCTGCTCCACGGTGGCGCAGCCGTCGTCGGTGGACAGATCCGCGGAGATCGTCTCCACCTCGCGTCCGGACGTGGCACCCAGCTCAGCGGCCAGCTCGGCCAGCCGGGCCGCGTCGCGAGCGACGAGCACCAGGTGCCAGCCATCGGCGGCCAGTCGTCGCGTGAACGCCGCGCCGATGCCGGCGGTGGCCCCGGTGATCAGGGCTCGGCGCTCGGCAGTCGTGGGGTCGAGCGTCACGGAGCGGTCCTCACCTGGGCGGGTACGGGGGCGTGTGCGGCGCCGACGGGGGCTGGTGCGGGGCGGGCGGGAACAGGGGCGGTGCGGTTGGCGCCGTCGGGCGGTGGCGGCCGAACCAGTTGTTCGCCGCCGGCAGCGCCAGCAGCGTAGCTACTACAAGGTAACCGAGTGCCTGGGCGACGGAAAGCCCGGCGTTGAGCGGGATCCACCAGGACGGGTACGCGTCGCCGACCAGACCCAGCAACTCGGCGAGGGACCGGTCGCCGGAGCCCATTCGCAGCGGCGCGGCCCGTTCGCCGACAACCACCACCACGCTGCAACAGGCGGCCAGCAGACCGAGCCCGCTGACCACCCAGGTCGCCACCCGGACGCCGTTGCGACCGGCCAGCAGACCGAGGGCCAGGCCGGCCAGCAGCAGCGCGGACAACGCCGCCACCACCGCCGACAGCACCGCGGACGCACGGAGCAGAGCCACCACGCCGTCGACCTGCTCCGGGCTCGCCGAGGTGTCGCGGGCGGCGGACCGGAACCCGTCGACCGTCCCACCGAGCACCACCAGGGAGACCACCGCGTACGCCAGCGCGGCGACCGCCATCACCAACAGCACGGTCGCGGCCGTCAGGGCGGCGGCGGGCCGGCGGGCCGGTGCCGATTCCGGGTACGACACGACGAATCCCTCCGGTAGGCGTCGGGTTGCAACCTACTCGGAGGGATCGTCGGCGTCGTGCTTATCGAACCGTCAGTTGCTCGGCGGCGGGGTTGACCCGGGCCGATCCGTGGGCGGCGTGTCGTCCGGCCGGTCCGCTGCCGGTGGCGGCGGGTAGCTCGGCTCCCCACTCGACGGATAACCCGGCTCACCGGATGCCTGCGGGTAACCGGGCTGACCCGGCGCCTGCGGGTGGCCCGGGTAGCTGGCGCCCGGGGTGGGCGGTTCCCAGCCCGCTGTGGGCTTGCGGAAGAACGGGTTCGCCTTCGGCAGCGCCAGCAGGACCAGCGCCGTGATCAGCGCGATCAGGCCGAGCACACCGAGCAGGAGGCTGACCGGGGTGACCCAGGAGGGCAGTGCCTCGTCCAGCCGGCGCTGGATCTCCTCCGGGCTCGGCGCGTCGCCGTTGGTCCCGCCACCGGTGGTGAAACTGCCGGCCGCGTTGCTGAGCAGACCGCCACCCAGGCAGCAGACCATGATGCCGCCGACGATCCAGGTGGTGATCCGGGCGCCGTTGCGGCCCTGGTTGTTGAACAGGGCCAGCACGCCCAGCACCACCGCGAGCAGCAGCAGGACGATGCTCCCACCGATGCCGACGACGGCGAAGACGTCGGCCACCTGGTCACCGTCGGTGGCGCTGCCCTCGTACGCCGCGCGGAGCGCGTCCCGCGTCTTGCCGAAGGTGCTGAGCGAGATGATCAGACTGACCACCTGGAGCGCCAGGAACAAGAAGAGCAGGTAACTGGAAATCGACACAATGGATGGCCGCTGACGGGCCGGCGTGCTCTGGGAATCGACCACGATTCTCCTTCCCTAAGATCGCGCCCACACCGTATCGACAACCGGCCAGTTCGGCATGCCGTGACGAGCCCGGCGCGTCCGCCTGGCCGGCCTCGACGGCCTCAGACCCGGGGCGGGAGGATCGTCAGGTCGGCGGGGTCGAGAAGGTCACCGCGGGCCACCCGCCAACCCTCTTCGCCGTACGCCTCGAAGGAGAGCCGTGCGGTGCCACCGGACTGGTAGTCGTGGTAGCGCATCGTTCCGGTCGACGGCAGCTCGGTCTCGCCGGTCGCGGTGTAACGCGCCTGCCCGGTCTCGGCCCAGGTGAAGCGCCGCCTGCCGAGTTCGATGGTCGGGGCCCCCGGGGTGACGGTGGCGCCCGGTTCCGGGGTCCAGAAGACCAACTCCAGTTCGGGGCCGTCCTCCACGGAGAGCCGGTGGCGGGTGCCGGAGTCGTCGTCGAGGAGGTGTTGCACCCAACTCCAGTCGCCTTCGACCAGGCGGATCGTGGCGCTCACCGCGTACTCCCGCTCGCGGATCCGCACGCTGTCACCCGGAGCCAGCCGGCGCAGCGGGCCGCCGCGCGGCGGCTCCGCCGATTTGTGGACGGGCCGGCCCGTCGGCCGCCGGCGGGCCCGCACGACGACCACGACCACCGCGAGTACGGCAACAGCCGCCACCAGGCACGTCACCAGCGCGTCCACGCGACCACCTCCCCAGGTACGTCGGCGCAGACGGTAACAACCGTCGGCACCCGGAAGGCCCGTGCTGTGGCCGACAGCTCAACTAGCGGGTGTCCTCGGGTGCGTCCTCCGGAGGCGGCACCGGCGGTCCGGTCGGCCCTGGTGGGGCGGCCGGCGCTCCCGGCGTCAGGTGCGCGGCCGGGTCGGGGCAGATCAGGTAGCCGGGTGGGAGCGGCTGGTTCGGCGGCAGGAAGCCCGGCACCGGTGGGGCTGTCGGATATCCGTAACCGGTCGGGGCGTAGGTGAGGGCGGGCATCACCCACGCCGGGCCGGGCAGCGCCTCGTTCGCGGTACGCGGCACGAACCAGCGGCTCGCCGGCGGCAGCGCCAGGAGCAGGGCCACGGCTGCGGAGAGGACCAGAACGGTGAGCACACCCAACCCTGCCGCGGGGACGAGCAGGTCCTCCCAGGGGTCGGTGCCGGCGTACAGCGTGTCGAAGAACGTCGAGCTCTCCCACTCTTCGTCCCAGTCCGGTGGCGGCTCGTCGCCGATCTCCGGCATGGTCAGCAGCGGCACGAGGAACCCTCCGGAGCAGCACTGCCCGAAGCAGACCAGCAACTGCGCTCCGCTGGCCACGAAGACCAGGATCCGCGCGACGTTGGCACCTCGCCGGACCGGGACGGCGGTGGCCGCCAGCCAGACCGCGAGCAACACCGCCGGCACGCCGAGGATCAGTGTCATCGCGACGTTGCCCTGCCGCTCGCCGGCCACCTCGTCCGGGTCGGCGTCCGGCACCAGTCGTACCGCGCGGTCGATCTGGCCATCGAAGCGCACCGCCTCGGCCACCGCGAGCGCGGCCAGGCCGAGCAGCACCAGCACCACCGTCAGTTGCAGCCAGAAGGCGATGGTCACGGTGGCCGGGCGGGGCGGACGCGGCACGGTGGCGGGCGGGCTCATGGCTGGCAACGTACGGTGCGTCGCCAGCGACCGGCAGAACCGATCGGGCAGCACCGACCGGCGAATGGATCATGCTGCGGCGAGCCGCCGACTGGCGTAGGCGCCAAGGGTTTCCCGGTCCATCACGCAGCCGACGAACGTGGTCAACTCGCTCGGATCGTCCCGCAGCGACGTCCACGTCGCTCGGGCCTTCTCCGGGTCGACCCGCTCCAGCAGCGTGGCCGCGTACGCCCGGCCGGCGGGTGTGCCGTCGGCCAGCACCCGGTCGAGCTGGCGGCGTACCTCATCGGGGTGGTCGCCGAGGGCGGCCTCGACCCGGTGGTACGCCTCGGTCACCGGCAACAGCGTGCCCGCGATCCCCACCCCACCAAAGGCGAGCGTGTCAGCGGCCACCAACTCGTCCACGGCGGCGCCCAATTCGCGCTCCCAAGCCTTCCGCATCCCAAACATGCCTCCACCCTTTCCCCGTCCGGGCCCACTCCACCCCCGCCCCACCCTGTTGATCAAGAGGTTTGCGTCAGGAGCGGACGCGAACCTGACGCGAACCTCTTGATCACCGCGTCGGGGGGTCAGGCGGGGGATACGGAGAGGGTGTTGGTTTCGGTGGAGCGGTCCACCTTCACCGTTTCTCCGTCTCGGATCGATCCGGAGAGCAGGGCCCTGGCGAGTTGGTCTCCGATCGCGCTCTGAACCAGGCGACGGAGCGGTCGCGCACCGTAGATCGGGTCGTAGCCGTGCTCGGCCAGCCAGTCCCGGGCGGCATCGGTGATCTCCAGACCCAGCCGACGATCGGCCAGCCGCCGCCGCATCCGGTGCAGCTGGATGTCGACGATGGAGCGCAGGTCGTCCCCCCGCAGCGAGGCGAAGACCACCATGTCGTCCAGCCGGTTGAGGAACTCCGGCTTGAAGTGCGAGCGGACCACGGCCAGCACGCCCTCGCGGCGCTGCTCGTCGGCGAGCGTCAGGTCGCTGATCACCGACGACCCGAGGTTGGACGTGAGGATCAGGATCGCGTTCCGGAAGTCCACGGTGCGGCCCTGGCCGTCGGTGAGCCGGCCGTCGTCGAGCACCTGGAGCAGCACGTCGAAGACGTCCGGGTGAGCCTTCTCCACCTCGTCCAGCAGCACCACGGAGTACGGCCGCCGGCGCACCGCCTCGGTGAGCTGACCACCCTCGTTGTAACCGACGTAGCCGGGCGGGGCACCGACCAGGCGGGCGACCGAATGCTTCTCGCCGTACTCGCTCATGTCGATGCGGACCATGGCCCGCTCGTCGTCGAAGAGGAACTCGGCGAGGGCCTTGGCCAGCTCGGTCTTGCCGACGCCGGTGGGGCCGAGGAAGAGGAAGCTGCCGGTCGGGCGGTCCGGGTCGGCGATACCGGCGCGGGCACGGCGTACCGCGTCGGAGACCGCGCCGACCGCCTCGGTCTGGCCGACCACCCGGTCGCCCAGCGACTCCTCCATCCGCAGCAGCTTGGCCGTCTCACCCTCGAGCAGCCGGCCGGCGGGGATGCCGGTCCAGGAGGCGACCACGGCGGCGATGTCGTCCGCGCCGACCTCCTCCTTCAGCATCGCGCCGTCGGCCTGGAGCTGCGCCAGCTCCTCCTCGGCCTGCTTCAGCTCGACCTTCAGGGCGGGAATCCGGCCGTAACGCAGCTCGGCGGCGCGTTCCAGCTCGCCGTCGCGCTCGGCCCGCTCGGCCTCACCGCCGAGACGTTCCAGCTCCTCCTTCGCGGTGGAGAGCTTGGTGATGTGGCTCTTCTCCGTCTGCCAGCGCTCGGAGAGCACAGTGAGCTGCTCACGCTTGTCGGCCAACTCCTTGCGGAGCCGCTCCAACCGCTCGGCCGAGGCGGCGTCCGGCTCCTTGGCCAGGGCCATCTCCTCGATCTCCAACCGCCGGACGGCCCGCTCGATCTCGTCCACCTCGACCGGACGCGAGTCGATCTCCATCCGGAGCCGGGACGCGGACTCGTCGACCAGGTCGATCGCCTTGTCCGGCAGGAACCGGTCGGTGATGTACCGGTCGGACAGCGTCGCGGCGGCCACCAGCGCGGCGTCGGTGATCCGTACGCCGTGGTGCACCTCGTAGCGCTCCTTGAGCCCACGCAGGATGCCGATGGTGTCCTCGATGGTCGGCTCACCGACCAGCACCGGCTGGAAACGGCGCTCCAGCGCCGGGTCCTTCTCGATGTGCTCGCGGTACTCGTCGAGCGTGGTGGCGCCCACCATCCGCAGCTCACCACGGGCCAGCATCGGCTTGAGCATGTTGCCGGCGTCCATCGAGCCCTCGCCCTTGCCCGCGCCGACGACGGTGTGCAGCTCGTCGAGGAACGTGATGACCTGCCCGTTGGAGTTCTTGATCTCCTCCAGGACGGACTTCAGTCGCTCCTCGAACTGGCCGCGGTACTGCGCGCCGGCGACCATCGCGCCGAGGTCCAGCGAGATCAGTTTCTTGTCGCGGAGTGATTCGGGCACGTCGCCGGTGACGATCCGCTGGGCCAGGCCCTCGACGATCGCGGTCTTGCCGACGCCGGGCTCGCCGATCAGCACCGGGTTGTTCTTGGTACGCCGGGAGAGCACCTGGATGACCCGGCGGATCTCGGAGTCCCGGCCGATGACCGGGTCGATCTTGCCATCGCGGGCGCTGGCGGTGAGGTCGACGCCGTACTTGGTCAGGGCCTGGTAGGTCTGCTCCGGGTCGGCGGTGGTGACCCGACGGTCCCCACCGCGCACGGTCGGGAAGGCTGCGACCAGGGCTTCCTCGGTGGCACCGACGGTCTTCAGCGCGCCGGACACCGCCCCGCCCACCCGGGCCAGGCCGGCCAGCAGGTGCTCGGTGGAGGTGTACTCGTCGCCCAGCGGCCGGGCGATCTGCTCGGCGGCGCCGATGGCGTTGACGAACTCCCGAGCCAACGTCGGCTCGGCGATGCTGGAGCCGCGGGCGGCCGGCAGGTTGTCGACCGCGCGCTGGGCGGCCTGGCGCAGCTCGGTCGGGTCGGCCCCGACGGCGCGCAGCAGACCGGTGGCGGTCGAGCCGTCGGTGTCCAGGAGTGACAGCAGCAGGTGCCAGGGCTCGACAGTGGCGTGACCACGCTGGTTGGCCAGCGCGACAGCGCCCGTGATGGTTTCGCGGCTCTTGGTGGTGAGTCTTTCGGTGTTCATGGGCTCCCCCGGATCGGCGTTGTCCACTGGGTTGGACACAACCAGAGTTGAGCGTATTCCGCTCAACCTTAGCGCGTGACGCCCATCACTCCCGGCGTCGCCACCGCCAGTCGAACTCGCCGGCCGCCGGAGCCGGGCCGGGCAGCGGGCCAGCGTCCGGCGCCGACGACAGGCCCGCCACCAGGACCGCGAGCTGGCGACGGCGCAGCTGACGGGTCCGCTCCGGATCGGGTACGCGGACCGCCGCGCACGCCTCCAACAACAACCCCAGATCGTGGACGACCGCATCGGGGCGCAGCCGCCCGCTCGCGCGGGCCCGGTCCACGAGCGCGGTGGCCAACTCGCCGGCACGCACCGCGTCCCGACCCATCTCCTCGGTCGGGGTGAAGGTGCCGGCCAGGTGGACGGTGAGCGAGTGCACGTCGGCGTCGACCACCCGGGCCAGGAAACCGGTGAACGCGGCCCAGTCGTCCGGCTCGGCGAGGGCGGTCTCGGCCTCCGCGACGTACCGACGCAGCCCGTCGTGGCAGAGCTGGCGCAGCAGGTCCTCCTTGCCCGCGTACCGCCGGTAGAGGGCGCTGATGCCAACGCCGGCGCGCTCGGCGACGGCGGCGATCGGGGCCTTCGGGTCGTCGAGGAAGACGGCGCGGGCGGCTTCGAGGATGACCTCGTCGTTGCGGGCGGCCTGGGCGCGGCGACCGCCGAGGGTCTTGCCGGACGTCGGTGACATGCGTTCAGACTAACAGTGGAACGGATCGTTCCGATCTGCTATCGTGATTGCAGAACGAAACATTCCGTTCCGAAGGAGTTCCGGCATGAGTGACACCGCTGTCCACCCGTTCCGCGTTGATATCCCGCAGGCCGCCCTCGACGACCTGGCCGCCCGGCTGGACCGCACCCGCTGGCCCGTCGAGCTGCCCGGAACGGGTGACTCGTACGGGATGAGCAACGACCGGGTGCGCGCCCTCGTCGACAGGTGGCGGGGCGGGTTCGACTGGCGCGCCGTCGAGGCCCGCCTGAACGCCCACCCCCAGTTCGTCACCGAGATCGACGGCGAGCGGATCCACTTTCTGCACGTCCGGTCGTCCCGGCCGGACGCCACCGCGCTGGTGCTCACCCACGGCTGGCCCGGCTCGGTGCTGGAATACCTCGACGTGATCGCCCCGCTCACCGAGCCGAGCGACCCGGACGCGCCTGCCTTCCACGTGGTCGTCCCGTCGCTGCCCGGCTTCGGCTTCTCCGGCCCGACCCGCAGCGCCGGCTGGAACCGGTTGCGCATCGCCCGCGCCTGGGCCGAGCTGATGAACCGCCTGGGGTACGACAGCTACGGCGCGGTCGGCAACGACGCCGGCTCGATGATCTCGCCGGAGTTGGGCCGGACCGACCGGGAGCACGTGCTCGGCGTCCACGTGACTCAGCTCTTCTCGTTCCCCTCCGGCGACCCGGCCGAGTTCGCCGGGCTCTCCGAGGCGGACCAGGCGGCGCTCGGGCACCTCCAGTGGTTCTACGAGAACAAGTTCTCCTTCAACCAGGTGCACAGTCAGCAGCCGCAGACCCTGGCGTTCGGACTGACCGACTCACCCGTGGGGCTGCTCGCCTGGAACGCCCAGCTCTTCGACGAGAGCCTGGACGCCGACTTCATCCTGGCCAACGTGGCGCTCTACTGGTTCACCGGGACGGCCGCCTCGGCGATGCGGCTCTACTGGGAGGACGCGCACGCCGGCGAGCCGCCGACCGAGCCGACCACCGCACCGACCGCGCTGGCCATGTTCCCCGGGGACTTCCAGTCCATCCGCGCCTTCGCCGAGCGGGACCACTCGAACATCGTCCGGTGGACGGCGTACGACGCCGACGTCGAGGGCCGGGGCGACGTCGGTGGCCACTACGCGGCCCACCAGGCCCCCGAGGTGCTGGTCGCCGACATCCGCGAGTTCTTCGCCAGCCTCCGCTGACCCGCCAGCGCTTGATCGACAAGCTGCGCAGGGCCTGGTCTGACGACCGGCGGCCGTCCAAGATCTGCGGATTGTTCATCAAGCGGTAGCCTTGGCTGGTGCGAGTACGTGTCGAGCAGACCGCCCTACCCGGGATCGGGGTACGTCACGATCTGGTGACGGAGTCCGGACGCCGCCTGGGCGTCGTCTCCCATCGCAATGGCCGCCGTGATCTCGTTCTCTACGATCCCGACGACCCTGATGCCTGCCAGGCGGACATTCCGCTCACCGACGACGAGGCCGAGGCTCTGGCTGACATCCTCGGCGCGTCGCTGATGCTCGGTCAGCTCTCCGGGCTCCGCGAGCAGGCCGCTGGTCTGCTCACCGAGCAGATCGCCATCACGGCCGGCTCCCCGTACGTCAACCGGAAGCTCGCCGACACCAAGGCGCGTACCCGCACCAGCGCCTCCATCGTGGCGGTGCTGCGCGAAGGCGAAGTGATCGTCTCGCCACTCCCCTCCTTCCGCTTCGCAGCCGGCGACGTGGTGGTCGTCGTCGGGACCCGCAGAGGTCTCGACGGTGTGTCCGCCATCCTCGCCGACAGTGACCCGGACGGCTGAGGCGGATGCACGATTTCACCACGCTGCTCATCGAAGTCGGTGCGCTGCTGTTGCTGCTTGGCCTCCTCGGCCGGCTGAGCCGACGCTTCGGCCTCTCGCCCATTCCCCTCTACCTGCTCGCCGGGCTCGCCTTCGGGCACGGCGGGCTACTGCCGCTCGCCGCCAGCGAGGAGTTCTTCGCGGTCGGCGCCGAGATCGGCGTCATCCTGCTGCTGGTGATGCTCGGCCTGGAGTACTCGGCCAACGAACTGGTCGGCAACCTTCGCTCGGCAGCCCCGGCCGGGCTGATCGACGGCGTGTTCAACGCGCTGCCCGGCGCGGCCTTCGCCCTGCTGCTCGGCTGGGACTGGGTCGCCGCCCTGGTGCTCGGCGGCATCACCTGGGTCTCCTCCTCCGGGGTGATCGCCAAGGTTCTCGCCGACCTGGGCCGGCTCGGTAACCGGGAAACCCCGGTGATCCTCTCGGTGCTGGTCATCGAGGACCTGGCGATGGCCCTGTACCTGCCGCTCGTCACTGCCGTACTCGCCGGCACCGGCCTGCTCGGCGGCGGGATCGCGCTCACCGTCGCGGTGGGCACTGTGCTGATCGTGCTGGTGGTCGCCATCCGGTACGGCCACCTGATCTCGTCCGCCCTGTCGGCGAAGGACCCGGAGGCGCTGCTGCTCGGCGTACTCGGTCTGACGTTGCTGATCGCGGGCATCGCCGCGTCGCTCCAGGTGTCGGCGGCGGTCGGCGCGTTCCTCGTCGGCATCGCGCTCTCCGGCCCGGTGGCGCACCACGCCACCGAGTTGCTCTCGCCCCTGCGGGATCTGTTCGCCGCGGTGTTCTTCGTCTTCTTCGGTCTGACCACCGATCCGCAGGACATTCCGCCGGTGCTGCTGCCGGCGCTCGCGCTGGCCGTGATCACCATGGCGACGAAGACGGCCACCGGTTACCTCGCCGCCCGTCGGGTCGGCATCGCCGAACCCGGTCGATGGCGGACCGGCCTGGCACTCGTACCCCGAGGTGAGTTCTCCATCGTCATCGCCGGTCTCGCGGTGGCCGCCGGGAGCGTCGAGCCGCGGTTGGCGGCGCTGGCCGCGACGTACGTCCTGATCACCGTGGTGACCGGGCCGATCCTGGCCCGGCTGCCGGACTTCCCATGGTTCAAGCGGTGGCTGCGCAACCGCGCGGCGGCTCAGCGGCGGGGGCCGGCCCCGGTCGTCGACTCACTGCACTGAGGTCCACCTGAACTCTGCTGCGTCGTCGATGTAACCGACCCACCCATGCCAACGGTTGCGGAATTGCTCCTCGCGGGTACTACCGCAGCACCCGACGGCGGGTTACCGTTTCGCCCCAGCAGCCAGGGTCCGCAGGCAGCGTTGCCAAACGCGGGCGAGAGCGGAAGGTCAGCCGGTGAGCGTGCAAGAGTCGACGTTCCGCGGCTTCGCCAACCCCGTCGATCCGACTCCGGCGGAGTTGCGAGCTTGGGCGTACAAGCCCGATTCAGTGCCGTTGGCGTCGATGCCACCGGACTGGGACCTGCTGGTCTCCGGCGACCGGCTGGTGTTGACGCTCTTCGAGTTAGCGATGGATCCGACCTGCCCGGCCCGGCGGTTCGCGCTGCACTGCCTCTACATCTACGCGGCCGACGGCATCCGGACGAACTTTCGGGCCCATCCCAAGCGCCGATTTCGCAAGCTTGTCGAACAGGCCGAGCGTGACGGCGACGAACTGATGAAGGTCTGGGCACACAACGGCCGGGTGCTGTTGGCCAGACCGGACCTCTTCGTCTACCGGGACTGGTGCGAAGGCGGCCTGGTCCGCGAGAACCGCCGCCTCGGCTGAACCGCCGGATTCGCTGACCATCGGCGGGAGCCAACTGCGACCATGCCCCTATGGAGCTGATGTCGTAAACGATTCATGCCCGCCACATGCGGGTCGCTCCGACCGCCGGCGCGGTCGGAGCAGAGCCACCGCGTGATGTCGTAGACGATTCAGCTCCAAAGGACCCGAGCGATCGCCGACCCCCTCGCCGCGGGCCGCACTCGACGACCACGAACGGGCCGGGACCCCCACCGCGGCATCACCGCGTCCCGGCCCGCACCGACAAACACGAACGCCCCGGGACCCCCACCGCGGCATCACCGCGTCCCGGCCCGCACCGACAAACACGTGCGGGCCGGGACCCCCCGTGGGTCCCGGCCCGCACGTTGGTTACCGGTCAGTCCTGCTCGCGTTCCGTTTTGGCTCGGTCCCGTTCGGCGGGGTGGTCGCCGTTTTCGGCGAACCGGCCCGCGATGACCCGGTCCCGGTAGGTTCCCTCGGTCACCTTGTCGAACTTCTTGCGGACGGTTTCGGCCAGGTTCTCCAACCGGTCCTCGGTCTGCTGGGCCATCTTCTTCGCCGGTTCCGCCATCGCTCTCCCTTGCCATGCCGGTAGGTCCGGATTAAGCCGATTGGACCCTTATCGACAGGCTAACCGAAGCGGCCCGGACCGCGCCGGGAATCCGGCGCGATCCGGGCCAACAAGACAGATCCGGGTGAGCGGCAGCTCAGCGATCGGGCGTACGGCGGGGGCGCCACACCACCAGGGCGGTGGACGTGCGGTTCGTCGGCACCAGATCCCGGCCCGGGAAGCGGGCCAGCGACTCCAGCTCCGCCACCCGGCGGTACGCGGCGTCCAGCTCCGCCTCCAGCCGGGCCACCCGCTGCTGCGCCTGCTCCAACAGCCGCTCCAGCCCGATGATCCGCTTGACGCCGGCCAGATTGATCCCGTCGTCCTGACTGAGCCGCTGCACCTCGCGCAACAACACGACGTCGCGGACGCTGTAGCGACGCCCGCCACCAGCGGCTCGGCCGGGCTGCACGAGCCCCAGTCGGTCGTACTGGCGCAGGGTCTGCGGATGCATTCCCGCCATCCGAGCCGCTACCGAGATCATCAACACCTTGGCCTCGTAGGCAGGGTCGCCCGAACCGAGGAACTCGCCCGACATCCCGCTCACCTCCGCGTCCGTTCCACCGGACTAACTGACTCGACGCACCCGAGCGTCGAGATGTTCCCGAGCCGCTGGCGGGGTCTGCTCAGCGAACGACTCCAGCGCCGAGCGCGCCTCGTCGGACAACCGGGCCGGCACCACCACGTCCAGCGTGACCAGCAGGTCACCGGCCTGCCCGTCGCGACGGACCACACCCTTGCCCCGGGCCCGCAGCACCCGACCGCTCGGCGTCCCCGGCGGCACCCGCAGGGTCACCGCCCCGTCGAGCGTGGGCACCCGCAGGTCCGTGCCGAGCACGGCCTCCGCGAAGGTGACCGGCACGGTCAACGTCAGGTCGTCCCCGGTACGCCCGAACAGCTCGTCCGGCCGAACCTTGACCTGTACGAAGAGGTCACCCGCCGGGCCACCGCGCTCGCCCGGCTCACCGCGCCCGGCCAGCCGGATGCGTTGACCGTCGGCCACACCGGCGGGGAAGCGGACGTTCATGGTGCGGGTCTTGGTGACACCGCCGCTGCCGTGGCACTCCGGGCACTTCTCCTCGACCACGGTGCCGACGCCCTGGCAGTTGCGGCACGGCTCGGAGAAGCTGAACGACCCCTGGTCGCGGGTGGTCACGCCGGCACCATGGCACACCGGGCAGGTACGCGGCTGGGTGCCGGGTTTCGCCCCGTTGCCGTGACAGGTGTCGCAGACTCCCGGCGCGCGCAACGTCAGGGGCAGCGTCACCCCGCGCACCGCGTCGCCGAAGTCCAGCGCCACCTCGGTCTCCACGTCCCGACCACGGGCCGGACCGCGTGGCGCGGCCTGCCCACCGGCCTGGCCTCCGCTGAAGATCGAGCTGAACAGGTCCTGGAAGCCGGCGCCACCGAAGCGACGGTCGCCGCCACCTCCGCCGCCACCGAACATGTCGGAGACGTCGAACGGCATGCCGCCCGGCTGACCCCCACCCCTGGCGTTGCGCCGGAAAGCGCCCGAGCCGAAGAGGGAACGCATCTCGTCGTACTCGCGACGGCGGCCGCTGTCCGACAACACGTTGTACGCCTCGGACGCAGCCTTGAATCGCTCCTCGGCCTTCGGGTCGCCCGGGTTGTGGTCCGGGTGGGACTCCCGGGCCACCTTGCGGTACGCCTTCTTGATGTCATCCGCGGAGGCGGCCTTGTCCACGCCGAGAACGGCGTAGAAGTCCTTCTCGATCCAGTCCTTCGAACTCACCGGTCCACCTCCTTCCGACCCTGGTGGCCCGGCCGTCCCGCCCACCGCTGGGCGGTGGGCGGGACGGCCTGCTCACTGTCTGGCACTATTCCGGATCCGCGACCGCGACCAGCGCGGGGCGCAGCAGCCGCTCACCGAGCTGGTAGCCGCGTCGCATGACCTGGACACAGGTCGGCTCGCTGACGTCGGCCGAGGTCTGGTGCGCGACCGCCTCGTGCCGGGTCGGATCGAACGAGTCGCCCTGCTCGCCGAAGGCGTTCAGGCCGAACTTGCCCAGCGCGGTGGTGAGCTGTTCCGCCACCGTGCCGAACGGCCCGACCAGGTCGCCGTGTTCCCGGGCCCGGTCCAGGTCGTCCAGGATCGGCAGCAGCGCGGCCAGCACCGAGCCGGTCGCCTGCTCCTGCACGAGGCTGCGGTCCCGGTCGACCCGCTTGCGGTAGTTGGCGTACTCCGCCGACACCCGCTGGAGATCCCTGGTCCGCTCGTCCAGCTCGGCCCGGAGCGCCTCCAACTCGGCGCCGAGCGAGGTGCCCGCGCGGCCACCGTCCACCGGCTGCGCCGGGGCGTCCACCACCGCCGGACCGGACGGCTCCGGCCCGTCGGTGGAGTTGACCTCGACCTCGATCTCATCGACCACGACCTCGGCGTCCTCGACCAGACCCTCGGCCGGCACGCCGGCCTCCGCGTCGGCGGCGGTTCCCTCCGGCTCGGCGGTGTCGACGAGCTTACGGTTGTTGCGGATGACGACCCGCTCCCCGTCGCCGGTCGGCTCCGTGGTCGCGGAGCCACCCGGCGTCGACCCGGTGTCGTCCGGGTCGGCGGCTCGTGGCTTCTGCGTCATGCGGCTACCTCATCCCCTTCGCGGTGGAAACGTGCCGGAGGCCGACGGTCACTTCTTGCCGTCCTCGTCCACGATTTCCGCGTCGACCACGTCGTCGGGGCCGCCGGCCTTCGGGCCGGTCGCGCCGGTCGCGCCGGTCGCGCCCGGACCCGGCTCGCCACCCGGCTGCTGACCCTGCTCGGCCTGCTGCGAGTAGAGCAGCGAGCCAGCCTGCTGAGAGACCTGAGCCAGCTTCTCGTGCGCCGACTTGATCTTCTCGATGTCCTGACCGCCGAGGGCGCCGCGCAGCTCGCCGAGCGCCTCGTTGAGCTGCTCGCGGTTCTCGGTGGGCAGCTTGTCGCCGCTCTCGGCGAGGAACTTCTCGGTCTGCCACTGGAGCGCCTCGGCCACGTTGCGGGTCTCGGCGTCGTCGCGGCGGCGCTTGTCCTCCTCCGCGTGCTCCTCGGCGTCCCGGCGCATCCGCTCGATGTCGTCCTTCGGCAGCGAGGAGCCGCCGGTGATCGTCATCTTCTGTTCCTTGCCGGTGCCCAGGTCCTTGGCGTGCACGTTGACGATGCCGTTGGCGTCGATGTCGAACGCGACCTCGATCTGCGGCACGCCGCGCGGCGCCGGCGGGAGGCCGGTCAGCTCGAAGGTGCCGAGCTTCTTGTTGTACGCCGCGATCTCCCGCTCACCCTGGAACACCTGGATCAGCACCGACGGCTGGTTGTCGTCGGCCGTGGTGAAGACCTCGGAACGCTTGGTCGGGATGGTGGTGTTGCGCTCGATCAGCTTGGTGAAGATGCCGCCCTTGGTCTCGATGCCCAGGCTCAGCGGGGTCACGTCGAGCAGCAGGACGTCCTTGACCTCACCCTTGAGCACGCCGGCCTGGAGGGCTGCGCCGACGGCGACCACCTCGTCCGGGTTGACGCCCTTGTTGGGGTCACGACCGGTGAGCTGCTTGACCAGGTCGGTCACAGCGGGCATCCGGGTCGAACCACCGACCAGGATGACGTGCTCGACGTCGGAGATCTTGATCCCGGCGTCCTTCACGGCCTGCTCGAACGGGCCCTTGCAGCGGTCCAGCAGGTCCTGCGTCATCCGCTGGAACTCGGCGCGGCTCAGCGTCACGTCAAGGTGCAGCGGGCCGGCCGCGCCGGCGGTGATGTACGGCAGGTTGATGTTGGTGGTGGTGGCGGCGGACAGCTCGATCTTGGCCTTCTCGGCCGCCTCGCGGAGCCGCTGGAGGGCCATCTTGTCCTGTGAGAGGTCGATGCCGTGCTCACCACGGAACGTCTTGACCAGGTGGTCGATGATCCGCTGGTCCCAGTCGTCGCCACCGAGCTGGTTGTCACCGCTCGTCGACTTGACCTCGACGACGCCCTCGGCCAGCTCCAGCAGCGAGACGTCGAAGGTGCCGCCACCGAGGTCGAAGACCAGGACGGTCTGCTCCTTGGAGCCCTTGTCCAGCCCGTACGCCAGGGCGGCCGCGGTCGGCTCGTTGACGATCCGCAGCACGTTGAAGCCGGCGATCTCACCGGCCTCCTTCGTCGCCTGGCGCTGGCTGTCGTTGAAGTAGGCCGGAACGGTGATCACCGCGTCGGTGATCTGCTCGCCCAGGTACGCCTCGGCGTCCCGCTTGAGCTTCATCAGCGTCCGGGCCGAGATCTCCTGCGGGGTGTACTTCTTGCCGTCGATGTCGACGGACCAGTTCGTGCCGACCTCGCGCTTGACCGACCGGATCGTCCGGTCCGGGTTGGTCACCGCTTGGCGCTTGGCGACCTCACCGACGAGCACCTCGCCGTTGCGGGCGAACGCGACGATCGAAGGAGTCGTCCGCGAACCCTCGGCGTTGGCGATGACGGTGGGCTCACCGCCCTCGAGAACGCTGACGCAGGAGTTCGTCGTGCCGAGGTCGATACCGACCGCACGTGCCATCTTCGCTTCCTCGCTTCGTAAGGTTGTGCAGGTGACGGGCATCGCCCGTGGGCTGCTGGCGAGCACCGCCCGCAGCGGGCCCCACCACAAGTTGAGTGAACTTGACTCAATAGTGCCACGCGTTGGCCAATCGTCAAGGTGACTTGAGTCAACCCGACGCAACCCAGCCGTTATTACCGTCCGGTTGTCTTCCCTTGCATCGGTCGGGCACGCTTTAGCGGTGACGACGCACGGCGATCCCGCCACCCGTTCCGGTGCGCCCGCCGTCGCAGCCCGCACCGACCCGCCGGCCGCCGCGGAGGAGCCCCCCGCCACCACCGGGGACGACAGCCTCCCCGGGGCACTGTCGGGCCTCCGGGAGGCGATCGGCGCGACCCGCTATCCCCTCGCGCTGCCCTCCGCCGGCTCCGCCCGGCACACCGCCACCGCACTCACCGACCAACTCGACGACTACCTGCTGCCCCGGCTCGCCCGGCTGGACGCCCCCCTGCTCGTGGTGGTCGGCGGCTCCACCGGCGCGGGTAAGTCGACCCTGGTCAACAGCCTGGTCAAGGCCCGGGTCAGCGCCGCCGGCGTGCTCCGGCCGACCACCCGCTCCCCGGTGCTGGTCTGCAACCCGTCCGACGCGGCCTGGTTTCGGCAGGGTGACCTCCTGCCCGGTCTAACCCGCACCACCGAGCCGAGCGACGACCCGCGCGCCCTGCACCTCGTCACCGCCCCGGCCCTGCCCGCCGGGCTGGCCTTCCTCGACGCGCCCGACATCGACTCGGTCGTCGACGCCAACCGGGCGCTCGCCACCCAACTGCTGGCCGCCGCCGACCTGTGGCTCTTCGTCACCACCGCCGCCCGGTACGCGGACGCGGTGCCCTGGGAGCTGCTGCGCAGCGCCCGGGCGCGCGGCGCCGTGATCGCCATGGTGCTGGACCGGGTGCCCGCCGAGGCCACCGACGAGATCGCCGCGCACCTGACCGAGATGCTCGCCGAGCAGGATCTCGGCCGGGCACCACTGTTCGTGCTGCCCGAGACCTGGACCGACGGTCAGGGGCTGCTGCCCGAGGGAGTCACCGCCCCCCTCGCCGACTGGTTCGCCCGGTTGGCCGCCGACGCGGACGCGCGGGCCGCGGTGGTCCGCCAGACCCTCGACGGGGCGCTGGCCGCGCTCCACCCCACCGTGGAGGCTCTGGCCGACGCCGCCGACGAGCAGCTCGCCGCCGCCGACGGGCTGGACGAACGGGTCCGGGCCGCCTACCGGGGTGCCGAGCGCACCGTCGAGCAGGGACTCCAGGACGGCCGACTGCTCCGGGGTGAGGTGCTCGCCCGCTGGCAGGAGTTCGTCGGCACCGGCGAGCTGTTCCGCACGCTGGAGGCACGGATCGGCCGCCTGCGGGACCGGGTCGTGGCCGCCGTCACCGGTCGGCCGGCGCCCGCCGTCGAGCTGCGCAACGCCATCGAGTCCCAACTGGTGACGCTGCTGCGCGGGGTGGCCTCGGAGGCCGCCGAGTCCGCGTACACCGGGTGGAAGGCACACCCGGCCGGTGCCGGGCTGCTCGATGCGGCGCTCGCCCACCCGAGCGACGACCTACCCGAACGCGCCGAGCGCATGGTCCGGGACTGGCAGCGCGGAGTGCTGGAACTCGTCCGGGTGGAGGGCGGTGACAAGCGGTTCGTGGCCCGCACCGCCGCGTACGCGGTGAACGCCACCGGGCTGGCCGTGATGATCGCCGTCTTCGCCTCCACCGCGTTCATCCCGACCGGGCTGGAGCTGGCCACCGGTGCCGGCACCACTGTCGCCGCCCAGGCCGTCCTCCAGGCGATCTTCGGGGACCAGGCGGTGCGTACCCTCGCCGCAAAGGCCCGTACCGATTTGCTGGCCCGGGTGCGGACGCTGCTCGACGCGGAGGCCGACCGTTTCCTCAGCCGCACCGCCGACGCCCGCCCCGCCGCGGACGCCGGCGACGACCTGCGCCGGGCCGCCGGTCGGGTCGAGCTGGCCCGGCACCGCAGCGGCCTGTCCGCCGCCGACGAGGAGGGCTCCCGGTGAGCAACATCGCCGGCCGGGTACGCGAGGTGTTCCGCGGGGACCAGCGGGTCGACGCCGACGCCCTGATCGCCCGCCTGGACGCGGTACGCCGGTTCCTGACCGCTGTGGACGGTCTGCTGCCGGACGCCGACCTGGTGCCCGCGCACACCCTGGTCGAACGGGCCGGCACCCGGCTCGCGCTGTCCCGGGACCACACCGTGGTCGCCCTGGCCGGTGCCACGGGCAGCGGCAAGTCCAGCCTCTTCAACGCGTTGGCCCAACTGGAACTCTCGCCGGTCGGGGTGCGCCGGCCGACCACCGGCGTCACCCACGCCTGCGTGTGGGGACCACTGGAGGGCGCCAACCACCTGCTCGACTGGATCGGCGTACTGCCCCGACACCGCTTCGTCCGGGAGAGCGCCCTGGACGCGGACGACGAGACGGCCCTGCACGGGCTGATCCTGCTCGACCTGCCCGACTTCGACTCGGTGCAGCGATCGCACCGGCTCGAGGTGGACCGACTCCTCGGCCTGGTCGACCAGGTGGTCTGGGTGGTCGACCCGCAGAAGTACGCCGACCGGGTCATCCACGACAGCTATTTGCGCGAGTTCCACCGGCACCGCGAGGTCACCCTGGTCGTGCTCAACCAGGCCGACCGGCTACCCCCGGCCGAGGTGCCCCGCGTCCTGGACGACCTGCGTCGGCTGCTCGACACGGACGGGCTGACCGGGGTGCCTCTGCTGGCCACCACCGCCATCGATCCGGCCGGAATGGTCGGACTGCGCAACGCGCTGGAGCGCACGGTCGCCGAGCGGCAGGCCGCGTTGCGGCGACTCGCGGGTGACGTGGACACGGTCGTCGCCGGCCTGGACGAGCTGGTCGGTTCAGCGCGGCCGGCGGGCGGGCCGGACGACGCCGCCGTCAACGGGCTGAACCGGGCGCTGGCCGGGGCGGCCGGGGTGCCGGCGGTGACCGAGGCCGTGGAACGGGCGTACCGGCATCGGGCCGGCGCGGCAACGGGCTGGCCCGTGGTTCGGGGCTGGCGGCGGTTGCGACCCGACCCGCTGCGTCGGCTGCACCTGCCCGGCCCGACCGCTGACCAGGCCGACCCGGCGGAGAGCCTGGTGGCGGCCACCTCGGTACCGGACCCGACCGCCGCCCAGCGTTCGGCGCTCGGCCTCGCCATCCGCGCGGTGGCCGACCGGGCCGCCGGCGACCTGCCCGCGGCCTGGCCCGGCGCGGTGACCTCCGCCGCCCGGTCCCGCCTCGGCGACCTGCCGGACGCCCTGGATCGCACGATCGCCGGCACCGACCTCGGCCTGGACCGTCGCCCGGTGTGGTGGCGGCTCGTCGGTGGTGTGCAGTGGTTGGTCACCCTCGCCGCCGTCGTCGGGCTGGGCTGGCTGGTGCTCGGCTACGCGCTGCGGGCGCTCGGCCTGCCCGCGCTGGACAACCCGATGGTCGGCCAGGTGCCGCTGCCCACCGTCCTGCTGCTCGGCGGCCTGCTGGCCGGGCTGCTGGTGGCGGCGCTGACCCGACCGGTGGTGCGCTGGGCCGCCCGGCGCGCCCGGGCTCGCGCCGACCAGCGGCTGACGGCACGGGTCGCCCAGGTGGGCGACGAGTACGTGCTGACACCGGTACGAACCGTGCTCGGCTCGTACGCCGAGGCCCGCGACGCGCTGCGGGATGCCGCACGCCGCTGACGCTCCGCAGGGCTCGCTACCGCTCTGCGTACGCCCCGGGCGGCGTAGGGTCGGAGCATGGCCACGCCTCAGACCCCCTACGACGCGGTGCTGCACGCCGCACGCGACGTGACCAAGCTGGAGTCCGCCCTCGACGCCGAGATGCTCGGCAGCGCTTTGCTGGGCAGTGTCTACGCGATCGCGGAGACCGACCGCGACGCCGCCGTACGGGAGTTCGTCACCGGCTTCCTCGCCGCCACCGCCCGCCGCAGGGTCGCGGCGGCGACCACCATCCGGCAGGTCTTCGCGACCCTCGTTCCGACCGCCGAGGGCGCCGATCGGGTGCGCCCGGGCAGCCAGGCACCCACCTGGACGTCCCAGCTCGGCCGGGTGCACCTCACCGGCACCTGGGCGTACGGCGACGTGTACGGCGACCAGACCTCGTACCTCGCGACCTTCGCCTACGACGACGAGGCCGGCGGCTCGGAGCACGCGCTGGTGGCCCTGGTGGACCACAACATCGGGATCACCAAGGACATCTTCGTGGGCGGGCCGGGCGAACGGATCCTGGACCAGGTCCGGCAGATGTGCGCCGACGACGAGCTGACCTGGTTCCGTACCGAAGATCCAGCCCGGTTCCGGGGCGAGGTGGCTCGCCATCTGGCGGTCACCGACGACCTGGGCGAGTTGCCCGGCGAGGGGTCGCTCGCCACCGACCGGGCGTTGGTCGGTGCCCGGCTGGCGATGCTGCCCACCGCGGCCGACCCGACCGGCCCGGCGGAGGTCGAGCCGCTCTCCGCGGCCGAGCGCACCGACCTGGTCCGGCGGTTCCTCGCCGCGCCGGAGGCCGCCCGCTTCGGGCTGGACACCGTCGACGGCCCGGAGCTGGCCTCCCTGCACTTCTGCCTGAGCCTGCTGCTGGACCACTCGGCGAGCTTCCCGGACACCGATCCGATGCGCTGGAGTCCCGCCGTGTCGGGGCTCTTCCTGCTGGACTGGGTGCACCGCCGGGCTGTGCTGGACATGGACGACGCGGCGATGCTCCCCCGGGTGCTGCGGGCCTGGGCGCGGTACGCGTCGCGCCAGCGCGGGCTGCCCGAGGCGGCGACGACGCGCACCGACGAGGCGATCGAGGAGATGGTGCCGGAGTTCGCCCGCCTCTACTCGACCGGTGAGCGGCGCAGCGCGGCCACCGCCGCCGTGGCGCAGCTGATGGCCGACGGGGTGGACCCGGACGACCCGGCCGCGCTGGACGCGTGGATCGAGGCGAACCGCCACCGTCTCGCCGACGACGGAGCCTGACGGCGTCAGAGGGTGAGCGCCCTAGCGCAGCGGGCCGAAGATCACCGCGGCGATCAGGGCGCCGAGCGCACCGCCGGTCAGCACCTGTGCCAGCGTGTGGTCTTTCAGCCGTACCCGGGACCAGCCGACCACCGCCAGCAGCGGTGCGGCGACGACCAGCCGGGTCCCGAACGTCAGCATCAGGATGACCAGCGTGCCGGCGGCCACCGCCGAGTGGATCGACATCTTCCACCAGTGGCTGACCGACACGGCGACGATTAGGCCGACGAGGCCGGACACCGCCAGTGCCAGCAACGGGCGGGGCGCGCCGAGCACGGCCAGCAGGGCGAGCCCCGCCGCGACCGAACCGAGGCCGACCAGCAGCGGGGCTCGGCGCTGCTCCCGGCGGCCGACGTGGTGGTCGGTGAGCCGGCCTCGGCGTACCCCGCCGAGGATGTAGGCGAACGGAATGCCGGTGACGAAGAGAGTGGCGAGCAGACCCCAGACGAGGCCCTGACCGGGGCGGCTGGCGCTGCGCCAGCTCACCGTGATGATCAGCAGCGACACGAGGACCGCCGGGGCGGTCACCTCGGTGACCAGCCGGGCGATCCGCAGCCCCGGGCCGGGCCGGGTGGTGACCGGGCGGGGTTCCGCACCGCCGCCCACGTCACCCCCTCCGGTACGCGCCTACCGCCGAGCGCCGCCGTCGTCGGACGGGCCGCGCCTGATCGTCACCGTACCGTCGGCGGGACCGCGGGGTACGTCGGTCCGGCTGGTGGCGCCGGGCTCACGCTGGGCGTCGGTGCGACGGCCGACGGGATCACCGGGCCGGGCCGGTGGGACGGAACCGCGGGCGGCGTGGGTGTGGGGGCGGGGACGGACCGGGTGCTGGTCGGCACGGCGGTGGCTGTCGCGTCGTCGGTCGGCGTGGGCGTCGGGTCCACCGTGAGGGTCGGGGTCGGGTCGGGATCGGCCGAGCTGGAAGGGCCCGGCGAGTCGGTCGGGTCCGCCGAGTCGGTCGGGTCCGGGTCGGTCGGGTCCGGGTCCGGCGAATCGGGCGGGTCGGTCGGGTCCGGTTCCGGGTCCGGCGAATCGGGCGGGTCGGTCGGGTCCGGCGGAACGGTCGGGTCCGGTGGGACGGTCGGGTCCGGGTCGGTCGGGGGTGGCGGAGCGACGGGCGGGGGTACCGGCGGCGGCGAAGTGCTCCGCGTGGGTCTCGGTGCCACCGGCGGGGCGGTCGTCCACCGGTCGGGCCCGGGATCGGCGGCGGCGGGCCCGCCCCGGGTGTGCGACGGCGCAGCCGGCAGCCAGCCGCTGGTCGGGCCGACGCTGGGTGTGCCGAGCGGAGGAAGCGCCGGTTGACTGGTCATCGGCATGGGGATCACCACCGGCCCGACGGACGGGGCCGGCAGGAACGGCGTGCTGTTGTCCGGTAGGGCGGTGCTGCCCGGGGTGGCCGAGCCCGCGCTGATCGCGGCGAGGATGGGCATCGACGCCGTGCCGGCCAGCAGCGCGACGGTGAGCAGGTAACCGCGGGAGGGGCCACCCGAGCCGGGGGCCCGGTGGACACCGACCACCCGGCGATAGCCGCCGGCCGACCGGTGCCGCCCAAGCGCTGGTGTGCCGGGTCCGTCGCCTGGCTCGTACACCGCACACCCCTAGTCGTCGGCCGTTGGAAGACATGAACGGACGCCGCCGTAGGGTAAAACCTGACAAATAACCCGTTAGGCGCGATCCTGCGGGAATCAGCCTGGCGCAGTCACCCTGAGTCAGCCAACCTCCACCGCGTGTCGACACGCGGTGCTACCCGAACGGTGACGAATCGTGCCGCAACGCATGGGAAACGCCGGCCGGCATGATGGCGACAAACAGCGTCAAAGCATGGGCAGTCGGATTGCGGAGGCGGGCGTACTGTGGGCGCGCTCACCTGCTCTGCGAATATGGAGCACGACGGCAACGCAGCCGTGACCTCCGCGCACCCTCGCGGCAGGCGCGGTTGAGCGCCGGCGCTCCCGATCCGGGTTCGGCCAGACCCCGGATCACGCCGTGCGGCAACCCCCACCGGGGCTAGGCGCGGCCGCCAGGAACCGGTCCGGCAGCAGCCGGGCAGGCGCACGAGTTGCGCGGCCGGGTGACCCCCCGGTGCCGACGCAGACACGACAGGGAGACACCGATGGCAAAGGGCGACCCCGGGGGCACCACCCGCAGCAGGCGGGCTGCACCCCGCTCCAGGAAGGGCGCGGCCGGCGACCCCGCGCTGGTCCAGCTACTCACTCCCGAAGGCGAGCGGATCGACAGCGCCATCGGGCCCGACGGCACCGAGTACCGCGTCGACTTCACCGACGAGGAATACCGCGGTCTCTACCGCGACCTGGTGCTGGTCCGGAAGCTGGACGCCGAGGCGACCGCTCTCCAGCGTCAGGGCGAGCTGGGCCTGTGGGCCAGCCTGCTCGGCCAGGAAGCCGCCCAGGTCGGCTCCGGGCGGGCGCTGCGTACCCAGGACATGGCCTTCCCGACCTACCGGGAGCACGGCGTCCTCTACTGCCGGGGCATCGACCCGATCATGCCGCTCGGCCTGTTCCGTGGCGTCGACCAGGGCGGCTGGGACCCGAACGAGTTCAAGTTCAACATGTACACGATCGTCATCGGGGCGCAGACCCTGCACGCGACCGGCTACGCGATGGGGATCACCATCGACGGCAAGACCGGCACCGACGACGGCGAGGCGGCGATCGCCTACTTCGGCGACGGCGCCACCAGCCAGGGCGACGTGAACGAGGCGTTCGTCTGGGCGAGCGTGTTCAACGCGCCGCTGGTCTTCTTCTGCCAGAACAACCAGTACGCGATCTCCGAGCCGCTGGAGCGGCAGACCCGTGTCCCCCTCTACCAGCGGGCCGCCGGCTTCGGCTTCCCCGGCGTACGGGTCGACGGCAACGACGTCCTCGCCACGTACGCGGTCACCCGCACCGCGCTGGACAACGCCCGCCTCGGGCAGGGTCCCAGCCTGATCGAGGCGTACACCTACCGGATGGGCGCGCACACCACCTCCGACGACCCGACCCGCTACCGCATCGCCAGCGAGGTCGAGGCGTGGCAGGCCAAGGACCCGATCGCCCGGGTCAAGGCCTTCCTGGAGAAGCAGCAGATCGCCGACGCGGGCTTCTTCGCCGAGGTCGACGAGCAGGCTCGCCGCGAGTCGGTGCACCTGCGCGAGCGGGTGCTCGAAATGCCGAACCCGGAACCGGTGACGATGTTCGACCACGTCTACCCCAACGGGTCTCCGCTGCTCGACGAGCAGCGCGCGAAGTTCAGCCGCTACATGGAGTCGTTCGAGGGGAGCGCCCACTGATGGCCACGGAGACGCTCACCATCGGAAAGGCCCTCAACACCGGTCTGCGCCGCGCCCTGGAGAACGACCCCAAGGTCGTCATCATGGGCGAGGACGTCGGCAAGCTCGGCGGCGTCTTCCGGATCACCGACGGTCTTCAGAAGGACTTCGGCGACCAACGGGTGATCGACACCCCGTTGGCCGAGTCCGGCATCATCGGCACCGCTGTCGGTCTGGCCATCCGCGGCTACCGGCCGGTCTGCGAGATCCAGTTCGACGGCTTCGTCTACCCCGCGTACGACCAGATCGTGTCGCAGGTGGCGAAGATGCACTACCGCTCGGGCGGCAAGCTCAGCATCCCCATGGTGATCCGGATCCCGTTCGGCGGCGGCATCGGCGCGGTCGAGCACCACTCCGAGTCGCCGGAGGCCTACTTCGCGCACACCGCCGGCCTGAAGGTGGTGACCTGCTCCAACCCGCAGGACGCGTACGTGATGATCCAGCAGGCCATCGCCTCGGACGACCCGATCGTCTTCCTGGAGCCCAAGCGGCGCTACTGGGAGAAGGGCCAGGTCGACCTGGACGCGCCGCTGTCCGACGCGTACCCCCTGCACTCGGCCCGGGTCGTGCGGCCCGGCACCGACGTCACCGTGCTGGCCTACGGCCCGATGGTGCGGACGTGCCTGGAGGCGGCGACCGCCGCCGCCGAGGACGGCCGGGAGTTGGAGGTCATCGACCTGCGCTCGCTCTCGCCGCTGGACCTGACCGCGGCGTACGAGTCGGTGAAGCGCACCGGCCGGGTGGTCGTGGTGCACGAGGCGCCGTCCAACATCGGCCTCGGCGCCGAGTTGGCCGCCCGGATCACCGAGGAGTGCTTCTACTCCCTGGAGTCGCCCGTGCTGCGGGTGACCGGCTTCGACACCCCCTACCCGGCCGCCCGGGTGGAGGAGGAGTACCTGCCCGACCTCGATCGGGTGCTCGACGCCGTCGACCGCACCTTCGGCTGGTGAGCGACATGTCCCGGATCAAGACGTTCAACCTGCCCGACCTGGGCGAGGGGCTGACCGAGGGCGAGATCCTGGCCTGGCTGGTCAAGGTCGGCGACACCATCGAGCTGAACCAGCCGATCGTCGAGGTGGAGACGGCGAAGGCGGCCGTGGAGATCCCGGCGAAGTGGGCCGGCCAGGTCCAGGCGATCCACCACCCGGAGGGCACCACGGTCGAGGTCGGTACGCCGATCATCGCGATCGACACCGACCCGGGTGCCGGGCCGCTGGAGGCGCCGTCGACCACCGCCACGCCCAGTGGTGACCTGCCGACCCCGTCGGCGGCCTCGCTGGCGGCGGTGGAGGTGGCACCGGCCGAGGGCATGATCGAACCCGGTCTGATCGGCGGTGCGGCCCCGGGCGGGCGGACCGCTGTGCTGGTCGGCTACGGCCCCCGCACGACATCCGCGAAGCGCCGCCCCCGCAAGAACACCGTCCCCGCTGGGGCCGCGGCCCCCGCTGGGGCCGATCATGGAGTTGTGGTGGGTGACAAACCGGCCCCGACTCCCACGATTCCGGCACCACAAGTCCATGATCGACGCGGCGGGGCGAGCGGCGGGGCGGGCGGCGGGGCCGTGCTGGCCAAGCCGCCGGTGCGCAAGCTCGCCAAGGATCTCGGGGTCGACCTCGCCACGGTGACCGGGTCGGGGCCGCTCGGCTCGATCACCCGGGAGGACGTGCAGGCGGCGGCGAGCGGTGCGAGCGTCGTGGTCGCCGAGCCGATCGCGGCGACGGCGGCACCCAGCTTCGGCGCGGACCGGGAGCAGCGCATTCCGGTCAAGGGCGTCCGCAAGCTGACCGCCGAGAACATGTCCCGCTCGGCGTTCACCGCCCCGCACGTGACGGAGTTCCTGACCGTCGACGTGACCCGGGCGATGAAGGCGCTGGACCGGCTGCGCGGCCGGCGGGAGTGGCGCGACGTACGGGTCTCGCCGCTGCTGCTGGTGGCGAAGGCGGTGCTGCTGGCGGTGCAACGGCACCCGATGGTCAACTCGACCTGGGCGGGCGACGAGATCGTGGTCAAGGAGTACGTCAACCTCGGCATCGCGGCGGCCACCGAGCGCGGTCTGATCGTGCCCAACGTCAAGGACGCCGGCCGCCTCTCGCTGCGGGAGTTGGCGGATGCGCTCACCGACCTGGTGCAGACGGCGAAGTCCGGGCGCACCTCGCCCGCGGCCATGTCCGGCGGCACCCTGACCATCACCAACGTCGGTGTGTTCGGGGTGGATACCGGCACCCCGATCCTGCCGCCGGGTGAGTCCGCGATCCTGGCCTTCGGCGCGGTGCGGGAGATGCCCTGGGTGCACAAGGGCAAGGTCAAGGTTCGCCAGGTCACCACGCTGGGGCTGAGCTTCGACCACCGGATCGTCGACGGTGAGTTGGGCTCGAAGTTCCTGCGGGACGTCGGCGACTTCCTCACGGATCCGGAGGCGGCGCTGCTCGCCTGGACCTGATCGTTTCAGAACGCCAGCCACGGCCGGTGTGCCACGGGTTAACGCCCGGCACACCGGCCGTGTCCGTTGGGCGAAGGAACCATCGGCCAAGCAGCCTGTTGACCTTTGATTGTTAGGCAGGTGTCCCAGCTCACCTAATAATCGATGGAATTTCGCTGCCTTCTGCTGTTGAATAGATGCATCAGGGGCTGACAACCGAATAGCTAGGGGAACCCACCAATGAGCAGCATGATCGAGCGAATCCGCAACCACCGCGACGCGACCCGCCGCGCCCGTGCCATCGAGCACGCGCTGCGCTCGGCGAACTCGCCGGCGGTTCGCGAGGAAATCCTCGTCATCGCCCAGCGTCACATGAGCTGACGCTCCACTACATTCCTCACCTCCTCCAGATCGATGGCCCACCCGGCCCACCGGGTGGGCCATCGGCGTTTCCCAACCACCACCACCGGGATTCCGCCCTGCCGCAGCGCCCGGTACGGTGGGCTTCGGTCGTCGCCCGCCGACCCGGCAGAGGCCGAGCCGACAAGAACTGCTCGACATCAACCGGCCACGGTGAGTGACGACCAGTGCTCCTTGGACGGTTCGTGCCACCACCCGATACCGTGCGGGGAGCCGGCACAGCGGTACGCCGGTGACGCCGGCAGCCACGCCGAGGAGACCGATCGGCACCGGCGAGCCGACATGTGATGGAGGAGGCGCACCCATGACGTCCGAGGGCCCGCACCGACCCGGCCAGGAGCCGGACGAGGTGTCACCGGGTGCCGGCGGACCGGCGCCGTACGGCGACCGCCCGGCGCAGCCGGACAACGGCAACAACGCCGCCGGCCCCGACCTGGGCTGGGCACCCCCGCCCCCGGCGCGACCGAACCCGTCGGCACCGGCATGGGCGACCCAGCCCGAGCAGCCGCCGGCCCCCGCCTGGGGTGCCGCCGCCGCGCAGCCCAACGACCCGGCGCAGCCCGCCTGGGCCGCCGGTGGTGGCGCGAGCGAGCCGCCGCAGCAGCAGCCCGGCGCATGGTCCGGCAACGACGGCGCGCCGACCCCGGCGCAGCCCGAACCCTGGGCCGCGCAGCAGCAGGGTTGGACGCCCGCCGAGCAGAGCCCACCCGCACCGGCCTGGACCCCGAACGCCCCCGCTGAGCAGCCGGACTGGGTGCAGGCCCAGCCGGCCGCACGGGGCGCCGCGCAGGTTCCCCCGGCCACCGCCGCCTGGCCCGCCCAGGAAGACCCGGCCAGCGGCTGGGGCGGCGGGGCGCAGGCCAACCCGCCCGCAGCCGACTGGCGGGCTACCGAATCTCCGCAGTCCGACGCACCGCAGGCCGCCGGCTGGTCCGGCGGCGCCCAGCAGGACCAGGCCACCGGCAACGGCGGCTGGCCCGCCGCTGGCGCCGCCCGCGACGACCAGCCGGTGTGGACGCCGGCGGAGCAGTCGCCACCGGCCTGGGGCCAGCCCGCCGAAGCGACCGAGCAGCCCGCCCCCGGCTGGGCTCAGGCCGCCCAGCCGAGCCCGGCCCGTGGCGCCGCCCAGGTCCCGGCCCCGACGACGAACTGGCCCCCGCAGGACGATCCGGCCAACTCCGGCGGGTGGGCCGCGCAGCAGCAGCAGCAGCAGGCACAGCCCGCATCGTGGAACGACGGCAACGACGCGCGGCAGGACCAGCCCGCGCAGCCGGCCGCCTGGGCTGAGGCCGAGGGCCGTCCACAGCAGCCCGACTGGGTGCTCGCCCAGCCAGACCAACCGACCGAGCGGCCGGAGCAGGCCGGGTGGCCCCAGGCTGAGCCGAGCAACCTCCCCGCCCGTGCCAGCGCCAGCGTGCCCACCAGCGGCGGCGCGCCCAACTGGGCCGCCGGCCCGGACAATGCCGCGAAGGGCAACTCCGGCGGCGTGCCGGAGGCCGAGCCGTGGGCCCCCGGTGAGGTGTGGGGTCGCGCGGAGGCCGAGGCTTCCGCCCAGTCCCGTGGAGGCTGGGAGGCGGACCGCGGCGACGAGGCACCGGCCTACCAGCCCGGGCCCGCGCCGGGCATCTCGCCGGCGAACGCGGTGCCGCTGCCCCCGCAGGAGCAGCGCGTCCCGGGCGCCAGCCTGGCTGCCGTCCCGCCGTCCGACTACGCGCCCCAGGCCCAGTTCGCTCCGATCCCCGAGCAGCCCGCCTACGCCGAGCGGGAGACCCCGGACGCCGCCGGGCAGTACGGTGGCCGCCCCGAGGACGTCTCCGGGAGCGGCGCGGTGGTGCCCGCCCCGCGCACCTCGCCCGAGTCCGGAGCGGGCCGCGCGGTCGTACCGGTGTCCGACGCCGAGTCGGCGGCCCGCGCCACGGCGAGCGCCTCGGTGCCGCTCGCCAGCCGGGTGATGCCCCCGACCGACCAGGCCATCCGACCGACCGGCACGGCCAACCCGCAACCCCGGGTGTACGGCCGTCCGGCCCGACCGGAGCCCGAGGCCGAGCCGGAGCCGGAGGCGTTCCAGGGCGACCCGGGAACGGACCGTCAGGGTGCTCCGGAGTGGCAGAACGACGCGCCACGACAGGCCACGCCCGACTGGCAGCACGAGGAGCAGCGGCAGATCGCTCCTGACTGGCAGAACGACGCCCAGCGGCAGCAGCCCGCACCCGACTGGCAGAACGACGCCCAGCGGCAGGCTGGGCCCGGCTGGGGCGGCGAGCCCCCGGCCGATCCGCGCTTCGACGACCGGCAGGCCGCGCCGAACGCGTTCAACGAGGCACCGCCGGCGTTCCCGCCCGGTGTGCCGTCCTTCGTCGACGCCCCCGGCAACAACAGGCCGGTGAACGGCACCCGCCCGCACTCGGGTAACGAGCCGCCGGCGGACCAGTTCGGCGGCCCCGGGGCACCTGCCGCCGGCACCGCGAACGCAACGGCGACCTTCGGTGCGCCGAACTTCGGTGGCCCGGGCTCCGGCACACCGGGCTTCGGCGGGCCGGCGAACGAACCGGTGCCGGGCGGCGGTTTCCCGCCGTCGTTCCCGCCACCGCCCGCGTCGTCGTGGGGCCAGGAGGCCGGCCAGGCGGACCAGGGTCGGTTCGACGCGTTCAAGCCGGACGCGGTCGACGAGCCGAAGGTGGAGCCACCGACGCCGAAGGTACGCAACGGCCGGGTGCTGGCCGCGGTGCTGATCGCCGCGATGCTCATCCTGGCGGTGCCACTCGGCCTGCTGCTGCTGCTCGGCAAGGTTGGCGGGGACGACGCGCCGGCCTTCGACCCGGCGGTCGGCACCTGCGTGAAGCAGTCCGGGCAGGCCGGCGCCTCGGCGGCGGACTGCGGCGAGGCGGGCGCGTTCACGATCGTCTCGAAGGTGGACGCCAAGGAGAAGTGCACCGACACGACGCAGCCCCACGTGGTGTTGCCGGGTGAGGGCGCCAACCGGGTGCTCTGCCTGAAGCCGGCCACGAAGTAGCCGCACCGACGGCGGGGTCACGGGCAACCGTGACCCCGCCGTCGTCGTACCCGCAGGTGGTCCGAATCTCGCCCCCTCCGGCCGGGCACGGGCCGGTGGTCAGGCACGATGGGTGCATGAGCGCACGAGTACGGGCCCCCGAACTGCGCGGTCGGGGCTGGCTGAACACCGGTGGACGCGACCTCAAGCTCGCCGACCTTCGCGGCAAGATCGTGATCGCGGATTTTTGGACGTTCTGCTGCATCAACTGCCTGCACGTGCTCGATGAGCTGCGCCCGCTGGAGGAGAAGTACGGCGACGTGCTCGTCGTCATCGGCGTGCACTCGCCGAAGTTCGAGCACGAGAAGGACGCCGACGCGCTCGCCGCCGCAGTGGAGCGCTACGGGGTGCACCACCCCGTCCTCGACGATCCCGAGATGGACATGTGGCAGCAGTACGCGGCCCGGGCCTGGCCGACCCTGTCGGTGATCGACCCGGAGGGTTACGTGGTGGCCACCATGGCCGGCGAGGGGCACGCCGAGGGGCTGGCCCGACTGATCGACGAGTTGGTCACCACCCACGAGGCCAAGGGCACCCTGCACCGGGGAGACGGCCCGTACGTCCCGCCGCCGGCACCGGAGACGGCGCTGCGCTTCCCGGGTAAGGCGGTGCTGCTGCCCAACGGCAACCTGCTGGTCTCGGACTCGGCCCGACACTCCCTGGTCGAGGTCGACCCGGACGGCGAGACGCCGGTGCGTCGGATCGGCTCGGGCGAGCGCGGCCGGGCGGACGGCCCGGCCGAGGCGGCGACGTTCTCCGAGCCGCAGGGCGTGTGCGTGCTGCCCACGCACGTCGCCGAGGTGGCCGGCTACGACCTGGTGGTGGCCGACACCGTCAACCACCTGCTGCGCGGCGTCCGGCTGGAGTCCGGCGAGGTGGTCACCGTGGCCGGCAGCGGGCGGCAGTGGCGCGCCGAGGTCGACGACCACGCCCACGACGCGTTCGCCGTCGACCTGTCGTCGCCGTGGGACCTGGCCTGGTACGACGACAAGCTGATCATCGCGATGGCCGGTATCCACCAGCTCTGGTGGTTCGACCCGATCAAGCGGACCGCCGGCATGTACGCCGGCACCACAGTGGAGGCGCTGCGCGACGGTCCACTGGCCGAGGCGTGGATGGCCCAGCCGTCGGGGCTCTCCACCTCCGCCGACGGCACCCGGCTCTGGGTGGCCGACAGCGAGACCAGCTCGATCCGGTACGTCGAGAACGGTGTGCTGGGCACCGCCGTCGGGCAGGGCCTGTTCGACTTCGGGCACGTGGACGGTCCGGCGGAGTCGGCGCTGCTCCAGCACCCGCTGGGCGTGTGCGCGCTGCCGGACGGCTCGGTGCTGATCGCGGACACGTACAACGGTGCTGTGCGCCGCTTCGACCCGGCCAGCAACCAGGTCTCCACCGTCGCGGACGGGTTGGCGGAGCCCAGCGACCTGGTGCTCACCCCGTCCGGTGAGGTGCTGGTGGTGGAGTCCGCCGCACACCGGTTGACCCGACTCGCCCCCGGTGCCCTGTCGGCGGCGGGTGCCAGCACGGTGGACGGGCCACGGCACCGCACCGAGCGCAAGCCGACCGACGTCGCCGCCGGCGAGGTCACCCTGGACATCGTCTTCACCCCGGCGCCGGGGCAGAAGCTGGACGAGACGTACGGCCCGTCGACCCGGCTGGTGGTCTCCGCGTCCCCGCCGGAGTTGCTGGTGGACGGGGCCGGCACGGGTACCGAGCTGTCCCGCCGGCTGGTGCTCAACGGCGAGGTCACCGCGGGGGTGCTCCAGGTGACCGCGCAGGCGGCGACCTGTGACGCGGACGTCGAGCACGCGGCGTGCCACCTGACCCGGCAGGACTGGGGCGTACCGGTCCGGGTGGTCGACGGCGCCGTGACCCGGCTGCCGCTGGTGCTACGCGGCCTGGACGCCTGAGGCGATTCGGAGGGGCCCGGTCGGGCCCCTCCGGTCAGGCGAACGGGGCCAGTGTGATGTCGGCGTCGATCAGGGTGGCGCGGACGAGTTCGGCGGCGGAGACCGCTCCCGGGGTGTCGCCGTGCACGCAGATCGAGTCGATCGAGCAGGGGATGACCGTGCCGTCGACCGCCACCACGCTACGTTCGGTGGCCATCCGCGCCGCCCGTTCGGCGATCTGCTCGGGGTCGGTGATCACCGCGCCGGGGGTGCCGCGCGGCACCAGCGCCCCGTTGGGCAGGTACGCGCGGTCGGCGAACGCCTCGGCAACCACCGGTAGGCCGGCGCCCACGGCGAGCTGGGCGAGCGTCGAGCCGGGTAGGCAGAGTACGGGCAGCTCCGGGTCGTACCCGCTGACGGCGGCGACCACCGCCGCCGCCTGGGACTCGTCGGTGCTGGCCGCGTGGTAGAGCGCGCCGTGCGGCTTCAGGTAGCGGACCCGGGTGCGGAACAGCCGGCAGAACGCGTCAAGCGCCCCCAACTGGTAGGTCACCTCGTCGCGTAGCTCGGCGAAGTCGTACGCGATGTGCCGCCGGCCGAAGCCGGCCAGGTCCCGGTAGCCGACCTGCGCCCCCACCGCGACCCCGCGTCGCGCGGCGCCCTCGCAGACCCGCCGCATGGTGGACGGGTCGCCGCCGTGGAAGCCGCAGGCGACGTTGGCGGAGGTGACGAGACTCAGCAGCGCCTCGTCGTCACCGAGTCGCCAGATGCCGAATCCCTCGCCCAGGTCAGCGTTGAGGTCCATGGAATCTGACGGTAGTACCTGGCCGGGCCTGCGCGAGCGGGGTCACGTCGGTGACCACTCCGATGACGGGGTATCCACCGGTGGTCGGATGGTCGGCGAGGAAGATCAGGGGTTGTCCGTCCGCCGGCACCTGCACCGCGCCGAGCACGAGGCCCTCGCTGGGGAGTTCGCCGGCCACCGCGCGGGGCAGCGCCGCGCCGGCGAGCCGCGCACCGACCCGGTTGCTCACCGGGCTGACGGTGTACGCGCTGCCGAAGAGCCGGTCGAACGCGGTCGGCGTGAACCACTCCTCGCGAGGACCGGGAGCCAGCGTCAGGTGCAGTTCCTCAGGCGGCGGGTGGCACACGGTCGAATCCACCGGTGCCGGGTCGCCGACCGGATCACCGAGCGGCAGCAGGTCACCGTCGGTCAGCCGGGGCGGGCCGAGCCCGGAGAGGGTGTCGGTGGCCCGGCTACCGAGCACCGGGGACACGTCGATGCCGCCCGCCACCGCCAACCAACTCCGTACGCCCCGCCGGGCGGGACCGATCCGCAGCACCGTCCCGGCCGGCACACTGAGCGGGCGTCCTGTGTCACCGGGCCGGGCGCCCGCCTGGACGGGAACCTCGGTGCCGGTGACCGCCACGGTGGCGGCCCGGGTCAACCGCAGGGTGCAGCCGGTCAGGGTGATCTCCAGGCCGGCCGCGTGCTCCGGATTGCCGACCAGCCGGTTGGCCAACCGCAGAGCACCCGGGTCGAGGGCGCCGGACCGGGGTACGCCCAGGTGCGCCCAGCCGGGCCGGCCCAGGTCCTGCACCGTGGTGAGCGCACCGGCGTGGATCACCTCGATGGCGGCCGAGCGGGTCACGCCGCCACCATCCGTACCGTGGTGCCCGGACCGAGTCGGGCCGGCGGGTCGGCGGTCACGTCGAACAGCACCACGTCGGTCCGACCGACCAGCAACCAGCCGCCCGGGGAAGCGCTCGGGTAGATACCGGCGTACGGGCCCGCCAACGCGACCGAGCCGGCCGGCACCCGGGGACGGGGGGTGGCCAGCCGGGGCAGCGCCAACTCGGCGGGCAGCCCGGTCAGGTAGGGAAATCCGGGGGCGAATCCGCAGAAGGCGACCCGGAACCGGGTGCTGGTCAACCGGTGCCGCACTGCCGGCACGTCCACGCCCCAGTGTTCCGCCACCGCCGCCAGGTCCGGCCCGTCGAAGGTGACCGGCACGAACACGTCCGCCGCGTCGTCTTCGGTCGTGGTGTCGCGGAGTTCCGCTGCGCGTTGCGCGTCGTTGTCCGCTCCGGCGCCGGGTTCGATGTCGGCGTGCGCATCGTCGCCGTCGTCGTCGGCGGCGGCGGCGACTTGGGGATTGGCCCTGGGATCGGCTTGGTGTGGGCGGGTGATCGCGGCGGTGACGGCGGTCGCCCAACGGGTCAGCTGCTCGGTCGTGGTGGTCGGGTCGGGCAGGCCGTCGAGGAGCACGGTCCGGGCCGCCGGCACGATCTCCACGGCGATGAGGTCGCCCCGCTCCCGACGCCGCCACAGCTCGGCCCGCCACGCTTCGACAAGGGCGGCCTCCGGGATGTCGGCCACGGCTTCGGGGGTGTCGGCGGGGAGGGTGCAGTCGAGTAGCAGGGCGTGCGCCCCGACGGGTCGGATCCGCATCCGCTCATCCTCGCCGATGTCGTGCCGATGCGGTGTTCACGTTGACGGTGCCGGGTGTCACCAACGCCACTACTTACAAGTAACCTACGGTGCCGTAACCTGACTGGGTGACCACCTCCGCCCCGCTTCGCCTGAAGCCGGTCGACATCGGTAAGCCCCGGATGCGCGGCTGGCTGCACACGTACGCCTTCTTCGTCGCCCTGGTCTGCGGCATCGTGCTCTGCTCGATCGCCGCCACCCGGCCGGGGTGGGCACCCCTGGTGAGCTGCCTCATCTACAGCCTGACGGTCTGCGGGCTCTTCGGCACGAGCGCGCTGTACCACCGTCGAGTGTGGTCGGAGCGCGGCTACCAGGTGATGCGCCGGATGGACCACTCGATGATCTTCGTGTTCATCGCCGGCACGTACACACCGCTCTGCGCGATGCTGCTCGCGCCCCGGCCAGCCACCGTGATGCTGGCCCTGGTCTGGGGTGGCGCGCTGGCCGGCGTTGCGGTCAAGGTGGTCTGGCCGCACGCGCCACGCTGGGTGTCCGCGCCGCTCTACCTGGCGCTGGGCTGGGTGGCGGTGGCCATGCTCCCGGAGATCCTGCACGGGGGCGGCGTCGCGGCACTGGTGCTGCTGATCGTCGGCGGGGCGATCTACAGCGTCGGCGCGGTCTTCTACGCGTTGCGCCGACCCAATCCATGGCCGACCGTCTTCGGCCACCACGAGTTCTTCCACGCCTGCACCCTGCTGGCGGCGCTGTGTCACCACATCGCGATCTACTTCGCGCTGTTCGCCTGACCGAACCGCCGAGACTCAGGGCACGACCCGAACGGCCGAAGCGCTGGCGCGGCCCGAATGATCGTGCTCGATCCAGGATGTAGTGGCCTCGCTCGCATCCGAAAGCCCTACTTCCTGGATCGAGCGCGATTTTCGCCCGATCACCACCTCTGGGATCAGGCCCGCACCTCAAGATCCGCACATCTTCGGGGAAGCTGCTGCCTCGACACGCCTTCAGACAGCAACTTCCCCGAAAGTGTGCGGATCTTGGCAGGGGGCGAGGGGGCGCTGGCGGTCGCCGGGCGCACACCCGAGCCGAGGCGCGCACACATGAGCCGGGGCCCCGCGACGCTGCGGGACCCCGGAGTGTGTGGGCGAGGATCAGACGGGTCGGCCCGGCCGACGCACCTCGCGGTACTCCTGCACGACCTGGTTGTCCTGGACCGGCACGACCCGGTCGGCCACCACGCGCTCCTCGCGGACCGGCGCGGCCACCACCGGGCGGCGGCGGCTGTTCCAGAAGTAGAGGGTGGCGAGCAGGCCGGCGACGCCGGCCAGCATCAGCACCCAGCCGACCACCGCCAGGTCCAACCAACCCAGGTCGGCCTCCACTGCGAACGCGAAGATCGCGCCTAACGCGATCAAGAAGATGCTGCCACCAATGCCCATGTCTCGCTCCTCGGCTCTAACCTGGCGTACGTCGCGCCGCGGCCGTCGGTAGGGGTGCGGCATCCATCGACTTACCCAGGCACGGAGATCGCCAATCGGGCAAGCTGGGGGCATGACGGACGCCGACCCCGACACACGGACACTCGTGTTGCTGCGACATGCGAAGGCCGAGCAGGGCAACGACGCGGCGGACGACGCGGAGCGGCCGCTGAGCGCACGCGGGAACGCCGACGCGGCTGCGGCTGGGGCCTGGTTGGCGCGCCAGGGGCTGCTGCCCGACGTGGTGATCTGCTCGACGGCCCGACGCACCCGCCAGACCTGGCACGGGGTGGCGATGGGCATGACCGGTTCACCGCCGGAGGGTGGTCCGACCGGTCCTCGCCCGACCGTCCGTTATGAGCCGGGTGCGTACGACGCGCACCCCGAGGAGTTGTTGTCGCTGGTCCGCACTGTGGACCCGGCCGCCCGCACGGCGTTGCTCATTGCCCACAATCCGGGCATCTCGCTGCTCTCCGCGTTCCTCGATCCCGAGGGGGCGAACGACGAGGGCCTGCGCACCGCCGAGCTGGCGGTGCACCGCTGCCCGCTCGGCTGGGCGGAGTTGGGCAGGGCGGGAGCGCCGCTGACGGCTCGGCACACCGCACGCGACTGAGCCACCCGCCGATCCGACGGGTGGCTCAGTGGTACGCGCCCACCGGTCGCCGTGCGTCAGGCACGCCGGGCGCTTCGGAAGCAGGTCGGGCGTTGTGCCGGGATCAGGACGGCGGCGCGGTTGGTGGTGGCGGGTCCGGCGGTGGCGGCATCATCGCCGTCGGATGAGACAACCGGTTCTCCTCCACGATGAGGGTTCGAGCCCGCTTGCGCCGGTCCTGCCAGAACCAGACCGTGGTCAGCAGTACGGCCAGACCGGCCAGGATGAACACCCAGCCGACCGCGCGTACGTCGATCCACCAGACGTTGGCTCTCAGCGCGAAGGTCAGGATCGCGCCGATCGCGATGAGAAAAATGCCGCTTCCTACACCCATGTGCGCTGCACTCCCCCGTGCGGTGGCTCTGGGCGTTCCCTTTCGAGGTCACGCGACGGTTACCCGCCACGGCGGCGGCATACCCGACCGGGCGCGGTCAATACGTGCCCACCGTCAGGACGGAACGGCGCCGGCCGACGGGGCGACATGCCCCGCCGGCCGTCGGTGCCGGGTGGTGCGACCCGGCACAGGACCCAGGTCCTGCTTCATGAGGCAGGCCTCAGAAGGCCTCCTCCGGGAGGTCCATGATGTCGAGGTCGGCACCCTCGATGATCCGCCGGTCGGCGCCGATGCGGGGCAGCACCTCACGGGCGAAGAAGCGGGCAGCTGCCACCTTGCCGGTGTAGAACGCCTTGTCGCTGGCGGAGACCTCGCCGGCGAGCGCCTTCAGCGCCACGTCGGCCTGCCGCTGGAGCAGCCAGCCGACCACCAGGTCGCCGATGGCGAGCAGGAAACGCCGGCTGCTCAGCCCGACCTTGTAGAGCGCGCGGGTGTCGCCGCCCTGCGCCTCGCCCAGCCAGCCGGTCAGCACACCGAGGATGTTCTGGATCTCGCCGAGGGCCTTGCCGAGCGCCTGCCGCTCCTCCTTGAGCTGGCCGTTGCCCGCCTCGGAGGTGATGAACTCCTGGATCTCGCCGGAGACCGCGAGCAGCGCCTTGCCGTTGTCCCGAACGATCTTGCGGAAGATCAGGTCGAGGCTCTGGATGGCGGTGGTGCCCTCGTACAGGGTGTCGATCTTGGCGTCGCGGACGTACTGCTCCAGCGGGTAGTCCTGGAGGAACCCGGAGCCGCCGAAGGTCTGCAGGGACTCGTGCCCGAGCATCTCGTACGCCCGCTCCGAACCGACGCCCTTGACCAGCGGCAGCAGCAGGTCGTTGACCCGCTTGGCCAGCTTGGTGGCCGACTCGTCGCCGGCAGCCTCGGCCAACGCGACCTTGTCCTGCCAGGTGGCGGTGTAGAGGACCAGAGCCCGAAGACCTTCGGCGTACGACTTCTGCAGCAGCAGCGAGCGGCGCACGTCCGGGTGGTGGGTGATGGTGACCCGGGGGGCGGTCTTGTCCGCCTGCTGGATCAGGTCGGCGCCCTGCACCCGGTTCTTCGCGTACTCGAGGGCGTTGAGGTAACCGGTGGAGAGGGTGGCGATGGCCTTGGTGCCGACCATCATCCGGGCGTACTCGATGATCATGAACATCTGCCGGATGCCGTCGTGCTTGTCGCCCAGCAGCCAACCCTTCGCCGGTACGCCGTGCTCGCCGAAGGTCACCTCGCAGGTGTTGGAGACCTTCAGACCCATCTTGTGCTCGACGTTGGTGGCGTAGACGCCGTTGCGCTCGCCCAGCTCGCCGGTGGTCTCGTCGAAGTGGAACTTCGGCACCACGAAGAGCGACAGGCCCTTGGTGCCGGGACCACCGACACCCTCCACGCCGACCGGACGCGCCAGCACGTAGTGCACGATGTTGTCGCTCAGGTCGTGCTCACCCGAGGTGATGAAGCGCTTCACACCCTCGATGTGCCACGTGCCGTCGGGCTGCTCGATCGCTCGGGTGCGCCCCGCGCCCACGTCCGAGCCGGCATCCGGCTCGGTGAGCACCATCGTGGAGCCCCACTGCTTGTCGATGAAGAGCTTGGCCCACTTCTTCTGCCGCTCGTTGCCCTCGACGTGCAGCACGTGCGCGAAGGACGGGCCGGAGGCGTACATCCAGACCGGCGCGTTCGAGCCGAGCACCAGCTCGGCGAGCGCCCACCAGAGGGCCCGCGGCGCGTTGGTGCCGCCCAGCGCGGGCGGCAGGTCCAGGCGCCAGAACTCGGATTCCATGAATGCCTGGTAGGACTTCTTGAACGACTCCGGCAGCGGCGCGGTGTGCGCCGCCGGGTCGAAGACCGGCGGATTGCGGTCACTGTCCGTGTAGCTGGCGGCCAGATCCTCGCGGGCGAGGCGGTCCACCTCAGCGAGGAAGCTGCGGGCGGTGTCGGTGTCGAGATCCGAGTACGGCTCCTGGCCGAACGCCCGGTCCGCCCCGAAGACCTCGAACAGGTTGAACTCGAGATCCCGGAGGTTGCTCTTGTAGTGGGTCATGCTCACTGGCCCCGCTTCCGGACAGGTGTTACCGATCAGTAACCCCGACTGTATTACTCGCGGGTAGGCAGCGACAAGCGGATCACCCAAGTGACGGCGATTACACACCTGCGGCCGCAGCCGGCCGGCTCAGCTCTCGGCGGCGCCGACCTCCCAGCTCGGGACGGCGACGGTCGCGCCGGCACGGGCACCCACGTACTCCATCAGAACCAGCGCGATGTCGTCGTCGAGCCGACCGTGCACCCACTCGACCAGGGCGGTCTCCAGCGATGCCAGCCCGTCGGCGACGGTCCCATGGCCGAGCAGTCGCCAGGCCCGGTCGGCGGTGGGGAAGAACTCGCCGTCCCGCCGCGCCTCGCCGAGACCGTCGGTGAACAGCAGCAGCCGGTCCCCGGGCTCCAGGCGTTCGACCCGGGGACGGACCACCGGCATGAACCCGAGCGGAGGCGCCGGGGCCGGCGGTTCCAGCGGGATCACCGCACCTCGGCGTAGCAGCAGGGGTGGCGGATGGCCGCAGTTGACGATCGTGAGGGTGCCACCACGCTCCTCGACCAGTGCCGCCGTGACGAAGTCCTCGTCGCCGACGTTGCGGGCCACCGCGCGGTCCAGGTCGGCGACGACGGCCCGCAGGTCGGCCCGCTCGTACGCCACGTGCCGGTAGGAGCCGAGGACGATGCTGGCCAGCCGGACCGCGTCCAGACCCTTGCCCCGCACGTCGCCGATGATCATGCGGACGCCGTAGGGCGTGTCGATCGCCTCGTACAGGTCGCCGCCGATCTCGGCCGTCGCGGTGGAGGAGATGTAGCGTCCCGCGACCGAGAGCGTGCCGACCTGCGGCCCGAGCGGGCGCAACACCGCCTGCTGGGCCACCGCGGCGAGCCTGGTCAGCTCGACGATCCGCTCGGCCTGCCGCTGGCGAACCCAGGCCACCGCCACGGCCATTCCGGTGACGAGAGCGACCGCGACAACGTTGACCGAGGTGGCCAACGAAACCTTCGGCGCGACCAGCGCGAAGCCGGCGCCGATCAGCGTCGCCGCGACGCCCACCCCCAGGACGACCAGCCAGGACGCCAGGGCGGCGGCGAGAACCGGCGCGGCCGCCAGGAGCGCGACGTAGTGCACCTTACGGCCGTCCGCCGCCTCCACCGCCGAGACGATCGCGAGCAGAATGAGGGCCGCGCCGAGGCCGGCGCGGGATCCGGGGCTCAGCGGGCGATGGCCCGACTGGAGGAGTCGCGTGGGTACGAGGGACAGTTTGCCTGATCCACGTGAACCGGTGAATGAACCTGACCCGTCGTCTGAGGAGGTTCTGTCCGGCCGGCCCAGTCGGCCGGCCGAATCGGCGTCGCCGCTCCCGCTCAGCCGAGGACCTCGTAGCGGACGGTGAGCGCGCCCACGTCGACCGAGGCGATGCTGGCGAAGGCGGCCCGGGAGAGGTCCAGGCAGCGGCCGTCGATGAACGGGCCACGGTCGTTGATCCGTACCGTCACCGACTTGCCGTTGGCCGGGTTGGTCACCCGGACCTTGGTGTTGAACGGCAGCGTCTTGTGCGCGGCGGTCAGCGCGTCGGGGTTGAACGACTCGCCGTTGGCGGTGAGCTGCCCGTCGGAGTAGAACGAGGCGCCACACGAACCGCTCTCCAGCACCTTCGCCGCGGCCGTGGTCTTCTTGACGGTCGGCTTCGGCTTCGGCTTCGGCGACGTGGTGCGTTCCCTGCCCCGGGAGGCGGCCTGCTGCGACCGGGTCGCGGACGGGCTGGCAGTCACGCTGGGCGAGGCGCTGACGCTCGGGGTGGCGGCCGGGGAGCTGGGGGTGAGGCTGCTCGCGGCGGTGGTCGGGGTGAGGTCGAGAGCCACCTGCCCGGACTGGTCGGGGCCGGAGACCAGCTGCACGGCACCTACCGTGCCGCCGACGGCGAGGGCGACGCCGACCGCCGCGGTGGCCACGATGCCCGCCGGGGAGGAGAAGATGCGGGTACGGGAGTGCTTGCCTGCCACCGGCCCGGTCCTTTCGTCGTCTGAACAAACCGGATCGGACCGTAACGAGAGAAGCACTTCCGAAGTCAACGTGATCATGGTGGTATGCCCGTATTTGCACAGGTACGTGTAGCCGATCATCCGACCCGGGGTGGGCCGGCTGGCCCGGGTGCCGCCACGCTCGCCGCCCGTGCCGCAGGATGAGCGGATGCCCGCCGATCTGACCGAACGCCTGGCCGCCCTTTTCCACTGGATCGACCCCGGCCCGGGCACCAGTCACCTGGTCAGCGACATCTCCGGTTGGTGGCGGGACCCAGCGGTGCTGGCCGAGCTGGGACCGGCCCTGGTGGCGCCGTACCGGGCCGCTCGGCCAACGGTGGTGCTCGCGCCGGCCGTCACCGGGCTGCTGCTCGGGCCGTTGGCCGCCACCGCCCTCGGGGTCGGCTTCGTGGCCGCCCACAAGCCCGGTGACGGACGACTGCCGGCCGGGCCGCTCACCTGGGCACAGAGCCCACCGGACTACCGGGGCCGACGGGTGGACCTCGCCGTGCGGGACCGGCACCTCGGCCCCGACGACCGGGTGCTGGTGGTGGACGACTGGGTGCGTACCGGCGCGCAGCTGCGCGCCCTCTACGACATCTGCGCGGCCCGGGGCGCCGAGGTGCTGGGCACCGCCGTGGTGGCCGTGGACTGCCCGCCCGAGGTCGCGGCCGAGCTACGGATCACCGGCCTGATCGACGCCGCGGATCTGCCGGGTTGACCTCAAGCAAGGTTGAAGAACGACGATCGGTCGATGAGCGAGGGAACACTGGACGAGGCGTACGAACGACTGCACCGCACCGGCCCGGAGTTCGAGGGCTGGCTGTCCAACCACGGACCGATGGCCGTCGAGGCGCTGGTCCGGCACGGGCACCAGCAACAGGTGCACCGCTGGCTCGACGCTTACCTCGGCCGACTCGATGAGCTGCCCCGGGGGCTGTACCCGATCGACGACTGGCGGGACGCGCTCGGCGACCCGAAGCGGGCCGGTGACTGGCTGGCGTACTTCGACCGGCAACTGCGCGAACACCCGTGGCGCGACGTGCTCGGCACCTGGTGGCCCCGGCTGCTGCCGGGCATCGCCGCCGGTGCCACGCACGGGGTGATCCGGGTCGGGCACGCCGTACGCGCGCTCGAAACGGACGAGGAGAGCCCACGGCGGCTCACCGAGCTGGGCCAGGCCCTCGGCTACTGGGCGGCCCGCTGGCAGTCGATCCCCGGCGCCGATCAGCTCTTCGCCGAGAACCCGAATCGGCCGGACACCGACCGGGTCGACGTGGAAGCCGCGCTGGCCGCAGTGCCCCGGATCGAGGACCAGACCGGAGGGGTCCGGGACCGGCTGGGACGGCTGCCGGCCGTACCCCGGTGGGAGCCGGCGCTCGCGGCGCTGCGCCCCGCGCGGAGCCCGGCCGAGGCGCAGCGGAGGCTCACCGACCTGGTGCACCGGGCCGGCCTGGACTACCTGCGTTTCGGGCACACCGAGCCGGTCATGCTGGTGCACGCGGTCACCGCGCCGACCGCCGTGCTGCGTACCCTGCCGGCACTTGACCCGGCTCTGTGGGCGCCGAGCTTCGCCGCGGCCTGGGCCTCGACGGCGGCCATGACCTCCGTGTACGCCCCGGCCGTCGGCATCGCGCCACCGACCGTCACCCCCGCGACGCCGGCGGAGGTCTTCGCCCGCGCGGCCCGCCACGGCGACGAGCACGTGGTCAAGCTCGCCGACGCGATCCTCGACGCGTACGCGATCAGTGCCGACGAACGGGTCCTCACCGCACCCGGCTACGCCGGCCAACTGATCTGAGCGGAGCCACGGGTATTGCGGCGGCGGCCGGGGTCGCGCTGGCCTAGCCTCGGCAGGATGTGGCCTCGGATCGGTGAACTACGCGCCCTCGCCCTCGGCACCCCCGGCGAGTTGCGGGAAACCCTCAACACCCTGGTGCTGGCCGGCGTGAAGACCGCGACGGCCGGCCGGCTCGCCGAGTACGCGGAGGAAGGCGAGGAGTTGGAGCACGTCGGCGAACGCCTGGCCCTGGTCGACGACGACAACGCCCTGGCCGGCGTCGTGGAGATCACCGGAGTCGAGGTGGTCCGCTTCGCCGACGTGCCCTGGGACTTCGCCCACGCCGAGGGCGAGGGTGACCGCTCGATCGAGGAGTGGCGGGCCGGGCACTCGACCTACTGGGCCCGGCTCGGCACGCCGGTCGACGCCGACACCCCGATCGTCTGCCTGCGCTTCCGCCTGGTCTCCGGCGGCGAGGGCGGTGTGACCAGCGGCGACCTCGGCACCTGACCAGGCGGCTTCCAGCCAGGTCGGTGCGTCGGCTTCCCAGCGGGCCGACGTACCGACCCGGCGGGCTCAGTCGCGCAGTTGTGGCAGCAGCCGCGTCGCCACGTCCACCAGGACGGCCTCGTCACCGGCGTACCAACTGCTGTCGCGTGGCCAGTGCGTCACCACGTCGGTGAAGCCCAGCTCGGCGGCGCGGCCGACCTGATCGGCGAAGAACTGTGCGCTGCTGAGCGAGAAGACCGGCGCGGCGTCCAGTGAGAGGTAGCGGTCCAGGCTGGCCGGGTCACGGCCGGCCTCGTCCAGGGTCCGGTCCATCCGCGCGGACAGCGCCGACACACTGGCCCACCAACCCGCCAGGTCGTTGTCGTCACCGGTGCCGGTGGTCACCCAACCCTGCCCAAAGCGGGCCACCAACCGCATCGACCGTGGCCCGTTGGCGGCCACCACGAACGGCACCCGCGGCTGCTGCACGCAGCCGGGGTTGTTGCGGGCATCCACAGCGGCGAACCAGTCCCCCCGCCAGGTGGTGCCGTCCTCGGTCAGGATCAGGTCCAACAACTCGGTGAACTCGGCGAACCGGTCGACCCGCTGACGAGGCGGCAGCGTCTCACCACCCAGCACCGCCGAGTCGAAGCCGATGCCACCCGCTCCCAGACCGAGCAGCAGACGGCCGGCGGAGACGTCGTCCACAGTGGTGATCTGCCGGGCGAACGCGGCCGGGTGCCGGAAGTTCGGCGACGCCACGAGAGTGCCCAGTCGAATCCGCGAGGTCACCGTGGCAGCGGCGGTCAGCGTGGCCATCGAGTCGAACCACGGGCCGTCGACCAGGTCCCGCCAACCCAGGTGGTCGTACGTCCAGGCGTGGTCGAAGCCCCACTCGTCGACCTGCCGCCAGCGACGCTGCGACTCCGCCCACCGCTGGTCGGGCAGGATCACGATGCCAATCCGCATGATCGCCACCCTAGTCGGGCCGGCAACGCGCGTCCTGGGTCCACCGTCGCGGCCAGCCCGTACCCTCCGGGGATGCCCGCCGAAGCAACTGCCGCCCGAGTAACCCCGGCTCGCCGGCTCCGCATGATCCGTACGGTGGCGTTGGTGGTCGGGGTGGTCGTTCCGTCCCTCATCCTTCGCGAGTTGGTCGAGGCCCGGTTCGGCCGCGGGCCGCTGGCCGACCTCAGCGCGCTCGCGGTGCCGATGGCGGCAACCGCCTGGCTCGCGCCGTACGCCTCCTATCGGCGGCGCGACGCCCTGCTCTGGCTGGTCGGCTCGGGCCTCTACGTCTTCGCTGTGATCGCCTGGCGGGTGGCCCTCGCGCCCTACCGGGACTGGAGCCCTCGCCCGGAGGAAAGGGCCCGGATGCGCTGGTCACGCGACCCGGAACACGCCGGGATGTGGCACCTGACCGAGCCCGAGAGTGGCACAGGTCACACTCCTTCGCGGTAGGGACACCGCGTTCGGCTCCGACCCCTCGGGGAGCGGCACCCAGGCGGGGTGTCGCCCGAGGAGAGGACCGGAACGCGATGACGAAGGTGACCGCGCAACTGTCGGTGTCGGTGGACGGGTTCTACGCCGGGCCACAGTTCGACGGAAACGGCAACTGGATGGACTCGGCGGAGAGCGCCAAATTCTTCCGGGTCACCCGGTGGGCGACCGAGGCGGCGGCCTGGCGCGAACGGCAGGGCTTCGCCGGCGGGGAGCAGGACACCAACTCCGAGGTGATCGCCGAGTCGTTCGGCGCGGCCGGCGCGTACGTGATGGGACGCCGGATGGCCGACGGGGGTGAGATCCCGTGGGGTGAGGAGCCGCCGTTCCGCGCCCCGGTGTTCGTCGTGACCCACCGTCCTCGCCAGCGGCTGCTGCGGGAAGGCGGCACCACCTTCACCTACGTCACCGATGGGGTGGCCAGCGCCGTCGAGCAGGCGCGCGCCGTGGCCGGTGGCAAGGATGTCGCGGTTGCCGGGGGCGGCAGCCTGGTGCGGCAGGTGCTCAAGGCCGGCCTGCTCGACGAGTTGGAGCTGCACGTCGTACCCGTGGTGCTCGGCACCGGTCTGCGCCTCTTCGATGCGGACCTCGACCTGGGCGACCGGGAGGGGGTTGAGCTGACGCCGACCCGCGTCCTGGCCACCCCACAGGTGACCCACATCCGGTACGCGGTGCGCGGTCGCGCCCGGCTCGTGCTCGACGACCGGGGCAGCGGAGGCGGCCCGACGGTGACCGCGAACTGAACCACGACCCATCGACGGAAGGAGGAAAGATCATGCCGCAACTGCTGCGGGTGCAGTGCTTCAACGTTTCGCGCGACGGGTTCGGGACCGGAGAGGGGCAGAGCCTCGAACGGCCCTTCGGTCACGCGGACCCCACCCCACTGTTCTCCTGGCGTTCCGCCACCGCCAGCTTCGTGTATCGCACCGAGCCGGGTGGCAGCCGTGGGCTGGACGACTACCTGACCCGCGACGCCGAGTGCAACATCGGCGCGGAGATCATGGGTCGCAACAAGTTCGGCCCCCAGCGTGGCCCCTGGGAGAACCATGACTGGCAGGGCTGGTGGGGGGACAACCCGCCGTTCCACACGCCGGTCTTCGTGCTCACCCACCACGTGCGTCCGTCGTTCAGCCTGTCCGACACCACGTTCCACTTCCGCGATGTCAGCCCGGCCGAGGCACTGGCCGAGGCGAAGCAGGCGGCCGACGGCCGGGACGTACGCCTCGGTGGTGGGGTCGCCACCATCCGCGAGTTCCTCGAGGCCGATCTGGTCGACACGATGCACATCGCCGTCGCGCCCGTCGACCTCGACCGGGGCGAGCGGTTGTGGAAGAGCCCGGACGAACTGCTCGACCGCTTCCACCTCGAGTCGGTGCCCAGCCCCAGCGGAGTAACCCATCTCCTGTTCTGGAGGCGATGACCGCGCACCGGCAGTGTCGTCTACAGCCGCGCCAGCACCAGCAGGCGGTTGCCGTCGGGGTCGGTGACCCGTGCGGACCGCTCACCCCAGGGCTGGTCGACCGGCTCCTCGGTGACCGTCGCCCCACCCGTGCGCAGCGCGCCCACTGCCGCGTCGCAGTCATCGGCGTAGACGCACAGCTCCCAGCGGTGTGAGTCGGCCGGCCCGCCAGCCTCCGGGTTGGCGGCCAGGCCGAGCTCGCTGCTGCCCAGTCGGAGGGCGACGAACTCCGGGGCGCCCTCGTCCGGGAACTGGTAGGTCAGCTCGAAGCCGACCACGTCCCGGTAGAACGCGATCAGTCGTGGCAGGTCAGGTGTCGTCACGATCGGAAACGCTTCGGTGAACACGGACCACCTCCCAGCCGGACCCTAGCCGGTGCCAGGTCCAGCAGGAACTACCACTGTCGATCCCGGTGGACGTCATCAGCTCGCCGAAGCTCTTGCGCAGAATGATTTGCGATGCAAACCTATTGGTAGTGCAGCATCCGCGGAGCACCCAGGGGGCCACCGTGTCGGACCGATCGAGCACCGCGCCGAACAGCGGCGACACACCGAGAGAGCTGCTGGCGTCGGTGGCCGCCCTCCAGCGACGCACCCGGGCCACCCGCAACGCCTACTGGCTGCCGCTGCTGCTGTTCGGTCTCCTGACGGCGGTCGCCGCACCCCTCTACGTCGAATCGGCCGAACCGCCCGCCCTGCGTGTCGGGGAGGACAACCCCGCACTGACCGGCCTCGGTGGGGACTTCCTCGAACGCTCGGCAGCCCTCGGCTGGTACTGGCTGGCGGCGCTCATCGGCGGCTACCTGCTCAGCCTCTGGTGGTACAGGTGGCATGGTGTGCGGGTGGGCGTCCAGACACCGGCTCGGCCGTACGTCATCGCCGGCATCGTGGGCACCGTGGTCGGGCTCGTGCTGCCGATCGTGCTGCGGTACCTGCTGCTCAACATGACGACGGTGATCTCGAACGGGACCAGCTGGTTGACCGTACCGCTGCTGGGCATCTCCAACCGCGGCATGATCCCGCACCTGGTCATCGCGGTGGGACTACTGATCCTGGCTCGACTGGAGCGCAGCCGTGGCCTGACGGTCGTGGCGACGGCCTACACGGCGGCGGTCGCCCTCGTGAACATCTACTTCCAGACCGCCAACTTCCAGCCGGGGGATCTGAACCGCTACAGCTTCCTGCTGGCCGCCCTGCTGCCGGCACCGATCCTGCTCGTCGGCGGCGGCATCGCCCTCCTCAAGACGATCAGGAAGTCGGCGTGACCAGCAGCAACGCAGAGGTCGCCGGCACCGGCGGGCATCCGACGAACGGGCTCAGCGACACCGTCCACCAGCGCAACCGGCTCGGCATCCTCACCATCGCGGCGGAGGCCGAGCGGGTGGAGGTCGCCTACCTGCGCGACGCCCTCGAGCTCACCGCCGGCAACCTCTCCCGCCACCTCGCCGTGCTGGAGGAGGCCGACCTGATCCAGATCGAACGGGGATACCACGGACGCCGGCCCAAGACCTGGATCAGGATCACCGAGCAGGGGCAGGCCGCGCTGGCGGCCGAGATCAGCGCGCTGCGCGAACTCCTGCGACGCCATCAGGAGTTCCGGGCCTCCAACTGAGCGCAGTGGTGGGACTGCCACAGGGGCCAGGTCTGCTCACGGCGTCGCGCGGCGGAGGCCGGCGAGAACGAGGGTGATGACGCCGTCCGCGTCGGTTCGGTAGGTCGGGTGGTCGTAGGCCGCACAGATGCCGTGGAGGGTCATCATGACAGCGCCGGCTCCCACGTCGTCGCGGATGGCGCCGGCCCTGACGGCGGCGGCCAAGAGGTCGTCGATCACCTGGCCCAGGGCTTGGGCACCCTCTGCCAGCGCGCCCGATTGGGTGGCCATGAGCGTGGCGAGTGTGCGGGCGAGACCCTCGTGGCGGTGCAGGTGGTCCACGAAGCCGCGCAGGAAGGATTCCAGCGCCTCGTCGGCGGGGAGAGTGGCCTGCAGCTCGTGGGCGCGGTCGCACATCGCGGTGAGTTCTTCGCGGTAGACCGCCTCGGCCAGGGCTTCCCGGGTGGGGAAGTGACGGTAGAGCGTGCCGGTGCCCACGCCAGCCAGTTTGGCGAAGTCGTCGAAGCGCAGGTCGAAGCAGCCGCTGGCGAAGAGTTCGCGGGCCTTGGCGATCAGGGCGTCCCGGTTGCGGCGCGCGTCGGCGCGCAGTGGCTTGGCATCGGTCACGTGGGGCTCCAGGTTGACAAGTGGAGACTGTCTCCATATTTTGAGAACCGGAGACGGTCTCCGATTATAGGGTACGAGGTGCCGCGTGAAGATCTTGATGTTCGGCCGGGGCGTCATCGGCGCGACCTACGGGTGGGCCCTGGAACGGGCCGGGCACCACGTCGAGTTCTATGTCCGGCCGGGGCGGGCGGCGGCGTACGGCGACGCGATTGATCTCGACCTGCTCGACGCCCGGCGACGGCCGTGGGGCAAGCGCGTCGCCGAGAGGTGGCCCGTGCGCTACCGCGAGTCGCTGGAGCCGGACCATGACTTCGACCTGATCGTGCTGAGCGTGCAGCACTACGGCTTCGCGGAGGCCGCGGCCTTCCTGGGGCCGCGCGTGGGCAGAGCCACTGTGCTCGTCTTCAACAACCTCTGGGTCGAGCCGATGACCGCGATCGAACACCTTCCCGCGGATCAGGTGGCCTGGGGCTTTCCCGGGGCTGGCGGCGGCTTCGGCGACGACGGCGTGCTGCACGGGGCCCTGCTGCCCGTGGTCTTCTTCGGCACTCTCGACCGGCCGCCGACCGAGCGCGAGCGGGCCGTACGCCAGGTGTTTCGCGAGGCGGGGTTCAGGCTCCAGGAGAGCGCCGACTTCCGTGGCTGGCTGTCGATCCACTTCGTTCAGAACGCGGGCCTGCACACACAGAGCCTGAAGCAGGGCTCGTTGTCCAAGCTCACGCGCGGCAACGTACGCGAAGCGATCCTCGCCACCCGCGAACTCCTGCGGCTCGTCGAGGCTCGCGGCGTTGATCTGCGGCGGCACCGCGGCGAGCTACGTCCTTTCACCGCGCCCGTCTGGCTGGCAGCACCGGTGATGGCGTGGCTGTTCAGGCACTTCCCGCCGATGCGCCTGGTCATGGAAGCCCACGCCAACCCCGAGGAACTGCGCGCGGTCTGCCGCGACACCCTGGCGGAGGCGCGCCGGCTGGGCGTGGAGGTGCCCCGACTGGAGGCGGCCGAGCCCTACTTCGCTGCCGAGAGAGCAGCCCAGGCACCCACGCGCTCGTGCTAAAACGCCTCAGGCGTGCGCCTACACAGCCGCCGAAATGAGATGCGTACGGACCGGCACAGCTGTTGGATCTCGACATGGAGCATGAGCTTGTTCGTCCCCGAAAGGCGCGCCCGGGGGACCACCTCGCGGTCCTCTCACCGTCCTTCGCCGCCGCCGGCGCCTACCCGGTGATCCACGAGCAGGCCATGCGACGGCTCGCCGACCTGACCGGCCTCGTACCTGTCGAATACCCCACCACCCGCCAGGTGGGTGCGACCGCGGCAGCGCGCGCGGCGGACATCAACGCCGCCTTCGCGGATCCCCGGGTACGCGGCATACTCGCCGTCATCGGCGGCGAGGACCAGATCACCGTGATCCCCCACCTGGACGCCGACCTGGCCCGCGCCGACCCGAAGCCGTTCCTCGGCACCAGCGACAACACCAATCTGCACCACTGGCTCTGGGGCCTCGGCATCGCCAGCTTCTACGGCGGCTCCTCCCAGGTGCACCTCGGCCCCGGGCCTGCCGTCGACGACGTCCACGTCAGGTCGCTGCGAGCGGCGTTGCTCAGCGGGGAACGGCTGGAGATCACCGACCCGGGTGAGTCCGAGGACATCGGCGTCGACTGGGCAGATCCGCAGGCGTTGAAGTCGTTCGGTGAGCGCGAACCGACGGAGCCGTGGAGCTGGCACGGGCCGGCCCGAACGGTCACCGGCCGCACCTGGGGTGGCTGTCTGGAAGTCATCCAGTGGATCCTGACGGCGGGGCGCTTCCCGTTTTCCCCGGAGGTCCTGCACGGCGGGGTGCTGATCATCGAGACGTCGGAGGAGCTTCTCCCCGCCCGCGAGGTCGGCTGGATCGTCCGCTCGCTGGGTGAGCGCGGTCTCCTCAGCGCCGTCGACGCGGTCCTGGTCGCCCGCCCGCCGGTCTCCGACCACACCCGTCGACCTGCGGCAGCGGATCGGGCGCGACTTCGCCAGCAGCAGCGCGACACGGTCGTCGACGTGGTGACCCGCTACAACCCCGAGGCGGTCGTCTGCGTCGGCGTGCCGTTCGGCCACACCAGGCCACAATGGATCCTCCCGCATGGCGGCCTGGTGACCGTCGACGGCGTGGAGCGTCGGATCTTCGCCAACTACCGGTAGCGGCCGTTCGGCAACCTGACCTTCGCCCGCCTCACCGAACGGCCGTCCTCTCTCGCTGCCCGGATGCGGTCCCGAGGCTGAGAACGGGCGCTTCCCCACCACGCCTCCTGCCGCCTGGTCTCTGGCGGGTGCGGGCCGCCTGGCGGGTGGTGAATCCAGTGGACCGGCGCCGACCGTGGGGGAAAGCTGTGGGGATGGAACCGACACAGACGGCGCTCATCGTGCCGATACCCGAGGCTGAGGAGGCGGTGGGCCCCCTTCGGGCGTCGCTCGACCCGGCCGCCGGGTGGGGGGTGCCAGCGCACGTGACCGTCCTCTACCCGTTCCTGCCCCCGCAGCAGATCGATGAGCAGGTCTTGGCGGTGCTGCGCGAGACCGTTGCCGGGATCCCGCGGTTCGACGTCGCACTGACGGACGTCGGCTGGTTCGGTGACACGGTCGTCTGGCTTGCTCCGCAGCCAGCTCGCCCATTCCGGGAGCTCACTTCGGCGGTGTGGCAGCAGTTTCCCGAAGCACCCCCCTACGCCGGGGTGCACAGCGATGTGGTGCCGCACCTGACCATCGGTCACGACGCCGCCAAGCCCACGCTGAGCCACGCCGCAGAAACCATCTCCACGCAGCTGCCGATCGACGCGGCCATCGACAGAGTCAGGCTCATTGCCGGAACACCGGACATCAGCCCGTGGCGCACCGTCTGCGAGTTCCCGCTGGGTAGCCGCTCCTCAGGTGCAACCACTGCTTGGCGATGAGAAAAACCCAAGCAGAGCGCGATCGAGACAGCCTCAGGCGACGGTTGGAAGTCCTGAAACTTCCTGTCCTGGCACTCAAGCACCATGGATATCTCACGCCAACGGATCGCTACGAGTGGCAGTCCGAGCCCGAGGCGGTCGGCGTCGGATCAGATGGCACGGCCTTCGCTGTCTGGCCACACCGCCAAGTCGCCGAGCGGAAGCAGGTGACGTCCCACGCAGGTGGCACCACCATCGTCACCTCGGTGACCGTCGAGACGCCCCTGACGGTGTCCTTCGTTCAGCCGCTGCCCGGCGGGCAACTCCTACTCGCAGCCGCCCGAAGCCGACCGGACGCCCCACCCAATGCGCAGATATGGACCAGCGAGGGTCACCTCGTTCGTGCCGGCCACCTCGGTGATGCCATCGAAGAGCTGCTGACGACGCCCTCGGGCGACGTGTGGGTCGGCTACTTCGATGAAGCAATGAGCGGAAGTGGACCTCAGACTCACGGCCTCGCCCGCTTCACGGGCGAGCTCGTCCCCGACTGGCTCTACCCGGTCGACGCTGGCCTTCCCTCCATATTCGACTGCTACACGCTCAACGTGCACGGGGAGAACGCGTACTGCTGCCCGTACACCGACTTCCACCTGATCTCTGTCGTGGGCGACGTTCCGAGAGACCTGGGCCCCGCGCCCTACCGGTCAGCGGATTGCCTCCTGATGGACGGTGCAGAGGGCGTGCTGATCGGCGGATGGGGTCCGGAGTACGACCTGGTGACGCCGATTCGCCTCAGCCACCAAGGTGTCGAGTCGGCAGGTTGGCAGGGCCGGATCGTCCTCCCGGACGGGACCGAGGCACAGCGCCTGCGCTACACATGTCGGGGTCCCGATCTACACGCCTTCAGCCAAGGTACGTGGTACCGCCTGGCATTGGATGATCTCGCTACAGTTCACCGCTGATGAGCACCGACATCCGACGGAGAGCGGATGACGAGAATCGAACTCGCACATTCAGGACCAGGAGAAAGCCGCCGAGCCGCCGGTGCTGACCGTGTCGCAGGTCCGTGCCCTGGCGGAGCGCTTCCGGGCGTTGATCCTGTTCGCGACGTTCGGGTGCCCGCGATGGGGTGAGGTGATCGCGCTGCAACGGTGCGACGTCGACCTTTCAGCCGGCACGGTGCGGGTGCGACAGGCGTTCGTCGAGCACCGAGGCACCGGCTGGTGCTCGGCCCGCCGAAGCCACGGACGGGTGTGCGGACCGTCGCCCTGCCCAAGGCGGCCCTACCCCTGTCGAACAGCACGGAAGCCCTGGCGGGACGTGTGTCCTGACCAGGGCTTCCGTACGTGGAGCGGGTGACGGGAATCGAACCCGCACTGTCAGCTTGGGAAGCTGATGTTCTGCCATTGAACTACACCCGCAAGCGGCACCACTGTACCCGAGTCGCCGAGCCTCTGCACCCAGGCACCCCCGGTGGCCGCAGGTGTCCGCATGCCGTGCCACCCGGGGTCGGCCGGGGTGATCCACTCGGTTTCCTGGAAGTCGGGGCATCCGGGGCGTCGGGATACCGCGGGTTCGCTGAAGTCGAGTGGATCATGCGGGAGTGGCGGCCCGCCGGACGTGGCGGCGCGCCGCAGGTGTGGCGAACCGTGGCGGGCGTACGCATCGGTGCCGGCTCCGTCGTGGCGGAGCCGGCACCGATGCTCTTCCGGTCGGGTGGTCAGGCTGCCGTGCACTGCACGTCACGGGCGAGGAGGGTCGGGCGCGTCTGCGGGACGGCGAGGGGCGCTGCCACCGCCGACTGGGCGTTTGGGTCGAGCCAGACCCGAACGGCCGGCCGACTCGGCCCGAGGCCCGGGATGCCCGTGATGTGCTGCTCGCGGCGGGTGAGCATGGCCACGTCGACGGTGAACTCGAAGAGCCGCCAGTCGACCTGCGGCTCGGCCCGCGCGCCCTGCGCCAGCTGCGTCACCAGGATCGGATCGGTCACCGGGCGGGCGTGACCCGCCACGTACGCCTCGTCGTCGCTCTCCTCCGCGGGGAACGAGTGCAGCGCGTAACGGCCGTCGCGTTCCAGGTCACGGCGCTTGGGCGAGTCGATGATGAAACAGAAGAGCCCCTCGGCGGTGATGACCGGGGAGACCGGATGGACGCGGGGCCCGCCGTCGGCACGGACCGTGGCCAGATAGCCGAAGCCCGGCCCGTACTGCTGGAGGAGAACGCGGATCCCGTCGGCGAGTCGGGGCTCGTCGGCGGCGAATTCGGACCAGGAAGCCATGTGGGCATTCTATCGAACAAATGTACGAGCAGCGACCTCGACGCGCTGGTCACCGGCACCGAATCTGGCCGCCCCCGGGAAGGCTATGGTTGTCCGATGCTGCTCTCCGACCGTGACCTGGTCTCCGAGATCAAGGCCGGCACGCTGGGCCTGGAGCCGTTCGAGCCCACCCTGGTCCAACCCTCCAGCATCGACGTCCGACTCGACCGGCTGTTCCGGGTCTTCAACAACCACCTCTACACCCACATCGACCCGGCCATGCAGCAGGACGACCTGACCTCGGTGGTCGAGGTCCCCGACGGCGAGCCGTTCGTGCTGCACCCGGGGGAGTTCGTGCTCGCCTCGACGCTGGAGGTCATCTCGTTGGGTGACCAACTCGCCGGCCGGCTGGAGGGCAAGAGTTCGCTGGGCCGGCTCGGGCTGCTCACGCACTCCACCGCCGGCTTCATCGACCCGGGCTTCTCCGGTCACGTGACGCTGGAACTCTCGAACGTGGCGAACCTTCCGATCACCCTGTGGCCGGGCATGAAGATCGGACAGCTCTGCATCTTCCGGCTCTCCTCGCCGGCCGAGCACCCGTACGGCTCGGTGGTCTACGGCTCGCGCTACCAGGGTCAGCGGGGGCCCACACCCAGCCGTGCCTGGCAGCACTGGCGCACCTGGCCCACCCGCTAGAACCAGGGACGACGAGGGCCCGCCGCGAGAAGATCGCGACGGGCCCTTTGGTCAGCCTGGGTCAGCCGGGACGGCCGTAGCTGTGGATCGGGCCGTCGTCGACCTTCTTCATCTTGACCGGTTGACCGGCCTGCGAGGCGTGCACCACCCAGCCGCCGCCGACGTACATGCCGACGTGGTGGATGTCGCTGTAGTAGAAGACCAGGTCGCCGGGGCGCAGGTCACCCTTGCTGACGTTCCTGGTGACCCGGCTCTGCGCGGCGGCGTTGTGCGGCAGCGACACGCCGGCCTTCGCCCACGCGGCCAGCATCAGTCCGGAGCAGTCGTACGAGTTCGGACCTTCGGCACCCCAGACGTAGGGCTTGCCGATCTGGGCGCAGGCGAACTTGACCGCGGTGCCCGCGCCGCCGCCGGGGTAGCTGCCCGGGCAGGGCGCCGGGCGCAGCGGACCGCCGCCACCGCTGCCGTACACCTTGAGGCGCAGCTTCTGCAGGCGGTCGATCTCGTCGTTGATCTGCTTCTTCTTCGCCGCCAGCTGAGCTTCCGTGCGGGTCAGCTGGGCCACCATCTCGTCCAGTGGCGCCTTCTGCGCGGCCAGTTGGTCGCGCAGGTCGGCCACCTGGCGGACGTCCTTCTGTTGGTTGTGCGCGAAGCGGTCGAGCATTTCGAGCTGGCCGACCACCTCGCTGGGCGACCGGCTGCCCAGCACCGCGTTGACAGTCAGGACGTTCTCGCCCTTGTAGGCGCGTACGGCAAGGGCACTGACCTTGTCCATCGCGGCGTCGACCTGGCGCTCGAGCGGAGTGATCCGGGCGGCCAGCGCGTTTGCCTGCTTGCGCTTCGCGGCGAGGTCGATGCGGGTGGCGTTGTGCCGTTCGATGATCGGTTCGAGCTTGTTCCAGTCGGCGTCGATCTGGCGCTCGATCTCGGCGACGGAGGGGTCGGCGTGCGCCGCCGTGGCACTGCCGGTCAGCACGACGGCGAGGCCGGCCAGCGCGGCGAGTGCGGTGGTGAAGCGGGACCAGCGTGGGCGCGGCACGATCGACGCCGGGCCGGCTGATGCCGGCCGCTCGGACGACGGCCGCGGGGCATGGAGTGCCACCGGGGTTCCGTACTCCTTCTTCCTGACCGCCTACCGGGTTAGCTGACGGGTTCGGGCGGGAAGTCGGCGCCCTACCGCAGTGGCTGCGGATTCACCCCGAGGGACATGGGTCCCCGGTTCGCTCGGAAACGACTCGGCGGTGTCGGTCCGTTACCGCCCGGGGTGGGCGGAGCTGCTGTCGAGCCGACAAATGACCAGAGTAGAGACGCCCGTTACCGATCCGCAACCCGTGCGGCCGTGACACTCCGTACGGGATGGACGAGGCCACCGACCGTGTGTGAAGAATTCTTTCCGTACGCTTCGATAGATGGAAAGGTATTGACGTGAGCTCCCGGACGGCGCGATGGTGACCTGACCTCACTCCGCGAGAATCTAGGGGGTTCGATGCACCATCCAACCCTGTCGACCGGCTGGCGCACGCTGCTCGCCGCCATCGTGGTCGCCGCCGTGACCACGGTGCCACTCTCCGTCGGCCCGGCCGCCGCCACGCCCACCACCGACCGCCAACAGCAGTACGCCGCCGCGGCCACCGAGTACGGCGTACCGACCGTCGTGCTGCTCGGCGTCTCCTACCTGGAGTCCCGGTGGGACACCAACGCCGGCACACCGAGCACCAGCGGCGGCTACGGTCCGATGCACCTGACCGACGTGCGGCACGTGGCCGCCCTACCCGGACGCGGTCACCACGACGCCGGCGCCGAGGACCCACGCGGCGACGACTCCCGCCCCGCCCGGATGCCCGCACCCCGGCCGGTCGAGACGCCCACCCCGTCCACCGCCGCGTTGCAGACCGTCGACGCCGCCGCCGCGCTGACCGGTGCCGCCCCCGAGGCACTGCGTACCGACGCGGGCCTCAACATCCGGGGTGGGGCCGCGCTGCTGAGCGCGTACCAGCGGGATCTGGGCGCGCCGGTCGGAGCGGACACCGACCCGGCGGCCTGGTACGGCGCGGTGGCCCGCTACTCGGGCGCGGACGGCGCCGACGCCGCGGCGGCCTTCGCCGACGAGGTCTTCACCACCATCGGCGCGGGCGAAGCCCGGGTGACCGACGATGGCCACCGGATCACCCTGCCGGCCCGCGCGGTGCGGCCCGAACGTTCCTGGCTGGACCGGCTGGGCCTGCGCCGGCTGGCCCGCCCGGACGGGGTGGAGTGCCCCCGCACCATCTCCTGCGAGTGGATTCCGGCGCCCTACGAGGCGTTCGGCGATGGGGACTACGGCAACCACGACCTCTCCGACCGGCCCGCGCGGCAGAAGATCGAGTACATCGTCATCCACGACACCGAGGCGAGTTGGGCCACCACCCTGCAACTCGTCCAGGACCCGACGTACGTGAGCTGGCACTACTCGCTGCGCTCGGTCGACGGGCACATCGCCCAGCACGTCCGGACGAAGGACGTCGGCTGGCACGCCGGCAACTGGTACGTCAACGCGAAGGCGATCGGGTTGGAACACGAGGGCTTCGCGGCGCAGGGCACCTGGTACACCGAGGCGATGTACCGGACCTCGGCGAAGCTGGTCCGGCACCTGGCGCTGCGGCTGGGCATCCCCCTGGACCGCCAGCACATCATCGGCCACGACAACGTGCCCGGCACCATCCCCTCGACAGTGCGGGGGATGCACTGGGATCCGGGCCCCCACTGGGACTGGACGCACTACTTCGACCTGCTGCACGCCCCTCGACTGGACACCGGCACCCCGGCCACCGGGCTGGTCCGTATCGATCCGGACTACACCACCAACCAGCCGGCGTTCACCGACTGCGTCACGGTGGGCGTGCCGTGCGCTCCGCGCGGCTCCTCGGCGGTGGTGCTGCGCAGCGCGCCGTCCGCCGACGCTCCGCTGGTCAACGACATCGCGCTCCGCCCGGACGGCAGCCCGAACACGATGGCCGTGTCGGATCACGGGGCCCGGGCGTCCGCCGGGCAGACGTACGCGCTGGCGGGCCGGCAGGGCGACTGGACCGCGATCTGGTACCTCGGGCAGCGGGCCTGGTTCCACAACCCGGCGTCCGCGCCGACCGCCAGTTGGACCGTCGGAGTCGTGGCGACGCCGAAGTCCGGAAGGGCCACCGTTCCGGTGTACGGACGGGCGTACCCGGAGCAGTCCGCCTACCCGGACGGGGTGCCCTACCAGGCGATCACGCCGCTGCAGTACACGCTGACCGCCGGGCAGCGGTACGCCGTCGGCGCGGTACTGGCCGGCGAGTACTACCGGGCCAGCACGGTCGACGGCTCCTCAGCCGGCGACTGGACGGTCATCCGCGGCAAGAACCGGTACGCGCAGATCCAGTTCGGCCACCGGATCATGTACGTCGACCTCGCCGACGTACAGCTGTTGCCATCCCCGGTGGGGGCACCTCGCTGAGAACCACGACGGCCCCCGGTCGGTGACCGGGGGCCGTCGTGTCGCGCGAGGTGGATCAGCCAGGTCTGCGGAACCCGGCGACGGGCATCGTGGTGATGCTGGACACCTGCACCGGTTTGCCGGCCCGTGGCGCGTGCACCATCTGGTTGTTACCCAGATAGAGCCCGACATGACTCAGGCCGGAGAAGAAGAAGACCAGGTCACCGGGGCGGGCGTCGGCGCGCGAAATGGCCTTGCCCTCGTTCCACTGGTCACCGGTGTGGTGCGTCAGGTAGATCCCGGCCGCCTTGTAGGCGTACTGGGTCAGGCCCGAGCAGTCGAACGAGTTCGGCCCGGTGGCACCCCAGACATACGGCTTGCCGACCTTGCCGCAGGCGGTCCTGATCGCGGTGCGGGCCGCCGCACTGACCACGCCGTTGATGGTCGGACAGGCCGCCGTCTTGACAGTGGTCTTGGGCATCGACGCCTCAAGCTGCTTGATCTCGGCGTCGATCTGCTTCTTCTTGGCCGCCAGATCGTTCTGCTGCTTGGTCTGGGTGACGATCAGCGCGTCCAGCTTCTGCTTCTCGCCGTCGTACTTGGCCCGCACGGCCAGGACGCCCTCGACCTCCTTGCGCTCCTGCGAAGCGAGCCGGTCGAGGATGGTGAGCTGCTCGGTGAGCGTGTCCGGCTTGGCGCTGACCAGTAGCGCACCGATGTCGTGCGACGGGCCGGAGATGTAGTAGCGGGAGGCGAGGTCGCCGACCCGGTTGAGCGCCAGCTCGCTCTGCAGCGCCAGCGGCTCGATCTTCTTCTGCAGGTTCGCCGACTTCTGCCGGTTGACCTTCAGCTGCGCCCGGACCTTGTTGTACTGCTCGATGGTGGGCTCCAACTGCTCCCACTTCTTGTCGATCTGTGCCTCGATCTCGTCGACCGTCGGCGCGGCATGTGCCGGCGCGGTCAGCAGACCGGCGCCGACCGCCGCCGCGGCGACCAGGATCAGCACCCGGTGCGCGACGCGACGCAGGCCACCAGAGCGAGCAGACGCAAACAGGTCGTCACGATGAGGGGGCATGGTTGCCACCGGCACCGACTCCTTTGCAACCGACCGCCGGGCGCCTCGCGTGAGGAAAGGGCCGAGGCAGACGACCCACAGCGGTCGGTGCCTCACATTAGGGAAGCTCGCGGCGGTAATCAAGGCGAGGGCGGTAACCATCACTGTCGTGCAACCGCTTGCACACCAAGGGTATTGGTTCGTCACCCAACGATTGCGGTCAATACATCGTCAAGAGTGACCACACCGATGGGTCGTCGTCCGTCGCTGACCAGCACCATGTGCCGCCGTTCGCGACGCATGGCCAGCAGCAGGTCGGCCAGCGTACGGTCCGGCGGCACCACCGCCAGCGGTCGGTAGACGTCGGCCGGCACCGGGGACCGGCGGCCCTGCCCGGCGTACCCGAGAACGTCCTTGACGTGCACGAAGCCGAGCACCCGGCGGGTCGACCGCTGCACCACCGGGAACCGGGACCGGCCGGTCCTGGTCGCCAGCACCTCCAGTGACGCCGGCGAGACGTCCTCGGCCACCGTCACCACCGTCGACCACGGTTGCAGCGCGTCCGCCGCCGTCCGGTCGTGCAGGGCCAGCGCGCCGGTGATCCGCGCGTGCTGCTCCGCATCGAGCAGCCCCTCGGTCCGCGCCTGCGAGACCAACCCGGCCAGCTCCTCGGCGGTGAACACCGTCTTCACCGCCTCGGACGCCTCGATCCGCCAGAACGCCAGCACCCTCCGGGCCGCCCATTTCATCGCGAGCAACAACGGTTTGGTGGCCACACAGAATGCCAGCATCGCCGGGCCGAGCCAGAGCGCGGAGACCTCCGGACCGGCCAGCGTGATGTTCTTCGGCACCATTTCACCGACGACCGTGTGTAGAAAGACCACCACGCCCAGCGCCAGCACGAAAGCCACCGGGTGCACCGCCCGCTCCGGCAGGCCGGCCGCGTGGAACGGCGGCTCCAGCAGGTGCGCGAGCGCCGGTTCGGCGATCGCGCCCAGACCCAACGAGCAGACGGTGATGCCGAGCTGCGCGCCGGCGATCATAAGCGGAATCTGGTTCATCGCCGACAACGCCCAGCGGGCGCGTTTCGACCCGGCGGCCAGCGGCTCGATCACCGTCCGGCGGGACGCGATGAGCGCGAACTCGCTGCCCACGAAGAACCCGTTGCCGAGCAGCAACAGCACTGTCACCAGCAGCTCAGTCATCGTCGTCCGGGTCCGCCGGGCGCAACACCCGGACCTGCTCGATCCGGTGCCGCTCCACCTCGACCACTGTGAACTCCCAGCCGGCTGCCTCGACCGTCTCGCCGGCCAGCGGGATGTGCCCGAGCTGGGCCATCAGGAACCCGGCCAGGGTCTCGTACGGCCCCTCGGGCAGCCGGAAGCCGGTCTGCTCGGCCAACTCGTCGGAGCGGAGCACACCGTCGACCAGCACTGTGCGCTCACCGCCCGGCACGGTCAGCTCGTCCGACCCGTTGTCGTCCACGCTCGCCGGGTCGAACTCGTCGGCGATCTCCCCGACCAACTCCTCGACGAGGTCCTCGACGGTCACCACGCCGTCCGTGCCGCCGTACTCGTCGACCACGATGGCCAGGTCGGCCCCGGCCGCCTTCAACGCCGCCAGGACGCCGTCCAGGTTCAGGCTCTCCGGCACGTACACCGGCTCGCGGGCCACCCGACCGACCCGGGTCGACGCCCGGTCGGCCAGCGGCACGCCCAGCGCGTCGGGCACCCCAGCCACACCGGTCACCAGGTCCAGGGTCTCCTCGTACACCGGAAACCGGGTCCGCCCGGTCCGCCGCGACTCCTCCAGAAGCTCCGCCACGGTGGCCGTGGCGCGCAGCGCGACCACGTCCACCCTGGGGGTCATCGCCTCCGCTGCCCGCTTGTCGCCGAAGCGGATGGTGCGACGCAGCAGCATCGCGGTGTCCGTGGGCAGCGCGCCGGCCCGCGCCGAGATGCCCGCCAGCAGGCCCAGCTCCTCCGGCGAGCGGGCACTGGCCAACTCCTCCTGCGGCTCCACGCCGAACGCCCGGACAAGTCGGTTCGTCGAGCCGTTCAACCCCCGGATCACCCAGCCGAACGTCCGGGAGAAGGTGTGCATCGGACCGGCCGTGGCCAGCGCCGCCGGCATGGGCCGGGCCAGCGCCGCATTCTTCGGCACCAACTCACCGAAGAGCATGGAGATCAGCGTGGCCAGGGCCAACGCGAGGAACGGGGTGAGCCGCTGCGTGCTGTCCCCGGCCAGCGGGCGCAACAGCGGTGTGAAGAGCCGAGCCAGAGCCGGCTCGGCCAGGTAGCCGGTGAGCAGCGCGGTGATGGTGATGCCGAGCTGCGCCCCGGAGAGCTGGAACGAGAGTTCGCGCAGCGCCGTGCGTACCGTCAGGGCGGCCTGGTCGCCCGCGGCGGCCCGCCGGTCGATCTCCGCCCGGTCGACCGTGACCAGGGCGAACTCGGCCGCGACGAAGAACGCGTTGCCCGCGGTCAGGGCTGCGAAGCCGACCAGGGGCAACAGCGTCATCAAGAGTAGGCCGTCGATGTCGCCTCACCTCGGCGAGATTCTTGCACGACGGCGGCGGCCCTTGAGGGGCCGCCGCCGTCGATGAACAGATCCTGGAGGTACGCGTCTCAGCCGCCGATCGGCGCGGTCTCCTTGCCGCCCTGCGGCTGCTCGGGCTTGACCGAGCGGAGCAGCACGCTGGCCACGTCGATCACCTCGACCTGTTCGCCGGCACCCTTGCCGTTGACCCCGTCGTTGAGCATCGTCGAGCAGAACGGGCAGCCGACCGCCACCGTCCTGGCCCCGGTGGCCATGGCCTCCTCGACCCGGTCCACGTTGATCCGCTTGCCGATCTTCTCTTCCATCCACATCCGGGCGCCGCCGGCACCGCAGCAGAAGGACCGTTCGCTGTTACGCGGCATCTCGGTGAGGTCGCCCTCGATGGCGTCACCGAGGACCTCGCGGGGGGCCGCGAAGACCCGGTTGTGCCGACCCAGGTAGCAGGGGTCGTGGTAGGTGACGCCGCCGTCGACCGGCTGCACCGGCGTGAGCTTGCCGGTGGCGACCAGGTGCGCGAGCAGTTGCGTGTGGTGGACCACCTCGAACTCCCCGCCGAGCTGCCCGTACTCGTTGCCCAGGGTGTTGAAGCAGTGCGGGCAGGTCGCCACGATCTTGCGCTTGGCCTTCTCCCGACCCTCGAACGCCTCGTTCAACGTCTCCACGTTCTGCTGGGCGAGCATCTGGAAGACGAACTCGTTGCCGATCCGTCGCGCCGGGTCGCCGGAGCAGGTCTCGCCCTCACCCAGGATCGCGAACTTCACGCCCGCCTCGTTGAGCAGCGTGGCCACCGCGCGGGTGGTCTTCTTGGCCCGGTCCTCGAACGCGCCGGCGCAGCCGACCCAGAACAGGTACTCGAAGTCGTCCACCTCGCCGACCCGGGGCACCTCGAAGTCCAGACCCTTGGTCCAGTCCTCGCGGGTGTTCTGCGGGGCGCCCCACGGGTTGCCCTTGTTCTCCAGGTTGCGCAGCATCACCCCGGCCTCGGAGGGGAAGCTCGACTCGATCAGGACCTGGTAGCGGCGCATGTCGACGATGTGGTCGACGTGTTCGATGTCCACCGGGCACTGCTCGACGCAGGCACCGCAGGTGGTGCAGGACCAGAGCACGTCCGGGTCGATGACACCGCCCTCCTCGGCGGTGCCGATCAACGGCTTGTCGGCCTCGGCGAGAGCCAGCACGTCCAGGTGGGCGAGCTGCGCCTGGGTGGCCTTCTCCTCGCCGGTCAGGTCCTTGCCGCCGCCGGCCAGCAGGTAGGGCGCCTTCGCGTACGCGTGGTCGCGCAGGCTCAGTACCAGCAGCTTCGGCGACAGGGGCTTGCCGGTGTTCCAGGCCGGGCACTGCGACTGGCAGCGACCGCACTCGGTGCAGGTGCTGAAGTCCAGGAGGCCCTTCCAGCTGAACTGCTCGACGTGGGCGACGCCGAACTGGTCCTTCTCCGGGTCCGCCTCCTCGAAGTCGAGCGGCTTGCCCTGGCTCGTCATCGGGCGCAGCGCGCCGAGACCGGAGCCGGCCGGCTTGGCCGGCTCCCGCTTGAAGAAGATGTTGGGGAACGCCAGGAAGCGGTGCCAGGCGACACCCATCGTGACGTTCAGGGAGATGACGATCAGCCACGTCATCGAAATAATGATCTTGATGGCCGCGGCGACGCTGACGCCGTCCGCCCAGTCGGGCAGCACCGCACCGACCGCGTGGCTGACCGGGGTGGCCCAAAACGGGAACTCGAAGTGGTCGGTGGCGACCTTGAAGCCCCGGATCACGAAGCCGAAGATCAGGACCAGCAGCACGATCCACTCGACGAAGTAGCCCTGCCACATGGTCGAGCCGGTGAATCGGGACCGCCCGCCCGGGCGGGTCGGCCGGTTGCGCAGCCGGATCGCCATCAGCACCAGGATGCCGACCAGGCCCAGCACACCGATGACCTCGGTGACCAGACCGAAGATCGTCCAGTGCCCGATGATCGGCAGACCGCCGTCGGTGGTGACCACCTCGAAGTACGCCTCGAGCACCAGCAGCGACAGGACGACGAAGCCGACCATCACGAACCAGTGCGCGGCACCCACCACGCCCCACTTGAGCATCCGGGTGTGGCCGGCCGTCTCCACCAGCATCGTCCTGGCGCGGGCGACCTTGTCGGAGAACCGCTCCGGCGCGGGTTGCCCGAGCCGGATGACTGCCACCATCTTCAGGACCGCACGCACCGCAAGCCACACCGCCACGGCGGTGATGGCGGCCGCGAGGATCGTGGTGACGATCTGGACGCTGCCCATCGAGTTGGCCTCCCCGGTCTGCTGCCTGATGACCTCGCTCTGCTCGGTCATGCAGTGCAGCCTACGCGAAGGTTACCCAGCGGTAACGTGAGTCATCTCGCAGTCGGCCGCGCTGCCTGCGCACACCATAGGGGGCCCCACCCGATCCTGCCGGGCAGGGGCTCGACGGGGTGACGTGGTGCCGTCGACGCGACGGCCTGCGGATCAGCGCCAGCGAGAGAGCAACGCCAGCGAGGCGACCATCGCACCGAAGCCGACGGCGAGGTTCCAGTAACCCCACGCCATGACCGGGTACTCCTGCTCAGACAGGTAGTAGAGCACCAGCCAGCCGATCCCGACGACGATCAAGGCGACCGCGGTGATCGGCAACCACACCGGGCTAGGCTTGCGCGACGACGACGACGCCGTCGTCGGACGAACGTCCGTCGGCGGGGTGTACACCTTCTTCTTACGGACCTGAGACTTGGGCACGGCGCTCTCCAGAGGGGTGACGACCTCGTCCGGCCTGACAACCGGGCGCGGGGGCGACGGTCCATGGCCAATAATGTTCGAGAGCTAGCGTAGTCCCGATTGGCCGTCCGGACCACGAATGGGGTCAGGCCGGTGCACGGAGTGACCGAAAGAGGCGGGACTGTTCGCATCACCGGCCCAGCCGGCACGGACCGACCCCCGACACGCGGAAGGAACGCTCGGTGGAGTACACATCCGGCGCAACCTCCTGGCAGAAGGTCCTCCGACGGGCCGCCGCCGGGCTGCTGCCCCGGCGACCGCGCCAACGCCGTCCGGGCTGGTCGATCGGGGTGCCCCTGATCGCCGCGGCGGCCGGGTTGCTCTTCACCACCACCGCCACCACCGCAGGCGGCACCTCGCTCCGGGAGGACCGACGCCCCCAGCTCAACCAGCTCATCGAGGACCGCCGCGAACAGGTCGCCGCGAGCGAACGCCGCGCCGCCACGCTGCGCGGCGAGGTCGAGCAACGGACCAACACGCTGGCCGGCTCGGACGCCCCCATCAAGGCTCAGCAGAATCGCGCCCAGGGCAGCCTCCAGAACGCCGGGTTCACCGCCCTGGGCGGCCCTGGGGTCACCGTCGAGCTGAACGACGCGCCGCAGCTCGACCAGACGCAGTCGGACGCCAGCAACGACGACCTGGTGGTGCATCAGGGAGACGTACAGGCGGTGGTCAACGCGCTCTGGGCCGGCGGAGCCGAGGCCATGTCAATCATGAATGTCCGCGTGCTCACCACCAGCGCGGTACGCTGCGTCGGTAACACCCTGCTACTTCACGGCCGGGTGTACTCCCCACCGTTCAAGATCGTAGCGATCGGCGATCCCGCTGCCCTCCAGCAGGCCCTCGCCCGCTCTGAGGGAGTCCGGTTGTTCAAGGACGCGGTCGACGACTACCAGCTCGGCTACAAGGAGACAGCCTCGACGGTGCGAGTACCCGCATTCGAGGATTCCACGGCCCTGCGCTCGGCTACGGTGCCCAAGTGAGCGGGCCGGACGAGCGACGCGACGGGCGACACCGGGACCAGACCGACGAGCCGACCGCCTTCCTGCCCAAGCTCGACCGGCCCGAGTCGGCACCGGGCCGACCGGCCCCGGCCAGCAACTGGCCCGAGCCGGTGTTGCAGCCGCCGCGAGCCGACCAACCGCGACGACCTGAGCAGCCGCCGCGAACCCAGCAACCGCCGCCGAGCACCGCTCGGCCCGAGCCGACCGGGCCCGCCGGCCGCTCAGGCGCCGAAGCGCCGCCACCCTGGCCGGGCAGCGCAACCGCCGGGCCAAGCTCGCGCGGCGGCGTCGGGGCTCCCCCCGCGACCGCCCCCGGCCGGCCGTCCGCCGGCGACCAGGGCCCGGTTCGGCCGGCTGCCCCCGGCAACGCCCCGACCCGACCCCCCGCGTCCAGCCGACCGACCGCGCCCGGTGCCGCAGCGACCCGCCCGCCGACCACCGGCAACCCATCAGGTGCCGCAGCGACCCGCCCGCCGGGTGCCGGGAACCCGTCGAGTGCCACGCCGAGCCGACCTGCCGCGCCCGGCGGGATACCGACCCGACCGGCCGCGCCCGGCACGTCGAGCCGGCCTGCCTCCACCGGGCCCCCGACGCCACCGCTGGCCGACTCGCCGACCGCGTACATCCCGCAGGTCACCGCTCGGCCAGGCCGACCCACCAGTTCCCCGGCCATCCCGGTCTCCCCGGCCGCCCCTGAACGCGTCGCAGCGGCCGGGCCGGAAGGCTTCCCGCCGACCGGGCCCAGCCGGGTCCCGCCAACCGGTCCCAGCCGGGTGCCGTCGAGCGCTGGCACGGATCGCGGCGCGGACCCGGCCAGCACCGCGTTGATTCCGGCCGTGCCGGCCACTCCCGCCTCCAGGCCGCCGACCATGGACTCGACAGCGTTGATGGGTGCCGTCCCCCGCACCGCCGTCCCGGACGAGCCGGCCGGCACCAACCCCGCCGACCCTCCCCAACCGCGACGCGGCGAGCGGGTGGTGCAACTCCGGCCGCACCAGACCGGCGAGGGCTACAAGAGCGTCTACTCCGAACTGACCCGCCCGTCGTTCGGCTCGCGACTGCGCACCGGCATCCGCGTCACCGGCGAAGTTCTGATCACCTTCGGCCTGGTCGTCCTGCTCTTCGCCGGCTACGAGGTCTGGGGCAAGTCGGCGATCGTCGACGCCCACCAGAACGAGCTCAACAACGAGTTGGCCCAGGCGTGGGGCCCGGCCGACGACCCGACGGTGGCCCCGTCGGTCGGCCCGAGCGTCAAACCGTCCCCGCCGGTACGCGGAAAGCCGCTCGCGGGTCTCTACATCCCCAAGCTCGACAAGAACTGGGTGGTCGTCGAGGGCGTCACTCAGGAGGACATCCGCTTCGCCCCCGGTCACTACCCGACCAGCGCGCTCCCCGGCCAGGTCGGCAACTTCTCCGTCGCCGGCCACCGCAACCGGGCCACCTTCTGGCGGCTGGACGAGCTGGATGACGGCGACCCGATCGTGGTCGAGAGCAAGACCGACTGGTACGTCTACCGGGTGTCGCAGTCCCGGATCGTCAAGCCGACCCAGGTCGAGGTGGTGGCGCCGGTGCCCGGCGAACCGGACAAGAAGGCGACCAAGCGGATGCTCACCCTGACCACGTGCAACCCGAAGTTCGACAACTACCAGCGCCTGATCATCCACGCCGAGCTGGACCGCACCCAACCCAAGTCCGCCGGTCGTCCGGCGGAGCTGGGAGGCTGACCCGGTGTACGCGTTCATCTGGCGCAAGCTGCCGTTCGGCCTGGTCGGGAAGTTGACCGGCTCGGTGCTCCTGGTGGCCGCCACGGTGGCCCTGCTGTGGTACGTCGCCTTCCCGTGGGCCGAGCCCCTGCTGCCCTTCGACGACGTGCAGGTCGAATCCGGCGTACCTGCCGAGACGGGTGGCGGCGGCGACCCGGTGACCGGGGAGACCCCGGCCGGTGACGAGCACGAACTGCCGTACGACACCGATCAGAACAACCCCGCGCCCCCCTCTCCGAGCAGGTGACCGATGCGCGTCCTGGTGATCGACAACTACGACTCCTTCGTGTTCAACCTGGTGCAGTACCTTGGCCAGCTCGGCGTGGACTGCGAGGTCCGCCGCAACGACGAGATCGACGTCGCCGAGGTGGGCACGCTCGGCGCGGACGGCATCCTGCTCTCGCCCGGTCCGGGCAGCCCGGACCGCGCCGGCATCTGCCTGGACGTCATCCGGGAGTACGCGGGCCAGCTGCCGATCTTCGGCGTCTGCCTCGGCCACCAGGCCATCGGTGAAGCCTTCGGGGCGACGGTGACGCGCGCACCGGAGCTGCTGCACGGCAAGACCTCCGAGGTACGCCACAACTCGGTCGGCGTACTCGCCGGCCTGCCCGACCCGTTCACCGCCACCCGGTACCACTCGCTCGCCGTGCTGCCCGAGACGCTCCCCGACGAGCTGGAGGTCACCGGCTGGACCGGCTCCGGCGTGGTGATGGCGATGCGGCACCGGACGCTGCCCATCGAAGGCGTCCAGTTCCACCCGGAGTCGGTGCTCACCGAGGGCGGCCACCTGATGCTGGCCAACTGGCTGGCCAGTTGCGGCCATCCCGAGGCGCTGGAGCGCGCTCCCGCGTTGGCCGCCGAGGTGGACGCCCGCCGTCTGGCGGCCTTCGCCACGGCCTGAGAGCCGGACGTTCAGGGCCCGACACCGGACCGTCGGACCCCGCAGGGGCCGTCAGCCGCGTAGCGCGTCCTGGACCGCGGAATTCGCCGGCGAACGCACCGCCGGCGGTCGGCCGCGCACCGCGTCCAACGCCGCCTTGCCACTGGCGAAGTAGTCCCGGACCGACTTCTCGGCCAGCAGTGCGGCGCCACAACCGTCGCAGCGGGCAGTCACCCCGTCGACGTCGACGCCGAGCTGCCGGCACAGCGTCACCGCCCGGGACAGGTGGTAGGACTGGGTGACGATCAGGGCCCGCTCGACGCCGTACACCTCGCGCGCTCTCGCGCAACTGTCGTAGGTGTCCAGGCCGAACGGGTCGGCCACCACCCGACGCCTGTCGACGCCACGCTCGGCGAGGTACGTCGTCATCACCGCCGGCTCGTCGCCGGACGCCCCGCCGCCGTCGCCCGACACCAGGACGACGGTGGCCCGCCCGCTGGTCACCAGTTCGGCGGCGGTGTCCAGGCGGCCGGCGAGACGGTCCCCCGGTCGCTGCCGATCGGCCGCCACCTCGGTGCCGAGCACGATCACCACGTCGGCGGCCGGCGCGTCGGCGGCGGCGTACACGTGCCCGCGTGCGGCGAGCGTCGTCCACAGCCACGGGGAACTGGCGAGCACCAGCACGACGAGACCCGCGACGGCCAGCCGGCGGACGCGGCGAGGCCACCGCCGTACCGCCCCGGCCGGTGACGCTGCCGTCTCGGTCATCCGATGCCCGCGGGTGGCCTGGGCCCTAGTCCTGGGCCCGGCCCGGCGGAGGTGGGATCGGCAGGCCGATGCCGCCCCCGCCGCCGGGAGGAGTGCTCGGCGTGCCCGACGGCGTGCCCGACGGTGTGCCCGTCGGCGTCGGGTCGGTCTCCGGCTCGGGTTGACTCACCTTGATCGTCACCCTCGTGCCGGTGGGCTTCTTCTCCTTGCCGTTCGGGCTCTGGTCGGTGACCTTCCCCGCCTGGTCGGCGGGCACCTCCGGCCCGTTCTGCACGACGACAGTGAAGCCGTCGTTGCGGAGAACGCGGGTGGCCTCCTCCTGGCTCAACCCGACGACGTCCGGCACCTCCCGGACGTTGCCCCTCGAGACCGTGAGCTTCACCTTCGTGCCTTCGGGAACGCTCTCACCTTCGGGCGGGTCGACGCTGAGAACCTCGTCCTGGCTCGCCTCGGCGTTCACCGTCACGACCTCGAACGTGAGCTTCGCCTCGGTGAGCCGGGCCTTGGCGCTCTCCTGCTTGCTGCCCTTGAGCCCGGCAGGAACCCGCACCTCGGGCTTACCGCCACAGATCCGGATGGTGACGGTGCCGTTCTGCTTCACCTGGGTGGTGGGCACCGGGTTCTGCTGAACGACGGTGCCCTCGGTGCAGTCACTTGCCAGCACCGGGTCACCCACCTGTGGTGACAGACCGGCCTTCTGAATCTCGGCGATCGCCACGTCCCGGGCCTTGCCGGTGAGGGTGGGCACCGACTTCAGGTCGTTGCCCTTCTGTTGCTGGTCCCAGAGCAGGGCGGCAACCAGGGCGATCACCGCCAGCACGCCGACCGCGCTGAACATCGCGATCAGGAACGAGGACGCCTTGCGCTGACGGGGGTCGCCCACCCGGGCCGGGATCTGCCCGGTCTGCGGCCCACGGCCGGGCGCCGGGTAGCCGCCGCCCCCACCGCCGGCCGGGGCCATCGCCACCGTCTCCGCCTCGCGCAGCACCGGAGTGGCCAGCACGGGCCGGCCGGCAGCGGCACGGAGCAGGTCGGCCCGCATCTCGCCAGCGCTCTGGTAGCGGTTGAGCGGGTTCTTCGACAGCGCCTTGAGCACGATCGCGTCGACCGCCGGGGTGACGTCCGGGTTGATGTCGCTCGGCGTCGGCGGCGTCTCCCGTACGTGCTGGTAGGCGACGCTGACCGGGCTGTCCCCGACGAACGGCGGGTGCCCGCAGACCAGCTCGAAGAGCACACACCCGGCCGCGTACACGTCGGAACGGGCGTCGACGGCCTCGCCGCGCGCCTGCTCCGGGGAGAGGTACTGTGCCGTACCGATGACCGCGCTGGTCTGGGTCATGGTGGTCGCACCGCTGGCCAACGCCCGGGCGATGCCGAAGTCCATCACCTTGACCTGGCCGGTCTGGGTGAGCATCACGTTGCCGGGCTTGATGTCCCGGTGGATGATCCCGTGCCGGTGGCTGAACTCCAGGGCGGCGCACATGTCGGCGCAGATCTCCAGCGCACGGCGCGGTTGCAGTCGCCCCTCGACGCCGAGGACCTCCTTCAAGGTCCGCCCGTTGACGAACTCCATGACGATGAACGGCAGCGTCTCACCGGTCGGCGCGGTCTCCTCGCCGGTGTCGTAGACCGCCACGATGGCCGGGTGGTTGAGCGAGGCAGCGTTCTGCGCCTCCCGACGGAACCGCATCTGGAACGTCGCGTCCCGGGCGAGGTCGGTGCGGAGCATCTTGATCGCGACGTCCCGACCGAGCCGGAGATCGCGACCACGGTGCACCTCGGCCATGCCGCCATAGCCGAGCAGCTCGCCGACCTGGTACCTGCCACCGAGCAGGCGGGCCTGCGCTGTCATCGCGTCTGTCGTCCTTCGCTCGTCGTCGTCCCGCCGTCGCCCGGCTGGAGTCGTACCTCCCGACGGTACGACGTCCGGGTCGGATCGTCGCGCCCGTCGAGTCGTAGCGCGCCGGTCGTCACGGTGCGCGGCGCAAGCCCGGCGGATGCGCCGTCCTGCGACTGCTTCCGCAGGTTGTAGGAAATCACGCCAGAGCAGAGCAGGACCAGCACGGCCAGCAGGATGGCGAGAAGCACCATTCCAGGCCGGGACCGCTGGGGCTGGGGTGACGGCGTCACCGGGCCGGCCTGCCGGGCGTACGCCGGCGGGTGTTCCTGCCGGGGCGGCCCGGACGGCACCGCTGCCGCACCGCGTGGGTAACCGTTCGGAGCGCCCTGCGCACGGACGGGCTGGACGGCCGGCGCGACGGCGGTGGGGCGGGGCTGTTGGGCGGGCGCGACAGCGGTCGGCCTCGCTCCGGCCACCGGCGGGCGGGCCGTCGGCGGACGCATCTGGTGCGCCTGCGGCACCTGGGCCCGACCCGGCGCGGCCGGCGAGGCGGGCGCCGCGGACACCGGCCCGGAGTTGGCGCCGGCCCGAGCCTGCTGGGAGAGCGCGGCCTTGAGCTGACGGGCGACCCCGGCGAGTGCGGCGGCGCTCGGCCAGCGGGCGGCCGGATCCTTCGCCAACGCCCGTTCGACCAGGGCGCGCACCTGCGGAGGGATGTCGGCCGGCAGTGGCCGGGGGGTCTCCCGGACGTGCCGCATCGCGATGTCGAGGGGGTTGTCGCCCTCGAACGGCCGCCGACCGGCCAGGCACTGGTAGGCGACCACGCCCAGGGCGTAGACGTCGGAGGCCGGAGTGGCCACACCGCCGGTGGCCTGCTCCGGCGAGATGTACGAGGCGGTGCCGAGCACCGAACCGGCGGCCGTGAGCTGGCCCACCAGGTCGGAGCGGGCGATGCCGAAGTCGGTCAGCACCAGCGTGCCGTTCGGCCGGACCAGCAGGTTGCCCGGCTTCACGTCGCGGTGCACGATGCCCTTCTCGTGGGCGGCGTGCAACGCGTCGGCGGCCTGCGCGACGAGGGCCATCGTCCGCGCCGGGGTGAGTCGGCCGACCCGGCTCAACGTGGACGACAGGGCGTCACCCTCGACGTACTCCATGACCAGGAAGGCGATCTGCTGGTCGTTGCCGAAGTCGTAGACGTCCACCACGCCGGGATGGTTGATGGTGGCCATGGTGCGGGCTTCGCCGCGGAACCGCTCGCCGAAGTCCGGGTCGTCGAGCAGGGCGGGGAGCAGGCTCTTCACCGCGACCGTCCGGCCGAGCACCTGGTCGGTGCCGCGCCAGACGTCGCCCATGCCGCCGCTGGCGATCCGCTCGTCGAGACGGTAGCGGTTGCCGAGCTGCACGCCGGGGCTGAGCATGTCAGCGACCCCCTGGGTCGGCGATGGCGGCCTTCATGACCTGGCCGGCGATCCGAGCCGCCTCGGCGCTGCCACCCGGGCCGGCCTGCTCCAGCATCACGCAGACCGCGGAGACCGGGTTGCCGTTCTTGTCCAGGGCGAAGCCGATGAACCAGCCGTGGTCGGGCCGGTCCGGGGCGGACTGGGCGGTGCCGGTCTTACCGCCGACCGTGTAGCCGTTGATCGCGGCGTTCTTGCCGGTGCCGTTCCGGACCACGCTGACCATCATCTCGCGCAGGTCGGCGGCGACCTGCGGCTCGACGGGCTGGCGCAGCTCACGCGCCTTCGCGCTGTAGTAACTGGTGGTCCGGTCCGGCGCGAGCAGCTGCCGGACCAGGTACGGCCGCATCTGGCTGCCGTTGTTCGCGATCGCGCCAGCGATCATGGCGCCTTCCAGCGGGGTCATCCGGACGTTGTTCTGGCCGATCGAGGACTGGGCCAGCGCGGCCGGGTCCGTGCTGCCGTCCGGGTTCTGGATGGTCCCGGTCCGACTGGCCGCCGTGGGCAGGCCGCCCTCACCGAGGTGACCGACGGTGAGGTCCTCCTGCTCGAAGCCGAACTGCCGGGCCTTCTCCTTGATGGTGTCGGCTCCGAGCCGCACGCCGAGCTGCGCGAAGCCGGTGTTGCACGACTCGGTGACCGCGTCCAGCAGGGTGACCTTCGGCTCCGGGCAGATCGAGGCGGCGGCGTTTTTGATCGGGGTGCCCGAGGTGGGCGGGGTGTAGCTGGAACCGGCCGGGATCTGGGTGGACTTGGTGATGCCGTTCTCCAGGGCCGCCGCGGCTACCACGATCTTGAACGTGGAGCCCGGCGGCAGCGTCTCGGAGAGCGCGCGGTTCTTCAGCGGTCCGGCCGGGTCCTGCTCCAGCTTCTGGTACGCCACCGTCGCCTCGTTGGTGTCGTGGCTGGCCAGCGGGTTCGGGTCGAAGCTCGGCATCGAGACCAACGCCTGGACGGCACCGGTACGCGGGTCGATGGCGATCGCCGCGCCCCGCTTCGCACCCACCTCGTTGTTGCGCAGCTGGTCGTACGCCACGTCCTGGGCCCGCTTGGAGAGCGAGAGCAGCACGTTGCCGCCGCCGGTGTCGTCGCCGGTGAACATGTCCTTCAACCGGTCGCCGATCAGCTGGTCGCTGGTGCCGGCCAGGAAGTCGTTCTCCGTCCGCTCGATGCCCTGGTCGGCCAGGTTGACCGGCTTGTAACCGAGCACGTGGGCGTACTTGGCGCCGCTGGGATAGGTACGCCGGAACTTCAGGTTGCCGGTGGTTTCCTTGCTGGTGGCCAGGGCCGTGCCGCCGGCCTCGATGTTGCCGCGCTTGCGGTCGTACTCGGCGACCTGGACCCGACCGTTGTAGTCGCTGGTCCGGTACTCATCCGCCTTGTAGGCCTGGATCCAGTTGAGGTTGGCGAAGAGCAGACCGAACAGGACCATGACGACGACGCCAACGCGGCGCAGGGGTGCGTTCACGGCTTGATCACCTCCGTGGGAGCACCGTGCAGCTGCTCGGGCGGGCCACCGCTGGGACGAGCCGCCTTGCCGCCGCCTCCGCCGGTCACCGGTCGGCGGGCGCCGTCGGAGACCCGCAGCAGCACCGCGATGAGCAGCCAGTTGGCCATCAACGACGACCCGCCGGCGGACAGGAACGGGGTGGTCTGACCAGTCAGCGGGATGAGCTTGCTGATCCCGCCGACGATCACGAAGACCTGGAGGCCGAGGGTGAACGCGAGACCGCCGGCCAGCAGCTTGCCGAACGAGTCCCGTACCGCCAGCGCGGCGCGCAGCCCGCGCTCCACGATGAGCAGGTAGACGACCAGCAGCGCGGAGAGACCGAAGAGGCCGATCTCCTCACCGATGCCGGCGAAGATGAAGTCGTTCTGCACCTCGGGCAGGATCTCCGGCTGACCGCCGCCCGGCCCGGCACCGAAGAGCCCGCCCGTGCCCAGGGCCAGCAGGCCCTGCACGAGCTGGTAGCCCTTGTTGGTCGGGTCGGCGAACGGGTCGAGCCAGATCTCCGCCCGCACGTAGAAGTTGGCGAACGGCCCGCCGACCGTCGAGCCGAGGACGTAGGCGAGGTACGCGCCGCCGAAGAAGAGGACCAGGCCGATCAGCAGCCAGCTGACCCGTTCGGTGGCGATGTAGAGCGTCACCACGAACATGCCGAAGTAGAGCAGCGAGGTGCCCAGGTCCTTCTCGAAGACCAGCACCAGGACGCTGATCAGCCAGACGCCGACCACCGGCCCGAGGTCGCGGCCACGCGGAAAGTCGATGCCGAGGAAGCGCCGACTGGCCAGCGAGAGCACCTCACGCTTGCGCACCAGGTAGTAGGCGAAGAAGACCAGCAGCGCCAGCTTGGCGAACTCACCCGGCTGGATGGAGAAGCTGCCGACCCGGACCCACAGCTTCGCGCCGTTGATCTCGGAGATGCTCGACGGCAGCACCGCCGGGATCATCACCAGCACGATGCCGGCCAACCCCAGGGTGTACGCGTAGCGCGAGATCGACCGGTGGTCACGCATGATCGCCAGCAGGGCGGCGGCGAGGATCACCGCACCGAGCGTCCAGGCCAACTGACGCCCGCCCTGCCCCGCGAAGACGGCCAGGCTCTCGCGTTCGGCCACCGGGGCGTCACCCAGGTCGATCCGACGCAGGAAGCCCACCCCGAGCCCGTTGAGCAGGGCCACCGCCGGCAGCAGCGCCGGGTCGGCGAACGGGGCCAGGAACCGGATGACCAGGTGCAGGCCGAGGAAGACCGCGCCGAGCGCGGCGGCCGGCATCCAGAAGTCCGAGGTGACCGTGTCCAGCAGGTTCGCCTCGACGGTCGCCCCGTACGCGGCCACCAGCACCATCGCCAGCAACAGCAGGTACAGCTCGGCGTTGCGGCGCGACCGCGCCAGGCGTACGCCGGATTGCTCGCCCGCGGTGGCGGGCGAGGGTGCCGGTGTGGCCGCTACGGTCACGGGTGGAGTCCTCAGGATCTCAGCCGACGCTCACTCAGGAGACCGGCAGCCGGCCGGGTCGAGCGCCGGCGTGGCCGAGTCGGAGGGCGTGACGTCGGGTGTGGTGGTCGCGCCGGCCCCACCGAGAGCTGTGGTGGCACCGGCGGTCGGGCTTGCGCTGACAACCCCGTTGGGGGTCGGCGACGCGTTGGCGCTCGGGCTGCCGTTCGGGGTCGGCGTCGCACCGAGCGGGGTCGGCGTCGGCGTGGCGACCCCGACGGCGGTCGGGTCGAGCGGGCAGAGCGGCTTCAGGTTGGGGTTGCTCGGCGTGTCGCTGGTCAGCTCGGCGAGCTGACGCTCGGCGTCCGGCTCACTCTTGGCCCGGATGCCGACCTTGACGGTGTCCTGCGCGGCGACGGTGAGGTCGTCCAGGCGGGTGCCGCTGCGGCGGTGCACGCTGGACAAATCCATCCCGGCGATCTGACCCTGGACACCGCGGAAGACGGCGACCTGGCCCTCTTCGGTGGCTCCCACGTAGTACTGCCGCTGGGTGTACGTCCAACCGCCGAACGACGCACCGCCGACGATCACCAGCAGAGCCAGCGCCATGGCGGCGGTCCGGACCGGGCGTCGCTTCGGCCGGTCGGCGTCATCGTCGGAGGCTGCCGGCTCCTCGGGCGCGGCCGGACGCGGCGCGGAGAGCGCCGAGGCTCGGGCGGCCGGAGTCGAGTCGTCGGCGGAGGTCGCCATGCCCCGGTCCCGGGCGGCGGCGCCGCCCACGATCGGGGTCGCCTCGACGATGTCCTGGTCGGTGGCGTCGGCGATGATCACCGTGATGTTGTCCGGCCCACCGCCGCGCAGCGCGAGCTGCACCAGCCGCTCGACGCACTGCTGCGGGTCGGTGTACTCCCGCAGGGTCTCGCCGATGGTTTCGGCGCTGACCACACCCGAGAGGCCGTCGCTGCAGATCAGGTACCGGTCGCCGGGCATGACCTGGCGGACCGAGTATTCCGGGTCGATGTCCCGACCGTCGAGGGCGCGGGTGAGCAGCGACCGCTGCGGGTGGCTGCTCGCCTCCTCGGCGCTGATGCGGCCCTCGTCGACCAGCATCTGGACGTAGGTGTCGTCCTTGGTGATCTGCGCGAACTCGCCATTGCGCAGCAGGTAGGCCCGCGAGTCGCCAATGTGGACCATCCCCAGCTTGCTGCCGGTGAAGAGGGTCGCCGTCAGCGTGGTGCCCATCCCCTCCAACTGCGGGTTGGCGTCCACTGTGTCGCGGAGTTGTTGGTTGGCGGTGCCCACTGCCGAACGCAACGCGTCGACGAGAGCGTCCCCTGGGACGTCCTCGTCGAGCGGCGCCATGGCACCGATGACGATGTTGCTGGCGACGTCACCGGCGGCCATACCGCCCATGCCGTCGGCAACGGCGAGTAACCGCGGCCCGGCGTAGACGGAGTCTTGATTGCCGTCTCGGATCAGACCGCGGTCGCTGTGGGCCGCATAGCGCAGGGTCAGAGTCATGGCCGTAATTCGAGGGAAGTGCGGCCGATCCGGATCGGCACGCCGAGGGGGACGGGGGTTGGTCCGGAGACCTTAGCGCGATCGAGGTACGTGCCGTTAGTCGAGCCGAGGTCCTCGACGTACCACTGCCCCTCACGCGGCACGAGCCGGGCGTGTCGCGCGGAGGCGTAGTCGTCGGTGATGACCAGGGTGGAGTCCTCAGCCCGACCGATGGTGATCTGCGCTTCCCCGAGAGTGATTTTGGTGCCGGCCAGCTGACCGGCCGTCACCACCAGTTGGTGCGCCGCTCTGCCACGTTTCACCTTCGCTGGCTTGGCCCCCTGCCCCGTCGAGGCGCCCACCGCGCGTGGCGCGGCCACCAGACGACCGGACCGGGCGCCCGCGAAGAGGTCCCTGCGGATCACGCCGACCACCGTGAACACGAAGATCCACAGCAGGATCAGGAACCCGAACCGGGCAACGGTGATGACCAGTTCCGGCAAGGCGGGTCAGCCGTCCACGCGGAAGGTCAGCGTCGTCGTCCCGAGCTGGACCATGTCACCGGGGTTGAGCGCGACGGCGGAGACCCGCTGCCCGTTCACCATGGTGCCGTTGGTCGAACCCAGGTCGGTCAGCACGACCTGACCGCCGTCGAAATCCAGCCGGGCGTGTCGCCGGGAGATGCCGACGTCGGGCAGACGCAGGTTCGCCTGGTCGCCGCGACCGATCACCGTCGACCCCATCTGGAGGGGGTAGGTGCGACCGTCTCCGGAGACCAGCCGCACGTTGCGACCGCCACCGTGCCCGGGCGGAGGGCCGTAGCCACCGCCCTGGTCGTACGCGGGGTAGGCGGGCGGGCCGGCGTCGTAGCCGGGTGCCGACACCGGGGCGACCTCGCCGCCGGTGTAGACCTCGGCCGTGACACGGAACATGCCCGTGTCCAGGCCCTCGCCTCGCTCGATCTCGACGATCACGTCGCCGTAGACCGTCCACGCCTGCTCGCCGATGAACTCCGCCTGCGACTGGGCCAACTCCTGGGCCAGCGCGGCGGCGTACGGCGCCAGCCGACTGTGGTCGAACGGCGAGAGATCGATCACGTAGCGGTTGGGCACCAACGTGCGCCCACCGGCCAGGATCGCCTTGTGCGCCTCGGCCTCCCGCTGCATGGCGTTGAGGATCTCCACGGGGTGGACCACCCCTTTGAAGACCTTGGCGAAGGCCCCTTCTACCAGGCCTTCCAGACGCTTCTCGAAGCGTTGCAGCACGCTCACCGGCTCCTCCTCGGGTCCCGAGGACATGATGGTATCCGGCCGGCGCGCGCGCAGCTCACACGCCGCTCGGCCGGCTGCTCTCGACCCGCTCGGAAGGGTCGGGATTGTCGTGCTAATCTTTCGTCCGCCACGAACGGTAATCGTTCGGGGCGAGCGTCAGGGACAGCGTAGTATTCCCGAGGCCCGTTGGAGACAGCGGGGCCGGGCAGCTAAAGTGTTCCGGGTTGTGCCACGGGGATGTGGCGGAATGGCAGACGCGCACGGTTCAGGTCCGTGTGCCCGAAAGGGCGTGGGGGTTCAACTCCCCCCATCCCCACCAACGACGAGGGCTCCGCATCATGCGGGGCCCTTCCGTCATATCGGGGCGTGCTGGACGTCACGCTATGCTCCGATGGATTCTGCCTCCGATGGACCAGGAGTGGCGTGTGAGTGTCGCGTTGGTGACAGGGTCGGGTGGTCTGATCGGCTCCGAAGCGGTCCGGCATTTCGCCGGCCTCGGTCTGGACGTCGTCGGCATCGACAACGACATGCGCCGGTACTTCTTCGGCGAGGACGGCTCCACCTCGTGGAGCCTGGAACGGCTGGGCCGTGATCTGGGTAACGCCTACACCCACTTCGCGGTGGACATCCGGGACCGGGACGGCCTGGAGCAGGTGTTCAAGAAGTACGGCTCGGACATCGCAGTGGTGATCCACAGCGCTGCCCAGCCGAGCCATGACTGGGCGGCCAAGGAGCCGTACACGGACTTCGACGTGAACGCCGGCGGCACGCTCAACATCCTGGAGAACACCCGCCGGCACGCGATCGACGCGCCGTTCATCCACTGCTCGACCAACAAGGTGTACGGCGACCGGCCCAACAGCCTGCCGCTCGTCGAGTTGGAGACCCGGTACGAGTTGCCCGAGGACCACCGCTGGTACCAGGGCATCACCGAAGAGATGTCGATCGACCACTCACTGCACTCGGTCTTCGGCGCCTCCAAGGTCGCCGCGGACGTGATGGTCCAGGAGTACGGGCGCTACTTCGACATGAAGACCGCCTGCTTCCGGGGCGGTACGCTGACCGGCCCGGCGCACTCCGCCGCCGAGCTGCACGGGTTCCTGGCCTACCTGATGCGCTGCGTCATGGAGGGCCGGACGTACAACCTCTTCGGCTACAAGGGCAAGATGGTCCGGGACGCGATCCACTCGCACGACGTGCTGACCGCGTTCGAGGCGTTCTTCCGGGCCCCCCGATCCGCGGAGGTCTACAACCTCGGTGGCGGCCGGCACTCCAACACCTCGCACATCGAGGCGTTCCGGATCGCGGAGGAGATCACCGGCCGCGAGGCGCGGATCAACTACGTCGAGCAGAACCGCACCGGTGACCACCAGTGGTACGTGAGCAGCATGGCCCGGTTCGAGGCGCAGTATCCGGACTGGAAGATCACCTACGACGTGCCGATGATCCTTCGGGAGATCTACGAGGCCAACGTGGACAAGTGGGTGGCCCAGCCGTGAGCGCCCGGACGAAGCGCAATGTGCTCGGCGTCCTGGTCGACGCCACCGACTACGCCACGGCGACCGACGCGGTGGTGACCGCGGCACACGAACGGCGTCCTCTCGCGCTGACCGCGTTGGCGGTGCACGGTGTGATGACGGGGGTGCTCGACCCGGCGCACAACGCGCGGCTCAACTCCTTCGACGTGGTGACGCCGGACGGGCAGCCGGTGCGGTGGGCGCTCAACCTGCTGCACCACGCGGGGCTCAGCGACCGGGTGTACGGGCCGACCCTGACCCTGCACGTGCTGTCGCGCTTCGCCGACGAAGGGCTGCCGGTCTACCTGTACGGCTCGACCGAGGAGACCCTCGCCCGGTTGATCCCGGCCCTGGAGCGGATGTTCCCGGCGCTGAAGATCGCCGGGGTGGAGCCGTCCAAGTTCCGTGCCGTCCAACCCGGTGAGGACGCCGAGATCGCCGACCGGATCCGGTCCAGTGGTGCCCGGTTGGTGCTGGTCGGGCTCGGCTGCCCGCGCCAGGAGGTCTTCACGTACGCCATGCGGCCGCTGCTCGACATGCCGCTGATGGCGGTCGGCGCGGCCTTCGACTACCACGCCGGGCTGCTGCGCCAGCCCCCGCCGTGGATGCAGCGCGCCGGCCTTGAGTGGTTCTGGCGCCTCGGTCTGGAGCCGAAGCGGCTCTGGCGCCGCTACGTCATCCTCAACCCGGCCTACCTGAGCCGGCTCGCCGCGCAGAAGGTCGGCCTGTGGAAGGCCCGTCCGCCGGCCCCGGCCACCGAGCGGCCGGCCACCTTCTCGGTCTGAGTCCGATCCGTACGATGCGAGGCCCCACCCGGAGTGCCGGGTGGGGCCTCGTGTCGTCAGATTCCGATCAGACGGTCAGGGTCCAGGTGTTGATGTAGCCGGTGTCGGCCGAGTAGGTGTCCCGCACCTGGAGACGCCAGACGCCGTCGGCGGCCTCACCGGACACGTTGACCGTGTACGTGGCGTTCACGTTGTCGGCGCTGTCCGAAGTGCTGCTGTTCTTCAGCCGGTACGAGCTGCCGTCCGGGGCGAGCAGGTCGATGACCAGATCACCGCGGTAGGTGTGCACGATGTTCACCGCCACGGTGGAGGCCGAGGAGGCGTTGCGGCCGCAGCCGGAGATGGTGATCGAGCTGGTCACCGCCGAGCCGGCGTCCGGGATCGAGACGTCGGTGCCGTTGGTGCCGGTGCAGCCGGTGGGCGGCGGCGGGGTGCTGCCGGTACCCACGTAGAGCAGCAGGTTCGGCGAGCCCGAGCCGGGGTTGCTCACCACGTTCGGCGTGGCGTTGGCCACCAGTTGGTTGCGGACCTGAGCCGGGGTCCAGGTCGGGTTGGCGCTGGCCACCAGGGCCGCCGCTCCGACCACGTGCGGGGTGGCCATCGAGGTGCCGCTGATGGTGTTGGTGGCGGTGTTGCTGGTGTACCAGGCCGAGGTGATCGACGAGCCGGGCGCGAAGATGTCCAGGCAGGTGCCGACGTTGGAGAACGACGACCGGGCGTCCGAGCTGGTGGTCGAGCCCACAGTGATGGCCTCGGTGGTGCGCGCCGGCGAGGTGTTGCAGGCGTTCGCGCCGCTGTCGTTGCCGGCCGCCAGGCCGTACGTGACACCCGAGGCGATCGAGTTGCGGACGGCGTTGTCCAGCGAGCTGTTCGCACCGCCGCCGAGGCTCATGTTCGCCACCGCCGGCTTGATCGCGTTCGCGGTGACCCAGTCGACGCCGCCGATCACACCGGCGTTGGTGCCACTGCCGGAGCAGTTCAGCACCCGTACGCCGACGAGCTGCACGGCCTTGGCCACCCCGTACGCGGACCCGCCGACGGTGCCGGCCACATGCGTGCCGTGCCCGTTGCAGTCGTCGGCCGACCCGCCGTCCACCGCGTCGTAGCCGGAGGTGGCCCGACCGCCGAAGTCGCTGTGGGAGAACCGGATGCCGGTGTCGATGATGTAGGCGTGCACGTTGCTCGCCGTGTTCGGGTAGGTGTAGGAGCTGTCCAACGGCAGGTTGCGCTGGTCGATCCGGTCGAGGCCCCAGGAGGGCGGGTTGGTCTGCGTGCCGGAGATCGAGACGGTGTGGTTCTGCTCGACGTACGCCACATCCGGGTCGGTCGCGATCCGCGCCGCCGCGCGTGCGTTCACCTTGGCCTCGAAGCCGCGCAGCGCCGCGCCGTAGGTGCGGGCCACGGTGCCGCCGTGACGGCCGGAGAGCCGCTTCGCCGTGTCGCCGACCCGGTCCCGGGCCACGGCGCTGTCCTTGAGTACGACGATGTAGCTGTCCGGCACGGCGGTGGCTCCGCCGGCGGCCCGAACCACACCCACGGGTTCGGCGGCCAGGGCCGGGGTACCGACGGCCAGCACGGTCGCCGCGGCCACCCCGATCAGTACGGACCTTCGTGGAAGACCCATTTCCTACCTCCCTCTGACCGGTGGTGGAACGTGACCACCGGTCCAACATCAATCGACACTCGCCGATCTAGCTGAGGGTAAGTCAGCCGTCGGGCAGTTGAACATGTCGAAACGGCCATACCTTCGAGTGATGACCCCCCTACGGGCCCGGCGTCCGGGGCGAACGGGGGGCACGCCCGGATTCGCTCCGCCCGGATTCGGGAAAGACTCTCGAACATGGAGAGTCAGCTCACCATCCTGCTCCCGGTCGCCGCCGTCTGGCTGGCCGCCGGCGTCGTTGCCGACGGCCTTCCCCGGCTGCGCAACACCCGCATCCTGCGTCGGCGTACCGGATGGTTGCTGATGCTGGCCCTCACCGGCGTGGCGCTCACCGCCGTCGTGCTCGGCGGCGGGCTGTTCAGCGCCGGCACCGCACCGATCGACCGGGCCGCCGCCGGGCTCACACTGGCCGCCGGCCCGGCGCTCGTGGCGACAGCCTGCTCGGTACGCCGGATCCGCCGGCTGTGGGCGGGCGCGGGCGCGTTCGCCAGTGCCCCCGCCACCCCCGCGCCGCACGGGCTGCGCGCCGCCGCGGCCCACCCACTCGTCGGGCTGCCGCTACAGGTCACCGCCCTGGCCACGGTGCCGGCATTGATCGCCGCCGCCGCCGGCGCCGACCTCGGGGCCGACCCCGGCCTCACCGGGCCGGCGATCACCGTGGGCGCGCTTGCGGTGATCGTCATCGGGGTCCGGCACGCGCTACGCCACAACCGCCTCGCGGAGCGGGCCCAGCCCGCCGTCGCAGGGTCAACGCGGGCGGCTGGCGCTCTGCACGTATAGCAGTTCCAGGATCGACCTGGTCGCCTCGAACCAGCGGTCCAGCCAGTCCTGCGAGGGCACTGTGCCCTTCGGCGGCAACTCCATCAGCAGACCACGCAGCAACGGGTGGTCCGCCAGGGACTCGGCCGGCTCCATCGGCCAGCCCGCCGGCGGGAACGACGGCTCGATCAGCGGGTTCGGGTCCAGTGAGGGCAGCGACAGCGGAGGATCCGTCGTCTCGGACGCGTCCTCCCGCCCGCTCAACTCCTGGTCGGTCGAGACCACCTCGGTCAGAACCGTGTCCCGACGAGCGCCGCGGTACTTGCCACCGAACCGCTCCGGCTTGGCCGGACCGGTGGTGAGGTTGTCTGAACCGATCGTCGTCATCCGTCTCGCCTACTCGCTCGGTTGCGGGTCGGTGCGGCGGGTCGTCGACCAGCGCCGTACCGACCGGTTCAACGAGACGGGGACGCTCTGGCGACGGGAATCCCGACGGAACCTGGTCGACTCCTGCCGCGACGCGGAAGTGAGCCGCCCCTACCCCGGACGCGGCGAAGTCCCCGTCCGGCGAACCGGACGGGGACTCCACTGACCAGTCGGTCAGACCGCGCCGAACACACCACCCCGGGTGCCTGAAACGAAGGCGTGCCAGTCACCCGGTGCGAAGACCAGGGCGGGGCCCGCCTTGTCCTTCGAGTCCCGCACTCCGACCGCGCCCGTCACGTACGCCACCTCCACGCAGTTGTCACAGTTCGGCCCGCTCTTCGAGCTCTTGAACCATGCTGCCTGCGTCAGGTCCACGGGGAACCCTTTGGTCGCCATTTCCACAACGGCTCCTCTGCCAGTTTTGCGATGTGTGCGACGGACTCCTCCGGACGTATGGCCGCAGCGCGGATGTGATCGAAGATGAAGCTGTACTTCTGTAGTTCGTCGCTCTTCTCGAGGAAGAGCCCACCCGTGGCGTTCTCCGCGTACACAACATCCGGATCACCGGGCTCAGGGAAGCTGAGGATCGTGAACGTGCCGTCCATGCCGGCATGCGCACCCACCTCGAAGGGCAGGATCTGCAGCGTCACGTTCGGCAACTCGGCCACCTCGACCAACCGCTTGAGTTGACCGCGCATCACCTCGTCCCCGCCCACCGGCCGACTTACCACCGCCTCATCGAGCACCACCCACAGATCGACCGGATCGTCCTGGGTCAATAACGACTGACGGCCCAAACGGACACGCACTCTTTGATGTACCTGATCGGCGGTGAAGTCCGGCCGTGCGGCACGGATCATGGCACCGGCGTACTCCTCGGTCTCCAGAAGACCCGGAACGACCTGCTGTTCGTACGCCCGGATCGAACTGGCCGCCGCCTCCAGCCCGACGTACGCGCCGACGAGCACGGTGCTGTAGGGGTGCCACCAGCCCTTCTGGCGGGCCTCACGGGCGATCTGCACGAGCTCGTCGCTCTCGGCGCCGACGACGCCGTAGATCCGCAGCATGTCCCGCACGTCGCGTGGGGTGGCCGTGGTGTGCCCGGTCTCGATCCGGGAGACCTTGGACGCCGAGCACTCCAACTGTTCGGCGACCACCTCGATGGTGATTCCGGCGGACTCCCGCTGGCGACGCAGCTCGGCCCCGAGCCGCCGCCGTCTGATGGTGGGACTGCGCCGCTCACTCATCGCGCAACCCGTGAGTCACTGGTCTCCGCCGCTGGCTGCTCGACCCCACTCGGGCTACCTCCGGTAACGCGCCACTGGGTGACACCCGCCGGGGGCGCGACCGTCGACCGGCGAGCGTTCGCGACGAAGGGGAGTGGTGCCGGTCCTCGGCCGGCCGCGACGGGCGAAACCGGTCCCCAGTCTGCCGCCCGGACGCGGATGGCTTCAATAGGCCTTTCGCGCGACACGCTCACGTATCGGCAAAAGTCGACGTGCAACTTGCATGAAGCACGTCCCTGATGCACTCTGTCCGTATGGCTCGGATCACTCAGCGTCTCCGTTCGGTCCCTCGGAGTGGTGACCCCACCGCCTCGGGGAAGCCGGGCACGACGCGGGCCCGGCCGACGACAACGCGACCTGCTCCGGGGTAAGGACCCCGCCGCTGCAAGCCGGCAAGCTGCGGCGGCGGGCGCGGTCCCGGAAGCAACCGGGTGGTGGTCGGGTGACGGCACGTCACCAGCGGGGTACGGCCCGACCACCGCCATCCGCACCACCGGTTCACGAGGCACGACCCCGTCACCGGCCGAGACGTCCATCGTTCAGGCACCGCCGGCGCCACCGCCGGCCGATCCTCCCCAGGAGCCCATGTGCTTCCCCGCACCGGTGACGTACTGCATGTGACACGCGCGGCGAGTGTCCAGTTCCTCCGGCCGATCAAGTTCCGGGTGATCCGGGTCCTCGACTGGCCGACCTATGACGGCTGGCTCTGGCTCGACGGCTACGAGTTGAACGCCGCGGGCGACGCTGTCACCCGACGGTCGATCTTCGTCCAGCGGGAAGGGTTGCAGCAACTGCAGGCCGCCCCAGAACCTCGTCCGCACACCGTGCGGGCCCGCCGTCCGGTCGCGCGTACCCCGCTCCGGGTGGGCTGACCGACCCGAACCGCCGCCGGTGGGCGTGCCGTCGCCATAGAATCGGTACGCCCACCCCGGCACGTTCCACCCGCTCGTCCAGGACCCTGACCCTGGGATGGTCATGGTCAATCAGCCCGCCCTGCGGCGGCACCACCGCTCCCGTATCGCCTATGCCTTCGGACTCCTCGCCCTCCTCGGGGCGATGGCGACACTCCTGGTCCTCGTCCGAGACCCGGCGATGTCGTCCACCCGGCTGACCGCGCCGGTGCCCGCACCGGAGATCACCGTGCTCGACTCCGACCCGCCGACGGTCGACGGTCAGGCGGTCGACGAGAAACCCGGCTGGACCGACGCCGACTCCCCGGCCGATCGGGCTGGCGGCACCGACCGAACCGGGCCGGTGTCCGGCCTCGGTGCCGGCGGCCAGTCCGACGGCCGTCAGGAACTCACCGAGGCCGCTCCGGCTGGGCACAGCGCCACGGACATCCGCCATTCCCTCTTCTGGTCCGGCATCTTCGGCCTCGCCATCTCACTGGCCGGCATCGGCCTCGTCGGCACCCGCCGCCGGATGTGGTGACCAGCGGTCACGGCGTGCTCGTCACCGTGGGGCTCGGCGTGGTCGGGCTCGCCCCGGTCGAGGGCGGCGCCTGGGAGATGATCAACAACACCTCGTCGTCGGTGGAGACCGACGTGCCGGCCTCCGGCTCGGTGCCCACCACGGTGCCCGGTGACAGCTCCGACGGGCGGTACACCACCCGGTAGGTCAGGCCGAGCCGAGCCAACAGCCCTTCGGCGGTGGCCTGCGGCAGGCCGGCCAGCGGTGGCACCGGCAGTTCCTCCGGCGCGTCCGTGGTCGGCGAACTGCTCGGCGACTCACTGGTGGGCGCCGCCGACGTGGGGGCTGCGCTGGTCGGCGGGACGCTGGGGGCAGTGGTCGGCGGGGGCGACGGGGTTGGTCCGCGATCGTTCCGGTCGTCGTCCTGCTGGGCGAGCACCACCCAGAGCGCGCCTCCGAGCAGGCCGGCCAGCAGCAGCGCCAGTACGCCCCAGAGAATCGGGGACCACCACCGCCGACCGCCCTGCTCCTCGACGTACCACTCACCGCCGGCGTCATCCGGTCGGGGCGAGCGCACCTCGGCTCGACCGGCCCAGGCCGGCGGTATCGGCGCCGTCCGGTCGGCCGGCGGGCCCGACCGGGTGCCGGCGGACCGGTCGATCGGCATGGTCTGGTCGGGCGGCGGGCCCGGCTGCGTGCCGGCGGACCGGTCGATCGGCATGGTCTCGTCGGCCGGCGGGCCCGGCTGCGTGCCGGCGGTCCGGTCGATCGGCATGGTCTGGTCGGGCGAAAGATCAGGACGCGCCGGGACGGTCCGGTCGATCGGTGCCGTCTCGTCCGGTCCGGCGGCGGGCCCGGTCGGACCCGGCCGATCAGGGGCCGAGGGCAGGGGTCGGGTCCGGTCGTCGTCGTGCTCGTCGGCGGGAGGCTCCTGGCGGTCGTCGCTCATCGCACGTCCTTCCCCGAACCCGGACGGGCGTCATGGCCCTCGACCGCCAACCTAGTCGCCCACAGCGCCATCGGCGGGGATCAGCGTGCCGAGCCGCGCCGGCTGTCGGCGAGACAGGTCGGGTACCGGCCGAGAGGAGAGGCGCGAACCTCCGTCCCGGAATCAGGGAGTGGGTTTCGGGGTCGGCTGGCCGTCGGAGCCACACCAGATGCTGACCTGGTCGTTCCACCGGGCCGGGCCGTCCTCGGCGGGCTCCTGCCGGCTGACCTTTCCAGTACGTCCGCTGAGGTAGCGCGGGTAGAGGCCCTCGTCGACCAACTCGTCGGCGGCATCGGCGCAACTCTCGCCGACCACGTCCGGCACCTCGGCGGCCGGCGCCGGCCCCGCGACCTGTAGTTGCACAGTCGTCCCCCGGGCGACCTCGGTGCCCACGTCCGGCGTGGTGCTCTCCACCGTGCGGCCGACGCCGCCACCGAAGACCAGCCGCCAGCCGAGCCGCTGCTTGCGCAGCGTTTCCCGGGCCTGCTCGAAGTCGGTGCCGATCACCGGCGGCACGGTCAGGCCGGCCGCCCTGGTCGGGGTCGCGGAGGTCTGGACCGCCGACGGCGTCGGCCGGCCGCTGCTCGGCCGGGGTGCGGTGGGCCGGGTGGTCGTCGCGCCAGCCGTGGTCGCAACGGCCAGCGGTTCACCAGAGGATGGCTCTTCCTCGCCGGCCAGCAACCAGCCGCCGGTCGCACCCACGGCGGCGAGCAGCACCGCCGCCAACCCGCCGCCGAGCACGACGCTGGCCCGGCCCGCACCGCCACCGGCGGCATTCCGCTGGCCCGTGTTCGTGTCCGTCATAACGCCCACCGCCTCATCACCGGCGACCGTACCGCCCGCCGCCCAACCCGCCCGCACCGGCGGTCCACACCGGCGGGTCCTTGCGACTCGCCGGGCCGACGACGGGACGTTACGCTGCCCGGCATGGCCAGACAGGGCTGGGGAGTGTCGATCGCGACGGCAATCGGGGTCGCTGCCGGCGCGGGTGCCGCACAACTGGGCTTCGGCTACGGGCTCGGCGTCATCACCTGGACGCCCACCGATGCCGGCGCGACCGACACAGCCTGGGCGGACGGCCTCGCCTGGGCCACCTGGCTCGCCGCCAGTTCGACGGTCCTCGGCGCGGTCTGCGCGCAGCGGCTGCACCAACGCAACGCCCCGGCGAAGACAGTGATCCCGCCGGAAACCTCGCCGGACGATGCCGCCCCTCACGAGGGCCTGCGGCTCGACGAGCGGCGGCCGGAGCACGCCAGCGGTGTCGACGCCCCTGTACCGGTCGTCGGCACCGCCCGCCCGGAGGGAGCAGGCACTTCACCAGCGGCCGCCGAGCCGCCGGTCAACGACGGCCTGCTGCGCCGGGTGGCAGTGGCGCTCGGCGCCGGGCTGGGCGGGCTGGTCACCGTCCTGTTGATCGCGGTACCCGCGCGGGTCGCGACCGGCGCGGACACCGGCACCCCGCAACGCACGGCCGCCGTGCAGGCGACGCTGGGCATCCTGATCGGCGTCCTCGTCGCGATCTGGGCGCTTCGCTCCCGAGCCGTCGCGGTCAACGTGACAGCGACGGCCGCCTGGCTCTGGCTGCTCGCGGTGATCTCCGTCGTCGACGGGGTACGCGTCGGACGAGGGCTGACCGGTGCGCAACTCGGTACCTGGCAGTTCGACCCGGACCACGCCCGGTACTGGATCGGGGGCCAGCTCTACTGGCCCGGTGCGCTGCTGGCACTGGTGCCCGCGCTGCTGATCGGCGTACTGGCCGCCCGGCGGTCCGCCCGCTCGGGAGGACACCGGGTGGGTGCGGCGGCCTCCGGCGCGGTGGGCCCGGTGCTCGTCGCGCTCGCCTACCTGACCACCCTGCCGCACTGGTCGACGCTGGGCCCTGCGCAGTTGTCCACCCAGCTGATCGCCCCGTACGCGGTGATCGCCGGTATCGGCGGCTCGGTGCTGGCCGCCCGCCTCGCTGAGCGGAGTGACCGCAACCGCCCGGCCGAACAGAGCCGCCCGCCCCGGCGCAGCGCCGTCGCTCGGGACGCGCTGACCGAGCCGGCCCCGGCGACCGGGACCGACCCCGCGCCGCCGCTCTCCGACTCGACGACCGAACCCACGGCGTCAACTGCCGCAGCCTCGGCCTCGACGGCCGGAACCACGGGGCGACGCAGGAGGGCCAGCGTTCCGTCGCAGATGCCCAGGACGGGCTCGCTGCCGGGCGAAGCCACCGCCGCACCGCAGGTGCCCGCGCCGCGCAAGGACCCTGACCACACGGATCCGACCCCTCCCGCCGGATCCACGACGGAGGACCCGGCACCGGGCAGCCGCCGCACCCGCGCAGCCCGCCGCCCCACCACCGACTAACCCCGCCCGGCCGCCCGCACCCGCCCCTCACCCTGTTGATCATGAAGTTATTGCTACTTGCTCGGCGTGTCATGGCAACAACTTCATGATCAACGCGCTTCGTGGGGTGGGTGGGGGTGGGTGGGGTGGGAGTGCGGGGGGGGTTAGGTGGTTGGCCAGGTGTGGACGGGCTCGTTGGTGCGCTGGAGTTCGGCGTAGCGCTGGACCATGTGGTGCAGCGCGGCCGTCCGGTCCATGCCGTGGTGCCGCTCCGCCGCCCAGACCGCCTCGGTCTGCCAGACGGCGCCGTTGCGGCCGGTACGGCAGCGCTGCTCGATGATGTCGAGCAGCCGGTCCCGCTGTGCCGGGGCGACGCCGAACCCGTCCAGGCCGGTGGCGGCGGTGGGCAGTAGTTGGTCCAGCACCAGCTTGGTGACCGGCACGTCGCCGAGCCCGGGCCAGTGCAGCACGGCGTCGAGGCCACGTCGGGCGGCGGCGTGGAAGTTCTCCTCGGCGGAGCTGAAGGTGAGTTGGCTCCAGATCGGGCGGTCGGCCTCGGCCAGGCCGCGCACCAGCCCGAAGTAGAAGGCCGCGTTGGCCAGCATGTCCACCACAGTCGGACCGGCCGGCAGCACCCGGTTCTCCACCCGCAGATGGGGTCGGCCGTTCATGATGTCGTAGACCGGACGGTTCCACCGGTAGACCGTGCCGTTGTGCAACCGCAACTCCCCGAGCTGCGGCACACCGCCGGCGTGCAGGACCTCCACCGGGTCCTCGTCCTCGCAGATCGGCAGCAGCGGCGGGAAGTACCGGACGTTCTCCTCGAACAGGTCGAAGATCGAGGTGATCCACCGTTCGCCGAACCACACCCGCGGCCGTACGCCCTGGGCCTTCAGCTCGTCCGGACGGGTGTCGGTGGCCTGCTGGAACAGGGCGATCCGCGTTTCGGCCCACAGTTGGCGGCCGTACAGGAAGGGGCTGTTCGCCCCGACCGCCACCTGCACCCCCGCGATGGCCTGGGAGGCGTTCCAATAGTCGGCGAAGCTGTCCGGGGCGACCTGGAGGTGGAACTGGAGGCTCGTGCAGGCGGCCTCGGGGGCGATCGAGTCGGTGTGCGTGCGCAACTGCTCGACGCCGCGGATGTCCAGCTCGATGTCCTCGCCCCGGGCGCCGACGATCTGGTCGTTGAGCACCCGGTAACGCTCGTTGGTGGAGAGGTTGTCCTCGACCAGGTGCCCCTCGGTGAGGGTGGGCAGGATGCCGACCAGGACGATCTTCGCGTCGGACCTGGCGGCACGCTCGTCGGCCCGGGTGAGGCTGCCGCGCAGGTCGTGTTCGTAGTCGGCGAAGCCGGTGCCCTCGATGAGTCGGGGCTCGGCGTTGAGTTCCAGGTTGAACTGCCCCAGTTCGGTCTGGAAGAGGGGGTCCGCGATGTCGGCGAGGATCTCCTCGTTGCGCATCGCCGGTTCGGCGGCCGAGTCGACCAGGTTGAGCTCGATCTCGAGGCCGGTCATCGGCCGGTCGGCGTCGAAGCCGAAGTCGTCCAGCATCAGGGCGAAGACGTCCAGGCACCGCCGCACCTTCTGCCGATACCGGACGCGATCATCCCGGGTGAAGGCGCCCTCTGAGACGTCCCTGCCCATGTGTCCTCCCGACGGCCGGCGCGGTCGGGATCATGCCGTCCCGGAAGCGCTTTGTGAAGCATCCACGGTAAGAGCGCCCACCTGACCGGGGCCAGAGGCCGACGGCGATGATCCGACGTCGACGGGGCGGACGCGCTCGTGGCGCCATCTGTACCCCGTCGTCGACGGGCTGGACCCGAAAACGGTGCGAACAACCCGTGACAATTACCACCACCAGTGGGAACGACGCAGGGCCCGCGCCGACGAGCGGCGCGGGCCCTGCGTACCGGATCGCCGGGAGGATTCCCCTGGCCCTCCGGCGATCCCCGGCGATCAGGCCTGACGGACGGCCTCGCCCTCGATCTCGATCTTGATCTTGCGGCTGACCAGCACGCCCCCGGTCTCCAGGGCGACGTTCCAGGTCAGGCCGAACTCCTCGCGGTCGATCTCGGTGCTCGCGGAGAAGCCGAAGATGTCCTGGCCGAACGGGCTGCGGCCGACACCCTCGAACTCCACCTCCAGCTCGACCGGACGGGTGACGTCCTTGATGGTCAGCTCACCGGTGAGCACGAACTCGCTGCCGCGACGGGACTTGACCCCGGTGCTGCGGAACTCGAGCGTCGGGAACTTCTCGGCGTCCAGGAACTCGGGGCTGCGCAGGTGCGCGTCCCGGTCGGCCTGGGTGGTGTCGACGCTGGCGGCCTGAATGGTGGCGACGACCGACGACTGCAGCGGGTCCTCGGCGACGGTGATGGTGGCGGTCGCGTCGTTGAACTCACCGCGAACCTTGCTCACCATCATGTGCCGGGCAACGAAGCCGACCCGCTTGTGCGCCACGTCGAGCGCGTAGGTGCCGGCCGCCGGGATGGTGAGGCCGTCCCAGTCGCGGGTAACCGTCTCGATGCTGCTGGTCATGCTGCTGTCCTCCAGGGGGATTGTTTAATAGCCCAACGACTGCCTGAGCAACTATAACCGCAACAATATTCCCGGTGTCAAGCACTGGTATGATGAACGAGTGACCAACGTCTTCGACGATCCCCGGATCACCGCCGTCGGCCTGCTCTTCGAGGCACACGCCGGGCTGTCCGCCCGGTTCAACGCCCAACTCGAGGAGCACGGCCTCTCCGCGGTCGAGTTCGAGGTCATCACGCGACTGGCCCGCTCGCCGGGCAACCAACTACGCATGACCGACCTTGCCGCACAGACCTCCCTGTCGACAAGCGGCGTGACCCGCGTCGTGGACCGGATGGAGCGCGACGGGTTGCTGACCCGCCGGGCCTGCCCGAACGACCGCCGCAGCTCGTACGCGGTGGTCACCGCCGCCGGGATGCAACGCCTCAACGAGACGCTGCCCGGGCACCTACAGATGATCGAGCAGTGGTTCACCGGGCAACTCGACCCGGATGCGCTGGTGGCGCTCCTGGACGGGTTGCGCCGCGTCCGCGACGCCGCCCATCCGTGCGCCACCGCCGGCAGTGACGACGTCAGCCCGGAGCAGGCCGCCGCCACCGACGACGCCACCCGACGGCGCTGACCACCACCACCCGTCGTCGGACGGCGGCAGCGGCAGAAAGACCGGCAGAACTGATCCAGCCAAGCTGGAGGATTCGGTCCAAGCCGACTTTCCGCCACCCCAGCGGTGGCAGGCTTCCGGCACCGGGGATCACCGGGGGGTGACGGCGCGGGCGAGCAGCGAGGGGTAGCACCAAAGGGGGCTCTTCGCCCGCGCCACTCTCCCGCCGCGATCCGCTCCGGGCGAGCGCGGGGCTACTGAGCCGGTCCACCCCGGGCGGCGATCAGCGCGTAGAGCAGTCCCGACTCCTGCGGCAACAGCCGGATGCCGCTCTCCACACAGGCCCGGTCCAGTCGATCGAGCACCGACGGGTCCGCAGTGCTCGCAGCCAGGCCAACCAGCGCCTCCACCACGTCACGGCGATCCTGCCCCGCATGGTCGGCGGCGGACGCGAACCACTCGGCAGCCAACTCGCGATCCCCCCGGTGCAGCGCCAGGTTCCCCTCGATCAGCGCACAGAGCCCGGCCTCCGGACCACCCCAGGCCAGCGCTTCGTCGTCCGAACGCGGTCGCGGCACGGTCCGCCGCGCCGGCAGCGCCTCTCCGCCCCCGGCGCGCAACTCGGTGAGCACCGCGGTCGCGTCCGCGGCCCGCCCGTCCTGGGCGAGCGCCAACCCGACGGTCCCGAGCACCCGACGGCGACCCCCGGGATCACCCAGCTCGGACAGAGCCGCGATCGCTCGCCGGCCACGGTCGATGGCGTCCGCGTACCAGCCCTCCAGTCGGGCGACCTCGGCTCGATTGGCCCAGCCCAGCACCCGCAGTCGCTGCTCCCCACTCTCGGCGGCGAGTCGGTCCACCGCGGCGAGTCGGCGGCGGGCCGCAGCCAGATCGCCAGCGCGGATCTCGTGCCAGGCGAGGCTGTTCTGGGCCACCGCCAGGTCCCGGGTCCGCCCGTTGCGGGCGGCCAACCGCAGCAGCGCCTCGGCCTGCTCGCGAGCCTCGTCCTGCCGCCGGACGGAGATCAGCAGGGTGCCGAGCACGTTTCGCGCCTCCAATTCCCCGGTGACGTCGCCGGCCCGCCGAAAGGCGTCCAACGCCGCACGGGCGGTCGACAACTCCTCGGCGCCAGCGCCGTGCTCCGCCGCCAGCCGGGCGACGCCGAGGGCGGCCCAGCCACGCAGGAGAGGATCGGCGTCGGCGGTGCGCGGGTCCGCCAGCAGCCGCCGCAACCACTGCCGCCCGACGACGTCGCGTCCGCGGAACCGCCACCAGCGGGTCAGACAGGCCGCCAGCCGCAGCGCCGTCAACGGGTCGTCGGTGGCCGCGTGGGCCAACGACGAGCTGATGTCGCTGCTCATCTCGTCCAGCCGGTGCACCGCGTCGGGTAACCGTGGGCCGATCAGGTCACTGGCGGTACGGGCGACCAGGCGCGCGATGACCTCCGCGTGTCGACGCCGGATACAGGTCAGCTCACCTCCACCGGCCGCCTGCTCGACGGCGTAGTCCCGGACCGCGTCGAGCAGCCGGAACCGGAACGACCCGGTTCCGCGTACGCTCAGCAGCCCCAACTCGACCAAGCGATCCAACAGTGGAACCGGATCGATCGCCACGGTGCCGTCCCGGTCGGCCTCGTCGGCGAGCATCTCCTCGGCCAACTCGACCGACCAGCGGTTGCCGAAGACGGCCAGTTGCCGCAACGCGGCCTGTTCATCGGACGCCAACAGCCGGTAGCTGAACGCCACCGCGTCCCGCAGGGTGACGGCGACCGAGACAGCCGCGCTGGTGTCGGGTCCGCTCCTCCGGGTGCCGAGCGCCTCCGGTGTGTCCCAGGCCGGCCGGGCGGACGCGTCCGCGGGCGTGGCCAGGTCGAGCACCCGGTCGCCGTACCTGTCGAGCAGTTCGGTGAGGTCGAGGAGACGGCCCCGGGCGGCCATCAGCTCGATGGCCAACGGCAGCCCGCCCAACCGGCGCACCAACGCGGCGAGCGCCGGCAGCTCAGCGGCGGTGGGCGGCTCCCGGCGGACCTGGGCGAGCCGGGCGGTGAACAACGCGACAGCCGGCCACGATTCGAGTCCGGAGTGCTCGGCCTCCGGTGGTGGCACGTCGAGGGGCGCGACCGGCCAGACCCGCTCGCCGGGCAGCCCGACCGGGTGCCGCCCGGTGACCAGCACCCGCAGCGAGGGCAGCGCTCCGAGCAACCGGTGCAGGGTCGCGGCGACCGGGCCCGGGGCCCGCTCCACCGCGTCCATCACCAGCAGCGTCGGCCGCCCGGCGAGCAGCGCCACGAGTTCGGACAGGCGCGCCACGCCGAGCACGGACATCGAGGCGGCGAGCACGTCCGGACCGTCGGCGCCCTCGCCCACCAGCACCCCGGCGACACCGGCCGGGTGGGCGGCGGCGACCAGGTGCGCCACCGACGTCGCCAGGGCTGTCTTTCCGACGCCGGCCAACCCGACGAGGCTCACCAACCGGGGTCCTCGCTCCGCGGTCAGCATGTCGGCCAGCTCGGTGAGGTCGCGCTCCCGGCCGATCAACTCCACCGGCGGCGGGAGCGCGACCGACCTGTCGGCGGGGGTGGCGGCCGACGTGGCGTTCCCGCCGACCGCGATCGCCGTCGAGGTGGCGTCCGAGGCCGCTTCGGCACCGGCGCCCCGGGCAGCGGCCAGGAACGCCGTCCGGCTGGTGCCGGTGAGCGCCAGCGCGCCGGCCAGCAGTTCCACAGTGGTGCGTTGTGGCCGGTTCGACCGGCCACGCTCCAGGTCACGCACCGTCCGCACACCCACCCCGGCCCGGGACGCCAGCTCGGCCTGGGTGAGGCCGGCGGCGCGTCGATGCCCGCGGAGCAGCTCCGGCAGGGCGGCACGTCCAGCCGGGCTCCGCGACCACTCATGATCCGGAGTCATGGGCTCGAAGAGTACGGATGGACTACGACCGTCGGCAGTCGAACGTCGGGCTACTGACGCCCGCTCGCCGAAACCCGACAGCCGTACGGACAGCCCGTCCGGAACGACCGGGCGATCAGTTCGGCTGGGCCGCTCAGAGGCCCAGATCGCGAGCGATGATCATTCGTTGCACCTCGCTGGTGCCCTCGCCGATCTCCAAGATCTTGGAGTCCCGCCAGAACCGGGCGACCGGGTACTCGTTCATGAAGCCGTACCCGCCGTGGATCTGGGTGGCCTCCCGGGCGTTGTCCACGGCGATCGTGCTGGCGTGCAGTTTGGCGATGGCGGCCTGCCGCTTGAACGGCTCGCCGGCCAGCATCCGGGCGGCGGCGTCGTAGTACGCGAGGCGAGCGGTGTGCGCCTTCAGCTCCATGTCGGCGATCTTGAACTGGATGGCCTGGTTGGCGCCGATCGGCTGACCGAAGGCGTGCCGCTCCTTCGCGTACTTGATCGACTCGTCGACACAGCCTTGCGCGAGGCCGACGGCGAGCGCGGCGATCGCGATCCGGCCCTCGTCGAGGATTCGCAGGAACTGCGCGAAGCCCCGACCCCGGGCGCCGAGCAGGTTGGCGGCCGGCACCCGGCAGTCGTCGAAGGTCAGCTCGTGGGTGTCCGAGGCGGTCCAGCCCACCTTGGAGTATCCGGGCGCGACGGCGAAACCGGGCGTTCCGGTGGGCACGATGATCGTCGACAACTCCTTGGAGCCGTCCGGGTTCGTGCCCGTCACCGCGGTGACGGTGACCATGGCGGTGATGTCGGTACCCGAGTTGGTGATGAACGCCTTCGACCCGTTGATCACCCACTCGTCGCCGTCCAGCACCGCCCGGGTCTGGGTGCCGGCGGCGTCCGAGCCGGTGCCCGGTTCGGTGAGACCGAAGCCGGCCAGCGCCTCGCCGCTGAGCAACCGGGGCAGCCAGGTCGCCTTCTGCTCCTCGGTGCCGAAGCGGTAGATCGGCATCGCGCCCAGCGAGACCGCCGCCTCCAGGGTGATGGCCACGCTGGAGTCGACCCGGGCCAGCTCCTCCAGGGCCAGGCAGAGCGCGAAGTAGTCGCCGCCCATGCCGCCGTGCTCCTCGGCGAAGGGCAGACCGAACAGGCCCATCTTGCCCATCTGCCGGATCACCTCGTACGGGAAGGTGTGCTGCTCGTAGTGCTCGGCGATGACCGGGGCGATCACCTCGCGGGCGAATTCCCGCACGCTCTCGCGCAGCGCCGCTTGTTCGTCGGTGAGCCGGAAGTCCATCTCATCCTCCTGTAAGGACGGTCCGCCCCGGCGCTCGTGACGCCGAAGGCGGGTCGCTGTGCGGGCCCGGGTCGATGGTCAGACCGGGGTGACGCCGTGCCGACGGCGGGAGAAGTGCCGATCCTTGGTACGGGCCGCCGCGAATCGACGGACCAGCTCGGTGCGCAGGTCGTGCGGCTCGACGATGGCGTCCACCACCAGCTCGCTGGCCAACCGGACGACGTCGATGTCCTGCTCGTACTCGGCCCGCTTGGCGGCGACGAAGGCGGCCCGGTCCTCCTCGTCCGCGATGGCGGCGATCTTGTTGGCGTAGACGGCGTTCACGGCGGCCTCGGCGCCCATCACGGCGATCTTCGCGGTCGGCAGCGCGATCGTGGCGTCCGGCTCGAACCCGGGCCCGGCCATCGCGTAGAGACCGGCGCCGTACGCCTTGCGGACCACCACGCAGATCTTCGGAACCGTCGCCTCGGAGATCGCGGTGATCATCTTGGCGCCGTGCCGGATGATGCCCTGCTTCTCCACCGCGCTGCCGACCATGAAGCCGGGTACGTCGCTGAGGAACAGCAGCGGCACGTTGAACGCGTCGCAGAGCTGCACGAACCGGGTGGCCTTGTCGGCCGAGTCGACGAAGAGCACACCACCCTTGAACATCGAGTTGTTGCCGACCACACCGACGACCTGGCCGTCGAGGCGGCCGAAGCCGATGGTCAGCTCCTTGGCCCACAACGCCTGGATCTCGAAGAACGAGCCCTCGTCGAGCAGGCCCTTGGCGTACCGCCGCATGTCGAACGCCTGCCGCTCACTGGCCGGCACCAGCGCGGCCAGGTCGGCCTTCGCGGGCGCGGCGACGGCCGGCGCGGCCGGCGGCGTCTGGGTCCAGTTCGCCGGCAGGTACGACAGGTAGGTCTTCACGACGTCGAGCGCGTCGGCCTCGGTCTTGCAGAGGAAGTGCCCCACGCCGGACTCGGCGGTGTGCACCTTCGCCCCGCCCATCGCCTCCAGGGTGGTCTTCTCGCCGGTGACCATCTCGACCATCCGGTCGGAGCCGAGGTACATGCTGGCGTTGCCGTCGACCAGCGCCACCACGTCGCAGAACGCCGGGATGTACGCACCACCGGCGGCGCTCGGGCCGAACAGCGCGCAGACCTGTGGGATCGAGCCGGAGGCACGGACCTGGTTCCAGAAGATCTTGCCGGCGCCACGCCGACCGGGAAAGAGATCGACCTGATCGGTGATCCGGGCACCGGCCGAGTCGACCAGGTAGACCATCGGCACGCCGGCGCCGTACGCCCGCTCGATGATCCTGATGATCTTTTCGACGGTGCGGGCGCCCCAGCTGCCGGCCTTGACCGTGGAGTCGTTGGCCATCAGGCAGACCTGTCGGCCGTCGATGGTGGCGGTGCCGGTGACCACGCCGTCGGCGGGCAGCCCTTCGGCCATCGTGTTGGCGTAGAGGCCGTCCTCGACGAAGGAGCCCTCGTCGACCAGGAGCGCGACCCGTTCCCGGGCGAAGAGCTTGCCCTTGGCCGCGTTGGCCGCGTGGTACTTGTCCGCGCCGCCGGACCGGGCCCGCTTGCGCAGCTGCTCCAGTGCTTCACCGTCGAGCGTCACGCCGACTCCTCCGCCATACTGACCTGAACGATCGTTAGGCTAGCGCATCGGCGCGACTGTCGGCGACCTACGAGCGAACCAGACAGGTGAGCCGAGAGCAAGACATTGAAAAACATGAATACATGTCGCTAGGCTCCTGACACCCCTCCCAGATTGGAGTCAGCGATGACCTCACGACTCAATCGGCTCGCCGTCGCGGTACTCGCGACGACACTCGCCACCCTCGGCGTCACGGTCGCCAACCCGTCGCCCGCGTCCGCCGCCATGACGATCTGCTACAACACCAGCCAGGCGGGCGGCTACGCCGGCACGGCCAACCAGGCCGCCTCGATCTGGAACAACGCCACAGTCAACCTCACGCTCTCCGCCAACTGCGGCTCCAACCTGCGCATCTACCAGATCACCGGCGGCGGCTCGTACGCCATCCGGACCAGCCTCGGCAACGGCCGGGTCTACATCGACACCCAGCAGGCGGCGCAGTACAGCCCGCTGCGGATCATGACGCACGAGATCGGGCACATTCTCGGTCTGCCGGACAACTACAACGGGAACTGCTCGCTGCTGATGTCCGGCGGCAGCGCCGGCACCGGCTGCACCAACCCGTACCCGAGCAGCGCCGAGGCGAACCGGGTCAGCAACCTCTTCGCCGGCACGTTCAGCGCCACCGACCGCAGCGCGGACATCTTCCGCGACAGCTGGCCGAGCGCGCTCACCACGGTGAGCTGACCGAACCCGCGAAAACCGAAGGGGCCGGCGCGCGCCGGCCCCTTCGTCGCGTCCTCAGCCCGGCAGCGGCGTCAGCCGGGTACGCGGACCGGCCCGCAGCACACCCGACGGCAGCCTCTTGCCGAGCAACTCCTCGGCCAACTCCGCCACCTCGATGAGCGCCGGCAGGTCGATGCCGGTGTCGATGCCCATGTCGTGCAGCATGTGCACGGCCTCCTCGGTGGCCAGGTTGCCGCTCGCCCCCGGCGCGTACGGGCAGCCACCGAGGCCACCGACGCTGGCGTCGAACTCGGTAACCCCCAGTTCCAGCGCGGTCAGCAGGTTGGCCAGCGCCGTACCCCGGGTGTTGTGGAAGTGCAGCAGGACCGGCACGTGCGCGTTGCGGTCGCGTACCGCGGTCAGCAGCTCGCGGACCCGACGTGGGGTGCCCATGCCGGTGGTGTCGCCGAACGCGACCCGGTCCGCGCCGTCGCGGACGACCCGGTCCACGATCCCGGCCACCCGCTGCGGGTCGATGTCCCCCTCGTACGGGCAGCCGAAGCTGGTCGCCACGATCACCTCGACCCGCGCCGACGCGCCGTGCAGCAGGTCGATCAGCTCGGCGATGTCGTCCAGCGACTCGTCCGTGGACCGGTTGACGTTGCGCCGGTTGTGCGTGTCACTGGCCGAGACCACCACCTCGATCTCGGTGAATCCGGCGGCGAGGGCCCGCTGGGCGCCTCGGGTGTTCGGCACCAGCGCGGAGTACCGCACCCCGTCGACCTTGACCGCCCGCTGCCACACCTCGTCGGCGTCGGCCATCTGCGGAATCGCCTTCGGGTGCACGAACGACACCGCCTCGATTCGTCGTACGCCGGTTCCGGAGAGGGCGTCGAGCAGCCGCACCTTGGCGTCGGTCGGGATCGGGTCCTCGTTCTGCAACCCGTCGCGCGGCCCGACCTCGCGGATCGAGACGGAATCTGGCAACTGGCTCATCGGTCACCTCGCTGTGACGTCGGATCGGGACAGCATGTCGGCCGCTTTGCTCTGCTGCCCTATGTGCGCCGGCTACTGTCCGTCATCGGGCAGCGGCTGGCGCATATAGGTAAGCAGAGCAAAGGGCCTGCAAACCAGTCTTGCCCGGCCGCCAGGCGGCACGGCCAGACCGCACCGCCCCAACGGCCTGCTCGTTCAGCGCATGCGGGAGACGATGCCCGTGTCGTAGGCGCCGGAGCGGAACTCCTCGTTGTCCAACAACTCGGCGAAGAAGGGGACGTTGTTCTTCGGGCCCTCGATCCGGAACGCCGCGACGGCTGCCTTCGCGCGATCGAGCACCTCGTCGCGGGTCGCGCCGCTGACGATCAGCTTGGCCAGCAGGCTGTCGTAGAACGGGGTGACCGTGTTGCCCTCGGTGTAGCCGGAGTCCACCCGGACACCCTCACCCGTCGGCTCCACCCACGTCCTGATCACACCCGGGCCGGGCAGGAAGCGCTTCGGGTCCTCCGCGTTGATCCGCATCTCGACGGCGTGCCCACTCGGGGTCAACGCGTCCGGGTCGAACGTCGGCGCCAACCCGGAGGCCACCCGCAACTGCTCCTCGACCAGGTCGATGCCGTACACGTACTCGGTCACCGGGTGCTCCACCTGCAACCGCGTGTTCATCTCCAGGAAGAAGAAATCCTCGGAGCCGGGAGCGTCGGAGTCCTGCTCACGCGGGACCAACAGGCACTCCACGGTGCCCGCGTTGCGGTAGCCGACCGCCTCGCCGGCCCGCACCGCCGCCGCCAGCAGCCGGGACCGCAGCTCCGGCGAGACAGCCGGCGACGGGGACTCCTCGACCAGCTTCTGGTTGCGCCGTTGCACCGAGCACTCCCGCTCGCCGAGCGCCACCACCCGGCCGTCGGCCAGGCCGAGGATCTGCACCTCGACGTGCCGTACCCGGGGAAAGTACCGCTCGATCAACACCGAGCCGTCGCCGAACATCCGCTCGGCGAACGCGCGCACCTTGTCGTACTCGGCGCGGAGCGCGGCCTCGTCGACCGCCACGCCCATGCCCATGCCGCCACCGCCGGCGGCGGCCTTGACCATCACCGGGTAGCCCATCTCGGCCGCGGCCGTCACCGCGGCGTCCGGGTCGGCGGCCGGGTCGGTGGTGCCCGGTGCGACCGGAACACCGGCCGCCGCCATCAGGTTCCGGGCGTTGATCTTGTCGCCCATCGCGGTGATCGCGTCGGCGTCGGGTCCGACCCAGATCAGGCCGCTCGCCTCGACGGTACGGGCGAACTCGGCGTTCTCCGACAGGAAGCCGTAACCGGGGTGGATCGCCTGCGCGCCGGTCGACTTGGCGGCGGCGAGGATCGCCTCGGTGTTGCGGTAGCTCAGCGCCGGGTTCGGTGGGCCGATGAGGACCGCTTCGTCCGCCTCCGCGACGAACGGCAGGTCGGCGTCGGCCTCGGAGTGCACCGCGATCACGCGGATGCCGAGCCGCTTGGCGGTCCGGATGATCCGGCGGGCGATCTCGCCCCGATTGGCGACCAGCAGTGACTCGATCATGTTTCCTCCCGGCGTCCGGATGGTGGGACGATGTCAGGGAATCATGACCGGCACGGTTCTGACGAGTCGGCTCAGGCGAGCAGTGCGGCCAGTGTCGCCCCGCGCAGCAGCTCCGCGCGGCGTCGCCGGTCCACCTCACCACCGAGGAACGGCGTCGAGTTCATCAGGCCGAACGCGGCGTGGGCGAGCACCCGGGCCTCACCGTCGGGCATCCCCGGGTGCAGCGCGGTGAGCACTGTCACCCACTCCTCGACGTAGAGCCGTTGCAGGCGACGGATCCGACGCCGCGGCTCCTCGGGCAGGCGGTCCAGCTCGTGCAGGTGCAACGCGATCACCGCCGGGTTGGCCAGCGCGAACTCGACGTGGAAGTCGATCAGCGACTCCAGCACGCCGCGCGGGTCGTCCGAGCGCCCGACGGCGCGTTCCCGCCCACCGGCCAGCAACCCCTCACTGACGGGGATCAGCGCGGCGGCCAGCATGGCTTCCTTGCCGGCGAAGTGGTGGTAGAGCGCCGGACCGGTGACCCCGGCGGCCGCGCCGATGTCGTCCATCGAGACGCCGTGATAGCCACGCGCCGCGAACAGACCTACCGCGATCTCCAGGATCTCGTCCTTGCGGGACCTGCGCCGGCCCGCACCCGCCGCACCCCGTGCCTGCTGCTCCACCGTCACCGGACAAGCCTAGACCGCGCGGAGCCCGCGATGGTTGCCGGTCAGTTCCGTCCGTCCGCCTCGGGCCGGGCCGCTCCTGACCTGGCCAGGGGCGGCCGGCGAGGTCAACCGAGCCGGCCGAGGATCTCGTGCCGGGAGGAAATACCCTCGTCGCGCTCCGAACTGGCTTGACCCTCGACCCGGTCGAACCGGCACGGTCGCCGGCATGACTTCCTCCGCTCTGGGCCGGGACTTCCAGCTCCTGTGGTCCGCGGCCGTCTCGTCCCGGTTCGGGGACGCGCTGCGTACCCCGGCGTTGGCGCTGTTGGCCGCGACCGTGACCCGTGATCCGCGGATCATCGCGGCGGTCACCGTGGCCGGGCAGTTGCCGCCCCTGCTCTTCGGCCTGCTCGGCGGCGTGTACGCGGACCGCTGGGACCGCCGCCGGACGATGGCAGTGGTCGACGGGGTACGCGCAGCAGTGGTGGCGGCGCTGGCCGTGGTGATCGCGCTCGACCGGGTCAGCGTGCCGGTGCTGCTGGTGGCGGCGTTTCTGCTCGCCACGTTGGGGACCCTCTTCGACTCCGCATCGTTCGCCCTGCTCCCCGCGTTGGTGCCACCGGACGCGCTGCCCCGGGCGAACGGTCGGCTCCAGGCGGGGTCGGCGGTGGCTGGTGGTTTCCTCGGGGCACCCGCCGCCGGTGTCCTGTTCGCCGTGGCCCCGGCACTTCCGTTCGCCCTCGACGCCGTCACCTTCGCGGCGGCCGCCCTGCTCGTGCTGGCCCTCGGTGCGCCGTCCGCCAGCACCCCGAAAACGGCGCGGCGGCGCGACTCGGTGTGGAGCGAGATCGTCGAGGGGCTGCGGTGGTTGGTGGCGCACCGGACCCTGTGGCGGGTCACGGTGCTCACCGCCGCGAGCAACCTGGCGATCAGCGGAATCATGGCAGTGCTGGTGCTCTACGCGCTGGACGTGCTTCGGGTGCCACCGGCCGCTTATGGGCTGTTCGCCGCCGCCGCCATCATCGGGGGCGTGGCGGGGGCGCTCGGGGCGGGACGCCTCGCCGCCCGACTCGGCACGGTGCCGGCGCTGCGTGCGGTGCTGGCCGTGGAGACCGTGGCGCTGACCGGCTTCGCGGCGGCTCGGCATCCGGTGTGGGGCGGGATCGCGTTGGCCGTCTTCGCCGCCGGCACAGTGGTGTGGAACAGCCTGTGGGCGTCGTACGGGCAGCGGCAGGTGCCGGGCGAACTGCTGGGCCGGGTCGGCGCGGCCCAGCGGATGGTCGGTCTGCTCACCGCACCGCTCGGGGCGGCGCTCGCCGGGCTGGCCGCCGCGTCGTACGGCACGGCACCGGTGGCGGGCGCTGCGGCGGCGACGTTCGCGCTGGTCACCGTCGCCGCGTGGCGGACACTGCGACCGGCCGTGTCCGCCGTGTCGAGCGGCGCGGGTTAGCTCGGCGTCCGCTCCCGGTGCGACAGCCCGGACAGCCGCAGCGCGATGCGTCGGCGGGCCGGTGGAACGGCACCGAGCAGCCGGAGCAGCACGTCCCGGGCGGGCCGACGAGCCGGGGAGACAGCGGCCATCCTGGTCAGCCCGGCGGCGAAGCTCAGCACGTCCTCGGCCATCGGCCGCTGCCGGGCGGTGTAGTCGTCGAGCAGCGTCTCGGGGCCACCGTCGAGCACGTCCGCCACCGCGGTGCCGAGTGCCACCGCGTCGCAGATCCCGAGGTTCATGCCCTGCCCGCCGGCCGGGCTGTGCACGTGCCCGGCGTCGCCGGCCAGCAGCACCGGTCCGACCCGGAAGGTGTCGGCGATCCGATGGTGCACCCGGAACCGGGAACCCCAGAGCACCTCGGTCACCCGGTCGGGTCGCCGCGCCGGGCCGCGCTCGTCGAGCAGCGCCTGGAGGTAGGCCGCGTCCGGTTCGGCCGGGGCGTCCGCCACGGCGGCGACCAACCGGACCACCCCGCCGGGCAGCGGCGCCCAGACCAGCGGCCCGGGGCGGGCGAGGAAGAGCGCCGCCTCGTCGCGGGGCAGCACGCTGCTCACCCGCACGTCGGCGAGCACGAAGGACTCCTCGTCGCTGCTGCCGGTGAATCCGATGCCGGCCAACTGCCGGACCGAGCTGTGCAGGCCGTCCGCGCCGACCACGAACCGGGCCCGCAGCGCCGCACCGTCGACCTGCGCGAGCATGCCGTCACCGACCCGGCTCAGCCCGGTGAGCTGGCACGGCCGTCGTACCTGGACACCACGTTCAGCCAACTTCTCGGTGAGCACGGCCTCGGTGACCGCCTGGGAGACCAGCAGCGCGTAAGGGAAGCGGGACGGCAGCTCGTGGAACGGCACCGACAGCAGCACCCGGTCCCGGTCGCGCACCGTGAAGCGCGGCGTCCGCACCGCCTGGGCGATCAGCGGCGCCGCGGCGTCGATCCGGTCCAGCACCTCCAGGGTGTACGCGTGCACGACGGCGGCGCGGGAGGTCGTCGGCGGCGCGGCCAACCGGTCCAGCACTGTCACCTCGACGCCGCGCCTTGCCAGCGTCAACGCGGTGGCGAGACCGGTGGGGCCGGCGCCCACCACCAGGACGTCGGTGCTCGTGGGCAGCATGGCCACCTCCAAAGACCGTTGCCAACACCTGTTGGCAAACACTTGTTGGCAACGGTATGGCCCGCCCGATTGCGTGTCAACAGTTGTTGGCCTACGGTCGTTGACATGACCTCGTCCGCCCCGTCGACCCAACCCCGACGCTCCGACACCACCCGGGCGGCGATCCTGCGAGCGGCCCGGGAACGGTTCGCGGCGGACGGGTACGAGCGCGCCACGATCCGGGCCATCGCCGCCGACGCCCAGATCGACCCCTCGATGGTGATGCGCTACTACGGCAGCAAGGAGGGGCTGTTCGCGGCGGCGGCCGAATTCGACCTACGCCTGCCCGACCTGACCTCGGTGCCGCCCGCTCGACTCGGTGAGGTGCTGGTCCGGCACTTCCTCGCCCGCTGGGAGGGCGACGAGACCCTGGTGGCGCTGCTGCGGGCCGCCAGCACCAACCCCGGCGCGGCCGAACGCATGCGTGGCATCTTCGCCGACCAGCTCACCGCCGCCGTGGCCACGTTCGGCGGCGACCCGGCGCTGACCGCCCGACGGGCCGGCCTGGTGGCCAGCCAGATCCTCGGCCTCGCCTTCACCCGGTACATCGTCCGCCTGCCACCCATGGTGGACACCCCGCCGGACGACCTGGTCTCCTGGATCGCGCCGACTCTCCAGCGCTATCTGACCGGAACGCCGCCGGGCTGACCCAACCTTTTCCCACCTCCCGTGCGTCTGCCAGTTGACGCCTACAGCGCGACGGCCGGGAGGGGGGCGCATGGCGCCGCCGAGGGACGACGGACGCGAGGGCTACCTCGCCTTCGTGGAGAACCACCAGCACCGGCTGCTCCGTGCGGCCTACCTGATCTGTGGCAACCAGCATCAGGCTGAGGACCTCCTCCAGGACGCGCTGCTGAAGCTGGCGCTGCGCTGGTCCTCGGTCCGCAACGGCGACCCCTCCGCGTACGTGCGGGCCATCCTCTACCGCGACTCGGTGTCGTGGTGGCGTCGCCGACGGCGGGAATGGCTCAGCGCCGCACCGCCGGACCAGGTGGCCCACGACCGTGACGGCGCGTTGCGGCTGACGATGCACGACGCGCTGGGCCTGCTGCCACCACGGCAGCGGGCCGTGCTGGTGCTGCGCTACTACGAGGACCTGACCGAGGCCGCCACCGCCGAGGCGCTCGGGGTGACAGTCGGCACCGTGAAGAGCCAGTGCCATGCGGCGCTGCGCCGACTCCGCGAGGTCGCCCCGGACCTCGCCCGCGACGCCCGACCGAGCCACGGCTCGGCCGATCTGGCCAGCGGTCTGGAGGTGAACCCGTGAACGAACAGGAACTGCGCCAACTGCTGACCGTCAGCGTCGAGGACGTGCTCCCCAGCCAGCCGGCCAGCGCCGGATGGGAGCGGGCTCGACGCACCCGGCGTACCCGGCGGGCCGTCGCGGTGGTCGCCGTGGCCGTACTCCTTGTCGGCGGTGGCACTGTGGCGGCGCTGCGACCGCCCGCCAATTCGACGCCGGTCCCACCGGTCGGCCCGACGGTGACGCCGACCGCCGATCCCACCCATGGCGCTCCGGTGCAGCGGCCGCCCGCGGAGCTGACCTACCCGCCCGATCCGTTGGCCAAGCTCGGCGCCCCGGCGACAGTGTCGCTCTCCGAGCGACCGGTCCAGCGGGCCCTGGCACTGTTTCAGCCGTTGGACGAGGAGGGTCGCGAGGACGGCCCGGTCCGGGTGCTCGGCAACGACGGCGTGGTGCGCAGCCTCGACGTGGTGCCGTTGGCACCCACCCGGGACGCGAGCGGCAACGAGGCAACGGCCCTCAAGCCGGGAGTGCTGTCGCCGGACGGCCGATCGGCCGCGTTCGCGCAGACCAAAGAGCTGATCATGATCGACCTCACCACGGCGGCCGTCCGCCGGATACCGCTCGACGGCTACCTGGAGCTGGTGGTGTGGGCACACGACCGGGTGCTGGTCGGAGGCGACGACCGGACGTACGCGGTGGACCGGGCCACCGGGACGGCCAGCACGATCGACGTGTCGACCTGGGAGTTGATCGCACCCGATCCGGCCGCCGGCCGCGAGGCCCCGCTCATTGAGACGTACGGCGAGCGGACCAGCCTGGAGCTGCGCAGCCGAACCGCCCGGGACGGCAAGCTCCGCTCCGAACAGCCGATCAACGCCTCGGCGCTGCCCTCGCCCTACCAGGTCAACGAGTTCTACGGCCGGGGCTGGTTGCACGGCGAGCGGCTGGCCCGGGCAGCCTGGATCACCAGCGGCGAGATCGACGGTGCCGAGGGTGCCGCCGTGCTGGACGCGCGGACCGGTGCCGTGCTCCACCTGCTCGATCTGGGCCGGGAGCGCGGCAAGGGCTGCTGCGAGGTGCTGGGCTGGGACAACAGGGGCGCGGTGCTGCTCCGACTGGAACCGGCCGCCCTGGCGCGCTGGCATCCGGAGACCGGCGAGATCACCGGGATCGTCCGCGACCTGCGCGGCGTGATCGCAATCGCGGGCTGACCAGGAGCACGTCGCCTCAACGTGATCGACTCGGGTTCATGGACGTCGCGGTGTCCCAGCGAAGGGGACAGCACGACATCGGGGAACCCGAGTCGATCACACGACGAACCGGTCAGGCAGCCAGGCCGCCGGGCTGATCGCCCTTGACCACTGGCGCCCGGACCAGGTTGCCCCACTCGGTCCACGAGCCGTCGTAGTTGCGCACCTGCGGGTAGCCCAACAGGTGCCGCAGCACGAACCAGGTGTGGCTGGACCGCTCGCCGATCCGGCAGTACGCGATCACGTCGTCGTCCGGGCTCAGCCCGAGCTGGTCGGCGTAGATCACCTTCAGCTCGTCGGCGGACTTGAACGTGCCGTCCTCGTTGGCTGCGGACTTCCACGGCTTGCTGACCGCGCCCGGGATGTGCCCACCGCGCAGCGCACCCTCCTGTGGGTAGTCCGGCATGTGCAGCATCTCGCCCGTGTACTCACCCGGCGACCGGACGTCGACCAGTGGCCGGCCGGACGCGACGTGCGCCATGACCTGCTCGCGGAAGGCCCGCAGCGGGGCGTCGTCACGCAGCGGCACCGGGTAGTCGGCGCGCGGGCGAGCCGTCTTGTCGCGGGTCACCTCGCGTCCCTCGGCGATCCACTTCTGCCGGCCGCCGTCGAGCAGTCGCACATCGGCGTGGCCGAAGAGCGAGAAGACCCAGAGGGCGTACGCGGCCCACCAGTTGAAGTTGTCGCCGTAGAAGACGACGGTGTCGCCCCGGCCGATGCCCTTCGCGGCACACATCTCGGCGAAGCTCGTGGCGTCCAGGTAGTCCCGGGTCACCTGATCGTTCAGCTCCAGGTGCCAGTCGACCTTGACCGCACCGGGAATGTGACCGGATTCGTAGAGCAGCACGTCCTCGTCGGACTCGACGACGACGAGGCCCTCATCGCCCAGATGCTCGGCCAGCCACTCGGTGGTGACCAGCCGCTGCGGGTCCGCGTACGACTGGAGGCGGGGATCGGGATCGTTCGGCACAGACATGATCCCCAAGGTACGCCGTTCAGGCGCGACGGTGGGCTATCCGGCCAGCGACGACGGTCACCAGGCAGGCACCGTCGGGGCCGTGCACCGCGAGGTCGGCCCGCCCGCCCGGACGCAGCGTCGGGGCCACGGCGGTGGCCAGCACCAGCAGGTCGCCGCGCTCGGCTGCGGCCCGCAGGGCAGGGTCGGTCAGGTGTTCCGCCAGCACCGCCGTCACCCCGGTACGCAGCAGCGCGTGCACCCGCTCACGCGGGGTCGGGGCGGGCGGGAGCGGGCTGTCGTGCAGCAGACCCGGCCCCAGCGAGCCGGGCCAGCGGCGAACCCGGGCGTTGGCGTACGCCGAACTCAGCTCGGCCAGTGGGCCGACGGCCTCGATCCGGTCGCCACTAGCCAGCACGGCGTGGTCGGGCAACGGCTCGCCGTCCGGGTCACGGCGCAGCAGGGCCGCCGTGTGCAGGGTGATCATGGTCAGTCAACGAGCGGACCGAGTTGCGGGCGCTTCGCCGTCACGGTGTCGCCGGACGACCGACCGGTCAACCGCCGCTTCACCCAGGGGGCGAGGTACTGACCGGCCCACCGCAGGTCGGAAGCGCGGGCGGCCAGCCATGGCGACGGTGCCGGGTGCGGCGGAACCATCATCCACTCCTCGTCGCAACCAACCCCGAGGGCGTTCAACACCTGCCCGGCGACCCGGCGATGCCCGGCCGGGGAGAGGTGCAGCCGGTCGGTGCTCCAGAGCATGGGGTTGAGGAACGTGTCGTCGGCGTACAGGTCGACCATGATCGCGCCGTGCCGCTCGGCGGTCTCACCGACCGCCTGGTTGAGCAGCTGCACCCGGGGGGCGACGAGGCGTTGGCCGGGCAGTCGGGCCATCACGTCCGCGAACCGGAAGAGGAGCACGTCCGCTCCACCCGAGCGGAGTTGCCGGACCACCTCGTCGAACCGGGCGACCAGCGTGTCCGGGTCGAAGGTACGCCGCAGCACGTCGTTGCCACCGGCCGCGAAACTGATCAGGTCCGGCTTCATCGCCACGGCGGAGGGCACCTGCTCGGCGACCACGCTGGGGAAGAGCCGGCCCCGAATGGCCAGGTTCGCGTACCGGAAGTCGGGCCCCGCGTCGGCGGCGAGCCGGGTCGCCACCAGGTCCGCCCAGCCTCGGAAAGTGCCGTCCGGGTACGCGTCGTCCATACCCTCGGTGAAGCTGTCCCCGACCGCGACAAAACTGCCCCAGCGCACCCGCGCCTCCCTCACGCCACCTGTTGCCTGCGGCGACCAGTCTGTCACCGCAGCAATGCCCGGCACCGCCCCGAATCCACGACGTGTCGGAGGTCATGGCGCGGAGGACGACGGGCGGAACCGGCCACCCCCGTGAGTGGCCGGTCCCTCATCACCCGGTGACGCCGCACCGGGAGTTCAGCCCAGCAGACCGCCCCACGGCTGGCCGGCGGGCACCGACGCGGTGGCCAGCACCCGGCCGCTGGCGGCGTAACGGACCAACCGGTACGCCGGCGCGCCGTCAGCCGGCGTCGCCGCGTTGATCTGCACCACCAGACCGCCGTCGGCCATCACGAGCCCGTCGATGGCTTGGCCGTGCCCGGTCGGCTGCTTCCAGGCCGGGTCCAACGGCGCCAGCTCGGTGACGGCCCCGCTGACGGCGTCGAGCCGGTAGTTGCGGAACCGCTCGCTGCACCCACATCCTCCGGGGCTGGTCGTGTGGGCGCTGATCACCAGCGTCCGGCCGTTGCCGGAGATCGCCGCCACTCCACCGATGACGAGGCCGGCGGGGAGGCGCGGGCTGATCGCACGTCGGACGCCTCGCTCGTCCCCGATCGCCACGGTCTGCGCGCCGACCTGGGCGATCCATCCGCCGGACACCGTCGGGCACTTCGGGTAGTGGGTGGCGAGCACCTTCTGCCCGGTCCCGTCGGCGTTGACCGCGATGAGCGTCAGGTCCTTCTCCCGCCCCAGGCCGTACAGCACCCGCCCGGAGTCGAGCCAGCTCGGCGCGCAGGTCTGCTGACCCTGGGTCGGGATGACGTGCCGCTTCGTTCCGTCGAACGCGCTGATCACCAGCCGGCGGGCGGACCCTTCCGCCCAGGCCACCCGTCGGCCGTCCGGCGAGACGGCGAGCGGGCCGTTAAGGGCTTTGCCGTTCCCGGGACGGCCCGAACGCACCGCCTGCCACGTCCCAGCAGAGGTACGCCGCCAGATCCGGGCCGGGTCGTTCTGCTTCTGGCCGTTCTCCTCGGCGGTGTACCAGGTGAGCTGCGGCCACTGCGTCGAGCCGACCGCCGGCCGGGCCGGCGCGACGGCGGGGGCCGCATCCGGCACGGAGCCGCCCGTGCCGGCGGCCGGGGTGTCACCGGTCGCGGGAACGGGGGTGGCGGCAGCAGTGCCGGTGACGCTTTCGGTCGGAGTGGGCGTGGTCTTCGGGTCGGCGGTGCCGCAGGCCGCAGCGCCGAACGTCAGCAGCAGCAGTGCGGCCGTACCGGCGAGCGCGCCGGAGCGGCGGGCCGAGGCGGGACGGGTGGTGTGGGTGAACGGGCCGAGGTTCATCGCTTCAATCCTTTGTGGAGGCTTACCGTGCCTGACACCACCCAAGACGAGCCGCTGCCCGCGGCGAGTTGCCGTCGCGGCGCGCTACTACCGGACAGTCGGATCCGCTCGCACCGGCAACCTTTTCCGCAGCTCACCGACCGTGATCAACACCCGGCCCATCAGCGTTTTGCAGACGCAGAAAGGGCGGGCCACCCGAGGGTGACGCGCCCTTTCCCGCGCTGATCGGTCAGTCGACGACGGCCAGGATCTGCTCGTTCTTCAAGCTCGCCGGCTCGGCGGTCTCGGAGATCTTCTCGCCGTCCTCGTCCACCAGCAGCACCGCGTACCCGTTGCTGGTCTTGACCCGCACGACCATCGACCCGTCCGACTGGAAGTAGGCCTGATTCAGGGTGCGCCCTCCCAGCGGCAGAGTGACCTGCTTGCCAGTGCGGGTGTCCAGTACCGCGTTGGCTGACAGTTCACGGGCGATGTCACCGGCCTCCTCGCCGGGCTTCTTCTGCAGCAGAGCGATGCGAGAGCCGTCCGAGGACAGGCTGGCGATGTCGTTGCTGGTCATCTTGCCCACGGCGAAGCCCGGTACGGCCCGCTTCTTCGTGCCGTCCGCACCAAAGAGGGTGACCAGGCCGTCCTCTGTCATGGCGATGGTCTTACCGTCGGCCGACCAGACCGCATGGCAGGCCGAAGGTTCGGTGCGCCACCAGCGCACCGTTTTCTTCTCGGAACGCGTATCCAACAACCCGAACCGGCCAGATCCACCGCCCGGCAGATTCTCGCGGAACAGCAACTGCCGCCCGTCGGGAGACCAGGCCGGAGTGACACAGTACGGATCCACCTCCGAGCGCATCTTCTGCTTGTTCGACCCATCGACGTTGGCGATGTAGAGGTCGTCGCTGTCGTCGGCGCCCTCACCCACCCAGGCCACCCGGCGGCCATCCGGCGACACGTTCGCGTTGAGCGTCGCTGCGCTGTGCGGCAGCGACATGAGTCGCACCGGGTTCTCACCCGGACGCCACGACCGCAGATTCCCGTTCCCACCGATGGGATTGATGGCGGGGCCGTAGAAGAGCTTGCCGAACTGCACGGTCGGGGTGTTCGTGCTGGACCCGCCGCTGGGCGGGGCTCCGGGCGTGTCGCCGGCGCTGCTCGACGGCGTCGGGGTGGGCGTCGGAGTCGGTGACGGCGACGCGGTGACCGACGGGGTGTCAGCCGGCAGCGGGGGCGGGGACTGGTCGGGCCGGATGGCGAAGGCGGTGCCGGCCGCCGCAGCGATCAGCACCAGCGCGGCGGCCGACGTGGCAACCGCCCGTTGGATACCGAGCCGACGGGACGTACGCAGGGTCCGGTCCCGCAGGTCGACGGAGGTGACCTCGTCGGCCAGGGCGGTCAGGTCGAGCCGGAGGCGCTGGTCGTTCATCGGGTACTCCCTTCCAGGACGTACAGCTCGGCGAGTTCGGGCGCGACGGCGCGCAGCCTGGCCAGTGACTTGGCCGTCTGGCTCTTGACGGTGCCGATCGTCACGCCGAGCAGCTCCGCCGCCTCAGCCTCGGTGCGGTCCTCGAAGAACCGCAGCACCAGCACGGCACGTTGCTTCGGGGAGAGCTTCGCCAGCGCCGCCCGCAGGGTGAGCCGCAGACTGGTCTGGTGGGCGTGGTCCGGGGCCGAGTCGCCTCCGCGTGGCTCGGGCAGATCGCCCGGCATCGACTCGGGTACCCGGCGTCGTCGCCACCAGGACACCTGTAGGTGGTACATGGTCTTGCGGGTGTACGCCTCGGCGTTGCCGCTGTGGTGCAGGCGGTTCCAGGAACGGTGGGTCCGGGCCAGGGCCGACTGGACGAGGTCCTCGGCCAGGTGCTGGTCGCCGGTGAGCAGGTAGGCCGAGCGCAGTAACGCCGGGGTGCGGGCACGGACGAACGAGTCGAACTCACTCAGCAGAGGGTCCACACGGGCCGATCCTTCAGGTCGAGGTACGAGGGCTTGGTGTCCTTGCAGACGCCAGCGACGGCGTCGATGGTTGCCGGCGTCGGGTCCGGCTCGGATCGAATTGGATCGCTCATCCTGCCGCACCGGCCGTAGGCTGCGCGGATGCTGCTACGCATGTCGACTTTGCTGCTGCGGACCCTGCGCGAGGATCCGGCTGACGCGGAGGTGCCGAGTCATCGGCTGCTGCTGCGCGCCGGCTACATCCGCCGTGCCGCGCCGGGCGGCTACACCTGGCTGCCGCTGGGCAAGCTGGTGCTGGATCGGATCACCGACGTCGTACGCGCCGAGCTGATGGCGATCGGCGACCAGGAGGTGCACTTTCCGGCGCTGCTGCCCGCCGAGCCGTACCGCACCAGCGGCCGGTGGACGGAGTACGGCGACGACATCTTCACCCTCGCCGACCGGCGCGGGGCCGAGCACCTGTTGGCGCCCACCCACGAGGAGATGGCGGCGCTGCTGGTCAAGGACCTGTTCAGCTCCTACCGGGACTTCCCGGTGACGCTGTTCCAGGTGCAGACGAAGTTCCGCGACGAGGCGCGGCCGCGGGCCGGGCTGCTTCGTGGCCGGGAGTTCCTGATGAAGGACGCGTACTCCTTCGACCTGGACGAGGCGGGGCTGCGGGAGGCGTACGGGCGGCATCGCGCCGCGTACCAGCGGATCTTCGATCGGTTGGGGTTGGACTACACGGTGGTGCGGGCGATGTCCGGCGCGATGGGCGGCTCCGCGTCGGAGGAGTTCCTGGCGGCGACGCCGGTCGGCGAGGACACGTTCGTCGGCTGCACCTCCTGCGACTTCGCGGCGAACACCGAGGCGGTGGCCACCCGGGTGCCGAGCGCCGGCGACCCGGGCGCGCAGCCGGCCGTCGAGGTGCACGACACTCCGGAGACTCCGACCATCGCGAGCCTGGTGGAGTTGGCCAACGCGCGCCGGTTGGGTGGTCGGGACGGCTGGACCGCCGCCGACACCCTGAAGAACGTCGTGTTGTCCGTTCGCCAGCCGGGTGCCGACCGGGCCGAGCTGCTGGTCGTCGGGCTGCCCGGCGACCGGGAGGTCGACCTGAAGCGGGTCGGCGCCGCACTGCACCCGGCACAGGTGACCGTCTTCGAGGAGTGGGCCGAGCATCCGGAGCTGGTTCGCGGCTACCTCGGACCGCAACTGCTCGACAAGCTGGGCATCCGCTACCTGGTCGACCCTCGGGTGGTGACCGGTTCTGCCTGGTTGACCGGGGCGAACGAGCCGGGCCGGCACGCGACCGACGTGGTGTGCGGACGGGACTTCACCCCCGACGGCACCATCGAGGGGGCCGACGTCCGTGCCGGAGACGCCTGCCCGGAGTGCGAGCCGGGCGAGCTGACCATCCGGCGGGGCATCGAGATCGGGCACATCTTCCAGCTCGGTCGCCGCTTCACCGACGCCTTCGCTGTCGACGTGCTCGGGCCGGCCGGCAAGCCGGTCCGGCCGACAATGGGCTGCTACGGCATCGAGGTCTCCCGGGCGGTGGCGGCCGTCGCCGAGCAGCACCACGACGACCGGGGACTGGTTTGGCCGGCAGCGATCGCGCCGTGTGACGTACACCTGGTGGTTGCGGGGAAGGGCCCGCAGCTCGACGCGGCCCTGGAGCTCGGCGGGCGTCTCGCTGACGCTGGCCTGCGGGTGCTCGTCGACGACCGCACGCACGTCTCGGCCGGGGTCAAGTTCACCGACGCCGAGCTGATCGGCATCCCCCGGGCCGTCGTGGTCGGCCGCCGGCTCGCCGAGGGGTACGTCGAGCTGCGCGAGCGGGCCGGCGGCGAGCGCACCGAGCTGCCGCTGGCCGGTCTGGTGGATCGTGTCGTCGACGAGGTACGGCGGGAGCGTGCGAACCTGGTGTAGCGACGGTGTCACGGGGTAGTGCTGTCGGATCGGGTGGATACGTCTTCGGAGGCTCTCATGACCGGTTACCGGGTCAGTGACGTGATGACCAAGCAGGTCGTGTACCTGCCGGTGGAGACCACCCTGGACGAGGCGGCCAGGGTGATGAAGGAGGCCGACATCGGTGATGTGGTGGTCACCGACGGCGCCAGCCTCGCCGGCGTGCTCACCGACCGGGACATCGTGGTGCGGGCCGTGGCGGAGAACAGCTCCCCCGCGGCCACCACCATCGGCTCGATCGTCACCCGCGAGGTGGTCATGATCGAGCAGCACTGCACGGCGGGTGAGGCGGCGGCGCTCATGCGGGACCGGGGCATCCGACGGGTGCTGGTCTGTGACAGTGACCGCAAGCTGGTGGGGATCGTCTCGCTCGGTGACCTGGCCATGCAGCTCGACCCCACCAGCGCGCTCAGCGAGATCAGCGAGCAGTCACCCACGGTGTGAGCGGGGCCCCGACGTGACGGCGGTAGCCTCGACGCATGGCTGACATGCCGGCCCGACTGGCCGAGATCGTCGACGAGTTCGCCGCCGCGCCGCGCGACCTGGTGCTGGAGATGCTCCTGGAGTATGCGGACGTCATCCCGGCACTGCCGGAGGGCGCCGCGGAGCGCGAGGGCATGGAGCAGGTGCCCGAGTGTCAGACGGCGTTCTTCCTGCGGGCGAAGGTGACCGCGGAGGGCACGGTGGAGACGCTCTTCGACTGCCCTCCGGAAGCGCCCACCACCCGGGCGTTCGCCGGGATCCTCGCCGAAGGGCTGGCGGGGGCGAGCGCCGAGCAGGTGCTGGCCGTGCCGGACGACCTCTATCAGCGGATGGGGTTGGCCCAGGCGATCAGCCCGCTACGCGTCCGTGGCGGCACCGCGATCCTGGGCCGCCTCAAGCGGCAGATCCGGGAACAACTCGGCTGACCGCGGGGTTGCCACCCAGCATGGAGATCGAGATCTACGCGGACGTCATCTGCCCGTGGTGCTACATCGGCAAGCGCCGCCTGGATGAGGCCCTCGCCAGCTACGACGGCGAGGTGACGGTCCGTTACCGGCCGTTCCAGCTCGACCCGTCGCCGGTGCCGCAGCCCCTGCCACTGGTGCAGGCGCTGGCCGGGAAGTTCGGCGGCCCGGAGCGCGCCCGGCAGATGGTCGACCACGTCACCCAGGTCGCGGCGGCCGACGGGCTGCGGCTCGACTACGACCGCGCGGTGATCGCCAACACCTTCGACGCGCACCGCCTCGTCTCGTGGGCGACCGACCAGGGCCGGGCGGCCGAGATGGTGGAGGCGCTCTACCAGGCGCACTTCAACAACGCTGTCGACGTCGGCTCGCGGGAGGCGCTGGCCGCGCTGGCCGGCGAGATCGGCCTCGACGCGGCCGACGCGCGCCGGTTCCTCGACTCCGACGAGCGCGTCGCCGACGTAGCGGCCGCACTGGCCACCGCCCGGGACCTGGGCATCACCAGCGTGCCGACCTTCGTGCTGGCCGGTAAGTACGCGGTCTCCGGCGCGCAGGACGTGCAGACGTTGCTCGCCGCGTTCGCCGAGGTCGAGCAGCGCGAGTCCGCAGCGCACTCACACTGAGTCACCGGCGGCCGGGCGTCCGGCATTGATGATCACGATGTTTCACGTGCAACAACATCGATGCCGATGCCTGGTCAGGCCGGCCTGGCCAGCCCCTCCACCACCTGGGCTCCCGGCAGCGCGCCCAACGCCGGCCCCGGCAACGCTATCTTGCTGTGCCGTACGCCGGACCCGACGATCACGTGCGGTGTGGCGATGACCCGCGAGTCCACCAGGATCGGCCACTGCGCCGGCAGCCCGATCGGGGTGATGCCGCCGTACTCCATGCCGGTCAACTCGACAGCGTCGCCCATCGGGGCGAAGCTCGCCTTGCGCACGTCCAGCGCCCGGCGGGCCACCCCGTTCACGTCGGCCCGCGTGGTGGCCAGGACGATGCAGGCCGCGTAGCGCACCACGCCCTCGCGCTTGCCCGCCACCACGACACAGTTGGCCGACACGTCCAACCCCACCTCGTACGCCGCGCAGAACGCCGCGGTGTCGGCGAGGTCGGCGTCGATCGGCGCTACCAGCACGTCGTTGACGTCCACCGGCGCGTCGGCCGGCCACTGCGCGATGGCCTCCGCGACCGGCGGGGCCAGCAGGTCCAGGCGGGCGCGGGCCGGTTCGGTCTTCAGCGTTCCCATCACGGGTGCGATCCTCGCATCCGCCACGCTGAACCGCCCAGCGGCTCCCCGACCCCCCGGCGACGCCATCGGCCGGGGCCGGATCGATCCGGCGCTCAACTGCCCGCGAGGAACGCGTTGTCGCGCATGAAGGAGCGGTCGCGGGCGGCCGCCACCTCCTCCTCGCGCTGGGCCTTTGCCCGTTGCAGCTCCAGATCCTCGAACGCGTGCCGGACACCCAGCCGGATCACGCCATAGAGGAAGACGAAGCCGAAGACGTAGAGGATCACAGTGGTGACGACAGCGAACATGGCGTCACGGTAAGACGAACGTGAACCGTTGTTGCTCTCATTTCCGGCCGGTTCCCCCGTACGTGTCGCGCAGATAATCGGCCCAGGCGCGCACGCCCCGGGGCAACGCCTCGGTGGTCAGACCACCGGCCCGCAGCTCGCGACCGAGCCGGCCGGGAATCCGCACCGGCAGCAGCGGCCGGCGTGAGCCTCGGGCCGACCGCCACGCCCTGGCGGCATCGTCGAAACGGAGCACCTGGGGCCCACCCAGCTCCTCGATGCCGCCCAACGGGCCGGCGACCAGTCGGGCCGCCAACCGCGCCGCCACCTCGCCCGGGTCGACCGGTTGGGCGAGCACCGCCCGGTCCCCGATCACCGGGCCGAGTCGCGCGCAGGCGGTCAGCATCTCGTCCAGGAACTGGGGAAACTGGGTGGCCCGCAGCACCGACCACGGCACCGGACCGGCCGCGATCACCTGCTCGGCGGCGAGCTTGTGCCGGTAGTACGGGATCGGCACCCGATCGACCCCGACGATCGAGATGTAGACGATGTGCCCCACACCGGCCGTGCCGGCGGCCACCACCAGTCGGCGGGTGCCCAACACGTCGACCTGGTAGGTCTGCCGACCCCGCGGCGCGGACGCCAGGTGCAGCACGGCGTCCACGCCGGTCACCGCCTCGGTCAGCCCGTCCCCGGTGGCCAGGTCGCTCGCCACCCACTCCACGTCCGAGCCGGCGGGCGGCCGGCGGCTGGTGGTCCGGAGGCTGATCCCGTCGTCGCGCAACCGGCCCAGCACCGCACGGCCCAGATTGCCGGACGCCCCGGTGACCAGAACCTTCATCTCGTCCTCCTACAAACCGGTCCGACCTCTGCGTGGCTGACGAAACATCGCGGCAACCCGTGACGACGGGCGGCCACTCATCCCGATCGAATCAGGTCCAACACGGTGAGCAGCGCGAAGAACGCGATCACGATCTCGTTGACGATCCAGGCGTGCCCCTCTGCCCATTCCCGCATCTGGGTCAGCACCCGCGAGGCCCTGCTCCCCAACAGCAGCAACGCCAGCAGCGGCAGCGCGAGCAGGAGCACTGTGAGCAGCACGAACGGCACCAGGTGCCACCACGGCAGATCGTGTCGGGCCACGCTCGCGCCGACGGTGGCCATGGTCAGGTCGTCGGTCGGCGTCGCCACGAAGAGCAGCGCACCCAGCCGCAGCGCCTGCGGCGGACCGGCGTGCTCGATGCTGCCCAGCCAGCGCGGCGGTCCGGAGCGGTCCCGGCGGACCCAGATCAGCACGGCCAGGCACACCAGCAGGGCCAGCACCACAAGGTCGATGGCGGGGCCGCGATCGACCTTCCCGGCGACGGCGCTGGCGTCGGCGGCCGCTCCGCCCACCAGTTTGGTCACCAGCCAGGCGACGGTCACCCCCGCGGCGACCACCAGCCCCGCGCCGGCGAGGAAGCCCAGCGACGCCGCCCGGGGCCGATCCGACGAGGCCAGGAAGACCGCCACCACCAACTGCGTCCCGGCGACCATGACCACGGCGAGCGGCAGAATGGTCAGGAGGTTCATCGCCCGCCATCCTTCCGGCACGGGCAGGTGGGACGCTGCCGAATCCGCGGATCACCCGGCCAGTCGCACACCCCCGCCCACCACGACCCGACCGGCCAGCAGCGCCCCGAGCAGCGCCAGCCCCGCGGTGACCACGAGCGTCGTCGTGTAGCTGGCCGGGCCCGGCGCATTTCCTGCGGCCAGCACGGCCCCGGTCAGCGCGAGCACGGTCGCCGCGAAGAGGGAGTCGCTCAGTTGCAGTGACGAGCTGTTGCGGCCCTGCTCACCCGGCGCGGACAACTCCAGGGTGAGCACCGACAACGGCGGGTAGAGCAACCCCATGCCCAGGCCGGCGATCGCCCAACCGACCACGGCGACGGCCACCGGCAGCTCGGGCCGGACGGCCAGCGCCACAGTCGCGGTGCCGACGGTGATGCAGCTCAACCCGGCTCGCGGCAGACTGGCCCGCGACGCCGGCACCGGGATCCGGCCCTGCAACCAGGAGCCCGCCGACCAGGCCAGCGCGCCGACCGTGAGGACCAGCCCGGCCGCGGTCGGCGAGAAACCTCGTTCCCGGGAGAGCATCAACGGGATCACCACCTCGCTGCCGACGAAGGCCGCCGACGCCAGGCCACGCAGCCCCACGACGGTGGGCAGCCCCCGTGCGGCCCGAAGGAACCCGGCCGGCAGCAGGCGCGGGGCACAGACCATCAGGCCGACCACGGCGGACGCGACAAGAACCAGGGCCGTGATGCCGCGCTGCTGTCCCCCGATGTGCAGCAGTGCGGCACTCACCGCGGCCCCGCACGCCCAACCGATCCGTGCCGCCGCACCCGTCGGCGGGCTCGCCGCCGCACTCCGGCCCAGCGACCGCAGGCCGGGATGAATCAGCAACCCCGCCGGCACCGCCACCGCCGGCACCGCCAGGAAGACCCACCGCCAGCCCAGGTGCTGCACGATCAGGCCGGCAACCGCCGGCCCGACCAGCGACGGTACGACCCACGCCGCCGCGAAAGCCGCGAAGATCCGCCGGTGCAGGTCCTGCGGGTACGCCTGCCCGACGATCACGTAGAGCGCCACCGAGAGCAGCCCGGAGCCAAAACCCTGCACGACCCGCCCGACGACCAGCGCGCTCATCACGGGGGCGGTCCCGGCGATCAGCAACCCGACCACGAACCAGGCGACGCCGTGCCACATCGGCCCCCTGGGTCCCCGCGCGTCGCACCAGATGCCGGACACCACCATGGCCAGCACACCGGTGGCGAACGGGCCGCCGAACGCGATTCCGTACAGCGCCAACCCGTCCAGGCTGCGCGCGACGGTCGGCATCGCCGTGCCGACCGCCAACGCCTCGAACGCGAGGAGTGAGATCAGCGCGACGCTGCCCACCGTCATGGCGCGCAGTCGGGGTGCGAAGAGTCCCGGTGCGGCGGGTGGGTCGGTGACGGCTGTGCTCGGCATCGACCGAGCATGCGACCTCAACCCTGATTCATGTCAACCGTCCGGTGACCCGGCTCTCGTCAGGCGTCCTGCAGCGCCTCGCCGACACCGCGCACCAGTCCGGAAAAATGCTGGTCTGCCAGCACGTGACCAGCGGTGATCACCACAGCGATCGGCCACTCGATGACCTGGAGCGCGGCGAGCACTCCGAGCCCGGCGTAGTAGACGACCTTGTCCGGTGGCGGCACCGCCACCTCACCCAGCATCGGCAGTTGCACCCGCCGGTTGTACATCGTGACGTTCTCCCGCGAACCGTTGAGATGTCGCGTCAGCGTGCTCATGCCGGCCTCCCCGTGTCCGGTGATGGTCGTCGGGTTCCACGGCCCATCGCGTCCATGCGCCAGCGACGGCGGAAAATTCCGCCACTCAGGGGGCATAACGGATGGCAGGTCGGGAAGCCAGGCCGCCGGACATCGGTGCGGTGGGAGGACGACATGACCAAGGTCAGGACGAGCGGCAACCGGGAGCCGGGCCGGCGCCCGTCCAGTCGTACGCCTCGATGACGGCGGCGGGCCGCGCTGCCGGCCGCATCCTGCCGTCCTTCGGCGTGCCGCACCTGTTCGGCGAGGCGTCCCGGTCGGTCACCTCGGCTGCGGTCCGGCTGGCCCGCACGGCCGGGCTGACGCGGCGTCGGGTCTGGTCCCGGCCGGGCCGGCACCACATCGAGGTGCACGGTGTCTGCCAGGACGGTGGCAACCGGCTGGCCCGTCAGGTGGAGGGCGCGCTGGAGCAGCTGCCCGGGGTGGCCTGGGCCCGGGTCAACGCACCCTCCGGACGGGTGGTGGTGGCCGTCCAGACCCCCGAGCCGACGTTGCGGGACCTGATCGCCACCATCGACCGCGTCGAGCGGACCTGCGACCACGAACCCGACCCGGAGATCCCGCCTCCGCACCCACCGGAGGAAGGGCCGCGAACTCCGCGCACCCTCGGCGCGCTCGCCTCGGACGCACTGGGCCTGACCATCTCGGCGGCCACCCGGATCCTGCCGTTCGCGCCGCTGCCCGGTGAGGTGGCCGGCCTGCTCTCCGCAGTGGACCTTCAGCCGAAGCTGCACGGGCTCCTCGGCAGACGGCTGCGCTCCGACCCGCGCGCCGACATCCTGTTTCCGCTGGCCGAGGCGGTGGTGCAGGGCTTGACCGGCCGGTGGACGGGCATCGTCCTGGACGGTGCCCAACGGGTCGTGCAGTGGGGTGAGGACCGGGCCCAACTCTCCGCCTGGGAAAAGGCCGAACCACGGCTGACCGGCGACGCCGAACGGGCCACCGCCCGCTGGCCGGTGATCGAACGTCCGCGGCCGAAGCCGGACGGCCCGGTCGAGCGGTACATCAACCGCATGCTCGCCGCCGGTGCGGCCGCGGGTGCGGCGGCGGTGCCGTTCGCCGGGCCGAAGCGGGCCACCGCGCTGGGACTGTCCGCGCTGCCGAAGGCGCCGGGCAGCGGTCGTGAGGGGTACGCGGCTCAGCTCGGCCGGATGCTGGCCCGGCGTGGTGTGATCGCGATGGACCGGAGTGTGCTGCGCGAACTGGACCGGATCGACACGCTCGTGCTCGACGCCGCCGTGCTCGGCTCGGACCGGGGCGTCCTGGCCGACCTCGCGCCGGCCCCCGACGCGGACGTCGACCAGGTGGCCGAGCGGGCCTTCGCGTTGTTCGACCCGGACGACCCGTCCGCGTCCCGCACGGCGGACGGCTGGCGACTCGGGCCGCTGGACCGGATGCCCGCGAGCGACCTCGACGACATCCCGGACGCGGCCCGGCTGCGCTCGGCCGGAGGCCAACTCCTCGGCCTCGCCAACGGCGAACGGCTCGCCGCCCTCCTGCGGGTAGAGCCGGAACCCGCGCCCGGCGTCGACGGCCTGCCCTCCGCCGCCCGACATGCCGGCCTGCGGGTGGTCGTCGCCGGCGGTGACGAGCAGCGGTACGGCTTCGCCGACGCGATACTCCCCGGCGGGGACCAGTTGGCCGAGTCGGTACGCGCGTTGCAGCGCGACGGCGCTGTGGTGATGCTGGTTTCCGCGGACCGCAAGGCACTCGGCGCGTCCGACTGCGGTCTCGGGTTCGCCGCGCCGGAGGAGCTGCCGCCGTGGGGGGCGCACCTGCTGGTCGGTGCCGACCTGCGGGTGGTGGCGCTGGTGATCGAGGCGACCGGGGTGGCGCGGCGCACGGCCCAGCAGAACATCCGGCTGGCCATGGCCGGCACCGGTCTCGGGGCGCTCGGCGCGTTCACCGCCCCACCGACCCAACTGCCGCACCGGGCGCTCGTCGCAGTCAACGGCGCGGCCGGGCTGGCCTTTGCCAACGGCGTCTGGCAGGCCCGCCGGTTGCACGACCAGTCGGACACCCCGGCGCCCGTGGCAACCGCATGGCATCTGATGCCGGCCGGCACCGTGCTCGACCACCTGCGCTCCACCCCGGACGGCCTGACCAGCGCCGAGGCGCAGCGCCGACGCCACGGTTCCGGTGACGACGGCGGCACCGCCCCCGGAAGTGGGGGGCTGCTGCGTGCCTTCGTGGACGAGTTGTCCAACCCGCTCACGCCGGTGCTGGCCGCCGGGGCGGTGCTCTCCGCGTCGTTCGGCTCACTGGTCGACGCCGCGCTGGTGGGCAGCGTGGTCGGTGGGTCCGCCCTGATCGGCGCGGTGCACGAGCGCAACACGGAGAGGTCGCTGGCGGAGTTGCTGTCGCGGTCGGCGGTGACCGCCCGGGTCCGCCGGGACGGCGGGGAGCAGGTTCTCGCCGCCGAAGACCTGGTCCTCGGAGACGTCATCGCCCTCGAACCGGGCGACTCGGTGCCCGCCGACTGCCGGGTGCTCGAGTCGGTGGGACTGGAGGCCGACGAGTCGTCGCTGACCGGCGAGTCGCTGCCGGTCGCCAAGTCCAACCGACCGGTGGTCGCCGCCGCCATCGCCGACCGGCACTCGATGCTCTACGAGGGCACCACGGTCGCCGCCGGGCACGGCACCGCCGTGGTGGTGGCGACCGGCAACGACACCGAGGCGGGGCGCAGCCTGGCGTTGGTGCGGCAGGCGCCCCCCACCAGTGGGGTGGAGGCTCGGCTGGGCGCGTTGACCAGCGCCGCCATCCCGCTGGCGGCCGGTTCGGCGGTGGCGGTGGCCGGGGCGGGCCTGCTTCGAGGCGTACCCCTGGCCGAAACGGCGGCGACCGCCGCGAACCTCGCCGTTGCGTCGGTGCCGGAGGGGCTGCCGTTCCTGGTCAGCGCGGCGCAGCTGGCCGCGGCCCGGCGGCTGGCCGAGCACGGCGCGCTGGTCCGCAACCCGCGCACGATCGAGGCGCTGGGCCGGGTGGACGTGCTCTGCTTCGACAAGACCGGCACCCTCACCGAGGGCCAGTTGCTGCTGGCCGGGGTCGGCGACAGCGTCGGCGACCGGTACGCCTCGCTGGACCGCTTGGACGACCGGCTCCGGATGACGCTGGCCGCGGCGCTGCGGGCCACCCCGGCCGCGAAGAATCCGGAGGAGTTGGCGTTGCAGACCGACCGGGCGGTCCGTCGGGGCGCCGGGGAGGCCGGGGTGACGGAGCAGACCGGCGCCTCCGGCTGGCGGGCCGCAGGCGGGCTGCCGTTCGAGCCGTCCCGCGGCTACCACGCGAGCATCGGACAGACCGATGGCCACCTGTTGTTGAGCGTCAAGGGTGCTCCGGAGACGGTGCTGCCGCGCTGTTCGTCCCGACGCATGGACGGTCGTCAGGCGCCGTTGGACGATGCCGGCCGCGCCGAGCTGGAGCGGATGCTCGCCGACCGGGCCGGTGCGGGAAACCGGATCCTCGCCGTCGCGGAGTGCCCGGTGAACGACCCGAAGGTGACCGACTCCGACGTGCGAGGGCTGACCTTCGTGGGCTTCCTGGCTCTGGCGGACGGCGTCCGGGAGAGCGCAGCCCCGGCGGTACGCCGGATCCGGCAGGCCGGCGTGCACACCATCATGATCACGGGTGATCACCCGGCCACCGCCGAGGCGATCGCCGCCACCATCAGCGAACACGACGAGCAGCGGGTGGTGACCGCCGCTGAACTCGACCAGCTGGACGACGACGCGCTCGCCGACCGGCTGGCCAACACCGACGTGGTGGCCCGCTGCACCCCTGCGCACAAGGTGCGGATCATCCAGGCGTTGCAGAAGTGCGGACGGACCGTCGCGATGACCGGCGACGGCGCCAACGACGCCCCGGCGATCCGGCTGGCCGACGTCGGCATCGCCCTCGGTCAACGGGGCACCCCGGCCGCCCGCGCCGCAGCCGACCTGGTGGTCACCGACGACCGGCTGGAAACCATCATCGCCACCCTGATCGAAGGGCGGGCCATGTGGTCGTCGGTGCGGCACGCGCTCAGCATCCTGGTCGGCGGCAACCTCGGCGAGATCGCGTTCAGTGTGCTCACCGCCGCCGCGACCGGGCGTTCCGCGCTCACCGGACGACAGCTCCTGCTGGTCAACCTGCTCACCGACCTCGCGCCGGCGCTGGCCATCGCGGTGCGGCCACCCGCGTCGGACCGGACCGACACTCTCCTCAAGGAGGGTCCGGACACGGCGCTCGGCGAGAGCCTCACCAGGGAGATCGGGCTGCGGGCGGCAGCCACCACGCTGGGCGCCACCGCGGGCTGGACGTTGGCCCGCTACACCGGACGCCGGCAGCGGGCCGGCACCGTCGCCCTGGTTTCGCTGGTCGGCACCCAACTCGGGCAGACCATCCTGGCCGGCGGCACCAGCCCGACCGTGCTGGCTTCCACGGCGGCGTCACTGGGCGTCCTGGCCGTGGTGGTGCAGACCCCGGGGGTGAGCCAGTTCTTCGGCTGCACCCCGCTCGGGCCGGTCGGCTGGACCATCGGGGCCGGGTCGGCGCTCGGCGCGACCTTCGCCAACGGCGCGCTCACCAAGCTGGTGGAACGCCTCCCGGAGGTACATCCACCCGATCCCGCTGGTACCAACGGTTGAGCCGCATGCCGACAGCTCGCTGGGGTAGCGAAAGAAGATGGGCATGATGGCGGAACAACCCCAGGTCACGTTCATCGGTACCGCAACGACCGTGCTGCGGATCGGCGGCCTCACCCTGTTGACCGACCCGAATTTCCTGCACCGGGGTCAGCGGGCGTACCTGGGCAAGGGGTTGTGGTCGCGCCGACGCACGGACCCGGCGATGCGGATCGCCCAGCTCCCAGAGCTGGACGCGGTGGTCCTCTCCCACCTGCACGGCGACCACTTCGACCGGGTGGCCCGTCGGGAACTGGACCGTGAGCTGCCCATCGTCACCACCCCGGCGGCGGAACGCAAGCTGCGCCGCTGGGGCTTCCAGGCCGCCCAGGGCCTGCCGACCTGGTCGTCCCGGGAGCTGCACCGCGACGGTACGACAGTGCGGCTGACCTCGATGCCTGGCCAGCACGGCCCGGGAGCGCTTGACCTGCTGATGCCGGACGTGATGGGCACGATGATCGACGTAGAACGCTCCGGGCGGCGGGAGTTCCGGCTCTACGTCACCGGCGACACCCTCAACCGGCCACAACTCACCGCCATCCCGGAACGCTACCCGGACATCGACGCGATGCTGATCCACCTCGGCGGCACGAAGGTCGCCGGGATCCTGCTCACCATGGACGCCCGCCAGGGGGCGGACCTGGTGGAGCTGATCCGCCCGCGGCTAACCGTGCCGATCCACTACGACGACTACCCGGTGTTCCGCTCACCGCTGGCGCACTTCGTCGACGAGGCCCGCCGTCGTGGCTGGGTAGAGCAGGTACGCACCATCGCCCGCGGCGAGACCGTCCCGCTCACGCCACCCGCCTGACCGCACTGTCGACGCCAGGGGCTCCGGCCCGGCACCGGAGCCAGAGACCGGTCGCCGGAGTACGCGAATCGCCGCCTGTCGGCCAACCGGCGGCGGTAATCATCGGCAGACAGAAACGTCAACCGCGCTCTGTTTGCTACTTGGTTGGCACTTGCCTTGCTGATCCGGTTGAAGCGCGCACAACGCCGGGCGGCTGAAAATGTCGTCAGCCACCCGGCGCCGCGTGTTAGCTCAATACGCTCGAATTTCGAGCGTACGGATCAGCTACCGATGAAATAGGTGTCGTAGAGGAAGCCGCTGCCTCCACTGGTGCCGGACGGCCGGACACACACCATGAAATAGCGGCCACTCGGAACAGTGAAGTTCTGAATTATGGCACTGCCCCTGGTGCTGTTCGGAAGCGCCGCGCGCTGGTTGCCGCCACTGTCATAGGCCCGGCAGGTGATCGTACCGGCACTCACCGGATAAACCGCCATGGCGATCTTGGTCGTAGTGTTCGGGGCGTAGCCGGTCGAGCAGCTGACCGCGCTCTTAATAACGCAGCCAACCTGAGCCGCCGAAGCAGGTGCGGCAGGCAAAACAACTGCGCCGGTTATTGCGCCGACCGTGAGCAGAGCACGACCAAGTGCATGCTTTTTCAAGGGATCCCCCGATCCGTACAGAATGCGCCTCTAGCAGCGCTGGCCGCAGCGCACCGCGTTCAATTGGCATAACGTAGCAGAGCTTAAGGAGCTTGTCAGCGCCCGCCATCGCGAACGACCCCTGGGTAATCGATCGCCAGTGGTACTGAGCTGGGGATTCGCAAGCTGACGGCTTCTTCGGGCCCATGGTGTGCCGAGAAACCGGTCGAGTGGGGAACCAGGTCTATTGCTGTCTACATATCGTCGGCAACGAGTTCGTCAGCTACACTTTATGACCGCAATCAGCACGGCTGTTCGCCGTCCTCGGCGACAGTCTCCTTCCCGAGACCCGTCCGCCGCTGGGGTTGAGTAGCTTGTGCGCCCCGGCCCACAACATCACGCGAACCGTGCCGGCTCGTACGGACGCTGGTGGGTCAGACGTGGTTCGCGGCTGCCAGGGTCAATCAAGGGCGGCCCAGAGGCTTTGGCTTGCGCGCCAGACAGCGGGCGTGGGATGAACCATCGCCAGTCGGCGTTGTTCATGGCATTGGAGCGGACGAAGCTGCCGTCGCGGGTCAGGGACTACCGGTCATTCCGAGTGTCTGGCTGACTTCCTGCTGACGGCGAGCCGGGCCAAGACTGTGCAGCATCGCCGCCGCCCTCAGTGCCCTCGACCTGAAGCCGTTCCTGACGCGGTACTGGACCGCTCGACCCGGACGAGTACGGCGCGGCGATCGACCAAGGCGACCTCGACTATTTGACCGGCGCCAACTTCAGCTCGGGGTCGACCTCACCGCGCGGAATGGCGGCACTCGGACCGAGATCAACCGAGGGAAGTGCTGGTGGAACCCAGGGGGCTCGAACCCCTAACCCCTGCCTTGCAAAGATCAAGACTGCTGTCGATCAGCGTCGGTGACCGTAGCTGACCTGCTCGTCGTGTCGGCTTCCGTCGACCTCGGGCTGCGCCCGTCGCTCGGCTTGGCTGTACGGATGGCTGTACAGCCCTTGACGGCCGCCGGATGGTGCGTTGGCCTGATGAGCAGTTGGGCCGAGCCGCGTCTAGATGTCAACTAGACTGCCCGCAATCTGACAAAAGAAGCGTGTTCCCACCAGCGAGAAGCGGCGCAAGCTCCTTCAACCGGTGACCGTGGGCAGGTCAGAGCGTTAATCAAGTGCGGCCGTTAGTTGTTTTAGGACTGCTCACTGTCTCTTTGATCGGTGCCAACTAGAGGTAGCGCGTCCGCTACTACTTCGGTAATTTGGATCACACGCTGCGTAACGATCGCCAGGAGGGCCAATGGGAGGGCGAACCCCAACCGCGATCGTAGAGCCATCTGTGCTTGAGTGGGCACGCCGATCCGTTGGCATGTCGCTGGAAGAGGCTGCAAGTAAGCTGGCCCAGCCGATCGCAAAGCTTGAGGCGTGGGAGCAAGGCGTAGCCGCTCCCACGATGGCTCAGCTCCGGAAGATGTCCGAGGTATACAAGCGGCCGTTAGCCGTCTTCTTCTTGGACGCCCCTCCAAGTGGGTTCGATGCACTGCACGACTTCCGCCGCCTCCCAGCCCCCACATCGGAGGATTGGACCGCTCCTCTTCACTTCGAATATCGGCGAGCACAGGACCAGCGCGAATCAGCGCTTGAGATCTCTCGACGGATGGGCGAGCAGATCCCAACTTCCTGGAAGCCGGCGACTCCCGTGCAGACCAACGACGCAGAGCGCCTCGGCTCAACAATGCGTTCTGCACTTGGGGTGACGCTCAAGGAACAAGGGACATGGAACGAGAAATACAGAGCTCTCGGTGGCTGGATAAGAGCACTAGAGGATAATGGCGTCCTAGTAATCCAGACCGAGAAAATCAGCGTCGAGGAGATGCGCGGATTCAGCATCTATGCCGAAGAGTTCCCAGTCGTTGCCGTCAATGGCGGTGACTTTGTCCGAGGCAAAACCTTCTCGCTTCTGCACGAGTACGCTCACTTGGCGCTACGGCAGAGCGGTTTGTGTGATCAAGAGAATGCAAGCCGGCCGCGAACGCCAGAGGATCGCCTTGAGGCTTTTTGCAATCAAGCTGCCGCTTCTGCCCTCATGCCAGCCGAGGCACTGCTCAGTGAAGTGGTTGTAAGCGCTGCTCCAGATGGCCACGAGAACTGGGAAAGCAGTGTGCTTGACTCTCTCGCCAGAAAGTACGGCGTTAGTGAAGAGGCCGTGCTGCGCAGACTCCTCACGCTTAACAAAACAACTCTGTCCTACTACCAACGGCGACGGAGGGAATACCTCGCCATATACGAGCGCGAGCGCACCCAGCAGAAGGAGCAGCAGAAGGAAAACCCCGGTGGCCCTGGCTACTATCGCGTCAAGGCTCGTAACCTAGGCAAGGGTTTCGTGCGTCTCGTCAGCCATGCTTACGCGCATGATGCGATCGACACTCTGGAGGCCGCCAGCTATCTCGGCGTCAAGGTTCAGCACCTGAAAAGGATAGCTGACGAGGCATTCGGGAGGGCAGCATAGTTGCCAGTCACCTACAGCATCGACACCAGCTCGATAATTGAGGCTTGGCATAGGCGCTATCCTCAGGACGTCTTTCCGGGACTGTGGCATGGAATCGATGAGCTGATATCACTGGGGCGCCTTAAAGCTTCAGAGGAAGTTCGGCAAGAACTAAAGAAGAAGGATGACGAACTCTATGCTTGGGCGAAAGAGCGACCACAGCTCTTTTGTGAAGCAGATTTAGATAATCAGCTCGCCGTACGCACCATTTTGCAGGCACATCCCAGGCTGGTGAACACCCAGAAGGGCCGGAGTCAAGCCGACCCATTCGTCATCGCATTAGCGCGAGTCCGCAAATGCACGGTCGTTACTAACGAAGTCGCCTTGGGCTCTCTTGAGCGCCCACGCATTCCGGACGTTTGCCAGGCCCTGGGAATCTCCTGCATTGACTTCCTCGGCTTGATCCGCACCGAAAGATGGAGCTTCCGGCGGTAACGTTGCCGGCGGTACGCCTCGGCGCCACTCGTCGCCGGCCCTGCGCAGTGGGCTGAGTACTCGTCATCCCACCTGCCGCGCACCCAGGCGCCGTGGAGAGCGGGCCAGGACCAGGGCGACAAGGCGGGGCATCCCTATCGGACGAGCCTCGATGCCATCTGCCAGGCGTGGGCACCAGAAGCCCGGTACGGCCCGGGATCAGAGCAAGGTCATAAACGGCTGGTCAGGTGTCTGCTTCCCTAATTAGCCCGTCTACTGCTGTCGGGGGCGTTGAGGTAGAGGTGATCTTGACTGTACGGCGGCACGGCCGTGGGGCCCTGTACAACTCTGGAACGTTGAAGTAGCTTGTGCTCGGGCGTGGGCGCTCGGAGCGCGCTTCCAAAACTGGAAGAGCCACCAGGTTCGACTCCTGGACGCCAGGCCGTATGACAGGTGCGTGCGGCGTGGCGTTTAGGTGTCGAGGGGCCGTCCTTGTTTAAGACTTCTCGTGAGTTCGAGAAACATAGCGAGAACTTGGCCGCTATCCAGCGCGGCCTGGTACAAGTCGAACGGGCGCATAAGCAAGCAATCCGAAGTAATGACCAAGCTGCTACCGAGACCCTTGCCCGGCTGCACATGCTAATGCTCGGGATGTCCGCCGAGGCCCGGCTCCGCAAAGTCATCGCCGACCCCAACGGCTTCAACGACCGCGAACGCCAGATTATCTGGCGTGTGAGCAACCAGGCCGACAGATGGCTAGAAGCAGTGGAAATGGCCTTCCGTCGCCACTACGCAGTGTTGATGCACCTCCCGGTGGACGAGGCGTCACTTGGCCTGCCTACGTTCATTCGATTCCAGGAAGTCCAATCCCTGCTGTCAGGCGACTTGCGGCCGGTCACCGAGGACCGTAACAAGACGGCCCACGCTCAGTGGGCATGGCGCTTGAAGAGCCGCAAGGAAAACGATTTTCTGTCGGATCCGGCGCCGGCCCCCCTGAACTACTGCGCCATTGAAAGCAGGAAGAAGCTCATTGGCATCGTGGGCGAACTTGTGCATCTGCTTGTCGTTTCACAGCCCGGATTCGATAGGCACTACGCGGCACTGATGAAGCGCCTTGACGAATCCCGACTAGGACTCGACGGGCCGGAGTACCCGAAGTTTGTGGCGCAGTTGCGTGCGAGGAAGTCTTCCGGGGCTCGTTAGGGCGGATCTCAGGAGGGCCGGGGTTCGGGGCAGCGCCCCGAGTATTCAAAGGTCTTGTCATCCGCCAGCGTGGCCGGCCGGCCCGGCCGATGCCGGCCGAAGGTCGCCAGCAGGCCGGGGCCGGGCCGGGGCGGCCCGCTTGCGGGCCGCCTTGATGAGTTCTTGGCGGCGGATGAGGAGTTCGCGGCATGACCGGCCGACGGCGGCGTTCTCATGGTGAGGGCTCGGTGTACGAGCAGCGGCCGGGCACGTGGGTTGCGGTGGTCGACCTCGGCTGGATCGACGGCAAACGGAAGCGGAAGTACGTCTACGCCAAGAACGAGGCTGAGGCGGTCCGGAAGCGGGACGAGCTGCGGCGCCAACTTCAGCTCGGCGTCGACCTCTCCGCACAGCCTCGGACCCTGGAAGCCTGGTTGACCGAGTGGCTGCGGGACGTGAAGGCGCACGACGGCACTCGGCCGTCAACGCTGGTGCGCTACCGCCTGGCCGTGAGCAAGCACCTGGTGCCGGGCCTCGGTCGGGTCAAGCTCGACCGGCTGACGCCCCGGGACGTGCAGCGGTTCCTCACTGAGCTGCGCGGGAAGCTAGCGCCGGCCAGCATCATCAAGGTGCACGCCGTGCTACGGGTCGCCCTGGCCGACGCTGAGCGGATGGACCTGGTCGCGCGCAACGTCGCCAAGGCAGCCAAGCCGCCGGCTCTCGGCCGCACCGAGCGACGTGCCCTAACGCCCGAGGAGGCCAAGACGCTGTTGTCGGTCCTGACCGGGGATCGGCTGGAATCGCTGTTCGTCGTGGCGCTGGCAACTGGGCTGCGGCGGGCTGAGCTGTTGGGCCTGCGATGGTCGGACATCGACCTACCGGGACAGGCGCTGTTCGTTCGGCAGACGCTCCAGCGAACGGATCACGGGTTGGTGTTCGTGCCACCGAAGACGCACCGATCGGCCCGTCCGCTGCCGCTGTCGGCTCTGGCCGTTCGCGCGTTGGAGGCACCGCGCGTGCGCCAGGCCAAGGAACGGCTCGCGGCCGGGGAGGTGTGGTCGGATCTGGGCTTGGTCTTCGCCAGCACCATCGGCACGGCTATGGAGCCGCGGAATGTTAACCGGCGCTTCGAGCAGCTCCGCGCGACGGCCGGGTTGGACTGGCTGCACCTACGACCTGCGACACGCGTTCGCCACGTTCCTGCTCGATCAGGGCGAGGAGCTGCGGACGGTGATGGAACTGCTCGGGCACTCCACAATCCGGATGACGGCCGACACCTACGGGCACGTCCTGCCGGCGCAGGCTCGTCACGCTGCCTCGGCCATCGACCGGATTCTCGCCCAGGAGGGGACGACGTGACGGCTTGGCTGTACGGATGGCTGTACTCGGACCCGAGGTCAACCGGTGAAAGTGCTGGTGGAGCCCAGGGGACTCGAACCCCTAACCCCTGCCTTGCAAAGGCAGTGCTCTGCCAGTTGAGCTAGGGCCCCGCGAATTGCGCGGCGGCTGTCGCGCGCGGCGCGAACGTCAGCGCAGGTCGGGCGCGGTGGTCGCCTCGTGCCACAGGGCACGCTCGTCGTTCGACGCCTTGATCTTGTTGAACACGACGGCAGCCACACCGACGACGCCAGCCAGAATCAGCAGCTTCTTGAACATGGGGCGACCCCTCGCGCTCGACTACCGTCGGACGACATGCGGTGGGGCTAGATGGAATCGAACCATCGACCTCAGAGTTATCAGCTCTGCGCTCTAACCGACTGAGCTATAGCCCCGCGTTGCGACGAGCAAGATTAACCCATCCGCTCCGCCGGCCCCAAATCGGGGTCCGGCTTGCGAGCCAGGCCCGTCGCCGCCTGCAAAACCTACCCGAGTACGGGACGCCGGAGCGACCGCTTTCCGCGGTGGCCCCGGCGTCCCGGTCACTCAGTCCCGCTCGGCGAGGGTCAGCTCGATCCCGCCGACCAGGTCGGCGCAGACGTTGTAGACGAACGCGCCGAGGGTGGCCAGCGCGGTGAACAGCACCACGTTGACCAGGCCGATCAGTGCCGAGCTGAGGATCACGCCCTTGGCGGTGATCTGGAAGCCGCTGGTGCTCTGCCCACCGCCGGCGTTGACCAGGTCGCTCAGGCTCTCGTTGACGCTCTGGAACACACCCATCGCGTCCAGCGCCAGGTAGAGCACCGAGGTGGCCACCACCACGACGATGAAGAGCACCACCGACACCGCGAATGCGAACTTCATCACGGACCACGGGTCGATCCGCTTGAGGTTCAGCCGGGCCCGTCGCGGTCCGCGGGAGGCGGCCGAACTCACCGACGTACGCGCCGCACGCACCGCGTCACCGACGCGGGCTGCGCCGACGGCGGAGGCGTTGCCGATCCCCGGTGGCAGGCCACCGCCGCTGGCCGGGCGGCCGGCGGTGGCGGTCGCCCGCGCCGCGTCCGGTTGTGGCTGGGTCATTCCGGGTGTGATCCGCGGCTGGGTGCCGGTGGACCCGGCTGACGCGGCCTGACCGGGCCGGAGACCGATCGGCTGGGTGGTCGCCGGACGTGCCGAGGGTGCCGCCGCCGGACCCGGAGGGTTGGCGGCGGCCGACGTCGGCGCCTCGGCGTTGGACGCCTCGGTCTTGTCGCCGGACTCGCCGTCCTCGCCCGGTTGCTCCGGCGGGGGTGTCATACCTGGAGCCCTGGTGAACTTCGGGGCAGGCGCGTCGGCGGGGACCGTCGCCCGGCCCACGGCCGCGCGGCCGGTCGCTGGTGTGCCGCCCTTGGCGGCCTCCTCGTCGACCGGTTTGGCCGAGGTCCCCGTGTTCCCCGACTTCGCCTGTGTCTCCGTCATTCAACTAGTCCTGTTCGTCAGGCTCGTCGGCATTGCGAGCAATCGCCACGATAGTCACGCCGTCCGGGAGGTCCATCAGCTTGACCCCCATTGTGTTCCGGTCACGCGTACGCCGTACAGGCTTCACCGGAGTCCGAATGACACCACCGTTGCTGGTGATCGCAAACAGCTCGTCGTCCGGATCGATCACCACAGCGCCAACCAGACCACCGCGCCGTTCGGTGATCTTTGCAGTCAACACGCCCTTACCTCCCCGGCCCTGCACCGGGTATTCCTCGATCGGGGTCCGCTTCGCGTATCCCCCGTTCGTGGCCACCAGAACGTCCAAACCTTCCCGCACGACCTCCATGGCGAGCAGGACGTCGTCGTCCGTGAAGCGCATGCCGATCACACCGGAGGTGGCCCGGCCCATCGGCCGCAACGCCTCGTCCGAGGCGTTGAACCGGATCGCCTGTGCCTTCTTGGAGACCAGCAGCAGGTCGTTCTCCGGCGCAACCAGCGCAGCACCGACCAGCTCGTCCTCATCGCGCAGGTTGATCGCGATGATGCCGCCGGAACGGTTGGAGTCGAACTCCTCGAGCCGCGTCTTCTTCACCAGGCCGTTCTTCGTGGCCAGTACCAGATAGGGGGCTACCTGGTAGTTCGGGATCTCGATGATCTGCGCGATCTGCTCGTCGGGCAGGAAGGCGAGCAGATTGGCCACGTGTTGGCCCTTGGCTACCCTACTGGCCTCCGGCAACTCGTACGCCTTGGCCCGGTAGACGCGGCCCTTGTTCGTGAAGAACAGGATCCAGTCGTGGGTCGAGCAGACGAAGAAGTGGCTGACGATGTCGTCCTGCCGCAGCGTGGCGCCGCTGACGCCCTTGCCGCCGCGCCGCTGCGAGCGGTACAGATCGACCTTGGTCCGCTTGGCGTACCCGGTGCGGGTGATCGTGACGACCACGTCCTCGCGGGCGATGAGGTCCTCCATCGAGACCTCGCCGTCGAACGGGATGATCTGCGTCCGGCGGTCGTCGCCCCACTTGGAGACGATCTCGCCCAGCTCCTCCGAGACGATCTTCCGCTGCCGCTCGGGCTTGGCGAGGATGTCCTTGAGGTCGGCGATCTCGATCTCGAGCTTCGCCAGGTCGTCGATGATCCGCTGCCGCTCCAGGGCGGCGAGCCGGCGCAGCTGCATGTCCAGGATCGCGGTCGCCTGGATCTCGTCGATCTCCAGCAGCCGGATCAGGCCCTGCCGAGCGTCGTCCACCGTCGGAGAGCGCCGGATCAGGGCGATCACCTCGTCCAGCGCGTCCAGCGCCTTACCCAGGCCCCGCAGGATGTGTGCCCGCTCCTCGGCCTTGCGCAGCCGGTACGCGGTCCGCCGGCGGATCACGTCGATCTGGTGCTCGACGTAGTAGCGGATGAACTGGGCCAGGTTGAGCGTGCGCGGCACCCCGTCGACCAGGGCCAGCATGTTGGCGCCGAAGGTCTCCTGGAGCTGGGTGTGCTTGTAGAGGTTGTTCAGCACGACCTTGGCGACCGCGTCGCGCTTGAGCACCAGGACGATCCGCATGCCGGTACGACCGGAGGACTCGTCGCGGATGTCAGCGATCCCGGCGAGCTTGCCCTCCTTGATCAGCTCGGCGATCCGCTCGGCGAGGTTGTCCGGGTTGACCTGGTAGGGCAGCTCGCTGACGACCAGGCAGGGGCGGCCCCGCTTGTCCTCCTCGACCTCCACCACGGCGCGCATCCGGATCGAGCCGCGACCGGTGCGGTACGCGTCCTGGATCGCGGTGGTGCCGACGATCAGGCCGTAGGTGGGGAAGTCCGGGCCCTTGACGATGCCGATCAGGGCTTCGAGGGTGGTCTCCTCGTCCTCCTCCGGGTGCTCCAGGCACCACTGCACCGCCGCGCCGATCTCCCGCAGGTTGTGCGGGGGGATCTTGGTGGCCATGCCGACCGCGATGCCCTCGGAGCCGTTCACCAGCAGGTTGGGGATCCGCGACGGCAGGATGGTGGGCTCCTTGGCCCGGCCGTCGTAGTTGTCCTGCAGGTCGACGGTGTCCTCGTCGATGTCCCGCAGCATCTCCATGGCGAGGGGGTCGAGCTTGCATTCGGTGTAGCGCATGGCGGCAGCCGGATCATTACCCGGCGAGCCGAAGTTGCCGTTGCCGTCGACGAGCGGGTAGCGCAGCGACCAGGGCTGCGCCATCCGGACCAGCGCGTCGTAGATCGCCGAGTCGCCGTGCGGGTGGAACTGACCCATCACGTCACCGACGACGCGGGAGCACTTCACGTAGCCGCGGTCCGGGCGGTAGCCGGAGTCGAACATCGCGTAGAGGATCTTGCGGTGGACCGGCTTCAGGCCGTCCCGGACGTCCGGCAGCGCGCGACCGACGATGACGCTCATCGCGTAGTCGAGGTAGGAGCGCTGCATCTCCACCTCGAGCCCGACCGGTTCGATCCGGTCGTGCGCGACCACCGCGGCGATGGCCTCGGCGGGGACCTCTGGCTCGTTCGGTGTGGACTCGGGCGAATCAGTCACTGTGTACCCTTATCAGACTCAGAGTCGTTTTCGTGCTGTGGATAACCGCTGTGGATACCGGCCAAGCTGTGGATAACTCTGTGGACCGCCGGATCGGCCGAGCGACGCCCGGCCGATCCGGGGCAGCCCGTCAGATATCCAGGAACCGCACGTCCTTGGCGTTGCGCTGGATGAACGACCGGCGCGCCTCGACGTCCTCACCCATCAGCACACTGAACAACTCGTCGGCGGTCGCCGCGTCGTCGAGAGTGACCTGACGCAGGGTACGCGTCGCGGGGTTCATCGTGGTTTCCCACAGCTCGGGATAGTTCATCTCGCCGAGGCCCTTGAAGCGCTGGATGTCGTCCGGCTTCGCATTCGGCTTCTTCTGCTGGCGCAGCGCGATCAGTCCGTCCCGCTCGCGGTCGGAGTACGCGTACTGGGCGTCGTCGCCCTTCTTGTTCCACTTGATCTTGTAGAGCGGCGGGGCGGCCAGGTAGACGTGCCCCATCTCGACAAGCGGACGCATGAAGCGGAACAGCAGGGTGAGCAGCAGCGTCTGGATGTGCTGGCCGTCGACGTCCGCGTCGGCCATCAGCACCACCTTGTGGTACCGCAGCTTCTCCATGTCGAAGTCGTCGTGGATGCCGGTGCCCAGCGCGGTGATCAGCGCCTGGACCTCGTTGTTCTTCAACACCCGGTCGATCCGGGCCTTCTCCACGTTGAGGATCTTGCCGCGGATCGGCAGGATCGCCTGGGTCCGCGGGTCGCGGCCCTGCTTGGCCGAGCCGCCGGCCGAGTCACCCTCGACGATGAACACCTCGGACTCGCGGGGGTCGGTCGACTGGCAGTCAGCCAGCTTGCCCGGCATCGAGCCGGACTCCAGCAGCGACTTGCGTCGGGCCAGCTTGCGCGCCTGCTGGGCGGCGATCCGGGCGCGGGCCGCCTGGGACGCCTTCTGGATGATCGTCTTGGCCTCGGCCGGGTTGCGGTCGAACCAGTCGACAAGCCGGTCGTTGCAGACCCGCTGCACGAAGCTCTTCACCGGGGTGTTGCCGAGCTTGGTCTTGGTCTGGCCCTCGAACTGCGGGTTGGTCAGCTTGACCGAAATGATCGCGGCCAAGCCTTCGCGGATGTCCTCGCCGGAGAGCTTCTCGTCACCCTTGAGCAGCTTCTTGTCGGTGCCGTACCGGTTGACGACGCTGGTCAGCGCGGACCGGAAGCCCTCCTCGTGGGTGCCGCCCTCGTGCGTGTTGATGTTGTTGGCGAAGGTGTAGACCGACTCGCCGTACGACTCGTTCCACTGCATGGCGATCTCGAGGGACATGCCCTCCTCTTCGGCCTCGAACTCGACCACCGTCTTGTGCATCGGGTTCTTGGAGGCGTTGAGGTGTCGGACGAAGTCGGCGATACCGCCGTCGTAGCGGAAGGTGACCTCGCGGGTCTTGCCCTCCTCGTCCTCCGGGACCCGCTCGTCGAGCAGGTGGATGGTGATGCCCCGGTTGAGGAAGGCCATCTCCTGCAGGCGTCGGTAGATGGTCTGGAAGTCGAAGTCGATCGTCTCGAAGACGTCCGGGTCGGGCCAGAAGGAGACGGCCGAGCCGGTGCTGTCGGTGGTCTCGCCCTTCTCCAGCGGGCTGGGCTTGGAGTTGGTGTACTGCTGCCGCCAGACGAAGCCGGACTTGTGGATCACCACGGCCATCTTCGTCGACAGCGCGTTCACCACGGAAACGCCGACGCCGTGCAGACCACCGGAGACCGCGTACGCCTTGCCGTCGAACTTGCCACCCGCGTGCAGCACGGTCAGCGCGACCTCGACACCCGGCTTCTTGAGCTTCGGGTGGAGGTCGACCGGGAAACCACGGCCGTTGTCGGTGACCCGGACGCCGCCGTCGGCCAGCAGCACCACGTCGATGGTGTCGCAGTAGCCGGCCATCGCCTCGTCGACCGCGTTGTCGACGACCTCCCAGACGAGGTGGTGCAGACCGCGCTCGCCGGTGGACCCGATGTACATACCGGGCCGCTTGCGAACGGCCTCCAGCCCCTCGAGAACGGTGATCGACTCTGCGCCGTACTCCTGCTTGTCCTGCGCTGCCACCCTCGGCCACTTTCTCGCGTCAGCCACGCCCGTAGGGCGCGTCGGGCGCGGGTTCGGCGGACAGGACGCGACGTCGGCGCGCGGACCGGTGCCGGAGAACTCCGGACAGCGGGTCGAACGCGCCGGTCGCCGCGGTTGCCCGCGGATCGCGATCGGCTCGACCCGACGTGGAGAATGAATCTGGGGCCTACCGGCCCCGTCCCACCCCCGCACCGGGTCTTCGTCTCACTGTCAATCCTACTGTGCCCGGGGGACAGAACCACCACTCGGCACCCTCAGCGAGCCGGCTGAGAAGTCCATAGCCGGCAGAACCCTGCCGCCCACGACTCCCCCCACACGCCAGGCTCCCATCGCACGCGCCGCCGCAGGACGGGTTGACCCGCGGTCGGGCGGGTCGGGGGTCGCGGCCGAAGCGTCGGTGCCGTACGTTTGCGGCGCCCCGGAACCGGCCTTGATCTTTACCGGGTAGAACCGGGACGATCGACCCGATCGACCCGACACGTGCTCTTTAAGAGGTGACAGATGGGGCTGGACAACGTCGCGGTGCACTGGCCGCGGACCGGCCGCTTCTACGATCCGGTCGCGCCGGCCGAGTTCGTCGACTTCGGCGAGATCGTCGACCTGCCGCGCATCTCCGCGCCGACCGCGGCCCTGGCCGAGCTGATCGCGAAGACCGGCACCATCCGGGCGACCGCGTACACGGAATTGGTGGATCTGCTTCTCGGCCTCGAAGGTGTGTTGTACGCCACAGACGCCGCCGCCGAGGACGAGGACCCGGTGATCGACCCGGACGGCTGCTCCTGGATCGCGGGCGGCATCGAACGGTTCGTGGCCGCGCACCGTCCGACCGGCGAGGCGGTCACCTTCGAGTCGGTGAGCACCGTGCTGCGCTCCCTGCTCGGCGACGGTCGGTTGGCCGAGCAGCAGCTGCGCTGGCTGGAGAGCCGGCTCGACGCGCTGCGCGACGAGAGCGGTGACCCGCCCCAGTGGAACTTCACCTGCGCCGAGCTGGGCGTGTTGGCGGCGTTCTACCGCCGGTGCGCCGAGCGCGGGTTCGCCGTCTACGCCGACGCCTGAGCCGCCGCGTCGGCCGGCTGGTTCGCGGCCTTGATCACCTGCGTCAGCACGGCGTGCAGGTGTTGCAGGTCTTCGAGCGGCAGCCCGAGCCGTTGCACGATCGCGGCCGGGATCAGCTCGGCCTGACTCCGCAGCGCGGCGCCGCTGGCCGTGAGGGTGACGGCGAGGCTGCGCTCGTCGCTGGGGTCGCGTTCCCGGCGCAGGTAGCCGGCCGCCTCCAGCCGCTTGAGCAGGGGTGACAGCGTGCCCGGGTCGAGCTGGAGCAGGCGACTGAGGTCACGACCGGACAGTGGCGCGTGCTGCCAGAGCGCCAACATCACCAGGTACTGCGGATGGGTCAGCCCCATCGGCTCCAGCAACGGCCGGTAGACGGCCACCACGCTGCGCGCGGCGACCGAGAGGGCGAAGCAGACCTGCTGCTCCAGGGCCAGCGGGTCATCGCCACCAGGTCGTTCGCTCATCGGTTGCCCTGTCTGCGCACGGTGACTATCGTACCGATCATTGGTGCACCAACCATTGGTGCCCCAATGCTCTGCTCGAACAACGGACGAGCACCGGCGAGGCGACGCGCGGAAGAGGGCGGCAGATGAGCGAGGACGGCGCGGTCACCAGGACCCCGGGCGAGGGCGGCCGACTGATGCGGTGGGCCTTCCGGCACCTCGCCGGCCCGGCCGAGGGTGTGCAGGGCGCGGTGCAGGGCGGCTCGGCCGAGGCCCGCGAGGCGTGGAAACGCGACCTGGCCGAGCGCAAGCGCTTCACCCGGGAACAACGGGAACGCAAGCGGGCAGCCCGCGAGGCTGACCGGCGCCGCTGACCGGCGCGGATCAGCCGTAGGTGTCGCGCGGACCGCGGCCGCGTACCCGGCGCGGCCCCTTCCCCCACGAGGGCGCGGCCGGGCCGTGAATGTGCAACTTGCGCACCACGTTGTGCCCGACCTCGCTGGCGATCTGCTTGAGCAGCGAGCCGGCGAGCAGGCGCAGCTGGGTGGCCCAGGCCGTCGAGCGCGCCTCCACCGTCAGCTCGCCGTTCTCCAACTTCACCGGGCGACTGTTCTGCGCGACCTCCGCGCCGACGACCCGCTCCCAGGCGCCGAACACGGTGGCCTCGGCGGCCGGCTGCTGCCAGCCACGCGCCTTCACCAGCCGGTTGAGCACGGCGCCGAGCGGCTGCGGATCGCGCGGGTCGGGCCCGGGGCCGGAGTAGCCGCGCAACCGCCGCCCCGAGCCGCCGGCAGCGTCGCCACCGCCGGGGGTACGCCGGGCGCGGGCCGCCGCCTGCCGTCGGGACAGCGCCGCGTCGAGCACCGCACGGGCCAGCTCCGGCCCGCTCGCGGCCGCCGCCGGCTCACCGCCCGCCGATCCCTGCGCCGCCTCCGGGGTACGCGCAGCAGGGCCGTCGCCAGCCGCCGGTCGTTTGCCGCCTGACTCATCCGACACGGCGTACCGTCCCTTCGCCGACCTGGTAGCGGGTGCCGCGCAGGGCGGCCGGCACGTCGTCGTCCACGGCGCAGGTGACCAGCAGCTGACTCGCCCCGCCGACCAGCTCCGCCAACCGCTCCCGGCGGCCGGTGTCCAACTCTGCGAAGACGTCGTCGAGCACCAGCACCGGCTCGATGCCGTCGGCGCGCAACAGGTCGTACCCGGCCAGCCGCAACGCGAGGGCGAACGACCACGACTCGCCGTGGCTGGCGTACCCCTTGGCAGGCAGTGGGCCGAGATTCAGCGCCAACTCGTCGCGGTGTGGGCCGACGAGGGTGGTGCCCCGCTCGATCTCGGCGGAGCGGGACGCGGCCAGAGCCGCCGTCAGCGCCTCGGCCAGCGCGGCCCGATCGGTGGTCGGCTCGGCCAGCTCGATCGAGGGCCGGTAGGTGATGCTCGCCGCACCCCGACCGGCGGCCACCGCGTCGTACGCCTTGGCCACGTGCGGGGTGAGCGCGGCCACCAGCTCCAGGCGGCCGGCCAGCAGCTCCGCCCCGTGCTGGGCCAGGTGGGCGTCCCAGACCGCGAGGGTGCCGAGGTCTCCACCGCGGGAGCCGCCGGTCTTGCGGGCCAGGTACGCCGTGCGCAGCAGCGCGTTGCGCTGCTTGACGACCCGCTCGTAGTCGGCCCGCACGCCCGAGAAGCGGGGTTGCCGGTTGACCAGCAGGTCGTCCAGGTAGCGGCGGCGCTCAGCCGGATCGCCCCTGACCAGCTCAAGATCCTCCGGGGCGAAGAGCACCAGCCGGAGCGCTCCGAGCACGTCCCGGGCCCGCCGCGCCGGTGACCGGCCCAGGCGCGCCCGGTTGGCCTTACCGGGCACGATCTCCAGCTCGACCAGGAGTTCGCGGCCGTCGTGCACCACAGCGCAGCGGATCACCGCGGACGTGGCGCCCATCCGGACCAGAGGCGCGTCGGTGGCGACCCGGTGCGAGTCCAGGGTCGCCACGTAGCCCAACGCCTCGACGAGGTTGGTCTTGCCGACGCCGTTGGCCCCGATCAGCACGTTCGCCCCCGGCTGGAGGTCGACGGCCACCCGCTCGTACGAGCGGAAGTCGACCAGTTCCAGCCGGTGAACGTACACAGGTTGTGGATACCGCTCAGCGCTTGTGGACGGCGTGGCCACCGAACTGCTGACGCAGCGCGGAGACGGCCTTCATGGCGGGCGAGTCGTCCTGCCGCGAGGCGAACCGGGCGAACAGCGAAGCGGTGATGACGTTCAGTGGCACCGCCAGCCGGACCGCCTCGTCGACGGTCCACCGGCCCTCGCCGGTGTCCTCCGTGTAGCCGCTCAGGTCGGCCAGCTCCGGATCCTCGTCGAGCGCCCGGTCGAGCAGGTCGAGCAGCCAGGAACGGACGACGGTGCCCTCTCGCCAGGACTTGATGACGCCCGGCACGTTGGTCACCAGCTCCGAGGCGGCCATCAGCTCGTAGCCCTCGGCGTAGGCGTGCATCAGGCCGTACTCGATGCCGTTGTGCACCATCTTCGAGTAGTGCCCGGCACCGACAGGGCCGGCGTGCACGAAGCCGAACTCACCCTCCGGCTTGAGCGCGTTGAAGATCGGCATCAGGCGGTCCACGTGCTCCTGGGCACCGCCGACCATCAACCCGTAGCCGTTCTGCCGGCCCCAGACGCCGCCGGAGACTCCGACGTCCATGTAGCCGATGCCCCGCTGGTTGAGTCGCTCCGCGCGGGGCGCGTCGTCGCTGAAGCGCGAGTTGCCGCCGTCGATGATGATGTCGCCCTCGCCGAGCACCTCGGCGAGCTCGTCGATGGTGGCGTCGGTGACGCCGGCGGGCACCATGACCCAGACAGCGCGCGGCGACTCAAGCTTCTCTGCGAGGCCCGCGATGGTCGTGACGTCGCTGATCTGCGCGTTGTGGTCGAAGCCGACCACCTCGTGCCCGGCCGATCGCAACCGCTCCCGCATGTTGCCGCCCATACGGCCGAGTCCTACCAGGCCGAGCTGCATGTGTTTCTACCTCCGTGGATCTGGGTGTTGCTGGGCGCGATCAGCGCGAGACGCGGATCGGCATGATGAGGTACCGGTACCCCGGAATTACCTCGCCATCCTCGCCAGCGGGAGAGATCACCGCGGGTTTGAAGGCGTCGACGAAGGAGAGCACGGCCGTCTGAGCGCCCAGGTTTGCCAGACCGTCGATGAGGTACTGCGGGTTGAAGCCGATGGTCAGCGGTTCACCGGTGAAGGTCGCCTCCATCGCCTCGCTGGCCCGTGCCTCCTCGGAACCGCCGGCCTCGACGACCAGGCCGTCGGCGCTGAAGCTGAGCAGCACCGGGGTGGTCCGTTCGGCGACCAGCGCGACCCGCTTGACCACCTCGATCAGCGTGCTGACCGGCACCCGCGCCGCGGCGTTGTGGGTGGCCGGGAAGAGTGACCGCACCGGCGGGTAGTTGGCGCCGTCGAGCAGTCGGCTGGTGGTGCGTCGGGTGCCGCCGGCAAGGCCGACCATGCCCTCGCCCGCAGCGCCCTGGGCGAGGGCGAGGGTGACCTCGCCGCCCAGCGGGCCGAGAGCCTTGGCGGTGTCGTTGAGGGTGCGGGCGGGCACCAGGGCGTTGATGCTCACCTCGGGGTCGTCCGGCCGCCATTGGATCTCGCGCAGCGCCAACCGGTAACGGTCGGTGGCGAGCATCGACAGAGTGTCGCCCGACAACTCAACCCGAACGCCGGTCATCATCGGCAGCGTCTCGTCACGGCCGGCGGCGATGGCCACCTGCGCGACCGCCGTGGCGAACGCCGCGGCGTCGACGGTGCCGGCGCTCTGCGGCATCTCGGGCAGCGCGGGGTAGTCCTCCACCGGCATGGTGGGCAGCGTGAACCGGGCACTGCCGCAGACCAGCTCGAGGTGGGCGCCGACCGCGGCGATGTCGACCGGCTTGGCCGGCAACGCCTTGGTGATCTCGGCGAGCAGGCGGCCGGAGACGAGCGCGGCGCCATCGGCGTCGCCCTGCACCTCGACGGTCACCTGACTGGAGACCTCGTAGTCGAACCCGGAGACCCGCAGGTTGCCGTCGGTGACGCGGAGCATCACCCCGGCGAGCACCGGTACGGATGGCCGGTTGGGCAGGCTCTTCGCGGTCCACGCCACAGCCTCGGCGAGCGCGTCGCGCTCCACTCGGAACTTCATCAATGCCTCCGCGTCGACGTCAGCGACAACTCTCTCATGCCGACCGCTGCCTACCGTCCCGCCCGACCGTGCGGGTACCCATCGCACCTTAGGGCGCGGGGACATCGGCTGTGCGCCCGACCCCATGGATCGTGTCGATGCTGACCGGCTGATCCGGCAGCGTTCGGCCCGATCCACAGAAAGCCCAACGGTGATGATTGGTTTTTGTTCTCTTAGAAGAGATAACTCATCGTCTTCATCGCACCTGTGCAAACTGTGGAAAACCGAGGTCTGCGCAGGTCAGAGTGGTTATCCACCGGTGATTTAGCTGTGGAGAACCCGGGGTACAACCGGCTTCTGTGTCCACAGCCAGGCGACGACGGCCGGTTGTCCACCGTTGTCCACCGGTTGTCCACCGGTAATCCACCGACTTTCTCCCCAAGCCTGTGGATCGCGGGGAAGATCACCATTGCCGTCATCCCCAGAACCTTCAACAGCTCGTACACAGGTCGATGATGATCGGTGGATAACCTGACCGTCGTCCCCAGGCGTCCACAGCCTCGTACACAGGGTTTCTCCACAGCCTGTGGGTAACTGGCGAGGGACGGTCCGTAGTTATCCACCGACGGTGGACAACGAGCTGTGGACAACGAGTGGGGATCGAGGCGGTCACGGCCTCGATGCTGTGGTCTGCACCATGTCGAGAGTCCAGCTGCCGGACCAAAAAGAACGCCCGACCGGAGATCCGGTCGGGCGTGTCCCGCGGCTGTGCGCCGCCGCGAGGGCGGTCGTACGCCTCAGCTGTTCTGTTTGATGCGGTTGGTCAGCTCGGCGATCTGGTTGTAGAGCGAGCGGCGCTCGGCCATCTGCTGACGAATCTTGCGGTCGGCGTGCATCACCGTGGTGTGGTCCCGGCCACCGAACGCCTGCCCGATCCGGGGCAGCGACAGCTCGGTCAACTCCCGACACAGGTACATGGCCACCTGACGGGCGTTGACCAGCACCCGGGACCTGGACTGGCCGCGCAGATCCTCCAGGCTCACCCCGAAGTAGTCAGCGGTCGAGGCCATGATCTGGTCAGCGTTGATCTCCGGACCGGCGCCGTCGGGCATGAAGTCCCGAAGCACCTCCTCGGCCAGCGACAGCTCGACGGTCGACCGGGTCAGGCTGGCGAACGCGGTCACCCGGATCAGCGCGCCCTCCAACTCCCGGATCGAGTTCGACACCCGGGAGGCGATGAACTCCAACACGTCCGGCGGGGCGTACATCCGCTCCTGCGCCGCCTTCTTCTGCAGGATCGCGATCCGGGTCTCCAGATCCGGCGGCTGGATGTCGGCCAGCAGCCCCCACTCGAACCGGGTTCGCATCCGGTCCTCGAGGGTCGCCAGCTGGCGCGGCGACCGGTCAGAAGTGATCACGATCTGCTTGTTGGCGTTGTGCAGGGTGTTGAAGGTGTGGAAGAACTCCTCCTGGGTGCGCTCGCGGTTCTCCAGGAACTGGATGTCGTCGATCAACAGGATGTCGACGTCGCGGTAGCGCCGTTGGAACGCGCTGGTCTTGTCGTCCCGCAGCGAGTTGATGAAGTCGTTCGTAAATTCCTCGGTCGACACGTACCGGACCGAGCGGGCGTTGCCGAGCGTCGTGGCGTAGTGCCCGATGGCGTGCAACAGGTGCGTCTTGCCCAACCCGGAGTGCCCGTAGATGAACAGCGGGTTGTACGCCTTGGCCGGCGACTCCGCCACCGCCACGCTCGCCGCGTGGGCGAACCGGTTGGACGAGCCGATGACGAACGTCTCGAACATGTACTTCGGGTTGAGCCGGTTGCCGCCGGTGTCGGCACCGGGCAACCGGCGGTCGTCCCGACCACCAGTCCGATGGTCCACCGCGCTGCGGCCTGGGCCGCTGTCCGTTCCGCTGTCCCGGGGGAGCGAACGGATCACGTGCTGGTCGCGCGGTGACGCCGTGTCGTCCCGGTAACGGGGATCGTAGGGCCGGGTGTCGGGGCCGGACGGGTCCAGGCGGGCGGCCTGCTCGTCGTAGCCGCGCCGTTCCGGACCCCGGGAGGGCCGCAGGGGCTCCGCGAAGGCAGCGCTGAACAAGGCCTCCTGCCCGTCCCTGCTGGCGGGAATCAACCCCGCACGGTGCCCCTCCACCGGCGGCGCGAGCGGTGGACCCGCCGGCGCGGGCAGCGGAGCGGGATCGGGGTTCCGCGGCGCGGGCGACTGCTCAGGGATCATCGCGTCGGCCGGCGGTCGGGCCCCCTGGTCGTCGTCGAACGGCGCGATACCCGGGCCGTCGATGTCGAGCTGCCCGGTCTCGGGTGCGCTGCGGTAGACGGTGCCGGCCGGTCGGCCGGTGGCGTCCTCGGCCACCCGGACGGTGACCGCGACCTGGATCGGTCGGCCCAGCCGGCGGGTGAGGGCCTCGGTGATCGCCGGGCGCAGCCGTGACTCGATCACGTCGCGGGTGAACGCGTCCGGAACGGAGAGCAGTGCGGTGTCCTCGACGATCGCTCGCAGCCGGGTCAGTCGGAGATAGGCACGCTGCTGAGCGGAGATGATCTCGTCGGCGAGCTCGTCGGTCGCCGCCAACCACACCGCGGCAAGGTCGGTCGTACCGGCCACCGTCGTGCCACCCCCTCGCTTCTGCTCCCGGCCGCCGCTGTCTGCCAGCCGGCCGTCCCGGGCCCGCCGCGTTCGCGGGTGGAACAACACCCACCCGGACGGTCGACCGGTGGTCATCCACAAGTTATCCACAGCCTGTGTACCGACCGATTGTGGCCGCCGCCGGACGCGGGTGGGACCTGCCCCCGCCTGAACGGGCGCTGAAGCGGGTTCACCGTGCCGAACGATTCACTGCCATGTCCGGTCTTGCCTGCGCGACGACCGGAGCTTCCGACGCTCACCGCAATCGGGCACGGTAACAGCGTTGTCCCTGCGCCATCAACCGGCGACGCGGCGACGGCCTTGTCGGCATCAGTGAAAACCGCCCTTCGGCCTCGGGCGCGTCCCGTTGTCCCCCTGGTCGGGGTGTTTGACGGTCATTGCACCCCTGCGTAGGCTGGAACGGCTGCTTTCTCGCCCTCTGCTAGGGTGATGGGTGCTTGCTGTCCGCGGTCGCATCCCCGCATCGCCGAGGTTCCGCCCCGCCGGACAGCACCGATCGGGGGCCACCGTCGAGGTGGCCTGGACCACCACACGACCCCGGCGATCCCGTCGCGCGGGGCGCGTACGAAAACGGAGAGCCTGACGTGAGCAAGCGCACCTACCAGCCGAACAACCGCCGGCGCGCGAAGACCCACGGCTTCCGGCTGCGCATGCGCACCCGTGCCGGCCGTGCCATCCTGTCGAGCCGTCGCGCCAAGGGTCGCACCACCCTGTCGGCCTGAGCCGACCGGGCCGGTCCAGGGGACGTGGGCAGTCGTGCTGGCCGCCGCACAGCGACTGCGGCGCAGCACTGACTTCGCCGCAGCGGTTCGCGGTGGCCGACGAGCCGGACGTGGCACCGTCGTGGTCCACCTGAGCGTGCCGGTGACCGTCGACCCCAGCACACCGACCGTGCCGGAGCCGGCACGGGACAACAGTGCGGAGCAGTCGTCCGCGCCGTCCCGTGCCGGCTTCGTCGTGTCCAAGGCGGTCGGCAACGCGGTGACCCGTAACCGGGTCCGGCGCCGACTGCGGGCCCTGGTCCGGGAACGGCTGACCGACCTGCCCGGCGGCAGCACCCTTGTCGTCCGGGCGCTCCCCGCCGCCGCGCAGGCGTCGTACCCTCGGCTCGCCACCGACCTGGACGCCGCCATCGCGGTCGCCCGGTCGCCGCGCGAACGGCGGGCCCGATGAGCGGCACCGGGCAGAGCAGCCCACGGCCGTCGACAACCGGTGCCAAGGTGCTGATCGCGCCCATCATCGCGTACCGTCGGTGGATAAGTCCGGCACTGCCGGCTCGCTGTCGGTTCTACCCGTCGTGCAGTGCGTACGCCCAGGAGGCGGTCGTTCGGCACGGCGCGCCCCGGGGAGCCGTGCTGGCGGTCCGGCGGCTGTTGCGCTGCCACCCCTTTCACCCTGGTGGATACGACCCGGTTCCGGAGCCGGGCGGCCGCCGCCGTGCTGATGTGACTGGAGCCCCGAATTGAGTCTCGACTGGATCTACTACGCGATTTCGTGGATCCTGCTGACCTGGCACTCTGCCTGGGACGCCATCGGGGTGCCCGTCGGCGCGGTGATCGGCACCAACTTCGCCTGGATCCTGGCCATCATCTTCCTGGTGGTCACCGTCCGGGTGATCCTGTTCCCGGTCTTCGTCAAGCAGATCAAGTCGCAGCGCGCGATGCAGGCGCTCCAGCCCAAGGTCAAGGAGCTTCAGGAGAAGCACAAGGGTGACCGGGAGACGCTCCAGAAAGAAATGATGGAGCTCTACAAGAAGGAGAAGGCCAACCCGCTGATGGGTTGCCTTCCGATGTTCCTTCAGATCCCGGTCTTCCTGGGCCTCTTCCACGTGCTGCGCCGGCTCGACCCGGACAAGCAGAACAAGACCCTCTACGGCTGGACCGCCGACCAGTTCCAGAGCGCCTCGCAGGCGAAGCTCTTCACCGCCCCGATCGCCGGCAAGTTCGGCTCGACGGCCGACGAGCTGGCCAGCCTCGGCGCCAACGGCAGCACCGTGAAGATCATTGCTGGTGTCCTGGTCCTGGTCATGATCGCCACGACCTACCTGACCAGCCGTCAGATGATCCTCAAGACCGGCTGGGCCGAGGACCCGCAGCAGCGGATGATCCAGCGGCTGATGCTCTACGGCATCCCCGCGTCGCTGCTGATCTCCGGCGCGATCTTCCCGATCGGCGTCATCATCTACTGGGTCACCAACAACCTCTTCACCCTGGGCCAGCAGCAGTGGGTGCTGCGCAAGTTCCCGCCGCCGGTGACCGCCAAGAAGGCCGTCGCGCCCGCCGCCAGCCGTAACCCGGTGCAGCCCGCCAAGTCCGGTGGCCTGTTCGGGCGCGGAAAGGCCGCCCCGCCGGCCCCGGTCAAGGCGACCGCGCCCAAGGTTGCCGGGCCGAAGCCGGGCGCCAAGCCGGTGAACAACCCGAAGAAGAGCCGCCCCGCCAAGCGGCAGGGCTGAGTTGCGAGGGCCGTCGCCGGTGATCCGGCGGCGGCCCGTTCCGCACCGCGCAGCCGCCGTACGGCCGGCGCCGGACGGAACCGACCGCGCACCGCGCGGCCACGGGCGACACTGCCCGTACAGACGTGCCCGTGGACACCGGCAACCTCCAGCCGGCCCCGGGAAACCAGTCGGACCCGACGGTCCGGCCGAGCGAGTACGGAGATGAGACCGTGACCGAGACCAGCATCCCCCGCGCCGAGCAGTCAGTGGACGAGGAGGAGACCGCCACGATCGCGGTGGACGGTGACGACACCGAAGCCGACGACACCGAGGCGGACGACGACACCACTACCGCCGCCGGCACCCGGGCGAAGAAGGCTGTGGGCGAGGGCGACCTGTTCCGGCAGAGCGAGATAGCCGCCGACTATGTCGAGGGTCTGCTCGACATCCTCGACTACGACGGCGACATCGACGAGCTGGTCGCCGCCGGCCGTCCGATGGTCGAGGTGGTCGGCGAGCGGCTGCAGAATCTGGTCGGTCAGCGCGGCGCCACCCTGGAGGCGCTCCAGGAACTGACGCGCCTTGCCGTCTTCCGGCAGACCGGTACGCCGAGCCGTCTGCTGCTCGACGTCGGTGGCTACCGGGCGAACCGCCGTAAGGAACTCGCCGCGGTCGCCAAGAACGCCGTCGAGAAGGTCAAGGAGTACGGCGAGCCGGTCCGCCTGGAGGCGATGTCCGCGTTCGAGCGCAAGTGCGTGCACGACGTCGTCAACGCCATGTCCGGCGTGGCGAGCGAGTCCGAGGGTGTGGAGCCGAACCGGCGCATCGTCGTACGGCCGGCGGACTGACCGGGTGACCCACGACGACAACACGGCCGATGCCGTGTCCGGCCCGGGCGGCACGCCGCCCGGGCCGTCCGCTGTCCACCCCGCCACGGCCGACGCCGGTGCCGACTCGGCAGGGCGTGCCAACGTTCCGTCACCGGCCGACGCGGCGTTGCCGCCCGAGCTGGCCCCGGCAGCGCTGACGCTCTTCGGTGACCGTCTCGACCTGGCTGCCGCGTACGCCGAACTGCTGGCCACCGACGGGGTGGTCCGCGGTCTGATCGGTCCCCGGGAGGCACCCCGGATCTGGGATCGGCACCTGCTCAACTGCGCGGCGGTCGCGGAGCGGATCCCGGCCGACGCGACGGTGCTCGACGTGGGGTCCGGCGCCGGTCTGCCGGGTCTCGTGCTGGCCATCGCCCGCCCCGACCTCACTGTCACCCTGATCGAGCCGCTGGCCCGGCGGACGTCGTTCCTGATCGAGGTCGTCGAGCGACTCGGTCTGGCCAGGTCGGTGCGGGTGTTCCGCGGTCGGGCCGACGAGGCGGCCAGCGGGTCGAGTGGCCGGGAGCCGATCAGCGGAGACGTGGTGACCGCGCGCGCGGTCGCACCCCTGGACCGACTCGCGGGCTGGAGCCTTCCCCTGGCGGTTCGCGGTGGTCGGCTGTTGGCGCTCAAGGGCTCGTCCGCCGCCGCCGAGATCGAGGAGCACGCCGAGGTGGTGGCGCGACTGGGTGGTGGGGAGCCGGCCGTGCAGCTCTGCGGCGTCGGGGTGATCGATCCACCAACGACGGTCGTGGAGATCGTGCGCGAGCGGATGGTCGGCCCGGCCCGCCCGGCGGCCAAGAAGCGCGCTCGGGGTGGACGCTCCCGCCGAGGTTGACACATCGCGCCATCGGGCTTCCGGCCGGCGGGTTGCCTCGTTGTACCGGTACGGATGGACGAGGGGATGAGAACCCGACGTGGACCGGCCGCGCCCGTCCGCCGTAGGCTGACCGCGCGTCGATAGTGTGGAGCGGGTGACGGACGTCGCGGGTCTCCGACCGCTCCCGCGGGCCGTACGCCCCGGGTCGCGGGCGAGGATGCGGCCAAGTTGACCGGGGCGCGGACCGACCATCCGAAGCGGGCAGGGATGACAGGTGCATGACGACGGCAGGTACGACGATCCACGCGTGACCGGGTCGACCAGCGATCCCGTTTCACGTGAAACCGACTACCCGAGCTGGTCGCCCGGCGCGACCGGGCCATCTACCCGACCTATCGACGGCGATCCGCCGGCCGTGCTCGACCCGTCGCCGGGTGTCGGACGGCCGGAGGGTGCGGCCATTCCGGAGCCGGCGAGTGGTCGCCGGACGCCGGAGGCGTCGAGTCGACCGGTCAACGCCGCCGAGGTGCGGGCGACCTCGGGCCGCCGCAACACCGCCGCAGCGGTTCGCTTCGAGCCGGCCGTCCCACACCAACCCACCGCGGCGGCCGTTCGGGACGCCGGGCCGGTGGTCGCCGACGCACCGGTCGCTTCGACCGAGTCGTTGGCCGCCGTGGCGGCCGACCCCACGTACGTTTCACGTGAAACCCCGACGCGCGAAGAGGATGATCCACCGTTGGCTATGGAGGCGATGCGCGCCGTGCAGATCCTGAATCCCAGTGGCGAGGTGACAATGCCTCGGCCGGACCGGACCCGGGTCATGTGCGTCGCCAACCAGAAGGGTGGCGTGGGTAAGACCACCACCACCGTCAACCTTGCGGTGGCGCTCGCCCTGCACGGCAACCGGGTGCTCGTGGTCGACCTCGACCCGCAGGGCAACGCCTCGACCGGGCTCAACGTCCCACACCACACCGGAATCCCCGACGTGTACGACTGCCTGATCAACAGCGTGCCGCTGGCCGAGGTGGCACAGGCCGTCGAGGGCATCCCCAACCTCTGGTGCGTACCCGCGACCATCGACCTGGCGGGCGCGGAGATCGAGCTGGTGTCCGTGGTGGCCCGGGAGTCACGCCTGGACCGGGCGATTGCCGCCTACCCGGGCCAGTTCGACTACGTCTTCATCGACTGCCCGCCCTCGCTCGGCCTGCTCACGGTCAACGCGCTGGTCGCCGCGCAGGAGGTGCTGATCCCGATCCAGTGCGAGTACTACGCGCTCGAAGGGCTCAACCAGCTGATCAACAACATCAATCTGGTACGCCAGCACCTCAATCCGAAGCTTGATGTCTCCACCATCCTGCTGACCATGTACGACCGACGTACCCGGTTGGCCGACGCCGTCGAGCAGGACGTCCGGAACCACTTCGGCGACAAGGTCCTCCAGGCGGTCATCCCCCGCAACGTCCGGGTCTCCGAGGCACCGAGCTACGGCCAGTCGGTAATGACCTACGATCCCGGTTCGCGGGGTGCCACGAGTTACTTCGAGGCCGCCCAGGAGATCGCCGAGCGGGGCGTCAAGGAGCCGGTGGGCCGGAATGCGTAGTGCGGACGAGTCGCTGGGAGGCGTGGCATGAAGAACCGTCCTCGGGGCGGTCTGGGTAGGGGCCTGGGGGCGCTGATCCCGACCGGGCCCGCGCCGGATGCCGCTGGCACCGCGACGGCCGAGCCGGAGAACGAGCACCTGGACGACGGCGGCACCGAAGCCGTCGCGGCTGTGCCCGCCGGCGCGCCGGTCCGCGAGCCGGAGCCCGTGCTGAGCCCGGTGCCTGGTGCTCGATTCGCCGAGATCCCGGTCGACGCGATCATGCCCAACCCGAAGCAGCCCCGCCAGGTCTTCGATGAGGAGGCGTTGGAGGAGCTGAAGACCTCGATCCAGGAGGTCGGCTTCCTCCAGCCCATCGTCGTACGCCAGCTCGACGACGAGAAGTACGAACTGGTGATGGGCGAGCGGCGCTGGCGGGCCGCCCAGGCGGTGGGGCGGGAGAGCATCCCGGCGATCGTCCGGGACACCCGTGACGACGCGATGCTCCGCGACGCTCTGCTGGAGAACATCCACCGGGCCAACCTGAACCCGCTGGAGGAGGCCGCCGCCTACCAGCAACTGCTGGAGGAGTTCGGGGCCACCCACGAGGAGCTGGCCCGCCGGATCGGCCGAAGTCGCCCGCAGATCTCCAACACGATCCGACTGCTGAACCTGCCCGCACAGGTGCAGCGTCGGGTTGCCGCCGGCATCCTGTCCGCGGGGCACGCCCGCGCGCTGCTGAGCCTCGACGAGGCGGAGGCACAGGAACAGCTGGCGCTGCGGATCGTGGCCGAAGGGCTGTCGGTACGGGCGACCGAGGAGATCGTGGCCTTGGCGCTCAACGACGGGCCGGCGAAGGGGCAGGCAGCGAAGCGGCGACCCAAGGCGCACGCGCCGGCCCTCACCGATCTCGCCGACCGGCTGTCCGACCGGTTCGACACCCGCGTGAAGGTGGACATCGGCCGGAGCAAGGGCAAGATCACGATCGAGTTCGCGACGGTGGACGACCTTGAGCGGATCGTCGGGATCATCGGAGTGCAACAGGAGGAGAGCGCGGAGGACTGACCCGCACGCTCGCCTACGGCCGCGCTACCCCACCGGGGGCGCGGCCGTTCTGCATCCCGGTGTGGTCGCGTTTCACGTGAAACAGGCGACGGACCTGATCCCGAGTTCGGCATGACCGTGGATCGTCATGCTCCGCAGTCCGGCCCATTCGTGCGGAGGTCCCGCTCCTTCGGCAGGAGAAGTCGGCGAGGCTGGAGGGCCGGAGAGTCCGGTTGGTCGCGCTGTCCGGCGGGTTCGACAGCCCGACCGACGAGCGGCGGGGGCGTCGGCAGGCGTGCGCGCGACGGTGGGCGATGGGCCCGGCGTCGTGAAGGGCTGGTGCGGCGGGGCGGACGCAACAGGCGGCCGGCGGGTGGCGCTCGACTGGCGGGGTGCCCGACTGGCGGTGCGCGCGCGACTGGCGGCGGGCACTGGGTGGCGCGGGCGCCGAAGGAACCTCTGCACGCGTCGCAGAAGCCTCCGGGATGGTCCACTCGACCTGCAACCGCCCTAGCGTCGTTCAAAGCGTCAGCGAGCCGCTGAGTGGCGCGAAACGACGCCCCCATGGTTCTCCGGTGGGGGCCCGAACCCCGATCGCGATTAGTTCTGCCGGAGCGGTGTCACAGCGACCTTGGCTGGGCCGCTCAGCCGCCGGACTGGTTCCCCGACCGCGACACCGCGATACAGCGATACAGCGACACAACGAGACCGCGCGACCGCGCGACCGCGCGGCGAGACGCCGCGGCCCGACACCGCGACTGCAACTGCGACCGCGACTGCGACCGCGACCGCGACTGTGCGACCGCGCGACCGCGACCGCGTGACCGCGACTGTGCGACCGCGTGACCGCGACCGCGCGACCGTGTGAACTAGGTGCACGAGCGATGGGACGGGGCGCGCGCCCGCCGACTGCGGGTACGCGTCGAGTCGGCGGTGACGGCCGTATGGCCGGAATCGCGAGCCCGCCCCGGATCGTCTCGGCCGCCGGCACGCGGTTTCACGTGAAACCGAGACAGTGGATCGCGGGCACCGATCGATCCCGGGGTCGGGAGTGACTCGTCAAGCGGCGTGACCCCACACCTCAGAACACTCGACGTTGGTGCAGGGGTGCGATCTCTGCGTCCTTGGGCGTCCAGAACACCCGGGCCTCGAGGCCGCCAGGCAGGGTCTGTGCTGATGCACGTCCGCGAACGGCCAAGCCGTCACCGCCGATCCGTGTTGTATGAGCCAGCGGACGGCCGTCGACACCTCGATACCGCTCGGACGATGCACGCGGAGCCGGTCGGAGCGCACCCGTTCGAATCCGTCGCCGGTGGCGGTCGAACCCGCGGATCTGAGGGCTCGCGGACAACGACCGACTGGCCGAAAAGTTATCCACACCGGTTGTCCACAGGCACCCCCCGTTTCACGTGAAACAGCGCGTGGGAGCGGGTGCGAGCCTGTGGATGACGGCGTGTGTTCAGGATCTCGGCAGCCTGTGGATATCGCCTCTCGGTGCCCTCACGACCACGAGCAGCCGGCCGGCGGCGGGTACCGATCCGGTGGCTCGGGACCGCTCGATCAGGTAGGGACAGCGGTGCCAGACTCGGTTAGGGTCAGCGTCGTGCACGACAACCCTCCCTCAGTCCCGGACTTCACCCAGTGGCCGTCATTCCCCTTCGAGGGTGACCTCCACGTGAAGCAACTCGATGATCCGGTCCCGGTCGAACCGCCCCGGAAGGGCGAGGGTCTCCGGGAATGCACCGCCTGCAACGCACCCGACGACGCCTACATCTGGGTGGGCGAGCGGTGGCGGGTCCGCGCGATGGACCGGCCCACCGGCCTGCCAATGGTGCTCATCCTGGAGTCGCGCACCCACCTCGATCTCGGCGACCTGCCGAACCTGCTGGCTGCCGAGCTGGGGGTGATGACGGTACGTCTGGAGCGGGCCATCCGGTCGCTCGACGGCGTGGCACGGGTGCACGTCAATCGCTGGGGCGACGGCTCGGCTCATCTGCACATGTGGTTCCTCGCCCGTCCGTACGGCCGCCTTCAGTTGCGGGGCACGTTCCTGTCACTGTGGGACTCGATCCTGCCGCCGATCTCCGAGGCGCAGTGGCGGGAAAACCTGGCGCTCGTCGCGGCCTGGCTCGCCGAGTTCGGTGGCCGCCCGCTCGCCGAGCCGCCCCGCATCCAGTGGCAGGCGCCGTCCAGTCTGCTGGCCCAGTCCGCTGCCGCGGACGCCGCTGCCGCGGCGGAGGCTGCCTCAGCGGCGGCAGCCGTGGAGGCCGTCTCGGTCATCGAAGCGGCAGAGGAGATCCCGGAACCGGCACTCGACTCCACCCCTGATCCGACCGACGCCGACAATGGCCCCGCAGCCGAACCGGTAGCGCACCCGGACGCCGGTTCCGACTCGACGACCACCGTCGCCGACCGCGCGGCTGAGGACGCCGAGTCCGGCACGAACAGCGAACCCGCTCGGACGGCATCCGCCCCCGATGTGCCCGGCGTCCCGACCGCCGACACCCGGGAATCCGCCACCGCGACCTCCGGCAGCGCGGCATCCACCACCGCGACATCCGGCAGCGCCGCCACGACAGTCACCGACCGGCACGCCGGCCTGGCGGAGATGCCCACCCAGAGGCCTCACGACGTCGGCTCGGCGGTAATGGCCACCAGCACGCCCCACGCTGGCTCGGCGAGCGGAAGCGCCGACGGGGCTGGTGCCGTCGAACCGGCAGCGTCCGACCCGGCCAACGGGGAAGCCGTCATCAGGAACGCTCCCGAGAAGAATGCCGGCACCCCGGGTGGAGCGGCGCGCACCGACGGCAACGACGCTCCCGACGTACGCGCGACGCACTGATCTGGATCCGACCATGAGGTTGATCCCGGCGGACCAACCTCATGGTCGTTCCGAACGGGTTGGCGGATGCCTCAGTGTCGGGTGAGGCGGGCGGCTGCTCGGGCGACCAGGGTGCCGAGGAGTCGGCCGAAGTCCAGCCCGGCCGCCTGCACGGCAAGCGGAAGCAGTGACGTCTCCGTCATCCCCGGTGAGACGTTGACCTCCAGCACGTGTGGCTGGCCGTCCGCGTCGACGATCACGTCGACGCGGGAGAGGTCCCGTAGACCGAGCGCAGTGTGCGCGGCGAGCGCCACGTCAGCGACAGTGGCAGCGACCTCCGGGTCCAGCCGCGCGGGGGCGTGCCAGGTGGTCCGCCCTGCGGTGTAGCGGGCGGCGTAGTCGTACACGCCGTTACGCGGCACGATCTCCACCGGCGGCAGCGCCCGCGGGCCGTCGCCCAGGTCGACGACGGAGACCGCCACATCCATCCCCGGCACGTACCGCTCCACGAGCGCGGTGGAGTAGTAGGCGAAGCAGCCGACCATCGCGGCGGGCAGTGCGGCGGCGTCCCGGACCACTGCCCCGCCCAGCCCGGACCCGCCCTGCGCCGGCTTCACCATCAGGGGTACGCCCAGACGGTCGACGATCCGGTCCAGGACGGCGACCGCGCCGAGTTCGGAGAAGCGGTCGTGCGGGAGTGCCACCCAGTCGGGGGTGGGGATGCCGGCCTCGCGGAGCACCGCCTTGGCCGAGGGCTTGTCCCAGGCGACCCGGGAGGCCCGAGCGTCGCAGCCGACGTACGGGATGTCGCACAGATCCAGCACCCCGCGCAGTGAGCCGTCCTCGCCGGTCGCGCCGTGCAGTGCGATCACCACCGCGTCCGGCGGGTCGGCCGCGAGCGCCGGCAGCAGCGACACGTCCGCGTCCCGCAGCTCGGCCTCCACCCCGACGGCGCGCAGCGCGTCGAGCACCCGACGGCCGGAGCGCAGCGACACGTCGCGTTCGTAGGAGAGCCCACCGGCCAGCACCACGACGCGTAGGTCGGCCGCGATGGCGGATTCGGTCACGAGGAGGTGCTCGGCGGTCGTAGCCATGCCGGCATCATGCCAAGTCGGGCCCGGGCACGTCGGAGCCGGCCCGGCCGCGTCGGCCGGCGGCGCCACCCACCGCACCGAAGACCCGGCGCATCGCGATCTCCTGCTCCATCACCCCGGACAGTCGACGGACGCCCTCGCGGATCCGCTCCGGCGGCGGGAAGCTGAAGTTGAGCCGCATGGCGTCGGTGCCGGTGCCGTCGGCGTAGAAGCCGGTGCCGGGCACGTAGGCGACCCGTGCGGCGACCGCTCGCGGCATCATGGCCTTGGAGTCGAGCCCGTCGGGCAGGCTGGCCCACACGAAGAGACCACCGGCCGGGGTGGTCCAGCTGGTGCCCTCGGGCATCAGGTCGGCCATCGCGTCGAGCAGTGCGTCGCGGCGTTCCCGGTAGACCTCGCGGTAGACCTTGAGCTGCTGCCGCCAGGGCATCGTGCTCAGGTAGGTGGCCACCGCGGCCTGGGCGAAACCGCTGGGGCAGAGGATCTGCGCCTCGCTGGCGATGACCAGTTTGTCGCGCACCGCGTGCGGCGCCAGGATCCAGCCGACCCGCAGCCCGGGGGCGAAGGTCTTGGAGAAGGTGCTGAGGTAGAAGACGCCGTCGCGGCGGCGGGCCCGCAGGGGGGCCGGGGCCTCGCCCTCGAACCCCAGTTGGCCGTACGGGTCGTCCTCGACGACGAGCAGGCCGGCGCGCTCGCAGATGTCGAGCACCCGTTCCCGGCGCTCCTCGCTGAGCGTCACGCCGGTCGGGTTCTGGTAGGTGGGGATCGTGTAGAGGAACTTGACCCGCTGGCCCGCGCGGGCCAGGTCGGCGATGGCCGTCTCCAGCGCCTCCGGGATCAGCCCGTCCGCATCCATCGGCACGTGGACGACCTGCGCCTGGGCGGCCTGAAACACGCCCAGCGCGCCGACGTACGTCGGCCCCTCGGCCAGCACCACGTCACCCGGGTCGAGGAAGAGCCGGGCCACCAGGTCCAGTGCCTGCTGCCCGCCCACGGTGACGACGACGTCCTCCGGGGAGGCCCCGCAGGCGGCGTCGATCCCGGAGAGCGACATCACCTCGCAGATCCGCTCGCGCAGCTCGAGGGTGCCCTGACCGATGCCGTACTGGAGGGTGGCCACGCCGTGCTCGGAACCGAGCCGGCCGAGCATCTCGCCGACCGCGTCCAACGGAAGTGCGGCGATGTACGGTGCGCCACCGGCCAGCGAGACGACCTCAGGACGACTGGCCACCGCGAACAATGCTCGGATCTCGGAGGCGGTCATCCCGCGTACCCGCCGGGCGTACCGGTCGGTGTAGTCGTCGAGTGTCGTGCCGGTCATGACCTCACCTCGATCGCTGCTCGAGTGGCTCCCGCCCGGGTACCCCGCACACCGCTGACCATGGCGGCGGACACACCGATTGTCGATCCTAGTCCGCCTGGGTCGTGCTGCCGCCGTACCGCCGCAGATCGACCACATCGCGGACCGTCCTCGGCGTCCCCCGTCGCGGTGGGCATTCGCGCGTCCCCTCCCGTATCGTCGATCGGCGGCGTACTATCGCTCGTCGGGGGCAAAGCGGCGCTGTCGTTCCGTGCCGGTCTCACCACCGAGCCTATTGTGGGGATGCGCCATATGTCGCGACGTCTGGTCAGCCTGACCCTCGACACCTTGGAAGACCTCCCGCGCCCGTGCCGGCAGTGCGTCTACTGGGAGCTCGATCCGGTCTCCGCCGAGCGCGCCTGCGCCGCTGGCGATCCGGGCCTGGAGAAGGAGGCGTGGGTCTCCCAGACGCTGCTGGAGTGGGGCTCCTGCGGCAAGCTCGCGTACGTCGACGGCATGCCGGCCGGCTTCGTGATGTACGCCCCGCCCGCCTACGTGCCCCGTTCGATGGCGTTCCCGACCTCACCGGTCTCCGCGGACGCGGCACTGTTGATGACCGCCAACGTGGTCGCCGCGTTCTCCGGCGGCGGGTTGGGCCGGATGCTGGTGCAGGGTGTCGCCCGGGATCTCACCAAGCGTGGGATCAAGGCGATCGAGGCGTTCGGCGACGCCAAGTTCGGCGACGCGGACGACCCGGCCGGCGGTTGCGTGGCCCCCGTCGACTTCTTCCTCTCCGTGGGCTTCAAGACCGTACGTCCGCATCCGCGCTTCCCCCGGTTGCGTCTCGAGCTGCGTACGGCGCTGAGCTGGAAGTCCGACGTCGAGTACGCGCTGGAGAAGCTGCTCGGGTCGATGAGCCCGGAAACCCTGCTCCGGCCGGTCCGTCCGGCCCCGGCCACCCGCTCCACCAACGGCTGACGCCCGGCTGATCAGTCCAGCACGGTGCCGGCGGTCACCACGGCGCGCAGTTCGCTGACGTCGAGCGATCCGGTCGGGACGTCTCGTTCGATCGGGTAGTACATCCGCTGCACAGCGGCCACGATCGCCTCCACCACCCGGTCCCGGAACCGGGGGTCGACGAGCTGGGCGCGGTCCGTCGGAGAGGTGAGATAGCCGACCTCGACCCGGACGGCGGGCATCCGCGTCAGTCGCAGCAACTCCCACGTCTTGGCGTGGGTGCGGCAGTCCCGCAGCCCGGTGCGGGCGACGATCTCCCGCTGCACCAGCCCGGCCAGGCGCTCACCGGTCGCCGAGGTCACCCCGTTGTCGGTGCCGTAGTGGTAGGTCGCCACGCCCTCCGCATCCGGGTTGGCGTGCCCGTCCAGGTGCAGCGAGATGAACACGTCGGCACCGAGCGAGTTGGCCAGCAGGGCCCGGTCGGTGTCCGGCAGGCAACTGTCGGGCGACGGCCCCCGGGTGAGCTGCACCCGCACCCCGGAGGCGGCGAGGCGGCCCTCCAGCCGGCTGGCCAGGTCGTGCACCAGGTCCGCCTCGGTCCAGCGCAGCGGGCCGTCGGGCACGACCATCCCGGGGTCGGTGCCACCGTGCCCCGGGTCGATGACGACGGTCTTGCCGACCAGCGCGGGCCCGGACTGGCGGATCGCGTCGGATTCGCGGAGCCACTGCGGGCGGCCACCGACCACCTTGCGGCCGATCCGGCGAAGCGCGTTCATCGTGTGCGGGCCGCAGGAGCCGTCGGGGGTGAGCCCGACCTCACGCTGGAACTGGGCCAGCGCCCGCGACGTCCGGACACCGTAGATGGCGTCCGCGCGGCCCGTGTCGTACCCCATCTCCAGCAGTCGCTCCTGCAGCGACCGGACGTCCTCGCCGGTGAGCGGTTCGGGCACCGCGTGGTAGAGGGTGCGGGCGCCGAGCCGCCAACGGGCGGCGTCCAGGGCGCGCCAGGTCTCCGCGCCGACCCGGCCGTCCACGCTGAGCCCCCGCGACTGCTGAAAAGCGCGGACCGCCCGCTCGGTGTCGAGGTCGAACTCGTCGGTGCGCGGGCCGGCGGCGGCCAGCAGGTCGAGGCCGGTCAGGATGGTACGGATCTCCGTGACCGCGGGTCCCCGGTCACCGGGTCGGATCGGACGCACGCACGACCCCCTCTGCACGACACTCGCTGGCCGGGCGGCCCAGGCTTGAGGCTATGCGCTCTCCGGCGGCGAGGTGGCTGGGGCCGGGAAAAACGTCGACGGTACGGCCGGGAAGACACCGAACCCCGCACCCGACGAGCGGGTACGGGGTTCGGCGTGATGTTCTTGCTGCTCAGAGGGCCGATTCGATGAGTCGGACCAGCTCGCCCTTCGGCTTGGCGCCGGCGATCGACTGCACCGGCTGACCGTTCTTGAAGACGGTGAGGGTCGGCACCGACATCACCCGGTAGGCCCGGGCGGTCTCCGGGTTCTCGTCGATGTTGAGCTTGACGATGGTGACCTGGTCACCCATCTCCCGGGCGATCTCCTCGAGCAGCGGCGACACCTTGCGGCACGGCCCGCACCACTCCGCCCAGAAGTCCACAAGCACCGGCTTGTCGGCCTGCAGCACGTCAGCGACGAAGCTCTTGTCGGTGACCGCCTTGGTTGTTCCCACTATGCCCCTCCTCCGGGATGTGTTCCTTGTTTCAGCTGAGCGTCGCGATGAACCGCTCGGCGTCCAGCGCTGCGGCACAACCGGTGCCGGCCGCGGTGATCGCCTGACGGTAGGTGTGGTCGACCACGTCGCCGGCGGCGAAGACACCGGGCACGTTGGTGCGGGTGCTCGGGGCGTGGACCTTCACGTAGCCCTCGTCGTCCAGCTCGACCTGGCCCTGGAACAGCTCGCTGCGAGGGTCGTGACCGATGGCGACGAAGACGCCTGTCACGTCCATCACCTTGGTCTCGCCGGTGTGCACGTTACGGACACGTACGCCGGTGACCTTGCCGTCCTCGCCGAGGATCTCCTCGACGGTGCTGTTCCACTCGACCTTGATCTTCTCGTTGCTCAGCGCCCGGTCGGCCATGATCTTGCTGGCCCGGAACGAGTCGCGGCGGTGGATGATGGTCACCGACTCCGCGAAGCGGGTGAGGAAGGTGGCCTCCTCCATCGCCGAGTCGCCGCCGCCGACGACCACGATCTGCTGGTTGCGGAAGAAGAAGCCGTCACAGGTGGCACACGCGGAGACGCCGTGGCCCAGGAATTCCTGCTCACCGGGCACGCCCAGCGGACGCCAGGCCGAACCGGTGGAGAGAATGATGGACCGCGCCCGGTAGGCGGTCTCGCCAACCCAGACGGTGCTCACCGCGCCGGAGCCGGCGTCGCCGGTGTCGACCAGCTCGACCCGGGTCACGTCGTCGGTGAGGAACTCGGCGCCGAACCGCTCGGCCTGCTTACGCATGTTGTCCATCAGCTCGGGGCCGAGGATGCCGTCGGCGAAGCCGGGGAAGTTCTCCACCTCGGTCGTGGTCATCAGCGCGCCACCGGACTGCACGCCCTCAATGATCAGCGGCTTCAGGTTGGCACGTGCGGCGTAGACCGCCGCTGTGTAGCCGGCCGGCCCGGAGCCGATGATGATCAGGTTGCGGACCTCGTCCACTGCCGTCTCCCGAGTTGTGTGTGTTCGGCGTCGGCGCGAGCACCGATGCTGATCCGAGTCGCCGACGCCTGGGTGGGGCCGGCAGCTGACTTCCAGAACGTCATCGTACGAACCGGGGATTCCCGAGCCGGGCATCCGGTGGGTCAGGTCACGTGGGGGGTCATCGTGCCATCGACCGTGGATTCACCCTACCCGCGCCGAATACCGGCTGTCCGCGCCGGACCCGGGCACGCCGCACTCCGGACCGCTCACCCAGGCCCACCGGGCCCCGTTCGCGTCGGTGAAGTGGATGACCAGTGCCTGATCGCCCTGGAACCGCGCGTAGTCGACCACCTCGACCACCAGAGGGGCTGATCCGTGTTCCGCCGCGACGCTGGCCAGGCAACTGGTCAACGCGGCCTCGTCGGTCAGGCGGGCGAGCTGGTCCGACCCGTAGGGAGACGGACGGCGTTCACCCTCGGCATCCACGTGCGGCTGCCCGCCCGGGGTGCCGGTAGCCCGACTGGCAGCCGGGGCATCCGGACCGTGGGCATCCCCGAGGGTCTGCGGGGTGTAGTTCGTACCACTGCGCAGTGCCGGGCCGGTGGTGCGGGCCGTCCCCGCCCCCGCGACGCCCTCCGGCGCGCTGGCCGGCTGGTTCATGGCGGTGCCGGCGGAGTCGTCCGATGCCCGCATCGAGAGCTGGTTGAGGCCCAGCGCGACGGCGACGACGGCGATCGTGGCGGCGGCCACGGGCGCGCCACGGCGGACCCAGCCGCGCCGGCGACGGCCCGGACCGGTGGACGCCCAGCGCCCGGCCGGCGTCGGAGCGGACGGTCGGCGACCCACTCCACCCTGCGCCGGTACGACCAACGGCGTGGTCGCATCGCTGCCCGGTTCGCCGGTCTCCCCGGTCGAGGCGTCGTCAGGCGGCTCTGCGGCGGCCAGCGCGGCCAGAAGGCGGTCGGTGATCGCCGACGGCATGTCCGGGGACGGCTCGGCCCAGCGGCTCAGATCCGTCCGTACCTCGGCCACGGCGGGGGTCAACAGCGCGTACGCCTCGGCCCAGGACGGGTCGGTGGAGACCAGCAGGGCGACCTCGTCCTGCTGCGGGGTGCCGTCCAACGCCCCGCCGAGGTAGTCAGCGAGGAGGTCGGAGTCGACCTCCCGGAACCCCTCGGTCGTCACGTGTCCTCCTGGTTGGCGTCCCGCCGGAACCGACCTGACCCCGATCCGACGCCCTCCACCGGGCCGGGGTTCCCCGGCGTGACGCCGGGCACGCCGGTGATCGGGGCGGCGGGGTCCGGTCGGTGCGAAGGCGTCGCCACGACGGCGGGGCGGAGATGCCCGAGCAGCACGGCCAGCCGGGCCCGCCCGCGGGCACACCGACTCTTCACCGTCCCCTCGGCGACGCCGAGGATGCGTGCCACCTCGGCGACCGGATAACCCTGTACGTCGACGAGCACCAGCGCGGCGCGTTGCTCGAGGGGCAGCGCGGCGAGCGCTTCGCGGACCACGAGCGCGGTGTCATGGTCGGCTGCCGGCGCCGCGGGTTCGAGCCCGCCGGTGCCCGACCCGTCGTCGCCCCGGTTGCCGTCCGGCAGTGGCACCGTGGGGTGCGCCTGCCGGCGTCGGATCCGGTCCAGGCAGGCGTTGACCACGATCCGGTGCAGCCAGGTGGTGACGGCGGAGTCACCACGGAAACGGGCCGCCGCCCGATGCGCCGACAGCAGGGCGTCCTGGAGCGCGTCGGCTGCCTCCTCGCGGTCGCCGAGCGTCCGCAGGGCCACCGCCCACAGCCGGTCCCGGTGCCGGCGGAACAACTCGGCGAAGGCGTCCCGGTCTCCGGCGACGTGCGCGCGCAACAGCTCCAGGTCACTCGCGCCCGCGCGCCCGTCCATCACCACGTCCAGTGCGGGCGACGCCCGGATCGTGGCGCCCGGCTCACGACCCTTGGACCGTAATCTCCTGCACCCCCAGCTTGAACCCACCCTCGACCGGAGCCAATTCGGTGATCCAGAACAGCAGGTACTGGTATTTCGTGTCGGCGTCGAAGCCGTTGAACGTCATCGTGGTGCCGTCGTGGTCCTCGAACGGCTGGCCGATGGTGGTCTTGTAGTTCGCGACCAACTGCTTGTCACCGCTGGAGTTGGACGGCCAGGTCGTCGTGCCGGCCAGCAGTCGAGCGGACGCGTTGGTGGCCGACAGCACTGCCTGCACCGACTTGACGGTGTGCGGCTCGCCGAGGTCGATCCAGACGCCCATGCCCTTCTTCAGGTTGCCGAAGTTGGGCTTGTTGACGTACGTCTCGGTCTCCCAGCCCTTGTCCTCGTCACCGTCGATGACCTTGTCGGCGTCCTTGACCTCGCTGCGGTCCTTGCTGTCCGGGTCGATGATCCGGACATCCTTGACTGTCAGCTTGCGCGTCGCGGCCGGGGCCGGGGTGGCGTCGCCGGCCGGGGCACTGGAGGTCGGCGCGGCGACCGGGTTGGACTGCGGGTCCTCGTCGTCGCCGCCCAACGCGATGATCCCGATCAGCAGGCCGACCAGGGCGACGGCCAGCAGACCGGCGATGCCGACGGCGACCTTGCGACCCCCGGCCGCGGCCAGTGGCGACGGCTCTTCCCCGGTTTCGGCGGCGAACCGCAGCGGCCCACTGTTGTCGAGGTAGTGCTCATCCTCGGCCGGCACGTCCAGTCGCGCCAGCTCCGCGGCCAGCACGTCGGAGGACGGCGGCGCGATCTCGGCGTCGAGCAGGTCCATGGTCAGGTCGTCCAGGTACGCCGGGACGCCCGCCCGGACCTGGCGCGGCGCCGCGATGGCACCTGCGGCATCGCGAACGGCGTCCGGGATGGCGGCGCGGCCGTGGCCGGCGGTGGCGCCGTGCAGTGGCGCCTCGGCGTGCGGCCAGGAGCCGGTCAGCGCGAAGTAGAGGATTCCGCCGACCGCCCGGATGTCGTTCTCCTGGCTGTCGGCGCCGTCGGTGCGGGCGTCGGCCAGGACCACCCGGCCCTCATCGCTGATCATGACGGTGCCGGGGTGGACGTTGCCGTGCACCATGCCGGTGGCGTGCACCGCGGCGAGCGCGCTCGCGACGGCGTTGCCGATCGCGGTGGCCCGAGCCGGGTCGAGCGGGCCGTCGGTGGTCAGGTCCCGCAGGGACTGCCCGTCGACCCACTCGCGCACCACGTACGCCCGGTCGGCCTCGTCGATCGCGTCGTAGACGCCGACCAGGTTGGGGTGGATGACCCGGCTGGCCGCGACGGCGGCCTGAAGCATCTCGGTGGCGGAGTCGCCACCCGGGTAACGCAGCACGACGGCAACGGGACGGCGCAGGATGACGTCGACCCCGCGCCAGACCAGCCGACCCGCGCTGTCGTTGTTGATGTGCTCAACCAGTTCGTACCGCTCGGCGAGGACTTCACCGGCCGTGGGAGCACCGAAGGTCATGACCGGAGGAGCGCTTTCGTCTGCCTCCTGACCCTCGCCGACCTGGGTCACCCGTCCTCCCTCGGTGATCGTGTCGATCGATGAACCCGAACTGCTGGGCATGTGGCTTCCCGCTCTGCCGTTGAAGGAACCGGCCGACCGGTGTCGACGCCCAGCGTCGGCCCCTGCCGTACCCGTCGAGAGCGACCTTACCCGGGTTGCCCGTCTCTCCGACATGTCATCTTCCCGCCGCACCTGGCGGGGTTCCGGCTGTCGAAGAGCTCGTCCGGTTACGACCGTTGTCAGCCACGTTGCTGGCACATGTACTAGCTAATCTACGGCTTGACCGCAAGCGACCGACGCCGGGGCTGGACTGGCGTGGCGCTCGCGCTGCCTCGTACGTTCCCACCGATCGGGTCGCCACCCTCAGCCGTACGGTTGGTTATCCACAGGCCGAAGCGGCTGCTGACCGGCGAATCGCGGAGTTATCCACAGGCGCATCCCCAGCCTGGTGATCCGTAGTCACATTCCGTATCAGTGCCAACTTGTTGTAATCGGATGCGGACTTTCAGCGACCGAGGCGGCGGCGAACCATCCCGACCACCTCGGTGATCTCCCCGATCCGCAGCAGCATGGCCAGACCCAGATAGGTCCCGCCGATCACCACGCCGCCGACCACGAGCTGGGTTGCCGCCTCGAACCAGCTCGGCTCGTCGCCGCCGGGCAGCAGAGTGAGCACCAACCAGCCGACCAGTGCCGCGCCGAGTGCGGCCACCACGACCCGGCCAAGGGTTCGCATGATGACTCCCAGGCCGATCCGGCCGACCCGGGGCCGGAGCAACCAGGCGGACGCCACCGCCGCCGCCACGTAGGAGACCGCGTTGCCGATCATCATTCCGGCCGCCGCGAAGTGCGCGGCGAACGCGGCGAACAGCACGATCTGTACGCCGACCCGCAGCGCCACCACTGGAATGTTGATCAGAGCCGGGGTACGGGTGTCCGGCAGGGCGTAGAAGGCGAACGTGAAGAGCTGGCTGATCGCGAACGGCACCAGCGCGATCGCGGCGAACAGCAGCACGGTGGACGTGGCTGACGCGTTCTCCGCGCTGAACGCCCCGTACCGGAAGACGACCACCGAGATCGGGATGGACAGCACCGCGTAGCAGACCGCGATCGGCGCGAGCACCGCCGACACCATCCGGACACCCCGGGAAAGGTCCGCGGTGACGTCGTGGAACCGCCCGTCGGCTGCGGCGGCCGCCATCCGGGGCATCAGCGCGGTGATGATCGAGACGGCGATGATGCCGTGCGCCATCATCAGCAGCAGGAAGACGTTGTTGTAGATCAGGATGCCGGCCTGGTCCGTGCCCGCGGCCCGGGTGAGGAGATTGACCACCACGAAGAGGCCGAGCTGGTTGACCGCCACGTAGCAGAACATCCAGGCCCCGAGCTTGGCCAGCTCACGCAGCCCCAGCTCGCGGAAATCGAACCGCCACCGCCACCGGAAGCCGACCTTGCGCAGCGCCGGCAGCAGACCGGCGGTCTGCACCGCCACACCGAGCAGGGTGCCACCACCGACCAGCAGGATCCGACCGGTGCCCACCTCCGACGGCTGCAGCCCCTTCGCCCCGTAGACCAGGATGTAGAGACCGAAGACGCCGATCACCACCAGGTTGTTGAGGATCGGGGCCCACATCGGCGCGGCGAAGTGACCCCGGGTGTTCAACACCGCTGCGATCAACGCGCTGACGCCGGTGAAGAACAGCATCGGCAGGATCAGCCACGACAGCCGTGTGATCAGCGTGGTGTAGGCCTCGTCCTTGCCGCTGGCGTAGATGGCGGTCAGCCAGGACGCCGACGCCACGGCGATCAGGGCCGCCACCGCCAGTGCCAGCACCGCGAGGCTGAGCAACCGTTGGGCGTACGCCTCGCCCCGGTCCGCGTCGCTCTTGCGCCGACGGACCAGCACCGGGATCAGCACACTGGTCAGCACCCCGCCGAGCAGGAACTCGTACACCTGGTTGGGGAGGAAGATGGCAGTCGTGTAGGCGTTGCCGATCAGGTTGCCGAGGGCGGCGCCGATCATCAGGTTCCGGATGAAGCCGGTGCCCCGGCTCACCAGACTGCCGATGGCCATGACCGCGCTGTTGGCGGCGGCGCTGGTCTCGCCGACGACCTCGGGCGGGGGTGCCGTCGCCTCCACCGCAGGCTGGTTCAGCGGCTCCGCGGAGATGAAGACCGCCCCGTCAGCCGGCGGCACGTTACCGTCCGGCGTGGCGTTGGCGCTGCGGTAGAGCCCGCCGCTCATCTCCAGCCTCCCAGGGGTACGTCGAGTCGGACACCGACCCGCACGCCACAGACCATAGTCAACCCCCACCCCGTTACCCGCGCCCGGCGGATCGGATCACACCTGGGCCCGATAAGCTGGCGATCCCATGTCCGAAGCCTCCGCTCCTCACGCCGCCGACCGCCGCGAACTCACCGCCGCGCAGCGCAACGCCGTCGCCGAACTGCTCCGGGTGTCCCCGGTCGCCGACGAGTTGGGCCGTCGCTTCGTCCGCGCCGGTCACGAGTTGCACCTGGTGGGCGGTTCGGTGCGGGATGCCCTGCTCGGTCGACTCGGGGACGACCTCGACTTCTGCACCGACGCGCACCCCGACGAGACCCTGCGGATCATCAAGGGCTGGGCCGAGTCGATCTGGGAGACCGGTCGGGAGTTCGGCACCATCGGCGCTCAGCGCGACGGCCTCCGACTGGAGATCACCACCTTCCGCGCGGAGTCGTACGACCAGGTCAGCCGCAACCCGGTGGTCGTGTACGGCACCAGCCTCGACGAGGACCTGAAGCGGCGCGACTTCACGATCAACGCGATGGCGGTCAGCCTGCCGGACCACCGGTTCACCGACCCCCACGGTGGGCTGGACGATCTCTCCGCCAAGGTGATCCGTACCCCCAGCACGCCTGGCGAGTCGTTCGGCGACGACCCACTGCGGATGCTGCGGGCCGCCCGGTTCGCCGCCCAGTTGCGTTTCGCCGTGCACCCCGATGTGCACCTGGCGATGACCGAGATGGCCGCCGACCTGGACCGGATCACCGCCGAGCGGATCCGCGACGAGTTCACCAAGCTGCTCTGCGGCGCGGACCCGATCACCGGGCTGCGGCTGTTGGTCGACACCGGGCTGGCCGAGCGGTTCCTGCCGGAGCTGACCGGGTTGAAGCTGGAGATCGACGAGCACGCCCAGCACAAGGACGTCTACGAGCACACGTTGACGGTCGTCGAGAACGCGGTCTCCTACGAGGAGGAGGGCTGCGACTTCATCCTGCGGATGGCCGCCCTCCTGCACGACGTGGGCAAGCCGGCGACGAAGGCGGTCGGGTCCGACGGCCGGGTCAGCTTCCACCACCACGAGGTGGTCGGCGCCCGGTTGACCAAGGCCCGGATGAAGGCGATGCGCTACCCCAAGGACGTCACCGCGCAGGTGACCGCGCTGGTCGCGCTGCACCTGCGCTTCTACGGGTACGGGCGGGGCGAGTGGACCGACTCGGCGGTACGCCGCTACGTCGCCGACGCCGGCGACCTGCTGCCCCGCCTGCACAAGCTGACCCGCTCCGACTGCACGACCCGCAACCGGCGCAAGGCCGCCCAGCTCGCGGCGGACTACGACGCGCTGGAGGATCGGATCGCCCGGATCGCGGCCGAGGAGGACCTGGCGCGGGTTCGACCCGACCTGGACGGTAACGCGATCATGGAGCTGCTCGGCGTACCGCCGGGGCCGGTGGTCGGGCGGGCCTGGAAGCACCTCAAGGAGCAACGCCTCGAACAGGGTCCGCTGGACCGCGACGCCGCCGAGGCGGAGCTGCTGCGCTGGGCCCGCGCCGAGGGCATCCTCGGCTGACGCGCTGTCCGATCGACGACGAAACGCGAGCGGATCGACCGAATGGCTGAGGTGTATCGCTTTCATCGTCGTCCATGATGGCTGGGCGTCCGTCGGCTACCGGTGCATCGACACCGCCGCCGACCCCACCGCCCGTCCGGCCGTCCGGATTGGACGGGCGACGATCAACGGGGAGATCACCTAGTGAAACGCCGTGGCGTAATACGCCGCTCGGCGGTGGCGAGCATTGCTCTCGCCTCCGCAACCATCATCGTCACCGCTGCGACCGGTGGGGCCGCCATGGCCGAGCCGACCGCTCCGTTGGCCCCGAAGCCCGCGAGCAAGTTGACCGCCCCCAAGGCGGACGGCCCGTTGGCCACCAAGGCAAAGGCCAAGGCCAAGCCTGCCGAGGTCGTCCCGAATCGCTACATTGTGGTCCTCAAGGACAAGAAGACCACTCCCGCCAAGATCAAGGCCGCCGCATCGGCTCTGGCCAAGGAGAACGGCGGCAGCGTCCGCCGGCTCTACAGCAGCGCCGTCAACGGCTACTCCGCCGCCATGACCGCGAAGCAGGCCGGCCGGCTGGCCGCCGACCCGGATGTCGCATCCGTGGAGCCGGTGGTTCGCATCCGGGCGAGCGGAACGCAGGTCTCGCCCCCCTCCTGGGGCCTGGACCGGATCGATCAGGTGTCGCCCTCGCTGGACGGCAACTACACCTACCCGACCAACGGTGCCTCGGTGCGGGCGTACATCATCGACACCGGCATCGACATCAGTCACAGCGACTTCGGTGGCCGTGCCTCCAACGGCTACGACGCGGTCGACCAGGACAATGTGGCGCAGGACTGCAACGGTCACGGCACGCACGTGGCGGGCACCGTCGGCGGAGCGAAGTACGGCGTGGCCAAGGTCGTCGACCTGGTCGCCGTCCGGGTCCTCGACTGCGATGGTTTCGGCACCACCGAGGATGTCGTGGCCGGGGTCGACTGGGTGACCGCCAACGCGCAAAAGCCGGCCGTGGTCAACATGAGCATCGGTGGGACGGAGGAGGAGGACTCTCCCGCGCTCTCCAACGCGGTCACCAACTCCATCGCCACCGGTCTCACCTACGCGGTGGCCGCCGGCAACGAAGCGGATGATGCTTGCTACTACACCCCGGCCAGGGTGTCGGGGGCGATCACTGTCGGAGCCACCGACAGGTTCGACCGTCGGGCCTCGACCGAGTACTTCGATTCCAACTATGGTCCGTGTGTCGACGTCTGGGCTCCGGGCGTGGACATCGTCTCGGCGGCAAGCGGGACCACCAACGGCTCGGTGGCCTTCAGCGGGACCTCGATGGCGTCGCCGCACGTGGCCGGAGCCGCTGCGCTGCTGCTCCAGTCGAACCCGACGTGGTCCCCGAACCAGGTGCGCAACACGATCGTGACCCGGGGGCTCGCCGGCGCTGTGTTGAGCCCGCAGGGCGGGGTGGACCGTCTGCTCAACGTGGCGGCGGCTCTCTCTCCCGCGCGTACGGCGCACGGTCTGCTGGCACGTTCCAACGGCTATTTCGTCTCGGCTGACGGTGCGGGCAGCAAGCCTCTGGCCTCCGTTGGCCCGGTGCTGGGTGGCTGGGAGAAGCTCGACATCGTCGAGGCCGGCAACGGCCTGGTCGCACTGCGGGCGAACGTCAACGGTAAGTACGTCAGCGCCACCAGTGCCGGCAGCAAGCCACTGATCGCCTCTGCCGCAACGGTGAGCACCTGGGAGAGATTCCAGCTGGTTCACCAGATCGACGGCACCGTGAGCCTGAAGGCCACTGTCAACAACAAGTACGTCAGTGCGCCCAGCAACGGTGGTCCGCTGATCGCCAGCGCGACGAACGCCAGCACCTGGGAGAAGTTCGACCTCGAGACGAACCTGATCGTCAGCTTCAAGTCATCCGCCAGCGGCAAGTACGTCTCCGCCGACGGTGCCGGCAGCAAGCCGTTGATCCCGGTGGCCGCGACGGCCAGCACCTGGGAGAAGTTCGAGCTGTACGACCTGGACTTCCACGGCTACTTCGGCCTGCGCTCGTTGGCCAACAACAAGTTCGTCTCGGCTGACGGTGCGGGCAGCAAGCCTCTGGTCGCTTCGGCCGCCGGAATCAATGCCTGGGAGGCCTTTAACTTCTGGCACCGGGGTGTCGGGGCCACCGACGGGTCGGGTTGGATCTTCGCGAACGTCGACGGGCAGGTGGTCAGTGCCGGCAGCGCCGGCACCAGCCAGCTGATCCCGAACAAGGACTTCGATTTCTGGAGCCCGGACTTGGGCCTGTCGGCGGGCGAGCGTTTCGTCATGAACCTCGGCTGAACCAACCACGGAAGCACCACCGGCGCCCGCCGGCACCCCTCCCTCGGGAGGCGGTGCCGGCGGGCGCCGGCCGTTGGTGGGTGATCCGTGCCGGTCAGCGCCCTGACTGTCGGCCGGTGGTGCGCGCTCAGCGCGAGATGGCGCTGCCGTCCACAGTGTCGACCCCGGGGGCCGAGGCGGTGGCGTCACTCCGTCCGGCACCGAGGCGGGCCAGCAGGCCGGGCAGGTCGATCCCGGTGAGGTCGCTGCCGAGCTGGAGCCCCTGGGCCACGTTGCCGGCGACCGACTTCGTCAGCGACGACGCGCCGTCGGTGGAGATGACCGTCATCTTGTCGATCGCCCCGATCGGGGCGCTGGCCGCCTCGACGACCTGCGGCAGCACCTTGACCAGCAGGTCCAGCACGGCCGCCTCGCCGTACGCGGCGAACGCCTCGGCCTTGCGCGCCATCGCGTCGGCCTCGGCCTCACCCTTGGCGAGGATGGCAGCGGCCTCGGCCTGGCCCTCGCGCTCCACCGCCTCGGCGATGGCGGAACGCCGGCGCTGCTCGGCCTCACCCTCCTTGGCACCCTCGATCGCGTTGGCCTCGGCGAGCGCGGCCCGTCGTGCCCGCTCACCCTCACCGGTGAGGCGGGCCTGCTCGGCGGAGGCCTGCGCCGCCGCGATGACCGACTGGCGCTGCGCGTCCGCGTGCAGCACCGCCGCGTTGCGGGACGCCTCGGCCTCCTGCTCCACCTTGTACCGGGCCGCGTCGGCCGGCTTGCGAACCTCGGTGTCGAGTTGGCGCTGCTTGAGTTCGGCGTTGCGCTCGGCCACCTTCTGCTGCTCGGAGAGGATCGCCTGGTCCCGCTCGGCCTGGGCGAGCGGTCCGGCCGCCGCGGACTTCGCCTTCGCCGCGTCGATCTCGGCCTGGATACCGGCCTGCTTGAGGGCCAGGTTCCGGTTCGCCTCGGCGATGGCCTCCTCGGCGAGCAGGCGCTCCTGCTCGGCCTGCTGCCGGGCCCGCGCCTCGGCGATCGCCGCGTCCTTGAGCACCCGGGCGGCCTCGGGCCGACCCAGGTCCTGAAGGTAGGAGCCTTCGGCGAGGATGTCCTGGAGCTGGAAGGTGTCCAACACCAGACCCTGGTTGGTCATCGAGTGTTCTGCCTCCTCGGCCACGGCGCTGGCGAACGCCGCCCGGTCGCGGATGACCTCCTCGACGGTGAGCCGGCCGACGATCGAGCGCAGCGCGCCGGCCAGCACCTCGCGGGTGAAGTTGTCGATCTCGTCCTGTTGGTGCAGGAACCGCTGGGCGGCGGCCCGGATCGCGTCCTCGGTCCCGCCGACCTTGACGATCGCCACGCCGTGCAGATCGGCGCGGATGCCCTGCTTGCTCACCGCGCCGCGGATCCCGACGTCGATCCGCCGGCTGGACAGATCCAGCGACTGGAGCTTCTGCACCACCGGCAGCACGAACACGGACGCGCCCAGCACGACCTTCTGTCCGGAGGTGTCGGTGGATCGCCCGCCGTCGGCGGTCTGCGTGGTGCGGCCCTTGCGACCGGTGACGATGAACGCCTCGTTCGGGCCGGCCACCTTGATCCGGGAGAGCACGAAGAACACCAGGATGAGCACGAGGAGGACCGCGCCACCGATGGCGATGAGTAGGGCCATATAGAAAGTCCCGTCTGTGAGGGGGAGATCAGTAGGTCTCTACGTGCACGCTGGTCTCGCTGAGCGCCTGTACGACGAAGACCTGGGCGCCGATCGGGATCGGCTGGTCCGCACGGGCGCTGAGCTTGACCGGTTGGCCGGCGAGGCGGATGCGGACCTCGCCGTACCCGTCGGCCGGCACCGGGGTGACGACCAGGCCGAGCGCACCGACCAGGTCGTCGCGGGTGGGGGTGGGGTCGGTGCGCATGTTCCGCGCCGCCCGACTCAGCCGGGACGCCAACCAGCCGGTGGGCACGGCCGCGAACACACCGCCGGCCACCGCCCCGACGACCATCCCAGGTGTACGCGCACCGAGCAGCTCGTTGACGATGGCCGCGCCGAACCCGAAGGCCCCGGCGAAGCCGGCGACCGTCTCGACCGAGATCGGGCCGTCCACGTCGCCGTGCCCGAAGTGGAGCAGCTCGGTGCCGAGCAGGGCGAGCGCGAGCACACCGATGCCTGCCCCGCCGATGATCAGAAAGATGAGCGTCCCCGTTGCCACGACCTTGACGGTATCGACGCCGCGCAACGCCGAACGGCCTGACAGGACGCGAAGATGATCTACCGGTGCGGGTCGGGGGTGGCGCTCGGTTCGACGCCGGAGGCCGGGCCGGCGCGATGGTCCGCGTCGGGGAGAATACGTGGATGCGCTGGGCCGTGCTCGACTCACCGATCGGTGAGTTCTCCGTCGCCACCGACGGCACGAACGTCTGCGGCGCCGCCTTCGGCCGGCTTGAGGCGGCCACCGACGAGCCCGACGACGCGCTGTCCCAGCAGGCCGTGACCGAACTGCGGGCGTACTTCGCCGGTGAGCTGACCGCGTTCACCGTCCCGGTGTCGATGCCCCGGGGCTCCGACTTCGAGCGAGCCGTGTGGCGGGAGATGACGCGGATTCCCTACGGGGAGACGCTGACGTACGGCGCGGTGGCGCGGCTGGTCGGCGATGCGGGGGCGGCGCGGGCGGTGGGAGTGGCCTGCAACCGCAACCCGGTCCCGGTGCTGGTGCCGTGCCACCGGATCGTCGGTGCGGGCGGCAAGCTGGTCGGCTTCGGTGGAGGCCTGCCGCGCAAGGTCAAGCTGCTGGAGTTGGAAGCCGCTGTCGCGCTGCGGCATGCGTGGTCCTGACCTTCGACCGTTGCCGTCACGCCTGGCCGCCACGCCGGAGAGGAACACGTGACGATCGCTACACATTCCGACCCTTTGTCTCCGCACCTCGGTCTCTGCATCTGCGTTGGTCGAAACGCGAACGTGCTGGCTGCGGAGATGGAGGCAAGAGATGGTGTCGAGTCTGGTTGACGTACCCCCGGAAGAGTTATACAAAAACGGTATGGCCTTCACCCTGACGCTCAAGCCCGAGGTCGAGCAGCGCCTTCGGGAGCTGGCCGAGGCGGAACACCGTTCGATGCACAAGACCGTCGAGGTGGCGATCCAGGAATACCTCGAGCGTCAGGAGCGCAACGAGTGGACCCGCCAGGCCGCCCGGCGGGTCCTGGAGGAAGACGCCGAGTTCTTCGAGATGTTGGGGGATCGGTGAATCAACCGTGGCCCGAGCCGGAAGACCTGTTGATCCTCCTGTCCGAGCACACGGGCCAGCACAGCCGGGTCAGGGACGGCGGCATCCTCGTCGCAGCGGCGGCCCGCCCACACGCCCGGATGCTGGGGCGGGCTGTCTACCCGACCGTGCTGGAGAGGGCGGCGGCGTTGATGCACGGATTGATGATCTGGCGGCCGCTCGACATGTGGAACGCCGGCCTCGCCTGGGCAGCGATGCGGATCTTCCTGGTCCGTTGCGGGGTGGTGCTACACATGCCGGCCAAGGAGCGGATGGCGCTCACCGATGCGTTGGCCAGTGGTGAGATCGATTCCGTCGACGAGCTGGCGCTGCGGCTGTCGCCGTACCTGGAGATGTCGAGCTGAACGCGCCGAAGGGCCGGGTCCATGCGGACCCGGCCCTTCGTCGTGCTTGACGATTCAGCGCGTCAGCGCGTGACCTCACCGGCGATGAACTCCTCGACGGCCTGGTGGGCGTCGTGGTCGGCGTACTGCACCGGCGGGGACTTCATGAAGTACGACGAGGCCGACAGGATCGGGCCGCCGATCTTCCGGTCCAGGGCGATCTTCGCGGCCCGGACCGCGTCGATGATGACGCCGGCCGAGTTCGGAGAGTCCCACACCTCGAGCTTGAGCTCGGCGTTGAGCGGGGTGTCACCGAACGAGCGGCCCTCCAGGCGGATGTACGCCCACTTGCGGTCGTCCAGCCACGGCACGTGGTCCGACGGGCCGATGTGCACGTCGCTCTTGCTCATCTCGTGCGGGATCTGCGAGGTGACCGACTGGGTCTTCGAGATCTTCTTCGAGACCAGACGCTTGCGCTCCAGCATGTTCATGAAGTCCATGTTGCCGCCGAAGTTGAGCTGGTACGTGCGCAGCAGCTCGACGCCGCGGTCCTCGAAGAGCTTCGCGAGGGCACGGTGCACGATGGTGGCGCCGACCTGGCTCTTGATGTCGTCGCCGACGATCGGCAGGCCCGCGTCCTCGAACTTCTTGGCCCACTCGGGGTCGGAGGCGATGAAGACCGGCAGGGCGTTGACGAACGCGCAGCCGGCGTCGATCGCGGCCTGGGCGTAGAACTTGGCGGCCTGCTCGGAGCCGACCGGCAGGTAGCAGACGACGACGTCGACCTGCGCGTCGCGCAGCGCCTGCGCCACGTCGACGGGGGTGGCGTCCGACTCCTCGACGATCTCGCGGTAGTACTGGCCCAGACCGTCGAAGGTCGGACCGCGCTGCACGCTGACGCCGGTCGGCGGCACGTCGCAGAGCTTGATGGTGTTGTTCTCGCTGGCGACGATCGCCTCCGCGAGGTCCATGCCCACCTTCTTGGCGTCCACGTCGAACGCCGCGACGAACTCCACCGCGTTGACGTGGTAGTCGCCGAAGGCGACGTGCATGAGACCCGGGACGCGGTCGTTCGGGTTGGCGTTCCGGTAGTACTCGACGCCCTGAACCAGGGACGAGGCGCAGTTACCCACACCGACGATGGCGACGCGGACGGAGCCCATAGCGTCTGCCTCCTTCTTTTCTGTCACGGCCGCTCATTCCTGGTCTCTCCAGGCGGAGGCGGGCTGTTGTCTTCTCGTCGGCCGCCGGCTGTCCCGATGTTCGGGACTGTCGGGGCTCGGCCGGAGCGCTCGTTGGCGATGAGCTCCTCCAGCCAGCGGACCTCGCGCTCACAGGCATCAAGGCCGTGGCGCTGCAGTTCCAGCGTGTAAGCGTCGAGGCGCTCGGCTGCCCGGCCCAGCACGTCACGAAGCCCTTCGCGACGCTCCTCGATCTTGCGGCGGCGACCCTCCAGAATGCGTAGTCGGGTCGCCTGGTCGGTCCGGGCGAAGAACGCGAAGTGCACCCCGAAGCCCGTGTCGTCGTACGTCTCGGGTCCGGCCTGTGCGATCAGTTGGGCGAAGCGTTCCTTGCCTTCCGCGGTGATTTTGTAGACCACCCGACCTCGTCGGCTGGTCAGCGCGGGAACCTCCTCGGCAGTGGCGGGCGTCTCAGCAGCTTCGGTGATCCATCCCGCCGCCTGCAGCCTGCGTAGCGTGGGATAGAGCGAGCCGTAGCTGATCGCCGCCCGGATCGCGCCGAGTTTGGCGGTCAGCTCCTTGCGCAGCTCGTAGCCGTGCATCGGAGACTCCTGCAGGAGGCCGAGGATGGCGAACTCGAGCACTGGCCACCCTCTCTTTACCCTCCGGCGTGGAGCGGTAACCGCCGCGATGTATCGGACCGATACATCGCACGTTAGCGGGTCGCGTGGGCCAGGGCAAACCCCCGTTCCGAGATGTCGTCGTCACGGATTGTGAGCGTGGTCGCCTGGTCGGGTCGGACCGCGTACCCTTCTCCGCATGCGTACGCAGCGCCAGGTCGTCGACTACTCGCTTCAGAAGCGAGCAGTGCTGCGTGAGCTCCTGGCCGGCCGGGTCGGCACGTACGACGTCTGCGACGCGTCTCCGTACCTGAAGAACGCCGCCCGGTTCCACGGAGAGCCGACCGATCGGCGCTGCCCGATCTGCCGCAGCGAAAACCTGACGCTGGTCCACTACATTTACGGTGACGAACTCAGGCAGTCCGCCGGCCAGGCTCGGACACTTGCCGAGTTGCCCGTGCTGGCGATGACGCTGCGTGAGTTCCAGGTCTTCGTCGTGGAGGTGTGCCTCGGTTGTGACTGGAACCATCTCGTCGAGCAGTACCTGCTCGGCCGGGACGGTCTGACCGGCGACAGCGACGGCACGAGCGAGCAGGACGCGGCGGGCGCCGAGGGCGCCGGTCGGCGGAGGCGAGAGGCGCAACGGTGATCTCAGCTGGTTGGACCGGCCCCGGGACGGCAGACGAAACCCGGGACCACCAACCGCGTGTTGGTCCGATTGGCCCGATTGATACGGCAATGACCCCGGTCGGCCGGCACCCCCGTGCCGGCACCCCGGGTGAAGCAACTCACGGCAACCCGGTGGCGGCGCAGCCGCGCCCCACCGCGACCGGCAGGGTGTGAGGAATGAACTCGTACGGCGATCCCAGTTCTGCGCGCGGCCGGACCCAGCACTCGGGTCCAGACGGTGACCCCGGGCCGGGCGCGGACGACGCGTACCGCCGAACCGGCGGTGATTCCGGCGGGAGCGGCTGGTCAGCCTCGGACCGAGGCGCGCCGACCCCGGGCCGGGCCTCGGTGACGCCGCGAGCCGCCGGTGGTCGCGCCACGGTCGGCGGCTCCGCCTCGGTGCCGCCGCGTGGCAGCGCGGCCGCCGGGTCCGCGTCGGTGGGTTCGGCAGCGACCGGTCGCGCCGGTCGGGCCTCGGTGCCGGTGTCGCCGGCACCGGGTGCGGCGGCTGGCCGCGCCGGCGCCGGTCGGGCCTCGGTGCCCGTCTCCCCGGCGCCGGGCGCGCCCGCAGGTCGGGCCGCGGTCGGTGCCGCCTCCGTCGGTGCGGCCTCGGTCGGCACCGCCTCGGCGGGCCGGGCCAGCGTCGGGTCCGCGTCGGTCGGTGGTCGCGCGGCGGTCGCTCGGGCGAGCGTCTCACCGGTCTCCGGCGGGCCGGGCGGCCCTGGGGGTCCCGGTGGGCCGGGTGGCCCCGGTGGTCCCGGTCGGGGCGGCCGTGGCCCGGGTGACTCGGGCGCCGCGGCGCGGGCGAAGAAGCGCAAGCGGATGAACCTGCTGATCGCCGGGTTCGCCGTCTTCGTCATGCTCGCCGGCATCGGCGTGGTCGGGTTCACCTACTACTCGACGAACGTGGTGCTTCCCGACGAGATCACTCCGCCGCAGGCGACCACCCTGTACGCCTTCGACAACAAGACGATCATCGCGAAGGTCGGCGACCAGAACCGGACCCTGGTCACCATCGACCAGATTCCGGACTACGTGCAGAAGGCGGTGGCCGCGGCCGAGGATCGGAACTTCTACCGACACTCGGGTGTGGACTACAAGGGCATCGCCCGGGCCGGCTGGAACAACCTCTCCGGCGGCGACAAGCAGGGTGCCTCCACCATCACCCAGCAGTATGCGCGCAACGCCTACGACAACCTGAAGGACGACACGTACGCCCGGAAGGTGAAGGAGGCGATCTTCGCCTCCAAGCTCAACGACGAGTACACGAAGCCGCAGATCATGCAGCACTACCTCAACGTGATCTACTTCGGCCGAGGCGCCTACGGCATCGAGGCCGCAGCGCAGACCTACTTCGGCAAGTCGGTGGGCAAGCTCAACCCGGCCGAGGGCGCCGTCCTCGCGGCTCTGATCAAGCAGCCGGAACCCAGCTCCACCCACCAGGGGTACGACCCGGCCATCAACCCGACCGCGGCACAGGATCGCTGGAACTACGTGATCGACGGCATGGTCAAGGAGGGCTGGCTGGGTGTGCCCGGCATGGAGCCGCGTCCCGCCGAATACCCCCTGAAGGCCATCAAGGCCCCGAAGAAGGGCGGCATCGGCGTCGACTTCGGCGTCGACACCCCGTACGGCAACGTCATCAACTACGTCCGGCAGGAAATGCGGGACAGGGGCATCTGTGTCGAGAAGGACACGGAGGTGACAGATGCCAAGCCGTCGTGCTCCCAGGCGCTGATGTCCGGCGGTTACCGGATCCGCACCACAATGGACAAGAGGATCCAAGAGGCGGCGGTCGAGACGGCCCAGCGCAAGTCCAAGGGCTCCGAGTTGGCCGGTCAGCCCAGCAACATCATGGCCGCGGTGGTGGCGATCGACCCCACCAACGGTCGGGTGGTCGCCTACTACGGCGGTGACAACGGCACCGGTACCGACTACGCCGGCAAGAACACCGACTCCAGCGGCGCGATCAGTGGCGGTCACTCGCCCGGTTCAAGCTTCAAGATCTATACCCTGGCGGCCGCGCTCAAGGAGAAGAAGTCGCTCGAGTCCCGGTGGAAGGGCAAGGCCTTCAAGCCGACCGGCACCTTCAAGGTCAGCAATGCCGGCACCGACAACCCCTCCTGTGGCAACTCCTGCACCCTCAAGGTGTCCACGCTCAAGTCCCTGAACGTGCCGTTCTACTACGTCACGGAGGAGATCGGCGCGGACAAGGTCATCGACATGGCCAAGCAGGCCGGCGTCACCACCATGTGGCGCACCGATACCAACCCGGCCAAGGCCTACGACCTGACCAAGACTGACCCGAAGGACGTCACGCCGGAGCCGTTCTTCAACGTCGTCGGCTACGGCCAGTATCCGATCACGGTGCTGGACCACGCCAACGGCGTAGCCACCTTCGCCAACGGCGGCGTCTACAACAAGGCGCACTTCCTCTACTCGGTGGAGAAGCAGAACCCGAACACCGGTAAGTGGGACAAGATCTACAGCGAGAAGCTCGACTCGAAGCGCCGGATCGACAAGGGCGTCGTGGACGACGTGACGTCCGTGCTGAAGGACTACCCGGCCGCTGTCAACCACCGCCTCGACGACGGCCGCAAGGCAGCCTCCAAGACCGGCACCTGGGAACTCAAGGACGACAGCAAGGACAACGGCGACGCCTGGATGATCGGTTACACGCCTCAGTTGGCCACCGCGGTGTGGGTGGGCAACGTGGGGAACCGGAAGCCACTCATCCTCAAGGACCAGCGCAAGGTCAGTGGTGCGAACCTCCCGGGCGACATCTGGGAGCGGTTCATGAACGAGGCGCTGAAGGGCAAACCGAAGGTCGACTTCCCGCCGGCCCAGAACATCGGCGATCCGGATTCCGGCAACGGTGAGGCCCCGCCGCCCCCGCCGCCGCCGCCCAACCCGGGGGGTCAGCCCGGCCAGGGACAACCCTGTAACCCGCTGATCGACATCCTCTGCAACCCTGGCGGCAACAACCCCGGCGGCGGTGGCAACCCCGGGGGCAATCCCGGCGGGAACCCTGGCGGCAACCCCGGCGGCAATCCGGGCGGCGGCGGTCCAGGTGGCGGCGGCGGCGGGCTGTTGCCCAGCCTGCCACCCAACCGGGACTGACCCGCACCAGCACACGACGCCGCCGCCGGCCGGACGACACGTCCCGGCCGGCGGCGGCGTTTTCGTACCCGGAACTCCACGCCGGGATGGGACGGGCACCCCTCTCGTACGGCAGGATGCCTCTTCATGAGCACCCAGTCGACGCCCGGCATCGACGACGCCGGAACCACCGATCACCCGTCCCGCTCCGACGGGTTCGTCCGCGGCGTCTCCAGCGTCATCGGCGGGCCACTCGGCGACCACGCGACAGCGCTGAACCGGCCGGCCGGTCGGGAGCATCGCTTCTGGACGGCCGCGCGGATCGTGCTGGCGCTGGTGTGCCTCACGCTCGCGCTGCACTGGGTGCAGAAATCGCCCTGCCAGAACGGTGCCTGGCAGAACAACGTCCAGTACACCCGGTTCTGCTACACCGACGTCCTCGCCCTCTACTACGCCGAAGGGCTCAACGAGGGCAAGGTGCCCTACCGCGACCACCCGGTCGAGTACCCGGTGCTGACCGGTTACTTCATGGGGGCGCTGGGCCTGCCGGTGCACGCGATCGGTGACGGCGACCCGAGCATCAACCAGGGCCAGTGGTTCTACAACCTCAACGCGCTGGTGCTGGGCGCGCTCGCGGTGGCCACGGTGGCGGTGATCCTGTCATTGCGCCGACGACGACCCTGGGACGCGGCGATGTTCGCACTCGCCCCGGCTCTGGTGCTCACCGCCACCGTCAACTGGGACCTGCTCGCCATCGGGCTGGCAGCCTTCGGCCTGCTGGCCTGGGCCCGAAAACGACCGGCAGTGGCCGGCGTGCTGCTCGGGTTGGCCGGCGCGGCGAAGCTCTGGCCGCTGTTCCTGCTCGGGCCGATCCTCATCCTGGCGCTACGCGCCGACCGGGTTCGGGCCGCGCTCGTCGCCATCGGGACGGCTGTCGCGGCGGTGGTCCTGGTGAACCTGCCGGCCGCCCGCGCGTACCCGGAGAACTGGGACCGGTTCTTCGAGCTGAACACCACCCGGCCCATCGACTGGGGCACGCTCTGGTACATCGGGCGCTACCTGGACGGCAAGGTCGGCAACGACCCCGCCAACCTCGGCCCGTTCGAGTGGCTCAACGCCAACATCCCGACCCTCAACACCGTCTCGTACGCGCTGTTCGGGCTGGCCTGCCTCGGTATCGCCGTGCTGGCGCTGCGGGCACCGCGCCGACCCCGGCTGGGTCAGCTCGCCTTCCTGGTGGTCGCCGCGTTCCTGATCTTCAGCAAGGTCTGGTCGCAGCAGTTCGTGCTCTGGCTGCTCCCGCTGGTGGTGCTCGCCCGGCCGAAGTGGGGCGCGTTCCTGGCCTGGCAGATCGCCGAGGTCTGCTACTTCGTCGCCTTCTACGGGGAACTGCTCGGCGCGGCAACCAGCAAGCCCGTCTTCCCGGAGGGGGTGTTCGTGCTGGCCTCGACGTTGCGACTGGCAACTGTCGTGGTGCTCTGCGTCTTCGTCGTCAAGGAGATCCTGCACCCCGAGCGGGACGCGGTGCGGTCCACCTACCCGGACGACCCGGACGGCGGCGTTCTCGACGGCGCCCCGGACGCCCCCTGGACAGACCGCTGGCGCCGCCCCCTGACCAGTGAACCCCCACGAGAGCCAGCAACCACCACCTGATTCCCTCCAGGCCGACCGCGGCCGGCACCACGTCGGGTTTTCGGGGGAGCCCGCCCGGCGCAGGGATCAAGCCTGACCGCCCGAGCCGGGTGGGCTCCCCCGAAAACCCGCCCTAAAGCTTCAGAGCCGATACACGACGGCCTCCCCGACCTCCTGCCGGCTGATACCGAGCGACTCGACCGGCGCGTCGATGGTGATTTCCCACGGTGTGCCGGCCACCTGGCCGCGCAGCAGGACCACAGTGCGGACGCCGAGCGTACGCAGGTACTCGACGCTGGTCTGGTCCGGGAACGACTGGCTCACCCGACGGACGTCGTCGAGCTGGCGCGGTGTGAAGCCGCTACCACCGTTGACCACGTCGGGGAACCCGCTGGTCGACCAGAGCATCACGTGCTGGTCCAGGCTCTGATTGCTGGGCAGCACCAGCAGCGGACCCTCCGCCGACCGCATCGCCGCCGGCTGGGTCGGCACCACCGGGTGCGGGGTGGTGTTCAGGCCCTCGACGGTGACCAGCAGCAACGGCAGCAGGGTGGCCATCCGCAGCCACGGCCCCGGCCACGACGGGATCCGCTGCGCGGTCAGCTCGCGGACCCGGTCGGTGAGCGCGGTGACCGCGCCCGCCGCGAGCAGGCCGAGCAACAACGTGGTCCAGAGCATCAACCGCCCGGGGGTACGCAACGCGCTCCAGCCCGGCAGGTGCTCGAAGAGGGGAACGTAGGTGAAGGTGCCGTCGAAGAAACGGGTGCCCATCGCGAAGACCATCGTCAGCAGCACCCCGGCGAGCAGCAGCAGTCGGTGCCGCAACCGCCAGACCGAGAAGAACAACCCGCCCGCGGCGAGCGCGTAGAGCACGAAGCCCGGCAGCAGGGTCATCTCCGGGTGCCACGGCAGCGCTTCCCGGGCCCCCTCGTGCAGCCCACCCCAGATCCGCGACTCCCCGGGCGCTGTCACGAAACCCGACGCCGGCGGCGAGAAGAGGCCGATGTCGCCGATGGTGCGCTCGGCGTACGGGTGCAGCTCGGTCACCTTGAAGAACGGGAACGCCATCAGCAGACCGACGCCGGCGAACAACACCCCGCCGAGCACGTCGGCGGCGAACAACCGGCGACCGAACGGAACGGCCTGCCCGGTGCGCAGCCGTCGCGCGAAGAAGAAGACGGCAGTGACCAGCACCGCACCGGCCAGGAAGTACGCGAACGGCAGCCCGATGCCGAAGCCGAGGCTGAGTTGCCAGGCCGCCACCAGCCAACCCGCGTAGACCCAACCGTCGTGCCGGCGCTCCGGCCGGTAGCCGTGTCGCAGCGACCAGCCGTGCCCGCGCGCCAACATCGCCAGCGCCAGCGGAATGCCCCCGTTGGAGAGCACGTGCAGGTGCCCGGCCTGAGCCAGCAGCCACGGCGCGTAGGTGTAGCTCACGCCCGCGACGGCCGCACCGATCCGGCCGGCTCCGAGCTGCCGGGCCAGCGCGTACGCCCCGAACGTGGCGAGCGCGTGCGCCAGCACGAACATGATGTTGTAGCGCAGCACGGCGTCCTCGGGACCGCTGCCGAGCATCCCGGCGGGGGCGTACCCGAGCAGGGTGTCGGAGAACGCGAAGCTCCACAGCTCGGGGAAGAACGTGTTGGACTGCCACAGCCGCGCCGGCTCGGCCAGCAGGATGTGCCCGGACCAGGCCATCTGCCAGGCTTGCAGGCTCGGGTCCCAGTAGTCCTGCGGAAGGGTGTAGCGCGGATAGCGCAGCGTCGGCCAGGTCATCAACACGGCCAGTGCCAACGCGCCGAGGGCGGCCAGGGTCCACTCGTGGATCAGGAACCGCCCGACCGCCCGGCCCACCCGAGTGAAGATGGAGGGCCGTGGCTCCGGTGCGGAGGCGAATGCTTCCCAACGCTCCGGGCCGACCGGCTTCGCCTCGCTGTCAGCCGGGTCCGTAGCGTCGGCGCCACCCGCCTTCGCGTCCTTGGCCGGGTCGCTGCCCTCGCCCGCTGCGGTGCCGCCCTGGCCAGCGTCCTTCTTGGTCGCCGCGTCCTGCTTGGCTGATTCGCCCTGCTTGTCGCCGGGCCGGGCTGCGTCCTTGTTGGCGGCACCGCTCGTCGCGCGGTCTGCCCCGGCGTCGCCGTTGCGGGTGGCTCCGGTCGCTTCACCGCCGACGGTTGCGGACTGGTCCGCGGCGGTCCCGGCGGGGGCCTTGTCGGAGGTGCGAGCCGGCTGGGTGGGGGTCCCGGCCGCGGCGGTGCTGGCGGGTTGACTGTCGGCAGCCGCGCCGGTGGGGGTGGGCCGGGCGTTGCCGGTCCCGGGCTGTCCGCTCGTCATGCCGCCGGGCTCTCCGCTCCGAGCTGCTCACGCAGAAAGTCGATGTCGGCGGCCTGGCCGGTCACACCGCCCGGTGTCTCGACGACCACCGGCGCGCCGGCCGCCCGGATGACCGCGACCACCAGCTCCGGGTCGATCGTCCCGCCGCCCAGGTTGTCGTGTCGGTCCTGGCCGGAGTTGAACGCGCCCTTGGAGTTGTTGGCGTGCACCAGGTCGATCCGTCCGGTGATCGCCTTGACCCGGTCGACCAGGCCGAGCAGCTCCTCGCCGCCCGCGTACGCGTGGCAGGTGTCCAGGCAGAAGCCGACCTCGTAGTCACCGATGGCGTCCCAGAGTCGGGCGAGCGCGTCCAGCCGCCGGGCGCAGGCGTTGTCGCCGCCGGCGGTGTTCTCGATCAGGACCGGTACGCCGAAACCGCCGGAGTCCGCCGCGTACGCGAAGGTCTTGCGCCAGTTGTCGAAGCCGACGGCCAGGTCGTCGCCGGCGTTCACGTGCCCACCGTGGACGATGAGGCCCTTGGCGCCGATGGCGGTGGCCGCGTTGGCGTGCCCGAGCAGCAGCTTGCGGCTCGGGATCCGGATGCGGTTGTTGAGCGTGGCCACGTTGATGACGTACGGCGCGTGCACATAGAGGTCGACCTCGGCGGCGCGCAGCCGATCGGCATCTTCGCGCGGCTTGGGGGCCTTCCAACCCTGTGGGTCGGCGAGGAAGAACTGCACGGTCTCGGCGGACCGGGCGGCCGCCTCCGCCAGCGGGTCGGTCGAGTCGACGTGGGCTCCGATACGCATGCGAGCGAGCCTACGTCGCGCCCCCGACCGGCGGGGCGACGGTCGGGGCGGTGTCGCGTCACCGGAGGGACCGACGGTCGTTGATGGACGTGAGCCGGCGATCAGCGTCCCGGTGCCGCCGCCGGCGCGAGCGCCGTACACGGCGACCGGCGGTTGACGGCCAACAGCGAGGTCACCCCCGCGGCGCGGCCCGGCGCAGCGGGGGCGACCCACCGCACAACGGGCACCGAGTGACCACGAATCTCGGAATATTGGGCTTTTCCCCCCTACAAGGTACGAGTGCTGTTGTATCGTCAGATAACAACACGATAAAGCTCCGCGGGGCGTCTTCGGTCCAACCTCATCGGTGTGGTCGTTCCTCCCCAGGTCCCACCCAAGGAATGCGGACCGGACGCCCCGCGGCCTCGTAGACGGGGGTTCACCACTGACCGGTCGACGGTCGGACGGTGAGCCCCCGTCGGCACGTCCGGGTCCGGACCCGACCACCCCGGGCATGATCGTTCGGACCGGGTATCCTGGTCAGGTTGTCCGCGTCCGGCCGGGTTCCCTCGGCGCGTGCGGGCAGCGACACAAGACCTCCTGCCACGGAAGGACCGTGGCCGCTTAGCCCACAGGAGGTGAGCACGTCTTGCGTCACTACGAACTGATGGTCATCCTCGACTCCAGCCTCGAGGAGCGCACCGTCGCACCGTCGCTCGACACGTACCTGAACGTGATTCGGACCGCGGGTGGCTCGGTTGAGAAGACCGACGTGTGGGGCCGCCGGCGCCTCGCGTACGAGATCAACAAAAAGGCCGAGGGCATCTACGCCGTCATCGACCTGCAGGCCACGCCTGCTGCGGTGGCCGAGCTGGACCGTCAGCTCCGGCTCAACGAGTCCGTGCTGCGCACCAAGGTCATCCGACCGGAAATGCGCTAAGCCTTCCAACCCCCGGTTCGTCCGGATCAGCCTCCGCGACTCTGTCGGAGGGCTCTGAGAGCCTGTACGACGAGACGCTGAGTGCGCGAGGAGATGGTCATGGCAGGAGACACCACCATCACGGTCATCGGCAATCTGACCGATGACCCCGAGTTGCGGTTCACCCCCTCCGGGGCTGCGGTCGCCAAGTTCCGAGTCGCTTCGACGCCCCGTTTCATGGACAAGGCGTCGAACGAGTGGAAGGACGGCGAGCCGCTGTTCCTCGCATGCACCGTGTGGCGGCAGGCCGCCGAGCACGTCGCCGAGTCGCTGCAGCGTGGCGCCCGGGTGATCGTGTCGGGCCGGCTGCGTCAGCGGTCGTACGAGACCCGCGAGGGTGAGAAGCGCACAGTCATCGAGCTTGAGGTCGACGAGATCGGCCCGTCGCTGCGCTACGCCACGGCAAAGGTGCAGAAGATGTCCCGCTCCGGCGGCGGTGGCGGCGGCTTCGGTGGCGGCGGTGGTGGCAACCAGGGCGGCGGCGGAGGCAACTTCGACGACCCCTGGGCTTCGGCCGCTCCCTCTCCCGCGCGTGCCGGTTCGGGCGCCAATTTTGACGAGGAGCCACCGTTCTAATGGCGCCTAGCGCTCGCGATCGCAAACCAGGAGCACGTGCAACGGCCAAGGCTGCGGCACTGCGCAAGCCGAAGAAGAAGGTGAACCCGCTCGACAAGGACGGGATCGCCTACATCGATTACAAGGACACCGCTCTGCTGCGCAAGTTCATCTCCGATCGCGGCAAGATCCGCGCTCGTCGGGTGACCGGCGTGACCTCGCAGCAGCAGAGGCAGATCGCCCGTGCGGTCAAGAACGCCCGTGAGATGGCGCTCCTGCCGTACACGGCCACCACCCGCTGAGAGGAGGCACCGATATGAAGATCATCCTGACTCAGGAAGTGTCCGGCCTCGGTGCCCCGGGCGACATCGTCGAGGTCAAGAACGGCTACGGCCGTAACTACCTGCTGCCGCAGGGCTTCGCGATCGCCTGGACCAAGGGCGCGGAAAAGCAGGTCACGGTTATCAAGCGGGCCCGTGGGGCGCGCGAGATCCGCGACCTCGACCACGCCAACGAGGTCAAGGCTCAGCTCGAGGGTCTCAAGGTCAACCTGAAGGTCCGCGCCGGCGACGGCGGACGGCTCTTCGGCTCGGTCACCCCGGCCGAGATCGTCGACGCTGTCAAGACGGCCAGCGGCCCGGTCCTCGACCGGCGTCGGCTGGAGGTGCCCGGTCACATCAAGTCGACCGGCACCTACCCGGTGAAGATCAAGCTGCACCCCGAGGTGACCGCGTCGTTCAACCTGAACGTCGTTCAGGGCTGACGTCCCGCAACACCACCACGAGAGCCCGCACCGAGCGATCGGTGCGGGCTCTCGCGCGTACGTCGTCCAACCCGGCAACCCGGGCCACGGCCCGGCGTGGCCCGACCCGACGGCGGTCACCCGATCGGCTGGCCCGTCACCGCGCTGATCAACACCGTGGAGAGGCCGCCGCCCACCACCGCGGCGGCCACCGCGATGGTCGCCGAGCGCCACGTCGTACCCACCCGCCGCAGCAGCGCCGCCACCACCAGGCTGCTCACCAGGGCCAGACCGAAGCGCGGCGAACCGGCCAGGAGTGACTCCAGCGCGCGAGAGCGGGCGGACTCACACCCGCCCCCGCTGATGTCGGTCACACAACCAGCCGGCGCCTGGCTGTCCAACGTCAACAGCCAAACGAAGATCAGCATCGCCGGCACCAGGTAACAGGCCGCCGTATACAGCAGAGGCCGGACCGACCCACCCGGATCCGGGTCGAGCAGGTCGTCCTCCAGTCGCCGCGCCCAGGCACCCGTGGCCGCCGACTCGACCCGCCGACGTACCGACGCCGTGCCCACCGCCGGCCGGTCCGCCCTACGCCGGGGCGTACCCGGAAGCGGCGCGCCCGTACGCGGCGCAGGCGCACTGCGCGGCCGTGGGGCGGTGTATCCCACCACCGGAGACCGGGGCGCCGACGTCGTCGGATCCATCCAACGCGGATCGTCATCAGCCAACCGGGTGCCGGACCAGAACCCGTCCTCCCGGCTCGGCCACCCCTCGGCAGCCGCCGGGCGATCAGAACGCGGCGCCAGCGTACGGTCCCACTGGTCGTCCTCGATCGCGGACCGCTCCCACTGGCCGGTGCGGTCCGACCGTTCCCAGCCACCGACGCTCTCCACCGCCGACCACTGCCCGCTCAGGTCCCCGCTGTCCCCGCCGGAGGCCGGTGGCCAGGCGTGCACGCCGGAGGCGTCCCACGGGTCCACAGCGGGCGGGTACGACGGATCCGGCTCCGCCACCTGCTCCGAACCGCGGACCCACGGGTCGGCCGCCGGACGGGTCCAGGACTCCTCGGCCGCACGACGGCTACGCCGGGTGGGACGGCTCGGCTCCTGGGCCGGGACCTGCTGGCTCGGGGGAGACTCCGGCTCCCCGCCCGACCAGACGACCTGCGGACGGCCGACCGGCGCACGGCGGGGACGCCGTTCCGAGACAGCACCGGAAACCGGCTCGTCCTCCCCGGCGTCGGCCCGTCGGCGGCCGGAATACCCCTGGTCCTGCGGACGGTCGAGCGTCCACTCGCGGGTGTGGTCGGAGTCTGGCGCCGGGCCGATCGCGGCCTGCTCCCGTCGACGCGGCTCGCTGCTCCGCCGCCGACCACCGGACGACTCGGCGGACCGTCTGCCCGCCCCGGAAATCGGCCGCTCGGGCTCGGGCTCGTCGTCGTCCGGCGCCGCGTGCCGACCACCGCCGTCCGCGTGCCGAACCCCCGACTCCAGCGCCCACCGGGGCAGGTAGGCGTCGACAGGCTCGTCCTGGCCGCGTTCCAACGCGCGCCGCCGGCTGGAGGTGCGGTAGCGGCCGTCCTCGTCGTACGGATCAACCGGAACAGACGCCGCGCGCTCACTCCACGAGGCGGTTGGCTGGCGCTCGCGCGGGCTGCCATCGCCGCGTCCCCAGTCCCGGTAATTCACGGCCGGAGTGTGACCCTTCTGAACCGAAAGCGGAATCCGCTGTCCAGGTGTAGCCGTTCGCTGGAGATAGTACGGGACGATCGTGTCACAGGCCCGACCGAAATATTCTCCTCCACAGGCTGGGGAGTGCGTACTCGCAGGTCAACGGCTTATGGCCGAGAATTCCCCAATGGTTATCCACAGGCTGTGCACACGCTGCGCACATGCTGTCCACCGGGATCCACAGGTTGTCCCGAGGCTCGTCCACCGGTGTTGTTGAGTCTCTGACCTCGGGGTCCGTATGGTTGGCCCTCGACCGCCGGCGATGGCCCCCGATCGACCGGCCCGGTCGGAGGAGAAGTGTCGTACCCCAGCAGTAGAGCTGGGGTCGGATCCGGCGCAGTGGAGGGGGGACCCGTGTCGGTCACCGACGACATGCGGGCAGAGCCACGCTCCGGCGGAGGCCAGCCACCCGCACAGCGGGACGGCCAGTTCGACAAGACCCCGCCCCAGGACGTCGCGGCCGAGCAGTGCGTCCTCGGCGGCATGCTGCTCTCCAAGGACGCCATCGCCGACGTCGTCGAGATCCTCAAGACCAACGACTTCTACCGGCCGGTGCACGCCACCATCTTCGACATCATCCTCGACATCTACGGCCGGGGTGAGCCGGCCGACTCGATCACGGTCGCGGCGGCGCTCGCCGACTCCGGGGATCTGGTACGCATCGGTGGCGCGCCGTACCTGCACACACTCATCGCCAGCGTGCCCACCGCCGCCAACGCCGCGTACTACGCCCGCATCGTCAGTGAGCGGGCGGTGCTACGCCGACTGGTCGAGGCCGGCACGAAGATCGTGCAGCTCGGCTACGGCACCGCCAGTGGCGGCAGCCGCGACGTGGACGACGTCGTCGACCTCGCCCAGCAGGCCGTGTACGACGTCACCGAACGGCGGGTCAGCGAGGACTTCGCGATCCTGGCCGACATGTTGCAGCCGACGCTGGACGAGATCGAGGCGGTGGGCGCGCAGGGCGGCATGATGACCGGCGTGCCGACCGGCTTCAGCGACCTGGACCGACTGCTCAACGGCCTGCACGCCGGGCAGTTGATCATCGTGGCGGGCAGGCCTGGTCTGGGCAAGGCGCTCGCGCTCGACACCCCACTGCCGACCCCGCACGGCTGGACCACGATGGGCGAGGTCAAGGCGGGCGACCAGCTACTGGCTGCGGACGGCTCACCGACCACTGTCACACACGCCTTCGACGTGATGCACGACCGTCCCTGCTACGAGGTCGAGTTCTCCGACGGCACCGTCATCGTGGCGGACGCGGAGCACCTGTGGAAGACGACTACACGGGCGATCCGGCGGCAGGAACCGGCGCGGCAGAGGCGGCACTGGCCGGAATCGTCGCTGGCCAACGTGCGTGCGGCACAGGAGCGGCTGAGCTCCCTGGGGAATCAGCCGATCACACTCTTCGACACGATTGAGCAGGTCGGGCCGGAATTCCGGCATGTCCTGCACACCGTCGCCCGTGAGGTCGGATCGGTTGGCCGGATCAGCCGCCCCATCGTCCGCAGCGGTAAGCCACGGAACTGGACCGCACCGGGCTATCCGGCCGGTCCGCTTCTGGGCGCGCTACTCGAACGAGCCGAGCGGGAGGTCAATACCGGCAGCCGGGCCGACCACGACGGCGTCGTCACCACTGCCGAGATCGCGGCCACGCTGCGTACTGACACCGTCGAGCGCCGGCTCAACCACGCCGTTCGGAATTGCGCTCCCATCCAACTCCCGGACCGTGAGCTGCTGATTCCGCCCTACACCCTGGGGACGTGGCTCGGCGATGGGCACAGCGACGCCAGCCGCTTCACCACGGCAGATCCGGAGATGGTTACGCACATCGAGGCGGACGGCTTCGTCGTGCGGCCCAGCGGCCCGATGGTCTACACCATTCTGCTGCAGCCCACGTCCGCTGCTCCGGGGAACGGTGTCTGCGTGGACTGTGGCGTTTCCACCAGGGCGTTGCGTGAGACTGCAGCGACGAGGAAGTGTGCCGACTGCCGTCACCGGAACGGTTCCTTCCTTGGGTTGTTGCGTCAGATCGGCGTAGCGGGGAACAAGCACATCCCTGGCGTCTATCTGCGCGGCTCGGAGGCTCAGCGCAGGGCGTTGCTCGCCGGGCTGATGGACACCGATGGGACCGTTGGCCCCTCCGGCAACCTTCAGTACACGTCGACTTCGAAGCGGCTGGCTGATGACGTACGCGAACTCATCGTCAGCCTGGGTTACCGCTGCACTGTGAACGCGAAGCCGGTGCGCGGCCGTACCCCCGATTCGTCGATCGCATACACGCTGAACTTCTCCACTCCGGATGTCATCTTCCGGCTCAGGCGGAAGCAGGATGCACATGTCGAACGTCGCCGCACCACCTCGGACGTTCGAACGACCTCCCGGTTCATCGTCGACGTCCGGCCGGTCCCCAGTGTTCCGGTCCGGTGCGTGACCGTCGATAGCGACGAACACCTGTACCTGGCCAGCCGGGCGATGATCCCTACCCACAACAGCACGGCAAGTATGGATTTTGCCCGAAATGCTGCTATTCGCGCCAACCAGGCGGCGGCGATCTTCTCGCTGGAAATGAGCAAGGTCGAGATCGTCATGCGACTGCTCTCCGCCGAGGCGCGGGTGCCGCTGCACGTGCTGCGCAGCGGCCAGCTCTCCGACGACGACTGGACCAAGCTGGCCCGCTGCATGGGCGAGATCAGCGAGGCCCCGCTCTTCGTCGACGACACGCCGAGCATGAACCTGATGGAGATCCGGGCCAAGGCTCGGCGGCTCAAGCAGCGGCACGACCTCAAGATGATCGTGGTCGACTATCTCCAGCTGATGACCTCACCGAAGCGCACCGAGAGCCGCCAGCAGGAGGTCGCGGACCTGTCCCGTGGCCTGAAGCTGTTGGCCAAGGAGGTCGAGTGCCCGGTGATCGCGGTCAGCCAGCTGAACCGTGGCCCGGAGCAGCGCACCGACAAGCGACCACAGCTGTCCGATTTGCGGGAATCAGGCTCAATTGAGCAAGATGCCGACGTTGTCATCCTGCTGCACCGTGACGACTACTACGACAAGGAGTCGCCGCGGGCCGGGGAGGCGGATTTTATTGTTGCCAAACATCGAAATGGTCCCACCGACACGGTGACCGTCGCGGCTCAGCTGCACCTCTCCCGCTTCGTCGACATGGCCATCGGCTGACCGACGCGGCAGCCTGTCGTCGGTCAGCCGAGCAGTGGGAACCAGCCCGCCGACTCACCCAGCTCCAGCCGGTCCCGGTCGGTCAGCGGTACGCGCCCGGTGGCCTTCAGGAGAAAGTCGTTGTCGTCCCACGCGGCGGGTCGAACGGTGTCGTCGCTGAGCAGGCCGTCCAATGTCGCTACCGCGACCTGTACGGCCAGCGGGCCGGGCGGCGGCGCGTCGGGCAGTTCCAGCGTCAGGTCCAGGTGGTGGATGGCGGCCTCGGTGGTCAGGGTGGCGAGGAAGTCCGGTACGCGCAGCACGTGTCCCTGGGTGGTCACGTACCCGTCAGGGTCGGCTGACGCGGCGGCGCGGACCGCGGCCGGGGCGGTGTCCCGCCAGAGTTCGACGATCGCGTTCGGACTGTCGAAGGCGGCAGCCGAGCGGCGGACCCACCAGGCATGCCGGGCAGCCCCGTCGCCGCCGCCGGGAAAGTCACGCCAGTAGCTCACGTCGTCGACGTCGGCGGGGCCGTCGACGGGGCTGGCCAGGGTGACGAGCGCCCGCTGGGCGTCGCCGAGCACGTGCAGGAGCAGGTCGGCGATGAGCCAGCCCCGGCACCGGGTGGCTCGTTGCAGGCCGGAGTCGTCGAGGCGACCGACTACCGCGGTGATGCCGTCGTACGCCTGGGCCAGCGCCTCGTCCGGTCGGATCGCGGTCATGCGACTGAGCCTCGCACGAAGCGTGGCGCGCGCCAACGATCAGTGGCGCGGTGGTGTGCCCGGGCCGACGCGTGATCGACCCGGGCGGAAGGTCGGCCTGGGGTCAGCCGAACATCTCGTCGAGGAAGCCCTTGCGCTTCTTCTGCCGGTAGTGGCCGTGGTAGCCGTGGTGCTGCTGCTGGTGGCCGTAGGCCGGCTGCGGCGGGTAGCCGTGGGCGGGCGGCGGGGGCGGCGGGACGGCGCCGTAACCGGGCTGGTGCGGCGGGGGCGGCGGGGGTGGGTAGCCGGCGGGCTGTTGCGCGGGCTGCCCCGGCGCGCCTCCGGTCTGTTGGCGGCTCCAGTTGGCCTCCGCCTCGAACAGCTTCTCCAGCTCGCCGCGGTCCAGGAAGATGCCTCGGCACTCCCCGCACTGGTCGATGACGACGCCACTGCGTTCGTACTGGCGCATTTCTCCGCGACATTTAGGGCAGGTAAGGCTACTCATCGCCCGACGGTACCTGGTGGACCTATGCAGTTGCTGTGAGCGCCTCGGTGACTTCTTCGTCGGTCACCTCGTGGAAGTCGTCGTAGAAGGCGCTGACCGCGCCGAAGTCCGCGGGGCGTTGGGCGCAGACGACCTGGTCGGCCTCGGCGGAGAGCAGTTCGTACGCCTCCTGCGCGCCGACCGGGACCGCGACCACGACGCGGTGTGCCCCGAGTTGGCGGACGACTTCGACGGCGACGCGGGCGGTCGCGCCGGTGGCGAGGCCGTCGTCGACGATCACGGCGGTCCGGCCGGTGAGGTCCAACTGTGGGCGGTCGCCCCGGTAGAGCCGTTCCCGGCGTTCCAGTTCGGCCTGCTCCCGGCGTCGGACCTCGGCGATGTCGTCGTTGCTGAGTCGGCTGGCCACCGCGTCGTTGAGCACCTGGACACCACCCGGCCCGAGTGCGCCGAAGGCGACCTCCCGGGCCCACGGTATGCCGAGCTTGCGGACGACGAGCACGTCGAGTGGTGCGCCGAGCCGTTCGGCGACAACCCTGGCGACCGGCAGGCCGCCCCGGACGAGGCCGAGGACGACGACGTCCGGTTCGCCGATGAGCGCGGTGAGCCGTTCGGAGAGCACCCGGCCGGCGTCGGCCCGGTCGCGGTACGTGGTCATGCCTACAGGTCTACGCCCTGACGCGTCGTTGCGCCGGGAAGTCAGGTCGATGTGCTCCGACCGGAGGGTTCGTCGGCAACGGTGACGGTCGGTGTGTCGACCGGGCGGTGCAGGGCGGGGGCCCAGGTCAGCAGGGCCAGCGGGTACAGCAGGTAGCCGAAGCGGGTGGTCGGCATCAGGGCGATGGCGGCGAGCAGCCCGTACCCGCAGATCAGCGCGGTGGCGACGGCGGTGCGGGGCGGGCGGCGGGCGAGCCGGACGGCGATGGCCAATCCGGCGGCGATCAGCAGCCCGGCGGCGATCAGCCGGCCGGCGGGTAGCGCGTTGGCGATCAGGTAGCCGGGGAACGGGGACTGCGCGGGGCTGGTGACCAGCCCGTGGCCGAGGGGGAAGCGCAGCACGTTCTCGGTGAGTGCGTCGCGGTCCACCAGCAGCGCCGGCAGTAGTGCGGCGACGGGAAGTCCGATCGCGCCGACGGCGACCCGGGTGCCGGCGCGTCGGGTCAGGCCCCAGACGATCAGGACCAGGGCGACCGGCCAGGCGAACAGCTTCAGGGCGCCGGCGAGTCCGACGGCGACGCCGGCCCGGCCGGGCCGGTCGGCGGCGGCGAATGCGAGGGCCAGCAGGCAGAGCGCGAGTACGGGGAGGTCGTCACCGCCGGTGGCGAGGGTGAGGGCACAGATCGGCAGTACGGTGGCGGCCTGCACACCGCGCAGCAGGGCGGCGTCCCGTCGCCGGGTCGCGGCGTTGGCGGCCTGGCCGGCGGTGGCCCCGCTGGTGGTTGTCTGGCCGGCGGTGGCCGGTGTTCGGCGCAGGGCGGCCACGGCCAGGGCGAGCGCCAGCGCGGTGCCCACCGCGAACCAGACCCGGGAGTCGGTCCACCAGGTGTCGAGCAGCGCCCTGGGCAGGCCGAACATCGCCATGCCGGGCTGGTACGGGGTGTAGCCCATCAGTTGCTCGCCCGGTGGCAGGGCGGCGATGGCGTCCGGTCCGAGGTATGGCGTGCCGTGTTCCAGGAGGCGGCTGCCGGCGTGCTCGACGACCAGTACCTCCTCCTGGGCCCGGTCGGTGCGTCCACCGGCCCGGTCGATGCTCTGCCAGGCCAGGGGCAGCAGTGTGGTGGTGGCCCAGGCGAGACCGGTGACCGCCCAGCGGGCTGGCAGACCGGTGAGCCGAGAGGTTGGAGAGCGTCGACGCAGCAGAATCTGGGCGATCACCGTCAGCGTCGCGAGCAGGTAGCCGACGGCGGCGACCGCGCCCCAGGCGCGGTGCGGCAGCAGGGTGGACGTGACGGCTGTGATCGCCGCGAAGGCGGCCGACACGGCGTAGAGGCCCAGGTCGAGGGCGAGCCCGCCGGCGGCGTTGTCGAGCGTGCGCCAGTGCCAGCGACTGCGGTGGGCGGTCGGGTCGTCGACGATCACGCGCGACAGTCTGGCAGACCGGGCTGCCCGCGCAGCGGGCCGAGGCCTGCTCAGGCGGGCAGGTGTGGCTGGCGGTCGGGCTTGGAGCGGCCGGCCTGGCGGCGGTTCTGGTTCAACCGGATCACCGCCCCGGTGTCGTGCAGCGGCGCGGCGAGGCTGCCCGGTCGGCCGCCCGAGCCGCGTTGCATCGCCGCGAGCAGGGTGCCGGACGGCATGGGCCGGGCGAACAGATGCCCCTGGCCGGCGACGCAGCCCAACTCCCAGAGGGCCCGCCGCTGCGGCTCGCTCTCCACCCCCTCGGCCACCACGTCCAGGTTGAGGCTGCGACCCAGGTCGAGGGTGGAGCGGATGACCGCGGCGGCCTCCGCCGAACTCTCCATGGTCGTCACGAAGCTCCGGTCGATCTTCAGCTCGTGAACCGGGATGCGGGAGAGCAGCGAGAGTGAGGAGTAGCCGGTGCCGAAGTCGTCCAACGCCAACCGGACTCCCTCGTCGCGCAGTCGGCTGAGCACCCGGTCGACCACGTCGAGTTGGCTGAGGGTCAGCGTCTCGGTCAACTCCAGGACCAGCCGGTCCGGTGGTAGGTCGTGGGCGCGGAGGCGGGCCAGCACCGAGCCGGGGAACCGCGCGTCGAGCAGGCTGCGCGGGGACACGTTGACCGCGACCGGTACGTCGAAGCCGGCGTCGTGCCAACTCACCGCGGCGATCAGCGCCTGGTCGAGGATCGCTTCGGCGAAGGCCGGTAGCAGGCCGGACCGTTCCACCGCCTCCAGGAACCGCAGTGGGTCGATCAGGCCGTGGGTGGGGTGGTGCCAGCGGGCCAGGGCCTCGGCGCTGGTCACCTCACCGGTGCCCAGGTCGACGATCGGTTGGAAGTTGACGACGAACTCGTGGTCGGCGACCGCGCGCGGTAGGTCACCGCCGAGGGTGAGCCGCCCGAGGTCGGCGGTGTCGCGGGTCGGGGCGTACGTGGAGATCCGCTGCCCGGCTCGCTTCGCCTGGTACATGGCCACGTCGGCGCGGCGCAGCAATTCGGCCATGCCGCCGTTGGACGGGGCGGCGGAGATGCCGCCGCTGGCTTCGACGCTGATGCGCATGCCGTCCACCTCGAACGGCTCGTGCAGGGCGGCCAGCAGCGTCTCGGCCCGGTGCGCGGCGACCGCCGGGGCCGGCAGACCGCGCATGAGTACGGCGAACTCGTCGCCGCCGAGGCGGGCCACCAGGTCGCTCGGCTGGGCCGCACCCCGCAACCGGTCGGCCACCTGCACCAGCACCTGATCGCCGGCGGCGTGCCCGAGCGTGTCGTTGACCTCCTTGAAATGGTTGAGGTCGATCAGCACCAGCGCGGTCACCCCGTCGGCATGGCGGGTGCTCAACTGTTCGGTGCCCTCGTCGAGGAGGTGCCGGCGGTTGGCCAGGCCGGTCAGCGCGTCGTGCGAGGCCGCGTACGCGTGCTCGTCGGCGACCCGGGCCAGTTCGGCGTATGCCTGGGCGTTGCGGACGGCGGTGCAGAGCGCGGAGGCGAACGTCCGCAGGGTGTACTGCTCCCGCTCGGAGAGTTGCACCGGGCCGCGGAAGCGCAGCCGAAGCGTGCCGACGTCGACCGTCCGGTCGTGGCCTTCCAGCGGTGCGGGGACGACGGTGCCGTCAACGCCGGTGGGCGTGCCGGTCGGGCCGTCGAAGGTGATGCCGCCGGTGTCGCCGCGTACGGTGCGGCCGCCGTCACGCAGCTCGATCTCGACCTCGTCGGCGGAGAACAGTTCGGCGGCCTGGGTCACGGCCGTGGTGAGGACGTTGTCCAGGTCGACCACGTTGAGCGCGTCGGTGGTGCGGGCCAGCCGCTGCCACGCCTGTTGCTCGGTGCGGCCTCGGATGCGCGCGGAGTAGGCCAGGTGCAGGCTCAGGACCAGGGGCGGGACGGCGAGCAGGAGCCGTGGGTCCATCTGGAGGGTGAGCAGGGTCAGGGCCGCCACCACGAACCGGACCGCGTAGCCGGCCAGGCGAAGATCCAGGTTGCTGCGGAACTGGGTCGTGATTCTGGTGCCGGAGGCGAGCGCGATCACGGGGATCGCCAGCAGTTCGTCGAGGAGGGCGGCGACAAGGTAGGCGACCGCCAGGATCCCGACCAGCTGTGGGGCCTGCATGGCGGGCCAGGTCCAACCGAGCAGCGCGAAGGCGGTGCCGGCCCCGGCCGCGACGAGGATGTTCTTGCCGACGCCGAAGGCCAGCTTGATGGGTGGAAGACGGACCGAGGCGATGGTGATGCCGATGCAGGTGCAGAGGACCACCCAGGGAACGGGGGCTATGGCAGCCGCGATGACGATCGCCGCCTCGCTCCAACTGATCAGGTGCACCGTGGACCGGACACGTACGCGGGTCTTGACGAACGCACCCAGGGCGATCATGGCGGTCAGCGTGATCAGGGTCGCAATGTCGGGTGTCGGAGCCTCAGCCGCGGGGAAGGTCAATCTCAGGGAGGCGAGACCAACGATCGTGGCCGCAACGACGAGGAGACCGACGATCAGCCGTAGCCGTCGATCGGTCCCGTCATCGCGTCGTTGTGAAGAGGCCACGCAACTCCTGGATTACCTCGCCTGTCGTACTCGCAACCATATCGCCGGGCGCTGCGGAAGTCCCGCATCGATGTCAGCCCCACTCGTTTCCGCGCATTTCACCCACCCTCCCTTCGTATGGTTGTCGGGCTCTGTTGGCGCCGACCCTCTACGAATGGAGCTTAAATGGGGTTAGCCCTAGTTAGGGACGATAAATGTCGTTATCCTCAACATTAGTTAATCCTGTACGGATAAGTGACATTCTGTTTGCGTTCCGGTGCGGAGAGCGCTGGGATGCTTGCCTGTTGCATCCGGTCCGTTGCGGAATGTCGCGAGCCGCGGCGACTGATTAGCCCGCGCCCTCAGTGTGGCCGTCGGGATGCCGCAACTCATCCGCCGATTCGGTCAACCACCCGCCAGCTTCAGCCTGGTACCCCTTCGCAGTGAAGCACTGATGATGGTGGCACTGCCCTGGTCAGTTCCAGTCTCTGGAGCCGACGGCTCGTGCTGAACAAGTAGTTGAGGGCTTTCGCTCCTTCTTTCCCTGTTGCGGCAGCAGTCGAGAACGCCAAGGCGCCGATGCTTCTTGCAATGTTCCCATTGCACTCATCGGCAGCGTCGCAGAGGGCGGCAGGAGCCTATGCATCGGCGGCCTGATTGGCGTCAGGTCCACACCCGGGTGCCCGTAAGCTTCGTTGCGTGATCGGCTGAATACCCCGCTGAAGCAGGGGGACGGGTGGAGATTCAACTTCTGGGTGGCCTCTCGGTGCACCTGCTGGCTCGCAAGCTGCACCTGGGCACGCCCAAACAGCAGGCTGTCTTCGCGATGCTCGCGGTCCAACCGGGGCAACTGGTGACCCTCGACGACCTGGTCGACGAGCTGTGGCCAGACCGTCCGCCGCGCTCTGCCGTGGCGAACGTCCGGACCTACGCCGCCAATCTGCGCCGTACCTTCGAGGCTTACGAGTCTGGTCGGGGTGTCATCGTCAGGCAGCAGAGCGGCTACCGCCTCACCGTTGGGCCGGAAGCCATCGACGTGTTCCGCTTCGAGACGGAGTGCGCCGCGGGCCGGGAAGCCCTGATCGCCGGTCACGTCGACAGCGCCCTGCAACGGTTGGGGTCCGCCGTGGCGCGGTGGCGGGGCGCGATGCTCGCCGGCATGTCGCTCGGGCCGGTGCTCGGCGCACGCGTGGTGGCCGCCGAGGAGGAGCGTCTGCTTGCCGTGGAACTCCTTGCCGACGCGCAGCTCAGAGCGGGGCGCGGGGATCTGGCGATCCCCCTGTTGCGGGATGCCATCGCCCGTCATCCCCTCCGGGAACCGGCGTACGTCCTCCTCGGGCGGGCACTGCACGAGCGTGGCGACCACGCGGGCGCGCTCCTCACGTACGACGAGGTTCGGGCGAAGCTGATGGCCGAGCTCGGCGTACTCCCAGGTTCCGACCTTCAGGCTCTTCATCGCACGATCGTTTCGGCGCCACCCCGGCGACCGGCGGACCTCGCCGCGTCCCGTCCGGGCGGCCAGAGTGCCCGCCGTCTCCCGAACCCGACTCCCACAGTCGGTGCCCTGATCGCTGAGACAGCGCCTCGGCCCGACCCGGTGGATCACCTTCCCCGAGCTGTGACCGACTTCGTCGGCCGGGAGGACGTGGTGTCGCGGCTGCTGACGGAGACCCGGAGGGTCGAGGAGCGGGTTCCGGCCGTACACATCATCGACGGCATGGCGGGCAGCGGGAAGACGACTCTCGCCGTGCACCTGGCCCGTCGGCTGTCCGATCGCTACCCGGACGGCGCGCTCTTCATCGACCTGTGCGGGCACGGTGCGAAGCACCGGGTTGAGCCGGCGAGTGCCCTGGTCACCCTGCTTCGACAGTTGGGCGTTCCGGCTGGTCGGGTACCCGTGGATTTCGACGACCGGGTGGAGTTGTGGCGACAGGAACTGGCCCTCCGGCGGTCAGTGGTGGTGCTCGACAACGCGGCGAGCAGCGAGCAGATCATGCCCCTGCTTCCAGCCGAGCCGACCACCGTCGTGCTGGTCACCTCGCGGCGGCGTCTGTCCCACCTGGATGTCGGGCCCTCACAGACGCTGCCGCTCCTGAACCCGCAGGAGAGCGTGGATCTCCTCAGCCTGAGCATCGGTCGGGACCGGGTCGAGGCCGAGCCGGAGGCAGCCGCCGAGGTGGTGCGTCGGTGTGGGTATCTCCCACTGGCGATCCGGCTGGCCGGCGCGCGGCTGGCGCACCGGCGCGGATGGCGGTTGACGGACCTTGCCGAGCAGATGGCTGGCGATGCTCCGGCGCTGCACCACCTGGCCCAGGAGGAGCACACTGTCACCGGAGCCTTCGCCGCTTCCTATGAGCCGCTTGCGAGTTCGACCAGGCGCGTCTTCCGATTCCTGGGCCTGTATCCCGGTAGTCGCTTCAGTGCTCCGGCGGTCGCCGCGTTGACCGGGCTGACGATCACCGAGGCTCGCGCGGCGCTGGACGAACTCGTCGACAGGAACCTGGTGGAGGACCTGGACTCGACGCGGTATCGACTGCACGACCTCCTGCGGGAGTACTCCATCGAGCTGTGTTCGCGTACCGACTCCGCGAGCGACCGAAAGGCCGGGCTGGCTCACCTGTTCGATTTCACTCTGGCGGTGGCGTTGAGGGTCGCCAAGACGCTGGAGCTCAACGACCTGGAACCTCGCGTCACACATCTCCCGATCGGGCGACCTGAGTTGGTCGACGCTGTCGGGGAGCCCACGGCTGACTGGTTGGAAGCGGAGCGGACGGACCTGGTGACGATGGTGAGGTCAGCCCTTGATGAGGGCTTCCACGAGCACTCGTGGCGACTGGCCCGTGCCCTCTGGCGATTCTGTTACATCCGCGGATACTTCGAGGACATCATCACGACCCACCGGCACGCGCTGACCGCAGCGGACGCGTCCGGGGACGTCGGTGCAACGGCATTGATGAGCAACTACCTCGCTTCCGGATATATCAGGACTGGCGACAATCGGGAAGCACTGCATCATCTGACCCGCGCCGTCGCCCTCTCCAAAGACTCCCGCGACGTGCTCAGGACCGCGCGGTACCGCGCCAACCTCGCCGCTGTCTACTACTGGAGCGGCGACCTGACTGGAGCGGTAAGGGTCGGTTTTGAGCGCCTGCGTGACTACAAGGGATACGGCAAGGCCAAGGTACCGATGGCGCTGCCGAACCTCGGCATGGCACTCACCTCACTGGGGCGTTACGAGGAGGCGTTGCGCCTGCATCGCCTGCACCTGGCGTGGGCCCGGTCGAACTCCGACATCTTCCACACACTCAACGCCCTCAGCCATATCGGCGCCGTGCGGGTCCGGATGGGCGATCTGCCGCAGGCGATCCGGATCCTCCTGGCCTCGCTGGCTCTTCGTGATCGGACCGGCCACCGGTACGCGGAGGCTGAGGTGCGCAACGACCTCGGGATCGCCTATCGAGGTCTGGGTCGACTGGTGGAGGCCCAGCAGGAGCATGAGTTGGCTCGGAAGCTGTCGGTCGGTTCGGGGGAGCGACACGTCGAGGCGGCCGCGCTCAACGAACTCGGCCGCACCCTGCTGGCGCAGGGGCGGGGCGGCGAGGCGTTCGAGGTGCACCAGGAGGCGTTGCGGCTGGCCACTCGGATCGCGCATCCGCACGAGCAGGGTCGAGCGCTGGCCGGGCTCGCCGAACACTTCGCCCGTACCGATCCGGCCGAGGCGCGGCGGCACTGGGAGCGGGCGCTGGCGATCTTCCGGCGGATGGGCGTGCCGGAGCGCTTCGAAGCCGAACGTCGCCTCGCCGAGTTGACCGGGGTGGCCCTGGTCGACAAGCGCCGACCAGCCTGAACGGCGCTTATCGATTTCTTATCGGCAGGCCCGGTAACTTCCGGCCGTATCGACGAACGGGGGAGGTTCTGCCCCTGGGCAGAACCGGGTCGTCGACACGCGCCCGCTGCCGGGTCCCCCCCAGCGACCTCGGCGGCGGGCTGGTGAGGAAGGAGCGGCGTCGAGCCCGTTGCGCCGTCAGCACCCGGTGCGGTCGCAAGCGTGACGCCGCTCCTTCCGACCGCCGTCGTACCACACCGATAGGCTCACGACCGTGACCGAACCCGCGCAGCTCAGCCACGTCGATCGCACCGGCGCGGCCCGCATGGTCGACGTCTCCGCCAAGGCGGTGACGGGTCGCCTGGCCGTCGCGGCCGGCCGCCTGCGGACCACGCCCGAGGTCATCGACCTGCTGCAACGCGACGGGCTGCCCAAGGGTGACGCGTTGGCCGTCGGGCGGCTGGCCGGAATCATGGGGGCCAAGCGCACTCCTGACCTGATCCCGCTCTGCCACCCGATCGCCCTGCACGCCGTCACCGTCGACCTGCGGCTGACCGCCGACACCGTGGAGATCACGGCCACCGCGCGCACGGCGGACCGGACGGGGGTGGAGATGGAGGCACTGACAGCGGTTGCTGTCGCCGGTCTCGCCCTGGTCGACATGGTCAAGGCGGTCGACCCGGCGGCCTCGGTGGAGGCGGTCCGGGTGCTGCGCAAGGAGGGCGGCAAGACCGGCGAGTGGGTCCGGCCGGAGGACCGGCCGTGATCCGGGCCCGGGTGATCGTCGCTTCCAACCGGGCTGCGGCCGGTGTCTACGCCGACACCAGCGGGCCGCTGCTCGTGGCCGGGCTGCGTGAGCTGGGCTGCCAGGTCGACGACCCGGTGGTGGTGCCCGACGGCGAGCCGGTCGGCGACGCTCTGCGGGCCGCTCGCGCCGACGGTGTCGACGTGGTGCTGACCAGCGGCGGCACCGGAGTGACCCCGACGGACCGGACCCCGGACGTGACGAGGAGCCTGCTGGATTACGAGATCCCCGGTGTCGCCGAGGCGATCCGGGCGCACAGTCGTGACCGCGTGCCGACGTCGGTGCTGTCCCGGGGCCTGGCCGGGGTCGCCGGCCGGATGCTGGTGGTCAATCTGCCCGGCTCGACCGGTGGTGCCCGGGATGGCCTGGCCGTTCTCGGGCCGATCCTCGGCCACACCGTCGATCAGCTCCGCGGCGGGGACCACTGACCGCTCCGCGGCGACCGACCGCTTCGGGGCGAGTACCGACCGGTGCGCGCCAGGCCCGGGCGGGTGTCGGTCCGGGCCGATAGGCTCGGTCGGTGAGCACGGAAACCGCACCCACCGCGGATCGGGTCACCGCGCCCCCGCCAGCCGGGTGGGAAGAAGCCCGTTCGCGGGTCTACGCGGTCGGTCTGGCCGCCGCGCTGCCCGCCGCCGCCCGACCACTCGCCGACACCGACGGGTCGACACTGGCCGAGCCGTTGACCACCCGCACCGACCTGCCGGCGTTCCCGACCTCCAGCGTGGACGGCTGGGCCGTGCGCGGCCGTGGGCCGTGGCGCGTCGTCGGCCGGGTCCTGGCCGGCAGCACCCCCGCTCCCCTGACCGAGGACGACACCACTGTCGAGATCGCGACCGGCGCGATGGTGCCCGAGGGCGCCACCGCCGTGCTCCGCGTCGAGGAGTCCTCCGCATCCACCACCGGCCTGATCAGCGGCGTCCCCCGGGAGACGCCCGAGTGGCGGAAACCCGGCGAGGAGGCGTACGCCGATGAGGAGTTGTTGCCGGTCGGCACGCCGGTCGACCCGGCGGTGATCGGCCTGGCCGCCGCCTGCGGGCACGACGCGCTGCGGGTCCGGCGGGTGCCGCGCGCCGCGCTGCTGGTCTTCGGTGACGAGCTGCTGACGGCGGGTCCGCCCGCGGCCGGTCGCATCCGCGACGCGCTGGGCCCCGCGGTGCCGGCCTGGCTGCGGCGCTACGGCTGCCAGGTCCGCCCGTCCGACGTGGTCGGCCCGGTGGCCGACACGCTGCCCGCACACGTGGCGGCCCTACGGTCGGCGCTGAGCCACGCCGATCTGGTCTGCACCACCGGCGGCACGATGAACGGTCCGGTCGACCACCTGCACCCGACCCTGGAGGCGCTCGGCGCCGACTACGTGGTGAACACGGTGGCGGTTCGCCCGGGCTTCCCGATGCTGCTGGCCCGGCTGACCGGCCCCGACGGGCGAGCCCGGTTCGTGGCCGGGCTGCCCGGCAACCCGCAGTCCGCCATCGTCGCGCTGGTGTCGTTGGTGGCCCCGCTGCTCGCCGGCCTCCAGGGCCGGTCGATGCCGGTGCTGCCGCAGGTCACGTTGGCCGAGGCGGTGCCCGGTCGCGGTGACCACACCCACCTGGCGTTGGTCCGACTGGACCGGTCCGCCGGCGTCGCGTTCCCGGTCCGTCACGTCGGTTCGGCGATGCTGCGCGGCCTGGCCGGCGCGGACGGGTTCGCGGTCATCCGACCCGGCACCCGCGGTGAGCCGGGCGACCGGGTGCCGATCGTGCCACTGCCGTTGTTTCCCGGGGAGCGTGCGTCGTGACCGCACCAGCCATCACCTTCGGCGAGGTCACCGACCAGCCGCTCGATCTGGCCACGCACGAGGCGGCGGTCGCCGACCGCCGGGCCGGCGCCGTGGTGTCGTTCCAGGGCGTGGTCCGCGACCACGACCACGGTCGCCAGGTCACCAGCCTGGAGTACGAGGGCCACCCGAGCGCCGCACAGGTGCTGCGCGAGGTGGCCGCCGAGATCGCCGCGGAGCCGGACGTCTACGCGGTGGCGGTCTCGCACCGGGTCGGCCCCCTGGCGATCGGCGACGTCGCGCTTGTCGCCGCGGTGAGCACCGCGCACCGGGCGGCGGCCTTCGCGGCCTGCGCCCGGCTGGTCGACGAGGTCAAGGCGCGACTGCCGATCTGGAAGCGGCAGGTCTTCACCGACGGCACCGAGGAATGGGTCAACTGCCCCTGATGGTCAGCGGCGGCCGTTGACCACCACGGCCCGGGCGAGCCGGTCGCCGTAGAACGCCGGCTCCGCGCCGGGGCGCCAGGGCAGCGCGGCGACCAGGACGATCAGCGCCAACGCGAGCGAGTTCTCCATCAGCGCCCCGAACAGACCGTCCTGGTAGTGCGACATCTCCGGCAGTTGGTGTTCGTACGGCCAGATCGGGGAGATCAGGAAGAGCAGGTAGAGCCCGATCGCTGCGAAGCCGTGGCGGAGCCCGGTCAGCGTCGGGTACCAGATCGGCGAACGGAGCCCGTTGACACCGGGTAGACCGCCGAAGACCGGCCCCTGACCGGTGCGCTGCGGCATCCCCCGGCTCGCCTCGCGGCGACGCACGGCGGCATCGGCCAGCACGATGATCGCCGGGATCACCCAGACCAGGTGGTGCGTCCAGGAGATCGGGCTGATCACGTTCGCGGTGAGACCCACCAACGTGAACGCGGTCAACTCGTCACCGTCGGCGCGGGAACTCGCCGCCCGGGACAGGCCGAGCGCCAGGACCAGCACCGAGAAGGCGAGCCACAGCAGCCCCGGGGTCTCGATCGAGTCGTACAGCCGGGCCAGCAGGCCGGCGAGGGACTGGTTGGGCGTCATGTCCGCCGCACCGACGCGTTCGGTCTGCCACAGCACGCTGCCGAAGTAGGTCCGCGACTCGTCACCGACGATCGCGAAGGTCCCCAACGTCACGCCGATCGTCGTGCCGATGGCGGTGGCCGCCACCCGCCACTGACGGGTGATCAGCAGGTAGGCGATGAACAGCGCCGGGGTGAGCTTGACCGCCGTGGCGAGGCCGATGCCGGCCCCCGCCCAGGCCCCGCCGTAGATGAAGCGCAGCAGCGGACCGTCGGTGGCGGCGTAGTGGGTGCCCCGGCGGGACCGCCAGCGAAGACCGATCAGGTCAGCCATGATCAAGGCGAACAGCAGGATGTTGACCTGGCCGTAGCCGAGCGTCTCCCGACCTGGCTCGATGGCGACCGCGAGCGGCACCGCCAGGGCCACCGTGAACCACAGTGGCCATCCCAGTCGGTCCACGATGGGTCGGAGCAGCCCGGCCAGCACCAACGCCAGGGCGGCGATGCTGGCGGCGGCGTTGACCAGGCCGGCCGCGCCGATCGGCAGCTGCGCCATCGGCAGCATGACCAGCCCGGCGAAGGGTGGGTAGGTGAACCCGAGTGTGGTTTCGGGCGCGATGAACTCGTAGAGCTCGTGACCGCTCGCCCACCACACCACGGCACCGTGGTAGATCTTCATGTCGAAGAAGTTGTACGGCCGCCCGAAGGTGCCGATGGCAAGCCATGCGGCATAGGCGACGGCGGCCACGATGGCGCCCCGTACGACGTTCCTGCGATCGATCCCGCGAGCCACGCGGTCGATGCCGCGTGACACACGTTGGATTGGGGCGAGGCGATCCGCCCGTCTACCGACATCCGTCGGCATGGCGTGGCCACCCCCGTACCAAGGTCGTCCTACCCGTCCAGGTCCTGCACGGAGCCTAGAACGGCGCCTCACGTCAGTGCCTCCCGCGTTATGCGACCGTGTCCGATCCCACACATGTTTTTGACATTTCCACCGCGTTAACGCCTACCGGGTGGTTCAGGTAATTCGCGGCCTTAGCGAGGGGTGGGGGTGAGACGGAGACGGATCGACGCAGGTCAGCCGGGGAGTCGACGTGCGGTGGACGCGGAGCGGACGGCGATCCGGGCCTCGCGGCGGGCCGTCCGGACGGCGCGTTGCATGGAACGTCGAGAGTGGTCGATGCGGTGGCCCGTCCGCCACCGCAGACCCGGCTTGCCGCCGGTGTCCGCGGCGGCGAGGAGCAGACCGCCGAGGAGCCCGAGGTTCTTCAGCGCGTGAATCTGGTTGTTGTTCTTGGCGATCGGGTCGTCGTTCTTCCAGAAGGGATGCCCGGCGACTGTCACCGGCACCAGCGTGCCGGCCAGAACCAGCGCTGCGGGCCGGCTGAGCCGACCGGTGGCCAGCATCAGCCCGGCGCCGACCTGTACGGCCGCGTTGAGCCGGATCAACGTCTCGGTCTCGGTCGGGAAGCTCGGGTGTGCCTTCTTCAGCACCGGCGCGACCTTGTCGGTCACCGGTTTGGCGGCCACCGCGAGCCGGCCGGGGTCGCGGAGGTTGCGATACCCGCTGACCACGAAGATGCCGCTCAGCATGGCGCGGGCGAGGGAACGTACGGGCGTCATGGATCAGTCATACCCCCTCGCGACGTTTGCTACCCCGTCAACCGCAGGATCGGATTGGTGTTCGTACACGTACGCCACGCCGAATCGAGCGACCGTCACGGATGGACGGGCGTCGGCGGGTAACGTCGCGCGGGTGACCACGCTGCGGCTACGCCCCGAGGACCCGGCCGACGCCGGCCCGGTCCGCCGCGTACTGGCCGCCGCCTTCGCCCGCCCGGACGTGGCGACGCCGCCGGAGGTCAGCCTGGTCGACGAGCTGCGCGACACCACCGCCTGGCTGCCGGAGTTGGCCATGGTCGCCGAGTACGGCGGTGAGGTGGTCGGCTACGCGCTGCTCACCCGGGTGCGGCTGCGGCCGGAGCGAGGCTCGGACATGCCCGTCCTGGCCCTCGGCCCGGTGGCGGTCGCGCCGCACCGACAGCGTGTCGGGCACGGCACGGCGGTCGTGCAGGCTGCCCTGGATGCCTCCACCGAGTTGGGCGAGCGGCTCGTCGTCGTCCTCGGCGCCCCGGTCTTCTACCGCCGGTTCGGGTTCGGCCCGGCGAGTGAACTGGGCCTGACCGGTCCCTGGGCCGGCCTCGGTGAGCCCTGGCAGGCGCTGGTGCTGCCGCCGTCCACCAGCGAGGAGGGCCCCCCACCTCGTGGCGAGGTGCTCTTCCCGGCCCCGTGGTCGAAGGTCTGACCGGGCCTCAGGCCGGCTGCGTCCGCAGGTACCGGCCGAAGTGCGGGACGGTGAAGGCGACAGTGCCCCGCTCACCGGAGTAGATCAGCCCCTTCTTGATCAGCGCGTCCCGGGCCGGGGACAGACTGGCCGGCTTGCGGCCGAGGGCCCGGGCGATCTCCGCGGTGGGCACGGCGGCGTCCATGTCGTCGCGGACCACCTCGCCGGGCTCGCCCTCGACCGCGGACATCATGGCCATCGCCCGCATGTACTCGCGTTCAGCGGGAGTGGCCCGTTCGAACCGGGAACCGAAGAACCCGACCGCCAGCTCGGCCTCCGCCTCGGGCGCGGCCACCCGCACGTCGGCGGCCGTGATCGGCGAGCGTGGCGCGTGGTCCCAGGTGGCCTTGCCGTACGCCTGGACGAAGTAGGGATAGCCGCCGGACTTCTCGTAGAGCAGGTCGAGCGCCTTCTGCTCGTACTCGACCTCCTCGCGCTCGGCCGGCGCGCAGAGCGCCCGGTCGGCGGCGATCCGGTCGAGCCGGTCGATGCGTTGGTAGCGGAACAGCCGTTCGGAGTACGACTTGGCGGCGCTGAGCACCGCCGGCAGGTGCGGAAGGCCGGCGCCGACGACGATCAGCGGCGCGCCGAGCTGGGACAGCTCGTGGCAGGCGGCGCAGAGCGCCGACACGTCCTCCGGGCCGAGATCCTGCATCTCGTCGATGAAGATGGCAATGCCGGTGCCGACGTCGCTGGCCACGGCGGCGGCGTCACTGAACAGTTCGACCAGGTCGATCTCGATGTCACCGGAGTCGGCCCGACCGCTGGCGGCCGGCACGTCGATGCCGGGCTGCCACCGGTCGCGCAGCTTGGTGGCCGCGCCGGCCCGGCCGGTCGGGTTGGACCGCTGGGCGAACGCCTTGAGGACGCCGAGGAACGCGTCGATGCGGTCCGGTGCGCGGTGTCGGGGGGCCAGCTCCCGGACGGCCATGTGCAGTGCGGCGGCGACCGGTCTGCGCAACGACTGGTCCGGTCGGGCCTCGATCTTGCCGCTGCCCCAGAGTCGGTTGATCGCCTGCGAACGGAGCGTGTTGAGCAGAACCGTTTTGCCGACGCCCCGCAGGCCGGTGAGCATGAGGCTGCGCTCGGGTCGGCCCCGGGCGATGCGCTCGAGCACGATGTCGAAGACGTCCAGCTCCCGCCCCCGCCCGGCAAGTTCGGGCGGACGCTGACCGGCGCCCGGCGCGTACGGGTTGCGGACCGGATCCACGCATCGCAGATTATCGGGCCATCTAGCTGCGAGGCTAGACATGGATAGATGGGGCTACCGGCGTGTCGAGACCGTCGACCATAAACTAGGGCTGTCTAGCATCCACGCTAGACAGCCCTAGTTTTGGCAATCGGACCTAGCGCTCCTTCAGGCAGAGCACGTAGTCGAACAGGTCGACCGAGTTGTCGTGCACATAGTTCGCGGTCGCCTGCGGCGCGAGCATCTCGCACCGGTCGCCGTCGGTGGTCGCCGGAATCCGCAGCAGCACCTGATACGTGTTCGGGCCGCAGGGCACCTTACGGAGCTGCGCGTCGCTCGCACTGCCGTCGTTCACCACGCAGTCACCCCTGGCGAACTCGGTGCCCGGAGTCGGGGCGGCCGACGTCGGAGCGTCGCTGGGCAGCGCGGGTGGCAGGCCCGGGGCGCTCGTCGACGGGGTATCCGCCGCGTCACTGCCGGCGTCGGCCACCTTCCAGACCGCCCATCCGGCCAGGCCGAGGCACGGGCAGAGCACGAGCAACACCACCACGGTGATGATCAGAGCGACGTTGCGGCCGGTCTTCTTCGCGGGCGCGGCGGGCGGCATCCCGTAGCCGCCGGGAGGCTGCTGACCCCAGGGCGCGGGTGGCTGACCCGGCACCGGCCCGGCCGGCTGACCAGGCATCGGGCCCCCCGGTGGGTACGGGCCCGCCGGTGGGTACGGGCCGGGCGGCGGTGTCGAGCCGGCCGGTGGGTACGGGCCGGGCGGCGGTGTCGGACCCGCTGGCGGATACGGGCCGGGCGGTGGGTGACCCGGGCCCGAGGTGGGCGCCCACATCGGTGTGGTCGGCGGCTCCGGGTTGGTGGGCGGCGCCGACATCGGTGTGCTCGGCGGCTCCGGGTTGGTGGGCGGCGCCGACATCGGTGTGCTCGGCGGCTCCGGGTTGGTGGGCGGCGCCCACATGGGAACCGTCGGTGGCTCCGCGCCGGTCGGCGGGGGACCCCACTGCTGCCGGGTCGGGTCGTCTGCCGGCGGCGGGGTGGTCCCCAGGGGCAGCGTCTCATCGACCGGTGGTGAGCTGTCAGGCCCATTGGGCGGGCGCTGGTAAGGATCGTCCGGCTGCTCGGAACCCGCAGGTCCGTAGGTCGTCATGTCATTCCCGGGGGTGGGTGGTCTCAGCGTTGCTTGAGGCAGAGGACGAAGTCGAGAGTGTCCAGCTCACTGTCGAAGAAATACCAGTTGGTGTAGCCCTCGACCTTGGCGCACTTGGCCTCGGCGTCCCGCTCGCCGCTGGTCGGGCCGTCGATCCGGCTCAGCACCTCGTACGACTTCGCAGCACAACCGCTGATCAGCAGCTTCGGCTTACCACCTGCGGTGCCGTCGTTGCGGACACACTGGCCGACCTTGGCGAACCGGGGATCGGCCGACGACTCCGGCGCGGCCGCGCTCGGCACGGGCTCGACCGCGTCCGCGCTGGGCTCACCGGCGACGGCCGAGTTGCTCGGCGCGGCTGCCGGCGCCGGGTCGCTCTGCCCCCTGCGCAACCAGAACGCCCCGGCGGCGGCCACCACCAGCAGGACGACGGCCAGGACCGCGATCAGCGGCCCCCGACCGCGCCGGCTCGGTGCCGGATCCTCGCCGTACGGGTCGTCGGGCCGGTACGGCTGCCCGCCATACGTCGGGGTCGGCTGGTACGGGTCGCCGTAGGGCGGGCGGGGCTCGTGGCCGTAGGGCGTGGCTGTCCCTCCGCCGTACGGGGTTGCCGTCGCGCCGCCGTAGGGCGCGTCGGGCGTCGCACCGTAGGGCGGGGTGGGTGGGCCGCCGTACGCCCCGGGCCGTCCCTGCGCTGCGGGCGGGTACGACGGGACCGCCGGTGGGTAGGGCTCCGCCGCGGGCGGGTAGGGCTGCTGCGGCGGTCGACCGGGCGTCTCGTCGGGTCTTTGCCCACGCCACGGCCCCGGGTGGCCGCTCCCCGGCTGTCCGTAGTTCGTCATGCCGCCCTCCTGCACGAGTGGTGAGAGGCCGGCCACCAAAACGCGACGCGGGCTCCGGGGTCACCGTAGCGTGGTCCACTGATGAGCTCACCTCCACCGAGCGCCACGGCCCTCGCCGGCCGTCGTGCCACCAGCACACCGACCCTGATCTGGACCGCGTTGATCGTGGTCTACGTGCTCTGGGGGTCGACCTATCTGGCCATCCGGATCACCGTGGAGACGTTGCCTCCACTGCTGTCGGCCGCGCTCCGCTTCGCCGTGGCCGGCTTGGTCCTGGCAGTGGTGCTGCGACTTCGTCGCGGCCCCGGCGCGCTGCGGGTGGACCGCCGGCAACTCGGCTCGGCCGCCCTGGTCGGGGTGCTCCTGCTCACCGGTGGCAACGGCCTGGTGGTGCTCGCCGAAGAAGGGCCGCCGGGAGTGGCGCTACCGTCCGGGATCGCCGCCCTGCTGGTGGCCACGGTGCCGTTGCTGGTCGTGCTGTTGCGCTCGGCCACCGGGGACCGGCCGCCGATCTGGACGTTCGCCGGGGTCACGGTGGGCTTCGTCGGCCTCGTCCTGCTGGTGCTACCGGGCGGTAGTTCGGCAGCGGTGCCCCTGGTCGGGGCGTTGACAGTGGTGGCGGCGGCCACCTCCTGGTCGGTTGGGTCGTTCCTGTCCGGACGGATCCGGATGCCCACCGACCCTTTCGTGGCCACGGTGTACGAGATGATGGCCGGCGCGCTGGCGCTGGTGGCCGTCGCCGCCGGTCGGGGCGAACTGGCCGACTTCCACCCGGCGGAGGTGAGCACCCGGTCCTGGTTGGCCTTGGGCTACCTCATGGTGGCCGGCTCGCTGGTGGCCTTCACCGCGTACGTCTGGCTGCTGCACAACGCGCCCATCTCGCTGGTGTCGACGTACGCCTACGTGAACCCGGCGGTCGCGGTGGCGCTCGGCGCGCTGCTGGTGGCCGAGCCGATCACCCCGCAGGTGCTGCTCGGCGGCGCCGTCATCGTCGCCGGGGTCGCGCTGGTGGTGACCACCGAACGGCCGCGTCGGTCAGGCACGGGATCACGACCGGGGGATACGCCGGCATCACGTTCGGGGGATGTGTCGGCATCACTGTCGGAGGACACGCCGGGATCACGATCGGGGGACACGCCGGGATCAGGTTCGGGGGATACGTCGGTGCGCGACCGCCAGTAACGTCCGGCCCATGTCGGCCGCCGCGCTGGTGTCGATCGCGCTGCTCGGCGCGCTGGTCGGCCTCGTCGTACCCCTGGTGTCGCGGCGCTTCGCCACCGCGGACGCGCGGCTACCGGCGTTTCCACTGCCGCAGCCGGTCCGGCGGCCCTGGGTCGACCCGGTGGTGGCGGCGGGCATCTTCGTCGGCCTTGCCGTCGCCATCGGTGACGACCCGGCGCTGCCGGCCTTCCTCGCGGTCGCGGCGGTCGGTCTGGTGCTGGCGCGGGTCGACCTGGCCTGCCTGCGGCTGCCCAATCCGCTGGTCCTCGTCGCCGGGCTGCTGGCCCTCGGAGGGCTGACCACAGCGGCGCTGCTGTCCGGCACTCCCGGCCGGCTGTACGGCGCGCTGGGAGGTGCGGCCGTCGCGGGCGCGGCGCACGTGCTGTTGGCCCTGCTGCCCGGCTCACGGTTGGGTTTCGGGGACGTGAAACTCGCCGCCGTCCTCGGCCTGCCGCTTGGCTGGTTGGGGTGGGACACCCTGCTCACCGGGTTGCTCCTGCCGCACGTGCTGCACGGCGGTCTGGTGCTCGGCCTGCTCGTCACCCGAAAGGTGCACCGAACCACCCTGCTACCCCTGGGCCCGGCCCTACTGACGGGCACCTGGCTAGCCACCCTCCTCCCCTAACTACCCCGCCCCCGCCCCCGGCCCGCCCCGGCCCCCCGGCCCCCCGGCCCCCCGGCCCTGGCCGTGGCCCCGCCCCCGGTTCGTCGATCTTGCAGTTTCTGTGCCGACATAAGGTGCATTCCACGCGCATCGACAACCGAAAGTGCAAGATCGGCGGCGTGGCGGCGTGGCGGCGTGGGGGCGTGGGGGCGTGAGGGGGCGGGGGTTAGATCAGGCGGAGTTGGCGGTCCTTGGGGCGGCGGGGTTCGGCTTCGCCGAAGCGTTCGAAGAGCCCGGGGTCGATGGTGCCGAGGAACGGCGAAGGTACACAGTCGCGCTCGGTGCCGTGCCGGGTGCGGCGGGCGGCGTGACTGACGTACAGCCGGTCCTGGGCCCGGGTCAGGCCGACGAAGAAGAGCCGGCGCTCCTCGGCGACGGCGTCCTCGTCGGGGGTCGAGCCCGGCCAGCGCAACGGCAACAACCCGTCCTCGACACCGACCAGGAAGACCACCGGGAACTCCAGGCCCTTCGCGGCGTGCAGGGTGAGCAGCGTGACCGCCTCGGCCCGCGGGTCGAGCGCGTCCACCTCCGCGCCGGTGGCCAACTGCGACAGGAATGCCTCCAGGTCGTCACCGCAGCGTCGGGCCAGCGGGGTCAGCAGGTCCACGGCCGAGCGGACGTCCTCGGGGCGGACCGTGCCGCCGGCGCCGTCCAGGGTGGGCACGGCGAACCGCTCGGCGACCACCTGACCGGCCAGCCGCACCCGGGCGGCGAGTGGACCGGCCAGGCCGTCGGCGTGTCGCAGCTCGCGGGCGATGGCCGCCACCCCGGGCCGATCCCGCAGCCGGTCGTGGGAACGCTTCTGCACGGGGATGTTGGCCCGGGTCAGAGCGTCCACGATCGGGGCGGCCTGCGCGTCGGTGCGGTAGAGCACGGCGATGTCGGAGAACGACAGCGTGGTGGAGCGGCCGTCGATGCGGCCCGAGTCCAGGGAGCGGTGCGACAACCCGCCGACCAGGTCGTCGACGGTACGCACCACGAAGTCGGCCTCCTCGGTCACCGACGCGGCCGGGTACCGCCCGACCAGCGGAGCTTCCGGGTCGAGCCGGGCCGGGTCGAGCCGCCGGCCCCGGACCAGCGAGGACGGCGCGATGGCCTGCACGGCGGCGGCCAGGATCGGGGCCGACGAGCGGTAGTTGCGGTTGAGCCGGACCAGTCGGGCGTCGGTGAAGTCCTCGGAGAAGCGCAGGAAGTAGCCGACGTCCGCACCCCGGAACGAATAGATCGCCTGGTCCGGGTCGCCGATCGCGCAGAGGTTGCCGTTGGCGGGGCTGAGCAGCCGCAGCAGCTCGTACTGCACCTCGTCGACGTCCTGGTACTCGTCGACGAAGATCCACCGCCAGCGGTCCCGGTACCGTTCGACCAACTTCCGGTCGGCCCGCAGCAGCTCCACCGGCAGGGTCACCAGTTCGTCCAGGTCGACCAGGTCCTGCTTGCGCAGCAGTGCCACGTACGCGGCGCTGTTGTCGCCGGCCTCGGTGCGTGCCGCCGCCCGCTCGGCGTCGTCGGCGATCCGGAAGTCGGTGGGCAGACCCGCCGCGCCGACGTTCTCCCGCAGGATGGTCAACCCCAACGCGTGGAACGTGCCCACTGTGACGTCCTCGGCGACCGGGCCGAGCAGGCCGTCGAGGCGGTGCCGTAGTTCCTCGGCTGCCCGACGGGTGAACGTGATCGCGAGGCAGTGCTCGGGGAAGACGTTCAGCTCCGCGCAGAGGTACGCGATCCGGTGGGTGAGCGTCCTGGTCTTGCCGGTACCCGGGCCGGCCACGATGAGCAGCGGGCCGCCGGGTGCGGAGGCGGCCACCCGCTGCATGGCGTCCAGTCGGTCCAGCAGGCCGGTGCCGACCTCCTCCATGCCGGCGAGCATCGGCTCGAACGGCTCGTGCGGAGATGGTGGCGGCGCGATCGGCGGCGCGGGCGCCGGGACCGGCTTGCGCTTCGGCTCCGCCTTGGCCGCCGCCGGGCGCTTGGCCGCCACTCGGGGAGCCGGCTCCGCGGGTCGTCGCTGCGCCGGCACCGGTACGTCGAACAGTGTCTCCTGCGCGCCCAGCTCGGCCGGGTCGAAGAGCGTGATCACGCCGTACTCGCCGTCGTAACCGGGCACCCGGCGGACGTCGCCGCGCCGCAGCCGCCCGATGCCCTCCGCGAGCAGCTCACCACCGGCCTGTGCGATCTCGGTCAGCGGCGTCGTGGTCAGGATCTCCAGCTCGGGGCCGAGCGTGGCCAGCAGCTCGTTGAGCCGCCCCTCGACCTTCTTCGATCGGGCACCCACCTTGTTGATCTCGCCAAGGATCTCGGCCAGCGGCACCAGGTGGGTGACGTCCCGCGCGTGTGCCGGCCGGTGCCCGTCCGGCCGGTCCGCCAACTCCTCGATCCGGCTGAGGACGCCCACGGTGAGGGGTTTGCCGCACTCGGGGCAGCGCCCGCCGGCGTCCCGAGTGCGCTCTGGAGTCCAGTTGACTCCGCACAGTCGGTGCCCGTCCGCGTGGTACTTGCCCTCCTCCGGGAAGAACTCGATCGTGCCGGCCAGGCCGTCACCGGTACGCAGCGCCTCCCGAACGGCGAAGTAGTCCCGTTCGGCGGTCAGCACCGTCGCCTCCCGGCCGAGCGCCGGCGGCGAGTGCGCGTCCGAGTTGGACACCAGTTGGTAGCCGTCCAGGCTGCCGACCCGCCAGTTCATGGCGGGGTCGGAGGAGAGCCCGGTCTCCACCGCGAAGATGTGCTCGGCCAGGTCGGCGTAGCAGTCCGCGATCGCGTCGAAGCCCGACTTCGAGCCCAGCGCGGAGAACCAGGGAGTCCAGATGTGCGCCGGCACCAGGTAGCCGTCCGGGCTGGCCTCCAGGGTGATCTCCAGCAGGTCGCGGGAGTCCAGTCCGAGAATCGGCCGGCCGTCGGAGCCGAGGTTGCCGATCCGGCCCAGCGCGGTGTTGAACCGGGCCACCGCGTCCAGATCCGGCAGGTAGATCAGGTGGTGCACCTTGCGGGTCCGGTCGTCCCGCTTGTAGATGGTGGAGATTTCCACGCTCAGCATGAAACGGACCGGGTCCGCCTCCGCGTTCGGCGCGAGTCGGGGCGGCAGTCGCCGGGCGAGGTCCCGTTCCGCCTCCGGGCCGAGCCGGTAGAGCCCCGGTTCGGCCGGGCGCAGCGTCTCCCGCAGGTGGTCGTACCAGGCGGGGTGGGTGAAGTCGCCGGTGCCGAGCAACCCAATGCCCTTACGCCGGGCCCACCACGCGAGGTTCGGCAGGGTGAGGTCACGGCTGCACGCGCGCGAGTACTTCGAGTGGATGTGCAGGTCCGCGACGAATGGCGGTAGGCCACCGGGGGGTACGGCGCTGAACGGGGGCACGCCGCATCCTGTCACGCCCGCCGCGCCGGCCACCCGCCGCCACGCGCGGACGTGACCTCCGCTATGCCGAGCGCAGCTCGACCAGACTGATCTGCGGCTCCGCCCCGACCCGGACCGGAGGCCCCCAGAAACCGGCGCCGTTGGTCACGTAGACCTTTGTGCCGTCCACCTCGCCGAGCCCGCTGACCACCGGCTGCTCCAGCCTGACGGCCAGGTTGAACGGCACCATCTGCCCGCCGTGGGTGTGCCCGGACAGTTGCAGGTCGACGCCGTACCGGGCGGCCTCCTTCGCCGCCAGCGGCTGGTGCGCCAGCAGGACCACGGGACGGCTCGGGTCGCGGTCGCCGAGGGCGGCGGCGAAGTCCGGGCCGGCGGCGAGACCGGTGCCCACGGCGGTGAGGTCATTCACGCCGGCCAGGTCGAGCACACCGCCCCGGGCCTGGATCTCCTGCCGCTGGTTCTGCAGCACCCGCAGGCCGAGCCGGTCGACCTCCTGGACCCACTCCTCCACCCCGGAGTAGTACTCGTGGTTGCCGGTGACGAAGAAGCTGCCGTAGCGGGAGCGCAGGTCGCGCAGCGGCTCGGCGGCCGCGCCGAGTTCGGCGACGGACCCGTCGACCAGGTCACCGACGACCGCGACGATGTCCGCGTCGAGCCGGTTGATCGCGGCGACGATCCGCTCGGTGTGTGCCCGCCCGCGCAGCGGGCCGAGGTGGATGTCGGAGACGGTGGCGATGCGCAGGCCGTCCATGCTGCGGGGGAGTTTGGCCAGCGGGATGCGTACCCGGTCGAGCTGGGGTGGACCGAGTGCCGTGCGAACGCCGTACCCCACGATGCCGGTGGCGGTGAGACCGGCGAAGATGGCGGCCCCCCGGGCGAGCACCAACCGACGGGACGGGTCGTGGTCCGGTGCCGCGACGGCGGCGGCGGCCGGCGGGTCGGTCGGCCCGGCGGCCCCGACGAGCACCGGCTCGGGCGCGGCTGTGGTGGGCTCCGCGGCGACCACCCGGCGACGCAGCACCAGCCGGGTGACCAGCATCGGGACTTCCAGCACGACCAGCACGATCAGCAGGTAGAACATCAGCGCGAGCCACAGGTAGCCGGGCCAGGCGAGCCAGTAGAGCCCGGCCTGCGTGCCGGCCATCGTGACCGGCACGAGCAGGGCCAGCACCACTGCGGCGATCCCGCCGACCCGTCGCCAGCGGCCCGGCGTGGTGGTGTCCCGGACGAGCCGCTTCCACAGGTAGAGGTGGATGAGGCCGGTGACCAGCGCCAGGACAGCCACGAACCCCAGAACCGCCATCATGCGTGCAGCCTCCCTCAGCCGCCCGCGAACGGGGGCAGGACATCGATCGTGGCCCCGGCCGGTAGGGGTGCCTGACGATCATGACAGGTGACGCCGTCCACGAGGAAACTCGCCACCCGCAGCACCCCGGCGAGCCGACCGCCGTGACGCTGGGTCAGCTCGGCCGTGAGGTCGTCCAGTGACCGCCCGGCGGGGACAGCCTCCTCGGCGCGGCCGGCGGCGGCGCGGGCGCCCGCGAAGTAGCGGACGGTCAGCGGTGGCGCCTCCACGCTCAGCCTCCGATCGCTGACATCGGGCGGGTCGGCTGGAGGAAGGTGGGATCGTCGATGCCGTGCCCGGCGCGCTTGCCCCACATCGCGGTACGCCAGCGCCGGGCCAACTCGTCGTCGTCGGCGCCGGCGCGCAGCGCGGCGCGCAGATCCGACTCTTCGGTGGCGAAGAGGCAGGCGCGGACCTGGCCGTCGGCGGTCAACCGGGTGCGGTCGCAGTCCCCGCAGAAGGGGCGGGTGACGCTGGCGATCACGCCGACCCGGGCGGGGCCTCCGTCGACCAGCCAGGTCTCCGCCGGTGCCGCGCCGCGCTCGGTCGGGTCGGCGCTGAGATCGAAGACGGTACGCAGCGACGCCAGGATCTCGTCGGCGGTGACCATGGTGTCGCGGGCCCAACCGTGCTGGGCGTCCAACGGCATCTGCTCGATGAACCGCAGTTGGTAGTCGTGTTCGAGGGCGAAGCGGAGCAGCGCCGGCGCCTCGTCCTCGTTGACACCACGCATCAGCACAGAATTGATCTTCACGGGGTTGAGTCCGACGGTCGCCGCCCCGGCGAGCCCGGCCAGCACCGCGTCGAGGCGGGGGCGCCGGGTGAGGGTGGTGAACCGGTCCGGGTCCAGGGTGTCCAGTGAGACGTTCACCCGGTCCAGGCCGGCCGTCCGCAACGCCGGGGCCAGTCGGTCCAGGCCGATGCCGTTGGTGGTCAGCGAGACCCGGGGGCGGGGTTCGAGGGCGGCGACCGCGGTCACGATGTCGACCAGCCCGGCCCGGATCAGCGGTTCACCGCCGGTGAACCGCACCTCGGTCACGCCGAGCAGCTCGACAGCCACCCGGACCAGCCGAACGATCTCCTCGTCCGTCAGCAACTCGGGGCCGGCCAGCCAGGGCAGCCCTTCCGCCGGCATGCAGTAGGTGCAGCGCAGGTTGCACTTGTCGGTGAGGGACACGCGCAGGTCCCGGGCGACACGGCCGTACCGGTCGACGAGGACGCCGTTGGTCCCCGGGGCGACGCTCACCTGTCGACCGTAGCGCGCTCGGCCCGGCCCAGGACGCCACGGGCGGTCTGGACGACCACATCTCGGAAGCTGACGCCGAACAGTGCCGTGTGCACGAGCAGCAGATGCAGTTGATGCACTGGCACGCGGTCACGCCAACCGTCCGGTAGTGGCCAGCTCTCCTGATAGGCGGCCAGCACGCGATCCAGGTGGGGGATGCCGCCGAAGAGGGCGAGCTGGGCGAGGTCCGTCTCCCGGTGCCCACCGTGCGCCGCCGGGTCGACGAGCCAGGCCCGGTCGTCGACCCCCCACAGCACGTTGCCCGGCCACAGGTCGCCGTGGATGCGCGCGGGCGGCTCGTCGCCGCCGAGCCCGTCGAGGCGACCGATCACCTGCTCGACCAGAGCGGCATCGGCACTCGTCAGCGCGCCACCGTCGACCGAGCGTCGCAGGTAGGGGGCGAGCCGCCGCTCGGCGAACCAGGTCGACCAGCGGCCGCCGGTGAGGGTGTTGTCCTGTGGGAGCGCGCCGATGAAGCCGGGCCAGGTGGCGCCGAAGGCGGTCGCGCCCGCCCGGTGCAGCCCGGCCAGCTCCCGGCCGAAGCGCTCCGCTGCCTCCGGCGTCGGTTCGCCGGGCTCCACCCAGTCGAGCGCCAGCAGCTCCGGCAAAGCCACGATCACCTCGGGTACGCCGACCGTGCCGGCCTCCCGCAGCCAGCGCAGGCCGGCGGCCTCGGCGGCGAAGAAGCCCTCCGGCGCCGGTCGGTCGGCGCCCTCCGGCCAGGACTTGGCGAAGACGGAGTGGCCGTCGTCGAGGGTGAGCCGGGCGGCCACGCAGATGTTTCCACCGGCGACCGGCGTCTCCCGGAGCCGCTGATGGGTCCGGAAGGTCGGGAGGTGTGCCGGATGCGCGCGCAGGTACGCCAGGTCCATCAGCGCACGGTAACCGCTCCCTGAGACAGCCAGGTGTCGCGCGACGACATCGGCTCTTTTTCCGCACCCGTAGGTGGGGCTCGATCAGGGAAAACACGTTCAGTAACTGTGGATAAGCCGCGTGTCGTCCACAGGGGTGGCAGGGCCCGGCACACCCGCCGCAGGCTTCCGACATGACCTCGACCGAACGCCCGCAGCTCGCCGTCCGCTCACCCGCCGACCTGATCGCCGCTGTGCCGTACCTGCTCGGCTTCCACCCCACCGACAGCGTCGTCACCGTGGCGTTGGTCGGCCGACAGATCGTCTTCGCCGCCCGCGCGGACCTGCCCGACCCGACCGAGCCGGGCGGATTGGCCGGGCACCTGGCTGGTGTGCTCCGCCGGCAGGGCGCGGATGCCGTCACCGTCGTGGGTTACGGGCAACCGGAGCGGGTCACCCCGGCGGTGGACGCGCTGCGCGACGCGCTGAACGACTTCGGGCTGCACGTGCTCGACGCGCTGCGGGTGACCGACGGTCGCTGGTGGTCCTATCTCTGCGCCGAGCCCGAGTGCTGCCCGCCTGAGGGTCGCCGCTACGACCCGAGCGCCAACCCGGTGACCGCCTCGGCGGTCTTCGCCGGTCAGGTCGCACTCCCCGACCGGGCCGCCCTCGTGGCGCAGGTGGCACCGGTGGACGGGCCGGCCCGGGAGGCGGCCCGTGCGGCCACCGCCCGCGCCGAGCTGAGACTGGCCGAGCTGGTCGAGCAGGCACCCGAGAGCGACCTGCTCGGGGCTCGGGCGCTGCGCGCCGCCGGGGTGGCAGCGGTCCGTGAGGCCCAGCGTCGGCAGCGGCGTGGTGAGCGGCTCGACGACGACGAGGTGGCCTGGTTGAGCCTGCTGATGACCCACCTGCCGGTTCGCGATCACGCGTGGGAGCGCACCGACGGCCGGGACCGGGACATCGCCCTCTGGACCGACGTGCTGCGCCGCGCCGAGCCGGAGGTGGCCGCCGCGCCGGGTGCGCTGCTGGCGTTCGCCGCCTGGCGCGCCGGGCAGGGCGCGTTGGCGGCGGTCGCGCTCGAACGCACGCTGAGTCTGCACCCCGACTACTCGCTCGCGCTGCTGCTGGACGATCTGCTCCGACGGGGCGTGCCCCCGGCCGAGCTGGACGGCTGGCCGTCGGTGGGGATGCCCGGCGTCGTCCGCCCCCGCAAGCGGAGCCGTCGTGGCCGCCGCTGAGGACGCGGTCACTCGTGGTAATACCGCAGGTGCTACCAGAGTTGATAGGCTGGCGGCTGTGACAGTGAAGCGCTCCGTGAGCCTCCCCGATGACGTCGCGGAGTGGCTCGACCAGCAGCCCAACGTCTCGGCCGCCATCACCGCGGCGGTACGGGTGCAGATGGCCCGCGTACACCTCGACGAGGTGCTGCGGCGAGCCGGCATCGAGGTGACCGAGGCGGGAAGGGCGCGCTGGCGGGAGCGCCTGGCGACACCCATTCCGGCGGACGCCCTGGCTGAGGGACGCCGGATGTTGGGCCGCGCCGGATGAGCGATCAGGTCGCTGCCGTTTTCGACGCGTCGGCGCTGACCGCCTACATCGAGGGCAACGTCTCGGTGGGGGAGTTGATGCTGGAGGTCGCCGACGAGGGTCGACAGGTCGCCGTCCCAGCGACGTGTCTGGCGGTCGCCTTCGCGAGCGTGGCCGACGAGATCGATGCCGCGCTCCTGGCCCTGATGATGACTGCCCCGATGATCCGTCTGCTGCCGCTCGACGTCGACGTGCAGGACACCGGCAGGCTGGCCCGCGCCGTGGACGGCGACATCTCGTTCGGCCATGCCGCCCGTGCGGCACTCAGCCACGAGGCGCACTACGCCACAGCGCGACCCAGGGTGGCGGCGAAGGTGCTCCCGACCAACTGGAGCATCCTCGACCTGGCGTGACGGGTTCTTCCGGCGACGCCTCCGTCGAAGGATGTATGCGTTGCTCCTGTCCACGGCCGACGCGGAGAGCTCGCCGCCGCCGGAGAATGATCTCGTGGCCGTTCTCCCCGTTGGTACGACATGACCCCCGAGTTGCTGCTGTCGCTGGCCGGGCTGGCGTTGATCGACAGCACCAGCATCGGCACCCTTTTCATCCCGGTCTGGTTGCTGCTCGCCCCCGGGCCGGTCAACGTCCGGCGGATCCTGGGCTACCTCGCCACCATCGCGGTGTTCTACCTCGTGGTTGGGCTGCTGCTGGTCTGGGGAGGCAGCAGGCTGGGCGACGCGCTGGGCGGTGCCCTGGACAACCGGGGCGTCCTCTGGGCACAACTCGTGCTGGGCGTGGGGATGCTGGCGCTCAGCTTCCGCTACGACGGCAAACGGCGTCCCCGTACCGGTGGCGTCCTGCGTTGGCGGGACCGGGCCACCGCCGGAGATTCCTCAGCCCGCTGGTTGGTCGGGCTCGCGCTGCTCGCGGCGCTCGCCGAGGTGGCGACAATGCTTCCGTACCTCGGTGCGGTGGGCCTGTTGGCCACCTCGGGGGTGGGAGCGGCGGGCGTGGTGGTGCTGCTCGCCGGGTACTGCCTGGTCATGGTGCTGCCGGCGGTGCTGTTGCTGGGCGCCCGGGTGGCCCGCCCACGACTGGTCGAGCCGCTGCTGGCCCGCCTGAACACCTGGATCGTCACGAAGGCGGGCAGCGCGTTGGGCTGGATCCTCGGCATCGCCGGTTTCCTGATCGCCCGTGACGCCGCCGCACGGCTGGCCCTGTTCGACCTGATCGACCGGATCGGTCGCTGACCGGCCGCTCGGGTCAGGCCGGCTGCTCCACGGTGATCCGGTGCGGCCCGGTGTAGACGTTCATGGTCCGCCCGCGCAGGAAGCCGACAAGTGTCATTCCCGCCTCGTCGGCCAGTTCGGCGGCGAGGGTGCTCGGGGCGGACACCGCTGCCAGCAGCGGCAACCCCGCCATCCACGCCTTCTGGGTCAGCTCGAAGCTGGCCCGCCCGGAGACCAGCAGCAGGTGTCCGGCGAGCGGCAGCCGGCGCTCCCGCACCGCCCAGCCGATCACCTTGTCCACGGCGTTGTGCCGGCCCACGTCCTCCCGGAGCACCACCAGCTCACCGTCGGGGGTGAACAACCCCGCCGCGTGCAGCCCGCCGGTCCGATCGAAGCCACGCTGAGCGGCGCGCAACCGGTCGGGCAGCTCGGCCAGCAGCGTGGCCGGCACGCTGAGCGGGTCCGCCGCGACCGGGAAGAGCGACCGGGTGCGGACCGCGTCGATGCTGGCCTTGCCACAGACACCGCACGAGCTGGTCGTGTAGAAGTTCCGGGACGGGTCGGTGGTCGGTTCCGGTACGCCGGGAGCGAGCACCACGTCCACCACGTTGTACGTGTTCGGCGTCTCCGCGCCCGCACAGAGCTGCGCGGTCAACACGTCGTCGGTCGACCGGATCAGCCCCTCCGTCAGCAGGAACCCGATGGCCAGGTCCAGATCGTCGCCGGGAGTGCGCATGGTGACGGCCAGCGGCCGGCGTCGGCCGGGTCCGGCCGCGCCGACCCGGATCTCCAGCGGCTCCTCCACGGCGAGCGTGTCCGGCCGGCGGATCGCCCCGCGTCCGGCGGTCGCCGCGTCCAGGTCGATCCGGAGTACGCCCCGTCGGTCAGTCGCCCGTCCCATCCCGCCATCCTCCACCCCAACCCCGGCCCATGCGCACACCCCCAGGCCCGCGCCCCCGGCGCGCTCCCCGGGCGCGTGCCCCCCGGCTCCCACCCCCCGGGCGCGTGCCCCCCGGCTCCCACCCCCCCGGGCGCGTGCCCCCCGGCTCCCACCCCCCGGGCGCGTGCCCCCCCGGCTCCCGCCCCCCGGGCGTGTTGATCATGAAGTTAGCCGCGCGTGTCGTCGGCGTGTCGAGCGATAACTCCATGATCACCCGGGTGCGGGGTGCGGGGTGCGGGGTGCGGGGTGCGGGGTGCGGGGTGCGGGGTGCGGGGTGCGGGGTGCGGGGTGCGGGGTGCGGGGTGGCGGGGTGAGGCGGGGCTAGGGGTGGCGGGGTGAGGCGGGGCGGGAGTTGGTGGTGGCACGGCTACGGTGGCTGGGTGGGGACGTACGCCGCCGTGGTGCTCGCGGGTGGGGCCGCCCGGCGGATGGGCGGGCTCGACAAGCCCGCGCTTCCGGTCGGCGGCCGGCCGATGCGCGACCGGGTGCTGGCCGCCGTCGCCGACGCGACGCCACGGGTGCTCGTCGGTGCGGCCGACGCCGTGCCGGCGGGCGTTCGGGTCGTCCGGGAGGACCCGCCCGGCGGGGGCCCGGTCGCCGCGGCGGCGGCCGGACTGGCGCTGCTGGACACCGACGTCACCTTGGTCGCGCTGCTCGCTGCCGACCTGCCGTTGCTCACCCGGGCCGCGATCGGCGATCTGCTGAACCACCTGGACCGGAAGACCCCTGACACCGGTTCGGCGGGCGGCCGCACCGATCCGGCACCGCCGGCCCGCGACGGCCTCGCCGCACTGCCGGCCCGCGACGGCCTCGCCGCACCATTGGTCCGTGGCGACCTCGCCGCACTGCCGGCCCGCGACGGCCTCGCCGAACCGCCGGCTTGCGACAGCCTCAGGCGGGCTCGCGACGGCCTCGACGGCGGTGAGCAACCCGACGGGGCGTGCTTCGTGGACGGGGACGGGCGGCGGCAGTCGCTCTGCGGCGTCTGGCGGGTGGCCGCGCTGCGGGCAGCGGTGGACCGGTTGGCGGTCGAGCGGGGCGGCAGCCTGTCCGGGGCCCCGGTGCGGGCGTTGCTGGCGGGGCTCGTCGTGTCGGAGGTGGCCTGGTCCGGCGAGGGCCCGCCGCCGTGGTTCGACTGCGACACTGACGAGGACGTACGCCGGGCGGAGGAGTGGGCGCGATGACGGTGATGGACGACTGGGTCACGGCGGTGTGCGCCGAGTTGGATCTGGATTCGACCGCGGTGCCGGTGCCGGCGGTGCTGGATCTGGCCCGGGACGTCGCCCACCAGGTGCTGCGTCCGGGCGCGCCGGTCACCGCGTACCTCCTCGGGTTGGCGGTGGGTCGGGGGGCGGACCCGGCGGACGCCGCGGCCCGGCTCAGCGCCCTGGCGGGCGCCTGGCCGGTCGGGCTGGACGCGGAGCCCACGGACCCGGCGGCCCCCTGACCGCCGCTGTCCGATCCCGGTCCGGGCTGATTCGGCCTACGGGCGGCGTGGGTAGGGTGATCGGGACGGACGGAGGCGATCATGACGGCTGACCACCCCTCGGCGCCGCACGGTGAGCTGCCCGGCGCTTCGACTGAGCCGGCGGAATCGATCCTGCTCGACGAGCCCAGCACCACCGACCTGCGGGCGAAGGTGACCGAGGCGTGGCGGGAGTTCGCCCGTGCGCTCGCCGTACGGCTGCGGGAACTTCCCGTTGGCGCCCACCTCGACGTGACCCTGGACCCCACCGCCTCCGGCACCGGGGACGCCGTCTATTCGATCAGTGTCGACGTGGACGCGGACCGGGTGTTGTCCGCCCGCGCGGTCGGCAACTCCACCCTGCCGGCGGGCTACCGACTGGATCGAAGCGCGGTGGCGGACATGGTCGCGCTCGGTTGGTCTCCGCCCGGGGTGGTCGCCGGCTCTGGCGGTTCCTTCGGGCTGAACGCCACGACGGCCGAGTCGACCCAGGTCGCCACCCTGCTCTCCCGCACGCTGCGCGACGTCTACGGCGCTCCGCACCCGGCATTCCTCGTCTATCTGGTGCACGACGCCGAGGGCGAGCCGTTGGCCGTGGAACCGCTGGGCACCGCCCGCAGCGAGTTCGGTCCCGACGCCGACGTCGAGGCGGACCTGGAGGAGGCGTTGGCCGAGGCGGCCGCCGCGCAGGTCGAGCAGGACGACGTGCTCGACCTGGCCGATCGGGTCCGAACCGTGGTCTCCACCATGTTGAAGTCGGACGCCGACCGGTTGCAGATCGACTCGGACGGCGACATCACCATCCGTGCCGGCTCGGCGATGGTCTTCGTGCGGGTACGCGACAATCCGCCCCTGGTGGACGTCTTCTCCCCGGTGCTCACCGAGGTGGAGCCGACCGAGCGGCTCTACGTCAAGCTCTCCGAGCTGACGAACCGGATGCCGATCGGCCGCCTCTACTGCGCCGACGACACGGTGTGGGCGTCCATCCCGGTGTTCGGCCGCAACTTCCAGGCGACCCATCTGATGCTGGCCGTGCAGGTGATGACCGGTCTCGCCGACGAGTTGGACGACCGTCTGCACGGCGAGTTCGGCGGCAAGCGGTTCTTCGGTGAGGGCGACAAGCCGGTCCGACGCGACGAGTCGGAGCACCGCACCGGCATGTACCTCTGAGTTTCGGTCAGGCCACGTCCAGCAGGGTTTTGCCGACCGTCGCGCGCGTCTCGATGGCGGCGTGCGCGTCGGCGGCGCGTTCCAGTGGGAAGCGCTGGCCGATGAGCGGTCGCAGGTGGCCGGCCGCCGCGTCCGCCAGGGCCTGTTCGGTGTACGCCCGCAGCCGGGCCGGTGGCACGTCCGGCCGGACGATGGTGACCTGCCGTGCCGTGGCGGCCTCTGGCGACACCGGGGACCACTCCCCGCTCGCCAACCCGAAGCTGATCATCCGGCCACCTGGTGGGAGCAGGTCGAAGGCGGCCCGGGCCACCGAACCGCCGACCCCGTCGAGCACCACGTCGACCCCGCCCGTCGCGGCGTGGACCTGCTCGGCCCAGTCGGGCAGCAGGTAGTCGACGGCCAGCTCGGCGCCCAGGCTGGGGAGCAGGTCAACCTTCCGGCGCCCACCGGCCGCGCCGATCACCCGGGCCCCGGCGCGGACCGCGAGCTGCACCAGCAGGCTGCCGACGCCGCCGGCAGCGGCTTCCACCAGCACCCGGTCACCGGGGCGGACGTCGACCGCCTCGATCAGCATGGTGGCGGTCCGCCCGTCGGCCAGCAGTGCCACCGCCTCGTCCAGGGCCAACCCGGTCGGCACCGCGATCGTCGCCGACGCGTCCACTGCCGCGCGTTCGGCGTAGCCGCCGGAACCTCCGGTGGCGCTGACCACCCGCCGCCCGGTCAGCGCCGGGTCGACGTCCGGCCCGACGGCCGTGATCACCCCGCCGACGCCGTTGCCGGGGATCAGCGGTGGGGTGAGGCGGAACGGGCCGGGGTGACCGGCGCGCAGTTGGGTCTCGACGAAGGTGATGTTCGCGTGTGCGACGTCGATCAGCACCTGGCCGGGACCGGGGGTCGGGTCGGGCGCGGTGCCGGGCACCAGCACCTCGGGCCCGCCGAACTCACGTAACCAGATCGCCCGCATGGCAGCCCCCTCGGCTCCGGTGGGCTGCCTCGCCCACTCGGGGCCAGTCCATCTCCTCAACCTGGGTTGAGGTCAAGAGGTGCCGGCGGACGGGCCGACGCCGGGCGACTCGACCAGCCGGGAGAGCACGATGGTGCTGCGGGTGGAGGTCACGAAGGACTCGGCGCGCAGCCGCTCCAGTGCCGCCTCCAGATGGGCGATGTCGGCGGCGCGCAGGTGCACGAGCGCGTCCGCCTCCCCGGAGACGGTGTACGCGCCGACCACCTCGGGGTGCCGGCGGGCGGCCACGCCGATCTGCGCCGGGGTGGTCCGGCCGGCGCAGAACAGCTCGACGAAGGCCTCCGTGGTCCAGCCGACGGCAGCCGGGTCAACGACGGCCGTGAATCCCCTGATCACGCCGGTGGCGCGCAGTCGGTCGACGCGACGTTTGACCGCCGGGGCGGAGAGTGACACCCGGGCACCGATGTCGGCGTAGGACGCCCGGGCGTCCGCGACGAGTAACGCAATGATCCGCTGGTCCACCGCATCTATCTGCAACGTTCCGCCTCTGGGAAGCAACACTTGTGGCTGTTTTCAACGTTCCACGGTACCTACTCTTGGTGACCGTGAACCAGCAGCGTTTCCCGCGAAAGCGGACATATCTCATGTGCTCGCCGGAGTACTTCGCGGTCGAGTACGCGATCAACCCGTGGATGGACGTGACCACCCCGGTCGACCGGGACCTGGCCGTCAAGCAGTGGGACCGGCTGCGCGAGACGCTTGTCGGCCTCGGCCACGAGGTGCACCTGCTCACCGCCGAGCAGGGCCTGCCCGACATGGTCTACGCCGCCAACGGTGGATTCGTGGTGGACGGCAGCGTCTACGGCGCCCGGTTCAAGCACGAGCAGCGGGCCGCCGAGGCCGCCGCCCACCACGCCTTCTACGACGCGCAGGGCTGGCGGTTCATCGCACCCAGCGAGACCAACGAGGGCGAGGGCGACTTCGCCTACGTGCCGGAGGCGCACGGCGGGCTCATCCTGGCCGGGCACGGATTCCGTACCGAGATCCCCGCGCACGCGGAGGCGCAGGAGGCGTTGGGCCGTCCGGTGGTGTCGCTGCGCCTGATCGACCCCCGGTTCTACCACCTGGACGTGGCGCTCGCGGCCATCGACGACGCGAATGTCGTCTACTTCCCGGGCGCGTTCTCCGCGGCCAGTCAGCGGGTGCTCACCCAGCTCTTCCCGGACGCGGTGATCGCCGACGACGAGGACGCGATGGCCTTCGGGCTCAACCTGGTCAGCGACGGCGCGAACGTGGTGCTCAACAGCGAGGCCACCCGCCTGGCCGGCAAGCTCAAGGCGGCCGGGTACACCCCGGTCCCGGTCGAGCTGGCCGAGCTGAAGAAGGGCGGCGGCAGCGTGAAGTGCTGCGTCGCCGAGCTGCGGCACTGACCCGCGAACGTTCCGGGGCCGGCCTCCCGCTGGGAGACCGGCCCCGAATCGTGCCGTCGGTGGGCCCGTTCAGCCCAGCGTGGCCAGCTCGTTGATCAGCACGTTCGACATGACCTGACCGTCGCGCTGGACCTCACGCAGGTACCACTTCTGCTGCGGGGTACGCGGCTGGTTGAACTGCCAGATGCCACGCGGGCTGTCGATCTGGCCGATCTTGCCCAGGGCCAGGTTGACCTGCTGCGGCGTGGGCTTTCCACCGGTCAGCTGGATGGCCTGGTCGAGCACCTGCGCCGCGTCGTACGACGCCATCGCGTACGTCGTGGGGGTGACCTGGTACTTCTTGCGGTACGCCGAGGCGAACACCCGGTTCGACGTGTTGTTCAGGTCGGCCGAGTAGTTCAGCGCCGTCTGGATGCCCAGCGCGTTGCTCTTCAGGTTCTCCAGCACGCTGCCCTCGGTGAGGAAGCCGGGTGCGTAGATCGGCCCGGCGAACTTCTCGCGGAGCTGCTTGATGAACTCCACCGCCGCCGCTCCCGCGAAGAAGCAGAAGACCGCTGTGGGCTTCTTGGCCAGCGCCTTGTTGATGTCCGAGACGTACGTCGTCTTGCCGGGGTTGGAGGTGGCGCTGGTGTAGGTCACCTCGTCGCGAATCCGGGGGTCCTTCGTGCCGAAGTCCTCCCGGAAGCCGCGGACGACGTCCGGGCTGCCGACGTTCTCCGGCACGATGATCGCGACGCGGCCGTTCGCGGGCAGCTGGTCACGCATGTAGCGGCCCAGCGCCTTGCCGGCCTCGTCGAGCACGTACGAGGTCCGCCAGATGTAGAAGACGCTCTGCAGGCTGCTCGGTGAGGCGTTGGAGCCGATCAGCGGGACCCGGGCCTGCTCCACGGTGTCCCGGATGCCGACCATGACCGCCGAGTTGACGACGCCGGTGAGCGCCAGCACGCCCTGCTTGAGCAGGCCCTCGACGGCAGCCTTGCCGGTCTTCGCGGTATCGCCCTCGTCGGCGGTCAGCAGCTCCACCGAGTGGCCGCCCAGCCGCTGGTCGTGCAGGTCGAGGAAGAGCTGGAAGCCATTGGTGATGTCATCGCCGATGCTCTTGAAACCACCGGCCTGCGGCGTGATCAAACCGATCTTGATCGGGCCCCGGTCGGCGGTCGGCTCGGCGTCACCGTCTGAGCCGCACGCGGCGACGAACCCGGTGGTTCCGAGCGCGGCCATCAGTTGGAGCGCCCGCCTGCGATTCATCTGCGACACCGAGTTCCTTCCACGGAAGCGTTGCAGGGCCGAACACCGCCCCAACGGCGTTCTACCTGGTCCGCGACGCTGCGTCAATGGCTAATGATCATCGTGCAGGGACCGCAACACGGCAAGGATCGGAGGCCAGGCGGGAGACTCCGGGTCGATCAGCCCGAAATGCTCGCATCCGGGCAGTTCAACAAGGGAGATATCGGAACCCGAGGCACGCGCCTCCGCGACGAAATCCCGGCTCATCTCCACCGGAACCTGATGATCGTCAGAGCCGTGAACGACTACCGTGCGTGTTTGTATCGGTACCAACATTCGTGGATCCGCCGCCGCGTACCGGTCCGGGACCTGCCCCGGGCCGCCGCCGAGCAGAGCGGCGACCGCGCCCGAGTCCAGATCCCGCCGGTACGCCTCGCCCAGATCGGCCACCGGAGCGAGGGCGAGCACTCCACCCACCGTCGCCGGTGCGGTGCCCGCCACGTACAGCGCCAGGTGGCCGCCGGCGGAGTGCCCGACCAGGATCGGCGCGGTCAGGCTCACCCGGCCGGGCAGCGCCTCGGCGGCCAGCGCCGGCAGCTCGGCCACCCCGGTCAGTACGTCGGTGAGGGTGCCCGGCCAGCCGCCTCCGGGCTGCCCGGTACGGCGGTACTCCAGCTGCGCCACCGGGTAACCGTCGGCGGCCAGGGCTGCGGCCAGCGGGCCGGTGTGCCGTCGGTCGTACTCGGCCCGCCAGAAGCCGCCGTGCAGGACGACGACCAGCGGTCGGGCCGGCCCGGTTCTCGCCGGGAGGCGCAGATCGGCCACCTGATCCGGGTGGTCCCCGTACGCCACGGTCCGGTCGGGCTCCGGCGCGGGCCGGGTCAACACGGCGCGCGGGTCGACAGGCATGGCGCGACGGTAGCGCGCCCCGCCCGGGTGGTTCAGCCCCGGTAGTCGGTCCCGGGCGGCATGGGTTGCGCCCGCTGGGTAAAGATGGACCCCATGACCGAAGCGCGCTCCGCTGGACAGAACGACGAGCCCGACGACTCCGGCCACTCCGGCACGGTGGTGGTGGTTGGTCCGGACGGCCGTCCGATCGGCACGATGCAGACCGACGAGGGTCAGGGCGAGGACCCGACCCGCCTGGTCGAACAGCCGGCCAAGGTGATGCGGATCGGCAGCATGATCAAGCAGTTGCTGGAGGAGGTGAAGGCCGCGCCTCTCGACGACGCCAGCCGCAGCCGGATGCGGGAGATCCACGAGCGGTCGATCGTCGAGCTGAAGGAGGGCCTCGCCCCCGAGCTCCGCGACGAGCTGGAGCGCATCTCGCTGCCCTTCGCCGAGGACAAGGCCCCCAGCGAGGGCGAGCTGCGGATCGCCCACGCCCAGCTCGTCGGCTGGCTGGAGGGTCTGTTCCACGGCATCCAGGCGGCCCTGGTGGCCCAGCAGATGGCCGCCCGGGTGCAGCTGGAGCAGATGCGCGGCGGCCGGCAGGCGTTGCCCAGCGGCCCCGGTGGGGTCGTCCCCGGGATGCCGGGCATCGGCCAGCCGGGCGGCGGCGAGGGCCACAACACCGGTCAGTACCTCTGACCTCAGTCCACCCCGAAGATCTTCTCCAGGTACGCCGCCACGCCGTCCTCGGTGTTCGCCGTCGTCACGTCGTCGGCGACCGCCAGGACGGCGCGGTGCGCGTTGGCCACCGCCACACCACGCCCGGCCCAGGTGAGCATCGGCACGTCGTTCGGCATGTCGCCGAAGGCCAGCACGTCTGCCGCTGCCACCCCGAGCTGGTCGCAGTACCAGGCCAGCCCCGCCGCCTTGGTCACGCCGGCCGCCGAGATCTCCACCAGCCCGGAGGACGACGAGTGCGTGGCCTCGGCCAACCCCGCCACCGCCGTGGCGATCAGCTCGGCGAAGGCATCCGGGTCCTGCTCGCCGGCTCTCGCGAGGAGCTTCACCGCCGGGACGGAGAGCAACTCCTCCGGCGTCTCGACCGGCCGGATGCCGCTGGCGTCGGCGTCCCAGCGCAGCGGGTAGTGCGCCTCGTGCCGCATCTCCCGGCTGTCCAGGATCTCCACGGCGAAGCTGATCCCGGGCACCTCGGCCCGTAGCCTCCGGGCCACCTCGGCCAGGTGGTGCGGGGCGAGCGGGTCAGCCCGCACCACCTCGTCGGAGAACGGGTCGTAGACCACTGCGCCGTTGGCGCAGACCGCGGGCAATGGTCGGTCGAGCTGGTCGTACACCATCTTGAGCCAGCGGACCGGACGGCCGGTGACCAGGACGACCGGCGTGCCTTGCGCGGAGATCCGCGCCAGCAGGTCGGCGGTGCGTGGGCTGACGGTGTGGTCGTCGCGGATCAGCGTGCCGTCGATGTCGGTGGCGATGAGGCGGGGTGTGTCTCCCATTACCGGGACAGTAGCCGGTCCAGATACACCGCCACCCCGTCGTCGTCGTTGCGCAGGGTCACCTCGTCGGCGACGGCACGCAGCTCCGGGTGCGCGTTGGCCACGGCCACCCGCGACCAGCCGGCCCACTCGAACATCGGCAGGTCGTTGGGCATGTCACCGAAGACCAGCACATCGGCCGGGTCGACTCCGAGGGTCTGCGCCACCACCGTCAACCCGGTCGCCTTGTCCACCCCGGGCGGGCAGATCTCGATGAAGCCGAGCCCGGCCTGGGTGAGTGTGGCGACCTGTGGCGAAACGATCCGGCGGGCCACCGCCAGCAGCTCGTCCACGTGATGGTCGGCGGTCCTGGCAAACGCCTTGATCACGTCGCAGGCGAGGCACTCGTCGCGGGTGCGCGCCTCGAAGCGGTCCTGGTACGGCCAGCTCTCGTGGTAGTCGCCCCACAGCGGGGCGTCGTGCTCGTCGGACGCCTCGACCATCACGGTCAGCGGGCCGACCTCCGCCTCCAGGTCGGCCAGGAGTCGGGTCAGCACCTCGGCGGGCAGCCGCTCGTCGCGGAGCACCACCGGGCCGCTCGGATCGCTCTGGTCGACCACCCGTCCACCGCCGGCCATCACCAGGAAGTCGGCGGCGCGGATGTCGTTGCGGGTCAACTCGGTCAACCGAGGGCCGCGTCCGGTAGCGCCGACCACCGGAATCCCGGCGGCGCGCACCCGGTCGAGCACCCCATGGGTGTACGCGGAGACGGTGTCATCGCTGCGGACCAGCGTCCCGTCGAGGTCGGTCGCGATCAACTTCGGTAGTCCCGGGCGGGTCATCGTTCCTCCTTCGCCCGCCGCCGTCGCACCACCAGGGTCAGGGAACCCGAGTCTCGGAGTGACGGCGGGTCAGCAACCGTACCTCGCGGAACGGGTCGCATCCATGACTTCCAGGCGAATCGGACGCCAACTCCCACCCACTCCCGGGCGGTGGGCGGGTGAAGGGGGGCCGGTCAGGGCTGGGGGTCGGGCCGGGCGAAGGGGGCGGCGGGGGTGACTGTCAGGTCGGCCGGAGACGGCAGGCCGTCCTCGATCGGGTCGGGGTCCCGGCGGCGGCGCCGGGGGCGCGGTGCCGGCGCGTCGCCGGGCCGGTCGTCGTCCGGTGGGCCGTCGAACCCGCCAGAGGGTGCGGCGGGGGTCAGCCGCAGGGCGGCAGCGAACAGCACACAGGCGACGAACGCCATCACCAGCCCACGGCCGTACTCGATCCGGAAGCCGTCCTCGAGCGAATAGAAGAAGTTCCGCTGACCGGGGTTGTCGAGGCCGGCCGTGGCGGCCACCAGCAGCACCAGCAGGGCACCGGCCAGGGTGAGGCCGGCCAGGCGGGCGTTCGGCCGTACGGCCGCCGTGCCGCGCAACGTCAGCGCCACGGCGCAGACCAGGGCGAGCAGCCCGACCAGGTAGCCGACCCCGAAGCCACCGACCTCGGACACCCCCGCGGGCACCTCGATCGTCGTGTTGCCCACCGGCCCGCCGTTCGGCAGGCTCATCACCAGCCACTCACCGACGAGCGAGGCGATCGCGGCCACCGCGCCCAGACCGGCGAGCAGCAGGGGCAGCCGGGGATCCTGCGCGAGGTCGGCCATCGTCCAGGCGAAGCGGCGTCGCCGGGCCGGCTCCTCGGCACCCCACTCGATCACCGCCGGGGCCTCGGAGCGGTCGCCCTGCCGCGGGATCGGAAGCTCCTCGGACATCGGCCACCCTTCCGCCGGTCACGGACCTGAGTCGCATCATGGCACAGCAACCTGGTGGTGACCGGGATCGCAGGGCTGGCGCGCGTGCCGGTCTGTCGCCCGAGGGTCGCCTTTCCGCTAGCGTTTGCCCCATGCCTATCCGTACCGCTTCAGCACAGTGGCAGGGCAATCTCACCGAGGGCGCGGGCACCGTCCGCACCGGTAAGGGCGGCCTGTCCGGCAACTACTCCTTCAAGTCGCGCTTCGAGGAGGGTGAGGGCACCAACCCCGAGGAGCTGATCGCCGCCGCGCACGCCGGCTGCTTCTCGATGGCGTTCTCCAAGGCGCTTGCCGACGCGGGCTCGACGGCCACCTCGGTCGAGACCACCGCCAAGGTGCACCTGGACAAGACCGACGCCGGCATGTCCGTCACCCGGATCGACCTGGAGACGGTCGGCCAGGTCCCGGGGATCGACGAGGCGGAGTTCCAGAAGCTCGCCGAGGCCGCCAAGGCCAACTGCCCGATCTCCCGCCTGCTCTCGCCGGGCGCCGAGATCACCCTCAACGCCCGCCTGGCTGCCTGAGCCAGCCGGCCCACACCGTACGCCCACGGAAGGAGCCTCCGCCCGACTCCGGGTGGTCGCTCCTTCCGTGCACGTGCGGGTGACGGTCGCCGTCGTCCAGCAGGGCCGGGCCGCGTGCCCCCGCGTCGGGCACAATGGGCGAGGTGCCGGTGGAGATGAGCCGTGAGCGCTTCGAGGAGTTGGTCGGCGAAGCCCTCGACGAGGTGCCCGAAGAACTGCTCGGCCTGATGAACAACGTGGTGATCCTGGTCGAGGACGACCCACCACCGGGAGAGGTCGACCTGCTCGGCCTCTACGAGGGGCACGCGCTCACCGACCGCGGTTGGGACTATTCCGGCGTGCTGCCCGACCGGATCTTCATCTACCGCCACCCGATCCTGCGGATCTGTGACAACGACGACGACGTCATCGACGAGGTGGCGGTGACGGTGGTGCACGAGATCGCCCACCACTTCGGCATCGACGACGCGCGGTTGCACGCGCTCGGCTGGGGCTGAGCCCCGCCGCTCGACGCCCGCCCACCCGCGCCACCCGAAAGCGCCGCGCCGCCCGTACGACGGCCGGTGCTTGCCGAGGTCGCCTACCGTCGGTGCAGCGAACGCGACCCTATTCAGGAGGCCCTTTCATGCGCAGCGAGCTGTTCTCCGCGGAGAATCTGGAGAAGGAGTCCGCGCAGCCCGGCATGCGGTTGCAGAACTCCAAGATGTTGAAGATCGAGCTCAACGGCGAGGCGATGGCCCGGGTCGGGTCGATGGTCGCCTACCAGGGGAATGTGCAGTTCCAGGCGTTGGGTTCGGGTGGCCTCGGCAAGTTCCTCAAGCAGAAGCTCACCGGCGAGGGCGTCCCGCTGATGAAGGTCACCGGGCAGGGTGACGTCTTCCTCGCCGAGCTGGCCAAGGACGTGCACATCATCGACCTGGAGCCGGGCGACGCCCTCTCCATCAACGGCAGCAGCGTGCTCGCCTTCGACTCCACCCTCCAGTACGACATCAGGATGGTCGGCGGCGCCGGGATGGCGTCCTCGTCCGGTCTCTTCAACTGTGTGTTCAGCGGCTACGGGCGGATCGCCATCACCACCAAGGGCACCCCGGTCGTGCTGAACGTGGACGCTCCGACGTACGTCGACCCCCAGGCCGCGGTCTGCTGGTCGGCCAACCTCCAGACCGGCTACCACCGGGCCGAACAGCTCGGCCTCGGCACTCTGCTCGGACGCCGCACCGGTGAGTCGTTCACCATGAGCTTCGCCGGTCAGGGCTTCGTGGTGGTGCAGCCGTCCGAGGAGCCGCCGGTCATGGGCAGTGGCCAGGAGCAGGAGGGCGGTCTGCTCGGCGGTCTGCTGAGCTGATCTACAACGGCGCGGGCGCTCCCGTTGCCTCGGGAGCGCTTCGCGCCGGTCAGGTCAACTCGCCGGTACGCAGGCGGGTCAACCACGCCGCCGCGTCGGCGTAGTCGACGTCGGAGAGGCCCGCCGGCGCGGGCACCGGGCGTTCGCCCGCCTCGGCCCACCGGTGCCGGGGGTAGGAGCCCAGGAATCGGACGTCGGCACAGACCCGGCGGAGCCCCTGCAACGCCTCGCCCAGGCGTACGTCGGCCACGTGGCCGGTGCAGTCCAGGAAGAAGACGTAGCGGCCCAACGCCTCGCCGGTCGGCCGAGATTCGATCCGGGTCAGGTTGACCCCACGGACGGCCAACTCCATCAGCACGGACAGCAGCGCGCCGACCCGGTCGTGGGCGATGAAGACCGCGAGCGAGGTGAGATCGTCACCGGTCGGCGGGGGCGGCGGCCCGGGGCGGGACACCAGCGCGAACCGGGTCACCGCGTCGGGGTGGTCGGCGATCTTGCCGGCGAGTGTGGTGAGTCGGTGCCGGGAGGCTCCGATCGGCGCGCAGATCGCCGCGTCGTACTCCCCCGTGCCGGCACCGGCGGCCGCCGCGCCGTTGGAGAGCACGTCGACCACCGTGGCGTCGGGCAGGTGGTTGCGCAACCAGCCCCGGCACTGGGTGGACGCCTGTGGGTGGGCCGCCACGGTCCGGATCGAGGTCAGTGGGGTGTCGGGGCGCGCGGCGAGCACGAACTCCACCGACAGGATCACCTCCCGGGTGATCACCAGCGGCTCGCCCTCGGCCATCTCGTCCAGCGTGACGCCCACCGCCCCGCCGATCGAGTTTTCCAGCGGCACCAGCGCGGCGTCGGCGTCGCCGGCGCGGACGCTGTCCAGCGCCTCTCCGACGCTGCGCGCGGGCGTACGGGTGCCGCGCTCGGCGGCGGGTATCGAGCGCAGGGCCTGCTCGGCGAAGGTGCCCTCCGGCCCGAGGAAGACGAAACGTGTCGGCGGTGTTCCCGGCATGACGATCAGCCTACGCACCCGGCCCGTTGGCCGGGCCGGCGTCGCAGGCGAGGGCGCGAATCCCGGCCGGGCTGGTGGCGCGTACCTCGATGGTGCAGACGTCCGTGCCGGCGGTGACCAGCACCGGGGAGCCGGGTTCGCCCCGGGTGACCACCTGGAGTTCCTCGTGCCCGGTCACCGTCAGCACTGTGAACTGCCAGTCGGCGGCGCAGAGCGGCCCGGTGCGGACCTGGACCCGGACGTTCGCCGGCAGCACCCCGGCCCTGCCGCGCAACAGTTGCAGCACCCGCTGGCCGGTCGGCCCGCTGCGGCAGGCCGTGGCGACCAACCCGGCGTCCGGGGTGGGCGTGACAGTGCCGAGAGACGGCGCGGTGGTCGGCGGGGTGGCCGGCGTGGTGCTCGGGCCGGACGGTGTCGGGGCTGCGGTGTGGGTGGGAACGCTGGTCGGCTCCGCCAGCCCGGGTGGGGCGCCACAGCCGGCCAGCGCCGCGACAGCGAGCGCGATCGGCAGGACCCGGGCGAGGTTCCGCGCCGGAACGCGGTCGGCTGCCCGGCCAGGAGCCGCCGGTGGGGGGTGGATCGTCGACCGCGGTGAGGGGGACGCGGGCGGGGGCGGGGTGAACGGCACGGGCCGATCCTCGGGACATCGGAGAATTCTTCGCGGCCGGGGTGGCCGAGCCCATCGTAGGGTGAGCGGCCGGTCGGGTGAAGGTCAACCGGTGACGCGATGCCCGGCCCGCTGGAGCGCGGCCGTGCCCTCGGTCAGCCGGACGGTCGGCACCAGCAGATAGTCGGTGTCGAACGTGGAGAACGTGACGGCACTGACCCGTGCCTCGGCGAGCGGGTCGACCAGCGCGGCCAGGCTGCCGGCGCCGACCGGCGTCACCGGGGCGGTGACCCGTAGGCAGCGCCAGGTCGTCTCCACCACGGCCGGTGCCGGCGCCCGCTCGGTCGGGCAGATCACGGAGATCCCGTCGGAGGTCCAGCTCACGGTCACCACGTCCGCCCCGCGCAGCCCACTCGACAGCGCGTACGGCAGGGTGGTGCCGGCGGCCAGCCGGCACACAGCGTACTCACCCGGCAGCAGAGCGATATCGAGCATGAGGGCACCCTACGGCTTCGTACGGACCCTCCCCGGCAACGCCGCGTGCGGCGAAGGACACACTGCGCCGCAGGTCAGACCTCGGAGAAGAAGGTCAGTGAGCCGGTGACAGTGCCGTCGGTGAGCACCGGGGTGGAGATCGCGTCGACTGTCGCGTCGGAGCTGTTCGCGGAGGCGGCCTGCACCCTGAGTAGCCCGCGGGCGAGTCGGCCGGAGGAGAGCGCCAGCAGCGGCGGAATTTTGTCGATCTCGGCTTCGGTCAGCTCGCCCCGGTTGGCGGTGAAGTCGAGCAGACGGAGCCCGCCATCGAGCAACGGTCGTCCGATCAGCCCGGCCGGCTCGCCGAGGCAGAGCAGCTCGCAACCGGCCGTGGAGATCGCCACCACCCGGGTGTCGGCGTCGATCAGCAGGCACGGCTCGTCGGCCCGGGAGACTGTCGACGACCATTGGCCGACGTTGTCGGACTCCGGCTCTGTCGAGGCCCGCACCGCCGGCACGAACGCTTCCGAGAGCGAAAGTTCGACGTGGGCCACCGCGCCTCCTATGTGCACCGATCGACTGTCCACGCTAGCGGGTCGCCGACGGAATCACCGAGCGCACCGGGTCACCGGGTGCGCGCAGCGTGAACCGAGGCGACCGGTGACGGCGCGGAGACCGGTGAGGTGAACGGGGGGACCGGAGCCGCGTGGCGTCGTCGGTGACGTTACCGGCGGTGGGCCGGCTTGTCAGCGGCCGTTCGGCCCTCGTCGTACCACCGGTAGTCGGCGGTTGGACGGTACGTGCCGTTCAGCCAGGTGCCCGGGTGCTGTGCGACCCGGGAAAGCTTCTCGGCGGTGGCGGGGCTGATCCGGCTGCCGCCGGCCACGAGCAGCCGGTCCAGTTCCCGGTGGGTGGCCATCAGGCAGTCCTTCGGAAGGCCGTAGACGCTGATCACGCCCGACCCGACGAAGGTCAGCACCGGTGTCACCGGAACGGGCAGCCCCACCGCCTCGGAGAGGGCCTTGCTGGCCCGCTTGGCGTCCCGGCGGGACTCGGCCACGTACGGAGGTCGCTTGCCGTTGATCTGCACCACGTCTCCGGCGACGAGCACCCGGGCCCGGCCGTGATCGGCGATGGTCACGGCGAAGAGGCCACTCGGCCCGATGGCGAGGAACCCGGCTCGGTCGTCCTGACCGTGGTCGAGCACGTCTGTCGCGTCGGTGCGCGGCCACTCGATCACGTGCCAGCCAGGCCCGAGGTGGTCGAGTTGGCTCAGTGCCCGTGCCCCGGCCGCCTCCAGGCGGCGTGCACCCCGCTCGGCCCGACGGCGGCGGGCCCATTCGAGCGGTGTCGGACGGACCGGTTCGAGAACCCCCGGCGCCTCGACGCGGGGGTGCGGCACCGCGACGGGCGGCAGTGCCCGAGCGGACGGTACGGCTCGTCGTGCGGGAAAGACAGTCATCGCGACCTCCGGCAAAAGGTCCCTCGAAGTTATGTCCTCACTACCCTACGTTGCCACTACGGGTGTTCTGCAAGCCGGAGCGCCGGAGTGACTGTGGATGAATGCCATATTCATCCACAGTTCTTTTCTCGGATGCCGCTAAACCCTGCCCTACGCTGCGGGAGTGACCCACTACGTCGACAGTGAAGTCGGCCGGCTCGGCACCGTACTGCTGCACCGGCCCGGCCCCGAACTGGCCCGGCTCACCCCGCGCAACAACGACTCGCTCCTGTTCGACGCGATCCCCTGGGTGGGGCGCGCCCAGGAGGAGCACGACGCGTTCGCCGCCGCCCTGCGCGAACGCGGCGTCGAGGTGCTCTACCTGGCCACCCTGCTGACCGAGACGCTGGCCGTCGCGGACGCCCGGGCCGAACTCACCGAGCAGGTGCTGCGCTCCCGACGGCTCGGCGACACGCTGCGCGCCCGCGTCGCCGACCACCTCTCCTACCTGGACCCGGCCGCGTTGGCCGACGTGCTCACCGCCGGGCTGGCCCACGAGGAGTTGCGGATCAGCTCCGAGCGGCCCGGTGGGCTGGTCTACACGCTGATGGACCGACACGACTTCGTCATCGACCCGTTGCCCAACCTGCTCTTCACCCGCGACTCGTCGCTGTGGATCGGCGACCGGGTCGGCGTCACCAGCCTGGCCATGCCGGCCCGCCGCCGCGAGACCACCCTGACCGACGCCATCTACCGCCACCACCCCCGGTTCGCCGGCACCGAGTTCGTCTACCGCCCCGGCCTGGAGCACCTGGAGGGCGGGGACGTGCTGCTGCTGGCACCCGGCGTCCTCGCGGTCGGAGTGGGCGAGCGGACGACCCCGGCCGGCGCGGAACGCCTCGGTCGGCAGGTCTTCGCCGCCGGCCTGGCCCACACGATCCTGGTGGTGCCGATCGCTCAGAAGCGCGCCACCATGCACCTGGACACCGTGTGCACGATGGTCGACGTGGACGCCGTCCTGATGTACCCCAACATCGCCAGCACGCTGTCCGCGTACACGGTGATCGCCGGCGGGGACGGTGAGGACCCACGGGTGGACGGGCCGGCGCCGTTCCTGCGGGCCGCCGCCGACGCGATGGACCTCGACCTGCTCCGGGTCATCGACACCGGACTGGATCCGGTCACCGCGGAACGCGAGCAGTGGGACGACGGCAACAACACCCTCGCGCTGGCCCCCCGGCTCTGCGTCGGCTACGAGCGCAACACGGAGACCAACGCCCAGCTGGAGCGGGCCGGCATCGAGGTGATCCCGATCGCCGGCTCCGAGTTGGGCTCCGGGCGGGGCGGACCGCGCTGCATGTCCTGCCCCATAACCCGGGACCCGCTCAGCGCAGGGTGAGCTGGCGGCCGAGCAGCCCCTGACGGGCGCGGCGGCCGGCGGCGTCGAGTGGGTCGGTGACGGTGAGCGCCTCGGAATACCGCTTGGCGAACTGCGCCACCGGCTCCTCCCACTCGGCGGCCGGGGTCTCCTCCGGCAGGTCCCAGACCGGCACGAGTCGACCGTGCGCGCGGAACATGCCGGCGAACTTGGTCTGCTCGCCGAGCGTCAACGTGCCGGCCGCGCCGAGTCGGGCCAGCGCGTCCAGGGCGGCGTCCTCGTCGTCCGGCAACACCCAGCGCACGTGGGCCTTCTCCGGGACCTGACACCAGTACGCGGCCTTCGCCGCGGTCAGCCGGACCGTCGGGTAGATGGCCGCGTTCGCCCGCTCCAGCGACGCCTGGACGGTCGGATCGTCGGCGGCACCGGGGTCGAGCCAGAAGTCGAAACCGTCGTGCATGGTGATGTCCAGCGGACCGTCCACGAGGATGTCCTGCAGCCGCGGCCCGGGGCCGGGCAGTGGGGGCACCGCCACCTGGCCACCCGGCTCGGCACGCAGCGCGCTGAGCAACGCGTCGGCCAGATCCCGCGACACGTCACCGGACTGCTGGTGGCGCTGGAGGCCGATCAGCACCCGGCCGTCCGGCTTGGTGATCGCCGGGGCGGCCATGGGCAGCACCGTGGCGAGCGTCGCCGTCCGGTCGCCGAACTCCTCGACCAGGGCGGGCGCCAGCCGCAGCGGGGCGGAGGCGGCGGGCACCAACTCGCGCAGCGCGATCCATTCGGACTCGTCGACCAGCCCGTCGAACGGACGCGGCACGAAGACGTCCCGCACCTTGTCGCGACGGGGGGTGGTGTCGGCGGCGGCGCGCTGGCTCTTTCGACGCTTACTCACGGCGTCACAGCCTAGAGCCCCGAGCGGTTCGCCGTGACCGGGACCCGCCCGAGTCGGCCTCAGCCCGCCGCCGGCACCAGGTCGGGCCGGGGTGCCGGCACCCGGTCGAACTCCGCCCAGACGCGCTGGCCCATGCCGTCCTGCTCGACGCCCCAACGGGTCGCCAGGCCGGCCACGATGTGCAGGCCGCGTCCGTCCGCCGCGTCCAGACCGGCCGTCCGGAGCCGTGGCCCGCTGCTCGCGCTGCCGCCGTCGGTGACCCGGAGCTGGATCAGTGTGCCCTCGACCGAGGGCCGCAGGTGCCAGGCGACCCTGATCACGCCGCCGGGCAGGGGTCTGGCGTGCCGCACCGCGTTGCCCACCAGCTCCGCGAGCACCGCGATCAGGTCCGCGAGGATCGTCGGGGGTACGACATTCGTCAGCTCGGCGGCGAGCCGGTGTCGGGCCAGCCGTGCGCCGCCCGGGTGGTGGGGAACCACCACGCACCAGGCCCGATCCCTCGTTGCCGCTGCCACCGTCGCCTCCACGTCGCGCCACCCCTGGTCAACCGCGTGGTAGCCGCACCTCTGCGACCGTACCGCCGCCGGTCCTCGGACGTAGGGATACCCATCCATTCTGTTGTTCAACGATCCGGCGGACGAGATAGAGCCCGAGCCCGGCTCCCGGATAGCCGCGCCGGTCGCCGGACTCGCCCTGCCAGAACCTGTCGAACGCCCGTTCCACGTGCTCGGGTCGGATGCCGATGCCCTGGTCGCTGACCCGGAACGCCACCAGGTGACCGTCGCCCGACGCGGTGATCTCGATAGGAGAGTCGGGTGCCGAGTACTTGCCGGCGTTCGTCGTCAACTCGGTCAGCACCGTGGCCAGGCTGGGCCGGTGACCGAGCGCCTTGGGCAGGTCGCTCGGCAGGCGCAACACCAGCCGGCGGCGCAGCTCCGCCGGCAGGTCGACGACGGCGGAACGCAGCGCCTCACCGAGGTCGAACGGGGTGGGAGGGTCGTCGCCCGGCCCCACCTCGGCCGCCGAGCTGAGCAGCCGGTCGACCAGCCGGGCCAGCTCGTTGGCGCGTTGCCCGATCACCCGGGCCGCCTGCCGTCGGTCGACGTCGGTCAGCGACTCCCAGTGGTCGGTGAGGGTGTCCGCGTACCCCTTGATGACGGTGACCGGGGTGCGCAGCTCGTGGCTGGTCACCGCGACGAACAGCTCGCGGTCGTGGTCGCGGCGCTGCTGGTCGGTGATGTCGCGGAAGGTGACCACCCGTAACGTTCCCGGGCCGGGCAGGTCGCCGGAGGTGATCCGCAGCCAGCGGCCGTCCGGCATCCGGTGGTCCCGAACCTGCCCGGAGGGTGGCAGCGGGAACGGCAGCGGGCGGCTCAGCGACTGCGCGACCGTCCGGCCGGTGACCTGGGCGGCGGCCGGGTTCCAGAGCCGGACGTGCCCGTCCCGGTCGACGACGGCCAGCCCGTCGGCGAGGGCCGCCACCACCGGGCCGTCGCCGTGCACCGGCAGGCCACCCTGGTCGCCGTACATGTGCCCGACGCAGGAGGCGAGGTAGGCGATCACCCCCTGCTGCTCGGCGCCGGGATCGTCGTCGCCCGGGTAGAGCGCGTGCAGGCTGCCGACGGTGTGACCGCCGATCTCGGCCCGGGAGACGACCATCCGGCGCAGGCCGCTGCCGGCCAGTTCGCCGGCCAGCTTGCCGTTGAGGTCACTCACCCGTGTCTGGCGTACCCGTGGCCCGGTGAGCAGGCAGACGGTGTCCGGGTCGTCGATCGCCAGTGGTCGGCCCAGGGCCCACTCCGCCGCGCCGGTCGCGGCGATGACGCGACCGCCGGTGGGGCCGAACTCGACGAACGCCATCCCGGCCGCGCCGAGCGCCGGCTGGGCCACCCGGAGAAGTTGGGTGAGGACCGGCAGGCCCGCGTCCCCAGAGTTGATCATCTCGATCACGACGGTGTGGCCGGCGAGGAGAGCGGGGAAATCGATACGCTCCGGCATGTGCCGAGTCTGCCCCGCCGGCCCGGTTTTGGGCACCCCCGCCCGGTCGATGGGTCAGCGGTCCAGCCGGGCGAGGGCGTACGCGGGCCGGTCGGTGATGATCCCGTCCACCCCGGCGGCCAGCACCAGCTCCAGGTCGGTCGGCTCGTTGATCGTCCAGACGTACACCTGGTTGCCGGCGGCGCGCAGCGCGGGCAGCAACTGCGGACGGGCCCGGACCAGGCCGATGCCCGGCCCGGCGATCCGGGTGCCGAACGGCAGCCGCCCCAACCGGAGCCAGCGCGGCAGCACCTCCAGCAACAGCACGGTGGGCAGCGTCGGGGCCAGCTCGCGCACCCGACGGACCGCCAGCGGGGAGAACGACATGACGGTGACCTGCACCGGGTCGTCCGGCGCGGGGTCGGCGAGGCCGTACCGGCGCAGCAGGCCGACCAGCCGCCGCTCCACGTTCGAGCCGTAGCGCGACGGGTGCTTCGTCTCCACCAGCAGTCGGACCGGCCGCCCGGCGGCGAGCACCGCGTCCAGGAGCCGGGCCAGGGTCAGCAGCCGGGTGTGTGACTCGTCGGGTGGCAGGTCGCCGTCCGGCGCGCTGCCCGGGTGCCACGAGCCGAAGTCCAGGGCGTCCAGTTCGGCGAGCGTACGCGCGCTGACCAGACCGCGACCGTTGCTGGTGCGGTCCAGTCGTCGGTCGTGCACACAGACCAGGTGCCCGTCGCGGGTCAGCCGGACGTCGCACTCCAGGCCGTCGGCGCCCTCGTCGAGGGCGCGCAGGTACGCGGCGAGGGTGTGCTCGGGTAGGTCGAACGAGGCGCCGCGGTGCGCGAAGACCAGTGGCCCGCCCATTGCGCCGGCCTCAGATGACCTGGCCGGGCTGCCCGTTCGCGTCGACCACCGGTCGGCCGACCGCGGCCCACTGGCGCATCCCGCCGTCGGCGTTGCGCACCTGCTCCCAACCGTTGTTGATCAAATAGGCGACGACCTGGGCGGATCGCCCGCCGGAGCGGCAGACGACCGCCACCTCCCGGTCGGTGGGCACCTCGGCCAGCCGGGCCGGCAGCTGCATCATCGGCAGGTGGTGGGCGGTGGGCGCGTGGCCGGCCGCCCACTCGTCGTCCTCCCGCACATCCAGCAGGTAGGTCTCGTCGGTGATCTCGGTCACGGGCACTGCGGGAACCTGGGGTCCGAACACAGGAAGCAACACTAGATCCTCGTGGCCCGGTTCGACACCGACCGGGCCGTCGGCACCGTCACAACCGGGTCACCCAGCGGGGGTTGGCCTGCGCCCAGGCCGGCACCCGGGTGTCGCGCAGCGCCTCGAACAGCCCGCTGCCGCCGTTGTCCAGCACCACGTACGACACCTCGTCGATGGTCTGCGGCGAGGAGGGCACCTGGACGCCGCGCATCCCGTCGGGCGGCAGCGCGCGCAGCGCGAGGAGCAGGTCCTCCAGGGGTACGCCGTTGGTGTCGACGGTCAACGAGCCGCCGACCGCCCGGAGCACCTGGTCCAGTTTGACGGGGTTGCTTCGCAGGTCCGCCCTGCCGGCGCTGTCCAGCATCGCCCTGAGCAGCTGCTGCTGGTGGTGCTGCCGGTCGTAGTCGCCGCCGGGCAGGTCGTAGCGCTGTCGGACGTAGTCGAGCGCCTGTGCGCCGTCCATCTGCTGGCAGCCGGTGGGAAAGACCCGGTTGGTGTGGATCGAGCGGACCTCGGTGTCCACGCACATCTCCACCCCGCCGAGCAGGTCGATGACCTTCCGGAAACCGGAGAAGTCGATCAGCGCGGCACCGTCGAACCGGATGCCGGTGAGCCGGTGCAGGGTGGCGGAGAGCAGTTGGGCGCCGGCCTGCCCGCCGCCGCCGTGCTCGTACGCGGCATTGATCTTGTCTTGCCCGCCGCCGAAGCCGTTCGCGGGCGGGATGGCGACCAGCAGGTCACGCGGGATGGAGACCAGGTACGCCTCCCGCTGCCCGGCGGGGACGTGCACGATGAGGATGGTGTCCGAGCGCTGGTCGGGGCCACTGTCGCCCGGGCGGCGGTCGGAGCCGACCAGGAGGTAGTTGAGCGGCCCGTCCAGGTCGGTGCGCTCGGTGCGGGCGTCGGCGTCGAGCAGTTGCTCCTTGGTCACCGTGCGGTCGTAGCGGTGGCTGAGCGTCTTGAGCCCGGCCACGGCGAGCCCGGCCAGCAGAACGAGGGCCAGGCCGATGCCGAGCAGGATCCGCGGCCCACGGGCGCGGGGCGACCGGGCGGACGGGGCCGCTCCGGCCCGACCCGCTGCGTTCCGTCCCCACCTGGACGTGACCGCCTCCCCGCAGCCGATACGTGAAACCCGTTCACGTCAGGCTACGGGCGGTGAGGAGGTCGTCGCTGGCTTTCCGCGACTCCCGGCCTCACTTGCGGGTGGAGATCACCTCGGGGTGGGTGAAGACGAACTCGGCGAGTTTGTCCTGCTTGACCGCCTGGAACATCGCCAGGGTCTCTTCGTTCAGGCCCTCGGTGTTGTTGTCGTTGGCGTTGAAGGTGCCGTTGTTGGTCTTGAGCATGGTCAGCTCGTTGCCGGTGACCCCGCGCATGGTGAAGATGAAGTCCTCGATCGGCACGCCACCGGTGTCGAGCACGAACGCCTTGCCCGCCGCCTTGATCAGGTTGTTCATCTTGGCCGGGTTGGACAACATCCCGCCCTCGGTGGCCTTCTTCGCCATCGCCTTGATCAGCTGCTGCTGGTTGGCCTGCCGGTCGTAGTCGCCGTTCTTGAGGGACTTGCGCTGGCGGGAGTAGTCGAGCGCGGCCCAACCCTCCATCTCCTGGCAGCCCTTCTTGTGCACCACCGGGGTCCGCTGCTTGCCGGTCTTCTTGGCGTCCGCGTTCCACATGGGCTTGCCGTCGACGTACGACATGTGCAGCGACTTGACCTCCTGGCTGACACAGATCCGCACCGTGCCCAGGGTGTCGATGACGTTCTTGAAGCCGCCGAAGTTGATGATCGCCGCGCCGTCGAAGCTGATCCCGGTGAGCCGCTTGATCGTCTGGGCCATCAGCTGGGCGCCGCCCTCCCAGCCGCCACCGTTGGCGGCACCGGCCTGGAACGCGGCGTTGATCTTGCCGGAGCCGCCGCCGTAGCCGCTCTTCTTGAACGGCGGGATCTGCGCCTCGGTGTCCCGGGGGATCGAGATCAGGTACGCCTGGTCGTGCGTGGCCGGGATGTGCAGGACGATGATGCTGTCCGAACGGACGTCGTCGGCGGCCCAGCGCTCCCGCGCGTCCACGCCGAGCAGCAGCATGTCGATCGGGCCGTCCAGGCTCGCGCCGCCCTCGGCGTCGGACTTGCCGGCATCACCCAGCAGGTTGCCCTTCGCGATGCCGCCGGTCGCCTGCCCGATCAACGCCTTGCTGCCGACGATGGCCACCCCGCTGCTCAGCATCAGCACGGCACCGAAGACGACGGTCAGCCGGGCCCAGAGCGGGTCCTTGCGCTTGGTCCGCTTCTTCGACCCACCGCCACCCGGGCGGTCGCCGCCACCACCGCCACCGCTACCGGGCGGACGCGAGCCCGGCCCGCCCCCCGAGGGGCGTGCCTGCGTGGGTATGGCCGCAGCGACTCGACCGCTGGGGGCGGCGGACCCGGAGGAAGAAGGGCGACGACTGGCCTGAACCGGCATGCGTGCTCCAGCTCGTGATCAGGAGGGGGCGGCACCACTGTACGTACATCAAATCGACTTGGCGAGTTCATCCCGGGTCAATCCGGACGTCGAATTTCGCAGACTCAGTCGATCGTCGCCGCTCGATGATCCGAACGGCTGGTGCCGGCCGGGCCGCGGTCAGCCGCCGTCGTTGCTCTTCGGCGGGTTCGCCTTGACCCAGTCGGCCATCGTGTCGGCGGACATGGCCTGGTACATCGCGAGCGCCTTCTCCCGGTCCGACACCACCACCGACTCGCCGTTGATGGTGTCGCTGCCCGAGTTCGGGCTGGTCACAAAGGTGAGGTTCTGGCCGCGCAGGTTTCGGAACTGCAGCGCCATGTCTGTAACCGAGAAAGTCTGGTCGACGGTTACGGCCGCGGTCACCGACTTGAGGAAATCGTTCAGCTTCTTCGGGTTCGCCAGCGTGCCGCTGCTGGCCGCCTTGTCCATCAGGGCTCGGAGGAACTCCTGCTGGTGCCGCATCCGGGCGAAGTCCCCGTCCGGGAACTGCTTGCGCTGCCGGATCCAGTCCAGGGCCTCCGCGCCGTCCATGTGGTTGGTGCCCTTGGTGAAGGTCCGGTACGGCTTGTGGATCGAGGTGATGGTGCGTTCCACCTTGAGGTCCACCCCGCCGAGAGCGTCGGTGACCTCCTTGAAGCCGCCGAAGTCGATCGCCATCACGTGGTCGATCCGAACGTCGGTGAAGCACTCCACGGTGCGTACCGCCAGCGGCAGCCCACCGAACGCGAACGCTGCGTTGATCTTCGCGCGTGAACCGGAGCCGCAGTCCGCGCCGGCGCTCTCCGGGATCGGCACGTACAGGTCCCGGGGGATGGAGACCAGGTAGGCCTCCTGGTGGTCGGCCGGAATGTGCATGACGATGATCGTGTCGGCGCGCCACTGACTCTTGCTGTCGACCGGCGCGTCCGCGTCCCGTGAGTCGCTGCCGACCAGCAGGATGTTCAGCGCGCCGTCGACGGTCTTGGCGGGCCGGCCACCGGTGATCTCCGCGAACGGGTCGGTGCGGGCCAGGTCACTGTTGAGGTTGCGGGCGTACAACCAGGCGCCGACGCTGCCGAGCAGCGCCAGCACCAGCACCGCGGCCCCGGCCACCAGGGCGATCCGGCCCCAGCGCGGTCCCGGGCCGCGCCGTCCCGACCCGCCGATGCCACCCGGGCCGCCAGGCCCGTTCGGCCCCGCCGGGCCGCCGGAGCGGGGCTCCTCCTCGTCGTACGACGGGTAGAAGCGCGCCTCGGTCGGACGGGCACGCCCGGAGGCGCCCCGATCGGGGCCGGGCACCGATGCGCGCCCGGCGCTGCGGTGCAGGTGCGGATGCGGGACGCCGGCAGACGAGGTCGCGGACATGTAATTCAGGGTACGTAGCGGGAGCCACTGCCGCCTTCAGGCGACACTCAGCGGCAGGCGGTACGCGCAGATCCGGTTACCCTAGCCGCGACCGGAAGTACTCGATCGTGCGTCGCAGGCCATCTTCGGGCGCGACCGACGGCTCGTATCCGAGCAGTTCCCGAGCGAGCGTCAGATCCGGTCGGCGCATCTCCGGGTCGTCCGAGCTGCGGGTGACATAGGTCACCTTCGAGGTGCTGTCGGAGAGCGACACGATCAACTCGGCGAGTTGCCGCATGGTCAGCTCGTGCTCGGTGCCGCAGTTGACCGGGCCCGTCTCGGTCGAGTCGAGCAGCAGCAGGATGCCGCGCACCAGATCCTCGACGAAGCAGATCGACCGGGTCTGGTTGCCGGTGCCGTGCACGGTGATCGGCTCGCCGCGCAGCGCCTGGGAGATGAAGGTGGGGATGGCGCGGCCGTCGTCCGGGCGCATCCGCGGGCCGTACGTGTTGAAGATCCGGACGATCGCCGCGTCGAGCCCGCGGTAGCGGTGGTACGCCATCGTCGCGGCCTCGGAGAAGCGCTTGGCCTCGTCGTAGACGCTGCGGACCCCGATCGGGTTGACGTTGCCCCAGTAGGTCTCCCGCTGCGGGTGCTCCTTCGGGTCTCCGTACGCCTCGGAGGTGGAGGCCATCAGGAACCGGGCGCCGTCGGCGACCGCGCGCTCCAGCAGGTGCAGGGTGCCGACCGAGCCGACCCGGAGGATCTCCACCGGCAACTGGGCGAAGTCGGTGGGGCTGGCCGGAGAGGCCATGTGCAGGATCGCGTCGAACCGTTCGGCCAACGCCGGGTGGTGGGTCGGCAGACCGTCGGAGATGTCCGCCTCGACGAGCGTGAAGGTCGGCCGATCCAGCAGGTGGGCGACGTTTTCCTTGGAGCCGGTCACGAAGTTGTCCAGCGCCACCACCGTGCAGCCTCGGGCGATCAGGGCGTCCACCAGGTGTGACGGGACGAAGCCAGCTCCGCCGGTGACGAGGACGCGGTGATCGGAACCAAAGCGCTCAGCAACCTTCATGCGGTTCAGCCTACCGACCGCCGAATTCGCCGAAGGGGTCCCCTGTTGACGTGCGACGTCAACAGGGGACCCCTCGACAGGTGCCCCGCGATCAGTGGGCGCCGGCGCCGGTGAGGGCGCGCACCTCCAGCTCCGCGTACTTGTCCTCGTCGTGCTCCTTGGAGATGACAGTGCCGATCCACCCGCAGAGGAAACCGAACGGGATGGAGAGGATGCCCGGGTTGGACAGCGGGAACCACTGCCAGTCGTGGTCGGGGAACATCGAGGTCGCCGCACCGGAGACCACCGGCGAGAAGAACACCAGCAGTACGGCCGAGAGCAGACCACCGTAGATCGACCACACCGCGCCGGAGGTGTTGAACCGCCGCCAGAACAGGCTGTAGAGGATCGCCGGCAGGTTGCCGGAGGCGGCGACCGCGAAGGCCAGCGCCACCAGGAACGCCACGTTGAGGTTCTGCGCGTAGATCGACAGGGCGATCGACACCGCGCCGATCCCCAGGGCGGAGATCCGGGCGACCCGCACCTCCTGCCGCTCCGACGCCTCACCCTTCTTCAGCACGTTCGCGTAGAAGTCGTGCGCCAGGCTGGACGACGAGGCCAGCGTCAACCCGGCGACCACCGCGAGGATGGTGGCGAAGGCGACCGCCGCGATGATCGCCAGCATGGCTGCCCCGCCCAGTTCGCCGCCGAAGAAGTCGATGCCGAGGGCTTCGGCCAACTGCGGTGCGGCGGTGTTGCCGGCCTTGTCCTGTGCCGTGATCGCCTGGCTGCCGACCAGCGCCGCCGCACCGAAGCCGAGGGCCAGGGTGAGCAGGTAGAAGGTGCCGATGATGCCGATGGCCCAGAGCACGCTCTTACGGGCCGCCTTCGCGGTCGGCACGGTGTAGAAGCGGATCAGGATGTGCGGCAGACCGGCGGTGCCGAGCACCAGGGCGATGCCCAGGGACAGCAGGTCGACCTTGTTGTAGAACGTCTGCGTCGAGTTGCCGGCGACCTCGACGCCGTACCGGAGCCCGGGTTCGAGGAACGCGCTGCCCTTGCCGGATGCGGCGGCCGCCTGGCCGAGCAGCTCCGACAGGTTGAAGTTGAACTTCGCCAGCACCAGGATGGTCATCAACAGCGCGCCGCCCATGAGCAGGAACGCCTTGACGATCTGCACGTAGGTGGTGCCCTTCATGCCGCCCACGGTGACGTAGATGATCATCAGGGTGCCGACCATGATGATGGTGGCAACCTTCGCGGTGGCCGCGTCCATGCCGAGGAAGGTCGTCCCCGGCCGGATGCCGAGCAGCAGCGCGACCAGCGCGCCGGCGCCCACCATCTGGGCGAGCAGGTAGAAGATCGACACCGTGATGGTGGAGACCGCCGCCGCGGTACGCACCGGACGCTGACGCATCCGGAAGGCCAGCACGTCCGCCATCGTGTACCGGCCCGAGTTGCGCAGCAGCTCCGCGACCAGCAGCAGGGCCACCAGCCAGGCGACCAGGAAGCCGATCGAGTAGAGGAAGCCGTCGTAGCCGTACAACGCGATGATGCCGGCGATGCCGAGGAACGAGGCGGCCGACATGTAGTCGCCGCCGATCGCCATGCCGTTCTGGAAGCCGGAGAAGGACCGGCCGCCCGCGTAGAAGTCGGTAGCAGTCTTGGTCTGCCGGCTGGCCCAGATGGTGATGCCCAGGGTCACCGCCACGAAGACCAGGAAGAGCGTGATGGTCAGGTTGCGAGCGGTGTGATTGCCCGCCTCGGCCGCGAGGAACGACTCAACCGCGTGAACCGTCTTCACGGGTCACCTCCCCGATCTCGGCGCGGATCCGGTCCGCGATGGGGTCGATCTTCCGGTCCGCGTACCGGGAGTAGAGCCAGGCGATCACGAACGTGGAGACGAACTGGAGCAGGCCGAAGACCAGTGCGACGTTGATGTTGCTGCCGAACAGCTTCGTGCCCATGAAGTCCCGGGCGTACGCGGAGAGAATGACGTAGAGCGCATACCACAGGAAGAACGCGACGGTCATCGGGAAGACGAAGCCGCGCAGCGCACGCCGCAGCCCGGCGAACTCGTCCGACCGTTGTACGGCCAGGTACTTGTCCGACTGGGGAGCGGCCGGAGCGGGTGTGTCCGTGGACATCTGTGGATCACCACCTTCACAGGCGTCAGAGGAGTTTCGCGCACGGTAAAGAGCGCACTCCCCAGCAGGGAAGGCTGAGATCGACGCCGGTCGGCGAGTGCGCCGAGCGGTTGGCTGGCTGCGCCAAGTGACTCAGGTCACTGCGGTGATCGGTCGCCGGTGGTGTGGCGTCCGTTCAGAGCGGCAGCTCGTGGTAGCGGCCCCGGTAGTGCAGCAGCGGGGTGGCCTCCCCGGTCAGGTCGACGGCCTCGATGGTGGCCTCGACCAGCAGGCCCCAGCCGTACTCCCGGGCGGTGTCCAGCCGGCACCCGGCCCAGCCGCCGGCGTCCGCCGGAACCGGCCCGTACGGCGTCTCGTTCCACGCGCCGGTGGCGAAGAGCCCGCCCGGTGCGGGGAAGAGGCCGGCGAACCGGTCGGCGAGCTGCCGGTGTGGCGGGCCGAGTGGCGTGACGGCGAACCGACCCGACTCCTCGGCGGCCGCCCAGAGGTCGGACTCCGGGTCGATCAGCCCGAGCAGCCGGTCGGGTTCCCCCTCGGCCACCAGCGTGGACGAGACGGTCAGCCCGGCCGGACCGGGCGCCGTCCAGAGGGTCACCGGTGCGGCGAGGCGACCACGCAGCCGGCGTACCGGCGACCGTTGCCCGGTCGGCACCGCGAACGGGTCGGTGTGGTGGATCTCGGCACCCGGCTCATGATTCACGTGAAACATTGTGCCGCCCCGGGCCCTCGCCCAACCAAGGAAGCGCTCGTGCAGGTCGGCGGGCCGGCCGTTGAGGCGGGTGAGCTGATCACCCGCCTCCGTCATGAGGGCACCCAGGTAGACCATCAGCCCCACCCGGTCGTCCCGGTACTCGGCCAGCAGCGCCAGCCGCGCCGGCTGGCACGGCCAGAGCGCGCCGCAGCCACGGCACCGCCAGAGTGGCCGCATCGGCAGGTGCGGCCGGCTCACCTCGGCCCTCCGGCCGCCCGGGGCGATGGGGTCGCCGCCCGGCTGCGGCGCGGTCGGCTCGGCGGAGGGCAATGCCCGAATGACCGTGATGCTGGTGAGTCATAGTGATGCCTCACAGACATCACGCTCGCGGTGACACATCGGTCCTCGGTGCGGTGCGCCGTCCGATCGCCTGCCTGACCCGAACCCCGATCCGCTGGCCGGGCCGCGGGCCTCACCAACGCCCGCCGTTCGCCCGCCAGGTCTGCGCCGGGGTCAGCCAACCGGCCCGGCCGGGTCGCGGCACGGCCACCGTCGGCCCGTTCGCCCACGCGGGTGGCCGATCCGGCGGGCCTGCCGACCGCTCCGATCCGGCCGCCGGCCCGGCCACCTTTCTTCTCGGGTACGACCACCGCGCCCCGTTCCTGCCCCGGATGAACCCGAACATGGCTGATCTCCTCCCGTCGACGAGGGCCGCCCCGGCCGGGGGACGACCGGGGCGACCCGAACGCAGGACCCGGTCGCCGGGACATCGCCTCCACCGGCCGGGCCGCGTGCCCTCCACCCTGGACGGCGAGGCGCGGACAGGGGAGGATGCCAGGGCTTACTACGCAGCGCAGTCGCGTACTTACCGGAGAGGTAAGGATGAACGTCGAAATGTGGGTACGGGCGTTGAAGGCCGCCCGCGCCGGTGCCGAGGTGTCCCAGGAGGCGTTGGCGACGCTCACCAGGTGGAGCCCTTCCACCGTCGCCGCCATCGAGACCGGCCGACGCCGACCGACGATGGAATTCGCGGTGGCGGCCGACGAGGCCCTAGCAACCGGCGGCCTCCTCGCCGAACTGTTGCGGGCTGCCGACAGCCAACGCCTGCCGACGTGGTTCGTTCCATGGCGCAACCATGAGGAGCAGGCGATCCGGCTCTGTGAATTCGAGCCGTGCCTGATTCCGGGACTCCTGCAAACGGAGGACTATGCCCGCGCGGTTATTTCCGCTGGTGGCCTGAATCCGAGCAAGACGGTCGACGAGTTGGTGACGGTTCGGATGGATCGGCAGCAACTGTGGCAGCGGGCAGAGTCACCGCAATGCGTGTTCGTCCTGGACGAGACGGCTCTACGCCGCCCGGTCGGCGGACCGGCGGTACTGGACGCTCAGCTCGGCCGGCTGATGGAACTGGCCGTCATGCCGAGCGTGAGACTGCACGTCGTGCCGCTCAATGCCGGAGCCCACGTCGGATTGACCGGCGGATTTCTGCTGGCTGAAATGCCCGACGGGGAACGGGTCACCTACGTCGAGGACGTTGCTCGTGGACACGTCATCGACGACCCGGACGTCGTCCGTCTGATTGGTCGGAAATGGGATAGCCTGCTCGGCGAGGCGCTGTCCACAAGCGCCTCTATGGATCTGATCCGGAAGCTGAAGGTGACCCCATGACCGTTCCTCAACCCCGCTGGCGGACGTCGACCAAATCCGGCGACACGGGCGGTGCCTGCGTTGAGGTGGCGGACAACCTGGCCGGTGTCGTGCTGGTCCGGGACAGCAAGGATCGCTCCGGCCCGGTCCTCACCTTCGCTCCGGCCGCCTGGCGTGAATTCCTCGCCGACGCTGGCCAGGCGGCTGGCCCCCGCGTCGGTTAACGGCGCGGGGTGACAGTGGCCAGCAGTTCCGGCTGGCGTCGGTCCAGCACGTCGCCGGCCAGGTACGCGCCCAGCAGCGCCGCGCCCAGCCCGTACGCGGCACCGACCGGCAGGGCCAGCCAGAGCCATGCGTCACCGAGCAGCGCGGCGGCCACCACCATCGGCACTGCGGCAACCGCCGAGGCGAGCATGGTCAGCAGGGTGAGCAGCCCTTTCGTGAGGCCCGCGCCGCTGTTCATCGCGAACGGGTTGCTGGTCTCCGGGAGTGAGTACGCCCCGAGCACCGAGACCAGGCTGTTCACCGCCAGCCCGGCGCCGTAGGTGGCGACCAGGCTGCCGATCGTGAGCCCGATCCAAGCCGGGTGACCGATCAGCACCGACAGCACCACCCCGACGGCCGCCAGCATCGGCAGCACGTACAGCGAGAAGGCCGTCATCCGGGCCCGCAGCTCGACTCGGCCGGACACCCCGGCCACCACGTTCGCGGCGTACGCGCTGCCGTCGAAGCCGAACTGGTTGGCCAGCGTGACGGCGGCGAGCACGCCCACGAAGAGCATGGAGATGGTGACCAGCACCGGTGAGCTGTCGCTGGTAGCAGTCGAGAAACCTTCCTCGCCCATGGCCGCGAAGTCCCCGCCGGTAACGTTGATCATCACCGGTACGAAGATGCCGACCACCGCGATCGTGATCAGGTTGGCCCGACGGCGCGCGTCCCGCCACCAGTACCGGGCCTCCCGGGCGACCAGGGCACCGAACTGGTCCCGGCGGGCCCAGCCGGCGACCCGAGGAAACAGTTGGGCGACCGCGCCACCGGCAACTCCGCGTCGCACCGGAGCCTTACCGGCGCTCGCCGCACCGACCATCGCCGACTCCAGCGACCGGGACCACCAGGCCAGCAGGGCGCCCAGCGCCACCACCGTGATCAGCAACTTGACCGGTGCCGCCCACACCCGCCCCTGGGCCACGTCGATGCCGGCGGTCCACGGCGCGCCCAACGGCGTCCACCCGATCACGGTCGCCACGCCGGCCAGCCGGTCCCAGTCCGCCTCGCGCAGCGCGGCGAGGCCGAAGAGCTGCAACGGGCCGAGCAGCGCGGCCGTCACCGCCAGCAGCACCGCCGCCAGGTCACGGACCCGTCGGGACCGCAGCATGGTGGCGAACGCGCTGGTCACCGCCCGGCTCGCCGCAACACAGAGCAGCAGCCCGGCGAGCACACCCACGGCGGCTACCAACCCCGCCGACCAGCCACCCAACGACCAGGCGGTCAGCACCAGCCCGGACGACGCGATGAGCACCGCCAGCACCGGCACGCTGACCAGAGCCGCCACGAACAGGCCGGTCACCAGTGTGCGCCGGGGCAGTGGCAACAGCGCGAACCGGGCCGGATCGAGTGTCTCGTCCACGCCGAAGAACACGAGTGGCAGGAGCAGCCAACCGAGCACCAGCAGCCCGCCGCCGGCCGCCGCGACCAGCACCGCGTACCGGCCGTTGTTGGCCAGCCCCGGCGCGGCGAAGAGGAAGAACCCGCTGGCCGCGAACCAGAGCCCGAGCAACGCGCCGCCGACGAACAGGGCGATCCGCCAGCCCTGTCCCCGGAAGTTGTTGCCCATCACCCGCAACTTGAGCCGCACGAAGTGTCGAGCGGAGACCGACCGTAGCGGCACGGCGGGGGTGGCGTCCGCGCTCACTGGGAGAGCCACGACAGCTCCTCGCCGGTCGCGGTGCGCCCGCCGACCACCTCGACGAAGACCTGCTCCAACGAGCGGCCGCCACGGACCTCGTCGATGGTCCCGACCCGCTTGATGACGCCCTGGGCGAGAATCGCCACGTGCGAGCACAGCCGCTCGACGACCTCCATGACGTGACTGGAGAACACCACCGTGCCGCCACCGGCCGCGTAGCGGGTGAGGATGTCCCGGATCAGCGCCGCGGACACCGGGTCGACAGCCTCGAACGGCTCGTCCAACACCAGCACCCGAGGGCCGTGCAGCAGTGCGCAGGCCAGCCCGATCTTCTTCTTCATACCCGCCGAGTAGTCCACCACCAGCGTGCGACCGGCGTCGCCGAGCGCCAGCACGTCCAGCAGCTCGGCGGCCCGCTGATCGACCACCGCCGGGTCCATCCCCCGCAACAACCCGTTGTACGCCAGCAGTTCCGCCCCGGTCAGCCGGTCGAACAACCGGACCCCGTCGGGCATCACGCCGAGCAGCCGCTTGGCGGTGACCGGGTCCTGCCAGACGTCGTGCCCGAGCACCCAGGCCGAGCCGGCGTCCGGTCGCAACAGCCCGACCGCCATCGACAGCGTGGTCGTCTTGCCGGCGCCGTTCGGGCCGAGCAGGCCGTAGAAGGAGCCGGCGGGGACGTCCAGGTCGACGCCGGCCACCGCGATCGTGCCGTCGAACCGCTTGGCCAGGCCACGCAGTGCGAGCGCGGGGTGCTCAACAGTCATGCGCCGACGTTATCCGCCGATCGCCAGTTCCGCCCTCCGGCGGCAGGCGGACCGGCGATCATCCCCGAGGCGGACGAGCCCCTCAAAGCCGCCTCCCACTCACCTCGCGGCACCTCATGCAACCGGACACCGGGCTGGCGGGTGACAGAGGCAGGATCGACACGGGGGAGAGGCAGTGGACAGAGACGACGGCTTCGAGGAGTTCTACCGAGCCAGCAGGCACCGGGTCGTCACAGTGCTGTACGCGCTCGGTGGCGACATCCATGAGGCGCAGGACGCCGCACAGGAGGCGTACGTGCGGGCCTGGCAGCGCTGGCGGAGCATCAGCGAGTACGACGATCCGGAGGCTTGGGTGCACCTCGTGGGACACCGCCTTCTCCAGAACCGTTGGCGGAAGATCCGCAACGGGATCACCGCCCAGCGGCGGAATGGTTCGGTGACCGCGGTCGGGCCACCATCGGAGAACACCGTCGCGGTGGTCGCCGCGTTACGCCAGTTACCGAAGGACCAACGCGAGGCGATCGTCCTGCACCACCTCGCGGATCTCCCGGTCGCGGACATCGCGACGCGGACCGCTGTTCCGGTCGGAACGGTCAAGGCCCGGCTCGCCCGAGGGCGCAAGGCTCTCGCATCTCTGCTCGGCACCACCCTCCCCGAGGAGGTCAGCAATGCCTGATCAGCCCTTCGCGCACCTGTTCCAGGACACCGAGCACCTGAGCTGGTCCCCTACCGAGCAGGTGCGGGAGCGCGGCCGGCGGCGGACCCGGCGGACGAGGATCGCGGCGGGGCTCGCCGCGGTGGTGGCGGTGGCTCTGGTGGCCACCGGGGCGGTGGCGCTGGCCGGCGGCCGGGAGGGGGCGCCGACGCCGGTGCTGCCGGCGACCGGATCACCCACCCCGGCACCCGCCCCGACACCCACGCTGTCGGCCACCCCGACGCCGACGCCCTCGACCCGCGACACCCCCGGCGCACCACCGTCGAGCCCGTCGGCGACCAGCGGTAGCCCGTCGATCGGTTCCACCAGCCCGGCCATCCCGGCGGACGCGCTGCTGCGCGCCGCAGACCTCCCGAGTGGTTTCCGGGCGGCCGGAAGTGACCTGGACGGTGACTGGTCGTTCAATTTCGCTGCCAGCTACGCCTGCGTGGAGACACCGAGGCTGTCGGCGAAGGAGCGCGCCGAGCGGGGTGCGGTGTTCCGGAAGCCCGATGCGTCACCGGTCATCGAGCGAGTGCAGCGGTATTCACTCAACGGCGCGAAGGCCACCATCGCCTGGGCCCGGACGGTGACCGAATGCAAGCGGAGCAAGGAGCTGTCCTCGTTGTCGGTCGTCGACTCGGGATTCGCCGGGGATGGTTCGCTCCTGATCAGATTCGACGCCGAGGGCCTGATCAGTTACACACTGTTCGTCCGACAAGGCGATCTGGTCGCGGAGGTCTGGCTGGGCAGCCTGACCAACAGGACGGAGGCCCGACGGCTGGCACAGCGGGCGGCCGACCGATTGTGCGCCGGGACCGACGCCTGCTGACCCGGCGGGCCGAGACCGCCGACTCGGCAGGGAGCTTGCGCCTACATGCGGAGGGCTTCCGGGGTGTGCAGGCGGAGCATGGTGGCGGCGATGTCGGCCGGTGCTCGCCGGCGGGTCGCCATCGACACGGCGACCATCACGGTGAAGGCCAGCGGCACCGTCCAGGCGGCCGGCTGCGCGATGAGCGTGGCCGGCCAGCCGGACAGCGGTGGGCCGAGCACGGTGACCAGCACCGCGCCGATCGCCGCGCCGCCGCCGGCCACCACGCCGGCGGTGGCGCCCACGTCGGTCAGCCCGCGCCACCAGATGCCGAGCACCAGCAGCGGGCAGAAGCTCGACGCGGCGACCGCGAAGGCCAGCCCGACGACCTGCGAGACGTCCAGCCCGGAGACGTGCAGCGCCAGCACCGCCGGCACACCACCGGCGATGACGGTGGCCAGCCGGAATCCGCGTACCGATCCCCGGCCGAGCACGTCGGTCGAGATCACCCCGGCGACGCTGGTCAGCAGGCCGGACGAGGTGGAGAGGAACGCCGCGAAAGCGCCCGCGGCGACCAGCGCGGCGAGCAGCCGCCCGGCCAGGCCGTCACCCAGGGCGGCTTCGGGTAGCAGCACCACCACCGCGTCGGTCTGGCCGCTGAGCAGCAACTGCGGGGTGTAGATCCGGCCGAGGACCCCGTAGAGAGTGGGGAGCAGGTAGAACGCGCCGACCAACGCCAGCACGACCAGGGTGGTCCGACGGGCCGCCGCGCCGTCCGGGTTGGTGTAGAAGCGCACCAGCACGTGCGGCAGGCCCATGGTGCCCAGGAAAGTGGCCAGGATCAGCGAGTACGTGGCGAACAGGCCCCGGTCGTCGTCACCGGCGGCGCTGGGCAGCAGCCAGTCGTTGGCGTCGGTCGCCACCCCGGAGACGTCCGGCACCGGATCACCGGCAGCGAAGGTCAGCTCGTCGCCGGGGCGTACCTCCCGGATGTCACCGTCGGGCAGGGTGAGGGCCGCGCGGTGCTCGACCACGACGGTGGTCGCGGTCCGGAACGTCGGCCCGTCGGGCGGGGTCACCGCCGGGCGGCCGTCGGCCTGCCACTGCAGGGCCAGGAAGATCACCGGTACGGCGAGAGCGGTCAGCTTGAGCCAGTACTGGAACGCCTGCACGAAGGTGATCGCGCGCATGCCGCCCAGCGCCACGTTCGCGGTGACCACCGCCGCCACCAGCAGGGCTCCGAGAGGGTACGGGGAGCCGGCCACCGTGGCCAGGGTCAGCCCGGCACCCTGGAGTTGCGGCACCAGGTACAGCCAACCGATGAAGATCACGAAGGCGGTGGCCAGGATGCGGAGTCGACGCGAGCCCAGCCGCAACTCGCAGAAGTCGGGCAGGGTGAACGCCCCGGAGCGGCGCAACGGCGCGGCGACGAAGAGCAGCAGGGCCAGGTAGCCGGCGGCGAAACCGACCGGGTACCAGAGCACGTCCACGCCGTACTTGAGGACCAGCCCCGCGATGCCGAGGAAGCTCGCCGCCGACAGGTACTCCCCGCCGATGGCGGCGGCGTTCCAGGTCGGACTGATCGCCCTGGACGCCACCAGGAAGTCGGACGTGGTCCGGGCCAACCGCAGCCCGTAGAAGCCGATCCCGACGGTGACCAGGGTGACCGCGACGATGGCCGGGACCACGAAGTCGTTGCCCACTCAGCGCTCCGGCCGTTGCACCAGGTCGGTGAAGTCCTGCTCGTTGCGCTCGGCCAGCCGCACGTACGCCCAGCCCACGGCGATCAGGAACGGAAAGGAGGCCACTCCGAGCAGCAGCCACGGCAGGTTGACGCCGGCGACAGTGGTCCGGCCGAGTGAGGGCGCGATCGCGAACAGCCAGGGCAGCCCGCCCAACCCGATGGCCACCACCAGGGACAGCCGCAGCGCCAACGCGAGTTGGGCCCGGACCAGGCCACGGACCAGCGCCTCGCCGACCTGGGTCTGCTGGGCCAGCTCGGCGCGGGTCCGCTCGGCGCGGGTGTCCTGCCTGGTGATCTCGGCCAGCACGATCCGGGACCGCCGGGGCGGCGGCACCGCACCGCTCGACCCCACGTCGGGGAGTTGCTTGGCCACCCCGGCAGTCTCGCCCGCCGTACGCGATTGTCAAGCGTTCATGCTCACCAGCGTGGCAACCCGAGGCAGTCGGTCACGCTGGCGCTCACCGGGGTCGTGTCGAGAACCCGCCGGGCGCGTTCCCTGCCGAGGTTCGTCGCCCAGAAGCCGTCCCGGGGCAGCTCGGCGGCGATCTGCCCCAGCGCGCAGGACCGCATCGGCTCGGGCAGCCGGTCCAGGGCCGGTACGGCGTCGGCCGACAGCCCGGACAGGTAGCTGACGTCCAACCGGCCGGTCTCCAGGTAGCGGTCGACGTTCCGCTCGGCGATCAGGCGATCCGGGTTGATCAGGGCCAACCCGAGCAACGCCAGCACGGCGGTGCCGACCACCAGCCGAGGGAGCCATTCGGCCCGCAACCGCGCCACGGCAACCCCGACCAGGACGAAGAGCAGCCCGAGCCACAGCTCGACTGTCGACACGACGAGCCGCAGCCGGGTGGCCCCGTACGCGTCGGCGTAGACCTGCATCCGGTAGAGCGCCGAGGCGACGATCACCAGACTGAGCGCGGTGAGCGTGCCGAGCAGTACGCGGACCAGCAGCCGGTCCCCCCGGGTGGCCTTCGGTGCCCGGCGGGCGGCGATCGCGATCACCAGCAGGGTGAGTGCGGTGACGGCGAGCAGTTGCCAGAACCCACCGCGGGCGTACTCGGCGTAGGTGAGCCCGGACGTCCCCAGCACGTGCCCTGCCCCGCCGAACAACACTGTCAGCTGGACCAGCACGAAAGCGGCGAAGAGGACGTCGAGCAACACCAGCGGGAGAGTCCACTCCAGCCGGTGGGCCGGCCGTGACGACGCCGGTCGCAGACCCTCCAGGTCGGGTGGGCGGGTGACCAGGTATGCGCCGCCGAGCAGACCACCGCCGATCAGGATCAGCCGCAGCAGCCAACCGATCACACCGGCCGGCGCGATGTCCGGCAGCAGACCGCCGACCAGGTTGGCGAAGACCGCGTCGGCGGAGGAGAAGAGCAACCCGAACAGCGTCAGCAGGACGGCGGACACCGCCAGGCTGGTCGCGATGCGTCCGAACCCGATGCCCGACTCCGACGAGCGGTTGGCGCGCACTCCGCGTACCGCCCATGGGAGCGCCCTTGCCGTCGCGGCGGGTGGCAGGGTCACGGCGACCAGCATTCCGATCGGACTTCGGCCGCCGGTGACCGCCAGTGTGCCGGTCCCCACCGCTGCGATCAGGCACAGCGCGAAGAGCCAACCGGCGGCCCGGAACGTGCCGACGGCGATCACCGCGACCGTCGCGGCAGCCCAGGCGGCCTGCGCCACCCGCCCCGGTGCCCCCGTGGCACCGGGACGGGCGGGCTCGGCACCGGTCGCGGCACTGGCTGCGGTGCCGGCTGCGGCACTGGTCGCGGCACTGGCTGCGGTGCCGGGCTCGGTACTGGTCGCGGTGCCGGGCTCGGTACTGGTCGCGGTGCCGGGCTCGGTCGGCTCGGTGTGGGCCGCAACCAGGGAGGGCGTCCGGGACCTGACGGCGGCGGCGGTGCCGAGGGCGGCCGTGCCGGCCAACGCGGCGAGCAGCCAGCCGAGGCCCGGACGAACCGTCGTGAGCACCGAGGCGCCGACGACCGCCGCGGCCGTCGACGCCGCCAGCACCAGTGGACCCGCGTCGCCGGTCGGCCCCGGCCAGCGCCGCGCGATCATCGATGGTGGCCGGGGCAGGAGCGGCGCGGCCGGAGCTGCCTGGGGCCGACCGTGCGGCGGCGGTGCGGCCGGACCGGGCCTGACGGTCGGGGCGACCTGCGCCGGACCGGTCGGCCCGGTGGCCGGGAGAGGGGTGCCGCCAGGGCTGGTCATGCTGCCTCTTCTCGGTATGGCCCGTCGCACGGGATGGTGACCTGGATGCGGCAACCGGGCCGACCATCCCGGTCCGGTCCGGCCGGATCGAGGACACCGATCCGACCGCCGTGCAGTTCGACGACCCACCGGGCGATGGCCAGGCCGAGCCCGGTCCCGCCGCCGGCCGACCGGTCGCCGCGGGTGAACCGCTCGAACACCCGGGAACGCTCCTCCGGCGGAATGCCCTGGCCCTCGTCGCTCACCTCGAAGCGGAGATGGTCGCCGTGTTCCTCGGCGCACACCCGTACCGTGCCGCCGGGTGGGCTGTGTCGGGCCGCGTTGTCGAGGAGGTTCGCGAAGACCTGGTGCAGCCGCCACGGGTCCGCGTGGACCGTCAGCGGAGTCGCCAGGTCCCGGAGCTGGAAACGCACGTCCAGACCGGCCCCGGACGCGCTGGCGGTGGCGTGCTCCACCGCCTCGTCGAGGAAGTCCCACACGTCGATGCGTACTCGCCGCAGCGGCACCACCCCGGCGTCGAGTCGGGACAGGTCGAGCAGGTCGGCGACGAGGTGTCCGAGCCGCTCGGTCTGGGCCAGCGCCGAACGCAGCGCGGCCGGCTCGGGGTCGGCCACCCCGTCCACCATGTTCTCCAGCACGCCCTGCAACGCGGTGATCGGCGTCCGCAGCTCGTGCGAGACGTTCGCGATCAGTTCACGTCGGCGCTGGTCGGCGGCGTGCAGGTCCTCGGCCATCTTGTTGAAGGCCTGAGCCAGCTCACCGACCTCGTCCCGGGAGGTCGCGCGTACCCGTCGGGTGTAGTCGCCCCGGGCCATCGCGCCGGCGGCCGCCGTCATCTCGCGCAGCGGCGACGTCATCCCGTGGGCGAGCACCTGCGAGGTCACCAGCGCGATGCAGATGCTGGTGACCGCCGTGCCGGGCGGGAGCCAACCGATGCCGTACCAGAAGTAGCCGATGGCGACGGCCCAGGACGCGACCAGCAGGACGCCGAGCTTCATCTTGATCGAGCGGACGGGATCCAGTGGACGCGGTAGCACCCGTTCCAACCAGTCGAACGCGCGGCCGATCACGCGGGCATCTCCAGGGCGTACCCGATGCCGTGGACGGTCCGGATCAGGTCGGCCCCGAGCTTTCGGCGTAGCGCCTTGATGTGGCTGTCCACGGTGCGGGTGCCGCTCCCGTCGACCCATCCCCAGACGTCGGCCAGCAACCGTTCCCGGGGGAGCACCGTGCGGGGTCGTCCCGCGAGGTGGACCAGCAGGTCGAACTCGGTAGGGGTGAGGTGCACGTCCGCCCCGGCCCGGCGTACCCGTCGCTCGGCCTGGTTGATCTCGATGTCGCCGAGGCGGATGGCCGGCGGCGCGGGAGTGGCGGCGGCCCGCTCCATCCGACGCAGCAGGACATGCACCCGGGCGGCGAGCTCCCGCATCGAGAACGGCTTGGTGAGGTAGTCGTCCGCGCCGACCGCCAGCCCCACCAGCAGGTCGGTCTCGTCGTCCCGCGCGGTGAGCATCAGCACCGGCACCGGCCGGTCGGCCTGGATCCGGCGGCACACTTCCAGTCCGTCGAAGCCCGGCAGCATCACGTCGAGGACGACGAGATCAGGCTGTCCGGCGTGGAACTGCGCGACCGCGCTGGGCCCGTCCGCCGCGATCTCCACCGTGAAACCCTCGGCCCGCAGTCGGGCCGCGATGGACTCGGCGATGGTCCGTTCGTCCTCGACCACCAGTACCCGGCGCTCTTTCATGGGTCCTGACTGTAGGGAGCGGCCGTGGAGATCAGTGGGTGGCGTTGTGAACAACCTGTGGAGAACGGCTCACGCCTGCGGACAACTCGGGGATCATGCCGACTGGCCGACATCTTCCGACCCGTCGCCGCAGGCGCACGCGGATGCACAGCGGGGCCGGTGGCACGATGCCACCGGCCCCGCCGCACCCAACCGTCAGTCGACCGGTACGACCAGGTCCACGGACATGCTGCCACTGGTCGGGACGGTGTAGAGCGCCAGCTTCCGGCTGCCGTCCGGCTGGGTCACCAGGTATCGCCCGCTGACCTGCTGACCCTCGCCGAGGGATGCCTCGTAGGTGAAGAAGATCCGTTGCGGCCCCTTGAGCCGGGCCTCGAAGCGACCCTCGGTGATCCAGCCGCTGCCCGCGATGTCGCCGGTGTCGGCGCTGCGGGCGACGACGAAACCGCCGGTGAACGGAGTGCCGTCGGGCGTACGGAAGGTGCCGGTCAGCTCGACGCCCTGATCGAGTTGGGTGTTGTGGGTGGCGGTCGCACCGGCGGTCACCGTCACTGGCGTGGCGGTGAACCGGCTGCGCTTGTCGCCGGACCACTCGTTCGCGTACGGGTGCCCGGCGAACACCAACGGCCAGGCGTACGGGCCGAGTCGCTCAATGGTGTAGACGCCGCGCTCGTTGGTGGTGGCGTCCTGGACCCCGAGGCCGGGGTGCCCGGTCAGCACCGAAACGTCGATGTTGGCCAGCGGCTTGCCGGCGCTGTCGGTGACCGTGCCGGTGACCTTTCCAGCCCGGTCCATCTTGACCTGCGGGCCGGTCGCGACCTGCCCGACGGTGGCGACCACGGTGACCGCCTGTCGCTCGTCTCCGGTGCCGCCCTCGGCACCGACCCACTGACGACCGTAGGACCTGCTCTGCGGCGTCGCGAAGAGCTTGTAACTGCCGGCCGCGAGCGGGCCCACCTGGACTCGGCCGTTGCGGTCGCTGCACTCGCCGACGTTGTCGCGCAGGGTGGCCTGCTTGGGCAGGAACGCGTCCAGGCAGACGTCCGACAGCGGTGCGCCGCTCTGCCGGTCGACGATGGTGGTGCTGATGACCGCGCCGGGCCGCAGCTTCACCGTCAGTGTGGTGGTCCTGTCGGCCCTCACCCGTACCCCGTCGAGCTGGCGGGAGAAGTAGTGGCCGTCCGGGGCGTACAGGAAGATGTCGTGCTGGCCCTGCGGCAGATCGCTCACGGTGACGGTGCCGGTGCCGTTGCTGCACGCCGACTGAGCGCAGAAGTTGGCCACCGGAGCGCCGGTGATCGAATCGACGGCGTTGACGGTGATCGAGCCGGTGCCGAGCAGACTGTCCGTGATGGTCGTCTGCTGCCCGCCCCGGACCTGGACCACGTCGGCCGCCTCCGGGGTGAGCTTGCCCCGGTAGTACTGCTGCCGGTCGCCCGTGGAGACGCCCACCTTGTACGGGCCTTGGAGAACCTCGACGCTGAACTCGCCGTTCGGGTCGGTCTGCGTCCACGCCCCGCCGTAGGAGTTCGCGGTGGTGATGGAGACCTCGGCGTCGGCGAGGGGTGCGCCGCTCGCGGTGGTGAACCGGCCGGTGAGGCTGCCGACCGGCAGCACCGTCTCGTTCACCTCGGTGGCCGCGTCCGCCTTGACCTCGAAGACGCTGGCGCCTTCCTCGTCGAGCTTTCCGGGGACGTACTGGGTCTGGTAGGACCCCTCGATCGGGTTGAAGCTCACCCGGTAGCGGCCAGGCAGCGCGTTGATGGTGAACCGGCCGTCCTCGTCGGTGAGTGCCCCGGCCCAGCCATACGTGTCGACCTCGTTGGCGCTGATGCTGACGCTCGGCGCAGGCCGACCGTAGGCGTCGACGAGCCGACCGTTGATGGTGCCGGTGTCGAAGAGTTGCTCATCCACGGTGGTGGTGGCCCCCGCCGCGACCGTCACTGATTCGGCGTCCGACATCTGCGACTTCTGGTGGTAATACTGCTCGGGACGCAACCAGGGGAAGTAGCCCACCCGGTACGAGCCGGCCGGCAGCCCGTCGACGGTGTAGTTGCCGTCAGCGTCGGTGTTGGTGTAGCCGACGCTCTCGTAGTCGTCGGCCGGGTAGATCTGAACCAGGACCTCGGCGGCGGGTGCTCCTGCGCTGGTGGTCAGTCGTCCGCTGACCGCGCCCGTCGCCGCGGCCTGGGCCGGTGTGGCGCCGGGCAGCACGAGCGCTGCGACGACGGCGCCGGCCAGCAGGGCACGGCGGGCTGGGAATAGCTGCATCGATGTCCCAATGTGAGGGCGGTGGGGCGCGATGAGCAGGCTCCGCCCACACCGACCCTGCGCCCCGTACGGAATCGGCATCAGGAGAATAGGTCACCGACGATCCCTTCCAGGAGATCCAGTCGGGTAGATCTGGGCACCTGTTCATCCGTCCAGGACGAGTGCCCATGGAAATCAGTGGGTGGCGTTGTGCATAACCTGTGGAGAACGCCTCACGCCTGTGGATAACTCCCGGGACCACCCCCGCTGGCGTGTGGCAACTCCCGAGACTCGTTGTGGACGACCTCGACTCGGAACCTTTTCCCCCGCCCAGGAGTGGGACAGGTGAGAAAGGGGGTGACGGTGTCCGACAGTGATGTGATCTCCGAGCTGTACGGCAGCTGCTTCCAACGCCTGGTGGTTCAGCTCTATGCGATGACCGGAGACCTGAACGAGGCCCAGGAGGCGGTTCAGGAGGCGTTCACCCGGGCTCTGGTGAAGCCCGGTCGGTTCACCCGCCTCGACAATCCGGAGGCGTGGCTGCGCCGGGTGGCGGTGAACGTCGCCCGCAGTCGCCACCGGCGACGGCGCGTGCTGGACGGGCTGCTGCGTCGGATCGGCCCTCCGCCGGCGGTCGCCGACCGTGCGCCGGAACATCTGGCGCTGCTGGCCGCACTGCGGGGTCTTCCGCAGGGGCAGCGGCACGCGTTGGCCCTGCACTACCTGGTCGACCTGCCGATCGATGAGGTGGCGGCGACCCTCGGCGTTTCGCCGGGCACTGTGAAGTCCCGGTTGTCCCGGGGCCGAAAGGCGCTGGCGGCGCTGCTCACGGACCCAGAGATCAGCGACAGCATGAACATCGGGAGGATCGATGTCCGAGCGTGAGTTCACCGGGTTCGACGTCGACACCGTCGCCGACGCGGTTCGCCAGCCACCCCTGGACGACCTGCGGGCGGCAGCGCGAGCCCGCCGTCACCGGCGTGCCAGTGGGATGGCGCTCGTTCTGGTTGTCGCTCTGGCCGGCGTGGCGGTGTCGCCACTGTTCGGCGACGCCGGCCGAGGTGGGTGGACCGGTCCGGACCAGCCGCCGGTCAAGCCGGACCGTGGCGGCGAGTTCTTCCTGACCGGGCCGGAGTCGGCCGTCGTCGCGGGAGTGTGGGACGCCGACGAGGGTTGCTTCACTGTGCGGTTCCGGCACACCGACGATGGCGGGCAGAGCTGGACCGATGACGAGACGACCCGTTATCGCACCACCAACCAGTGCGGATCGGATGACAGGGGAAATCCGCTGAGCAACCCGGAGTTCTCGGTGCTGAGTCAGCGTTCCTACCTGATCCGGGATGGTGACCAGCTCCGGCTCTCCACCGACTACGGCCGCACCTGGGCCGACGCCGAGCAGGCCATGGTGACGGTGCGGTCCTTCCCGGCGAGCGCGCAGCCGGTCTTCTGCCAGTGGGGTCGGGGCTGCGGGGCGCTCCGTGAACCGTTGGCGGTCTCGTCTGCGGGGACGGTGTACCGGCTGAAAGGCAAGCAGCCGTCGCCGTACCCGCCCGCCAGCATCTATCCGAGTGCGGACGGCACAATCTGGGTCACCTACTGGCCGGGTGACATCGGCGTCATGGTGGTCGCGCGGAGCGCGGACCGGGGAGCCACCTGGAACACCTGGCGGCCGCCCGTGGGAGCGAACGTGATCGCGGTGGCAGGGGTCAGCGCGCAGGAGGCGTACCTGTTGATCGCGCCGCCACCACCGCCCGGTGCCGGGCCGATGGAGGTCGAGGGCACGTCGCAGTTGCTGCGTACCACGGACGGTGGCCGAACCTGGGCGGACATGGGCACCGACCTGCCCAACTCGCTGGAGACCCGGTTCCTCGTCGTCGGCTCGGACGGGACCCTGCTGCTCGCCCAGGCGGGAAACATGGAGACCTCCGGCAACACGTCCACGGCCATGATCGGCCTGGATGCCGGTCGACACTTCAAGAAGATCCGTGAGTACGACCGACGCGACGGGGGCGTCGGTGCCGCGCCCGGGTACGCCTGGCTCTACGGCCGGGACGACATGACGACTGGCGGTGCGGACCACGTGCAGTTGACCGCCGACGGCACGTCCTGGACGCGCCTACCGCTCCCGGACTGAGCGCCGCCGGACGTTTGACGGGGCCGGTGAACTGCCACCGGCCCCGTCGACCGGGCACGGATCACGGTGGTCAGTTCAGGCCGATGCGCTCCGGTCGGGCCGAGGCGGAGCCGAGCCAGGTGTGCGGGTTGCCGTACCAGCACCAGCCGAGCTTGGGTGCGCCCTGGCTGATCCACAGCGCCGGCACCCGCTTGTCGCCGCAGCGGGAGCCGACCAGCGAGAAGCACCGGTTGCTCGCCAACGCGGTCGGGTGCAGCGTGATGAAGGCGAGCCCCTCGTCGATGCTGAGCGGCAGCCGGCCCTGAGCGGTGATCCCCTCCATGGCCGTGGCCGGGGCGAGATTGCCGAACTCCTCGCCCCGGTCGACGTCGAAGAGCAGGTACGCCGGGCCGGCCGGCACCTCCAACTCCTTGATCGGGTTGAAGCGGGGCAGATCGCCCTCGGCGTAGTTCCGGTCGATGACGCCGGGCTTGCGCTTGCCGGCCAGGGTGGTGAGCGCCACCCGTTCCGGCACACCGATCACGTCCCGGGTGATGACCAGGAGGAACGGCACCCGGGCGTCGGTGGGGGCGGGCAGCCCGGTGGTCCCCTCGACCGCCCTGGCCCGCAGTGGCGCGACCAGGTCGCGGAAGGCGCTCTCGGTCAGCCCGGCGAGGGCGGGGTAACCGAGGTGCACCAGTCGGTCGAGTTGGCTGTCGAACTCGGATGCGGCGTCGAACGGGGTCACGGTCACGGCGGCCTCCCGGAAGTCGTACGGACTAGCGTACAACGTACGGTAGGGCTGCTTCCATTCCCGGCTCAGCGACTCCAATCCTGCTTCGCGGCCCTGACCAGCTTGTCCTTCAGCTCCCGGGTGTGCCGCCGGCTCACCGGCAGCTCGGTCGAGTCGATCACCACCACGTAGCCGGAGTTCACCAACCGCAACTCCGCGATCAACTTCAACTGCACCAGGTACGACCGGTGCACCCGGACGAAGCCGGCATCGGCCCAGCGTTCCGCGAGCGTGGCCAGCGAGACCCGCACCAGGTGCGACCCCTCGGCGGTGTGCAACCGTGCGTAGTCCCCCTGCGCCTCCACCCAGCGCACCGCCGAGCGGGGCAGCATCCGGGTGGTGCCGGCCAGCTCGATGGGGATGGTCGGGTCCTCCTCCGCGCGGGCCAGCGCCGCCGGGTGCGACGGCACCACCCGCGAGCCGATCACCCGGCGCAGCGACTCGGCCAGCCGATCGGCGCGCACCGGTTTCCGCACGTAGTCGGTGGCGCCCAGATCGAAGGCGTCCACCGCGCCGTCGTCGTACGCGGTGACGAACACGATCGCCGGTGGCCGGGCGAAGCGGCGCAGCACCCGGGCCAGCTCCATGCCGTCCAGGCCGGGCATCCGGATGTCCAGGAAGACCACGTCCACGTCGCCGTCACGCAGCAACCGCAGCGCCTCGGTGGCGTCCCCGGCCGTGTGCAGGCGGGCCACCCGGGGGTCGGCCCGCAGGTGGTACGCCAGCTCGTCGAGCGCGGGCGGCTCGTCGTCCACCGCGAGGACGCGCAGGAAACCGGACGCGTTCACCGCGGCCGTCCCGGTCCGCTCGCTCACGACCCTGCCCGCACGCCGGGGTGGAACTTCGGCACCCGCATGCTCACCTTCGTGCCCGAGCCCAACCCGGTCTCCACGACCAGGCCGAACCGGTCCCCGAAGACCGAACGCAACCGCTCGTCGACGTTGGAGAGGCCGACGTGCTGGCCCGTGTCCTCACCGGGGTCGCCGGTGCCGTGGGCCAGCTCGGCGATGCCGGCGGTCAGCGTGGTCGGATCCATTCCCACTCCGTCGTCCTCCACCGTGATGTGGCATTCGGCGCCCGCGTCCCGGGCCTCGATGCTCACCATGCCCGTGCCCGGCTTGCGGGACAACCCGTGGCGAACCGCGTTCTCCACTAGCGGCTGGAGGCAGAGGAACGGCAGCGTCACCGGCAGCACCTCCGGGGCGATCTGCAACCGCACCTGCAACCGGTCACCGAACCGGGCCCGCTCGATGGTCAGGTAGCGGTCGATCGACCGCAGCTCCTCGGCCAGCGTGGTGAACTCCCCGTGCGCCCGGAACGAGTACCTGGTGAACTCCGCGAACTCCAGGATCAGCTCCCGGGCCCGCTCCGGGTCGGTGCGGACGAACGACCCGATGGCGGTCAGCGCGTTGTAGATGAAGTGCGGGCTGATCTGCGCCCGCAACGCCCGGATCTCGGCGCGGGCCAGCCGCTCCCGCGACGAGTCCAGCTCGGCCAGGGCCAACTGGTTACCGGCCCAGTGCGCCGTCTCCAGGGTGGCCTGCACCAACCCCGGGGGCGGCGGGCTGTCGGCGACCGCCACCAGCGCGCCCACCACCCGGCCGTCGGCCCCCAGCAACGGTGCGACCACGGCCCCGCGGACCGGGCAGTCGACCCGGTCGCAGTGCAGTTCCTGCTCACCCAGCACCGTCGAGCGGCCGCTGCCCACGGTCCGCTGGGCCGCCGCGAGCAGTTGCTCCCCGTGGTGTGTGCCGCGCCCGTCGAGGGCCAGCAGCCGGTCGGCGTCGGCGAGCGCCAGCCCGACCGCGCCCACCAGCGCCCGCAGATGCCGTACGGCCTTCGCCGCGCCCGCCTCGCTCAACCCCGCCCGCAGCGGCTCGGCGGCCAGGCCGGCGGTGTGCAGCACCTCGTAGGTGGCCCGCTGGGTGGCGGTGGCGATGCCACGGCGGGCCCGCAGTCGCAGCACCGCCAGCAGGGCCGCGGTCAGCGCGGTGACGAGTGAGACGACGCCGACCACGGCGGAGAGGTTGGCAGCCACGCAGCGATCCTCGCCCCTGCGAGCCTGCGCGCCAACCCTCTAGTACGCGCCCTTGCGGGCGAGCACCACCCCGACGGTGCGCCACAGGATGCTCAGGTCGTACGCGAGCGACCAGTTGTCGACGTAGTAGAGGTCCAGTCGGACCGACTCGTCCCAGGACAGGTCGGAGCGGCCGGAGACCTGCCACAGCCCGGTCATGCCGGGGCGGACCAGCAGGCGGCGCCGCACGTCACCCAGGAAGTCACCGTCGTCGGCCGGTAGCGGGCGGGGCCCGACCAGCGACATCTCGCCCCACAGCACGTTGATCAGCTGCGGCAGCTCGTCAAGCGAGGTGGCCCGCAGGAAACGACCGACCGGGAAGACCCGAGGGTCCTCCTTCATCTTGAAGAGCATGCCGTCGGTCTCGTTGCGGTCGACCAGGCTGGCCAGCCGGTCCTCGGCGTTGACGTACATGGTCCGGAACTTCCACACCCGGAACGTGCGCCCCTCGTGCCCCACCCGGGGCTGGCGGAAGAAGACCGGCCCGGGGTCGGAGATCCGGATCGCCACGGCGATGGCCAGGAAGAGCGGGATCAGCAGCAGCAGGCCGAGACCGGCGGCGACCCGGTCCATCAGGTTCTTGGCCAGCAGCGCCGGCCCGGAGAGGGTCGGCTCCTCGACGTGCAGCAGCGGCAGACCCTCGATCGGCCGGATGTGCACCCGAGGGCCGGCGATGTCGGTGAGCTGCGGGGCGACCACCAGGTCGACGCCGGAGCCCTCCAACTGCCAGGCCAGCCGGCGCAACTCGCCCGGCTCCGCGCTGGCCGACCCGCAGACGGCGATGGTGTCCCCACCGACCTCACGAACCAGGGCCAGGACGTCGCGTCCGGCGTACACCGGAACCGGGGTGGGCATGCCTCGGGCCGCCGCGTACCCGTCGGTGATGTGGATGGCGACGGGCATCAGCCCGGCGGCCGGGCTGCGGGTGACCGCCGCGTAGACCTCCAGGCATTCCGGCAGGGTGCCCACCAGCACCATCCGGTGCGCGGCCTGACCGGCCCGCCGCCGGATGTAGTGCAGCGCCCACCGGGCGACGAAACGCCCCCACAGGATCAACAGCGTCGCGCCGACCAGCGCCGTGCCCACGGTGAACCGGGAGAGCTGGGTGACGGTGGAGAAGGCGAGGAAGGAGACGCTCGCGGCCACCGTCACCGATGCCCGGATCACCCGCTTGAACTCGTCCGGGCCGAGCCCCAGGTAGCGCCGGTCGTAGGCCCGGTTGCTCCAGAGGATGACCACCCAGCCCAGCGGCAGCAGCAGGTAGGAGACGGTGTGGAACCAGGTCGGGTCCTGCTGGGTGCCGGAGAACCCGGAAGCGGCCTGGTCGAAGAGCTGGATCGCGATCCAGCTGGCGAACGCCGCCGCGCCGAAGTCGAGCAGCAGCAGGGTCGCGATGTAGGGGCGGTGCCAGCGGGAGACACGACGTCGCGCCCTCGTCCACGCCGACCGAGGGACGCCGTTGTGGGACGGCGGCGTCGGCGGCTGGATCTCGAAGCTGTCGACGTGCCGCACGAGTCTGCTCCGGCCTTCGTTGGTTACCGGGCGCTGGAGGCTTGCCGTCACCTCACCCATGTCCTCCCGCATGACACGGGCCGCTCACTCGGCGTGAAGGCCCGGGTCGCCCACCGTCCCAGTCTCCCACGCGGGCTCCGACCGGTCGTCGCCCCGAAAGAGATTGGCGACCGCCGGTGCTGGCGGGATCTGGCCGGCTCCGCACCATTTCAGAAGCCGGGGACCGGGCCACTATACCGATGGATGCGCGCGTGGCGAGAAGGGCGGACCGGAGCTTCCGCTCAACGAGGAAGATTCCACTCCGTAGTCCTGAAGTGCAATTACTCACCGTACGAGGCGAGACAACCGACGGTCAGCGAGCGGTTTGCCGCCGGTCTGGCAGGTGGGGCAGTACTGGAGGCTGGAGTCGGCGAACGACACCTCGCGCACGGTGTCCCCGCAGACCGGGCAGGGCAGACCGGTGCGGGCGTGCACCTTCAGCCCGGAACGCTTCTCGCCCTTGAGCTCGGCGGCCCGCTGACCGAGGGACCGCTCGACAGCGTCGCCGAGGACCTGCCGGGTGGCGGCGTGCAGGGTGGCGATCTGGGCGTCGGTGAGCCGATCGGTGATCGCGAACGGGGAGAGCTTCGCGGCGTGCAAAATCTCGTCGGAGTACGCGTTGCCCACGCCGGACAGCACCGACTGGTCGGTCAGCACCCCCTTGACCTGCCCCCGCCTGCTCCGCAGCCGCTCGGCGAAGAGCGGCAGATCCGCGGCGAGCGCGTCCGGGCCCAGCTTGGCCACCCCGGGGACCGTCGCGAGGTCGGTGACCAGGTAAGCGGCCAGCTTCTTCTGGGTGCCGGCCTCGGTGAGGTCGAAGCCGGAACCGTCATCCAGGCGTACCCGCACCGCGATCGGGCCCTTGCCCGGACGCAGCGGGGTGGTGGCGGGGAACGCCTCCCGGTAGTGCAGCCACCCCGCTCGCGCCAAATGCACCACCAGGTGCAGGTTGCCCTCGAAGAGGACGTCGAGGAACTTTCCGTGTCGACTGGCGTCGACCACCGCCCGGCCGGCGACCTCGGTCGGTGCCGGCTCGTACGTCTTCAGGGCGCTGATCGCGGCGATCTCCAACCGATCGACGCGCCGCCCCACCGCGCGCTGACGCAGGTAACCCGCGAGCGCCTCAACCTCCGGTAGTTCGGGCACGACACAACGGTAGCCTTCTTTCCCGTGAGAATCGTGGTGGCACACAACCGGTACCGGGAAGCCCAGCCCTCGGGTGAGAACACGATCGTCGACTCGGAGATCGCCCAGCTCACCGCCGCTGGCGTCGAGGTGCTGCCCTTCATTCGCAGTTCGGACGAGATCCCGTCGATGTCGAAGTCGGCGAAGGCCCTGCTGCCGATCTCGCCGATCTGGGCACCGCGCGCCCAACACGACCTGAGCCGCCTGCTCACCGAGCACCGACCGGACGTTCTGCACCTGCACAACCCGTACCCCCTGATCTCGCCCTGGGTGGTGCGGACCGCGCACCGGCACGGCGTGCCGGTGGTCCAGACGGTGCACAACTACCGGCAGGTCTGCTCGTCGGGGATCTACTTCCGCGATGGCGTGATCTGCCAGGACTGCAAGGGCCGGGCCCTGGGTGTGCCCGCGATCAAGCACCGCTGCTACCGCGACTCGGCCGTGCAGAGCGCGCTGATGGCGACCACCCTGGCCGTGCACCGGGGCACCTGGCGCTCGGTGGATCGGTACATCGCGCTCACCTCGGCCATCGCCGATCACCTCCGCGACTACGGCATTCCGGACGAACGCATCGTGGTGAAGCCGAACGCCATCCCCGACCCGGGTCGGCCTGCGCCGCTGGGCGACGGGTTCCTCTACATGGCCCGGCTCTCTCCGGAGAAGGGCGTCGACCTGCTGCTGGACGCCTGGCGTCGGCACCCGGTGGGTTCGCTGGGCACGCTCCGGGTGGCCGGTGACGGCGAGCTGCGCCCGCTGGTGGAGGCAGCCGCCGCCGAGCGACCCGACCTGGTCTACCTCGGTCAACTCGACCGGGGCGGTGTGCAGGCGGCGGTCGAGGCGAGCGCGGTGGTGATCGCCGCCGCGATGTGGCACGACGTGCTGCCCACCGTGATCATCGAGGCGTTGGCGAGCGGCCGACCCGTCCTCGGGACGGCGTTGGGCGGCATCCCGTACCTGGTCGGGGCAGACGCCCCGCACGAGCCCGCCGGCACCGGGCCCGCCGAGGTCGCCTCCGCCGTCGCCGGCCATGCCCCGCCACCGGCAGGTCCGCCGGCGGTGCCGGCCGGCCTGGTCACCGGCACCGCCGGCTGGGTGGTCCCGCCGGAAGCGGCCGCGTTGTCCGCCGCGCTCCCGCTCGCGCGGGCCGGTGCCGTCGCGCTCTCCGCGTCGGCCCGGCTGCGGTACGAGCAGACGTTCCACCCCGACGTGGTCATCAAGCGACACCTGGACATCTACGCGAGCCTGACCCGCCCTCACTGACCCCTGGTCGGGTCGGCCAGGGAGCGTTGTTGGCGGAGTTGTTCGAGGAGGGCGGTGTCGGCTTCGAGGTCGGGGTGCTCGACCTGCCGGTCGAGGTCGACGACGTGTTCGAGTTCCCGGATCGCCTGGTCCAGGTCACCGCCCGCTCGGTGGACCAGCGCGATGTTGTAGCGGATGACGGCTTCGACGGCCCGGTCGCCGACCTCGCGCGTCATGGGGAGGGCCTGGTGGTAGTGGTCGAGGGCCCGCTGTCGATCCCCCAACCTGTCGTACCCCTGGCCGATGTTGTTGAGGGTGGTGGCTTCGCCGGCCCGGTCGCCGACTTCTCGTCGGATGGACAGGGCCTGGTGGAAGTGGTCCAGCGCCTGCTGCTGATCTCCCAAACCGTTGTACACGCTGCCGATGTTGTTGAGGGTCGCGGCTTCGCTGGCCCGGTCGCCGACTTCCCGTTGAATGGGCAGGGCCTGGTGGAAGTGGTCTAGGGCCCGCTGCCAATCCCTCAACCCGTCGTACACGTTACCGATGTTGTTGAGGGTGACGGCTTCGCCGGCCCGGTCGCCGACTTCTCGTTGGATGGAGAGGGCTTGGTGGTAGTGATCGAGGGCCCGCTGGCGATCCCCTAAACCGGTGTGCACGTGGCCGATGTTGCTGAGGGTGACGGCTTCGCCGGCCCGGTCGCCGACCTCCCGCTCGATGGGCAGAGCCTGATGGAAGTGGTGGAGGGCCCGTTGCCGATCCCCCAACCTGTCGTACACGTGGCCGATGTTGTTCAGGGTGACGGCCTCGTTGCCCCGGTCGCCGGCCTGCTGGTACATGGTCAGGACCTGCTGAAAGTCTTCCAGTGCCGGCCAGGGCCGACCGGTCGCCGACCGCGCCCAGCCACGTTGGTAGAGGGCGCTGGCATCTGAGCCGAGGGTCAGCGTCGCGGTGGCCATCGCCTCGACCGCGGCGAACCGCGAGGTACGCAGCCACACCCGACACACCTGGGTACCGATGTTTCGGGCGATCAAGGGCTGCCGACCGGCGACGGCAAGCCGGTGCACCTCCACCCAGCGGGCGAGGCTCGGCGGGTCAGCGGCCATCGGAGCCGGCGGGGTCGAGGACCCAGAGTTGGTAGAGGGACTGGGCGGCGTCGGCGCATGCCTCGATGTACTCGTCGTCGGTGATCAGAGGGCGAACGAGGGGGTGCAGGACGTTGGAGACGTAGTAGCGGGGCTGGCGGGTTTCGGGGTCGATGCCCTCTTCGAGCAGGCCGAGTTGGACGGCCCGCTGGAGGTGCCGGTCGGCGTCGGCGTGTTGGTGCACTGCGTGGACGGTGGCGGCGGGTACGGGTAGTTCGACGACGTTGATCCTGGCGAGCATGCGGCGGAGTTCGAGGGGTTGGGAGTCGAGCAGGTTGTCGGCCAGCACCGTCTCACGGCGGAACCTGTCGGTCTCGTTCTCGATGGCGGTGAGCAGGCCATCAATGTCGAGGGCGGGATCGTTGACGATCCGGTTGAGCCAGTCGAGCAGGCGGGGATTGCCCGCTGCGGCCTCGATCGCCCGATCCCGGATGGCCGGGTCGATGGTGGATTCGGGGCGCAGGTTGGTCAGAATGGCGATCTTCTTGGTCTGCTCGACGGGGCTGAGGGTCTCCAGAGCCTCGACGGCGACGCTGGTGCCGGCCGGGGTGGGGAAGCGGTAGCGGCTGGTGATGATGACGCGGCTCGGGCTGCCGGTGTCGCGGATCGCGGTGAGCAGGGCGGGCAGGATCTCGGCCATCGCCGGGGCGAGCACCCGGCTGCCGTCGTCGCGGATGTCGAGGTTGCCGGTCTCGAAGTCGTCGAACACGAACAGGCAGGGTGTCCCACCAAGGAGCCCGTCGACGTCGAGCAGGTGCCGCAGCCGGGTCGGGAGCGGAACCTGCTCGTTGTCGAGAATCTTGCCGGCCTCTTCGGACTGCTCGACGCTGTCGAAGCGGATCTTGCTGGTCAGTTCGCGGAACTTGATGGCGTCGACCTGGCCGTACCAGACGACATGCTGGTGGATGGGCATGCGTTCCAGGAGCCGGGAGGCGAGGCTGCTCTTGCCGAGCCCGCCCATGCCGGCCAGCAGCAGGCCCTGCGCCGCGCCGGGGGTGTCGGCGGGTTGCCGGAGGGCACGCAGGCACCGTTGGATGAGTCGACGCCGGCCGACGAACTCGGCGCGGGACGCGACCCGGGACAGTTGGGTCTGCGGGTCCAGGAACTGCTGGTCGGCGGCGCGCACCTGCGACTGTCTGCGGCCCCGGGTGTGCAGCGGCGTGACCAGGGGCGTCAGCGGGGACTGGTCGGCATAGACCCGGAGCAGATGCCAGCAGTTGCTCTTCCTGTCGTGGAAGAGGTGACGGCGAGCCTCGATGACGGCCTGGTCCAACGACCCGCCGTCGGCCAGCGCCTGGTAGAGAGCTGCGGCGAAATCGGTGGCGGAGACGTCTCCCACCGGTAGCGCCCAGCCCAGCACCGCAGGGGCGCCGGCGTCGACCAGGCTCTCGCTCATCGAGGGGACAACCCCACCACCGGGGGCGTCAGCGGTCAGGCAGCCGGAAACGAACACCAGTCGCGGCCAGTGTCCCTGCATCGCCTGGGCGATCTGGTCGGCCGTCGCCGTGGCACGCCCGCCGAACTCGCCCTCCACCACGAAGACCGGCTCCCCTCCGTCGGTGGTGGCGTGCCCGCTCAGATGCAGCACATCGAAGTGGTCGGGCCCATAGGCGCGGCTCAGGAACCGGAGCCCTTCCAGGGTGCCGCTCTCCTCGACCACCAGGTCGGTGCCGGTCCGTCGGGTCGCGGCGAGGATCGCCGCCTCCTCGGCCTCGAAGTTGAGCACCGGCTCGACGCCTTCGGGCGAGGCTGCCATGAACAACACCCGCAACGGCCGGTTGTTCGGCGTGACCGGGCTGGTCAGTGCCGCGTGGGTGCCAACCGCACGAACCGGCAACAGCGGTGCCCGTCCTGCCACGGTCAGGAACGTGCCCTCCCGGGCGAGTAGTTCCCACGGCAGGTGCCGCAACCGCTCCTCGGCGGCGATCCGCAGCACCGCCCCGGCAGGATGGGCCAGGATCGGGGTCAGCCACCGCTGGTCGCCGTCGAGGAAATCCGCCAGCCTCGCCCCCAGCTCAGCCAGCCGGACCGCGCCGTACACCTTCTGTGCGTTGGCGTCACTGCTGTAGTCACGCTGTACCAGCGTGATCAGCTCATCGACCGCCGCCCGGTCCAGGTTGCGGCTCTGGGGTGCCGCGCCGTCGGCGGACAGCCGCAGCTCGTAGTAGTTCGAGGTCTGCGCGAAGACCTCCAGTTCGAAGGTGCCCATCTGCCCATCCCGTCGTGGCGGTCAGTTCAGTGCGGCCCGGTGCCTTCCTGCCGCATGGCGATCTCCAGCCGAGCCTGGCTGCCCTCGGCCAGCTCGATCCGGGTGCCGTCCGGCAGCAGCACGGTCACCGCAGCGCCTTCCCGGCGGCGGGCGCTCCACCACTCGGTGATCGTCTTGGCCACCTCGACCCCGGAGAACACCAGCCCGATGACCGCGATCACCATTTCGGCCGACCGCTGCACCTGCACTGGCGACACGCTGTCGTCCGGCCCCATCGCCCCGATCAGCGCGGACCGCAGCTCCGCCGCCCAGCGCGCGGCCTGCGCCCCGGACACCTCCACTGTGGCGTTTCCCATCGCCCGCACCCTCCCCTGATGCGCCTGGTCAAGCCCGCCCGGGACCGCGGATCCCCGAGCGGGGCCGGGCGATCAACGGGTGGACTGTGGCGGCCACTGTACGTTTATTCGCGTCCCGGGACCGCTCGGTGAACCCGACTGACGGGTTTCCGACTCGCTGACCAAGCCCCGGCCATCGTGGGAAGAACAATGACGACCCGTGCCACCGCGGTACACCGCTGGTGTGCCACGGTCCGACCCCTGGACACGCCGGACAGGCAACCGGGAGCAGCGGGAAAAGCGAGGGGGATTCGGCATGGAGGATCGAGAACCATCACCATTACGCCCCGTCCCGCACGCTGCGGCGACCCCCGTCGCCCGACTTGTGGAGGTGCATCGGCTTGCTGTCGCCGGTCGGCAGCCGGTGATCGCCCGCGATGTCGGTAACAGGGTGTGTTGGGTGTGGCTGCGTACCTCGCGGTTCGCGGCGGTCGAGGTCATGGCCACCGCGACGCTGAGCCTCGGCCCGGATGCCAGCGCCCTCTACAAGCGTGGCTGGGCGCGGTCGTCGACCGGTCGGCCCCGGCCGGCGCTGGAGGACTATCAGCAGGCCCTGACGTTGTACCAACAGGCCGGCGACCGGGGCAACGAAGCCGCCACCCTGAACAACATCGGCCACGTGTACGCCGACTTGGGGGATCGGCAGCGGGCCCTCGACCACTTCCACCAGGCCCTGCCCATCCTGCGGGAGGTCGGTGGCCGGGCCGGCGAAGCCGCCACCCTGAACAACATCGGCCTTGTGTACAACCGGTCGGGGGATCGGCAGCGGGCCCTCGACCACTACCATCGCGCCTTACACATTCAGCGGGAGGTCGGTGGCCGAGCCGGCGAAGCCACCACCCTGACCAACATCGGCACCGTGTACGCCGACTTGGGGGATGGGCAGCGGGCCCTCGACCATTTCCACCAGGCCCTGCCCATCCTGCGGAAAGTCGGCGATCGAGCCGGCGAAGCCACCACCCTGACCAACATCGGCAGCGTGCACAACGACCGGGGGGATCAGCGGCGGGCCCTCGACCACTTCCACCAGGCCCTACCCATCCGGCGGGAGGTCGGTGACCGGGCCGGCGAAGCCGCCACCCTGACCAATATCGGCCACGCCTATCACGGGTTGGGGGATCAGCAGCGGGCCCTCGACCACTTCCACCAGTCCCTGCCCATCCATCGGGAGGTCGGCGATCGGGCCGGCGAAGCCACCACCCTGAACAACATCGGCGGTGTCTACAACCGGTCGGGGGATCGGCAGCGGGCCCTCGACCACTTCCACCAGGCCCTGCCCATCCGGCAGGAGGTCGGCGACCGAGCCGGCGAAGCCGTCACCCGCTACAACATCGCGATGGTCCACCAGGCGGATGGTGACCTGGACCAGGCGATCCGGGAACTCGAACACGTCGTCGACCTCGATCGGCAGGTCGACCATCCCGACCTCGAAGCCGACAACGCCCTCCTCGAACAACTCCGCCGACAACGCGCGGAAGACCGCGGTTCTGAACCGCCTGCGGGACCGTGAGTTCAGCGTTGCCGACGGCGAAGGTGAAATATCCTGATGTCAACGGGTGGCGTTCCGTCGACGCGCCGCAAGGCCCTCACAGCGAGGCTCGGGCGGAGAAGGCGATGCTGGCCAGCAGGAAGCCGCCGTTGACGATGGTGAAGGCGACCATCACCCAGAGGACCAGCGCGGGGGCCACGGCCAGCACCACCGCGGCCACGAAGATCACCGCGCCGTAGTCGCGGACCAGCTTCACCAGGCGCACCGGCAGCGAGGTCGAGGTGACCATGCTGGCCGCGTTCGGGCCGGCCTGCATCACGGACGTCACCAGGTTGACCATCCAGGTGCCCGCGAAGGTCGCCACCAGCCAGGTCGGCGTGGCCGGCTCCTGCGCCACGGCGGTGGCGGCCAGCGCTGCCACCAGGGCGATCTGCGCGGCCACGTCGCAGAGCACGTCGACACGGGCGCCGGCCGCGCTGCCCTGGCCGGTCACCCGGGCCAGCTGCCCGTCGGCGCAATCCAGGGAGTACGCCACCTGCCAGCCGACGAGGGCGAGCAGGCCGACCACCCAGGCCGGTACGTCCCCGGCGGCGACCGGGCCGGCGAGCGCCACCACGGTGACCGAGGTGGCCAGACCGAGCACCAGGTTGGTGATCGTCAACGCGGTGGGTCGCAGCCCGAGCCGCTGGGCGACGAGCGCGAAGACGGCCCCCAGCCACTGGCTGATCGACTCGCTGAACAGGCCGCCGCCCCGGTTCACCCGGTGGAAGTCGGCGACGGTGGGACGGGGGTCAGCCAAGCTGGTCGCGGATTGCACCGGCGTAGTCTGCCAGCCGCTCCCGGGTCTCGGTAGGCGACAGTGCCAGGTGTTCGAGGATGGTGTACCGGTCCGGCCGGGTACGCGGCGCGAACTGCACCGCCTCGATGAACTGGTCGTCGGTGAGCGCCACCTCGGCGGGGAGCCGGGGCAGGCCGTGCCGGGCGAGGCAGGCCGACATCTCCCCGAAGCGGCGGAGATCTCCCCGCAGCCAGGTGCAGAACAGCGCTCCGAGCCCGGCCAGCTCGCCGTGCGAGGCGGTGCCCGGAAAGAGCGAGTCGACCGCGTGCATGATCTCGTGGCAGCCGCCGCTGCACGGGCGGCTGGTGCCGTCGACGGCCATCGCCAGACCGCTGGAGATCAACGCCTCGGCGAGGACGATCACGAAGGCGTCGTCGCTCATGTCGCCGGGGTGGTTGAGCACCGCCTCGGCGCCCGCCCGCGAGAGCGACGCGGCCAGCCCGTCGACCGGCTCACCGCGTACCTGCCGGGACAGCTCCCAGTCGGCCAAGGCGCTGATGTTGCTGATCACGTCGCCGATGCCGGCCCGGTTGTGCCGGTCCGGGCCGCTCTCCACGAAGTCCAGGTCGACGATCACCCCGATCGGGATGTGTACGCCGTAGGAGCCCTTGATCCCGTCGGTGATCAGGCTGGCCACCGGGGAGGCGATCCCGTCGTTGGCGAGGCTGGTCGCCACCGACACCATCGGCAGCCCTCGGCGGGTCGCCGCGTACTTGGCCACGTCGATGGTCTTGCCGCCACCGATGCCGACCACCGCGTCGTAGGACCGGGCGCGGAGTTTGCCACCCAGGTCGTCGGCGGCGTCCAGCGTCCCGCCGGAGACGGTGAACACGTCCGCCGAGCGCAGTGACGGTCGGATCAGCTCCGCGATCTGGGCACCCTGACCCGGGCCGACCACCACCGCGACGTCGCCCCCGGAGGAGATCCGCCCGTCGGCCAGGATCGCGCCCAGGTCGGCGACCGCCCCGCGTCGCACGTCGATGTGGAGCGGGGTGAGGACGCTCCGAGCTAGTAGCGGCACGCGATCTCCCGCGCGCGGGCCAGGTCGGCGTGGTTGTCGACCTCGACCCACGGGACGTCACCGATCGGCGCCGCCCGCACCTCCCCGCCCCGGTCGGAGAACTCCTGGTAGCCGTCCTCGTAGTAGAGGTTCGGGTCCCGTCGCCAGGTCGCCTCCAGCGCGTCGGCGAGGGCGTCGGCGACCTGCGGTTCGATCAGCGTCGCGCCGATGTACTCCCCGTACGCCTCGCCCGGGTCCATGATCTTGGTGATCCGGGTGAGCTGGCCGGCGGCGTCGAAGGTGGTCTTCATCTCCTCCTCGGCCAGCGGCTTGAGGGTGTCCACGGCCAGCAGGATGCCCGGGCCACGCTCGGCCAGCAGGGTCTTCTCCACGCTCACCGGGTGCACGGTGTCCCCGTTGACCAGCAGCACGCCGCGGGCGAAGTGCTCGCGGGCCAGCCAGAGCGAGTACGCGTTGTTCCACTCCTCGGCCTTGTCGTTGTGCACCAGGGTGAGCGTGACCCCGTACTTCTTCTCCAGCTCCGCCTGGCGGGAGACGACCGCGTCCGCCGCGTAGCCGACGACGATCACGATGTCGGTGAGCCCGACCTCGGCGAGGTTGCCCAGCGCGATGTCCAGGATCGTCGTCTCGCCGTCCACCGGCACCAACGCCTTGGGCAGGGTGTCGGTGTACGGGCGCAGCCGTCGTCCCGCTCCGGCCGCGAGCACCATTCCGATCATCGCGACATCCTCCCTAGTCCTGCTCCGGTCACCGCTGGAGGATAGCGCCGGCCGGGTGCGCGGCTCCGGCCAACCGGGTCAGCCGGGCAAGGCCGCCAGGTCGGCGAGCATGGTCAGGCGCTCCTCCGCGCTGAGCGCGGCGTACGGGGCGGCGGCCCGCCGGTCGGTCTCCAGTTCGATGGCGAGCCGCTCGGGACCGGCCGGCAGGGCGGCGATGCTCGACGCGGTGTGCCCGGCGGCGGTCCAGGCGGCAGCGTGCGCGTCGGCCCGGTGGTGTCGCAGCGTGCTGAGCCGGTTGAGCAGCAGCACGCCCGACGGGGTGCCGTCCGGCTCGTACGGGGGCGCCAGCGCGGCGAAGGCCGAGGCGACCGGATTCGCCTCCTCGTCGGCCAGCACGAGGGCGTACGACAGCAGTCGGCCGAGCAGGGACACCAGCCGGGCCACCCGATCGTCGTGGCCGGCCCACAACTCCTCGGTGACCTCGGCGTGCACCTGGTACAGCTCGGCGAGGAACGCCGCGCCCCGCTCCGTGGCGGACAGGGCCCCGTCCGGGCTGCGGTAGATCATCCCGTGGGCCACCTGCTTGTCCACCGTTCGCCGGCAGGCGACCGGGTCCTGGTAGCGGGTGATCGCCGCTAACCCGGGCCCGTCGACGGTGCCACCGGGTGCGGCCAGCCGGGTGCGCAGGTCGACCAGGAAACCGGTGGCGGTGATTCCGCCGTAGCGCTGGGACAACTCGGCGCCACCCCCGTCCCGGCCGGCCAGGATGCCGGCGCGGAAGGTCCGGTCCATGGCCGGTGCGAGCAGCCCGGCGATCCGGTGGGGCGCCAGGTCGACGGCGTTCACAGACCGATCGACCGGAGGACGGCGAAGCCCTCCTCAGCGATCCGCCGGATCAGCCCGTCGTTGACGTCGCGGTGCTCGTCGAGCACCGTCACCTCGTGCTCGGCCAGCCAGCGGTACTCGGTGTGCTTGCCGGCCTCCAGCCTCGGGCGGTCGAGGTCACCGTCGACGCGGACCAGGAAGTCGTACTCGGTCCGGGCCAGGCCGTCGTCACCGACGTAGCTGTACTCGCCCACCTGGCCCAGGACGTGGGAGAGGACCCAACCGGTCTCCTCGGTGATCTCCCGGCGCAGTGCCTCGTCGATGTCCTCGCCCGGCTCCACGTGGCCGCCGACGATGTCCCAGCAGTCGGGAAACAGGCGTCGGTGTGGTGAGCGGCGCTGGAAGAAGATGCGGCCGTCATGGTCGACGATCAGCGCGCCGGCGCAGCGCAGGGGCTCGGTGGACACCATCCGACAGTAGCCAGCGTCCGCAGCTTGTGCGATGCCGCTCTTGTCCCGGAAACATCCACCGACCACCATGTCCGTACCGAATGCCCACCGTCCCGAAGGGGTGATGTGTGATGCAGGTACGGGATGCGATGTCCAGCCAGGTCCTCGTCGTCGGTCCGGAGCACACGCTCCGCCAGGCGGCCCGGATGATGTCGGCCCGCGGTGTCGGGTCGGCGGTCGTGATCGACCCGGATTCCGAGGGCGTGGGGATCATGACCGAACGTGACGTGTTGAAGGCCATCGGCGCCGGTCTGGACTGCGACGTGGAACGCACCGGCGCCCACCTGACCTGGGACGTGGTCTACGCGGGGCCGGAGTGGACGGTGGCCGAGGCCGCTGCCGCGATGGCCCGGGGCGGATTCCGGCACCTGGTGGTGCTGGACGGCCGGGAGGTGGCCGGCGTGATCTCCGTGCGGGACATCATGCGGGTCTGGTCGGAGAGCCAGGCGGTCGCCGCCACCTGACCGGGGGTGGTGTGCGGGGCCGGATCGATGGGTAGACATCCCTTGCGGGCGCGGAGATGCCGTGGCCCGCGGGGGAGGTCCCGATGCGCGACGCGGAGCGGCTGGTCGAGCAGCAGTACGCGATGCTCCTGCGTCGGGACGTGGCCCGGCTGCCGGATCTCTACGCCCCGGAGGCGTTCTACGCCATGCCGGGCGTGACGGTCCGTCCGATCGAGCTGCCCGCCCTGCTGCGCACCTGGACCGGCGCCTTCCCGGATCTACGGGTCGACCCGATGGGCGCGGTCCGCACCGGCGGTGGCGCCGCGGTCGAGCTGCGGCTGACCGGCACCCACACCGGCACCCTGCATTCGCCGTACGGCACCGTCGCGCCCACCGGCCGGCTGGTGAGCTGGGAGGTGGCCGACGTGGTCCGGGCCCGCAAGGGGCGGATCACGGCCTGGCGTTCCTACTTCGACTGGAGTCAGCTCCTCGACGCGCTCGGCGTGCAGCTGGAGGGACTTTCCCGGGGCGCGCAGCACGACGCGCTCGCCCTTCCGGTCTGATCTGCCGCCGACCGGTGGAGTGCCGTCACCCGACCCGGTGGCTCAGGATGCGGACATCGCCGTGCCGACCGCGCGTCCCCCGCCGCCGCCCGTACGCTCAATATCCATGACCGCCGAGCAGTTGATCTCCTTTGCCCGTGGGGCTCCCTCCCTGGACATCGTCGATGTCGAGGGGCTCAAGGCCGCCGCTGTCCGCGCCTTCGACGCCGACCCCGCGGGGGTGACGGCGTACGGCACCTCCGTCGGGTACCTCCCGCTGCGTAAGTGGATCGCCGAGAAGCACGGGGTCGAGGCCGACCAGGTGCTGGTCACCAACGGCTCGCTCCAGGCCGACGCGTTCCTCTTCGACCACCTGGTCCGCCCCGGCGACGCGGTGGTGGTGGAGCGCCCGACGTACGACCGGACGCTGCTCAACCTCAAGCGGATGGGCAGTGAGCTGCACAGCGTCGCCGTCCAACCGGACGGCCTGGACACTGCCGAGCTGCGCAAGCTGCTGGAGTCCGGGGTCCGCCCCCGGCTCGCGCACGTCATCCCGAACTACCAGAACCCGGCCGGCATGACGCTGTCGGAGGAGAAGCGCCGGGAGCTGCTCGACCTGGCCGCCGAGTACGAGTTCACGATCTTCGAGGACGACCCGTACGCGGACATCCGCTTCCGTGGCGAGGCGCTGCCGTCGATGCTCTCGCTGGACACCCGCAACGTGGTGGTGCACGCGTCGAGCTTCACCAAGACGGTCTGCCCGGGTGTGCGGGTCGGTTACCTGGTCGGCCCGGCCGACCTGATCGCCTCCATCGCGAAGAACGCGACGAGCCTCTACATCTCCCCCGGGATGGTGTCCCAGGCGATCGTGCACGAGTTCTGCGTCTCCGGTGACATCGACCGCTCGATCGAGACGGTTCGGGCGGCGCTCGGCGAGCGGGCCCAGGTGCTCGCCGAATCGTTGCGCCGGCACCTGCCGCAGGCGCGGTTCGTGGAGCCCGACGGCGGCTACTTCCTCTGGGTGGAGTTCCCGGAGGACGTGCTGGTCGACCGACTCGCCCCGGCGGCGGCCGAGCGCGGGGTCGCCGTGGTCAAGGGCAGTGACTTCGTGCTGGACGGCGGGCGACACGCTCTCCGACTGGCCTTCTCGGCGGTGACCGCCGACCGGATCGACGAGGGCGTCCGGCGGCTCGCCTCGGCCGTCGAGGCCGTCCGTAGCTGAGCCAACTGTCGGGTTCCTGACAGAACGACGATGCCGGCCGTCCCGGGGCTCCCCTCCGGGCGGCCGGCTGGCCCACAATGCTGCGAGCGTCACCCCGCGAGCTGCGCAGTTCCACCGCCCGGCCTCCGGGCCGGTCCCGCCGGGGTCGACGCGGCAGCACAACCTCCCGCCCCCACAGGTGCCGGGTGGGCCGTGTCGTCCCCCGCACACCCCCCGATGCGGCCCGGCCCGCCCGGCACCGCCCCCACGCGACCGCCGTCACACCGGTTCTCGACCGCGATCGGCGTAGCCTGCAAGCCGCTGACTGAGCGCGGGAGGTGACGCGATGACGGATCGGACAGAGCGGGACCGGACGGCACCGTCGACCACCGGTCGGGTGCTGCGACCTCGGGCGTGGCCCTCCCCGGTCCGGGCGATGACCCGGATCCTCAACGCCGACGGCTCGCACCCCGTGCCGGCCCCGACGGGCACCGGCACCGGCCGCAGCGCGGTGGTCGACTGCGCGCTCTACGTCGACGGCAAGCGGCAGCCCGGCGACTGGACCTACGCGGAGGCGTTGGCCGCTGCCCGCCGCGAGGAGCACGGTTTCGTCTGGATCGGTCTGCACCAGCCGGAGCTGGCCGAGATGACCGCCATCGCGGAGACCTACGGCCTGCACGAGCTGGCGGTCGAGGACGCGGTCAAGGCCGAGCAGCGCCCCAAGCTGGAGCGGTTCGGCGACGTCGTCTTCCTGGTGCTGCGCACCGCCCGCTACTGCGAGCACACCGAGTTGACCGAGAACTCCGAGGTGGTGGAGACCGGGCAGGTGATGCTCTTCATCGGCCCGAACTTCGTGATCAGCGTCCGGCACGGCGACGCCTGCCGGCTCGCCCCGATCCGCGCCGACCTGGAGACCAAGCAGGAGTTGCTGCTGCACGGCCCGTGGGCGGTGGCGTACGGGGTGACCGACCGGGTGGTCGACCTCTATCTGGAGGTGGCCGAGCAGATCGAGGACGACCTGGACGTGCTGGAGGCGGAGGTCTTCGACCGGCAGGGCCACGGGCGGATCCAGCGGATCTACCAGATGAAGCGGGAGCTGGTCGAGTTCAAGCGGGCGGTGGTGCCGTTGCAACGGCCGCTGATGACGCTGACCTCGCAGGTCAACCGGGACGTGCCGAAGGAGATCCGCAAGTACTTCCGGGACGTGCAGGACCACCTGAGCCGCGTCGTCGAGCAGGTGAACTCCTACGACGACCTGCTGAACTCGATCCTCCAGGCGCGGCTGGCCCAGGTCACCGTCGACCAGAACAACGACATGCGCAAGATCGCCGCGTGGGCGGCCATCGCCGCGGTCTGGACCTCCATCGCCGGCGTCGAGGGCATGAACTTCGACAACATGCCCGAGCTGAAGATGACGTACGGCTATCCGGTGGCCCTCGCCCTCATGCTCGGCGTCTCACTGGCCCTCTACCGCTGGTTCCGCCGCAACGGCTGGCTCTGATCCGGCGACCGCGCTGCGAACGCGCAAGCGCCGACGAGTGGGTGGACCCACTCGCCGGCGCTCCGATGCGCTGCTGTCGAGCTCAGCGGCGGCCGTTGGTGCGGGCCGTGTCCTTGCCCAGTGCCTTGGTGAGGTCGTCGGTCGGCCGACCGGAGACGTCGGTGGCACCCTCGGCGACCGACGGGACCTTGTCGGTCGGGCGGACACCGGTCTGCTTGGCCGGGGCGGTGGTGCTGGCGCTGGAGCCGCCGGCCACCGCCGAGCTGCCCGCGCCGGTCATCCCCGCCGCCGCGCCGGACATGGCGGACCCGTCGGAACCCCGGGCGGCGGACGGCGTACGTACCTCGATCGAGTCGACCTCGTCGCGCATCGGCTCCAGGGTGCTGCGGGTCGGGTCGTACTCGGCCCACTCCTGCTGCTCCCGGCGGCGACGCAGCGCGACCGCGCCGGCCAGACCGGCGATGGCGCCCGCCGCCAACAGGCCGGTCATCATCGAGCCGCGACGACGCGGCTGCTTCTTCTTACCGGTGATCCGCATGGTCTTCGACTTGGCCTTCCTGGTCAGCGGCCCGGCCTGCGCGGCGCCGTCACGAGCAGCCGCCGCCAGTGGTGCCAGCGTGGTGAGAGTCGTCCCCCAGCCGGTCGACGCGCGGTCGCGTACCTTCGCGGCGGTCGGTGCGACGTAACCTCGGGCCACCTGGACCCGCGGGCCGACGGTCGCGCCAGCGCCCTTCGCGGCGTGGTTGGCTGCCAGCATCAGGTGGCTGATGCTCTGGTTCAGCTCGGCCTTCGCCAACTGCCCCTGGGACTTACGCCGCCCGAATCCAAACACGGTCCTACCTCCTGGGAGTTGTTCCTTCGTCATCCTCCACCTTCGGATGCCTCCGCGATGCCAGATCGGGCACATGGGAGGATCCGCATGGAACTGACCAACGAGTGAGGAGTACCCGTGGCCGAGGCTGTCTACGCCACCCTGCACACCAACGCTGGCCCGATCCGGCTGGAGCTCTTCCCGAACCACGCGCCGAAGACCGTCCGCAACTTCGTCGACCTGGCCGAGGGCAACCGTGAGTACACCGACCCGCGCACCGGTCAGCCGGGCAGTGGTCCGTACTACGACGGCACCATCTCGCACCGGGTGATCAGCGGTTTCATGGTCCAGATGGGCGACCCGACCGGCACCGGCCGGGGCGGCCCGGGCTACAAGTTCGCCGACGAGTTCCACCCGGAGCTGCGGTTCGACCGTCCGTACCTGCTGGCGATGGCGAACGCCGGACCGGGCACCAACGGTTCGCAGTTCTTCATCACGGTGTCCCCGACGCCGCACCTCAACAACCGGCACACGATCTTCGGCCAGGTCGCCGACGAGCAGTCGGTGAAGATCGTCGATTCGATCGCGAACACCCCGACCGGTCCGAGCGACCGTCCGCTCCAGGACGTCGTCATCGAGCGGGTCGAGATCGAGCGGTCCGCTTCCTGAGCGACTGGCGAGGTACCTTTGCTCGCATGATTGAGCGCTCCGGAGCACGGCCGGTGCCGGTGGACCGTGCGGTGGCGGACGGAGGGTCGGCCCGGTGAGCGAGTCTCCACCGACCACCCCGGTCTGCTACCGGCACCCCGGCCGGGAGACCTACGTCCGGTGCACCCGCTGCGACCGGCCGATCTGTCCGGACTGCATGCGGGAGGCGTCCGTCGGGCACCAGTGCCCGGAGTGCGTCGACGAGGGACGTCGCAGTGTCCGGCCGGCGCGTACCGCCTTCGGCGGCGGTACGGCCGGCCGGCACGGCTATGTCACCAAGGCGCTGATCGCGGTGAACGTGCTGTTCCTGCTGGCCTCCATCGCCTCCGCCCGGGGCGGGGACGCGGCGGTCGGCGGCTCCGGCTTCGGCGGCCTGATGGGTGGCAGCACGCCGCTGACCGAGTGGGGTGCAGTGCTCGGCCGGGCCTACCTCTCCGACTACACGCTGGGCGGGATCGCCGAGGGCCAGTGGTACCGGCTGGTCACGGCCATGTTCCTGCACTACGGCGTGCTGCACCTGCTGCTCAACATGTGGGCGCTGTGGGTGCTCGGCCGGTCGTTGGAGGCCAACCTCGGGCGGGTGCGGTTCGCCGCGCTCTACCTGATCGCGGGCCTCGGCGGCAACGTGGCCGCCTACCTGTTCAGCAGCCCGCGGGCGGCCACCGTCGGCGCGTCGACGGCCGTGTTCGGTCTCTTCGCCGCGCTGATCATCATCGAGCGCAGGTTGGGCCGGGACATCTCCAGGATCATCCCGATCCTGGTGATCAACCTGGTGTTCACGCTGGCCGTGCCGGGGATCTCGATTCCCGGGCACCTGGGCGGCCTGGTGGTCGGCGCGCTGATGGCGTTGGTGCTCGCGTACGCGCCGCGAGGTCGGCGCACGCTGGTGCAGGTCACCGGTGCGGCGCTGATCCTGCTGATCCTGCTCGCGCTGGTGCTCTTCCGGACCGCCGCACTGCTCACCTGACAGGCCGCCGCACTGCTCACCTGACCGGCCGCCGCACTGCTCACCTGACCGGGCGGGCGGCGCGCAGTGCGGTGGCCACCTCTTCCGGGGTGGCCCCCAGGTCGTACCGACCGAACAGATGCAGCGAGTTGCCCGCGTCGATCTCCAGGGTTTCGCTGGTCAGCCCGAGCCGGGGCCGCCGGTCGACGGCGATCGCCTCGACGGTCGACCAGGGCAGCAGCCGCCGGCCGGCGAAGCCGTGGATGACGGTGAGCCCGGCCGGGTCCACCGTCAGTCGGACCGGTGCGACCAGGTCACGTACCGCCCAGCCGGCCAGCGCGGCGGCGGCCAGGACGGCCAGTGCCAGCCGGACCGGGTCGCCGTCGGCGAAGAGCAGCCCGAGCGCGATCAGCAGAACCGCACCGGCCAGCTTCGCCGCCGGCAGGCTCGCCGGCACTCGCCACTGCCGGGCCGGGGAGGTCTGAGTCACCCGCCCAGCATGCCAGCGATGAGCCGGATCGCCGCCCCCGCACGCGTCGATCATGCAGTTGTGGTGCCCCTCATATGGTGTGAAGCGGGATCTTCTGCCCACCACAAGTCCATGATCGACGCGGGGAGGTCGATGGACGACGTAGGATCGGGGCAGCCCAAGTTACCGGGGAGTAAACATGAGTGACGCGGTCATCGTCGGCGCGGTACGTACCCCGGTCGGCCGGCGCAAGGGCAGCCTCGCCGGCGTCCACCCGGTCGACCTCTCGGCGCACGTGCTGCGCGCCCTCGCCGAGCGCACCGGGCTCGACCCGGCCCAGGTCGACGATGTCTTCTGGGGCTGCGTGTCCCAGGTCGGCGAGCAGTCGTGGAACATCGCCCGCAACGGGGTGCTCGCCGCCGGCTGGCCCGAGACGGTCCCCGGCACGACGCTCGACCGGCAGTGCGGCTCCAGCCAGCAGGCCCTGCACTTCGCCGCCGCGACCGTGCTCTCCGGTCAGGCCGACCTGGTGGTCGCCGGCGGCGTCGAGTCGATGACCCGGGTGCCGATGGGCTCCAGTGTGGCCGGCGGCATGCCGTTCAGCGACCAGCTGCGCGCCCGTTACCGGGGCGTCGAGGGCTTCGCCGACGACGCGCCGCTGCCGTTCAACCAGGGCGTCGGGGCCGAGCTGATCGCCCAACGGTGGCGTCTCTCGCGCACCCAACTGGACGAGTTCGCGCTGGCCAGCCACGAGAAGGCGGCAGCCGCGCAGGACGCCGGCGCGTTCGACCCGGAGCTGACCCCGGTGCCGCTCGCCGACGGCGGCAAGTTCGCCGCCGACGAGGGCATCCGCCGGGAGACCTCCCTGGAGAAGCTGGGTGAACTGGCCACCCCGTTCCGCGCCGACGGCGTGGTGACCGCCGGTTCCGCGTCCCAGATCTCCGACGGCGCCGCGGCCCTAGCGGTGACCACCTCCGACTGGGCCAGCCGACACGGCCTGCGCCCGTTGGCCCGGATCCACACCGCCGTGGTCGCCGCCGACGACCCGGTCACCATGCTCACCGCGCCCATCCCGGCCACCGCGAAGGCGCTGCGCCGCGCGGGGCTGGGCATCGAGGAGATCGGCGTGTACGAGGTGAACGAGGCGTTCGCCCCGGTGCCGCTGGCCTGGCTGGCGGAGACCGAGGCGGACCCGGAGCGGCTCAACCCGCGCGGCGGGGCGATCGCCCTCGGTCACCCGCTCGGCGGCTCCGGTGCCCGGATCATGACGACCATGCTCCAGCACATGCGGGACAACGGCATCCGCTACGGCCTTCAGACCATGTGCGAGGGCGGTGGCATGGCCAACGCCACGATCGTCGAGCTGGTCTGAGGGCACCGCCACCCGCCGGTCATCTGCGCCGGGATGCGGGTGGGGGCGCGAGCCGGCCGTTGGGCATGTGCACCACCCGGAGGAACGCGGGCAGTCGCCACGGCCTCGGCCCCCCGACGACGACGTCGCGCCTCAGCACCGCCTGCGCGATGCTGATCCGGCCGAACATCATCAGGTTGAACCGGGCGGGGCGGAACGTCACGCTCGCGTCGAACGGGGCGTCGGGCGGCGCGATCCACACCCGGCGGTCGCCCAGCGTCAGCGTCGTCGTCGGTACGTACCGTGAGCGGAACTGCACCGACACATCGTGCCGGGGCGTCGGCAGGTCGGTGTTGAGCAGCACCCCGTACGTGTCGCGCAGCATGTCGAACATGAACAGGTCCCAGTAGAGCGCGGCGTGCTCGTCCGGCATCGGCCACGGCCGGCGGAGCGCCCGGGCGATGTCCCAGCCGTGCACCAGCAGCTCGTTGATGAGATGGGCGAACAGGCCGCCGACCGTCACCCGCGCGTTGCCCAACCAACTCACCGTCGATCGCGGATCAGCCGACGTCGCCAGGATGCGGTTGATCATGGTGTCGAGCTGCGTCAGCAGCACCTGCGGGTCGCGTTCGGTGAAGTGGGCGAGCACGTGGGCATTGGCGTCGGCAACCGTGTCCACGTTCGTGGTGGCGAGCAGGTCCTCCAGCCCGGGCACCCGGATGGGCACCTCGGTGCCCTCCAGTCTCGACACGTACAACATCGCGATCGACACCACGTGTGCCAGCGTGTCGGCCACTGTCCAGTCGGCGGTCGCCATCACACCGGGCGAGGGCGCGGCGGACACCAGGTCGGTGAACCGGTCGGCTGCCGTTCGCAGCGCCGTGTTGGCCACGCTCCACCGGTCCGGGTCTGCCGCGCCAGTCACCCGAACAGCATCGGGGGATCTCACGTGCCGGAGCATCTTCGTACGTGCCGTGTTCGCCGAGGGCGGCCGGCCCGCATCGGCATCAGTGGTTGTAGAACATGGTGGGGAACCAGCCGAAGCCGAAGATCGAGGGCACCCGGACGTCCCAGTACACGACTGTGAAGACCCCGAGGGCGATTAGCAGGGCGCCGCTGAGCACCATGCTGCGCCTCACGTCGGCGGCGAGCCAGCTGATGAACCGGCCGCGGCTGAGCATGATCAGCAGTGCGAACAGCGCGGTGACCACGACGATGTTGCCGAGCGACTGCAGGACGAACGCGGCCGAGCCGTACAGCGGGTTGCCGCTGTCGACCGCCCAGTGGAACAACTTGTTGAACAGCGGGTACGGCCGGCCGATGAGGAAGCCGCCGATGAGCGCGCCGAGAGTGATCACCCGCGCGACCGGTCGGTCGGCGAACACGTCCCGCACCGTCCCGATCGCGGCCAGCCCGAGGTAGATGAGGGCCAGTCCGATGACGCCGAACACCACTGACGACTGGATGATGCGTACCGGCACCCCACCGGCGGTCTCGGTGGACAGCTGGGGGAGCCGGTCGCCCAGGAGGACTCCGACGAACCCGTACACCGCGGCGACGGCGACCATGCCCAGGGTGAGGTAGCCGACCGGCCGCAACAGCAGCCGGAGCCGGTCGCCGTTGCCACCGCTTGCCGCGCCGAGCGGCCCGATGGACGCGAGCATCGCGATGTTGCAGGCGGTGAAGGTGCCGGCGAGGCCCGACACGAACGCGAACACCAGGCCGGCGGCGGTACCGGAGATCGCCGTCGCCTTCGCGTCATGACCGAGGAGCCCGCTGGCGACACTGTCACCGATGACCGAGTCGACGAACTCGTAGGACCAGAGCACGGCCAGCAGGATTCCGGCCGCCACGCTCGCCGCGATGATGACGCCGTTGCGCTGTGGACGCTCGGCGACGAGGGGACCCGCGAAGTCTCGGGTGCCTGTGGTGCGCGTTTCCGTCATAGCTCTACTCCCCGGGCCGATTCGCGCGTGACTATGCGCAGCGATGATGTCGCTCAGGGTTGCCTCTTCGCATCTCGCAGAGTGCGCAATCGGCCTTCGCTGGAACGCCGGGACGTGCCGGCCGGAAAAGCGCTCCCCAACGTCGGGCGGACGGCCTAGGGTGCCCAGCGTGACGACGATCGCCGGTGAGCGTGCCCCCGACTGGTCCAGCGAGCAGTGGCAGGTGCGGGCCCGGTCCTGGGTCGACGCGCAGCTCAGCCAGGCCGGCCGACGGGTGACCGGGCTGGTGGAGCCGAGGCTGCGGCCGTGGTCGCTGGTGTGGCGGGTGCCCACCGACGACGGCCCGGTGTGGTTCAAGGCCAACAACCCGGGCACCGTGCACGAGGCCGTCCTGATCGCGGCGCTCGCCGAGTTGACGCCCGACCGGGTGCTGACGCCGATCGCGGTGGACCCGGCGCAGGGCTGGTCGCTGCTGCCCGACGGCGGCGAGTCGCTGCGCGACGTGCTGGCGCGCGACCCCGACCTGACGCACTGGGAGCGGGCGCTGCCCGGGTACGCGGCGCTGCAGCTGGCGAGCGCGTCGCGCGCCGACGAGCTGGTCGCCCTGGGCGTGCCGGATCAGCGGCCGGAGGTGCTGGCCGGTCTCTTCGCCGAGCTGCTCGACGATCACGAGGCGCTGCTGATCGGCGCCGAGGGTGGGCTCGGTCCCGAGGTGCACGAGCGGCTGCGGGCCGAGCTGCCGGCGTACGCGCGGCGGTGTCGTCGGCTCGCCGACTTCGGCATCCCGGTGACCGTGCAACACGACGACCTGCACGACGGCAACATCTTCGCCGGCGCGGCCGGGTACCGCTACTTCGACTGGGGCGACGCCTCCGTGGCGCACCCGTTCGGCACGCTGCTGGTGACCCTGCGCTCCGTCGGGCACGCCGCGAAGCTCGCCGCCGCCGACGCCCAGCTGGTGCGGTTGCGCGACGCGTACCTGGAGGTGTGGACCGACCGGTACGACCGGCGGACCCTCGTGGAGGCCGCCGACCTCGCGATCGGCCTGGGGCCGGTGAGCCGGTCGCTGTCCTGGCGTCGGGCCCTGGACACCGCCGAGGAGTCCCGCGCCGAGTACGCCGACGCGGTCCCGGGCTGGCTGGAGGAGCTGTTCGCCGCCAGCCCACTTCAGCCGAACCCCTGACCATGATCCGTCCGAGTCGGAAGTCGGACAGGCAGTGCGACAGGCGGCGTGGAACTTCCAAAAATCCCGGGTGACCCACGTCACCCTGCTGGGGACGTCGTTGGGCAGGTCATGGACGTCTTCTCCCGAACGTTCCTCCCGGCCGCCGCTGAGGCTGGCCTGGCCGTGCAGACGGTGAGCCGGCACATGCCGGTCTTCCGGCGCTGCGTCGGCTCCGGGGACGCCACCATCCTGGTCACCCGTTGCAGCCGCCCCGACCGCCCGGTCACCGGCGACTACCTGTTGTTACTCACGCACCGCCGCCTGGTGGTGACCCAGCAGACCCGCCTCCTGCACCGACTGCGCCTGCACCTCAACACCGAGCTGCGCGAGTTGAGCAATGTCACCTGGAGCCCGGACCCGCGGCTGCAGTCGGTCGAGATGGCGGCCACCGCGATCGACGGGATCCGTGAGCGGTTCCTGATCCGGACCAGTCACCCGAAGCAGGTCTGGCAGCTCGACGCGTTGCTCAACCAGGCGTTCCGGACCCGCCTGCGGCCGCCGGGCGCGCGGGTCGTCGCCAGCATCGGTGACGCGCCGGCCGCCACTCGGCCCGGGTTGTTCGCTCCGTCCTGGTGAGCTGACCCCGCCTTTACCGAACTCGAACACAGACCGATCGCGCCGAGGCTGCGCAGTCGGCAATCATGGGCCGGTGACCGTCGAACCACCGCATCGCGGGCTCGTCCTCGTCGTGGAGGACGAGCCGGCCATCGCCGACCTGGTCCGGCTCTACCTGACCCGGGACGGCTTCGGCGTTCACCTGGAACGTGACGGTGAGGCCGGTCTGAGCGCGGCTCGCCGGATGCGCCCGGTGGCCTGCGTCCTGGACATCGCGCTGCCGGGTCTGCCGGGCACCGAGATCTGCCGCCGGCTCCGCGAGGCCGGCGACTGGACCCCGGTCATCTTCCTCACCGCCCGCGACGACGAGGTGGACCGGATCGTCGGCCTCGAGTTGGGTGCCGACGACTACGTCACCAAGCCGTTCAGCCCTCGGGAACTGGTTGCCCGGGTCCGCGCGGTGCTGCGCCGATCCGCCGGCGGCCCCGAGGGCGCGGACCGCCCACGGGTCGTCGGCCCGGTGACCCTCGACCCGGCCCGCCGTACGGTCCTCGCCGCCGGTGCCCCGGTGCAGCTCACCTCCACCGAGTTCGACCTGCTGGCCCACCTGATGGCCCGGCCCGGCCGGGTCTTCACCCGGGAGGAGTTGCTGGCCGGGGTCTGGGGCTACGCGGCGCACGCCGGCACCCGGACGGTGGACGTGCACGTCGCCCAGGTGCGGGCGAAGCTCGGCCCGGCGAGCGTGATCCGGACCCATCGCGGCGTCGGGTACGCGGTAGATGTCTGACCACCCCGGGCGCGTCGGGTCGCCGACCATGGCCCTGCCGGTGGTCGGCGCCCCACCCACCGCAACCCGACGAAGCCGACCCGGCCGTACGCTGACCGCCCGCGCGGTGCTCGTCACCTGCGCGGTGGCGCTGGTGTCGGTGCTGGTCACCGCCATCGTCGCGGTGCCGTTGGCGATCCGGGGCGCGGAGCGCGGTGAGCAGGAGGCGCTCGCCGCCCAGGCCCGACTCGCCGCCGAGGTGCTGCGGACCCGCCTCGACCGGGGTCGCAGCGCCGACGAGGAACGGCTCATCCAACAACTGCGCGACCAGGACATCGACGCGTACCTGATCCGCCGTGGTGCGGCCGACCGGGCGGGTCTGCCACCCCGGGTGGTGCAGCGGATCGGGCAGGGCCGCAACGTGTCGGCCCGCCGCTCCGTCAACGGTGAGCGGGCCCTGGTCGAGGGTCGGGCCCTGCCCGGCGGCAACGGGGTGGTGCTCTCCCGTCCGCTGGCCAACGGGCTGTGGGCCCGGGTGCTGCTCAGTCTCTGGTTGCCGCTGCTGGCCGGGTTGACCGCCGGTGTGGTTGCCGGACTGCTGCTGGCCCGCCGGCTGGCCCGGCCGATCCGGGTCGCGGCCACCGCCGCCGCCCGGCTGCGCGCCGGGGACCGGGCCGTCCGGGTGCCGGTCGAGTCGCCGGACGAGGTCGCCGACCTGGCCGAGGCGTTGAACGGTCTGGCTGCCGCGCTGGCCACCAGCGAGGGGCGGCAGCGGGAGTTCCTGCTCTCCGTCTCGCACGAGCTGCGCACCCCGCTGACCGCGATCCGGGGGTACGCCGAGGCGCTCGCCGACGGGGTGCTCGGCGCCGACGACACGGTGGACACCGGTCGGACGATGCTGGCCGAGGCCCAGCACCTGGACCGGCTGATCGGCGACCTGTTGGCACTGGCCCGGCTGGAGGCCGCCGACTTTCCCCTGGAACCGGTGCCGGTGGACCTGACCCGGCTGGCCCTGGACGCGGAGCCGACCTGGTCCGGTCGGTGCGCGGCGGTGGGGGTGCCGTTGCGGGTGGAGACGCCCGGTCAGCCGGTGCCCGCGTACACCGATCCGGGGAGGATCCGGCAGGTCCTGGACGGGCTGCTGGAGAACGCGCTGCGGGTCGTACCCCCGGGGTCGCCGGTGGTGCTCGCGGTCCGGCCGGCCGGCGCGGACCCGGCGCACGGCGGCGTGTTGGAGATCCGCGACGGCGGGCCCGGGTTCACCGACGACGACCTGGCGGTGGCCTTCGAACGCGGTGCGCTGCACGAGCGTTACCGGGGGGTGCGCAAGGTGGGCAGCGGGCTGGGGTTGGCGCTGGCCGCCGGGCTGGTCCGCCGGTTGGGCGGGGAGATCGCCGCCGGGCACGCGCCGGAGGGCGGTGCCGCCTTCACCGTCCGGCTGCCCGGCGATCCTTACCTGACCCGAACGTCGGCCTGACGCTCCCCTCGTCCTTCCCGGCGAGGCTGGGGGCTCCACTGACAGAGGGGGAGAGTCATGCCACGTTGGGGTATCGCCACCGGCACCACGGCACTGCTCACGGCGGTCGCGCTCGGCGTCAGCGGCTGCGGCGCGGCCGAGGTGGCCAGCCAGCCCGCCCGGGATGTCGCCGTCGACGTCGCCGCCGCCATGGGAGTCGAGGGTCAGGCGCTGACCGCGATGGGCTTCGACGCCGACGACCTGGACGTGCGGACCGTCGCCGCTCCGGCCACGCCGACGCCGGACGCGTCCCGCACCGCCAAGGAAAAGGCCCGGGACAAGCGCGGCGAGGAGTGGCGCAAGCGCCGCCAGGCCCGCGTGCTGCTGCGTAAGAACACCCTGCACGGTGAGGCGGTGGTGAAGACGAAGGACGGCGGTACGCAGACCGTCGCCGTGCAGCGCGGCGAGGTGACAGCGATCGACGGCGACTCGATGACCGTCAAGTCCACCGACGGCTTCACGATGACCTGGACCTTCGGCGACGACCTGCGGGTGGTCGAGCGGCGGGCCGCGGTGCAGCCGAGCGAGGTGAAGGTCGGCGCGACGCTCGGGGTAGCCGGCGCGAAGGACGGCGACAAGGGCGTGGCCCGGCTCGTCCTCGTTCCCCGCGTCAAGTGAGCGAAGGGGCCCTGGCCGACGCCAGGGCCCCTGACCCTGCTCAGTAGACGCGGGAGCCGATGAAGTCGTCGTGACCGTAGCCGACCGGGTTGGCGGCGGTACGGGCCTCGAACGACCACTGCTGTCGGGTGCTGCTTCCGCAGTTCACCAACCGCAGGCGCGAGCTGCCCAGCAACGGGTTGTCGAACGCCACGCACAGGTTGCTGGCGGCGGCCGGCCTGATCTGGTTGCCGGAGAAGACGAACTGCTGCGCGCCGGTGCCGTTGCAGTCGTAGATGTTGACCGCGGTGCCGGCTGTCATCGAGCTGCTGGCGACGTCCAGGCAACGGTCGTGGGACAGCTCCGAGTGCAACGACCGCCGCGCCGGGTCGTACCAGAAGCCCTGGTTGCGCCCACCGTGGCAGGAGTACGGCTGCTGCGCGGTGCCGTTGCGGGAGTCGTACCCCTTGCCGTCGACGCAGGTGCCGGTGGCCAGGTTGCGTAGTTGCTTGAACTCCAGCAGGCCCGGGTAGAGCACGCCACCGCCGGTGCTGGCCGGGTCGACGCAGCTCGCCCGGGTCTGCCCGGAGTTCCAGAACTGGGTGATGCACTGGGCGAACATGCCGTGCCCACGGGCGTTGGGGTGGAACGACTGTCGGGCCGCGTTCTCGTTCCAGATGCCGACCTCGATGAAGAGGCCGCGCACCGAGGTGTTGTCGGTGCACACCTCGTGCCCGTGGAAGAGCCGGCTGGCGTCGAGGTAGCGGGTTCCGGTGTTCGCGGCGGCCGAGCGCAGCGCCGACTCGAACATCGGCACCGCCTTGTTCCGGGCGAACGCCGCGTCGGCCAGGTAGAGCAGACAACCGCCGGAGTACCAGCCGGGGAAGTTGGGGTTGTCCTCCACGTCGGGGCTGCCGGGGCTCGGGTACGACATCAGCACCAGTTCGTAGTCCGACCGCAGGTAGCCGGCGTTGGTCATGGTCTGCCGGATGTCGGTCAGCGCCGACTCCACCGCCCGCCGGCTGCCGTCGGTGCGGATCGTCCACTGGTCGGTGTAGGTGGGGTAGCAGGCGCCCTGGAAGAAGACCCGGCGGACTGCGCAGTCGGTGGCGACCGGACCGAACTGGATGGTGCCGTCACCGTTCGCGCCGACCACCACCCAGATCAGCTTCACGTGCGTGTTGCGCGCCTTGATGCCCAGGTGGTCGCCCTGGTTCAGCTCGTTGTGCTGGGTCGGGCCGCCGGCGATGAGGTTCCAGGGGGTGGCACCGGAGCAGGCGATGTTGTACTGCGCGTCCGACGTGATGCCGGTGCGGAAGACCGCCTGGTCGTACGAGCGGTCGCACCAGTTGCCGTCCTGGTGGGTGCCGGGGACGTAGTTGCCGACCCCCTCACCGGAGATTTCGCTGTCACCCATGGTGATCAGCGCGGTACGCCGTTGTTCGATCGGGCGGATCGCGGGGCTGCCGTAGAGGGCGGTCGCTTCGGCGGCCCGGATGGCTTCGAGGTTGGCGGGCAGCGGTTGGACGGTTGGTCGGTCGGCGGCGGTGGCGGGGGTGGCCGGTCCGGCGAGCATCGGTAGGACGAGAGCGGCGACGGCGACGGCGACGGTGATGGCCCGTCGTCGGGTCGCGCGTTCGGGCCTGGCGGGGATTGCAGGCATCGACGCACTCCTTTCGGCTCAATCGCGGGACGTCGATTGAGTTACCAGACGGTAACGTGCGGATCAACAGATGTGAATGCGCCTCAGATCCTTGCGCGCGGAATGCAGAACCGCCCGGATCGGACTATCCGCCCCCCACGGCGGCTCTAGCGGCCCGGCGGCAGGGCGTAGCCGACATAGCCGCGGAACTCCAGCCGCCAGCCGGCCGGGACGAGTTTGGCGCAGGCCGCCTGGTTGCCGGTGCAGACGATCGCGTCGACCGAGGCGGGATCGGCCGGCGGTCGTTCCGGCAACACCGACTGCAACGCCACCAGGTCCGGTGAGCCGCCGTCGGGCTGCCGCAGCAGCAGCCACCACGGGTACTCCCAGTTGTCGTTCTGCTGCACCAGCCCGATCCGTCGCGCACCACTGTCCTGGACCGCTGTCGCCGCCCAGCGGAACTCGTCGGCCCACTGGGGGCGGCGCAGGAACCGGGTGTCCCAGTCCGAGGTGGTGAACACCGAGCCGGAACCGACCAGCCGACGCGGGAAGCCGTACGACAGTGCGAGCACTCCGGCCAGCGCCGAGGTGGCCAGCACGGTGACGGCCGCCACGGTGGCAATCGTTCGACGCCCACCCGCGCGGTTGCGCAGGAGTGCGTCCAGCCAGAGGCCGGCGAGGGGCGTGGCGAGCACGACGGCGTAGAGCAGCAGCCGGTTGCCCCACGGCTGCCACTTGATCATCGCGGTGTGCAGCAGCACGGCGGTCAGCACCACCACGGCGTACGCCCGCAGCGACCCGGCCCGCTCGGGAGTGATCCGCCGTGGTCGGGCGAGCGCGATCACCGCACCGATCAGTGCCAACGCCCCGGCCAGCGGGAACGCCACCCGGTCCTCGTCCGGATACCAGGCCGGCTCCGGGAACAGCTCCCGCCCGAAGGTGATGGCGCGGTCCTGCGGGTCCACCCCGATCGCCTCGGCGCCGCTGATGATCACCTCGGCCCCGGCCCGCCGCAGCGGTGCCAGCGGCGTGTCGAACGCGGTGTGCCCGATCCGCAGCGCGTTGACCGCCACCGACGCCGGGTCGTGCCGCTCCATGGGGATGGACTCGCGCAGCCGGGGCGGCCCCAGCGGGTGCCCGAACTCGGCGGTCACCCGGGCCAGGAACGGGCCGACCACCACGGCAGCGACCACCAGGATCAGCACCGAACCGCCGACGGTGCGGGCCAGCCCGCCGACCGGCCAGGCCCGCCGACCTCCGCCGGGCACTGACGGCCCGGCCGGTGCCGATCGGTCGGCCCAGGCCAACCTCAACTGGGCCAGCCCCCAGAGCACCAGCAGCGGACCGACCGCGATCAGGCCGCTGGTCTTGGTCACCGCGGTCAACCCGGTGGCCGCCCCCAGCCCGAGCATCGTGCCCCAGCCGGTCCGTCGACTCAGCCCGTCCAGCGTCAGGGTCGCCGCGCAGGCCACCCACGCCGCGCAGATCAGGTCGGTCTGCGTGCTGGTCGCCTGGAGCACGACCATCGGCGTGGTCGCCAGCACGAACGCGGTGAGCAACTGGGCCCGCCGGCCACCGCCGAGCTGCGCGGTGATCCGTGCGGCCACCAGGAGACAGACCACGCCGGCCGCCCACTGCACCAGGTTGTGCAGGTGGTCCCCGCCGGTGAGCAGGCGCAGGTGCAGCAGCAGGTACTCGGCTCCGGGCGGAATGGTCACCTGCCGGTGGATGGCGGTGGGCCAGAAGTCCAGGTCACCCTGGGCCACCCAGTGCTCCACCTTCGGCAGGTGGTACGTCTGCGAGTCGAAGTTGTTCGGCTCGGCCAGCAGCGCGACCAGCAGCTCCAGCAGGACCAGCCCGCCGACCGTGCCGGCGAGGAGCCGCTCACCCGGCCGGGCCGTACGCCACGCGTCGACCGCCGCGGCACGAAGGTCAGCGAACCCCCGAGCGGCCCGGATCGGCGTGGAGTCGGGCTCACCGCGCTCGGCGGCCGGGGCGGACACGTCGGGTCCGCCACCGGGCACCACCGCGCCGACCGCCACCGGCTGCGGTGCGGTGCTGACTGCCGGCGCAGCGCTGACCGGCACCGGTGTGGCGGCGGACGGCTGCCCGGGGCGGGTCGCCCGTCGCCAGCGCAGACCGGCCGCCACCGCGGCGGCGACCAGCAGAAGCAGCCAGGCGACTGTGAACGCGCCTCGGGTCAGCGCGTGCGACGCGCCGAGCACCTCGACGACGAGCACCGCGTACGCCCCGCTGAGCAGGACGGCGCGCACCACGGCGAGCCGCAGCGGTGCCACCGCGCCAGCCTCTCGTGGCATCGCCGCGACGATGAGCAAAAGCACCGCGGCGGCAGGAACCACCGCGAGCAGGGAGCCGGCAGCCGACATGGCGGAAGTAAACACCATTGATCTGAGGCCGCCGCGTCGACTGCCCAGCGGTAGCGGTACGCGGTTAACAAACCAACCAGGTTAGGCTATGGCCGACGTGTTGCCGCCACCGTGGAGATCCCCGTGAAGCTCTCGATCCTCATGCCGGTCTACAACGAGGAAGAACGCATCGCGGATGCCCTCAAGCAGGCATTGGCGGTTGACTATCCGTGTGAGATCGAGTTGGTCGTCGTCGACGACGGCAGCCGCGACGGCACCGGCGAGGTCCTCGGTCGCGCCGACGACGCGCGCCTTCGGGTCATCACCCACCAGCGCAACGCCGGCAAGGGTGCCGCCATCAAGACGGCGGTCGACAGCGCGGAGGGTGACTACATGGTCATCCTCGACGCCGACCTGGAGTACGACCCGCAGGACATCCCCAAGCTGCTCGACCCGGTGCTCGACGGCCGGGCCACTGTGGTCTACGGCAATCGCACCTTCGGCAGCCACAGCGCCTACAGCTTCTGGTACGTGATGGGCAACAAGGGCGTCACGATGGCGGCCAACGTGCTGTTCAACTCGTACATCGGCGACCTGGAGACCTGCTTCAAGCTGATGCCGGTGGCGCTCTACCGGTCGCTCGGGGTGCGCTCGCGCGGCTTCGGCATGGAGGCCGAGGTGACCGGCAAGCTGCTGCGTCGCCGGATCCGGCCGTACGAGGTGCCGATCAGCTACCGGGCCCGCGGCCGCGAAGAGGGCAAGAAGATCACCTGGAAGGACGGCGTCGAGGCGATCTGGATCCTCGGGCGCGAGCGCGCTCGCCGCCGCCCCGCCGTCTCAGCCGCCAACTGACCCCAGGAACGCGCTGATCGACCGCCGCAGGCCGTCGGCGTCCAGCCCGTGCCACCGGGCATGGTCGGCCGGATCTCCGTACCGTCGCAGGTCGGTCTGACCCACCCCGAGGGCGAGCAGCCGGTGTGGCACGTCGGCCAGGGCCCGGCTGACGAGCGCGCTCGACGTTCCCGCCAGGTACGGCTCGACCAGCACCACGTCGGTGTTGGCCAGCGCCCGCAGCCCCGGCGTGTCGAGCGGCCGTGGTGTGTGGGTGTACGCCACTGTCACGTCCATTCCCTCGGTCGCCGCCAGGGTGGGGTCGAGCATCGGTCCGACCGCCACCACGAGGGGCGCATCCCCCGAGCCCTGCCGAAGCACCCGTAGCCGGGTGGCGTCCGGGTACGCCTCGGTGTTGCGCTGCTCGCAGAGCCGCAGGTAGACCGGATCGTCGGTGGTCGCGGCGTTGCGCAGCAGCGGCCCCACCTCGTCCGGGTGGCCGGGCACCCGGACGGTCCAGCCGTCACCGAGGGAGTCGAAGAGCGCCACGTCTCCGGGCGACTGATGGGTGCGACCCTCAGCCGACCCGTCGTACGACGCGCCGATGCTGACCAGGACGGCGCCCACGCCCTGGTGGTCCAGATCCAACTTGATCTGCTCGTACGCCCGGTCCACCAGGAACGTCGCGTACGAGTGCGCGATCGGACGCAGCCCGGTCAGGGCGAGCCCGCCGGCCACACCGATCATCAGTTGCTCCCGGATCCCGACGTTGAGCACCCGGTCCGGGTGGCGGTGACCGGCGGAGGCGAACTGGCTCGCCGAGATGTCGGCCAGCACCAGGGCGGTACGCGGATCCTCGTCGAGGAGCGCGGTGGCGGTGTCGATGAAGGCGGTACGCATGTCGGTCATCCCCTGCTCTCGATGCGGGCGACCACCAGGTGTGGGTGTCGTGGTCGGTGCCCGGTCAGTGCCGCGTACAGGGCTTCGTGATTCCGGCCGTCGACGGTGTCGGCGGTCCAACCGTTGACGGTGAACCGGCCGGCGATGCCACCGGCCCACCCGTGGCTGGCCGACGCGTTGTCGACCACGACAGCGGTGAGCCTGTCCAGGCCGGTCGCTCCGGCGTACGCGATCGCCTCGTGGTTGGATCCCTCGTCCAGTTCGGCGTCGCCGAGCAGCACGTACACCCGGGGTTTGCCCAGCCCCTGGGCTCGCAGGCCGAGCGCGGTGCCGACGGCCAGCCCGAGGCCGTGCCCGAGAGAGCCGGAGCCGATCTCGACCCCGGGCACCAGGAGCCGGTCCGGGTGGTGGCCGAGCCGGCTCTCCGGCCCGGCCAGGTCGTCGAGCCAGGCCTCCGGGATGAAGCCGTGCGCGGCCAGGACCGCATAGTAGGCGGCCGGTCCGTGGCCCTTGGAGAGCAGGAACCGGTCCCGCTCCGGGTCGTCGGCGCTGTCGGGGGTGACCCGCAGCACCCGGTCGTAGAGCACCTGGAGCACGTCGACGGTGGAGTGCGCACTCGGCGCGTGTTTCTCGTCGCCGGTCAGTCGCCGGATCAGCCCCGGCAGTCGGGCGCTGCTGTCGGTGGTCAGTGTGGTGGCCATGCCACTACTCTGTTAGTTGAAGTGGACTTCAACTCAAGGACCTGGGGATGCCGGATTCATTGACGATCGGTGAGCTGTCCGCCCGCTCCGGGGTGGCACCGTCGGCGCTGCGCTACTACGAGCGGCTCGGGCTGATCCGCGCCGACCGCACCGGTGGCAACCAGCGCCGGTACGCCCGCGCCGAGCTGCGGCGGGTCGCCTTCATCCGGATCTCCCAGCAGGTCGGCGTCTCGCTCGACGAGATCCGGGAGGCACTCGACTCGCTCCCGGAGGCCCGCACGCCGAGCCCGCAGGACTGGGCGCGGCTGTCCGCGAGTTGGCGCAGCCGGCTGGACGAGCGGATCCGGCTGCTCAGCAGGCTCCGCGACGACCTGGACGGCTGCATCGGCTGCGGCTGCCTGTCCCTGCAGCGCTGCACGCTGAACAACCCGGAGGACGCGCTGGCCGGCGAGGGCCCGGGCGCCCGACTGGTGCTGCCCCGACCGACCGTCGACCCGACGCCGGCCGGCTCGCTCACCTGACGGCCGGGCCGGACGGCTCGCTCAGCTGGCGGCCGACCTGGCCGGCTCGCTCAACTGACGGCCGGGCCGGCCGGCTCGCTCAACTGGCGGCCGACCCTCCGCCCGCGGGGCGGGTGAGCAGCACCTTGCCGAAGTGGTCGTTCGACTCGACGAGCCGGTGCGCCTGCGCCGCCTCGGTCATCGGCAGCCGCCGGTCCACGATCGGCCGGATCCGGCCCGCCTCGACCAACGGCCACACCTCGTCCCGTACGCCCTGGACGATCTCCGCCTTCTCGGCGAGCGGACGGGACCGTAGCGACGTCGCGGCGATGCTGGCCCGCTTGGTCAGCAGCGCCCCGAGATCCAACTCGGCCTTGCGCCCGCCCTGCATTCCGATCACCACGAGCCGACCGCCGGTGGCCAGCGCGGAGACGTTCCGCCCCAGGTAGGACCCACCCATGATGTCCAGGACGACGTCGACCCCGCGCCCGTCGGTGATCCGCCGAACCTCCTCGACGAAGTCCTGCTCGCGGTAGTCGATGGCGTGCGCCGCGCCCAGCTCACGCAGCCGGGCATGCTTGGCCTCCCGCGCGGTGGTCAACACCGTCACGCCCAGGGCCGCCCCGAACTGGACGGCGAAGGTGCCGATCCCGCTGCCGCCACCGTGCACCAGCAGCGTGTCACCCGCGCCGAGCCGCGCCACCCGGACCAGGTTCGACCAGACCGTGCAGGCCACCTCGGGCAGCGCCGCCGCGTCGACCGGGTCGCAGGCCGGCACCGGCAGCAACTGCCCGGCGGGGACCGCGACCCGCTCCGCGTACCCGCCGCCGGCCAGCAGCGCACAGACCTGCTGCCCGACCGCCCACCCGGCGACGTCCGCGCCAACCTCCGTGATCACCCCAGAGCATTCCAACCCGGGGTACGCGGGCACGCCCGGCGGCGGCGGGTAGTGCCCCTGCCGTTGCAGCAGGTCAGCACGGTTCACTCCGCTGGCCCGCACGTCCACGATCACCTCGTCCGGGCCCGGCTCCGGGTCGGGCACCTCGGCCCACACCAGCGCGTCAGGTCCACCGGGCTCCGGAATCGTGATGGCTCGCATGGGCCCAGTCTTCCCGATCTTCCCGGGTGCCGCAGGCGCACCGTCCAGCCCACAATGGACGCGGCAGACCGCCTGGCCGGCGCACCGGGGAGGGACGCCGGGCCGCCCGGAGCGAGCCGTGGCAGACTATGCGTGGCCGTACGCCCACGGGTGACGGCCAAGGAGGGTTCGCCTAGTGGCCGATGGCGCTGGTCTTGAAAACCGGTAAGGCAGCGATGTCTTCGTGGGTTCGAATCCCACACCCTCCGCCATTTTTGATCCACCCCGACTTCCAGAAAGTCGGGGTGTTATGTCGGCCCGAATGCCACGATTTCCTGAATGTCGAGTGGATCTGGCGCGAGTCAGTCGATCCCGGCGGCACTGCGCTTGGTCCACGCCTCGTAGCTGAGCAGGATCACCAGGAACGCGGTGAGCAGGCCCAGAGCGGCCAGGCCGGGCAGGTAACGGCCGACGGGGAGTAACAGCAGCGCCACAGCGGGGGCGAGAAACTGCTCGGGTCGTACGCACCGGACGCTGAGTGCCAGGAACGTCGCCCGGCCCGCGAGGTACAGGGCGGTTCCGCCGAACAGCGCGACAGCCGGGATCCAGTGCAGGGTTTCGTGCGACTTTCCGTGCGCCATGCCGGCGAGCACCTCTTCGACCCCGAGCGCCACGTAGACGGTTCCGGCGAGCAGCGGGAGGTGGGCGACGCTGTAGGCGTTGCCGGCCACGAAGCCCCGGTGCAGTCCGGAGTCCGTCGTCAGTGCGTTCCCGGCGCTCGACGCGCTGGGAATGTACAACCAGTACAGGCACCCGGTGACGGTGAGCGTGAGCAGCGCGGCCAGCAGGGTCGGCCAGTGGATCATCTGAGTTCCGACGCCGGCGCCCACCGAGATCAGGGACTCTCCGAGAGCGATGATCACCACCAGGCCGTGCCGCTCCGCGAAGTGGCCGGGGCTGCGTACCGGCCACCCGCCCACCAGCAGGGCGAGCACCCCACCGCCCATGTCGATGATGAGCGCCGCCGCCCAGAGCAGGATCTGCGCGGTGCCGCCGAACACCGCGCCGAGGACGAGCGGGATCCAGGACAACGCTGTGCTGAGGGCGTAGAGCCGGACGGTTCTGAGTCGCCGGGGGTCGTCCACCGACACCCAGTAGAAGAGAGCGAACTGGGTCGACCGCACCACGAGGTACGCCAGCACCAGGATCAGCCGGGGTGTCCTCGTACCCCTGCCGGTGTCCCAGGCTTCGGGGAGGACCAACGCGATGAGGAAGACCGCTGCCATCGCCACGGCGATGCCGGCCCGGATCAACCCGACGTCGAGCCGAACGTAGTTGCCCAGCCAGGCGTAGACGAGCCAGGAGTTCCACAGCAGCATGAGGACGAGCAGGCCCTGCACCAGGGTCACCGACGAGGGGCGCTCGCTCATGAACGTGGTGACCCGGATGAGCCCGAAGACGAGCACCAGGTCGAAGAAGACCTCGAACAGCGTCGGTCGGTGAGTCTCCGCGGTGATCACCGGCCGGGACCGGAAGATCCGCCACATCAGATCATCTTGTCGGTTCGTTCCGGAGGGTTCCGGCGTCCGGCCTCGCGGTCACTCCGGCGGGTCGACGGTTCGTCGCTCCCGACGGATCATCTCCTCGGCCAGTCGCTCCACCGCGCGCCGGCGGTCGTCGGTGATGGCTCGTTCGTCCCGGCGGCGGAACGCGGTGAGGACGGCTACCGCGAAGTCCCGCCAGATGCCGGCCACGATGTCCCCCTGCGGAACGTTGCCCGAACTCAACCGTAGCTCTGCGAAACCACAGTCGGTCAGCGCGTGCTTCCGGTCGTCGGGAGGGCCGCGGCGGGGTAAGAAGGGGCTGGTATCTCCGCACATCGGAAGGACGCGTCCTCATGACCCTGGAACGACCGATCGCCCCGGACCCGTACGAGCTGCTGCCGACGCTGCCCTCGTTCACGCTGACCAGCGACGACGTGCAGAACGGCGAGCCGATGGATGCCCGGCACGCGCATGGCAGCACCGGGGGTGACAACGTCTCGCCGCAGCTGGCCTGGTCGGACTTTCCCGCCGAGACGAAGAGCTTCGCGGTGACCTGCTACGACCCGGACGCGCCGACGGGCAGCGGTTTCTGGCACTGGGTGCTGGTGAACGTGCCGGTCAACGTCACCCAGTTGCCCACCGGGGCGGGTGGCGCGGCCGGCACCGACCTCGGTGGGGCGTTCTCGGTCCGCAACGACTACGGCGAGCAGGGGTACGGCGGGGCGGCTCCGCCGGCCGGCGACCGCCCGCACCGGTACGTCTTCGCGGTGCACGCCCTCGACGTCGACCGCCTGGACCTCACCCCCGACGCCACCCCCGCCTACGTCGGCTTCAACCTCACGTTCCACACCCTCGCCCGAGCAGTAATCCGCCCCACATACCAAATCAAGGACTGACCCACCCGGGCCCCTCTCAACTCCCGCGATCTTGCACTTTCTGTCCCGGCATTCCTGACACACCAGGCATGACGACGACAGAAAGTGCAAGATCGCGGGGCGGGGCGGGGCGGGCCGGGCGGGCGGGCGGGGCGGGGTGTGGGGTGCGGCGGGGGTTCTGGGTCAGGCTGGGACGCGGGCTACGGCGAAGACGGACTGGCCGAACGGCGGCAGGACGAGCTGTTCGGCGGCCTTGGTGGCGGGCAGGACGAGGGTGTCGTACACCTTGACCATCGGGCCCTCCTTCGGCATCAGCCGGAAGACCTTGGTGGCCATGAAGTAGCCGATGAGCCCGAGCGCGTTGGCGTAGTGCATCTTCTCGATCGTCAGACCGGCCGCGGTCATGGCCGCCCCGAGCGTCTTCTTCGTGTAGCGGCGGACGTGTCCGGTGGCGATGTCGGCCGGGCCCATCGCGAACTGGAACGCGGGCACGATGATGATCACGGCGCCGCCGGGTCGGACCAGGTCGCGCATGCTCTGTAGCGCGCCCACGTGGTCCTCGATGTGCTCCAGGACGTTGTACGAGACGGCCGCGCTGTAGTCGCCCCGGTCGTTGTGCGGCAGCAGCATCTGCCGGACGTCGACGTTCGGACGGTCGGCGAGGCGCTCCTTGAGCTGCACCAGGCGGTCCGGGTCGGCCTCGGTGGCGGTGAACCGTGGCAGCCGCTCGGACCATTCCAGCGCGTAGTCACCGAGACCGCTGCCGATCTCGATCGGGTCGTCGCCGAGGTAGGGCACGGCCAGTTCGATGAACCAGCGCCGGTGGTTGACAGCGGTTGCCAGGCCTTCCAGCACCTCGGACTGCACGCGCTGATCCCCAGTGATTTCTGCCATGCGTCGATTCCTCACGATATGAACTCGACCCGTGCCTGGACTGACAGAGTCAATCATCCGCTGGGACGGCGAAAGAATCGAGGCATCGGGGTGGCCGAATTGTGGTCGGGGGGTGGGTTCGTGATCGGCGGTCGGCGAACCCGGCACATAGTACGGCAGTACCCCGAAACATGTCACGGCGGTGCCATACGCTGACTACCCTATGAATTGTCATGACTACTCCTGAACCGGACGTGCCCAGCGGCAACCGCGGCCCGGCCGCCGCGCCGTCGGCGGAGGCGGCTTCGGGTGCCGATCGGCCTTCCCGTAGGGGGATGCGGGCCGATCTGACCGCCGTGCTGAGCTTCGTGGTGCTCGGCTTCTGGGTCACCTGTCGACTCTGGCTGGACCCAGGCAGCGATGTGCGGGACAACCAGTCCGATCAGTCGCAGTTCGAATGGATGATGGCCCACGGTGCGCGAGTAGTCACGCACTTTGCGTATCCGTTCCATTCCAATCAGATGAACGTGCCCGATGGCGTCAATCTGATGGCCAATACGTCCGTATTATCCATTTCATTGCCAATGACGCCGATCACCCTGCTCTTCGGGCCGCGAACGTCATTTCTGATCTTTCTCACCGCCGGCATGATTGCCACCGCCACGGCCTGGTATTTCCTGCTCTCCCGGGTTCTGATCGGCAGCCGGGGGCCGGCGTGGCTGGCGGCCGGCTTCTGCGCGTTCGCGCCGGCCATGGTGTCGCACGCCAATGGGCACCCGAACATCGTGTCGCAGTTCGTCGTCCCGTTGATCATTTGGCGCACGCTCCGACTCGGTGAACCGGGCCGCTGGCTGCGCAACGGGATCCTGCTCGCGCTGGTCATCGTCTGGCAGGCGTTCCTCAACCTGGAAATCCTGCTGATGACCGCGATCGGGCTCGGCGTGGTGGTCGGCGTGCTCGCCCTCGGCCGCGCGGATCTACGGTCGCGGGCTCGGCCCTTCCTCGCCGGGCTGGCCGTCGCCGCCGGGATCGCCGGGCTCCTGCTCGCGTACCCCCTGTACGTCCAGTTCTTCGGACCGGGCGCGTACTCCGGGCTGTCCCGCCTGATCCGCGGCTACTCCAGCGACGTGGCCTCGTTCGTCGCGTACTCCCGGGAGTCGTTGGCCGGTAGCGCGCGCACCGCCGCGGGCCTGGCCAAGAACCCGACCGAGGAGAACAGCTTCTTCGGGTGGGCCCTGGTGGTGCTGGTGATCGCCCTGGTCTGGTGGCTGCGCCGGTCGATCGTGGTGCTCGCGCTGGCCGCGCTCGGGTTGCTCTTCGCGGTGCTGTCGCTGGGGCGGGAGGTCCGCTTCGACAACCGGGGTACGGGTGTGCCGGGCCCCTGGGCAGCGCTGGAGAACCTGCCCATCCTGCACTCGGTGGTGCCGACACGCTGGGCGTTGGCGATCACCCCGATCATCGGGCTGCTGCTGGCCTACGGCGCCGAACGTGCCCGCGAGTTGGCCGCCGCGCACCCGGCCGCGAGGGGGCAGGTCCGCTTCGTCACCGCCACCGTGCTCACGATGGCCCTGTTGCCGATCGTTCCCACCCCGCTGCCCGTGGCCCGCCCCGACCCGGTCCCCAGCTTCGTGACCAGTGGTGCGTGGCGGCCGTACGTGGCCGGTGGGCGCAGCGTGGTGACCCTGCCGCTGCCGGACACCACCTACGCCGAGCCGCTGCGCTGGTCCGCGGCGACCCGGCTGGACATGCCGTTGGCCCGTGGCTACTTCCTCGGCCCGGACACGCGCCCGAACGCCGAACCGCCGAAGGTCGCGTTGTTCGGTGCGACTCCCCGACCGACCAGCAGTTTCTTCAGCACCATCCGGCGCACCGGTGCGGTGCCGCCGATCACGCCGCAGAGCCGGGTCCGAGCGGTCGACGACCTGCGCTACTGGCGGGCCGGGGTGGTCATCCTCGGGCCACACGAGTACGAGGCCGCGCTGCGCCGGGGCATGACCGAGCTGACCGGGATCCAACCGGTCTTCACCGGAGGCGTGTGGGTGTGGGATGTCCGGTCGTTGACCGACTGATACCGGCCTGGTCTGGTTCAGCGGACGCAGCAGCCCTGGCAGACCTTCGGGCGGGGCAGGGTGAAGGCGAGGCAGCAGGTGCGGCGCTGCACTGTCGGCTCACCGGTCGGCCCCGGCACCAGCTCGATCAGGTCGGCCAGGTCGAGTGCGCTGAGCAGGGTGTCGATGCTCTGCACGGTGGAGCCGGGCAGGGCGTCCGCCGCCCGCAGGATGCCGTGCGCGATGCCGGAGGCGACCGAGCCGAGCAGCGTCCGGGTGCCCACCCGGACCTCGGACTGGATCGCGGCGATGAGCGGTGCCAGGTGGGCGTCGAGCAGGGACGCGCGCAGCGCGGCCAGCAGCTCCGCCTCGTCGGCGACGACCCGCACCTCCGGCAGGCCGGTCAGCGCCAGCGGGTCGTTCGGCAGCACCGCCACCGTGGTGCCCCGGCGCAGGCCCATGGTGAGCAGCTGCCGATGGTCCTCGAAATGGATCAGCAGGTCGGCCGGGTCGAGCAGTGGCACCCGCCGGGCGGAGGCCCAGCCGAGCACGACCGGCAGGGCCGTCCAGTAGCTGTAGGACTTCCAGGCCAGCGCCGCGCAGGCGTGCGGGGTGCCGCCCCAGCGGACGGCCGCGCCGTTCAGCAGCTCGGGCAGTCGGCTGCCGTCGATCAGGGTGGTGGCGGGCGCCCAGCCGAGCTCGTCCTCGACCAGCAGGCCCCGGGCGAGACCGGGGAGGTCGTCGGTGCCGAACATGGCCCGGAGCGCAGCGGTGACGGGGGCGAGCGGCGTGGTGGCGGCCTCGCGCCGTGGCATCACCGCTGTCACCTGAGTCGTCCCCTGTCTCTGTGACCGAGGAGTACGCCCCGGCGGACGAACCAGTGCCGTCCTGAGCTAAGGCTAGCCTAACCAAGCCCGTGGCCGTAAGGGAAGCCTCACCTTGGTCGCATCCCGGACGCCCAGGTCACCGCACATTCAGCGGGTGTAGTGCTTCGCCTACTACCCGGAGTCCGTGCTGGGAAACGCCGCCGCACAATCGATGGACATCGGTGAATTGTCAAGCGGTGTGTCGAAAACATGCCACTTGCGTGTGTGTCCAGGCACGGAACGTGAAACTTATAGCCCCGGCCACGAGGAAGCTGATGACTACCTCACCCCTCGAACGGGCTGCCGACTCCTTCGCGGCCGAACTTGCCCGGCAACGGACCGGGCGCGGGCTGTCCAAGAAGCAACTGGCCGTCCTGATGGGGTTCGACCCGTCCTACGTGAGCCACGTCGAGGGGCGTCGGCACCGCCCGACCGAGGACTTCGCCCGCCGCGCGGAGGCCGTCCTGGAGGCCAGCGGCGCGATCTGGCAGCGCTTCCGCGAGTACGACGACCTTCGGCACGCCCGGACAGGTCAACCGCACCGCGAGCCGTACCTGCCCGGCCAGTGGCTGCCACCCGGCACCGGGCTGGTCGTGGAAAGGGAGCTGGCCACCCTCAGCCACGCCGACGACGGTTACCGGTGCGTCATCCACCGTGAGCTCTACAACGCCGGCACCGAGCCGGTCACCCGCTACCTGGTCCGGGTCGCCGTCGACCGCTACCCGAACGACCCGGGCCGCTCCAACCGGCACCACCGGGACCATCCCCTCACCTTCGCCGAGTTGCAGATACAGGCCCGACGAGACGACGGCGGCGGCGACCCGGAGCCGATGCACTGGCGAGCCAAGCACGATCGGGACGCGTTCAAGGAGATCTGGCTGCTCTTCGAGAACGGGGAGCGACGCTTCCCCCTCTACCCGGGAGACCGGGCCACCATCGAGTACGCGTACAGCGTCGGGCACGAGAAGTGGGGCCCCTGGTTCCAGCGGGCCGTCCGACTGCCCACCCGCCAGCTCGCCGTACGTCTGGATCTGCCCGCGGCCCTCGACCCGCAGGTCTGGGGCGTGGAGACCTCGCTCAGCGCGGAGGAGGGCCCGCTTCGGACGGCACCACACCGTCGCGACGAGGGCGATCGGGTGATCTACGACTGGCAGACCGACGACCCCCCGCTGAACGCCCGCTACCGGATGCAGTGGCGGTTCCGTGCCCGCCCGGACACCGAACCGGACATCGGCCCCGGCGGCGCCCGGGTCCGACCCAGCGACCGGATGCGCGGCCTCGGCATCGTGCAACGCGGAGACGACCTGCTCCGCCAACGGGCCCGCCCGTTCGACCTGCCTGGGGAGGACCATGTCGCCCGGGACGTGGTCGACCGGCTCGTCATGGCCCTGGCCCGGCTCGACGAGCTGCACCCGTTCAGCAAGGGCGTTGGTGTCGCCGCTCCGCAGTTCGGCATCGGCCGCGCGGCGGCCGTGGTGCGGCCCCCCGACCGGTCGGCGGAGCCGGTCGTGCTGCTCAACCCGCGGGTGGTCGACGCCGACCCGGAGACCGACGAGCAGTACGAGGGCTGCCTCTCCTTCTTCGACCACCGAGGTCTGGTGCCCCGGCCGCTACGCCTGGACGTGGAACACGCCCAGTGGGACGGCAGCCGAATCATCACGTCGTTCGAATTCGGCATGGCCCGGCTGGTCGCACACGAGATCGACCACCTGGAGGGCCGGCTCTACGTCGACCGGATGGCACCCGGCGTGCCCCTGGTGCCGGTGGAGGAGTACCGGGAGACCGGGCACCCCTGGCGCTACTGAGCAGGAAGGGACCGGGGCGCGTGCCCCAGGGGGCAGGGGCACGCGCCCCGGTGTGGGGGGAGGAACGTCTAGAGGTCGCCGAAGGTGTCGTAGCGGATGTTCGGCGGCGGCACGTTGTCGGCGGCCAGCACCCGCAGAGTGGACCGGACCATCCGGGCGGCACCGGAGACGAAGCAGTCGTGCGTGGTCCACGGGCCGTACCGGGCCACCACCTCGGGGATCTCGCCCTGCTCGCCGTCGAAGTCCGGATCCTCACTGCACGCCGCGGTGACCGACAACCACGGGTGCGCGGCCACCAACTCCTGCAACCCGTCCAGCCCGTACAGGTCGGCCGCCTGCCGGGCACCGTAGAAGACGTGCACCCACCGGGTCCGGTTGAAGGTGGCCAACTCCTCCACCAGCGCCTTGATCGGCGCCAGCCCGACGCCGCCGGCCACGCAGAGGATGTCCCGCTCCGAGGCGCGGTCCAGGGTCATCGACCCCATCGGGGCCGCCACCCGGAGCAGGTCGCCCGGCCGTACCCGCCGCACCAAGGCACCGGACAACCAGCCGGCCCCCGGAGACCGCACATGGAACTCCAGCACGTTGTCGTCGTTCGGGGCGTTCGCCACCGAGTAGTTACGCCACACCCGGGGGTGGTAGCGGGGCGCCTCGAGGCTCACGTACTGCCCCGCCTGCCACCGCAGTGGGTACTGCAACGCCCGGCAGGTCAGCACGGCGGTGTCCGGGCCGTACCGCTCGTGGGTCAGCACCTCGGCGTGCCAGAACGGCGGGTCGTCGTCGGCCGCCGCGCCGGCCACCATCAGGGCGGCGATCGCCGCGTACGCCTCCCGCCACGCCTGGTCGTACTCCAGGTTCCAGCCGTCGCCCGCGGTGCTGCGCAGCGCGTCCAGCAACGCGACACCCATCGTGGCGTAGTGCTGCTCGTCGACGTGGTACTTGCGGTGGTCGCGGCCCAACGCCCGGAGGAACTCGTCGAAGCTCTCCGGGTCGTCGACGGTGTGGATCGCCGCGATGATCGCTTCGAGTAGGCGGTCACCCTGGCCGGTCATCTGCACCGGGAAGAGCTGCCGCAGGGCGGGGTCGAGCAGGAACACTCGGGCGTAGAAGTGTTCGGTCAGCCGGACCCGGTCGTCCTCGACCAGGGTCCAACTCTCCTTCAGCAACCGCGCGAGGTTGTCCACGAACGCTCCTTCTCCAGACGGCAACGGATCGGGCGCTCATAGAATCTCCACGGAGAGTGTCTACTGGTCGCACAGAATGTGCGATCGGCTCATGGTGGCCGGTCGGCCATGTCAAGCCCACCGGACGTCGGGCAGAGTGGTGCGGTGACAGTTGAGCTGACCCGCCCGGTGTCCCGCCGACTGCTGGGCACCGAGACGCTGCTGGTCCTCGGCCTTTCCCTCGGCCAGTCCGCGATCTACGCGGTGGTCTCGATCATCGCGAAGCTGACCGCCGACGGTCCGCTCTCCAAGCAGACCGCCTCGCTGAACACCTCGGCGTCGGCCCGCCCCTGGCTGGACCTCACCTACCAGCTGCTCGGCATCGTGTTCGCGCTGCTGCCGGTGCTGCTCGCCGTACACCTGCTCAGTCGTGACCCCGGCGACCCGGCGCGGACCCTCGGCCTGGACGCCCGGCGGCCCGGTCAGGACGTGGCGCGCGGCGCAGGCCTGGCGGCGCTCATCGGCCTACCCGGGTTGGCGCTGTTCTGGGTGGCGGCCCACCTGGGTCTCAACGCCACGCTGGTGCCGGCCGCGCTGCCGGACCTCTGGTGGACGGTCCCGGTGCTGATCCTCGCCGCTGTGCAGAACGCCGTGCTGGAAGAGGTGATCGTGGTCGGCTACCTGGTCACCCGGCTGCGTCAGCTCCAGTGGCGGCTGGCCGCGATCATCGCGACCAGCGCGCTGCTGCGCGGCTCCTACCACCTCTACCAGGGCTTCGGAGCGTTCGTCGGCAACGCGATCATGGGCGTGGTGTTCAGCCTCTTCTACCTGCGCACCCGGCGGGTGATGCCGCTGATCATCGCGCACACCCTGCTCGACGTGTTCGCCTTCGTCGGCTACGCGCTGCTGCCCCGGGAGTGGTTCGACTGGCTCTGAGCGGTCAGCGCCGCCCCGGTCGGTAGACGGCCACCGCTCGGGCCGCGAGCCGGTCGGCCGCAGCCGCGTCACCCAAGGCCGCCGCGAGCACCGCCGCGCCCGGCAGCAACCGGGCCACCAGCCGCAACGCCACCCAACCACCGGCCTGCGCCGTGAGCGGCGCGGCCAACCGCCAGGCCGCCTCCGCCGCGCGCGGCCAGGCACCCTCGACCGGGTCACCCGCGCTCTCGGCGGCGGCCAGGGCCGCCGCCGCGCTCGCCCGATCCGGGTGCACCTGGGTCAGCACCAGCAGGTCGACGGCCCGGTCCGGGTGCGTCGGATCCTTGCCGTACGCCGCGGCCAGGTGCAGCACCAGCTCCGAGTGCGTCCACAGCACCGCCGCCAACTCGGCCACCGGCGCGAAGAAGCCGGCCAGCGCTGCGGTCGCCCCACCCGCACCCGCCGAGCGGACGAACCGCCGGACCGCCAGCCGGGCCAGGCCGTCCGCCGAGGCGTCCGGATACCTGTCGCGCAACCCCGCGGCCCATTCGGCCGCGCCAGGCCCGAGCGCCCGTACCGCGGCCAGAGCCAACAGCTCCGGTGCGAAGCCAGGGTGGTCGAGCACGCGCGCGGCGACCGCGCGCAGCTCCGATTCCGGGGTACGCGCCAGAGCCAGCTTAGCCTGCGGCTCGGCGGGTTCCGCCGGGGTCAGCTGCTGCTCGGCGAGTGCCGTCTGCGGCCTGACCACGGGTTCGGGGGCGAGCTTCGTCGGCGGGATGCTCTTGGTCGGCGGAGTGCTCTTTCGTGGGGAGGCCGCGCGCCTGGTGGTCTTTGCGGCTCTGGCCGGTGCCGTTGGCGTGCTGGCGCTCGCCTCGCCGGTGGCACTCGCGGCTGTGGCCTGCGGTTCGGTAGCGGTCTGCGCTTCGGTGGTGCTCGCGGTCTTGGCGGGCTGCGGTTCGGTAGCGGGCTGCGCTTCAGTGGTGCTCGCGGCCTCGGTCGGGCTCGTAGCCTTGGTGCTCGCGGTCGTGGCGGTGCTCGCGGCCCTGGTAGGGCTCGCGGTCGTGGTGCTACTCCCCGCCTTGGTGGGTTTTGTGGCGCGCTTGCGGGACGCCGGTGTGGCCGGGGTCACCTCGGTGGCCGGGTCGGCCGCCTGCCGATAGTCAGCCCTGCGAACAGGGGCGGTCCGAGCCTTCGGCGGTGTCGGTGCGAGGCCGGTTGCTGGGCTCGGTTGGTCGCCGGTCGGCTGCTCCGAGTGCGCCGGCTGCTCCGCGCTGGTGTCGGTGGTCAGTTCGGCCGGCGCGCGCCGAGGCTGTCGAGGCAGGGGGCGATCCGGCTCGGGTGGTTGAAAGAGCACCGCCGGGGCAGCCTTGGCCCGTCGAGGACGCTGGCTCGCGGGAGCCGCAGCCGGCGACACCGCCAACTCGGGCTCCACCGTCTCGGTGGGTTCCTCGGCCACGACCGGCGGCGTGAAGGTGGCCCGTGGAGAGCGTCGACGCGCTCGTTCAGCAGGCTCTCGACGGGTCGACTCGCTGGGCGGCTGCTCCTGCATATCGATGGAGCGTAGTCCCGATCACGCCGGCGCACAGCGGGGAAACACGGGGGCGGACGGGCCTCGGTGGGCGTACCCCGGAAGTCGTTTTGCTCCCGGTGGGTGGTGACCTGTATCCTCGGGCGCGGTGGTCTGAGGATCACCGGGGAGACTTCGCCTAGTCTGGTCTATGGCGCCGCACTGCTAATGCGGTTGGGGTCTTAAAGCCCCTCCCGGGTTCGAATCCCGGAGTCTCCGCGCGAAAGCCGGGTGTGTATGCTGGCTGAGCACGAGCGCCCGTAGCTCAATGGATAGAGCATCTGACTACGGATCAGAAGGTTAGGGGTTCGAGTCCCTTCGGGCGCACAGCGGTTCAACAGGGAAGATAGCCAGTTGGCTATCTTCCCTGTTGTCGTTTGCGCCTGCAGTCGGGCGCGCAGTTCGGTGATCTCGATGTGCCGTGAGGTTGGTGCTGCCAGGAGTGGTCGAGCCGTGTCGCAGCACGCCTGACCGATGACGCCCATCCTTCAGAAGGCTTCGCCCCTGTCGTCCGCGACCGGCAGGGTCTGCAGCTGCCCGACGACTTCGGCCGGCTCCGGAGTCACACTCCGGAGCCGGCGGAAGTCCTGCTGGGACAGGCCTTTGAGATCAGCCCAAGAATTGCCAGGTCTGATTCGCAGCGGGCGGGCTGGCGCACGCGAACTGAGCAGCCAACGCGCCGTTAGCGGTACTTGCCCCCGAGATTCCCAAGCACAGTCCGCTTCCGCGGTTCTGGAGTCGGAACCAGGTCTGCGTGCTGTCGGTCCACAGAACCTTCCAGTCCTGGTTGTAACCGGAGCCCGGGGCGGCGATGATCGCCGCCGCTCCGGAGGCAGTGCTGCCCCCGTTGATTCCCATGTTCCGGGTTGGGGCCGCAGAGTAATTCTGCAGACTGATCCAACTACCATCGTTCACGATGTACCACCGCTGTATGCCGCTGCCAGCGTCGGACTGCTGAACGACGTTCGTCCCGACGGCAGAGCTGCCGTTCTGCGGCTGCAGCATCTTGAGGGATTTCCTGTTTTGCAGCTTGAAAGGGTTGGCAGCGGCGGTGAAGTCCGCACTCGATGGTGCCACGCCGGCCGTTGAACCAGCACTGTCGGGTCCCGCATGGGCGGCGACCGGCATGATTACGGTTGCGATTGCGGTTGCTGCGGTCATGGTCGCAGCAATCGCAGCTTTACTGACACTTCTACGCATGGCTCTCTCCCCGTGTGTCGCTACTCAGCTTGCTGTAATTGATCCGATCGAGACTGCCAGACCGTGTAACGCCCGGCTGTCTTGGAGGACAAAGAGATCGTTGATTTCCGTCCAGCATGATCAAGGAGCGATCGTGGGCGGGTCGTGGACGACGCCGCTCCGCGCTGGACGACGGTTCGACAAAACAGAACCAACCTGTTCAGCCGGACCGGACAAGCGGGGCTCAACTAGAAGGTGGTGAAAGACCACGTCTGGTTGATGGCGTTTCCGCAGGCATAAATGGCGGCCCTCGCGCCGGCGGCGGTGCTGGCACCGTCGATTCCCAGACACATTGAGGTGTTCTTGCGGTTCCTGAGATAGAAGAACGTGTCGTCGATTTGCGATACGACCCAGTCTTGGTCGAAGCTTGAGGAGGGGTTGACGATGACCGCGGACGTATTGGAGGCGGTGCTGGCACCCGAGGTTCCCAAGTTCCGGACGACGCCGTAATTCTGAAGGGTGACGTAGCCGGAGTCGTTGACCAGGACCCAGCCCTGCAGAGAACTGCTGCTGGCGTTCTGCTGGCGGACGGCGGCGTTGTTGGCGGTGCTGCTGGCCTGCAGGAATTTGGAGGACTTCTTGTTTCTCACCCCAAACGGGACTGCGGCCAGCGGCTTCGACGGGGACATGACCGATGAAATCGGTATCGCTGCCCGGTCATCGGCCTCTGCATGGGCGGCTGCCGGGCTAACGGCAACCGCCAGCGCTGCGGTCACAGCCGCCGAAACTGCCGTCCTCACTACTCTGTTACGCACAGTCACTCCTCCCCGTAGTCACTCGGTTGCCCCGAGCGATCGCTGAGGACGAGAGTGTCAGATGTCTTGCGTGGGGCGCAATAGGCATTCATGGATGCGTTGTTCTGATCATCAGAACGCTTGCTGGTTCGTCAAGATGGAGGATCCGGTGGCGCAGTGGCTGCCGTTCGCCTGCCTCGCCGGCTTCACCGCAGGTGCGCATCGGTAGCATTTTCCCTGCTGATCGTCGCCGGGCACGCCTCCGATGCGCCGGTCTTAAAGTGGTCGCCGCCGCACCGGCACCCCAGCTCACTTCGGCGCAAACTCTTCGCCGTGGGGCTTGATTGCAACCGCCAGGCTCGGCAAGATACGTCACTAGGTCGACACCCGGCGTACACAGAGAGTGCATCCAACCTGGAGTGTCGGGAGTGGCACGCCGCCTCCGCTGGCATCGCGGCACACCCGAATGGTTGGGCCAGCGTGATAACGTGCCTCGATGAGTTCCACATCCAAGGACGCTGCGGTTGGGCATGTCGACCGAGTTGCCGACTACTACGACGACAACACCCGTCGCTTTCTGTTGGTTGCCGAAAGCCCAGGCAGCGACGCTATCCACCGCGGGGTGTGGATGCCTGGTGTCGCGACTGTGGCGGAGGCGGCGGATACTGTCAACCGCCTGATAATCGAGCGATTGCGCGGGCACGTGCCTGCCGAAAGCGCAAGGTTGCTGGACCTTGGCTGCGGCGTCGGGGCGACCATGGTTCGTCTGGCCCGCGAGATGGACGGAACCATATCAGGTGTGACCATCAGTCGGGTGCAGGCCGAGATTGCTGCAAAACGGTTCGCTCGTGAAGGATTGACCGAACGCTGTCAAGCGATCTGTGCCGACTTCGCTGAGCTGCCCGCAGAGCCGCACTACGACGCCATGGTCGCCGTTGAGGCAGTCGTACACTCGCCATCTCTGGAGAAACTGATCCCGTCTCTGGTGGAGAGGCTACGTCCTGGAGGTCGACTTATCCTGTGCGACGACTGGATTACCGACAAAGATCACGGCCTTGCCGCCCGTGATCGTTGTTTGGATCAGTTTCGCGCCGGTTGGCGGATCGGCAGTCTGCACACCATAGCTGAACTGGCTGCCATGTCGGAGAAAGCTGGTCTCCGCATCGTGGAGGACTTGGATCTCACGTCGTACCTGCGCCTCGGTCGTCCTCGCGATCGCGTGATCAATCTAGTTGTGGGCGCCACGTCTGTGGTTCCACGGCTTCGCAACCGTCTTGTGGAGATGCCGTTCTGGGCCAACATGCTTGGCGGATCGGCGTTACAACATGGGTTGTCGCGACGCTGGCTGGAGTACCGCCTGATCGTTCTTGAGAAGGCATAGACCCTCTCGCGCATCTGATGCGTGGAACTACGTTCTTGAGTAGCGTGTCGTCACGCCCGGCGCGAGATGAGTACGTGTGCGGATGGCAGGCGCTGCTACGGCGACCAGAATTCCCTCCATGCGAACGCGAATCATGATCGCTCTGGCCGCAGTTGGCCTGGGTGGGCTCTTGGCCACCACCGGTTGCTCGTTCCAGGAGGACATCTGCGCTGGTGGTGAGTATCCGGCGATCGCGGTGGGCGGGCAGGGCGGCAGCGCCTGCTTCCCGGATGGGCAGGAGCCGACCCCGCCGTACGTCCGCTACCCGGAGGGCAAGATCCCGCAGCACGTCGACGACGAGTGGGACGTGTACTGGCGTACCCACGGCATCGACGAGAACAACAAAATCATCGACACCTGAGCCGCTCACCCAGAGGATCGTCGTTCGGCAGGAGAGCGGCGGTTCGGGTCCCTGTGGTCGTTCCGCGGACAGCAGCCGGTCCCGCCGCAGGCCCGATCTTCTTGATCGAACCTGGGCGGGACCGGATTGCCTGTCTCGTGCTACCTCACTACCCGCCTGATCGGATGATCAGCCGAAGCAGTTGGGCACCGGCGGTGAGCTGGGGGTGCAGTTCGTGGGCCGGTTGCCGCTGATGGCGGTCTTCTGGTCCACGGTGACCTGGCCGCCGTCGTTGAAGATGCCGCCGGGTGCCAGGGTGGAGATGTTGTCGGTGACCTTGCTTTCGGTGAGGGTGAGTGTGGCGTTGTTGTAGATGCCGCCGCCCTGGGAGCTGGAGCCGATGGCCCGGTTCCGGTCGACGTGCGTGCGCCGCAGGACGACGGTGCCGCTGCCGTTGTAGATGCCACCGCCGCGTTCGATGGTGCTGTTCGTGCTGGCGACGTTCTCGCTGATGGAGCTTTCCTCGGCCACGAACTGGTTGATCTGGTTGAAGACGCCGCCGCCCCGTTGGCCGGCTTCGTTGTGGTGGACCTTGCCGTGCCTGAGGTGGAAGACGCCGTCGGAGAAGATTCCGCCGCCTTCGCTGCCGGCACGGTTGTCGTTGACCTCGACGTTCTTGACCTCGGTGGTGGAGTTGATGCCGCCGCGGATGGCACCGCCCCGGAAGCCGGCGGTGTTGTTGTCCAGATGGACGTTCTCGAGCACTGCGGTGCTGCTGTTCGACAGCCCGCCACCGGCGCCACCGATGGGCAGGATGTTGACGACCCCGATCGTGTTGTTGTAACTCAACCGGGTGTTCTGCACCGTGAGGTTGCCGTTGTTGAAGATGCCTCCGCCGTCGAACACGGCGCTGTTGTTGCTGATGGCGCTGCCGTCGTCCCTCTTGCCGTCCCGGTCCTTGCCGCCGTCCCGGTCCTTGTCGTGGCTGTTCCCGCCGAGGATTCTCGTGACGCCGAAGTTGGCGATACCACCACCCGGGCCGTTCGTGTGGTTGTAGACCACGTTGGTGTTCTCGATGGTGGCCCGGCCGCCGACGTCGATCCGGATGCCGCCGCCGCCTTGCCCGAGCCCGCCGTCGGCCAGGCCGCCCTTGATGGTGGCGTCGCGGAGCGTCAGGTCGCCGCCGGTTCCGACCTCCAGGATCCGGAACGGTGTGGCGTTGGCCGCGCGGACGATCGTGGATCCGTTGCCGTCGATCACGACCTGCTGGGTGATGATCGGCAGGCCGACCGCACCGTAGGGCACCGGCGGCTGGGGCGCGGACCTGTTGAGCGTGTAGGTGCACTTCTCGGCGAGCCGGAGCTTCGCCCCGGAGTTGGCGTTCGCGTGGACGATCGCCGCGATCAGCTCGTCGGAGTTGCAGGGTACGGACCGGAAGTCGTCGCCCCGGCCGTCCCGATGGTCGTCGTCCTTCTTGTGGTCCTTGCCGTCACGACCACCCTGGTCCTTGCCGTCACGACCGCCCCGGTCCTGGCCGCCGCGGTCGTCGCCGCTGCCTCGGCTGCCGTCGGCGAGGACCTGACTTCCGGCATTCGAGGGAGCGCCTGCGTTCTTTCCGGCCGCTCCGCTCACCCCCGCCGGGGTGAAGGCGGCCAGACCGACCACGCCGGTCAACCCGGCCACTCCGGCGACGAGCCAGCGCGCCCGCCGCCTCCTTGACAACGGGGCTTGAGCTGCCGCTACGTCGCTCATCTTCGGGTGTGTGGATAGTTGGACATCGAGCTACCTAGCCCTTCTCCGGACACCAGGTTCCGCACGCCGCATCAGGTGCAGAGGGCGACAAATCGGTTGTCGCCGCCAAGGCGAAGGTAGTCGAATGATCTTCACGTCATAGGTGCTTATGCGAAAAAAGCCTACATTCGGTGTACGCGTCACCCGCGCCCCACGAGCACCTCCCGCCCCATCCGGCATGGCCCACTCGTCTTCCATGAAGTCGGTGCGTCCCAGACACCCCGACTTGATGGATGCGGAGTCGATCGGTCGACCACGGGCGGCAGGCGGCGCGACAGCGTGGGGCGGCCGGCGACGCAGGACACACGCCGCCGCCACGTCGGCCAGGGGTGCCCGGGTTGCCGGCGCTTGACGTGGGCCGGATCAGCGACAAGAATTTACAGGAATCGCTGTTAGCGTTAACAATCCGTCCCAGTGCTGCGGCGGCATCGTCATGTCGGTGCGGCGACGGTCGCGACGGCGTGACCCCTCGGTCAGCACTACCACTGCAGGGGAGAAATCTATGCGAACCAGGGCAAGATGGCTCGCGGCTACCGCCGCGCTCGGTGTCGTCCTCGCCGGGGTGCTGACCTCGACCGGCCCGGCCAGCGCCGAATCCAACGGCGGGGTACGGGTGATGCCTCTCGGTGACTCCATCACCGAGGGCACGCAGGTGCCGGGCGGCTACCGCATCGGGCTCTGGCAGCGACTGGTCAGCGGGCGGTACACGGTGGACTTCGTCGGGTCGCAGTTCAACGGGCCTGCCAGCCTGGGTGACCACGACCACCAGGGGCATCCTGGATGGCGCATCGACCAGATCGACGCGAACATCGTCGGCTGGCTGAACACGCAACGGCCGCAGACCGTTCTGCTGCACATCGGCACCAACGACATCCTGCAGAACTACAACGTGAGCACCGCGCCGAACCGGCTCTCCACCCTGATCGACCGAATCACCACCACGGCTCCCAACGCGGAGGTGTTCGTCGCGCAGATCATCCCGCTCTCCAACAGCAACCAGAACGCGGCCGCCCGCACGTTCAACGCGGCGATCCCCGGCATCGTGCAGAGCAAGGTGAACGCCGGCAAGCGGGTACGGCTGGTCGACATGCACAGCGCACTCACCACCGCCGACCTGATCGACGGCGTCCACCCAACGGCCGGCGGTTACGACAAGATGGCCGCCCGCTGGTACAGCGCCCTGCAGTCGGTGCCTGGCAGCATCGGCGAGCCGGGCAGCGGCGGCGGGCAGCAGACCACCGCGATCGTTGGTGCCCTCTCCGGTCGCTGCGTCGACGTCCCCGGCTCTTCCACCACCAACGGCACCCAGGTGCAGTTGTGGGACTGTCACGGCCGCACCAACCAGCAGTGGACCTACACGAGCAGCAGGACGCTGACCGTGTACGGCAACAAGTGCCTCGACGCCGCCGGCTACGGCACCTCGCCGGGCACCCTGGTCACCATCTACGACTGCCACGGCGGAACGAACCAGCAGTGGAACGTCAACGCCAACGGCACCATCACCGGCGTGCAGTCCGGCCTCTGCCTCGACCCGTACAACGTGGGTACGGGCAACGGCACCAAGCTCGTCCTCTGGACCTGCACCGGCCAGACCAACCAGCAGTGGAGTCGCCGATAGCTCGTACGGTCGCGGCGGGTGGTCGGATCGCGGTGATCCGACCACCGTCGCCCGCGCTACGCCCTCACCGTCGCCCGCCGCAGGCGCCAGGTGTCGGTGAGTGTGATGCCGACCAGGACGCCGACGGTGACGAGTACGACGAGGACCGGGGCCAGCATGGTCAACACGGGCGTGGCGCCGATCAGCAGTGCCAGCCAGGCCAGTCGTGACGGTGGAAGTTGGCCGAGCAGCACGTATTCGGAGCCCATCCGTCCGAGCACGAACAGCACCGGCCCGCCGACGATGACGATGAGCCAGGTCGCAGGGGTGGTGCCGAGAGGTTCGTGGAGAACGAGGTCCACCCCGGCCGAGGTCGCGATGATTCCGGTTATCACAACGGCGTACACGTAGGGCGCGAGACGCACCGCCTGCCGTGGACTCTGGTGTGCGGACCGGTCGACGAGTGTGTTGCTCTGCAACGCGTAGACCTGCCAGAACAGCAGCGCGGTGACGATCGCGGCGAGGAATGCGACGGTCCGAGCGGGCGTGTACGCCGCCGTGGCGAATTGCAGCGTCGCCATCAGCGCCAGCTCCCCGAGAGCGAGAATGGCGATCTGCTGGTACCGCTCCCCGAAGTGGACGCTCAACTGGGCGTACTGGTCAAGTGGTACCCGGCCTCGTCCGGGCGTCGGATAACGCAGCGCGGATGCCACGTAGTCGACAACGAGAGCGACGGCCCACAGGCCGGTGCGCCAGGCCGGATCGCTGAGCCCGCCGACGAGCCAGAGAATTCCGGAGACCACGAACCAGAAGACGAACCGCTGGGCGCGGGCGTGCGCCCTGTGCCGGCGCAGCGCGACGACCAGCATGATCCCGCGTGCCAGGTGGAGGCCGACGTACGCGCTGGCGAAGAGCAGACCGCGCCCGCCGTAGGCAGCCGGTACGGCGACCGCCATCAGGACCACGCCGAATATCGTGCTGACGACCACGCCCCGGATCACCGGTAGGCGGGGGTCGTAGAACTCGGTGTCGATGGCGGTGCCCGCCCAGGTCCACCACGCGGCCAGCAGCAGGATGAGGCTCTGTCCCAGTCCGCCCCAGGTGGGTTTCGTGGCCAACTGCATCGAGAGTTGCGCGAACATGGCGACGTAGAAGACGTCGAAGAACAGCTCCAGTAGCGTCGCGCGAGCCGACGAGTCGGGGTTGCGTCGTGGCCCGGTTCGGTCCGTGCTCGTCATCGATCAGCCGTCCCCGCTGGCTTGCGACACACGGCGACCAACGAGCGAGCTGACTCGGAGTTACCGGCGCCGGTGACCGCCCGCCCGCCGGGACGAGTCGGCAGCCCCGGACGTGGCCGACTGATGGACGGCATCGACCGGATTCGGTGGGCGGACGATAGGCTGCGGCCGGCGTCGGAGTGACCTAGGGGGACGGGTGATGGGCGGATCGGTTCGCGCGGTGGTCGCGGTCTGCGGGCATCCGGCGTGAGCGGCGGGCTCCGTCCCGGTGACCCGGCCCACCTCGGTGGGTACGAGGTGATCGACCGGCTCGGCGACGGGGGCATGGGCAGTGTCTTCCTGGCCCGCTCGCCGCAGGGGCGGCGGGTGGCGGTCAAGGTCGTCCGTGCGGACCTCTCGCACGACGAGGAGTTCCGGGGTCGGTTCCGTAGTGAGGTGACTCGCGCCCGCCAGGTCCCGCCGTTCTGCACGGCCGAGGTTCTGGACGCCGACCCGGACCATGACCCGCCCTACCTGGTGGTGGAGTACGTCGAGGGCCCCAGTCTGGCCCAGGTGGTCCGGGAGCAGGGCCCGCTGGGAGGGGCGCACCTGCACGGCATCGCGGTCGGGGTGGCCACCGCGCTCACCGCCATCCACGGCGCCGGGGTGATCCACCGTGACCTCAAGCCGGCGAACGTCCTGGTCGCACCCGGCGGGATCAAGGTCATTGACTTCGGCATCGCCCGAGCCTTCGAGGCGACGAGCCAGCACACCCGGACCAACCAGATGGTCGGCACCGTCTCGTACATGGCTCCGGAGCGGTTCGACACCGCTTCCGGCCGTCCGGCGGGCCCGGCCGCTGACATCTTCGCCTGGGGGGCCCTGGTCGCCTACGCCGCGACCGGCCGCACCCCGTTCGGGGGCGACTCCCCTACCGCCACCGCGATGCGGATCCTCACCCAACCACCGGACCTGACCGGGCTCGGTGGGCCGTTGCGGGATCTGGTCGCCCGCGCGTTGGAGAAGGACCCGGCTGCCCGGCCCACGTCCCGGGAGTTGCTCGACGGGTTGTTGACCGCGGCGTCGCCGGTGGGTGTCGGCGGGCCGGCCCACCTTCCGGGCGCGACGCCGCCACATGTGTCGTCCGCTGCCAGCGGTGCTGACCAGGGCGTGCCGTCGCTGGCATCAGGTCCGGCCAAGGCTGGTCGCGCGGGTTCACCCCGGCGTGGCTGGCTCACCGCGTTGGGGGCGACCGCCGCCGTGGTCGCCGTGCTGGTGCCCGCTTTCCTGTTCGGTCCGCACCTGTTGAGTGGGCAGTCCAAAGAGGACGGAGCCGGCTCGACGCCGAGCGGTGGCCCGGCGACGAGCGGACCGGCCGCTACGGCGTCCACGCCCGCGTCGGGCAAGCCGTCCGCCTCACCGTCGGCGAGCGTTGACCCCTCACAGGCCATGCTGGCCGGTCAGCGGCGAGTCCTGCTGCACGTGGTGGAGATCGACCGTGACCTGTCGCTGCCGTCTCACGGCGAGGTCGAGGTCGGCAACGGAACCGGCAAGGACGCGCTCTTCGTCCTCGAACCAGTCGGTGTCGACTACATGATCAAGTCGGTCAACCCGGAGATCGCCCACCGGCCGTGCCTCGGGGTCAAGGTCGATTCGGAGGGGTACGCGGCCCTGGTCGGCGCCGACTGCCGGCCGAGCAAGGCGACGTTGTTCACGTTGTACCGCGATGGCGAGGACGACAAGGGGCGCCCCGCCTACGCCGTCACGAACGACGAGCACGGCCCGGTGCAGTGGAGCCCGACCAAGAAAGAGATCTTCGTCGAGTTTCTCGGTGACGCGCCGCTGAACACCACGTTCAGCCTGGTTGATCGAGGCGCGGTCTGACCCGGAGGTGCCCCCGCGGCGCAGCCCGCCCGGTCAGCCATGACTCGCACGGCGATCGATCCTGACCGTCGCCGCGCCGTCGCTCCCGCCGGTCGTCAGCCTGAACTCACCGGCACCCACCAACGAGTCACCGGCAATGGGCAGTCGTCGATGTTAACGCGCTCGCGGGGCCCTCTCAAGGGCCTGGCGGTGGTCCCGGGTGGGGATCTGGGGCGATGCCTGCGGGAATGCGGTTCAAGTCGCTCCACCTCAAGATCCGCAGGTCGACAGCGGTAGATGTTCCCAGCACGTTACGTCTTGACGAACGGCATGTTATCGCTCACAGTCGATGCCTAAGGACGACGACACCTCGGCTTTCCGGGCAAGCCCTGCTTCGTCGACCTCGAATCAGGCGTGCGCTATTGCTCACCGGTGTCTTGTTAACGCTAACTCTCTGACGCCGGCGTGCTCGGCCACGCGTCGCGGTACGCCCACCCTCGGGCAGTCCGTTCGGCTCTTGGTCACTGGAGGAGGATCATGTCTGCCCTTGATAGGTCTCCATCGATCGCCATGCCTTCGCGGCGGCGACGTTGGTGGTTGCCCCGCATCCTCGCCGCCAGCGCGGCGGCGTTGATGGTCGGTGGTGCCGCCGTAACGGTGGTGTCGTCGCCCGCCGCCGCGGCGACGGTCGACACGAACGCGTGGTACGTGCTGGTCAACCGCAACAGCGGCAAGGCCCTGGACGTCTACAACCTGGCCACGAACGATGGGGCCCGGATCACCCAGTGGACCCGCAACAACGGCAACCAGCAACAGTGGCAGTTCGTCGACTCCGGTGGTGGCTATTACCGGGTCAAGTCGCGGCTGTCCAACAAGGTGCTCGACGTCTCGGGCTTCTCGACCGCCAACGGCGGCAGCATCGTGCAGTGGACCGACAACAACAGCACCAACCAGCAGTTCCGGCTGGCCGACTCGGACAGCGGCTACGTCCGGTTGATCAACCGCAACAGCAACAAGGTGATGGAGGTGCAGGGCGCCTCGACCGCCGACGGTGGAAACATCGTGCAGTACGACGACTGGAACGGGACCAACCAGCAGTGGCAGTTCGTCCGCGTTGGCGGTGGGACCGACCCCACCACGCCGCCGCCGACCACCCCGCCGCCGGGCGGCACCTGCGACCTTCCGTCGACCTACCGCTGGTCGTCGACGGGTGCGCTGGCGCAGCCGAGGTCGGGTTGGGTGTCGCTGAAGGACTTCACCGTGGCCCCCTACAACGGCCAGCAGCTGGTCTACGCCACCACGCACGACTTCGGGTCGAGCTGGGGTTCGATGAACTTCAGCCTCTTCTCGAACTACAACCAGATGGGTTCGGCCACCCAGAACGCGATGAACTCCGGCACTGTCGCGCCGTCGTTGTTCTACTTCGCGCCGCGCAACATCTGGGTGCTCGCCTACCAGTGGGGCGGCCCGGCGTTCTCCTACCGGACCTCGACCAACCCGACCAACCCGAACGGCTGGTCGGCGCCGCAGACGCTGTTCAGCGGCAGCATCTCCAACTCCGGCACCGGCCCGATCGACCAGGCGGTCATCGGTGACGACCAGAACATGTACCTGTTCTTCGCCGGCGACAACGGCCGGATCTACCGGGCCAGCATGCCGATCGGGAACTTCCCGGGCAGCTTCGGCTCGAACTACCAGACGATCATGACCGACACCACGAACAACCTGTTCGAGGCCGTGCAGGTCTACAAGCTCCAGGGTCTGAACAAGTACCTTATGATCGTCGAGGCGATCGGCTCGACGGGCCGCTACTTCCGCTCGTTCACGGCCACCAGCCTGGGTGGTACGTGGACGCCGCAGGCCGCGTCCCAGAGCAACCCGTTCGCCGGCAAGGTCAATAGCGGTGCCACCTGGACCAACGACATCAGCCACGGTGAGCTGCTGCGCACCAACGCCGACCAGACGATGACCGTTGACGCCTGCAACCTGCAACTGCTCTACCAGGGTCGTTCCCCCAGCTCCGACGGCGTCGACTACGGCCTCCTGCCGTACCGGCCGGGTCTGCTGACCCTGCAGCGCTGACCCTGTTCGATCAAGCTCGACCGACCCGGAACGGGCGGGCTCGGCGTCACGCCGAGCCCGCCCGGCTCATGTCAACGCTGCGATCAGCTCGGGCTCATCGGATCGGTGTGCCGGTGACACAGGTAAGCACCTGACCCCGACCACGGGTCGCGCTCGTTGTGGTCGTGGCGAAACCATGGGTTCGGAGCAGTGCCTCGGTCGCGGTGAGGTTCGCGGTGGCGTGCGCTTCGGTGGGTCGCTCGCCGAAGACGTAGAGCCGTCCTCCCGGCGCCAGCAGGCTGCGCATGCGGGCGATCTGCTGCGCTGCTTCGCCCAACCAGAAGAGGCTGACGTTCACCGCGAAGATCTTGGTGAAGTGGCCGGTCGGTAGGTCGGCCACCTCGAACCCTGCTCGCCGGATCTCGGCTCTGCCAGCCTCGATGTGGCCCAGGTTCCGTTCGGTCGCGAGCCGCACCATCGTCGCGGCGCGGTCGATGGCGACGATCCGGCCGGTGGTGAGGCGACCGGCGACCAGGGAGACGGCTGCTCCCCGACCGCAGCCGATCTCCAGCACCTGGTCGTCGGGCGTGACAGCCATCGTCTGCACCGCCCAGCGCTGCCGATGGGCCGGCGTCACCCGACTCGGTTCGTCCGCCGCGGGCGTCGTGTCACCGCTGGACGAACCCGGATCGCGGGTCGAAGGAGGGGACCTCACGAGGTCACTCGCCGGCGCCTTCTGCTCACACCTCTGATTCCACCCTGTCAGCGGAGTCGGTGCACCGTGTCCTCGGTCACCGCTCACGTACGAGTTCCTGGACCGCGGCCCCGCTCCGAGCTGAACCCGTCTGCGCGGACTCAGGGGGAGGGTGCGTGGCCGGGCCAGTCCGGCCGTCAGAGCCAGACCACGATCCCGGTCAGGTCGTTGAGGACCGCGGCCACGCCCGCCCGGATGGCCGACGCGCACCGGTCCGCGGTGAACGAGTTCGGGTCGTACGTCGAGGACATCCCGAGCCCCTCGCCCCGGAACGACGCGCCGTCCCAGTCGACAGCCGTGACGTTGTGGGTGGGTTCGGCGAGTTCCGCGCCGACCACGAGGAACTTCTCGTCCAGGTGGCTCGGGGTGACCAGCGCGAGCCCGTCGACGAGGTCGTTGCCCGCGCTGACGATGAGGTCCGGGCCCATCTCCATCGCCTTGGCGATGCTGGGAACGGTGTCGTGCGCACTGCCGACGACGATGGTCCTCAGGTCGACGTGCTCGTCGTCGGCCCACTCCTCGACCGCCGTCACGAGGGCCTTCGTCGGGTTGTCCGTACCGCTGGTCAACAGGACGACCCGGTAGTCCTTCGGCGGGTGGACGTCGGCCCACGAGCCGGGCCGTGGGGTGATCGTCGCCTCCGGCGCGGGCCTGGTGGAGGGGTCGACGAACCCCGGGCCGAGAGTGCCGAGGGCGCTGGGCGCCGGACGTGGCTCGGACCAGTCGCCGCTGGAGGTGCAGGCGGAAACCAGCGCGGCGGTCGCGGCCAGCATGGCGACGGCCCGAAGCGGGGGGCGCAAGGTGATCGTCCTCCGGGTGGTGGCGGAAAGTGCGCGTACTTCTTCGTATTCCTATCTCAATTCCGTCGACCGGTAATCGGTGGGCGGGCGTTCGGGGAAGTTGTTATCCGGCGGTTCGTCGGGGCGCGGGTTGGCGTTCACCCACGACATGCAACGTGCACTGGCCAACCGAGGGAGTCGAATGTCAGGCCGCATCCGCCGTACCGTTATCGTCGCCGCTGTCGGATTCGCCGCAGCGGTGGTTCCGTTTCTGGGCGCCGAACCGGCGTCCGCCCACGGCTTCTCGTCGACTGTGTACGCGAAAATCGCACCGGGAGATGAGGGTCACATTCGGACCGGTGTGGAGCTCGAATACGACCTCCTCGTCGTGTCCGCAGCGGATGCCGGCGACGACGACCCGCTCTTCCAGGCGGGAACCGCCGCGTTCGAGACGGGCGACACCGCCGCCCAGGCCGCCGCGCTGAAGGGGCACGCGTCGGCGGTTCTCCGGTACGTCTCCGACCGGTTCGCGGTGAGTTCGCGGGGTGCGGCCTGCCGACCGGCCCAGGTGGGTGACGCGACGATCGGCGAGCGTGAGGGCGTGCCGTACGCGGACCTGCTGCTCGACTGGACCTGCCCGGAGCGGGCCGACGAGCACGTGGTGCGCAGCGGGCTCTTCCCGGATGGTGAGGGTTACGTCAAGGGCACCAAGACGATCGTCACGTACGAGATCGACGGCCGCTCGGGCAGCGCGGCGCTCGACGCGGCCAATTCGTCCTTCTCGACGGCGCAAACCTGGTACCAGCGGTTCGGCGAGTTCTTCCTTCTGGGCGCCGAGCATCTGCTGACCGGGATCGACCACATCCTGTTCCTGTTGGCGCTCATCGCCGGGTCCCGGCGGCTGCGGGAGATCGTGCTCGCGGCCACCAGCTTCACGCTGGCGCACTCGGTGACGTTCATGCTCGCCGCGCTCGGTCTGGTCGAGGTGCCGGCGCTGATCGTGGAGCCGATCATCGCGCTGTCGATCGCCGTCGTCGCCGGTTGGCACCTGTGGGGGATCTGGCGGCGTGGCGAGCACGCGGCTGACCTGGAGACGGCCGGGCAAGGCCACTTCAGCCTGGATCGGGCCGGCTGGATCCGCCTCGGCGTGGTGTTCTGCTTCGGCCTCGTGCACGGCCTCGGCTTTGCGGGCGCCCTGGGTATCGACGAGGCGTGGTCGTGGACCCTGCTGTGGTCGCTGGTGGTGTTCAACGTCGGCATCGAGGTCGTTCAGTTGACAATTATCGCTGTCGTCTGCCCGCTGCTGTTCGTGCTGCGCCGTCGTGCGCCGAAAGCCGGCCTCTGGGCGACCGGAGTCGTTTCTGCGGGCGTGTCCATTATGGGGTTGGTCTGGTTTGTGCAGCGCGTTTCTGGATCATGAGCAGGGCTAAGTAGTTCGTGAAGTGCAGTCTTTCGCAAGATCACGTTCATGGTCGGTTCATCGGACGGCGAAAGCGTGGAATTGCTTCCCCAGCGTCGGGTGAAGGCACAATCCATTTCTCTATTTGAAAAGGGAACAATGTCGATGACATTGAGCACCTCGACACGGGCCAGCGCGCTCGTGCGGCGGCGCCTGGTCGCCGGGGTCGCAGCCGGGTTCCTCGGTCTGGGCGCGGCCCTCGGCAGCGGCCTGACGGCCACCGCGAGCGCGGCCGAGTCCACCACGATCAGCAGCGTGATCCTCGGCGTCGGCGCCAACGAGACCCAGCGCATCGTGACCTGGTACTCCTCGGCCGACACCGCGCAGAAGATCCAGCTCGCCCCGACCGCCGAGATCGTCAACGGCGAGTTTCCGGCCGGCGCGGTCAGCTTCGACGCCGTCGGCGCGGCGAACACCTCCACCACCGGGTTCAACCGGCACGCCACGATCAGCAACCTGCGCGAGAACATGGCGTACTCGTACCGGGTCGGCGCCGAGGGCAGCTGGTCGCCGACGTACGCCTTCAAGACGCAGGACTTCGAGGGCGACTACGACTTCCTGTTCTTCGGCGACCCGCAGATCGGCTCGTCCGGCGACCGGCTCAAGGACCAGGCCGGCTGGGAGGACACCCTAAAGGTCGCCACCGCGGCCAACCCGAACGCGGAGCTGCTGGTCTCCGGCGGCGACCACGTCGAGTCCGCCAACGACGAGGGTCAGTGGACCTCGTTCATGGCCCCCGACCAGCTGCGTCAGTACCCCGTGGTCGCCACCATCGGTAACCACGACGTCGGCGGCAAGTCCTACGAGCAGCACCACTTCACCCCGAACACCGACCGCACGGCCCCGTACTACGACAACGGGAACCCGGCGGGCACCAAGTCCGGTGGTGACTACTGGTTCGTCTACAAGGACGTGCTGTTCATCGACATCAACAGCAACAGCTACAAGCTGCCGACCGACGGCAGCAACGCCGGCGACGCCGCGCACGTCGCGTACATCACCGACGTGGTGAACAAGCACGGCTCCGAGGCCAAGTGGAAGGTGCTGGTCTACCACCACTCCATCTACTCGCCGGCCAGCCACGCGACCGACACCGACAACAAGCAGCGCCGGGAGGACTTCACCACGGCCTTCTCGAACCTCGGCATCGACATGGTGCTGCAGGGTCACGACCACAGCTACTCGCGCAGCTACTCCATCAAGAACGGCCAGAAGGAGAACCCGGCCGAGAAGCCGGGTGCCGCCGACGTCTTCCCCGGCCCGGGCGGCGTCATCTACGTGACCGCCAACTCGGCCTCCGGCTCGAAGTACTACGACATCAAGAAGCCGGACGCCACCGGCACCGGCATCAAGGGCAACGGCCCGGACCCGCTGGACCCGAACAAGTACTGGTACAACTCGGTGCAGAACCAGGAGCACGTCCGCAGCTACGTCAAGGTGCAGGTGCGCGGCGACAAGCTGGTCCTGGCGAACGTGCGCAGTGGCACCTGCGCGGCACCGAACGCGTCGGTCGAGAACGGCTCCTCCTGCGTCAACACCCCCGAGGGGCAGCCGGTCGGCTCGATCGTCGACAACGTGACGGTGCACCCGTTCCACGGTGACGGTCAGGCCATCCAGGTCAACGTGCCGAACCCGGCTCCGGGCGAGTTCGGCTGGACGATCGACGGCTACAACGGTCTGGTCGACCTGGGCACCGCGCAGGAGCGCAACGGCACCTACTTCCAGGCCAACGGCAAGATCAACCCGATCCTCGTGTCGGACAGCCGCCGGTCGCTCGCCCCGTGGTCGATCTCGGCCAACGTCGGCGACTTCGCCGACGCCGACAAGACCTTCTCCGGCTCCTACCTCGGCTGGAACCCGTACGTGCTCGACGCCGGCGCGGGTGCCGAGGCCGGTGCCCCGGTCCTGTCGTCGCTCGACGACCAGGGCAAGGGCCTCTCGGTCTCCAGCGCGCTCGCCGCGGCCGCGCAGGGTCACCCGCGTGGCGGTGCCAAGCTCGGCGCTGACCTGGATCTGAAGATCCCGGACAGCATCACGAAGGGCAGCTACCGCACCACCCTCACGATCACTGCGCTGAGCAGCTGACCGAACAGATCCAAGCGGCGGGGTAGGCACCTTCGGGGCCTACCCCGCCACCCATTGCGCCCCTCCAAGATCACCTCAAGGAACTGACATGTACCCGTCCGTAACGCGCTGGAAGACACGCCTCCGTACGACAGCCCTGTCCCTGCTCGCCGTCGTCGCGGCCGTCGGTGTCGGTGCCGGTCCCGCCCTGGCGGCGGACGGCAACGTCGCCTGGACCGTCCGGACGGCCTCCAACGGCTACGGCGAGGCCAGGTCCAGCTACAGCTACAACGTCAACCCGGGCGGTGCCGTCGAGGACGCCATGGTCGTGGCCAACCGCGGCCCGGCACCGCTCACCCTCACCGTGTACGCGGCCGACGGCTTCACCACCGACGCCGGCCAGCTCGACCTGCTCACCAGGGACAAGAAGTCGATCGCGATCGGCGCCTGGGTGAAGCCGAACGCCGGCAGCGTCGTGATCCAGCCCGGAAAGACCGCCCAGGTCCCCTTCACGGTCGACGTTCCGCGGAACGCCACGCCCGGGGACTACGTCGGTGGCATCCTCACCACGTTGACCCAGGCCGACCAGGCTGAGGGGATCAACGTCGACCGCCGCCTCGGTATCCGGATCAAGTTGCGGGTGGGCGGCGAGCTGAAGCCGAACCTCGCGATCGAGAACCTCCACGTCACGTACGCCGGCCCGACCAACCCGTTCAGCAAGGGTGACGCCACCATCACCTACCAGGTCCACAACGTCGGCAACGCGGCCCTGTCCGGCAAGCAGGCGGTGACCGTCTCGGGCCCGTTCGGCCTGCTGCGGGTGCGGGCCGAGGATGTCGCCGCGCCGCCGGAGCTGCTTCCGGGCGAGAGCTGGGACGTGTCGGTACCCGTGCACGGGGTGGCTCCCGCCATCTCGCTGGCCGCGACAGCGACCCTGACGCCCCTGCTCACCGACGCCTCGGGCTCCACCACCTCGCTCAAGCCGGTCCAGGTCACCGCGCACGGCTGGGCCCTGCCCTGGATGCTGTTGCTGGTGCTCGTCGTGCTGATCGCCGTGCTCGTCGGGGCGTACCTGTACCGACGCCGCAGCCGGTCGCGGAGCAGGGCGCGCGAGGACGCCCGCGTACGCGACGCCGTCGAGCAGGCGCTCCGGGGCCCGGAGCCGCGGACCTCCTGATCACGGCACCGGTCACCCCGGCTGGCTCCGGCCGGCGGCGGTTCTCGCCCGCCGGGGCAGGGCGTGGGCGTTCGTCCTTGTGGGTGAACGACGCTCAGCTCCGGACCACGCCTGTTTTCCAGCCGGCATGCTGCGACGGTGACGCCGGCACGGAGAGGGAATCCACATGGTTGACGGGGATCTGCCAGAGCGGATGCAGGCAGCGGCCTTCGACGAGTTCGGCGGGCCGGAGGTGATCACCCTGCGGAAGCTGCCGATCCCGCAGGTCGCCGACGACGAGGTGCTGATCAAGGTGTTGAGCGCCGGTGTCGGGGTGTGGGACGCGTACGAGCGGCAGGGCATGTTGGTGCCGGAGGGCTCGGCGCTCCCGATCGTGCCCGGCTCCGACGGTGCCGGAACCGTCGTCGCGGCCGGCAGCAAGGTCACCGGTCTGGCCGCCGGCGACCTGGTCTACGTCTCCGCCAGCACGCGGCCGAAGGGCGGCCTCTACGCCGAGTACGCGTCGGTCAGGGCGGAGTACGTGGCGAAGGTGCCCGACGGTGTCCCCGCCGAGCACGCGGGCGCCATGCCCACCGACGCGCTGACCGCGCTGGCCGGGCTCGACACGATCAGCCTGTCGGCCGGTGCCTGGCTGCTGATCTTCGGTGCGAGCGGCGGTCAGGGCCACCTGGCCGTGCAGTTGGCGAAGCGGCAGGGGCTGAACGTGATCGCCGTGGCGTCCGGGGCGGACGGCGTCGCGCTGGTGACCCGGCTCGGCGCCGACGTGTCCCTCGACGGCCACGGCGACATGACCGACGTGCTGGCCCGGGTCCGGGACGCCGCGCCGGGCGGGGTGAACGCCATCCTGGCGATGGCCGGCGGCGCGACGCTGGACCAGCTCACCGAGGCGCTGGCCGACGGTGGGGTGGTCGCGTTCGCCCACGGGGTGCAGCCGGAACCGCAGGAACGACCGGGCGTCACGGTCCGCGCGTACGACGGCGAATCGAGCCCTCGTCAGTTGCAGCGCCTCAACGAACTCATCGAGGCGGGGCCGTTCGTGGTGCACGTCGCGGAGAAGTTCCCGCTGGGCAAGGTGCGCGACGCACACCAGCGCCTACAGACGTCGTACGCCGGCAAGCTCCTGCTGACGGTGGCCTGAGACGTCAGGGCGTGCGCTGTTGCGGCACGCGTACCGAAGCCATGCCGGCCGCCGTCGCTGCCTGGATGCCCAGGTCGGTGTCCTCGAAGACCAGGCAGGACTCCGGGGGTACGCCGAGTTGCTGCGCCGCCAGCAGGAACGCCTCCGGGTCGGGCTTGGCCCGGGTGTAGTCGTCGGCGCAGACCAGCACGTCGAACCGGTCCAGCAGACCGAGCGCGTCCAGAGACGCGGTGACCGACGCGCGGGTGCTGCCGGAGACGACGGCGAACGGGACCCGCCGGTGCGCGTCGTGGATGTGCGCCAGCACCTCCGGCACGGCGGCGAGCTGCGGCAGCAACTCCTGGTAGTAGCTCTCCCGGCGCTCGACGACGGCCTCCACCGGCATGGTGAGACCCTGCTGCTCGTTCAGGGCGACGATGATGTCGGCGGTGGGCCGCCCACCCCAGGCGTAGAAGAGGTCCTCGGGGAACTCGCAGCCCCACTCCTCAAGGGCCCGCTGCCAGGCCAGGTAGTGCAGCGGCATCGAGTCGACGATGGTGCCGTCGCAGTCGAACAGGTACGCGGCGAACGGCCCGGGAGGCAGCGGCAGACTCACCCGGGAAGGGTACAGCTCACCCGCTCTCGACGGCTCTCAGCTGACTGAGCAGGTACGCGCGCTCCGGTTCGGTGCCGACCAGCGCCAACGCGGTGCGGTACGCGGCCGCGGCCTCGTCGTACCGGCCGAGCCGGCGCAGCAGATCGGCCCGCGCCGCCGGATAGGGGTGGTGGCCGCGCAGCCGAGGCTCGTCGGCCAACTCGTCGAGCAGCGCGAGCCCCGCCGCCGGCCCGTCCCGCATGGCGACCGCGCCAGCCCGGTTGAGCGCCACGATCGGTGAGGGCACCAGGCCGAGCAACACGTCGTAGAGGGCCACCACCTGCGGCCAGTCGGTGCTGGCCACGTCGGCGGCCTCGTCGTGCAGCGCGGCGATGGCGGCCTGAACGCCGTACGGGCCGGGCGCTCGGCCGGTCAGCGCGACCACCACCAGGCCCCGCCCCTCCTCGATCATCTGACCGTCCCAGCGTCCACGGTCCTGGTCGTCGAGAAGGATCATGGTGCCGTCCGGTCCGGTACGCGCGTCCCGGCGGGCGTGGACCAGCAGCATCAGACCGAGCAGCCCGGCGACCTCCCGCTCGGCCGGTAGCAACCGACGCAGGATCCGGCCCAGCCGGATGGCTTCCTCGGCCAGGTCGATTCGTTGCAGATCCGGGCCGGAGCTGGCCGCGTACCCCTCGGTGAAGACCGAGTAGACGGCCTGGAGCACCGTGGGCAGACGACCGGGCAGCTCGTCGGGTCCCGGCACCCGGAACGGGATACGCGCGTCGCGGATCTTCCGCTTGGCGCGGACGAGCCGTTGGGCCATGGTGGCGGGCGGCACCAGGAAGGCCCGCGCGACCTCGGTGGTCGTGAGGCCGGCCAGGAACCGCAGCGTGAGCGCGCCGCGATCCTGCGCCGCCAGCGCCGGATGCGCACAGGTGAAGAAGAGCGCCAACCGGTCGTCGGGCAGGTCGCGGTCCGCGTCGGCGGGCGGCGCGGGATCGGCCCGCTCGGCCTCCGCCTGCAGTACGGCTAGCCGGGTCGCCAGCACCCGGTCGCGCCGCAGCCGGTCCACCGCCCGACGCCGGGCCGTGGTGAGCAGCCAGGCGCCCGGCCGGCTGGGGACGCCGTCGGTTGGCCAGTGCGTCAGCGCCGCCTCGATGGCCTCGGAGGTGACCTCCTCGGCCAGGTCGAGGTCACCGAAGCGGCGCACGAGCGAGGCGAGCAGCCGGCCGCGTTCCTCCCGGAACACCGCCTCCACCGACGACCCGACGGCTGCCCCCTCACCCGGCACTGTCACTCGTGCATGTCGATCTCGAAGATCGGACGGACCTGGACCGAGCCGGTGCCGATGGCTCCGGGACTGCGGGCCGCCCACTCCAGCGCGGCGTCGAGGTCCGGCACGTCGATGACGTCGTACCCGCCGAGCAGTTCCCGGGTCTCGGCGAACGGCCCGTCGGTGATCGTGCGCTCGCCGTCCGGGTTGACCTGCACAGTGGTGCAGGTGGTCAGGTCCTGCAGGGGATGCCCGGAGACCCAGACCCCGGCGTCCTTCATCTCCCGGTCGTAGCGGATCCAGTCCTCGAAGCTGCACCCGTTGTCGACGACCTCCCCGTCGACCATGGGGCTCATGAACAGCAGCATGTACTTCACGTTTCGGCTCCTCTCGGTGCGGCGGGTCGCCGTACAGCATGACGACGAACGCGGGCCGGGGATATCGACACGGCGCATCAGCTTTTTCGTGGGCGTTCGTCGCGTCGGTCCATCCGTCGCTCGAACCAGGTCACCCCGATCAGGAGAGCGGTCAGCAGAGTGAGCGCCACCAGCGGCGGCAGGGACCGGCCGACCGGCAGCAGGGCCAGCGGCAGCAGTGCCGCGACGACCTGCGGCGGGTGCACCACGCCAACGGTCAGCCGGCGGAAGACCAACCTGCTGAGCAGGTAGAGGGCGGCACCACCGTAGAGCGCGGTCGCGGCCGACCAGCCGAGCCGGCCGGGGTGCCCCGACTCCTCGGTGAGCTGGGCGATCACCTCCTCGATGCCGAGCGCGACGTAGATCGCCCCGATGATCAGCGGAGAGTGCCCGAGTCCGTACGCGTCACCGGCGACGTCGCCGCGCCGCTCGCCCGGCACGTTGTTGACGGCCTCCCGAGCGGCGGGCGCCAACCGGTCGAAGTAGAGCCACCACAGGCACACGGTGCTGGCGAGACCGAGCAGCGCGGCGGCCACCGCCGCGCTGACCGGTGCCATCGTCCGCGGCCCCGCACCGGCTGAGATCAACGACTCACCCAGAGCGATGATGAGCACCAGACCGAACCGCTCGGTGAAGTGGCCGACGCTGCGCACCTGCCACGGCCGGAAGGCGGACGCGACCCGGGCGCCACCGATGTCCACCAGCAGCGCGACCGTCCAGAGCACGGTCTGGGCCGCGCCACCCAGCAACGCTCCACCGATCAGCGGAAACCACGCCAGCACCACCGGCGCGGTGAAGAAGCGCAGCGTCGAACGGAGTGGCTCGTCCGTCGTGCTCACCCAGAACAGGATCACGAGCTGGACCGCCCGGCCGACCACGTAGGCCAGGGCGAGGGCGAGCGGCGCGTCGACGAGCCCCCGGCCCTGCGTCCACGCGTCCGGCAGCACCAGAGCGACCACGAAGATGGCCGCCATCGCCACCAGGGTGGCCGCGCGGACCAGGCCGACGTCCGCGCGCACCAGGTTTCCCACCCAGGTGTACGGCCCCCAGGAGTAGAGCAGCAACAGGAGCAGGAGCAGCCCCTGAGCAAGGGTGAGCGCGGTCGGTGACCCGGCCATGAACGTGATGACCCGGGTGAGGGCGAAGACGAAGACCAGATCGAAGAAGATCTCGAACATCGTGGTCCGGTGCGTTGCCGCAGCCGGTACCGGTCGAATGCCCGAAATCCCCCTCATCTCCGCATTGTGCGTCACGGGGCCGGGTGAGCCGGCGGGCCGCTCACCCGGTCCCTCCGCCGAGCACCGGACGCCCGACCTCAGGGCGAGGTCTGCGTCCGGCGTCGGCTCCGCTCGGCCCGCCGTCGCACCTGCTGGTACGCGCCGGTCAGCCCCATCGCCCGACGGACCTGGACCACTGTCTCGCGTACCTCCTGGCGGGTCCGTTCCGTACCCTCGACGATCAGTCGGTCGACCAGGCCCCGGTCGGCTTCGATCTCGGCCCGCCGCTGCCGGATCGGCGCCAGGAACCCCTCCAGCGCGACGATCAGCCGTTCCTTGACCTCCACGTCGCCCACCCGCCCGGCCCGGTAACGCCGGGCCAGGTCGGCCACCTCGTCGCGGTCCGGATTGAAAACCTCGTGGTACGCGAAGACCGGGTTCCCCTCCACCGTGCCCGGCACGTCGGCCCGCACCCGGTTCGGGTCGGTATACATGCCGAGCACCTTGCGACGCACCGTCGCCGCGTCGTCGGAGAGCGCGATCGAGTTGCCCCGGCTCTTGCTCATCTTGACGGCGCCATCGGTCCCCACCAGGCTGGGTGTGTCCGCAGCGATCAACTCGGGCACCGGGAAGACAGGCCCGTACAGGTGGTTGAACCGCCGGGCGATCTCCCTGGTCACCTCGACGTGCGCGGCGTTGTCCCGGCCGACCGGGACCACCTCCCCCTTCACGCAGAGGATGTCCGCGGCCTGGAGCACCGGATAACCCAGCAGCCCGTACGGCATCTCCTGCGTGCCGGCGTCGCGGGCCATGTCCTTGAGCGAGGGCACCCGTTCCAGCCGGGGGACCGTCACCAGGTTCTGGAGGAGAGTGTTGAGGTCGCCGACCTCGGGGATCGCCGACTGGAGGTAGAAGGTGGCCCGGTCCGGGTCGACGCCGGCGGCGAGGATGTCGGTCACCATCTCGCGGGCGTTGCCGGCGACCTGGTCGATGTCCTCACGGCGGTTGCGGGTGGTGAGCATGTGCAGGTCGGCGATGATGAAGAAACTCTCGTAGCGTCGGTGCAGCCGTACCCGGTTGGCGATGCTGCCGACGTAGTGGCCGAGGTGCAGGCGGCCGGTGGGCCGGTCACCGGTGAGCATTCGTGCGACGGACATGGTGGTGCCTCTCGTATCCGAAGGTGGGTGACGCGTGGGCGCGCGCCGAGCAGGGCTGGCTCAGCCCTGCTCGGTCAGCGGGATCGACTCAGCGAGTCGCCCGCCATCGCGCGCCGGCGCGAAACCGCAGACCACCGGCACGGAGGACGTTCAGAAGTTGCTCACGGCCGTCGCCGGAGCCGGTCGGAATCTCGGACACCGCACCGAGGGAGCGGCCGTCGACCAGGTCGACCGCCTCGGCTGCGCAGTTGCCCCTCCGGACCACGGCCTCAGATTACCCGCGGAATGGCGCCGGGAGGCGGGAGGTAGCTGTCGGCGTAGTAGGCGCCGACGCGGTCGCGGTACTCCGGGTCGGCCGCTGCCGGATCGAACGGCGGCGCGTCCTTGATCTGCTGGCGGGTCCGGTCGACGTGCACGACGCGCTCCTGGTGATCCACCCGGTCGACCGTCCCGGCCGGCAGCAACACCTTCTGGCCGAAGATCCACGGCCCGGTGTCCACCACCAGGTGCCCGGCGTCCGCCTCGTCGCTCGTCTCGTCGATGGTGCCGATGCGGCCGTCGCTCGCCTGCACCTGATAACCCACCAGGTCGACGGGCGTACCCGGGCCGGGGGCGTCCGGGCCGTCGTGTCCACCATCATGGCCCTCCGCAGGAGTGACCGAGGGGGTGGTCTGCCTGTATCCGCCGGCCAGGGCGGACGGATCACGCCAGGCCCAGGGGTTGAAGATCGAGGTTTGCATGGGGCACCTCCAAAGGACGGTCCTCAGCTGTCCCCCTTCGCAGTGCCCATCCCGCTGACGCCGGAAACAGCCCGGCGCTCGACGCGGCGGTGCTCCTGCCCAGGCGCGGCGGGGCGTTCGCCGCGAAGAACCGGCCCGCCGGTGGCCCGGCTGCGCGCCGAGGTCGCCGTCCGTCCCGGTCGCCGCCAGCCTCGTGAGCAGCAGGTGCGCTGGCATACTCGGCTGCCATGGTGCTGTCGCGAGGGTGGAGTCTCTTCCTGGTCGGAGTCGGCGTCTGGACCTGGGTGATCTGGCCGAGGTTCGCGGTGGCCATCTGGCAGGACCCGCGGTCGTGGGCGTCTGGCACGGTGGCCGACGGCGCGGCCACCAGCTTCCTGTGGGTGCACGCGCTGCTGATCGCCGCGTCTCTGGCAATCGGCACCACCGCCGGCGTTCTCGGCGTCCGGGCCTGGCTCGCCGCCCGGCGGCGGCCGTCCTGATCGCCGCTGCTCTTGCGGATCGGGCCGCTCGACGCTGCCACTACGCACGGTCGCCGAGCCCTTCTGCTGACGGAACGCCTCTGAACTGGGGAAACTGCTCAGACGAGCGAATGTGACGCGCGCCGCTACCCGTGGATTTGACGATCAAACCCGCAGACGCGTAACTTTCTCTCTGCCAGCGCGGAACGGGGCAAACGGGACGAAAGTCCTAGAGCACCGAAACGGGATGGCAACCGGGTCAAGCAGGGGTTCGCTCCTGGGAGACACGGTCCGGGCGGGGCTCGCCGGATCGGCCGCGAGGCGGATTTGGTGCGGCGAAGCCGACCGGGTAAGGTTTACGACCGGCAGGGCACCGGGCGAGACTGCGGGAAACCGCAGCGGCCGGTCTGCCGAATCCGACGACCTGACGCAGCGGTTCGCTGCTGCGTGAGAGCGGCGGCGCTGACCCGTACGAAGCATGACAGACCGGGACACACGGTTTGACACAGCGCAGACGGTGAGGTAACGTAGTAAAAGTGCCCGGCGCGAGAGCGACGGGGACGCGGTACGAAAAGCCCCGAGATGGGTGCCATTGAGTGTGGTGCTTTGATCGGTGTGTGGTTGTTCTTTGAGAACTCAACAGGGTGCTTGTAAAGCCAGTGCCAATTATGATTTA